>NZ_ABXW01000053.1 GCF_000173415.1 Providencia alcalifaciens DSM 30120 | reverse complement strand
ATGCGTGGGCTTCCTTTTGTGTTCATCCTGGTTCTGGAAACGTTGTTGTTGGAGGTGGTGTTGAGGGGCAATATAACAATAAAAACATTTTATATGGCACGGCAAATACCACTAAAGATGCAAACGGAAACTTAAAGGCTGCTTCTCCAGTCATTAAAGTATTCGCAGACCATGTTGAGCTTAATGATGAGTCTGAAGGTGTTGAAATGGAACACCTTGGTGTAGGTCATTATCTCATTAAAGGTGTTATCGGTTTCAATGCTGATGGCGCATGGGGTGTCAATAACGGCTTTGTCATTCCTCAAGACCATAACGGTAAAAACATGGTTCTCATTGATTATGAGGTGAGACCAGATGGCGATATTGAAGTGTTTGTTTTCCATCAGCAGAACGCAGAGATGCCAGAGCGTTTCCAGAACAAGCGCATAAAGTACTTTGCTGAAGAGGGTGCGCCTGTTTACTTTGAAAACTATGAGCCGTGTGATGTTCCAGAATCCCGCTGGATAGATATGCGGGTCGAAATGCCACCTAACTCTATCTACAATCAGAAGCTAGCAGAATCAGAGCGATTAGCGAAAATTGAAGCTGAACGGGTAGCGAAAGAAGAGGCTGAAAAAGCTGCGCAAGAGGAAGCGGAGAGTGAAAAGCAAGATATCTGCGAGGATGATGCTTTGCTATAGTGCTCTAATTACGCTTATATACTTCCAACAATTCGCGCATATCAACACCGAGTATTTCAGTAATAATCATCAAATCATCTACATAGATAGACGCATTACCACTTTCGACTCGAATATACTCAGCTTCGGGGATTGCTAAGTTTTTAACGATTTCCGATGTTGAGATATTTTTTTCGATGCGTTTTTGTTTGATGATGGTTCCGAGATTTTTATTTCTCATTGTTAGTTAGTAGGTGATGGGTTTGGAATGAGCATAGCACGTAGGAAAAATCACTGTGACAAACTGTGCCGAAATTGTGACGTGAGGATGATGGTATTTGTTTAATGGGGCAGATTTGGGGCAAAAAATTACCGCAAATGAACTCGAACTCTCCAACAGTTCTAAATCAGCTTGCGGTAATTGTCTGTATTTCCACGCTATAACATGAATATGCTAGCTTATTAATCTGTATGCCACCATTTGTACGGATTGTCCATAGGTACTACCCGCCCCAGTCACAAAAATACCCGCTTGTCCTTTTAATAAATCAAGGGCAGATGACGCAGTTTGTTGTTCAGGTGCAGTTGCGTCAATCACTTCAAATTGTTCTGCAACAGCAAATTTTTCGCTATTTAGTGGAGGGGTTGTGACGTAGATTACATCCTTGGTTGCTAGGCTTGTTGTACTAAAACCGGTCATTGCAAGAGCAACTGTTAATGTTGATAAAGAAAATATCTTGGTGCGAGGAGCATCTTGTCTTGATGCGCATGTCATGATAAACGCCATCGGAAATCCTTTCCTGGTTAATAGAGTGCTAGTTGCCTAAATAAGAAAACTATTTATGGGTAGTTCATAATTAAAACGATAATCATTATCGTTAATAAAGTGATGGTATCAAGTGTTTTCTGGATAATAATAATGAAAAATAGTAAATAGTCAGATAATTATATTGATGGTGAAATTGGTTTACTGAGATGTATTTGAGGGGGAGATAGAGAAGCGTGCTTTAGATTAAAAAGGCATCTAAAGCACTGAGGGAGCAATTCAATGACGAGTTACTTAAAACGGGAATTAACGGCGTCAGCCAGAATTTCAATCAATTGTTCTGTATCTTCCCAACCCAAACATGGGTCGGTAATTGACTGACCATAGACTAAAGGCTGATCTGCACAAATCTTTTGATTACCTTCTTTTAAGAAGCTTTCAGCCATGACACCGCTAATTGCTTTGGAGCCTTGCTTTATTTGTTGTGCGATGTCTTGCGCGACATCTAATTGACGGCGATGGATCTTTTGGCAATTCCCATGGCTAAAGTCGACGACTAAATGCTCAGCCAAACCGAACTCATTTAACTTTTCACAGGCTTGTGAAATGTATTGCGCTTCGTAGTTAGGTTTTTTACCACCGCGCATAATGATATGCCCATGAGGGTTACCGCGAGTTTGGTAGATAGTCATTTGCCCGTTTTTATCTGGAGATAAAAACATATGTTGTGCTTTAGCGGCACGGATGGCATCAATTGCAATATTAATATTGCCATCAGTTCCATTTTTAAAGCCTACAGGGCAGGAGAGTGCAGACGCCATTTCGCGGTGAATTTGGCTTTCTGTTGTTCTTGCGCCGATAGCACCCCAGCTAATCAAGTCAGCAATGTATTGTCCGGTCACCATATCCAAAAATTCAGTGGCGGTTGCTAACCCTAATTGGTTAACTTCAATCAAAAGCTTACGGGCTAATCGAATCCCTGTATTCACTTGGCATGAATTATCGAGGTGTGGATCAGAGATTAAACCTTTCCAACCTACAACGGTGCGAGGCTTTTCAAAATAGGTGCGCATGACAATTTCTAAGCGATCTTGATATTTTTGGCGTAGCACATTGAGCTTATTCGCATATTCAATAGCAGCATCAATATCATGAATAGAGCACGGACCTACGATGACCAATAAACGAGGGTCTTCACCGGATAAGATCTTTTCAATTCTTTTACGTGACGCTGTCACGTTTTCGGCAATTGCTTGGGATATAGGAAATTCCTCAGCGAGCGCTTGTGGCGTAATTAAACTGTCCACTCGCTGAGTGCGTAACTCATCTGTTTTTTGCATTTCGTTTCTCAAAACTGGTACTCGGCTGAACCATTTTGTCCTGCCGTATTAGTGACTAATGTCACAATAAACGAAAGTGGCTCAAATTCAAACCATCAACTAGGGTGAATGAATAATTTTTTATAATTAATTTTATTAAAAAATACGGCGCTGTAATCCCATCGTATCGATCACTTTGGCTGAAATTTCTTCAACGGAATAGTTCGTCGTATTTAAGTAATTGATTTTATTTTGTCTAAATAGAGCTTCTACTTCTGCAATTTCAATACGACATTGGCGGAGTGACGCATAACGGCTGTTTTCTCGTCGTTCTTCACGAATAGCCGCGAGTCGTTCAGGGCTGATGGTTAATCCAAATAATTTGTGAGTATATGGACGCAATGCTGCGGGTAATTGTAAATTGTCCATATCATCAGCCGTGAAGGGATAGTTAGCGGCTTGAATACCAAACTGCATCGCTAAGTATAAGCTGGTGGGTGTTTTCCCACAGCGTGATACACCAATTAAGATCACTTGGGCTTGCTCAAGGTTGCGCAGTGAAATTCCATCATCATGTGCGAGAGTATATTCAATGGCGGCAATGCGAGCGTCATATTGATTCATATTTTGCATGGATAATCCATGAGTACGATTCAATTTAGGCTCAGGCTCTAATCCCACTTCTCGTTGGATTGGGGCAACAAGACTTTGGACAATATCCTGACAAAAACCTGCACTTTGGGTGATGATCTCTTTGACTTCTGGCGAAATGATTGAATAGAACACTAAAGGACGAAGGTTCGTTTCCACGTAGATGGCATCGATTTTTTGCTTAATTTCAAGGGCACGGGCTTGATTGGTGACGAACGGCAACGTGTAAGAAATAAAGGATAAAGGGAACTGAGATAAGACAGCGTGCCCTAACGTTTCAGCGGTAATCGCGGTGCCATCGGAGATGAAAAAAACGGTACGCTGGACTTGGCTGGCACTTTTACTCATAGAATTTAATTCGCTCATAAATAGCTTCTTTTTATCGTGTTTTTTCTGAGTTTTGAAAAATATTGTTAGTGAATAAACGTCAAAAAATAATTTGTGGGGGAAGTATAGCCAAATTTTGAACAATTTTTAGAACAAAAAATTTTTATTAATTGATGGAACGATTCACCAGTCCATCTTCCCATAACGTCTGTGCTAGTCTATTCCCGCGGCGATTATTCGCCAACGAGATTTTTTACGATTTGTTGTCTGTCACTAAATTGCTATAAAAGGATCGCTTTCAATGTCCACAAATGGCCTTACTCCGTGTAATGTACTTTGGTATAACCAATTAGGGATGAATGATGTTGACCGTGTTGGAGGCAAAAATGCTTCTCTCGGTGAAATGATTACCAACTTGTCCGATCTTGGTGTATCCGTACCAAACGGTTTTGCGACAACCGCACAGGCGTTTAATGATTTTCTGGAGCAGAGCGGTGTAAATCAGCGTATTTACAACCTGCTAGATGAAACGGATATTGATGATGTGAACCAACTGGCGGTAGCCGGTGCTCAGATCCGTCAATGGGTTATTGATACACCATTGACGCCAGCATTAGAGAAGGATATTCGTGACGCATTCCTCCAGCTTTCTGAAGGTGAAGCCGAAGCGTCATTTGCTGTTCGCTCATCAGCAACCGCTGAAGATATGCCGGATGCCTCATTTGCTGGGCAGCAAGAGACATTCCTTAACGTTCAAGGGATTGATGCGGTTTTGGTTGCTATTAAACATGTGTTTGCGTCGCTGTTTAATGACCGTGCTATTTCTTATCGTGTACACCAAGGTTACGATCATCGTGGCGTTGCACTGTCTGCGGGGGTACAAAGAATGGTGCGTTCTGACCTCGCTTCTTCCGGTGTTATGTTTACTATCGATACTGAATCTGGTTTTGACCAAGTCGTCTTTATCACCTCGGCTTATGGTCTTGGCGAGATGGTTGTCCAGGGCGCGGTAAACCCAGATGAATTCTATGTGCATAAACCAACGCTGAAAAACAATAAGCCTGCAATTGTACGCCGTACTTTAGGCTCTAAGAAGTTGCAGATGGTTTACGCGGACAGTAAAGAGCACGGTAAGCAAGTGAAGATTGAAGATGTGCCAGAAGCACTACGCAATCGTTTCTCTTTAACTGACCTCGAAGTGGAAGAGCTAGCTCGCCAAGCGTTACAGATTGAAAAACATTACGGTCGTCCAATGGATATCGAATGGGCAAAAGATGGTCATAATGGTCGTCTGTATATTGTCCAAGCGCGTCCTGAAACCGTTCGTTCTAACCAGCAGGTTATGGAACGCTACCAACTGAAAGACCAAGGGCAGGTTTTAGTTGAAGGCCGTGCTATCGGTCATCGTATTGGCGCAGGAACGGTGAAAGTCATCCATAACTTAAGTGAAATGGATCGCATTCAACCAGGAGATGTGTTAGTGACAGACATGACGGACCCTGATTGGGAACCGATCATGAAAAAAGCTGCCGCCATCGTGACAAACCGTGGTGGACGTACTTGTCACGCAGCAATTATCGCTCGTGAACTGGGCATTCCCGCAGTTGTCGGTTGTGGCGATGCAACGGATACTCTGAAAGAAAATCAAGAAGTCACGGTTTCTTGTGCTGAAGGGGATACCGGTTTTGTCTATGACGGAAAGCTACAGTTTGAAGTTCAAAGCTCTCAAGTTAAAGATATGCCAAGTTTAAATGTGAAAATCATGATGAACGTGGGTAATCCTGACCGTGCATTTGACTTTGCTTGTTTACCGAATGAAGGCGTAGGCTTAGCAAGACTTGAATTTATCATTAACCGGATGATTGGTGTGCATCCAAGAGCGCTGCTCGAATTCGATGAGCAAACTCCTGAGCTGCAAGCCGAAATCCGTAATATGATGGCTGGCTATGATGACCCAGTGGAATTCTATGTTAGCAAGCTAACTGAAGGCATTTCAACACTGGCTGCGGCATTCTGGCCTAAACGCGTTATCGTTCGTTTATCTGACTTTAAATCCAATGAATATGCGAATTTAATCGGTGGCGATAAGTATGAACCGAAGGAAGAGAACCCAATGTTGGGCTTCCGCGGTGCTGGGCGTTATGTCTCTGAAAAATTCAGTGATTGTTTTGCATTAGAATGTGAAGCGGTTAAACGTGTCCGTAACACGATGGGACTGACTAACGTTGAAGTCATGATTCCATTCGTTCGTACTGTCGCACAAGCTGAGTCTGTTGTGGCTGAATTAGCTAAGCATGATTTGAAACGCGGCGAAAATGGTCTCAAGCTTATTATGATGTGTGAGATCCCATCCAACGCACTATTAGCAGACCAATTCCTTGAGCATTTTGATGGTTTCTCCATTGGTTCAAATGACATGACTCAGTTAACGCTTGGTCTTGATAGAGATTCTGGTGTTGTATCTGAATTGTTTGATGAACGTAATGATGCAGTGAAAGCGATGTTGTCGATGGCAATCAAAGCGGCTAAGCGTCAGAACAAGTATGTTGGCATCTGTGGGCAAGGTCCTTCAGACCATCAAGATTTCGCTCAATGGCTGGTGGATGAAGGCATTGATAGCCTATCTTTGAATCCAGATACTGTTGTGCAAACTTGGGTGACAATCGCAGAAAATCAATAGGTTAATTATTCATTTTTAGATGGGTAATTATAAAAAGGTCGGTAAATAATAACTATTTACCGACCTTTATTTATATATATAACGCTTTCACCAACTCATCCGTATTAAATAAAATATAAGTTTAATTTACGTAAATATTCATAATATATTATTCAGAATTTCAGCAAAATAAAACTACAGTCTCACGCTTTATTCATTATCAATGTTAAATATAATACCATTGAATTAATAAAAACCATTAACTCCATTAAACCCATCACTCTAATTATGCGTAATTACGTATATGGAGAGTAATAAGAATATTATATTGTTAATATAGGTCTGGACATGACTGTGACGCAGATGGGAGTAGGTACTGGGAGAGTAAAGACAAAAAAAAAGCCTATCATGGGCTGACAGGCAAAGACTACACACAGCAATTCGGCTAAGTAAGTCACGTTGGAAATTAAATAACGCAACTTATTAATTCATTATCGAAGAGATATTAACGGAAATATATTAAACCGTTTAAATAAGTTAATCACTCAGAACACTCTTAATAAAATATTACTTATTGTTCTAAAATGATTATTCATTCGACGGAGGGATATTAACATAATTTAAAATAAAAACTAACAGTAGAGTGTTAAATATTGTTTCTAAATATTAATGAGAATGTCTAAATGGAAAAACATGTTCAAAATGAAACATGTTTTTCCGGATTAAACTAAATTTATTTCTTCATTAAAAATTCTTCTTCAAGAAATTTTTCAGTGGCTTCTAAATCTTCGCTTGGTGGCGCAACTTCGTTCATCCACGCTTTAAGTAGGCTGTATGAAACGGCCAGTACAACCGGTCCAATAAATAGACCTATCATCCCGAATGACAAGATGCCTCCAATGACTCCCACTAAAATAAGCACCATAGGAAGGTCTGCCCCCATCTTGATGAGCCAAGGGCGTAATACGCCGTCCATGGTCGCAACAACCGCTGCCCATACACCGAGAATAATCGCCCATGTGGTATCACCTGTCCAAAATAACCAGAGCACAGAAGGCACCATCACTAGCAGAGGACCAAGTTGCGCTACGCAGCAGATAAAAATTAAAACAGTAAGGATAGCGGCATAGCTAATACCAGACAGAGCTAGACCAATTCCACCGACAATCGCTTGGATCAGTGCAGTGACGACAACCCCTAGCGCGACAGCACGAATGGATTGCGCTGCGAGAACCACTGCTGCATCACCACGAATGCCGGCAAGGCGTACAGCAAAGTGACGAACACCCAAAGTCACTAATTCACCTTTATAGTAGAGTAACCCGCTAAATAGTAGCATTAAGACAAGGTGGAACAAGAAACGACTAGCACTAATGGCTTGAGTGGCAAACCAACCCGCAGCTTGACCAAAGTAAGGTTGAACTTTTGCCAATAATGCGTTTCCGCCACTGGCGACGAGACTATGCCAAGCGTAATACAGTTTTTCGCCCACCATTGGAATTTGGTTTAACCACTCTAAGTCAGGCAGTGTCATGTTAGTGGGGGATTTTGCCAATTCAATGAGCGGCGCACTGTTTTGGATAATGCTGCCAATCAAAATACTGGTTGGAATAACAAATAGAAGAAAGATCAGCAGAACCATGGTAAGTGAGGCGAGCCAACGTTTATGCCAAAGGCGTGCTTCTAATCGTAAGAGAATTGGCCAAGTCGCAATCACCATCATCCCCGCCCATATAAATCCTAAAATAAATGGGCTTAAAACCCAAAAACAGGTGGCTATCATAAAGATAATGGAGAGCAGCCCTAGGACAAGCTTGGGTAAGTCCAAGCGTTTTTGCGATTTTTCCATTAATGATCAATCCTTAATAAATGAAAATTCTGTGGGGTTAGTGCTTTTACAGGTGAAAATAACGTAATTATTTTTCATGCTTAAAAGAAACAATATTGTGATATGGTTTTACTGACAATGTCATCGGCAGATGCGCTATCTTTACAGGTCGCGAGGAGATCGTTCAATAAACCTTGTGCCTATTGTGCTACTTAAACTAAGGATAGTACATCACGACAAATGCGATTACTCAACAACAAGAGTCATGATTAATAATGATCCCGCGTATATCTGAAGCACCACATCTTAGTCAGTTAGCCATACAATTTCTGCACGAGTTACAACAGCAAGGTTTTACTGGTGATACTGGCACCAGCTATGCTGAGCGTTTGTCTATGGCAACGGATAACAGCATTTACCAACTATTACCTCACGCAGTTATATTTCCACGTTCAAGTGCTGACGTGCAAATTATTACGCGCGTAGCAGGGCAAGATAAATACCGCGAACTCAGCTTCACTCCACGGGGAGGTGGTACGGGCACAAATGGGCAGTCACTCACCGAAGGTATTGTGGTGGATATGTCCCGTTATATGAATCGAATTTTAGAAATTAACCCAGAGCAAGGATGGGTAAAGGTTGAAGCGGGGGTTATTAAAGACCAGCTTAACCAGTTTCTAAAACCGTATGGGTATTTCTTCTCTCCAGAATTATCAACGAGTAACCGTGCAACACTGGGTGGCATGATTAACACTGATGCATCTGGACAGGGCTCATTGGTGTATGGCAAAACGTCAGATCACGTTTTGGGTGTTAAAGCGATGGTTTTAGGGGGCGCCTGCCTAGATACCCGAGCTATGCCTATCGAACTCGCCCAAACGATTGCGTTAGAGGATTCAGTAGAAGGTCGAATTTATAAAACCGTACTTGAGCGTTGTTTAGAGCAACGTCCGTTAATCGAAGAAAAATTCCCAAAATTAAACCGATTTTTAACGGGCTATGACCTACGTCATGTCTTTAGTGATGACCTTACCCAGTTTGACTTAACTCGTATTTTAACAGGTTCTGAGGGATCTCTGGCGTTTATTACCGAAGCCACATTAGATATTACGCCGTTACCGAAAGTACGTCGCCTAGTGAACGTTAAATATGATTCGTTTGAATCTGCGCTACGTAATGCACCATTTATGGTACAAGCACAGGCACTATCAGTGGAAACAGTTGATTCCAAAGTGCTCAATTTAGCGAAAGAAGATATCGTCTGGCACTCAGTAAAATCACTAATCACAGATGTCCCGAATAAAGAGATGTTAGGGCTGAACATTGTTGAGTTTAGTGGTGATGATGAGAATGAAATTAATCAGTTGACCGATAGCTTATGCCAACGTCTTGATGAACTGATGGCAAATAATCAGGCTGGAGTGATTGGTTATCAGGTCTGCCATGACCTGGATGATATTACACGTATCTATAATATGCGCAAAAAAGCAGTGGGATTACTGGGTAATAGTAAAGGCGCAGCAAAACCGATCCCTTTTGTTGAGGATACTTGTGTACCACCAGAACACCTTGCGGATTATATTGCCGAGTTTAGGGCTCTGTTGGATAGACATAAATTGAATTATGGCATGTTTGGTCACGTCGATGCCGGTGTGCTACATGTTCGTCCTGCATTAGACATGTGCGACCCTCAACAAGAAATATTGATGAAGCAAATTTCTGATGAGATTGTTGCGTTAACTGCAAAATATGGCGGGTTACTGTGGGGGGAGCACGGTAAAGGCTTTAGGGCACAATATAGCCCTGAGTTCTTTGGCGAGGTGCTATATGGTGAACTACGCAATATAAAAGCGGCTTTTGATCCCGATAACCGTTTGAATCCAGGTAAAATATGCCCACCTGCAGGTATCGATGCCTCAATGAAGCAAGTCGATGCGGTGAAACGAGGTACTTTTGATCGTCAAATTCCAATTCAAATGCGCCAAGAATTTCGGGGAGCTATGGATTGTAATGGTAATGGGCTATGTTTTAACTTTGATGTGAAAAGCCCAATGTGCCCATCAATGAAAATCAGTGGTCAGCGGGTTCATTCACCGAAAGGTCGCGCCACGTTAGTCCGTGAATGGCTACGCCTATTGGCAGAGCAAGGCGTAACACCAGAACAGATTGATAAAGGTGTCAAAAGCGATTCTCCATCGCTGCGTGGGCTAATTGAAAAAACGCGTAATTCATGGCGTGCTAAACAGGGGGACTATGATTTCTCCCATGAAGTAAAAGCCTCCATGTCAGGTTGCTTAGCCTGTAAAGCGTGCTCCACTCAATGCCCAATTAAAATTGATGTGCCATCTTTCCGTGCAAAATTCCTTGCTCTTTACCATAGTCGCTATTTGCGACCTGTGCGTGACCATATTGTGGCGAATGTGGAAGTGAGTGCACCATTGCTGTCAAAGGCATCGGGTGTGTTTAACTTCTTTTTACGCCAAACATTGGTGCAAAAGCTTAGTGAGCGCACCATTGGTATGGTGGATTTGCCGCTGTTTTCACAACCGACGTTGAAACAAGAGTTATCGGGTCATGCCGCAACATCAATGACGTTGGAGCAACTTGAGGGAATGTCAGCGAGCCAACGTGAAAAACATGTGTTAGTCGTGCAAGATCCGTTCACCAGTTATTATGATGCGAAAGTGGTCGTTGACTTTGTTCGGCTGATTGACAAATTGGGTTATAAGCCTGTCTTATTGCCGTTTTCACCGAATGGCAAAGCGCAGCATATTAAAGGTTTTTTAAGTCGCTTTGCAAAAACCGCACGTAAAACATCGGAGTTTTTAAATCGGGTTGCTAAGCTGAAATTACCTATGGTCGGGGTCGATCCTGCGCTGGTACTATGTTATCGCGATGAATATCATGAAATATTGGGCGAGCAGCAGTGCCAATTTACGGTGATGCTAGCTCATGAATGGCTAATTTCATTACCGGTGCAAATAGAGACGAGTGGAGCGGATGAGCAGCCTTGGTATTTCTTTGGTCACTGTACAGAATCCACCGCATTGCCTAATAGTGCTAATCAGTGGGCGGCATTATTTACGCGTTATGGACGCAAGCTCATCAATGTTAGCGTGGGTTGTTGCGGTATGGCGGGTACTTATGGTCATGAAGTTGCGAATCTCGAAAACTCAAAAGGTATTTATAATTTGTCGTGGAAACCTGCGATAGAAAAATTACCCTTAGAGCGTTGTTTAAGCTCGGGATATTCCTGCCGTAGCCAAGTAAAACGAATGGAAAAAACGGCAATTAAACACCCAATTCAAGCCTTACTGGAGATTGTTTCATGATTTGGAAGCGTCAATTTAACTTACAACAAATGGCAGCAATGGCTGAAGGCTGTATGTTAGGCCACTTGGGGATTGAAATCACTGGCTTTGGTGATGATTACCTTGAAGGGACGATGCCGGTAGATCACCGTACTAAGCAACCCTTTGGGTTATTACACGGTGGAGCATCCGTGGTATTAGCGGAATCTTTAGGTTCCATTGCCGGTTATCTTTGCAGTGAAGGTGAGCAGCGAGTGGTTGGTTTGGAAATTAATGCTAACCATGTTCGTGCCGCTCGGGAAGGTATAGTGAGAGGTGTCTGCAAACCGATTCATTTAGGGCGTCGTCAGCAGGTGTGGAATATCGAAATTTTTAACGAGAAAGGGCAGCTGTGTTGTACTTCTCGTTTAACCACCGCGATTTTGTTTGAATAATCAGCAATTTCGCCTGATAGATACCCTCAGTTTATTTGAGGGTATCATCCATTTATTTGTCTTTCATATCAAAACTTTATAACCTATCTGAATTATTTATTTTTACTCAATTAATTTCGTCCTATATCAAATATTACTTTATTAATTTGTGTCATTTTTATGTACTCAATAATACATAATAAATATCATCATAATCTAAAATTATTGCTTAATAATTAATTGGTTAGACTTTATCTTGTGTGGAAATGGCATCAATAATGTCCTCTCATCGCTATAACCTCTTAAAACAAATGGTTGAAGTCATATGGGTAATCATTACCATGTCATATAGAGAAGAAATCGCTGATAACAGGCTGAAAAACCATAAGAAAAGTGAGGTCAAAATGACTGATGGTGTAGAAACATTTTCATTGGATGAAAATTCATGGCAGGGCGTCAGCCTAACCCCGAATGCCGCTAAACAGATTAATAAATTGGTTCTTCAAACACCGAATAGCAAGGGACTGTCGCTTGGCGTCAAACAGTCAGGATGTGCGGGTTTTGGATATGTCTTCGAGATGATTGAAAATCCAACCGATGACCACTTGCTGTTTGAACTCGATGGTGCACACCTATATGTACCAAAACAAGCTATGCCATTTATTGATGGCACCGTAGTGGATTATGTCCAAGAAGGGCTTAACCATATTTTTAAATTTAATAACCCGAAAGCTCAGCATGCCTGTGGGTGTGGTGAAAGCTTCGGCGTTTAACTTGTGAAGCTAGATTATGTCTCAGAGCAATGTAGAAGTTGGCGAAGATGTTCAAAGCTGGCTTGATGAAAAACGTTATAAAGAAGGCTTTTTTACCCAAGTTGCCACCGATGAGATGGCTAAAGGGCTCAATGAAGATGTCGTTCGCGCCATTTCTGCTAAACGTAATGAACCTGAATGGATGTTGCAGTTCCGTCTAGATGCATTCAATCATTGGAAAGGAATGGAAGAGCCGCATTGGCTGAAAGCACATTATCCAAACTTAGATTATCAAGATTATAGTTATTATTCAGCACCTTCCTGTGGGTCGTGTGATGATACCTGCGGTTCACAATCAGGGGCGACGCAATCAACGGGTACGGCTGAAGAGGCAAATTACCTGACGAGCGAAGTTGAAGATGCCTTCAACCAACTCGGTGTCCCTGTTCGTGAAGGAAGCAAAGTCGCCGTGGATGCGATATTTGACTCTGTTTCTGTATCAACAACCTACCGCGGTGATTTGGCCAAACACGGGATTATTTTTTGCTCGTTCAGTGAAGCTATTCAAGAATACCCAGAACTCGTCCAAAAATATTTAGGTAGCGTAGTCTCGAGCCATGATAATTTCTTTGCCGCACTGAATGCCGCAGTGGCATCAGATGGAACGTTTGTTTATATCCCGAAAGGGGTTCGCTGCCCGATGGAATTATCAACGTACTTCCGTATTAATGCGGCAAAAACAGGGCAATTTGAGCGTACCATCTTAATCGCAGATGAAGGCAGCTATGTGAGCTATATCGAAGGCTGTTCAGCGCCTGTGCGCGATAGCTATCAGTTACATGCAGCCGTAGTCGAAGTGATTATCCATAAAGATGCTGAAGTCAAATATTCGACGGTGCAGAACTGGTTCTCTGGTGGCGATAGCGAAACTGGGGGGATCCTCAATTTCGTGACTAAGCGAGCCCTGTGCGAAGGTGAAAATTCCAAAATGTCGTGGACCCAATCCGAAACAGGCTCTGCGATTACATGGAAATACCCGAGTGTGATCTTAAAAGGGGATAACTCGGTAGGCGAATTTTTCTCTGTCGCGCTGACCAACGGTAATCAGCAAGCGGATACAGGGACCAAGATGATCCATATTGGTAAAAATACTCGCTCAACCATTATCTCGAAGGGAATTTCGGCAGGTAAAAGCCAAAATAGCTATCGTGGTTTAGTCAAAATTCTTCCTAGCGCCCATAACGCTCGTAACTTTACCCAGTGTGATTCGATGCTCATAGGTACCCAATGTGGTGCGCATACCTTCCCGTATGTGGAAGTGAAGAACAATACGGCACAATTGGAGCATGAAGCGACAACCTCCCGTATTGGGGAAGACCAGCTATTTTATTGCTTGCAACGTGGGATCAGCGAAGATGATGCTATCTCAATGATTGTTAACGGTTTCTGCAAAGATGTTTTCTCAGAACTGCCATTAGAGTTTGCCGTTGAGGCACAAAAATTATTGGCTATCAGCTTAGAACATAGTGTGGGCTGATCCTAACCGAGTTTAGTTGCGCTTAAGCGCCAAAGGCATGTTGATATGTTAAGTATTAAAGATTTGCATGTAAGTGTAGAAGGTAATGAAATCTTAAAAGGCTTATCTCTGGAAATTAAATCAGGGGAAGTTCACGCTATTATGGGACCAAATGGTTCGGGTAAGAGTACGTTATCCGCGACCTTAGCGGGACGCGAAGATTATCAAGTTGATAGCGGCGAAGTGACGTTCAATGGTAAGGATTTATTAGCGTTAGATCCTGAAGAGCGGGCTGGTGAAGGTATTTTTCTTGCATTCCAATACCCAGTTGAAATTCCAGGCGTCAGTAACCAGTTTTTTCTGCAAACTTCAGTGAATGCAGTTCGTGAATACCGCCAACAAGAGCCTCTAGACCGTTTTGATTTTCAAGATTTTATTGAAGATAAAATCGAATTATTAGATATGCCCCAAGACCTGTTAACACGTTCTGTGAACGTGGGTTTCTCGGGTGGCGAGAAAAAACGTAATGATATTTTACAGATGGCGGCATTAGAGCCGAAGTTATGTATCTTGGACGAAACTGACTCTGGTCTAGATATCGATGCGTTAAAGATTGTCTCTAATGGGGTGAACTCTCTGCGCACACCTGAGCGTTCGTTTATCATCGTGACGCACTATCAACGCATTTTAGATTACGTAAAACCCGATTTTGTGCATGTCCTTTATCAAGGAAAAATTATTAAATCAGGTGATTTCAGTTTAGCGAAAAAACTGGAGGAGCAAGGCTATGGCTGGCTTATTGACCAACAGTGAAAGAACTGAAAAGCGGGCTGCCGTTGATGCACTAAATCAACAGGCGATGCGCCGTTTTGAAACGTTATATGAGCAGGGGGCAGGTGGAAAATCTCAGCATGCTCAAACTCATTGGAGCCTTGCTAAGCATGTAGGGCTACCAGCGTTTCGTCATGAAGATTGGCACTATACGCCGCTTAATAGCGTGTTAAATACCCAATATCGTTTTAGTTCGCCCAACCAGCAAGTACAACTGAGTGAGGCTCTTGCGTTACCTATCGATGCGTATCGCATTGTGCTGGTGGATGGTCGGTATAATGCGGAACTGAGCTCTGTGGATACAGGGGAATTTCAAGTTTCACTACTTGATAGCCAAGATTGGTTGCCAGACGCAGTGAGTAGCGAGATTTTCTTGCATCTCACGGAATGTTTAGCGGTTCAGCCGCTGATTATTCAGCTTGCTGCCAATAAAGTGGCAGCTAAGCCGCTTTATTTATTGAATATTTCCAGTAGTAGCCATGATCCAGAAGCGATGAACATGAGCCAGTATCGTTATCATCTTACGCTGGGAAATAATAGCCAATCTCACGTCATTGAACATTTTGTTAGCTTAGATGATCAACCGCATCTCACTGGCGGGCGTTTGACTGTTGAAGTAGGGGATAATGTTCAATTTACCCATTTCAAGCTCATGACAGAGAACGCATCGGCTCAGCATTTTGCTCATAATGACATTATCGTAGGTCGCGATAGCGTAGTGAAAAGCAGTAGCTTTTTATTGGGTGCTGGACTGACTCGTCATCATACGAGTAGCCGTCTTGAAGGTGAAAACACGGAATTTGAGTTAAATAGTTTGCTGTTACCGCAAGGCAATGAAATTGCGGATACACGCAGTTATCTTGAGCATAATGCAGGTTATTGCTCAAGCCATCAATTGCACAAAGTCATTGCTATGGATAGCAGTAAAGCGGTATTTAACGGCATGATCAAAGTTGCGCCGAATGCACTAAAAACAGATGGGCAAATGACGAACAACACCTTATTACTGGGTGAAAAAGCGGAAATCGATACGAAACCGCAACTTGAAATTTATGCCGATGATGTAAAATGTGGACACGGTGCGACGGTCGGGCGTATTGATGACGAGCAGCTCTTTTATTTGCGCTCTAGAGGAATTGATAGCCAAGCTGCGAAACAGATGATTATTAACGCATTTGCCGCCGAGTTAACGGAATCTATTGCTATTGATGGGCTGAAACAGGCAGTAATGTTGAGTATTCACCAGCGATTAGCAGAGGTGTAAACCGATGGCCTTTGATGTTGAAACAGTGAGGCAGGATTTTCCTGCCTTAGCGCAATCAGTAAATAACCATCCACTGGTATATCTGGATAGCGCAGCCAGCGCCCAGAAACCGTTATCCGTTGTGGATACTGAAAGCCAATTTACGTTGCACGAATATGCCGCGGTTCATCGTGGCGTACATACGCTGAGCGCAAATGCGACTACGCGAGTCGAAAATGTACGACAAAAAGCCGCTGATTTTTTGCATGCCACATCCCCTGAAGAGATTGTGTTTGTTAAAGGCACGACAGAAGGGATTAATCTCGTTGCGAATAGCTTCGGGCGTGAGTTTATCCAGCAAGGTGACAATATTATTATCACTGAAATGGAACACCATGCGAATATCGTCCCATGGTTTATGCTGGCAGAAGAACGTGGATTTGAAGTCCGCATTTTGCCGATTGTTGAAGATGGCACACTGGATACGGCTCAACTAACACAACTGATTGATGCGCGGACTAAATTATTCAGCTTTACCCATATTTCCAATGTGTTGGGTACAGTTAACCCAGTGAAGGCATTGATTTCACATGCGCGCGAAATTGCCAGTCAATATGGAAATCCCCTCGCTATTGTCGTGGATGGCGCGCAAGGGGCTATGCATCAAACAGTGGATGTTCAAGCGCTGGATTGTGACTTTTATGTTTGCTCTGGGCACAAGCTGTATGGACCAACGGGGATTGGGATTTTATACGGCAAAAAGGCATGGTTAGAAAAAATGCCGCCTTGGGAAGGAGGCGGAGCGATGATCCGCCAAGTTAGTCTCACAAAAGGGATTACATTTGCAGATATTCCTTGGCGATTCGAAGCCGGAACCCCGAACATTAGTGGTATCGTTGGTTTAGGGGCTGCTTTTGATTATCTCAATGGTTTGGGACTTAGCGACGTTTTTGAATATGAAAAGCAGCTGATGCAATATGCCACAGAGTTGCTGAAGCAAGTACCTTCCCTTCGATTATATGGGAATGATCAACGAGAAGGGGTGATCGCCTTTAATTTAGGTGAGCATCACGCCTATGATGTTGGCGCATTTCTTGATAGATATGGGATTGCTATTCGTACAGGACACCATTGTGCGATGCCGTTAATGGAGCACTATCAGGTTCCAGCTATGTGTCGGGCGTCTATAGGTATTTATACGACAAAGCAAGAGATTGATGCTTTGTATAATGCGTTGTTGCGGATTAAACAATTACTCGGCTAAAACAGGCTTTATATAAAGACAAGTCGTATTTAGCAATGGACAGTAAAGGAAATATTATGTCGGCGTTACCCGATGAAACTAAGCTATTACGCAATTTCGCCCGTTGCCAAGATTGGGAAGAGCGCTATTTGTATATGATTGAGCTGGGTGGGCGACTCCCTGAATTATCTGAAGCTCAAAGAGTGGATGCTAATTTGATTGCAGGTTGCCAAAGCCAAGTATGGATTGATATGCAAAAGCAACCGGACGGTCATGTGGCTCTTGCGGGAGACAGTGATGCAGCAATTGTTAAAGGTCTAGTCGCGATTGTGATTATCCTTTTTCAAGGGAAAACACCCGAGCAAATTCTTGCCGTGGATGTGAAGCGGTTTTTCCAACAATTAGCGCTTGAACAGCATCTTACACCTTCGCGTACGCAAGGTTTAAATGGCATGATCAAGTCGATTTTGACGCGAGCTAGCCAACTAATTTAATGCCTCAGTGGGAAATCTTCAGAATTTCCCACATTTTTCTTTTATTCCTCTTATTCTTATACTAGAACTTATAGTTAAGTAACTTACTGTATTCTATTGTTAAATTAACAATGTCTTACGGTAGCTATCGCTTATTCTAATGATTAGCTGGCTAAAATATTTATTAAGTATTAAAGATATTCGAGATAGTTGCTATTATGAGCGATATTGTTTGAATTTTGTAATGAATCTTATTTTCCTTGGAGTAGGTATGAAAAGAGTTTTGACGGCGGTAAGTTTGTTTGTCATGAGTGCGGTGCTGGCACCAGCACAGGCTAAAGATTATCCATTACCCAATAACAATACGCGCCTAATCGGGGAAAATATCACGTATGTGGTGCCTAACGATGGGCGCCCACTGGAAGCAATTGCAAGTGACTACCAAATTGGTTTACTGGCAATGTTAGAAGCAAATCCCGGCACCGACCCTTATTTGCCTGAAGTGGGTAAGCCACTGATTATTCCAGCGCAGATGTTATTACCTTCAACGCCGCGTACAGGCATTGTGATCAACTTAGCGGAACTTCGTCTCTATTACTATCCAGAAAATAGCCGCAAAGTGGTTGTGTATCCAATTGGAATTGGCCAACTAGGACGTGATACCCCTGAAATGGTCACATCCATTAGCCAGCTGATTAAAGACCCAACATGGACACCGACAACCAATATTCGTAAGCATTATGCGCAACAAGGTATAACGTTGCCTGCGGTAGTACCCGCTGGACCTGAAAACCCAATGGGGCTATATGCGCTGCGTCTGTCTTATGGTCGAGGTGAATACCTGATCCACGGTACTAATGCTAATTTTGGTATTGGTATGCGAGTGAGTTCTGGTTGTATTCGTTTACGCCCTGATGATATCAAGGCGTTGTTCACGAATGTGCCAAAAGGTACCCGAGTTCAAGTTATTGATCAGCCTGTTAAGTATTCGAAAGAGCCGGATGGTAGTTACTATATTGAAGTGCATCAGCCGTTGTCTCGTAAAGACAGTGATAACCCACAAACGATGCCAATTAAGCTGACAGACGATTTCCAAGCGTTTTTAGCGAATCCAGGGGTTGATAAAGCGAAGGTTCAAGCAGAGCTCTCTAGACGCTCAGGGCTTCCTGTAAAAGTGAATGTTGGCGAAAACTCGGAAACGATGGGACGCGATTATCAGCAATTAAAACCGATTGCACCATTTACGATCACTCAACCTCAACCTGTGTTTGAAGGGGAAGTGAAGTCATCTATTCCTGCCAAATATCAGTCATTTAAAAGTTAATGACTACCTATCCTGAGCGAGAGTCGATGTAAAAAATAAGGGCCTATACAATAGGCCCTCAATAATAATTCAGCTGTTAAGCTTTTCTAGATAACATCAAGTCGAACTTATTTTTTGTAAGTACGTACTTGGTTGTCCAGACGTTGGTTTGCACGAGCTGCTTCTTCTTGTGCAGTTTGTACATCAGAACGCAGAGACTGAACGTCATTGCTCAGCTGGTCAACTTTACCGTTCAGAGTTTGCACGTCTGAAGAGAGCTTTTGCACTTCAGTGCTGTTAGAACAACCCGCCAGTAATGCTGAAGCTAATACGATAGAGCCCAGTACAATTTTAGTACGAATCATTATTTTACCCTCTAGATTGATTTATCTTGAAAATATAAAAGCAAGTAACCAAAAAATAGACTTAAGAGCGTTATCTTAAAGCTACCTCTATCCCTTTAAAACAACCTAATGTAAATTAGGGTATGGTACTTACTAAGTCTTATGCTAGTACGTAATTCAAAGTTTTGCTAGAAATACTTTATATTTAACAGGGTGAAAACGAATAAAAATTTCAATTAAGGGATTGTTAGTTTGAAATTTGAGCGAATGGTTATCGTTTTATGATTAATTTTGTAAATGATTTGTAATTGAGATTTACGTGAATTAGATTTTCGAAGATCATAACGTAACTTATTGAAATTATATTTCGCACGAATCACTAAATTCCAGTTATGTTAGCGAATAAAAAAACCCTACTGCGGTGAAGCAATAGGGTTATTGTCATTCTTACTAAGGCTAAATGATTACAGAACGTGCACTGATGACGTATTCGTTGTACCGCTTTGTACTAACGCACCAGAGACCATAACCACTGCATCACCGGATACAGCTAAACCACTTTCCAGTGCAGCACGTTTACCTTCGCGATAGAAATCATCGGTTGATTCAAATGGGCCCACGATCATCGGAATAACACCTTTAACTAACAGTAACTGACGTGCAGTTTCTTCATTCGTTGTTAGAGCTAGAATTGGCGCGGTAGGGAAGTATTTGCGTACAGATTTCGCTGATTTGCCACCGTAAGTCGCTACAACGATTAATGGTACATCCAGTTTTTCTGACATTTCAACGGCACCACGACAAACCGCTTCAGTGACACGTAAACGCTGAGTTGGTTTTTGGTTTTCAATGCGAGTAGGCATTACGCGGTCAGTACGCTCACAAATTGTTGCCATGATGGTCACAGCTTCAACTGGGTATTTACCTTTCGCGCTTTCCCCTGACAACATAACTGCATCAGTACCATCTAAGATAGCATTCGCAACGTCACCTGCTTCTGCGCGGGTAGGGCGTGGGTTTTTGATCATTGAATCTAACATTTGCGTTGCAGTAATAACCACTTTACGAGCATTAACGCATTTTTCAATCATCATTTTTTGGGCGAAAATGACTTCTTCAACTGGGATTTCAACCCCTAAATCACCGCGTGCAACCATGATGCCGTCAGAGGCTTCAAGGATTTCGTCGAAATTGTTTAAACCTTCTTGGTTCTCAATCTTAGAGATGATCTGAATATTCTCGCCACCGTGTTTTTTCAGATGAGCACGAATTTCTTCAACGTCTGAACGTTTACGAATAAATGAAGCAGCAACAAAATCAACACCTTGTTGGCAGCCAAAAATGAGGTCTTCTTTATCTTTTTCTGCCAGAGCGGGTAAACCGATAGAAACACCCGGTAAGTTAACGCCTTTTTTCTCACCAAGGTCGCCATTGTTTAATACTTGGCAAACGACTTCTGTGTCAGTGATATTGGTGACAGTCATACCAATTAAGCCATCATCGACTAAAACGGTATCACCGACTTTTAAATCTTTAGTTAAGCCAGGGTAAGTAACAGCAACACGCTCTTGGTTACCGATGACGGAAGTATCTGTTGTGAAAGAGAAGGTTTGACCTGCAACGAGAGAAACGTCATTGCCGCCTTCTAATTTCATGGTGCGGATTTCTGGACCTTTAGTGTCCAGCAGAATAGCTGCTTGTTTACCGGTTTTTGCACAGACAGAGCGGAGGTTATTGATACGTTGACCATGTTCTTCATAGTCGCCGTGGGAGAAGTTAAGGCGCATGACATTCATGCCTGCATCCAGTAACTGGGTTAATTTCTCTTCTGATTCGGTTTTTGGTCCGATGGTACAAACAATTTTGGTTTTTTTCATGGCAGTCTATCTAATGGTTATAAAGGAAATCGGTATTGCCGCCGATGCTTAATGCGCAAGATAGTCTATGTTGCGCAACTCATTTATAAGAATAGGCGACAGTCTGGTATTCAAAATCTATTTATTGGAAAAGCGTCAATTTTTGATTCTTAGTATAGTGTAGATGACATTTTTCATTAAAGCTAACGTGCTGATTTGTCTTTGTTGAAACCTTTCAGCTCATAGGGGTATTATAAACAACATCAAACTGTGAGACAAATCAAATTTTACTAAATTTGATTCAGAAGTAATTAAGATCAAACAACCGCGAGATTTTCAATTGAATGTGGGTTGCGCAACAAAATAAGGGAAAACAAAATCACAATCAAGACAAATATGATGTTTGAAAAAAGTATGTTTAATCAGGATAAATAGAGGTTCAGAGTCTTTATTGATTTGAATAATTAGAATGGTGCGTCCGAGTAGACTCGAACTACCGACCCCCACCATGTCAAGGTGGTGCTCTAACCAACTGAGCTACGGACGCACTGAATTTGATGCTTTGTTTGTCGCTGATGGTAATTTAAATGGTGCGTCCGAGTAGACTCGAACTACCGACCCCCACCATGTCAAGGTGGTGCTCTAACCAACTGAGCTACGGACGCATACAATCATTACTGCTTTAACGACGGGGACGAATATTAACGTTCTGTCGTCAATCTGGCAAGGGGAAAATGTAATTTTGCGAGAGTTTGCTCGTATTTAAAACTATTCGCAAAAAAACAGAGTCTCCCTTGCCATAAAACGCTGAAAATTACGTCAATTATCGAGTTGAACGTAATAGAACAACACTATCCGACTGGCGATGGATCCACAAAATACGTGTTGCCATACCAATGGCTGCTGCGGTTAAGCCAATAATAAATCCTAGCCAAAAACCTTTTGGTCCCATAGGGTCAGTCACTAAATCTGTTAATGCCAGAATATAGCCTGACGGTAAGCCTAAAATCCAATACGCAGTAAAGGTGATAAAGAAGATTGAGCGAGTATCTTTATAACCGCGAAGTACCCCAGCGCCAATAACTTGCACAGAATCTGAAAGCTGATAAATCGCTGCGTATAGCATTAAGCTAGAGGCAAGAACAACAACCTCTGGATTCTTGTTATACATCATAGCGATAGGCTCGCGGAATGAGCTGGTAAAGATCGCCGTTAAACACGCTAAAGATAGCCCGACCGCAAGCCCTGTATAAGAAGACACTTTTGCGGCCTCTGTAGACTGGCGTCCTAAGTTATAGCCAACACGAATAGTGACGGCGATCCCCATCGATAGTGGGAACATAAACATCACGGAGCTGAAATTAAGAGCCACTTGATGACCTGCAACAGCAACAACACCTAGAGGAGCAACCAGTAGGGCAACAACAGCAAACAATGTGACTTCAAAGAACAGTGCTAAACCAATCGGCGCTCCGAGTACGATAATGCGCTTTAAAATATCTGGATTCGGCGTTGCTAATGTTTGTGCTGGACGGATATCTCGCTGATTTGGCGCATGTTTAACATACCATCTCATCATTAAGCACATCGCCCAGTACACCGTTGCAGTTGCAACACCACAACCGACGCCGCCTAAGGCTGGTGCGCCAAAATGGCCATAAATAAAGATATAGTTAACGGGAATATTCACCATCAAGCCAAGAAAGCCGATAACCATCCCCGGTTTGGTTTTCGATAAACCTTCACATTGGCTACGATAGACTTGATAGAAAAGATAACCAGGCGCTCCCCACATAATCGCGTGGAGGAAACGTACCGATTTATCCGCTAACTCTTCATCGATATGAGGCATGTTACTGATAATCAGTTTGCTGTTGTATAGCAATAACATGACACTGATACCTAAAATGAATGCCAGCCATAATCCTTGCTGAACTTGGTCACCAATTAAATTTCGACGACCAGAGCCGTTCATTTGAGCAATAATTGGCGTGAGAGCCATGAGAATGCCTTGCCCTAATAAGATAGCAGGCAACCAAATAGAAAAACCAACAGCCACAGCTGACATCTCAATTTCACTAACACTTCCAGCCATAATGGTGTCCACAAACCCCATTGCAGTTTGGGAGAATTGAGCGAAGAAGATAGGGATTCCGAGAGCCAACAAGCTACGCGCTTCTGTAATATATTTCTGCACGCATACACCTTCACAATAAGTTTCGAATTAAAAAAAGAAAAAGAGGAATGAAAATTCTATGATTTACTAAAAAATCAGATAGTTAATGCTAACCCCTTATTCTATCTCTTTTATGTACTCAATCCAACATTGTTATAGTTAAGAATAATAAAACAGCATATTAGTATAGAAATGGTTTAAATATTTTGTGATGACAGCATGAATATAACCACTCAAATAAGATAGATCTCTGAAAATTCTTAGGTAAACTGAGTTTATTAATTCACAGCACTGAGAGTCATTATGTTTACAGGCATTGTTCAAGGAACCGCTCCAATTATTGCAATCACGGAAAGAGCTAATTTCCGTACTCATGTCATGAAATTCACGCCAGAATTATTAGTGGGTTTAGAAACAGGCGCATCGGTAGCACACAATGGTTGCTGCTTAACCGTGACTAAAATTGAAGGTGAAAATGTTAGCTTTGATTTAATCAAAGAGACGTTGCGCTTAACAAATTTGGGTGAATTAAAAGAAGGGGACGTGGTTAATATCGAGCGTGCGGCTAAATATGGTGATGAAATTGGTGGTCATGTTGTTTCGGGCCATATCGTGACCACGGCTGAAATTAGTAAAATTTTCACTTCGGAAGATAATCATCAAATTTGGCTATCTATCTATGATAAAGCACTGATGAAATATATTTTGCACAAAGGCTTTGTCGCGATTGATGGTATCAGTTTAACGGTTGGTGATGTGATCAATAATCGTTTTTGCGTACATTTAATTCCCGAAACGCTGGCAAGAACAACGCTTGGAAGCAAACGTCTGGGGGATAAGGTCAATATTGAGATTGATCCACAAACCCAAGCAATCGTTGATACCGTTGAGCGCGTTTTGCATCAAAAAGAACAAGAAAAATTATTGACACAAAAGCAAGCGGCAGAAGACTTAGCAGAAAGTGAGAAACCTTCCGCTTAGTTTCTCATTTGGTGAGGCTATAGCTCATCATTGAGCTATAGCTTATTTAATCGATGATGTTAAATTCACTCGAACTTTCTATTATTTTTCACTAAAGTTGACGGAAAAAATTGCATTATCACGCTCAATAGCTTCGACTAATTGTTTGAAATGTGAGCTTTTTTGATACATTTCTAATGCGTGTGCATTTTCCCACTCTTCAAAAACAATATAACCATTCTCTTTTGCCATCAGATCATACTGCAAACATCCTTTTTCCATCCGGCTGCGTTTGGCAATTTCACTAACGATTTTTTTCGTTAAATACCCATCCTTTTTTTCGGTAGTGATTTGGGCATATACAACAATACTCATACCGTTCTCCTTATATACTCGGAACTATCTTAATGGAGACTTTGTTTTTGTATTGTAAAAAAGCGAATAATTTGACTTTAAAAATGCCGATGGCGTCATAGTAAAGTAACGCTTAAAATCCCGATAAAAGTGGGATTGATCATAATAACCCGTTTCAAACCACCGGTAGGTATCTTGTTCTTTAACCATACTTTTCATGACGTGTTCTAAGCGGCAATTGATTTGATAACGTTTTGGTGTAATTCCAAATTCTTTTAAAAACTCCTTTTGAACTAAGCGTGCACTGTAGCCTATTTCATCGGCAATTTCGGTGATTTTTTTATTTGGATTACGATAAAGGGAATCAAGTACGTGATCGATAAAATGGGCTTTCTTAGTCTCCTTGGTAACATAGAAACATTCATTTAGCTCCTTAAACGAGGAGTTAGCTAATGATTTAAACCAGTTATTGCTCCAAACTTGGCTAAGAGGGGTTGGCGTGTCTGTATAATTTAATGTGCGTAGTGGAAGTAAAAAACGCAATGCGTCATGGCGAATACGTAAGACCATCACACTGGCATTATTAGGGATGGCAGTAAAGATATTGATTCTGGGAATGACTAATTGAAAGGGATTAACGGATGTATGCTCATGGGTCGACATGCTGATATTTTCCGTCGAAACCCAGATTTCAGCGCCGGTACCCGGAAATATTTTAATCGCATCAGTAAATTTCTTGATGATCAAAATGGAACTCACAAATTCTTTTAATTCATCAGGAGGATAATACTGTTTCAGCATGGTTCTTCAAAACGTCATAATTGAATGTGCTAATAATAGCGTGTTATAAGTAAAAATTAACTCTATAAATTACGTATTCATCAAAATAAAAAATCAGCCACGTGACTCATGATGGTAACGTGGCTGATTTCTAATACGGTGAAGTATAAGTTTAATTAATCATGCTGGTATTCAGTATGCTTAATTGCCTCATTTGATTTAGTGGCACAGCGCTGCATAAAGTAGCCAATAATCATTGGGATAACAGTAAATGCCATCACTCCCGTAGTGGAAAGTAATGGATCAAAAGTGAGTGTAGACACTAATAAACTGGCTAAGAAACACAACCCTAACTGTAAAGCATTTTGTAACGCAGCGGCTTTACCACTGGCTGAAGGGAATGTATTGAGTGCTTTTGCAACGGCAATAGGGTACGAAGCTCCGTTCATTGCAGCCATAAAGCAGAATGGAATCAAAATCATCGTCAATGTCGGCTGCATGTAGATTGCCATTATAAATAGAATAATCATGCTGATGGCATAACCTGCTAATAATAATGGGAATAAAGTTTCAGCACGAACTTTAGCTAACACAAAACGGCAGCCATAACCCCCAACGATGAAGGCTAACGTTTGAGGTATATAACTTAAACCGATGTCAGCAGGGTTAAAGCCCATATTACGTAAAATAAATGGGGAACCTGTTAACCAGGCAAAGAAACCCGCACTACATGCTGCATAAATCATGACGTTGCCGCTGAAAACGGGGGAACTTAGCAGGGTAATAAAAGAAATTTTTGCTTGAGCTTTTTCTTCATCAACAGTGATTTTTGGGGCAACTTTCTTTAAACATAGTGTGGGTAACAGCAATAAAACGCCAACCAACATCAGTACAATAAAAATAAATTCCCAGTTTCTGTGTTCAAGTACCCATGCGCCTAACAATGGTGCTAAGGCAGGAGAGAGTGCAACCAGCGGCATAATAGAGGCAAACACTTTTTGGGTATCGGCTTCGTTATAGCGATCGATAACCAATGCTTGCCATAAAACAGCAGCAGCACAGACGCCAACGGCTTGTAAGAATCGTAATATTAATAACTGAGTTGCATCTGTAACCCAAATCATCCCTAAGCAACTCACAATAAATAGGGAAAGTCCGGCAATAAGGATAGGTTTACGACCTAATTTATCGGAAAGAGGGCCCCACAAAAGCTGAGCAAAAGCGAAGCCAGCTAAAAAGATACTTAATGATGCGCTGATCGCACCTTCAGTGGTGTTTAATGCGGTTTGCATTGAACCAAAGGCAGGCAGATACATATCGATGGCTAAAAACCCCAGCATGCTTAAGCCGGCAAGGTAAATCAAAAATCCAGAGGAGTTTTTTGTCGCAGTATTTGTCATAGTTTTTACTTAATCTATATTTGAAATAATGTTAACGGTTATCTTATTGTATAGGCTATTTTTTTACGTTGTGAAACGGTAATATTTGGACTCTGCTATCAAATTATTTGAAGGGAAAGAAAATGTGGTCAGCTCATGCACTTGAAGTCATAGACGCAGTGGCTCGAACGGGAAGTTTTAGTGGTGCCGCAGATGAGCTGCATCGAGTCCCTTCAGCGATCAGCTATACAGTGAAACAAATCGAGGAATGGTTGGCAGTACCACTATTTGAGCGGCGTCACCGCGATGTAGTGTTGACTGAAGCGGGCGTTATCTTTATTAAAGAGAGCCGAAGTGTTATCAAAAAAATGATTGATACCCGCCATCAGTGTCAACAAGTCGCAAATGGGTGGCGTGGGCAGTTCAGTATTGCGGTTGATTGTATTGTGAAACCACAGCGTACTGAGCAGTTGATTTTAGACTTTTATCGCCATTTTCCTGATATTGAGCTCTATATACACCCTGAAGTTTTTAATGGTGTCTGGGATGCTTTAGCGGATGGCAGAGTGGATGTGGCAATTGGTGCAACTCGTGCCTCACCCATTGGTGAGCGTTATAGTTTTCGTGATATGGGGTTTATGTCATGGCGCTGTGTGGCAAGCCCTGAACACCCATTAGCAAAAATCCAAGGTAAACTGACGGATGACCAAATGCGAGAGTATCCGAGTTTATGTCTTGAAGATACCTCTCGAAGCTTACCTAAGCGAGACACGTGGGCATTGGATAACCAGCGCCGCTTAGTTGTGCCTTATTGGGAAAGTGGTTTGGCATGTTTAGCGAATGGTCTCTGCGTTGGAATGGTGCCAGAACATCGAGCCGCACCCTTGTGTGCAGAAGGGAAATTAGTTGAATTGGAGCTAGCGCAGCCTTTCCCTGAAAGTCCATGTTGCTTAACATGGGTTGAAAACAATACATCTCCGGCGTTGAGATGGCTTCTGGACTATCTTGGTGATAGTGAAACGCTCAACGCGGAGTGGTTTGCTAGCTAAATTATAGTGATATGGTTAACGACGATAATCAATAAATGGACCATCTGCCACGGAACGGCGTTCAACTAAACGTGGATGAACTTCAATCGTTTGTGCATCTTCACGTTTATTCACGATACGATCAAGCAACATCGCAAATGCCATTTGACCTAAGCGCTCTTTTGGCTGGTGAATGGTAGTCAAAGCTGGAGTGAAGTAACGAGCGTTACGCACGTTATCATAACCAATAATGGAAATATCTTGAGGAACGCGCAGTCCCATCTCATCAGCAGCACAAATTGCCCCCATCGCCATAATATCACCACCACAAAAGACAGCTGTAGGGCGGTGCTTGTTACTGAGGATTTGCATCATCGCTTTATAACCGGATTCTGGCTCGAAATCCCCCTGAACAATCCACTCATCTTTCAGGGTGACTTTGGCTTCTTCCATGGCTTTTTTAAAACCAGTTAAACGTCCAATCCCCGTATTTCTTTCGAGAGACCCCGGGATCACGCCAATTTCCCGATGACCGCGGTCAATAAGGTAACGACCGGCTAAATAACCACCGTGGAAAGAGTTATCAATAATACTATCAGTAAAGTCGCCACGAGAAGTTCCCCAATCCATTACCACCATTGGAATATTGCGGTAATCTTCCAACATGCCAATTAGGGTATCGGGGTATTCTGAGCACATGACAAGTAGACCATCGACTCGTTTTTGCGCCAGCATTTGCAGGTAGGCTTTTTGCTTACCTAAGTTATTGTGAGAATTACATAAAATTAAAGTGTAGCCTTTCTCATAGCAACTATTTTCAACAGATTCGATGACTTCTGCAAAATAGGGCGCCTCACTTGATGTCGCCAGTAGACCAATTGATTTGGTGTGATTGACTTTTAAACTACGAGCAACCGCACTTGGAGAATAATTGAGCTCTTTGATGGCGGCCCAAACGGCCGTTTTTGTATCATCAGCGACAAAACGCGTCTTGTTGATAACATGGGAGACGGTTGTGGTGGAGACGCCTGCACGCTTCGCCACATCTTTAATTGTTGCCATGAGAAGAAAAAACTCCTAACCAAAACTTGGTCTCTAAAATAATTCTAGTTAAATAATTACCTGCATATTGATGCATAGTCTCTTTGCTGGCAATAATTTAGCGATTTGTTATCGATTTTGTCTGATCTAGCGCAAAAACGAAAGAAATAATTGATGTTATAACATGTGATATAGACACTGGTTTTACGTTTTTGTGCATGTATACTGAAATAACCTTTTTATTTTATGGTTATTTGATAATTCAATTTCTCGATATGAGAGGGTCTCATGGATACAGATTTAAAATATGGATTACTAGCGGCATTTGGCTCTTTAGCTGTAATTATTTTGTTTGTTGTGCACATTTTCTGATTTCATTTTCATCCTTACTATTTAGGATGAGAAATAATTAAGGGCGAGTATTGTACTCGCCCGTAGTCATTTTAGATCTGAACTAAAATTAAGCCAGATTTTCTTCAACAAATTTCCAGTTAACCAGCGCCCAGAAATTTTCTAAGTATTTTGGACGCGCGTTACGGTAATCGATGTAGTAAGCGTGTTCCCAGATATCAACAGTCAGAACGGGCTTGTCGTCACCAGAGATTGGTGTTGCTGCGTTAGAGGTGTTGACGATAGCGAGGCTACCATCTGCTTTTTTCACTAACCAAGTCCAACCTGCACCGAAGTTTTTAACTGCGGCATCAGTGAATTGCTCTTTGAACTGAGCGAATGAACCGAATGCTTTGTTGATAGCTTCAGCAACTTTACCTGTTGGTTCGCCACCTGCATTTGGTGCTAAGCAGTGCCAGTAGAAAGTGTGATTCCAAACTTGAGCCGCGTTATTGAATACGCCAGCGTCAGAAGTTTTGATGATTTCTTCTAAAGACAGACCTTCAAATTTGGTGCCTTTGATCAGGTTGTTCAGGTTAACAACATATGTGTTGTGGTGCTTACCATAGTGATATTCTAAGGTTTCAGCAGAGATATGCGGTTCTAAAGCATCTTTAGCATAAGGTAGAGCTGGTAATTCAAAAGACATTGCGTACTCCTTGATTGCTTTTATTCAGTGTTTAGGGTGTTTGCTCGTAAAATGAGCGAAATTAAACGTGTATCTATTTGTTAATCTACTTCTATTATAGTGACGGGAAACGATTATCAGCTACCACGTCATCGAATCAGTTATTTATTTATCATAACAGAATACAGGCTACCGTAAGAAAAAACCTGCTACATGATGCTATTTATGTCTTAATTGTTAGTAAGTTGCATAATATCACTCTCACCCTGATCGTGATTATCATGGATAAGCGGAGAAATGCATCAAGTGTTATTAATTTGCTAATATATTAACAAATAACTCCTATGATTACACGGCAAAAACGCCAACAGAAAATTTTTTATAGCAAAAAGAAAACGTTGCTATTTGTTCTTCACCTTTTGAGTACCGCAAATAGGAGTGCTATAGTATTCACCTTATAAAACTGGCATATTGTATGAAACAATCACGGAACAATTTGCGATGTTTTGACAATGCCGGCATTACACCGGTCAATCTGTTCTGTCTAATGAGTTATCTTGGAAATGGTTCTGAGGAATGATTTAAAGTGACTCACCTGACTACAAAATCAGCACCCACGTTTTAGGATATAAAATGACAACAATCGAAAAAATTGAGCGCCAAGTTAAAGAAAACCCAATTTTATTATATATGAAAGGCTCTCCAAAACTGCCTAGCTGCGGATTTTCTGCTCAAGCTGTTCAAGCACTGTCTTCTTGCGGTGAACGCTTTGCTTACGTCGACATTCTACAAAATCCAGATATCCGCGCAGAGCTGCCAAAATATGCTAACTGGCCAACATTCCCGCAATTATGGGTTGATGGCGAGTTAGTTGGTGGTTGTGACATTATCGTTGAAATGTTCCAGCGTGGCGAGTTACAAACATTGATTAAAGAAACTGCGGACAAGTACCGTCCAGCAGATGAAACCATTACTGAGTAATCAAATGGTTATGTGGGCCTTTGAGCTTACAACATATTGATAGAAAACCGTATTAGCATAAAAACTAATACGGTTTTTTTGTATTTATGGCGGGAATAAAGGGCGTTATTGAGGTTCGCTAGGAAGCGGCCATCCGCCGAGTTTTTTCCATTTATTCACTAACTCGCAGAATAACAGTGCGGTACGATTAGTATCATACAAGGCGCCATGAGCTTGTTTTCCATCAAATGGAATACCCGCTGTGACACATGCTTTTGCGAGGATAGTTTGCCCAAAAACTAAACCACTCAGTGCTGCCGTATCGAATGTTGCAAAAGGATGGAAAGGGTTACGCTTTAACCCAGAGCGTTCAGCTGCATTCATGACAAAACTGTGGTCAAAATTAGCATTGTGCGCCACCATAATTGCTCGATTACAATCTGTGTTTTTCATGCCTTTTCGGATTGTTTTAAAAATGGCATGCAATGCGTCATATTCACTCACTGCCCCACGTAATGGGTTGGTTGGATCGATACCTGTAAATTCAAGAGCCGAGGGTTCCAAATTCGCCCCCTCAAAAGGTTCTACATGAAAATGCAGCGTTTCATCAATGGCGAGCCAGCCATCTTTATCCATCTTAAGTGTAATGGCGGCTATCTCAAGCAGACCATCAGTTTTAGGGTTGAACCCACCAGTTTCAACATCAATAACAACAGGGTAGTAACCCCGAAATCGGTTAACCAGTGAGTTAGGATTATTTTTTTCAGACATTAGGCTTTCAATTTACAGTTTCTGGTTGGCTTCATTATGCCAAAGGGAATTCATTTTTGCAGGTAGATACTGAAGAAATTTCGGGGGATGATATCCTCCCCCGAAATTTAAAATTCATGAAGAGGATTAATTACCTAATCCTTTACTTGCACTTTTATTCTCAATGAGCTCGATTTTATATCCATCAGGATCTTCAACAAATGCGATAACGGTGGTGCCGCCTTTGACAGGACCTGCTTCACGAGTCACATTTCCACCTGCATGACGGATGTCTTCACATGTTTTAGCAACATCATCAACTCCGAGTGCAATGTGACCATATGCATTGCCTAAATCATATTCTGTTACGCCCCAATTATAAGTTAGTTCGATAACAGCACCTTCGCTTTCATCACTGTAGCCTACGAATGCTAAGGAATATTTATATTCTTCATTTTCGCTCGTACGCAGTAGGCGCATGCCTAATACTTTAGTATAAAAATCAATGGAGCGTTGCATGTCGGTGACACGGAGCATGGTATGTAGTAAGCGCATAATAAAAGTCTCCCAATAAATTCGTACGCAGTGATGCTTAAAGTCGAATCAATTTATTAATATAACGCGTGATATGGCTAAATACAGCGATTGTGGTTTATTTTTTAGCCATATCATGGTTATACTCAATTCGAGGGAGTATATCATAATTTTATGTTTATATTACGGGTGGTTAACGATGGCTGAACAACTTGAGTTTTTTGACATTCCAAGCCCTTGTCGTGGGATATGTCAAACCAATGAGCAAGGGTATTGCCGAGGTTGCTATCGTACTCGAGATGAACGTTTCGGGTGGTTGCAATTAACCAATGCTCAGAAACGTCATGTGATTCGTTTATGCCGTCAACGACTATTAAGAGCAAATAGTAAGAAAGTGGTCCAAGAAGAAAATAATGATCCACAGCAGTCATTGTTTTAGTGGGTTAATTATTTCACTACTAATTAGTAGGTTGTAAATCATTAAAGTACGAATTGATAAATTAACATTAATTTCATTGGTTATCTTTCAATAAAATTTTATTTATTCAAAATGATGATGGTATTTATGCAAATCCACTGTAAATGACATAATTTTAAGAATAACTATATTCTTTTGTTTTTAAAGGATTTATTTGCTATTGCATTTTTTATTGTTAGCTGTAATTACTATAAGGGTTAAAATAGATAGATTCGAAAGAAGAGTAAGGCTATTCTTATTAATAAGATAATTGATAGGTTATCTTATTAAGTGATTGGATTGTTTTTACATGAAAGTACATGGAAGAAAATAAAGGATATATCACGCAATAAATTATTGATACTCACTATATATAGGTATTTATTAGGTATTGAGTCAATAAAAGGTTGTCAATATAAAAGGGAATTAATATATAATTTAAAAAATAATATGTATTAGGTATATTTTTTAGACATTATAATTATATACAGGAGGGTAAATTGGAATCACAAATTGGAACTGAATTATCTCGCGTAGTACGTATGTGGCGAGCATTAATTGACTATCGTCTAAAGCCACTGAAGTTAACGCAAACACATTGGGTAACATTACATAACATTAGTCAGTTACCTCCAGAACAATCACAGATTCAGCTGGCAAAAGCCATTGGGATTGAGCAACCGTCATTGGTTCGGACGCTAGATCAATTGGAAGAGAAAAAGCTAATTTCTCGCCATACTTGTGCTAACGATCGACGAGCCAAAAGAATCAAATTAACTGAGGAATCAGAGCCTTTTATCAAGACTGTGGATCAAGTGATTAATAATACGCGTACAGAAATTCTGAGTAATATTAGCCATGATGAGCTAGGGCAGTTATCTCTATTGTTGTTAAAGTTGGAAAAAAATATCCTACGATTACAGAATGATTCATAGCTTAATAATTATTTATTCATGAATGAAATGTAATCGAAAATATATTGAACTAATAAATATAGCCACTATTCACGTAATATGTATTTTGATTTTATCTAATGCATGATTTTTTACGTGAGGCGGCTTTATATTTTGCTACTTTTAGATATAAAGTTTTGGGCGCTGTAGATAAGGCTGAACAGTAAAGGATAGTGTGAAAATATCATATTTTCCTTTCATTAAAATAATATCAATTTAAATTATTTCATCTATGAAGTATGGGGATGTAAAGACGAATCAAAATAAATTTAAAATGAAGCATACAAAAAAATTCAGTAAAATAATTTAGCATTGTTAATAACACTAAATTTTATTAACAGCCATGAGATTAAAATTAAATCACTAAAACTTGTTAACAGAAAATGCGTTCACCGACTCATGGGAGGTGAACGCATTTTATTTTAATTTGAATCAACTTAACGAGGTGAAACTGTGACTGTGCTTCCGCTGTTTGCAATCATGACACGTTGACCAACACGGAAAGTAGTTGGATCTTGTTTTTGAACAACAACAATATTTTTACCGCTGTCTAAACGAATTTCCAGTTGAACACCTTGGCTTTTATTTAAAGCGCCTTGAGCCTGTTGACCTGCTAAACCGCCGGCAATTGCACCAGCAGCGGTTGCCAGCGTTTTGCCTGTACCACCACCAACAGTATTACCTAATAGACCACCAATTACAGCACCACCAATAGCACCAATAACGTTACCATCTTCACCCGCTTGGATAGTAACAGGGCGCGCATTCAGGACTGTACCATAAGTAACGGTTTGCACTTGTTTAGCATCTTGAGCTGAAATAGTATCACCAGAAAGCGTACTCGTATTGACACAGCCAGATAATGCAACAACCGCAGCAACACCTACAAAAACTTTCTTAAGCATAATAACTCCTATGAGACTTGCTGTTTGTGGCAGTAACGTAGCATTGAATATTTGTTCTTACCATAAGCGCAATAACATCAAAAATTTATTTTAGATAACAGAGCCTAGATTACTAATCTTGAATTAAATAATGCATCAACACTAGGTAAAATGTCTCAAATTCCACCTAAAATCCCAATTTAGGGCACCCTTTGCTAAAGAGTGATCTGTTTTTATCTATTTCAGAGCATCTCATTATAGCAATCAATAAAGAGTGCACTTTTACCTGTAATGGTGACCACTCACTTTAAGGTGTAGCAGATAATTACAGAATGAACCATTATAAATCAAATTAAATAAGCAATAGATAAAAAAAACATCTATTGCTGCTATTTTGCTCACTATTTTGAATCTTCTCTTCATTTATTTATTATTCCTGCGAAGCGGTACGAGAAATTGAATCGATCAGTTGACAAATACTTCCCTCGAAGCACAATCTTTCGTAGTTTATCTCATCAAGTGAATAGGCACGTTAAAGGGAATAAATGATGATTAAGTCAGGTCGCTATATCGGTGTTATGTCAGGAACTAGCCTAGATGGTGTTGATGTCGTTTTAGCTGCAATAAATGATAAATTTGTTGCGGAACAAGCGAGCTTGAGTGCCTCATTTCCTATCGAATTGAAAAAGCGGATTCTAAATATTTGCCAAGGGCAGGAAACAACACTTTCTGAACTAGGGAAAATTGACAGAGAACTCGGCACAATATATGCCAATGCCATTAATCAGCTTCTTCAGCAAACGGGTTTATCTTCTGAAGATATTATTGCTATTGGCTGTCATGGGCAGACGGTTTGGCATGAACCTGATAGCGAAACCCCCTTTACTATGCAAATTGGTGATAACAATCGAGTCGCAGCCTTAACGGGAATCACTACAATTGGTGATTTTCGTCGTAGAGATATGGCTTACGGTGGTCAAGGTGCGCCATTAGTTCCTGCATTCCATTTGGCGGTATTAGGGCATCCCACTGAAAAACGAATTGTGCTCAATATTGGTGGAATAGCGAATGTTACCGCATTACTCCCAAATGCTTATGTAAAAGGTTATGACACAGGGCCTGGCAATATGCTAATGGATACTTGGGTCTGGCGTAATAAGCAACAAGCCTATGATAAAGATGGAGAATGGGCAAAGACGGGTACGGTGAATCAAGCACTATTGAACATGATGCTTAATGATGGCTACTTTAAACGTTCAGCACCAAAAAGTACTGGGCGTGAATATTTTAATATGCAATGGTTGGAGCAGCATCTAGCGCATTTTCAATTGTTATCACCTGAGGATGTTCAAGCTACATTGTGTGAATTAACCGCTGTATCTATTGTGGATCAAGTTAAATTATGCGGCGGCTGTGAACGTTTGATAGTGTGTGGTGGTGGCGCTCAGAACAAATTCTTAATGTTGCGGTTAGCGACATTATTACCGGGTATTGAAGTGGCACCCAGCGATAAATATGGACTGAGTGGCGATGATATGGAAGCACTCGCGTTTGCATGGCTTGCGGCCCGCACAATTTCAGGTTTATCCGGTAGCCTTGCCTCAGTCACTGGTGCCAGCAGAGATAGCGTATTAGGTGCGATATATCCTGCTAATATAGATAAAAAATAACCGCTATAAAGGACAGTAAAATGAACGAGCTTGAAGAGATCGATCTTGCCGCGGTACGACGTGAATATACAAAAGGTGGCTTGAGACGCAAAGATTTAACTCCTGATCCGATTCCGCTTTTTGAGCGTTGGTTAAAGCAAGCTTGCGAAGCACGGTTAACCGATCCTACCGCAATGTGTGTAGCAACCGTCGATGAAACCGGACAGCCTTATCAGCGAATCGTGTTATTAAAGCATTTTGATAAAGATGGGTTAGTTTTTTATACCAACTTAGGTAGCCGTAAAGCGCAGCATTTAGAGCATAACAATAAAATCAGCCTGCATTTCCCATGGTATCAATTGGATCGTCAGGTTCATTTTACGGGAGTTGCTGAGCGATTGAGCCCGATTGAAGTACTGAAATATTTCCATAGTCGTCCAAAAGATAGCCAAATTGCGGCTTGGGCATCGGCGCAATCTTCGAGAATTTCAGCGCGAGGGATCCTAGAAGGGAAATTTTTAGAACTTAAACAGAAATTCCAAAATGGCGAGGTTCCATTACCCAGTTTTTGGGGGGGATATCGTGTTGTTTTCAATAGTGTCGAATTTTGGCAAGGTGGTGCTCACCGCCTGCATGACCGCTTTCTATACCAAAGAGAAGGGGATGGTTGGGTAATTGACCGATTAGCCCCGTAATAAATGGTTTTTTAGCTGGCGCTTAATTGATATGCGCTTTATGCTATAGCCTCGTTTAAGAAAATTGACAAATCATATTGGCAAGCCTTTGAGCGTTGTCTCACTTTGTCCATTTTTAATATTAAAATAGATAGACAAAATTCAACCGATGGAGTCATTGATGTCTAGCAATAACCTGATTAAACAATTGCAAGAGCGGGGCCTCGTTGCCCAGGTAACGGATGAGGATGCGTTAGCAGAGAGACTGGCGCAGGGCCCTATCTCTCTCTATTGTGGCTTCGACCCTACCGCTGACAGCTTGCACTTGGGACATCTGGTTCCTTTGCTGTGTTTAAAACGATTCCAACTAGCCGGGCACAAGCCTGTGGCGTTGGTTGGTGGCGCAACGGGTCTAATTGGCGATCCGAGCTTTAAAGCTACTGAACGTAAATTAAACACCACAGAAACCGTTCAAGAGTGGGTAGAAAAAATCCGTAACCAAGTTTCACCATTCCTTAGTTTTGATTGCGGTGAAAACAGCGCACGTCTAGCTAACAACTATGATTGGTTTGGCAAAATGGACGTACTGACGTTCTTACGTGATATTGGTAAACACTTCTCTGTTAACCAAATGATTAATCGTGAGTCCGTTAAACAGCGTTTAAACCGCGATGATGTCGGCATCTCTTTCACTGAGTTTGCGTATAACCTGTTACAGGGTTATGACTTTGCGAATATGAATAAAGAGATGGGTGTTGAACTGCAAATTGGTGGTTCAGACCAATGGGGAAATATCACTTCCGGTATCGACTTAACACGTCGTTTACACCAAAACCAAGTATTTGGTTTAACCGTTCCTCTGATCACCAAAACTGACGGTACTAAATTCGGTAAAACTGAAGGTGGTGCAGTTTGGTTAGATCCAAAGAAAACCAGCCAATATAAATTCTACCAATTCTGGATCAATACAGCAGATGCTGACGTTTATCGCTTCCTGAAATTCTTTACTTTCATGGAATTAAGCGAAATAGATGCATTGGAAGAAGAAGACAAAAATAGTGGCAAAGCACCTCGAGCACAGTATGTATTAGCAGAGGAAGTGACTAAATTAGTTCACGGCGAAGCGGGTCTTGCAGCAGCAAAACGTATTACTGAAAGCCTATTCTCTGGTGCGGTATCTGATTTAACTGAGGCTGACTTCGAGCAATTGGCGCAAGATGGTATTCCATGCATCGCCCTTGAAGACGGCGCAGATCTTCAGCAAGCATTAGTTGATTCAGAGCTGGCTCCTTCCCGTGGTCAAGCTAGAACCGCAATCAGCTCAAATGCAGTATCTATCAATGGTCAAAAACAAACTGAACCAATGTATGTATTTACTGATGCTGACCGTTTATTTGGCCGTTATACCCTTATCCGCCGCGGTAAGAAGAACGACTGCTTAATTAACTGGAAATAGCTCTGACGAACCTTTGTAATATTGAGCCCGGAAATCTCCGGGCTATTCATATTGGCAATGGCTACTCACTGATTTCTCTTCATTCGACATAACAATTCTCTGGGTTTCCAATGAAAAGCGTATTATCAATTCAATCCCATGTTGTTTTCGGCCATGCAGGAAACAGTGCTGCTGCATTCCCTATGTGCCGTATGGGCGTAGATGTGTGGCCACTTAACACAGTTCAATTCTCCAACCATACACAATATCCTCAATGGACAGGTTCTGTATTTCCCGCTCAACACTTGACGGATATTGTTGAGGGATTAGCAAAGATTCATAAGCTTGAAATCTGTGATGCCGTGTTAAGTGGATATATTGGCTCCGCTGAACAAGGTAGTGACATTCTGGCAATTGTGAAAAAGGTTAAAGCTGCAAATCCTCAAGCACTCTATTTTTGTGATCCTGTTATGGGACACCCAGAAAAAGGGTGTATCGTTGCCCCCGGAGTGGCTGAGTTTCTTTGCCAGCAAGCATTAGCGGCGAGTGATGTTATTGCGCCTAACTTATTAGAGTTAGAAACGTTAGCGAATGAAAAAATCACTACGGTTGAGCAAGCGGTGAACGCGGCGCGTAAGTTATGCCATCAAGGTCCTAAAACAGTATTAGTTAAGCATTTGAGCCGAGCGGGTTATCGTGCAGATCGCTTTGAAATGATTTTAGTCACTGCAGAACATAGTTGGCATGTTAGCCGTCCATTAGTGGATTTTGGTGAAAAGCAACCTGTTGGGGTTGGTGATTTAACTAGCGGTCTAATGTTGGTCAATATCTTGAAAGGCGAGCCATTAAATAAAGGCTTAGAGCATGTTGCCGCGGCGGTTTATGAAGTAATGTTGAAAACTAAAGAAATGGGTGAATACGAGCTTCAATTAGTTGCAGCTCAAGATTTGATGGTTAATCCTCAACATAAGTTCTGTGCAACTCAGTTAGATTAATTGAGATTGTAAATAAAAACAGCGCCCATTGGCGCTGTTTTTGTATAAATGGTTATTTGTGGGTGATTACTTTTTCAGTAATCCTTCTGCTTCTAATGCTTCTTGAACTTTTGGTCGTTTAGCAATTTTTTCGCAATATTCATTCAGATGGCTCAATCCACTGATATCAACACCGACCAAACGGGTCCAATTAGTGACAGTAAACAAATATGCGTCAGCGACACAGAAATCGCTTTTGGCAACAAAGTAAGGTTGGTTTTTCAGAACATCGTTCACATACTGGAATTTCTTCAGTAAATTTGCGCGGACAACATCTTTATATTCTTCTGGGGTACCAGGGGAAAATAATGGTCCGAAGTTCTTATGGAGTTCGGTAGAAATGAAGTTTAACGCTTCTAACTGATGATAACGTTTCATTGAACCCGGCAGTGCAATTAAATTTCTGTTTGGGTTTTGATCCGCAATATATTGAACAATGACTGCGCCTTCTGTTAATTGTTCATCATCATCTAAAACGAGAGTAGGGACTTGACCTTTAGGGTTAATTGCTAAGAAGTTCTCACCCGTTTCTGTGATTTTTTCTTTTAAGTTAACACGAACAATACTGAAATCTAATCCTGCTTCACGCAGAATGATGTGAGGGGAGAGTGAGCAGGCACCGGGAGCGTAATACAATTTCATTATAAAACTCCTAAGTCATAGAATAATCATCTTTATTGTTCCACCAAGTATACACTAGATTCAAAAAGAGAATTGCTAAAGGATGTGGAATTAGTCTCAATATTTAAAATCGGTAAAAATAGGTGATTCTTACGATAAGTGAGCAGCGAGGAGCTGGCCATCTAGCCAATTGATAATCATCTGAAATTAAGATTGTTACAGGGTGGGTATCTGAGAGTAGTTTGTTATACTCTCGCGCATTGTATTGAGGTTATCCCTCAACCCCTCCGACTACATTTTATGAGCGGCTAAAATGGCATCCGTTTCTCACATATTGAACCATCTTACCAAGCTTGACTCTCTTTTGATGGCGCACAAACCTAATAATAGTAAAGGATTCAAACGCTTTATTCTTGAGTTTTGGTTTTTTGGTTTGATTAATGCGCGCTCTTGCTTGTTTGCAGGTTTTTTCTTTTTAGCACTATTCCTAGTACCAGCAAAAGGGATCTTGGGTGTTCCTCGCTATGATGTTTTATTGATTTTTGCTGTGTTATTTCAAGCGTTATTGGTGTGGGCGAAATTAGAAACGTGGGATGAATTAAAAGCTATCTGCGTGTTCCATTTAGTTGGGTTTATGATGGAATTATTTAAAACCTCTGCGACGATTGGTTCATGGCAGTATCCTGATGATGCTTATACTAAATTATGGGGTGTCCCGTTATTTACGGGGTTTATGTATGCAGCGGTAGGCAGTTATATCATTCAATCTTGGCGTTTTTTTAACGTTAGGATTGAACATTATCCGCCTTACTGGATGGCAACTTTAGTGGCCTTGGCAATCTACATTAACTTTTTCAGCCACCATTATATTGATGATTATCGCTGGTATTTGACTGCCTTTATTTTTGGCTTATATGCTCGCAGCATGGTGTTTTACACCCCATTGGATAAAGAGCGAAAAATGCCACTGTTACTTGCATTTATGCTAATTGGCTTCTTTATTTGGCTGGCGGAGAATTTTGGGACGTTCTTCGGTGTTTGGCAATATCCAAACCAGATTGGAGCATGGTCGATGGTGCATGCAGGAAAATGGGGGGCATGGTCGTTGTTGGTGATCGTCACTTTTACTATTGTGGTGCATCTCAAACATATCAAAAGCTGTGTTTCAATCGCTCGCTAGAGACCCGATTTTCGTGAAATGCGAGCAAGTGAATCTCGCTCGCATTTTCTGTGATTACAAATCTTGCCGCCATGCATCAATGGATAATGGCTCACCAAAGTGGCTTTCAATGAGGCGACGAGTCACATCATGGAGTGGCGCTGCGAGAACTTCTGCAGTATTACCTCGCTCAACCACTTCGCCTTTATCCATCACCAGCATTTTGTCGCTAATGTGTTTCATCATACCTAAATGCTGAGTCACGTAGATATAAGCAATATCTTGCTTAGCTTGCAAATCGAGCATCAAGTTAATGATCTGCGAGCGCATCGACATATCAAGGGAAGCCAGTGCTTCATCAGCAACAATAATTTCTGGCTGTAAAATCAATGCGCGGGCGAGGGCGATTCGCTGTTTTTGACCAGATGCTAGCATATGTGGGTAATATTCAGCATGATCAGCGAGCAGACCGACTTGGCGTAGCGTTTGGATAATCCGTCGTTCCCGTTCAATTCCCGTTAAATCGGTATTCAATTTTAACGGCAATTCCAGTGTTTGCCCAATACGCTGTCGCGGATTTAAGGAGGTGCTTGGATCCTGAAATATCATGCGAATACGCTGGCTGCGATAGCTATAATCACCAAAACTGAGTCGATGACCACGAATAAGAATTTCACCACCAGACGGTTCCGTTACGCCTGAAAGCATACGGGCAAGGGTTGATTTACCTGAGCCGTTTGCTCCAATGATGGCCAAAGTTTGTCCCGCCTGTAGGTTAAAACTCAGGGGCTTAACGGCTTGCAATTCGTGGCGGCGAAAGAGTCCTTCACGAAAACGGAAAGTTTTGGTTAGGTTACGCACTTCAAGTAACGTTTCCATCATGGTTGCTCCTCCGTATTCAGGGGATAGTGGCAGGCAACCAGATGACCCTTAATACTGCGTAGTGGTGGCGCATCAATGCAAGTACGTTGAGCATAAGGACAGCGAGGACCTAGGCGACAGCCAATCGGTAAATGTTCTAATGATGGAATTGCGCCTGGTAAAGTATTCAATCGGCCTTTATGGGGAATTGGGCTTTCAAAATCAGGAATAGAACGGATCAATGCCTGTGTATAAGGATGACGAGGACGCTGTAAAATATCTTCAGGTGTTGCACTTTCCACGGTCTGACCGCAATACAGCACATTAATGCGGTCCACCAGTTTAGACATCATTTCCATATCATGGCTGATGAGCAAAATTCCCATATTATTGTTTTGATTTAATTTATCCAATAAACGGAAAATTTGTGCTTGTGTGGTGGATTCCATTGCGTTAGTTGGTTCATCTGCAATTAATAAGCGCGGTTGGTTGGCGATAGCAATGGCGATCATCACTTTTTGGCATTCGCCATCAGTTAGCTCATAAGGGTAGCTATGCATAATATCTTTGTGATCTTTGATACCCACTCGGTGTAGTAATTCGATTGCGCGGCGTTTACGCCAATTAAAGCGCTGCCACCAACGTCCTTTATATGTCCAGCCGGGAATGGATTGAATCAACTGCTTTCCTATATCAGCCGCGGGATCAAGACACGATTGCGGCTCTTGGAAAATCATGGATATGTTATGCCCGATCAGTTGACGCCGCTTGCGCGGGCTAAGCTTAAGTAAGTCGATATCTTGAAAGCGAAAACGGTCAGCAGTGACACGGATATTATCTTTGGTGATCCCACAAATGGCTTTCGCGATGAGGCTCTTACCAGAACCCGATTCGCCAACTAAGCCACGAACTTCACCTTCAGAGAGGGTCATAGATACCCGATCAACGGCTTTAACGGGACCATTGGCGGTCATAAACTCAATCGTTAAATTACGAATATCAAGTAATGGCATTATTCTACCCCCGAATTAATCGCACGGTGTAGTCCATCACCTAGTAGGTTTACAAACAAGACACTCGACATTATCGCCACACCGGGCAAAATCACGGTCCACGGTGCAACATAAATGAGCTCTAACGTATCCCCAAGCATGGCGCCCCACTCGGAAGATGGAAGTTGAGCGCCTAGGTCTAAAAAGCCTAGAGCAGCAATATCCAAAATGGCAATTGAAAGCGCACGCGTCAGCTCAGTGACTAAAATCGGCGTGATATTCGGTAATACGGTATACCACAAAATAAAGATGTTTGAAGCGCCATCTAAGCGTGCTGCCACAATGTACTCTTTATCAAGTTCATCATGAACAGCAACATAAATTGTGCGCACCATACGTGGAATCAAAGCAAGGCAAATCGCCAGCATGGCATTGGTCAAACTGGCACCCATAAATGCGACCACGATAATGGCGAGCAACAAAGAAGGAATGGATAGCAAGGTGTCGAGAACGTGGTTAAACACTACGGATTTAAGACCACGAGTCATCCCAGCTAAGCAACCTAAAACTAAGCCAACAATTGTTGCAATTATGGTGACTAACAAAGCAGAGCCGAAGGTTGATTTTGTCCCAATGAGTAAGCGGCTTAAAATATCGCGACCTAAATCATCAGTTCCAAAGAAAAAGGCAACTTCACCATAATGAGACCATGATGGCGGCGTAATTTGGTATCCCAAAAATTGTTGATCAATGGCATAAGGCGCTAAATAGGGACCGACAAAACAGAGGATGATTAAAAAAAGCACCCCAAAAAAGCCGATCATTGCTAGGACGTCGGAGGAAAAAATATTCCACACCACCCGTGTTGGGGATGGCATTTTTTGTTCACGATAAAAATTATCTGAGGACATACCAATCCTTATGCTTTAATGGGTCCATCATCGCACCTAAAATATCGGATAATACGTTCACGGTGATCACCAATGCGCCAATCAACATGACGCCTGCAGAAATTGCGGAATAATCCCCTTGGCGTATTGCGGTAACCAACCAACGTCCTAATCCAGGCCAGTTAAACACTAATTCTGTCACCATCGTTAATGTTAGCATCGTGGAGAATTGCAGACCCAATTTGGGAATGATAGGTGGGATAGCATTATGAAAAATATGGCGGCGGATAATTTTAAATCGGGAAAGCCCTCTCGTGGCGGCAGCTTTGACATAGTTACTGCTGGCTATCTCATCGGTACTAATACGAACTAATCGAATCACTTCAGTGGTTGGCGCCAGTGCGAGTGTGACTACAGGCAGGATCATGTGTTCTAATACATTGATAATCATATCTTTACGATATGGTGATCCCGAAATCCATGCATCGATTAACGCAAATCCAGTGACTGGCTTTAGGTTATAAAGCAGGTCAATTCTCCCCGAAACAGGTAACCAGCCTAAATGGAGAGAGAAAAATAGAGTTAAGACCAAAGCTAAAACGAAAACCGGTACGGAGAACCCAAGTAAGGCAAAGGTGCTGATTGCGATATCAACGGGTTTATTACGCCAAAATGAGGCGATCATTCCAAGTGGGATGCCCACAAACAACGCGAATAAAAAAGCGAGAATGCACAGTTCCATCGTGGCTGGGAATGTGTCTTGAAGTTGGTCCGTAATGGGTTCACCATTAATGCTGGAGACCCCAAAATCGAAATGCAATAAACCATCGAAATAGAAAATATAGGCATCAATGAGTGATGCACCACTGAGTGGCGCATTGGGTGTGAAATAACTTAAGCTAAAGCTGACCAGTGATAGAAAAAATACAGTCACTAGCAAAAGTAGCAGTCGCCTCAAAGAATAGATGATCATGGCTGCTGCTCCGCCTTATTAGGTACTACTTTTTTCGGTTCTTGCATTTCACGATAAACCCCAGCAAATGAGGTGTTCCCAAAAGCGCTAATCACTAATCCTTTCATATCAAAACGATAAGCTTGTAAACGCAGTGAATAAGCTAGGGGTAAAATGGGTAATTCTTCAGCGAGAATCTTCTGTGCTTGATGATAGTAATCAATGCGATCAGCCAGCTCTTGGGTCAGAAGGGCTTTATGTAAAACCTCATCAAATTGTGTATCGCACCAATGGCTTAAGTTAGTTTGTGAACCAATTGCGGCACAACTTAGCAGAGGGCGAAAGAAGCTATCAGGGTCATTACTGTCGGTTGTCCAACCCGCCAATGTCATATCATGAGAACGATCCATTAACTGATTTTCTTGGAAGCGACCTTCAACCGAGCGGATACTCATGACAATGCCTACTTGTGCAAGATCAGCCTGAATTAACTCTGCCATTTTTAAAGGGCTTGGGTTATAGGATTGTGATGCAACAGGAACCCATAGCTCAAGTTTCAAATTTTCTAATCCCATTTCTTGTAGCATCTGCTTCGACAGCTCTGGATTGTAATCAGTTATTTTTGTTTGATTATCAAACGCCCAAGAAGCGCGTGGCAAAATGGATGAAGCCGTCTCTGCGGTGCCATAGTAAATGGATTGCATGAGTCGCTCATTATTAATTGCATAGGATATGGCTTGGCGAACTTTGAGTTGGTCGAGTGGAGGCTTGCTGGTATTAAAGGCTAAATAGGCGATATTCATGCCTGAGCGCATGGAAATACGCAGGCGAGGATCATCACGTAGGACTTTTAATTGACTGGCAGCAGGGTAAGCAAGAACATCACATTCCCCTGTGAGCAGTTTTGATATGCGCCCAGTACCACCGGCCCCCATATCAACGACCACTTCCTCCATACGAGGTTCTCCCTTCCAATAATCTTTATTACGCAATAAGCGGACAAACTGCCCAGATTGGTAATCATCAAAATAGAATGGACCTGTCCCTACGGGGCGCCAATCAATCATTTCTTGGTGATTGCTCGCAGAGAGTGTATCTGCATATTCCGCAGATAAAATCGGTGCATAGTGAGTCGCTAAATGCCACAAAAAGGAAGCATCGGGGGATTTTAAGCGAAACTCAACAGCATAATTATTTAATTTTTTTATGCTTTCGACACTACTCGCAAATTGCAAACTGTCAAAATAAGGATAACGTCCACCATTAATAAAATGGTACGGATTACTCGTTTCGAACATGCGTGAAAAGCTAAAAACCACATCATCAGCATTCATATTGCGTGTTGGTGTAAACCAAGGCGTAGTTTGAAATTTGACGTCTTTTCTGAGGTATAGCCGGTAGGTGGCACCGTTATCCAGCACTTCCCAACGTGAGGCTAGTTCGGGAATTAATCGATAAGTAAATGGGTCAACATCGAGCAAGCGGTCATACAGTTGTGCACCAAGGGGATCAATAATTAACCCACTACTGGCAAGTTGTGGGTTAAATGTAGTGACAATGCCATTGACGCAGTAAATGAAGCCATTTTGGCGAATATCTGCTGGGACATCATTGGCAATGGTGTCTTTGTAGCTTATGTCTGTTTGCTCAGCCAATGCTGACAGAGAAACAGTAAATAAAAACCAAAGAGTTAAAAGGCGCATAGATCTAATGTAGTTGACCTGAATTGCCTTATTGTAGCGTAAAAATAGGGTTACTGGGTATAAGCAAAATTTGTGGTGATATTTTGTTCATAATATCAATTGAAACGAAAGTTAATGTATGTAAATGAGAATCAACTTGGTCGTAATTAATTATAAAATAAAGAGTTATTTTGTATCTAATCTTAATGAGAAATAATCGCATTAAAAAGCTTTACAAATGATACTAATAACCATTATCATTAAATTCGTCTCCTAAGTGCTTAGCTTTTGCAGACAAGGCATGACATTGCTCACATTGCTTCCAGTGTTTTATTTGTATAGCCAGCTCGGGTGCTGGCTTTTTTTTTGCTCAATCGCCGCCTTCTAAGCTAATTTGATGTTTTTTTATCAATCCTCGAAATTGATCATAGCTGAGTGACAAGTACTGAGCGGCTTTACGCTGATTAAAATGCGCGTGACGTAGTGCTGCTTTAACATGATTTTTTTCCGATTCCAATTGCCATTGGCGTAAATCAAAAGGGAAGGAGAGGTGCGCTTCTTGGGGGGCTGATGAGGACGGGGCGGCATCATGTAGTTCGGCAAGTTTTTCCCCAAACGGATCTAAAATAATCGTATCGACAGGTTGGTCACTTTCTCCATGACGATATACCGATCGTTCCACCACATTTTTAAGCTCACGAATATTACCCGGCCAAGCATATTGCATGAGAGTCTGTTGTGCTTTTTCAGAAAACCCCGTGAAATAAGGACGTTTTAACTCCCTTATCATGCCAATCGCAAAGTGCTCAGCGAGCAAAAGAATATCTGGAATGCGCTCTCGTAAAGGTGGTATACGCAGGACTTCAAAGGCAAGCCTATCGAGTAAATCTGCGCGAAATCGGCCTTTACGTGCCAGCTCCGGAAGATTGGCATTGGTTGCGCACACTAAGCGAACATCCACTTTTAAAGATTGGCTTCCCCCGACACGTTCTAGCTCGCCATATTCAATCACTCGTAAGAGCTTTTCTTGGACAGACATAGGAGCCGTTGCGAGCTCATCAAGGAACAGCGTCCCTTTGTCCGCACGTTCGAAGCGACCTTGATGGCGCTTTTGTGCGCCGGTAAATGAACCTGCTTCGTGCCCGAATAATTCAGAATCCAGTAAGTTCTCATTGAGTCCACTGCAATTTAAGGAGATAAAAGGCTCTTGCCAGCGTGGGGATAAATAATGAAGACGATCGGCGATGAGCTCTTTACCCGTTCCTCGTTCACCAATGACGAGCACAGGCTTATTGAGTTTTGCAAGTTCGGAGGCTCGTTCGAGAACATCGAGGAAATTGCTGGAAACACCAATGATAGTATTGTTAGTTTCTTTCATGGTTTTTTTTACCAAGTGTTGGTTAATTTCACCTGCTTTTAACTATAGTGTAAATGGTCATCAATAGAAAATAAAATTTTATTTTTGTTTATTTTCAATATGTTATTTGATAATTGAAAAGTTGGCACGCTGCTTGCTATTTTAGAGTTGTAAAAGATTTAAATTGAAATAATTATCGGTTTAATAATTTCAATTTTATATTCATGGAGCATCACGTATTGGTTGGACGCCAACATCGGGTTGAGGCTCTACAGAAAGATAACATCCATCAAGAGGATATAAATTATGGGTATTTTTTCACGTTTTGCCGACATCATTAATGCCAACATTGCTTCACTGCTTGATAAAGCTGAAGATCCGCAGAAAATGATTCGCCTGATGATTCAGGAAATGGAAGACATGTTAGTGGAAATTCGCTCCACATCAGCACGTACGTTAGCGGAGAAAAAAAGCTTAGAGCGTCGTGTGGAAATGGGTGAAAAGCAAATTGCTGAATGGCAAGAAAAAGCGGAATTAGCGCTCATTAAAGATAAAGAAGATTTAGCGCGTGCGGCATTGATTGAAAAGCAAAAAGTCAGCGCCATGGTCGATACCTTAAAACATGAGCTGATTATTGTTGATGAAACACTGACTCGCTTAAAAGGTGAAATCACTGAATTAGAAAATAAATTGCAAGAAACTCGTGCAAAACAGCAGTCAATGACAGTGCGTTTAGAAGCTGCGCAATCAAGCCGCAATGTTCGTCGCCAGTTAGATAGTGGTAAACTGGATGAAGCGATGGCGCGTTTTGAGCAGTTTGAGCGCCGTATTGACCATATGGAAGGCGAAGCGCAAAGCTACGGTATTGGTAAACAACGCTCTTTAGAACAGCAATTTGCTGAGTTAAAAGCGGATGATGAAATTAGTGCACAATTAGCCGCGCTTAAAGCTAAAATTAACAAAGACGAATAATATTAAACACGCAAGGCGCAGTATTTCTGCGCCAGTGCGCTAGGCTAAATAACCATAAATAAGGAAATGTGATGGGCTACGTTTTATTGTCTCTCGTATTAATCATTTTTGTCATTTTTGTTCTGCCAATTTGGTTGTGGCTCCATTATGGTAAGAAAAATAACGGGCAGGGAAGTCAGCTTACTGAGAATGAAGTGCAACGTTTAATGCAATTGGCTGAACAGTCATCTCGTATGCAGCAACGTATTAAAACGCTTGAAGATATTTTAGATGCCGAGCATCCAAATTGGAGGCAAAAATAATGACTAATCTACGCAACCGTAAGTTATATCGCTTAACGGATAAACGGGTTTTTGGTGGTGTTTGTTCCGGTCTCGCTGACTATTTAGAGTTACCGGTTGCTTTGGTCAGAGCATTAGCAGTACTCGCCCTGTTTATGAGCTTTGGATTGACCTTAATTGTGTATGTGGTGATGTGCTTTTTTGTTGAAGCTGCGCCAAGTGGTTATCGCAGTGAACGAGACATTGGTCTTGAAGTGACGACACTATTAAACCAAATTGATGCACAGCTACAAGCTGGAGAAATGAAGTTGCGTCAAATGGAACGCTATGTGACCTCGGATACTTATACCGTGAACAGTAAATTTCGTCACCTATAACAGATTTGCACCATCACATAAATGGGAATAGAGTTTAATAACTGTATTCCCATTATATTTTTATTGGGAGAGCGAGAATTAGGAGCACTATGAAACGGCTACAAAATGAATTAACTGACTTAATGAACCGTAGCGTTGATCGCCATGTAAGGCTTGCTGTTACGGGGCTAAGCCGTAGTGGCAAAACTGCATTCATCACTTCTCTCGTCAATCAACTCCTTAATTCCACGACAGGTGCGCGTCTCCCGCTATTTTCTGCGGCAAGAGACAAACGTATTTTAGGCGTTAAACGTATCCCTCAGCGCGATATGTCTATTCCTCGTTTTGCTTATGATGAAGGTATTGCCTCACTGTATGGGAATCCGCCTCAATGGCCCACGCCAACTCGAGGTGTCAGCGAAATTCGCTTAAAACTGCATTACCGTTCAAATGACTCATTTGTTCGTCATTTCGTAGATAACTCCTCCTTGTATTTGGAGATTGTAGATTATCCGGGAGAGTGGTTACTGGATTTACCTATGCTGGATCTGAACTATTTAACATGGTCTAGCCAAATGAAGGTGCTGCTGAAAGGCAAGCGTGCTGAACTCGCTAATGAGTGGTTACAGCTTTGCGAAAAATGTGACCCATTAGCGCCCGTAGATGAGAACTTGTTAGCTGAAATTTCGGATGCTTACACTGCATATTTACATGAATGTAAGCGTCAAGGGCAGCACTTTATTCAACCTGGTCGGTTTGTCTTACCGGGAGATCTCGCGGGTGCACCTGCATTACAGTTTTTCCCATGGCCAAACATTGAAAAATATGGTGAAAAACAGTTAGTGCAAGCGGATAAACACACCAATATTGGTGCGTTGCAGCGCCGCTATCAATACTATTGTGACCATGTGGTGAAAGGGTTTTATAAAGACCATTTTCAACGTTTTGATCGTCAAATTGTGCTGGTGGATTGTTTGCAGCCCCTAAATAGCGGTGCAGACGCATTCAATGATATGCGGATGGCGTTAACACAGTTAATGCGCAGCTTCCATTATGGAAAACGCACATTACTTAGACGGATGTTTTCCCCATGTATTGATAAGCTTCTATTTGCAGCCAGTAAATCCGATCATGTTACACCCGACCAACATGCTAATTTGGTCTCGTTATTACAACAACTAGTCCAAGATGCATGGCAAAATGCAGCATTTGAAGGTATCAGCATGGATTGTGTTGGGCTTGCGTCAATTCAAGCAACGGAAAGCGGTATTGTCGATTATAAAGGCGAAAAATTACCGGCGTTGAAAGGCGAACGTCTTAGTGATGGTCAGCCACTGACTTTCTACCCAGGAGATGTGCCTAAGCGTTTGCCAAATGAACAGTTCTGGCAACAGCAGGGCTTCCAATTTGAAAATTTCCGCCCTCGTCCAACGCCGTTAGACCAACCTTTGCCTCATATCCGAATGGACAGTGCGCTGGAATTTTTGTTAGGAGATAAACTGAAATGAGTGAACCTCTAAAACAACGTGTGGATTTTGCAGATAAAGCAGGTAAACCTGCTATGGAGTCGTTAAAACAAGCGCAAACTTTTGATGAAAGTGCATTTGAAAAATTTATTCCAGTCGATATACAGGAAGAGCAAGATAGCCAAGACGGTGAAGTTGAAAGCTTGATCAATGACGCACTCAAACCTAAGCGCAGTTTTTGGCGAAAACTGGTTGGGACTGCAGCGGGTATTTTTGGCGTAAGCGTTGTTGCTCAATTAGGTATTTGGATCCACCAATCATGGATTACCCAAGATTGGACTGCACTTGGAACGGCTGCTGCGGGCGGACTGATTGTCGTGGCTGGTGTTGGCTCTGTGGTTGGTGAATGGAGACGTTTATATCGACTCAGGGAGAGAGCTCAAGAGCGAGATTATGCACGGGAATTGCTTCATAGCCATGGAATGGGGCAGGGTAAGGCATTTTGTGAGAAGCTAGCCAAGCAATCCGCATTACCGATGCAGCATCCCGCCATTCAGAGTTGGCAAGCAACCGTTCATGACTCCCATAACGATAGGGAAGTGATTGAGCTATATAGTAAATTAGTGCAGCCAATTTTGGATGAACAAGCACGCAAAGAGATTAGCCGTTCATCGGCAGAATCTGCATTAATGATTGCAGTCAGTCCATTGGCGATTGTGGACATGGCATTTATTGCATGGCGCAATATTCGTTTAATTAATCGCATTGCGGCAATTTATGGTATTGAACTTGGGTATTATAGCCGAATTCGTTTATTTCGTATGGTACTGATTAATATTGCATTTGCAGGTGCATCCGAACTTATTCGTGAAGTGGGTATGGACTGGCTGTCTCAGGATATTACCGCGCGGCTCTCGACTCGAGCGGCACAAGGAATAGGGGCTGGGTTACTGACGGCTAGACTTGGTATCAAGGCGATGGAGCTATGTCGTCCATTACCATGGATAGGCGATAAGCCAAGATTAGGCGATTTCCGCCGCCAATTAATTGGGCAGTTGAAAAACGCGATCCCCACAAAGAAAGATAATTCATAAGCTGTAAATATAGCTGGCAGGATGAGTTGACAGTTTAATCACATCCTGCCTATCCCCTCTAAAAGAGACTTTTCCTGTTTGTTTAATCAACAACCCTGCTGTCTAAGAAAAAACTCGGACTGATATTTCTTAGAAACTAGATGGGTGTCAACAATATGTGACACGAATACTGTATTACTGACCTAATTAACGCTAAAATATCAAGAATTATGTTCTCTACAGAAGGTTTCATCATGCGCCTCGAAGTGACCTGCCAAGACCGTATCGGTTTAACGCGTGAATTACTTGATCTTTTAGTCCTACAAAACATTGACTTAAAAGGTATCGAAATTTCAGCTCAACGTCGAATTTATCTGAATTTTGCACCTGTCGATTTTCAGGTTTTTAGCACGTTAATGGCAGAGATCCGCCGTATTAATGGAGTGATTGATGTACGTCGTATCTACTTTATGCCATCAGAGCGTGAGCATAGAGCTGTTTGGGCATTGCTTAACTCATTCCCTGAAGCTGTATTATCCATTGATAATAAGCTGAATATCGAATTGATTAACCCAATGAGTTTGCAGTTATTTGGGGTTGATGAAACCAAAATCAAACAAAAATCTTTTTCGCAGTTAATTCCTAATCATGGGCTACATCGTTGGTTTGAGCGGGAGTCACCTGAGCCTTATACCGAGCGAGTCTCTGTAAAAGGAAGTGACTATTTAATGCAGGTCACACCAATCATTCTAGCGGATGAAGACGGAAAATTTCACTGCACAGGCGCAGTTATTCTCCTCAAATCGGTCGCTATATTGGAAAATCAGCGTAAGCAAGCGACAGAAGTTGATGTGGATAACCGTGGATTTAACCAAATTGTTGCGGTTAGCCCTGCTATGGTTCAAGTGATCGAGCGAGCCAAACGTGTTGCAATGCTTGATGAGCCACTTTTGTTAGTCGGTGAAACGGGAACAGGTAAAGATATTTTGGCAAAAGCGTGCCATTTACACAGTGCTCGCGGCAATGCGCCATTTTTAGGATTAAATTGTGCATCGTTGCCAGATGATGTCGTCGAAAGTGAGTTATTTGGATATGCTGCGGGTGCCTATCCAAATGCTATTGAAGGGAAAAAAGGCTTTTTTGAGCAGGCAAACGGTGGAACTGTCTTACTGGATGAAATTGCCGAGATGTCGCCTCAAATGCAAATCAAGCTGCTACGTTTCCTGAATGATGGCACATTCCGACGTGTCGGTGAGGAGCATGAAGTTAAGGTAAATGTGCGAGTGATCTGTGCGACACAGAAAAACTTACCCGAATTAGTCGAACAGAAAAAATTCCGTGAAGATCTCTATTATCGCCTGAATGTACTGACATTGACTATTCCACCATTAAGAGAGCGCAGTGAAGATATTAAACCGCTCACTAAAATGTTTGTGGCTAACTTTGCTAAAGAATTACATATTGCTGAACCTAAAATTTCACCAGCATTAATTGAATCACTGAATTCTTATTACTGGCCAGGCAATGTTAGACAATTGAGGAATGCATTATATCAAGGGTTATCGCAATTCAATGGCGATATTCTGGATGTGGGCGATGTTCAATTACCGGATGCAGTTAATGCACCTGCGATTGCTTTAGATACATTAAATGGCTCGCTGGATGATATTACCAAACGTTATGAAGCATCTGTATTAGCAAGACTATATCGTGATTATCCGAGCACAAGAAAATTGGCAAAACGTTTAGATATTTCTCATACTGCGATTGCAAATAAATTGAGAGAATATGGTCTCAGCACTAAGAAAGAGCAAGACTAACGCGATGAAGAATATTTTAAAATTGAGTGTGATCGGCATATTAATGAGCGTGAGCGTCAACAGCTTCGCACAAGAAAAACCAAACAATAAATTGATTGATAAACTTTGCAAAAATGCAGTACAAACAATGGATGACGTGTATGAAAATGGTGCGTTAACTCAGTGCCATTTTTCTGATCGTTCATTGCTTAGCGCTTATCAAGAATATCGTGACTTGCTCGGTGAGGATAAACAGTTTTTAGAGGCGAAATTAGAACCCAATAAAAACAAGGAAGTGATTTGCTCTGATGATAATTGCCTGTCGATTATTTACCGTTGGAGTGGTGAGAATAAATTAGAAATTGAGCAAAGTTTTTCAGGAGGAGAAACCTATCTCCAGTTTATTCAAGACAAGAAAGACACTTTGCTTGAAATACGGTACTTTCCAGATTAGTGGCACCGCTCCCAACTTGTAAAGCCCATCCAATGAAAACGCTCACTAAATTAAACATAAGCGCAAATAATTTAGTGAGCTAACTCGATTAACCCAAATTTTCATGTTCTTTACCTAAAAAGCGATGCTTTGATCATTGCGTGCTGGTGATTTTTTCTGCTATAAAAATGGTGAACGCCATTTTACTTTCTCAGTTAATGATAAATAAATGCTTAAGTTGTGCATTGATTATGAATAATAGCAACGCTGGTTTTATACCTTCAAGGAGTTGCAATGGAACAATTCACTATTAATTTTATTGTCAATTTCAAGCTACGTGAGTATATGTCTAAGAGTCACTATCAAGGTGATATGTTTGAATCAGCCAATGCTGCGGCAGAACTTTATTTAATGAATAAGGCAGCGGCAAATTATTTAGCCAAAAAGACCCGTTTTACGTGGGAAGCACTAGTGAAAAATGGGGATAAACCACGGGATTTGATTATTGATATTCTCACTTCTTGTTGCCCTGTTACACAAGAGCAAGCACAGCGAGTATTAAGTACTCTGTCACACTCATTAGTGAGTATGATGAAGGAAAACATGATTTTTACTAATGTCGTTAACGCGAAAAATCACAAACGGCTATTTTGGGCTCATGTTGATTAAAACGTGCTGCGTAAACCTCGTAAACGTCAATGCTACCCGTCAACATTATTCGTAAATACCTGTCGATAAAAAAGACCACAATCACTGAAAGTATCGGTGATTGTGGTCCAGCATAAATTGAGATTATTTCAGGCTATTTAGCGCGTTGTCATAATCAGGTTCTTCGGTAATTTCAGGAACTAGCTGGCTGTAAATGACTTTGTCATTCTCATCTAATACCACGACAGAACGTGCAGTTAAGCCTTTTAATGGTCCTGTTGTCATCTCAACACCGTAATCTGCTGCGAAATCGCTACGGAATGCAGATAATGTAACGACGTTGTCTAAACCCTCAGCACCACAAAAGCGAGCTTGTGCGAAAGGTAAGTCAGCAGAAATACATAAAACAACGGTGTTATCTAAACCACTTGCTAGTTGATTAAATTTTCGTACAGAGGCAGCGCAAACACCGGTATCTACACTTGGAAAAATATTCAGAATTTTGCGTTTACCTTTATACGTTTCTAAAGTTGCTTCGCTTAAATCCTTAGCGACTAAAGTGAAAGGTTTCGCTTGTGAACCTGCCTGTAAAAATGTACCTGCAAGTGAAATGCTGTTGCCTTTGAGTTTAACTGTCTGTGACATTCGTTTTTCTCCCGTTTATAGGTTGAGCTGCAGAGGATGAAATGAGAAAGTAATATTTATAATCAAAAAATTACGTAATTTCACGCTCTGAACTGTTGTTTTTACATTCTATTATTGACCAATTGCATTGTCAGCTTCTCAGTATGATAAACAAGAAGGTGACGCCGCAGTATACAATTAATAAGCTCTATTAAGAGTTTATGTTTTTTATTATGTATCATCCTAAAATACCATATTCAATGGGATAAAAAGAGCGCTTTGTGCCGTGTTTTACTTGTTATATGATGAGGCGAAAGCTAATTTTAAACCGATAATCAAGTCAATGGTTTACTGGATATCATTGGGAGAGCGTTGACTTACTAAATATGAATTTAGCGGTTTTTAATGGATGAATTCATCAAAGCTCAATGGTTTTTACTGTTGAGTTACCTTCTTTTTGATTAATAGATAGAAATAATAATATGCATAAACGTTCATTGACCTCTTTAGCTGTATTCATTTCGTCACTTTTTCTTTCTACATCTACTCTCAGCGCGACCATTCCCGCAGGTACTGTTTTAGCAGAAAATCAAGAAGTTGTGCGCCATCTTAAAGATGAACCCGCATCATTAGATCCAATTAAATCAGTTGGCCTTACAGAAGCTCAAGTCATGCGTGATTTATTTGAGGGTCTTGTTAATCAAGATAATCACGGTCAGCCAATCGCGGGAGTGGCATTAAATTGGCATACCAATGATAACCGAACTTGGATTTTTCAATTACGTCCTGATGCTGCGTGGTCGAATGGTGAACCCGTTACCGCCGAAGATTTTGTTTACAGCTGGCGTCGTTTAGTGACTCCCGCTAATACTTCCCCATTTGCTTGGTTTGCTGCACTGGCTGGTATTAATAATGCGCAAGATATTATTGATGGAAAGCTTCCTCCAGAGCAATTAGGAGTAGAAGCAGTAGATAAGCACACATTGAAAATTGTCTTAAATAAGCCAGTTCCTTATTTTCCTTCATTAACTGCTAACTTTAGCCTGTTTCCTGTCCATCGTGGAACCGTTGAACAATATGGCGCAGATTGGATAAAAGTGGGAAATTTGGTTGGAAACGGTGCATTTAAACTGAATGATCGCGTTGTGAATGAAAAAATCGTACTAACCCCAAATCCGCATTATTGGGATCATAAAAATACCGTTATCACAAAGGTCACCTTTGTTCCGATTAACCAAGAGTCTCATGCAACCAATCGCTATTTGGCGGGTGATTTAGATATTACTGAATCCTTCCCGAAACAGCGTTATCAAAAATTATTACAAGATATTCCGAATGAAGTTTTTACGCCTGACCAATTAGGTACCTACTATTACGCATTCAATACTCAGCGAGCACCGACAAATGATGTGAGAGTCCGTCAGGCATTATCTATGACGATTGACCGACAACTGATTGCCAGCAAAGTATTAGGCACTGGTGAGAAACCCGCTTATCATTTTACACCTGATGTCACCGCAGGTTTCAAGCCCCAGAAAGGACTGTATCAGTCACATAAGCAAAAAGAGTTGGATCAACAAGCTAAAATATTGTTACAACAAGCAGGGTATAGTGAAGCTCACCCTTTGGAATTGACATTGCTTTATAATAGTTCGGAAAACCACCAAAAAATTGCGATTGCGATTGCTTCTATGTGGAAGAAGAAGCTAGGGGTTCAGGTTAAGTTAGTGAACCAAGAGTGGAAAACCTACATTGATAGCCGTAACACCGGAAACTTTGATGTGATCCGCGCATCGTGGATTGGGGATTTTAATGAGCCATCGACTTTTTTATCGCTCCTGACATCTCAACATAATGGCAATATTCCTAAGTTTAATAGCTCGCAATATGATGCATTAATGACGTCAGCAAGTATTGAAACCAATGATGCTCAACGTAATGCCTATTATAATCAAGCAGAAGCGATTATTGCTAAAGAAGCGCCAATTGCGCCAATCTACCAATACACGAATGCACGGTTGATTAAGCCGTGGTTGAAAGGTTATCCGATTGAAAATCCAGAGGATGTGGCATACAGCCATAGCTTCTATATTATTAAGCATTAACAATGATATTTAGCCAGTACCCACCGTGCTGGCTAAACTTTTTGCGGTCCTAAAATAAAAAAACTCCTTCCACTGGAGAGTTAGAAGGAGGACCAAAAAGGAATAAACACTACAGAGCTAATAATAGGGAAAAACTTTGCGGTTTTATTGCTAATTTGTGTCAATCGAATGGGATCTCCCTAGCAAAAATTGAGAAATTTCATTGAGCTATAAATCCTGCACACCATCTTATTTTAATGCTTTTATTTTCTGTTGTTTAACACTAAATTAAACTTTGTATTTTTATTTTGTTATTGAAATCATTGCAATATTCCCTTTAATCAACTAAAAATACCTTACTTTTCAATTTATGGAGATATTTGCATGGCGTCGACCTATGGATCGCAATTTCAACACTCTAGCCCTGTTCATGCCTTTCAGTTAGATGGGAATGGCGGGGTTCTTCCTATCGATTTAAATGCAAATGCGACACAGCAATCTCCATTTTGGCTGCATTACGATTATAAAAATAAAGAGACCGCTAGCTGGATCCAACAGACTGATTTATTTAATGACCAAGTGAAATCATCACTGACTGGTAAAATGAATCGTATGCGTATGGTGCGTATTGGCGATGGTGTGTTACTCACATTGCAGACATTAAATAACACGACAGGTCAGCGTCCAGAGCAGCTAGTGGCATTTCGCATTTTCATGAATAGCCGTTTGATTGTTTCATGTAGACATCGACGTGTTCATTCATTGGATTCGGTTATTGATGATTTAAAAGAAGGTGTAGGTGCTCAAAGCACAGGAGAATGGCTTGCTGATGTTACGGATGCAATGACTGATGAAATTAGTGATTTTACTGATTCTCTTCACGAACGATTGATTGAAATGGAAGATGTGATATTGCATGGCGAAATTCCGGAAAGAGGGGAATTAGCCCTGTTGCGTAAACAAATTATTGTTGTTCGCCGTTATATGGCACCGCAACGAGATATGTTTTCACGGTTAACGGCCGAAAAATTATTATGGCTGGATGAAAATAATAGACGTCGTTTGCAAGAAATATCGGACAGACTCGGGCGTTGTATTGAAGATCTAGACGGTTTTATTGCGCGCACTGCGATTATGTCTGACGAAATTACGAACATGATGACAGAAATGATGAATCGCCGAATTTATACTATGTCATTAATGGCAATGATATTCTTACCCACCACGTTTTTAACCGGTTTATTTGGTGTGAATTTAGGGGGGATCCCGGGTAATGAGTTCAAGTTTGCCTTCAGTACATTCTGCTTGTTACTCGCGGGTTTGATTGCCACAGTGTTCTGGTGGTTAAAAAGAAGTCGATGGTTATAAGACGGTGAATTATTCTGGATAATGGGCACTAGTTTGAGATAAATCAATAAAGTGAATAGGGTTTTAAGGCAATATTACTCCCGCAGGTGAATGCAACGTTGAGCGATGAACGTTGTGCTCCATAATTGTAGTTTTTCTCATATTGAGTTCTTATACAGAATAATTGACCACTGTAATGCCGATGTCTCTTACATCGGCTTTTTTTTGCATAAAATCTGACACTACCCCTATTATATAGAGGTAGTGGGATAATTATGAGTAATCTTATTTAATTTCAATTACATCTAAACGGTCAGCGTTATAGTCGGGCTGATCATCTTCATCCATCATTGGCTGAGTCGGTAGTTCTTCGCGGTCAAAAGCCATATCGCCGCCATTGATCACGGCATCTCCATGAGAGATATTTTTAAAATCAAAAAGTTCAGTGTCACACAGATGCGAGGAAACAACATTTTGAGTTGCGCTAAACATGGTTTCAATGCGACCAGGATAGCGTTTATCCCAATCACGGAGCATCTCTTTAATCACTTGACGTTGTAAATTAGGCTGAGAACCGCACAGATTACAAGGAATGATAGGGAATGCTTTGGCTTTCGCATAACGCTCAATATCTTTTTCACGGCAATAAGCCAGAGGGCGGATAACAATGTGTTTCCCGTCGTCACTCATGAGCTTTGGTGGCATGCCTTTTAATTTTCCGCCATAGAACATGTTTAAAAACAGTGTTTGTAAAATGTCATCGCGGTGATGACCTAATGCGATTTTGGTTGCACCTATCTCTGTTGCTGTACGATACAAAATACCACGGCGCAGACGAGAACACAGAGAGCAGGTCGTTTTTCCTTCAGGAATTTTTTCCTTCACAATACCGTAAGTATTTTCTTCAACGATTTTATACTCAACACCGAGTTCCTCTAAGTAAGCCGGTAAAATATGCTCAGGGAAGCCAGGCTGTTTTTGGTCTAGGTTTACCGCGACCAAAGAGAATGAAATTGGGGCACTTTTTTGCAGGTTTTGCAAAATAGACAGTAGGGTGTAGCTATCTTTTCCCCCAGATAGGCAAACCATGATGCGGTCACCATCTTCAATCATATTAAAATCGGCGATAGCTTGCCCAACATCACGGCGGATTCTTTTTTGGAGTTTATTTAGGTTATATTGCTCTTTATTAGTCGTCATTCTCGGTTGTTCTTTCTTGTTTCTGATTGCTATTTAATTTTTTGAAAAGTATATGTTTTTTGGTTTTTTGTCGTTCTCGTTGTTTCCGAATTAACCCAGTCTTACTCTGACTCATGTAGTAAGACATTGAATAAGACTGATATGTCAGAGTTTAATAAAAATTCACAGACAAAAAGCTAAAAAACATTCACGGTAAAGAAATCTCTAAGCCAGCAATGATAGCAGATGGTAGGGGGCTTTCGATACTAGTAAGCAAAAAAGGTTCTATCTTATGATCATACTATTATCGATTTGAAGGCAAATTAAGTGGGATGATAATAAGACGGCATCAGGAGGCTATATCATAAAAATAAATATTTATCAGTATGTTATGTTTTTTATGTTAAGTACATTTTCGATTCATATTGATGATTAAAATAATGATCGTATCTATATGCCGTGTGGCAACAATTAAAATCTAAAGGAATTCAATATGTCTAATACAATGACATTTTTTAGTAAAATGGTTTAACGAATCTACAGGCTTTGGTTTTATTTCTCCTAAAGATGGAAGCAAAGATGTGTTCGTACACTTCTCTGCAATTCAAAGTGATAGCTTCAAAACGCTGAACGAAGGACAAAAAGTTAGCTTCTCAGTAGCGAATGGTGCAAAAGGTCCAGCTGCGGCAAACGTGGTGGCGCTTTAGGACGATATCGTTATGAGATGTCTTTGCTGTAAAGGGACTCAGTACAAACGGTACCATTTTGAAGTAACAAAAAGTAACCCTTCTGGTGCTAAATATATTTTTTGCAAAAGCACCATGCAAGCTCAGGCATGTTAGTCACCTGACTGGCTATGCTTAAGAACCTCGCTGTGGTGATTTTTTATGACTGCCTATATTAAATGTAAAGAATTGTAATCATTATCTTGAAATTCTCGCTAGCAATCCTATATAAGTGATGTAACAGGATAAAAAATTAATCCATACTGGCTAATAGTGCTTATGTAATAGATATTTATTTTGATATTGAAGGAGAAATTATGTCTAACATTAGATCTTTTTCATTATTTCCAGCGTTATCTGATAACCTGCTTTCTAATAGGTTTGACCAAATGGATCGTTTATTCAGTCAATTAACAGGTAACCGACCATTAACCTCAGAGCATCCATATAATTTAAAACAAATAAATGAGTCAAATTATCAATTAACTGTTAGTGTTCCTGGTTATAAGGAGGATGAGTTAAGTGTATCCTTAAAAGGTGGGAAACTCTATGTACAAGGTGAGCAATCAACTGAATTAGTTAATGATTCAGAAAAATGGATTCATCAAGGGATAACTCAAAATAAGTTTTCTCTTGAATTTAATCTCGGTAAGAATGTAAAAATTGAAAATGCAGAATTATCAAGCGGTTTGTTAACATTAAATATTGAATATGAAATCCCGGAAGAAGAAAAACCTCGGGTCATAGCTATTGAAAATAAAGATACAAAATAATTTTTCTATATTTTTTAACCCGCCAACAATGGCGGGTTTTTTTATTCAATAGAGGTTGCTATGAGCATTGGTGTATAGTAAGGCAATATTGTGTGCTTAAAGAATCAATGTTAATACAAATCCGTTAATCTTATAGTATGAAATCTCGCTTTTAAGTGATTTTCATATATATTTAAATGCTACTTTGTGAAAATACATGTATTTATTTTTCTCGTTTTGATTGATTATTTGTTTATGTTTAAGAAAAAAATAACTGTTATCCTATGAATTAAGCCCTACTGTTATAACTAATAATTAAAATAATAAACACGTATTCTTATCTCTACTATACTTATAATATCCAAATTATAGAGCGAGTATATAATGATTGATTTTTTTAGGTTAACAAAAAAAAGTTCCAGACATATTGGTATAGCAATATATGTTGGTATCATCGCGGGTGTTTTTTCTGCATTAGTCAAGTCAGGTTTTGAAGGCTTAATTCCGCCAAGAACCATTGAAACAACACCACCGCCAATCGTCTTACTAGAAAAGCTTGGGTTAAATATAGATACAATGACTTATCATTGGATGGGCTATAGCATTAATTGGGGGGGAAATGGTGTCCATATATTATTTTCAATAGCGATTGCAGTAATATATTGTATTATTGCTGAGTATTTACCCAAAGTTAGATTATTACACGGTATTTGTTTTGGTATCGCTGTTTCTATTTTTGCTCATGGCTTAGTCGTACCATTATTAGGACTATCTGGCTGGCTATGGACTGCTGGCTATCAAGCTCTTATTTCTGAGTTTGTTGGAACAGCTTTTTGGATCTGGTCAATTGAAGCAATTAGGCAAAATTTGCGTTATTGTTTAACCAAAGAAAAAGATGCTGAGTAGATTGGGATGTTTACCCCTTATCTATTATAAATTACTGATAAAATGTAAAGGCTCGTTTAAGCTATATAAGTCATCTATTCGAGAGGTCGCCTAGTGCGACCTTTTTATTTTTTGATTTCTAGATGATTGTCAGATATATGCAGCCTCAGAATCAATTACATTGTTATCAATTAACTCGGATGCTTGATAGGACATCATCCCGAACAAAGGTTATTGGCCACTATAGCGTGATAGTATGAGCGAAATTACACCTTATTAATAAAATACGATACTTAGAAAAAGAACATTATCAGTTACACGCAAGGAATAAATTTGACTTAATCTTTGACTCCATTTTTCTCATATCCATATAAATTAATCCTCCCCGACAAATACTCACCTAAATAGACGTCACTGATTTTATTGAAACCTTGTTTCGAGATATTGTCTTCTAACCACCCAATGTCTTTTCCGATGATTTCAAGTAGATCACCGTTAGCTAAGCCATCCACGATAATTGGATAACGTATGTTTTCATCACCACTTTGAATAATAGTTAACTGCCCATTCTGTTCAAGAACAACGCGTTTTAGCTGTTCTATTTCATAAATACCATTGGATCTTAACTTAAACATCAAATCATTTGCGGAAACACCATTTTTTAAACACTCTTTAACATTAACGTTGCCATTATGTACTAAGGTAATTGGCTTTCCATCAATAACACGTTTAATTAATGGGTTATTTTCTTTTAAAAATTTAAGGGTAAAAACAAGCAAAGTCCAGATGATTAACACGAGTATAAATTGCAGCACGGTTATCGACTCATTGTAAATGACACCACCAATAATCCCACCTAAAACATAGTTTTGAACCTGATCCATTGCGGATGAGGGGGCTAGGTTACCTTTTCCCATAAGGTTGATTTGAACAATCAAACATAGTATTCCCAATCCCAGCTTTATAATAATCGGTGCATAAATAATCATTTTCTTCCTTAATTTTTTATGATGGTTATTTCGGGATTTGTTAACCAAACCTCGACTAAATTGTAAGTTTTTTGATCTGAGCTTAAGTTAATACGGTAATAACGATCATTAATTTTAATGATGACACCATCGGATAATTGTACTGAATTGGAAAGGATAGAGTTTATATTTACATCTTTGTCTTTCGATAATACTCTTACAAAATTAACCATTTGTGATGATTTTGAGTGCATATTTTGGTTGTCGGTATACTCTGCATATTGAACACCTGAAATGAAGAGCAAAAATAAGAAGGCGATAATCGTTAAATCTCGATATTTAGTCTGTAAACGATGACGCATATACAGGATAAAAGCGACGATCAAAGTGAATAATGTGCCAAAAATAACAATATATTTTAAATAATCATTTATATTGGACTGTGTTTGTAAATAATCTATTCCATAAAAATTCATAGAGACATCTTTCCTGATTGTTTACGATATTAATTTTTATCATAGTGACTTATTGCCATTTCAGCGTCGATATTAAATAACAATTAGTGTGAAGCGGGCACTATTACGTTCTCAAATTCATGTATCCCCTGCTAACCAAAGTATACATTCACTTGCGGATAATCCATAAACGATAATTGTAATTTGATAGGGCAAAATTACCCTTTTAACACTATTGACTTTGCTGAAATTTCTTATTATTTATAAATAATAGACTTGTTTCAATAGGCATTACCACTAGAAAATAAAGAGGAATATTTATGAATAAAGTTCTGATTTCTGCTTGTATACTGACTTCAAGTATTCTGTCATCCAACGCATTAGCTGCCGACAAAGTCACCTCGACACCCGAAAATATGACATGTAAAGAGTATGTGGACCTGAATCCTAAAAGTTGGGCTCCAGTTGCCTTGTGGGTAACATCACAAGACACTCAATTTAAAGGCGGTGATTGGGTGGCGCTATCTGAAAAAAGCGTTGCAGAAGCACCTTTAATTCTTGAATTTTGCAAGAAAAAACCAGAGGGAACCTTAAAAGATTACCTCGCTAGTAAGAAATAAGTTTTCTTAATCTCGAGTAGCCACAGTTTACATCTGCGGCTACTCGTATGACTGACTGTTAGACTCATCTTTCTACTAAACCAAGCGTTAATGACAATAAAATAAATTATTTTTCACTCAATCATAATATTTAGCCTAACTGTGGTTAATTATAGAGTCTGTGGCTTAAATATAAAATCATCGGTTGCTGTGATATTCTAATTTTGATAGGTTATAGTTTCTGTTATCTAATACTAAATATATTTAATGAAACTCATTACCTTATTTTTTGTTTTTTTATTATTGCAGGGTGTTCATTCAATCCAACGTTTGAGCCAAATAAATCAACGTGGCCAAAGCAACATAAAGACGCGCGTTCAGATGAGCAAAAGAGAGTTGATAGGGATGCCGTTCATGAGCAACAAAGAGCTATTATGCGTGGTGAAAGACCCGATTATGGTGTATTTGAGCGCTATTAATATTTGAATAAGTATTATTTAATGCGGTGTATTTTGATTAGCTGAGAAGGTGCTTACTAAAAATTTTGTAGCTATGTTATGATTTCACTTAAGACTAATAACTGTGGATATTAAATATGAAAGATCATCACATATCTGAATGGGCAAAAGTCCGTGAAACTTCAATTGAGATTGCTCAAGCCATATTTGAATTAGCTAAAGGGAATGAGGTGTTAGCTGAAAAAATTTGGGAGGAAGGGTCTGATGAAGTACTTCCACTGGCATTTTCTAAGACAACAGAAGACAAATTGTTTTGGGGTGAGCAAACAATAGAGCGTAAAAATATTTAACTGTATTTTAATGTCCTAAAGGGGTTTGTTTATATCAGCAAAGTTGATGTGGAAAAACTCACAATCGCTCATAAAATAAGCAGGGCTCGGTTTACTCAATACAAGGCTACGCACCGCGTAGCTTTTTTTATTGCCTGAGTTATCATCGTATGGTTTTTTAAATTTTCTTATTTTTCAGTTTGTTACTGTTTTTTGTTATGTGTGAATACATGTTCAATTGAAATTGATTTTAAAATAATTACAGTATTTATGAAAAAAAACATTGCTATGATTAAGGATATATGAGTAAATACGTCTATCGGTTTGAAAGTACAGACCTATTTATGAAAGCAAGTTTTGAAAAGTTCCCCATCAAGTGTTATCCATTGATATCCACTCGTAGTGAATTCCTCCTAATTAGTTCCATAAGTATAAAGAAGTATCAAACCTATATGCCGTGTGGCAACAATTAAAATTTAAAGGAATTCAATATGTCTAATACAATGACTGGTTTAGTAAAATGGTTTAACGAATCTAAAGGCTTTGGCTTTATTTCTCCTGCTGATGGCAGCAAAGATGTGTTCGTACACTTCTCTGCAATTCAAAGCGACAGCTTCAAAACGCTGAACGAAGGACAAAAAGTTAGCTTCTCAGTAGAGAATGGTGCAAAAGGTCCAGCGGCTGTAAACGTCGTAGCTCTTTAAGATACCCGCTTAATACAGCGCTTAAAATTTCAAACCCCTGCCAATTGGCGGGGGTTTTTCGTTTATAGCTATCAGTAAATCGCATCCACATAAACTAATTGTTGCAGTAGTGTCATTCTCTTCAGGTAATGGTATGGTGAAATTTTCATAATCACCAAAAAGGTGTGACCATGAATATGCTTTCAGCCACAGAAGAATGGAATAAGAATGATTATCTGATCAGCACAGATAAAAACAGATTAGATATTCACGCGATACAACACTATCTAACAAGATCTACGTGGGCGAAAGGCATTGATGTTGAAACCGTTCGTTTATCTATTGAGCATAGTCTTAATTTTGGTGTTTATCGTAATGAGGTACAAATAGGATTTGCCCGTTTAGTCACAGATTACTCAACTTTCGCTTATCTTTGTGATGTATATGTGCTTGAAGAATATCGAGGGCAGGGGCTTGGCAAATGGTTGATAAGTTGTATTCATAGCCATCCAATTTTTCAAAAACTACGTAGAATCACTCTATTTACAACAACCGCAGCATGGCTATATGAACAATTTGGTTATGAGCCTGTCAACAAACAAAATTATGCATGGACGATTAATCGACCTGATATTTATATTCATGAAAAAAGTAAAAGTTGATTAAATAACTCAATGTAAATTTAAAAACTCACTTGAGGCATAATTTGCTCTTAATCCTATAGTTATATTTACCTAGCCAAGATATTGTACTCAAAAGAGGAGAATAAGTATGCCTGTATTTAGTCCAATAGAAATAATCGCGGACGTTATGATGAGCACGATTAATATGGTTGCAGTACCTTTTGAGTACCTACTTTATAGTGGAAAAATCTCAGAGATATTTATGATGGGTGTATTTTATATGTAACACTAGAGAGTAAAATTAAGAAATAACGTTTAGCATAAAGTCAGGTATAGCGCTTTATGCTAAATAAAAGATGAAAGCTCTATTTTTCTGGATTTAAATACGCGTCAAAAAATAATTGAAGGTCAATTTTTAATATTGAACTTAATGCGACAAGATGCTCAATATAGATAGACACTGAACCCTCTTCATAGTGGGAGTACACTCGCTCTGAGACGGAAATTGCTTGGGCGATTTCCGTGGTAGTCATTTGGCGCGCGAGCCTCTCTTTTTGGATAAATTTACCCAACGAGAGGTTATTGGGTTTTCTTTCGTTCATAATTCCCTATCCTAGAATAATCGTGAAGCAATAAGTAACATATTTGCTTTGATTTTTCATAGGGGAATATCTGTATTTTGTGATGGTTAGGATAATTAGTAAAAATTATCCTAAGATTCATTCAAATTAAGCTTTCAGTGCATATTCTACCGCACATTGTGCGTGAATAGCTGTCGTGTCAAATACAGGTACAGAAGTATCGCCAGCATTCACCAGTAGGGTGATCTCAGTACATCCTAAGATAATTCCTTCAGCGCCATGTTCGACAAGTGTTTTCATGATGCGTTGGTATTCAGTGTGTGAGGTATCGGAGATGATCCCTAAACAGAGTTCATGATAGATAATATCATGGACGATTTTTCTATCTGCTTCATTTGGGGTTATCACCCTTAAATTGAATTTATCGGTCAGACGATCTTTATAAAAGGCTTGTTCCATCGTAAACGCAGTACCTAACAAACCAATAGTTTTAATGCCAGACTGCGTTATTTTTTCACCTGTAGCGTCAGCGATGTGTAGGAATGGAAGTTTTGATTTTTCCTCAATTTGAGGGGCAACTTTATGCATTGTATTGGTACAGAGAACCAAAAAGTCAGCACCAGCAGCTTTTAAGCTCGCTCCTGCACTCGCTAAATGATCACCGGCAAGATCCCATTGTCCATGGGATTGAAAATGCTCAACTTCAGCAAAATCAACGCTATACAAAATAACTTTTGCAGAATGCAGCCCACCTAGTTGTTGCTTTATGCCTTCATTGATCTGTTGATAATAGAGTTGAGTCGATTCCCAACTCATGCCTCCAATCAATCCTATCGTTTTCATTTATTGATGCCTCGTATGCATTTTTTCCTTACTATACTGAGTGAATTTATTGGGAGTCAATGAATTAACTTAAGTTTTTATCAGAGGGGGTAAATTATTAGAAGTTTAATTTATCTACCTTAAAATAAGAAATATAGGCTTATTAGCATTGAATTATTGAATCATAAAATTATTTCTATATTAGGTTAGTCTACACTATTATTAATTAGTCACTCAGTGGGACTATCCAGTAAATCTTCATTAAATAAAATATTATTACTGCTATACTACTAAAGTTACTTATTTTATTTTTTAGTTTAGTAGAAATGAAATAAACCTAGTGACCTACACTGACTATTTTTTTGATGTTCAGTTTATGAATTTAAATTTTTTAGTTAAGGAGTTTATGATGGTAAGTAATAATCAGGCTCGCCGCCTATTAGGTATGTCATTTAAATTGAGTCGTTCTAAGCGCAACATCCAAGTTTCTGTGATTGCAAAAGAAAAAGCGGCGACTCTGCCAAAAAAATCTGGAAGATAAGCCATTTGTTGCAATGCAAAAAAATAAAGCGACAGAGAAAAAAACCTATCACTCAGTCAGCGTTTTTTATCCAGAATATATTTAACTTTTAAGTAGAATAAGACCCTCTAGTAGCTAGAGGGTTAATGGTATTCCTGAACCATACCTTTCCTATATCCAAATCCGTTTTTTTGAATTATCTGATGGTGTGTTACCACACAATCAAGTCATGATTATTTTACGATTTTTTGTGACCACCCACTAAATTTCTTAGCCTTAAAGAAAATAAAATAGTGTGGTAGTTATATTCTGTCTATAGAATCAATGAAGAGAATAATGATAAATACAATTAAAATGGATATATGTAGATGAAATTATGCCAATGGATGCTGTTTTTGTGTTTTATATTTATAAATGGTTGTTCTACGCAATTTAAAGCGGATGATGAGTCAAATAAGCTGAAATTTAGTATCCAGCATGCCAATACCATTCCAATTAAGGACTCGGTGGAAGCACTGACGGTTGCAGATATGCTACCCGGTGATATTCTTTTGTCTTCAGCAACAGGCATGAACTCATGGGGGATCCGCTTATTTAGCGTAAGTGGCGTGAGCCATGCTTCTATTTATCTGGGTTTCGGTCAGGTAGCGGAGTCGGTTGGGAGTGGCGTCAGAATAATTCCTTTGGATCAAGCTATCACTGATTCTAATAATATGGTGGTCTTGAGGCATAATTTATTAACGTCATTTCATGCAGAGAAATTGCGTGAATTCTCTGTCGCTAATGATGGAGGTAAATATAATATGAAAGGGATTGTTATGATTGCACCCTGGATGCTTACCAAACGTGTTTGTGAGCTGCCACTCATTGGGCAATCTATCCGAAGCTTTTGTCTAAAAACATTGGCGAGTGTGCAGTTAGGGGATGATATTGAACAAGCCAATGGATTCTTTTGTTCGCAGTTTGTCCTAGATGCGTACAAATATGCAGGAGTGCCTTTATTTGAAGGAAATTCATCATGGATTACGCCAGCAGATATTTTGCATATGCGTTCAGGAGATGTGCCGACCTTTATGCCGACAGAACGATTAACTTATGTTGGGCATTTAAAAAATTGGAGTTTTGGTGGTGCAATCCTCAATAAATGATAAAGCATAAAAAAAAGGCCAACTCAAATGAGTTGGCCAGCTAAACTGGAAGCAATGTGAGCAATGTCGTTGTGAAAAAGTTGAGTAAAACGCTCAACTATTCACGAGGTAAAAGATAACCATTCTCATTTAAGAAATCAACCCTTTTTTTCATATCACTATTTAATCTTTTCATCTTATCGCACATGATAAAAATACATTAAAAAACAATTGATTTGGAGATTTCACCCAGTTTCGTTACTATGGTTTAATGTAATCGGAGCGAAAAAATTTTATTATTTTTTACTTTTATTTTGAGGATTCAGGTGCGGCAAAACATGTGCAAGGAAATATTGTTGTTAATTTGTAGCCAGAGATCTCATTTATCTTTTTAGATAAGAGACATTTATGCACAGTTGATTATAATTTTATTGTTAATGTTTATTCGACAATTTATCAGGAGGGCTTATGTACAAAACGATTTTGGTCCCTATCGATCTCACTGAAGAAGAGCTGACCAGCAAAGCAGTTCGCCATGCGGTAAATTTAGCGAAACAGTCTGGTGCGAAAATTCATTTGATCCACGTTCTGCCTATCTCTTCGGCAATTATAAATGCATATGCTTTGGGCTATATGGAAATTAAAGACCGAGCAACCGTGAAAGCGGAAGAAGATATGAAAATGCTGATGGATTCGATTGATCTTCCTCATGATGATGTGAGCTACACGATTACGTTTGGCTCACCTCGTGACGAAGTGATTAATACAGCAAAAGATATCAACGCCGATATCATTGTTATTGGTTCTCGTCGCCCAAATATTACGACGCACCTGTTAGGTTCAACTGCGGCAGGAATTGTCCGCTACGCGGAAACATCTGTTCTGGTTGTTCGCTAGTTTGTTTTCTTTTAAAACCTATGCATTTTTGCATAGGTTTTTTATATTGCTGATGAGTCAATAAAACGATAGATATTACTGGTATGAGCATCGTTTCTATCAGTATGGATGTATTGGGATTTTTATGGAGAAATTCACTAAAGAATTAATAAGTGTTGAGCATTTTGTATTACGAATTCTACGCTTTTATTTTTTAGCGTTGTTGGTGTTTTTTATTGGCTTACTACCCGGAATTATTGGATTTTATTTTATCGAAGGGCATTCAATAATAGAATCCATGTTAAATGCCTTATCAATGTTGAGTGGTCAAGCACTAGAGCCAGCGCCTATCACTCAAGCAGGACGTTTCTTTATCGCTATTTACGGTTTATTTTTACAAAGTGTATTCATTATTAGTATTGGATTAATCGTCACACCATTTATTCATCGCATATTACATAAGTGGCACTTAGAAGAGGATTAAATTGAATAAAATTGTAATCAATTTACTGCGTCTATTCTCAGATTAGTAAATCAGTTCACGACATTTTTATTTAATTCAGGCTATACTTTTCTGGACAAAAATAACCATTAAACCGCTATCTCGTCTATTCAAAAAACGAATAAATTGAATGAGAGATACATCCTTGAGAGGGGCTTATATGTATAAAACTATTTTGGTTCCCGTTGATATTTCTGAAGATACATTGACTGAAAAAGCATTAAAACAGGCTATTCATTTAGCAAAAATGGATAATGCTAAAATCCATTTATTCCACTCAGTACCGGATGTTTCGAGATTCTCGATGAGTTATAGCTATCATTATGATTTGCTGTCGTCATTTACTAAAAAGGCGGTAGAGCGCTCTGAAGAGCAGCTTGTTGAATTAGTTAATCGTATTGTTAAAGAGATGGATTTTCCAGCGGATCGTATCTCTTATAAAGTGGAATTCGGCTCTCCGAGAGAAAAGGTATTAGACGAAGCTGAAAAGGTACAGGCGGACCTAATTGTTGTTGGGTCTCGTAATCCGAGTATTTCGACTCATCTATTAGGCTCGAATGCTTCAGGTATTGTTTCTTATGCGAAAATATCAGTTTTAGTGGTGAGATAATTCTATTATCTGATAAAAAAGACCTGATTTGTCAGGTCTTTTTTTTTTAGAAAAATTTATGATTTATTCACTGTTTCTTTGGCGTGCGCAATGGCGGTTAATGCTTGGCTACATGCTTGTTCTTGAGTATCTTCAGGGTAACTAGCAAGTGTTTTTTTAGCATCTTCTAATTGAGATTTCATTAATGCAATTTGTTCACTCGCATTCGGCTCATTCTTATATTGTTCTTCCGCTTGTTGAACCAGCGCATTCATTTCTTTGAAATATTTATCACAAACTTGTCCTGCACTCGCATTTAATGCAGTCAGTGAGACAAATAGACCCAATGCAATTGGCAGAATATTTTTCATCATAATTCACTTTTAAAAATCCTATTTCGACCAGCATATCATCTCATTTTTTAAAAAGACATCAGCGAACGCTGAATATTTCAGAGAGTTTTAATTTTTATCAAATTAAATGCTGCAAATTTTGAAAGTAGGTAAATAGCATAAACTGCAAATTACAAATGAGAATCATTCTTGACTGGTTGTGTGAGTAAAGTGTACATTTCAGTACACTTTATTGATGGCACATACATAGAGAGAGGAATGATAATGAGCAATAATGTAATAATTAACACCCAAGATTGGCCTTGTTGTTCGATGAATCGATTTCCATCAACGATGGTAGAAACACAATCATGGCTATCGGAACTTGAGCAATTATTAGAGAAAAAAACATCATTTGTTTTAATTTATCCGCCGATGGAGCCTAAAGGAAAGCCGACAACTGAAGATATGGAATGTATGAAATTTATACGTCGTTGGCTGAAAACAGAAAGGGAACTGATGGCTAAATATTGTCGAGCAATGGTGATTACGCTACAACCAGACGGTCGAGATAGAGAGGAAATGGAACGTACTGCCCCTGTGGTTTCATCATTATATGGACCCGATGTTTTTCTCGTCGACAATTCTCAAGCCGCGCAGCAACGTGCGAGTGAAATTTTAAAGGCGCACTGATCTATTGGTACTGATTCTACGCGCTGATTTTACGAATATAGCTAGCGATGATATCAACAGAAAGACCTATCTGTTGGTTAATAAACTCGTCGCTAGGCTTAAAGTTTTCAACACAGAAGGTTTTGATAAATACATCCGCTTTTAGCATTTCTAAATAACGAGATGAAATGCTTAGTAATATGGCTTGATCTACTTTTACAGTCGGAATTTGTGCGAGCTTTTCGGCAAGGCGCTGATAGCTTTGTACGGGACCTTGTTCGAAAAAAAGTTGGCTAATATCAGGGAAGCGGTTGTATTCTCCCAGTATTAGGCGGTATAGCCCGATAGATTGAGGTTTAATCACATTGACTAAAAAACGCGAACCATAAAATGATAATACGGCTTCAATATTGTCTAAAGGCGGCTCTTTATGGTCTGGTTCAGTAAATATATCGTCAATCATATGCGCAACAACTGCCGCAAATAAGCCTTCTTTATCTCCAAAATTTTTATATAGCGTTGAACGAGAGCCTCCCGCTCGCTCGATGATCATATCTAATGTGGTGCCTTCAAAACCATATTGTAGAAAAATATCCGCCGCTGCTGTAATAAGTGCTTGATGACGACGCTGTCCTTTCGGGGTTTTGGCCGAGCGAGTTTGGTTCATGAAATCAATTTCCTAACAAAATGGCGGCATTGGACTAAATTATCTGAAAGAGGTCATAATTCAGTTTGTTATTTTCCTCTATGATGTATATGAATATTATCATGTTTAAATCAATATCTGAATTTTTGTCAAATCCTTGGGGGAGAGAATGAAGGGTTGCATGGTTGATGAAAAGGCACAGGGAGAGGAACGCATTCTTGATGGGCAGCGGGAAATTACAAAGCTGTGTATTGAATGCGGTTTGTTGCTATTGCAACATGGCGCGGAAAGTATGCTGGTGGAACAGCTGACAACTCGTCTGGGGATTGCCTTGGGGGCAACCCAGGTGGACAGTGCGATTTCATCTAACTCGATAGTATTAACAACAATTATTGATGGGCGTTGCCTAACCTCGACTCGGCGAATTATTGACCGTGGCATTAACATGCATGTTGTGACGGAAGTTCAGCATGCGGTGATCCTTGTTGAACATCACTTGCTTGACTGCAAACAGCTGCAAAAGAAATTAGCGGGAATCAAACCATTACGCTATCCCCGTTGGTTAATGGTGGTGATGGTTGCGCTTTCTTGTGCGTGTTTTAGTTCTCTTAATGGCGGTGGTTGGGAAAGTGCAGTAATCACGTTTATGGCAAGTGGTTGCGCGATGTATATCCGGCAAATATTGACTTCTCATCAGATTAACCCATTGATTAATTTCTGTATTACAGCTTTTGTTGCCACATCGGTTTCTGGCTTATTACTCAAAGTACCGTATTTGAATGTCACTGAAACAATCGCGATGGCGGCAAGTGTTCTGTTATTAGTCCCCGGATTTCCATTGATTAATGCGGTCGCAGACATGTTTAAAGGACATGTTAATACCGGCATTGCCCGTTGGATGATGGCAAGCTTGCTCACTTTGGCTACTTGCATTGGCGTCGTGCTGGCAATGATTATCTGGAATTTGAGGGAGTGGGCATAATGTTTATTGTCGAGCTGATTGAAAAAATGGTCTTAGCGGCGATCCCAGCCGTTGGTTTTGCCATGGTGTTTAATGTTCCTGCAAGAGCATTGAAATTCTGTGGATTATTAGGCGCGATTGGCTATGGCTCACGTATGATTCTGATGTCTTTTGGCTTACAAATTGAGTGGGCGAGTTTTCTTGCCGCGATTCTTATTGGCATGATTGGGATCCAATGGTCGCGTTGGTGGCTTGCTCATCCCAAAGTCTTTACTGTGGCGGCAGTTATTCCTATGTTTCCGGGGATCAGTGCCTATATTGCGATGATTTCAGTGGTGAAAATTTCTCAGTATGGTTATACACCTGAATTAATGGAAACCCTCGTGACTTACTTTTTAAGAGCATCCTTTATTGTTGGAGCGCTCTCCATAGGGATTTCATTACCTGGATTATGGTTGTACCGTAAAAAGCCAAGTGTTTGATACTCAATGATGTTTTATTGCTAGAACCCATTGAGTAATAAACCACGCAATAGCAAAAGCGTTAATTGATAGTGATTAACGCCTTTTGTTAATAAAGTTTGTTATCTATTCTTTGTATATTATTGCGCAAATTCCGATATTGTTTTTGATGTAATAAAATTGAGTACCAATTGATATCAAAAAGACTTATATTTCATTCAACTAGCGAGTATACATAGTGTATTCAGCAATTTTTGCATGAATAACTTGCGTGTTGTATTTAATAAATTGCTTTTTTTCCTATCAATGGTGTTATTTTGAAACAGATTTTTTATTTTTCGCGCATGATTATTGCGTTAGTGTGTTTTTCCTCGTTATTTATCTCTTCCGTTTATGCTGCACCGAGCAATTTCACTGAAGCGAAAACATCCAGTAAAAGCCTCGTTTATGGTGATCAAAATCATCAAGGACAAGGAACGCTATATTGTGGTTGTGAGTGGGAGTGGACAGGTAAAAGTGGTGGGCAAGTTGATTTATCCTCCTGCGGTTACCAAGTGCGCAAACAACAGAGTCGTGCGGAGCGTATTGAATGGGAACATATCGTTCCTGCTTGGGTGTTTGGTCATCAAAGACAGTGCTGGCAGAATGGCGGTCGTAAAAATTGCGTCTCAACTGACCCTATGTTTTCTCGAATGGAAGCAGATATGCATAACCTTGCGCCTTCAATTGGGGAAGTGAACGGTGACCGCAGTAATTGGAGCTATGGTCAATTACCTGCTAATGCGCCTTATTCTTACGGTGCATGTCGTAGTCGTATTGATTTTAAACAGAAAATATTTGAGCCGCGCGACGAGGTGAAAGGACAGGTTGCTCGGGTCTACTTCTATATGCATGACCGCTATAATTTATCCATGTCACGCCAACAGCAGCAGTTATTTATGGCGTGGGATAAACAGTACCCAGTGGATGAGTGGGAACAAAAACGTGACCAGCGCATTGCTAAGTCGATGGGGCACCATAACCCATTTGTGACGGGCGCAAGAACATGGAGTTTAGGGCATAAAAATAGCGGCGATGGCTTAAAAATGAGTGATAATCCCAGTGAAATAGTCCCTCAGCCAGTACCTCAGTCTATCCCAAACCAGGAAGGTGAGACGCAGGTAAAAGGTAATCGTAATTCAAAAAAATACCATTTATCGCACTGTTCTGGATTTAAAACCTTATCAGATAAAAATGCTGAGTTGTTTACAAGTGAAGCCGACGCTCAAGCAAAAGGTTATCAATTAGCCGGTAATTGCAAACCGCGTTAATCAAAGTCTGGCTGTAATAATGCAATATATGGCGCGGTGTTATTACAGCTTTTATATGATATTTCTCACATTTTATCTTATGGATAGGTGAATTTACACATTTTCTGTTAACTTAATGTTGCAAATTTAAAAAAACTCGCGCTATATTTAATGTAAGGAAACTGTGTAGGTTGATGATATTCAGGTCAATATAATATTTGCTCTCCCGTTCGAATTATTTTTTATATTGTCATAATATTGTCATACAGATTATTTAGTTTACGAGTATCGCCTGTATAGGAGAGACTAATGAGAACTAGGTGTTTGTTAATGAGTACGCGGAACCGGTTACCACTCCATCATGAAACTGACATGATGAGATCGCTAACCGGTTTTTTTATATCTGAATTATCAACCTATGTGACACAAGAGCTTGAAGGGAGCTCCTCTCTGTTTTGAATAGTTCGTCATCTGAAATTGACATCATCGATACCTGGAAGGGTTAATACTATGAGTAGACAGAAAGCTGCAACAAAAGCACGTCGTGAAATGAAACGTACATCACGCAAAGACCGTTCAGGGAGGTATGATATGAATAACGTCACCTCCTTTGCCGAATTTACAGGCATTGAGCCGATAGGTATGGCGAAAGAACGCCGCGATGAAACTCCGATAACACCACGTAATGAAGCCCAGAAGCTCTATATTAGTTCGATAAGACATAAACAGTTAATTTTCGCTAACGGTGAGGCGGGATGCGGTAAAACTTATATCAGTACGGCGTTAGCAGCGGATGCCTTGATTAATAAGGAAATCAGTAAAATTATTGTGACTAGACCTGTGCTACAAGCGGAGGAAGATCTTGGTTTCTTACCGGGGGATATGTCTGAAAAATTTGCGCCATATTTCCGACCTGTTTATGACGTTCTCATGAAGCGATTAGGCGCTTCGTTCTTACAGTATTGTTTACGACCTGAAATTGCGAAAGTTGAAATTGCACCATTCGCTTACATGCGAGGTCGCACATTTGAAAATGCCATTGTCATCCTCGATGAAGCACAAAACGTCACTGTCACTCAAATGAAGATGTTTTTAACACGTTTGGGTGAAAATGTGACGGTCATTGTTAATGGTGACGTTACTCAGTGCGACCTACCAAGTGGGGTACAGTCGGGGTTAGGTGATGCATTGCAGCGTTTTAGTAGTGATGAAATGGTGTCAATGGTGAACTTTACGATTGATGATTGCGTGAGATCGCAACTGTGTCATAAAGCTTTGCTAGCTTATAATGATTAACTAAAAATATTTATGTGTGGAACTGCCCCGTTTTTCGGGGCAGTTTTATGTTTAATCGTCAGGATTATCCATAACTGCATGGCGTTCATGATGATAACCTTCTTCATCATAGCCATATCGCCAGTAAGGGATTGCGTAGATATCATCGCGATTAACTCCTTTTTCACGGCGAACAAAACGGCGTAATTCACGAATAATTTGGTCTTCGCCTGCAATCCAGAACCCTGTATTCTCTGTTGGAATATCCCACGACTTAAATGTATTAATCAGGTCAGTGGTTTGACTGACATCGCCACAAATCCAATCAATCTCTATGCCAGCCGGCTTGGTTAACTCTCGAATATCGTCTTGGTGGTCGAGGCGCAAAACGACGCGACCTGTTGCTGTTGCAGGCATTTTTTCCAGTAATGCAGTAATTGCAGGCAAAGAACTTGAATCCCCAGCCATAAAGTAGTGAGCACGGATAGGTAAAAGTGGATCTGGACCACCAGGGTTGGTGATCCCCAACCAATAACCCGGTTTTGCATCACGGGCGAACAGATACGCAGGTCCTGTTACGCCTTCATGCATAGCGAATTCAATGTCAATTTCGTTGAGTTCGGGACGGATCGCGCGAACGGTATAAGTCCGCACAAAAGGGCGCGGCTTATCTTCGGGCCAACTGCGTCCTTTTTCGGTTAAAACGGGAAGCGCTGGTTGGCTTTGGTGGTCAGGGGCAATAAAGATCTTGATATGACCACCTTCACACTTTGTCGGGTAATTTGCTAGCTTTTCACCCGTAAACGTAATGCTACGAATAGACGGGCTAATATCGACGATAGATTTTACTTGAATGAGCTGTGGGGGGGCAGGACGGTAGATATTTTTTTCAACAGTTTGTTCACTAGCCACGAACCGTCTCCTTTCTTAATGATAATATTATTATATGTTAATTATTATCATTATCATATCATGAATGTTTATTAGAAAACTAATCAAAGATACAGAATTCTTGAATGTAAAAATGAATATGCCGCAGCATTGAATACTGCGGCATCGGTGTTTATTTCACTTTCATTCCCGCGGCGGTCATTAACAATCTAAATAAGGATGAAAATGCAAAGAGCGCCAATACACTTCCTAACCAAATTGCTGCCATCCAACCGAGCTTTTTCCACCAAGGAGAATTAACTGAAGTATCAGTGATAGCCTTGATCTGGGGTAATTTTTCCTCTGAAGACATAGTAACTCCAATAGGTGTAAACCAAAATAACAGGGATGATGAATAGGGCACCAACCAGCATAAAGCCGAGGCTTTCTGATGGACCTGCTGCATCACGGAATGTAATTGCTGGTGGGATCAGGCTTGGCCAAATACTGATGCCTAAACCCGTAAACCCTAAGAAAATCAGCATTAATGCGGCTAAAAAAGGCACACTATCATAGCGTTGGCGCTTGGCGCTTTTTAAAATTAGCCACACACAGCCGAGCACTAATAATGGAACGGGTAAAAAGAAAAACAGGTTAGGTAAGCTAAACCAGCGTTCATAGATAGCGTCATTTAACATCGGTGTCCATACACTGAGCACCCCTACAACCGTTAACATGGCGAGTGTTAATACGGGTAGCACGCGGTACATAGTTTTGCGCAGGTGTCCTTCAGTTTTCATGATTAACCAGCCGCATGCCAGTAGGGCGTAGGCAATTACTAAACCAAAGCCGCAGAACAGTGGGAATGGTGCGAACCAATCAAAATATCCTCCCATATAGACGCGATTTTCAACATGGAAACCTTGAATGAAAGCACCAATGACAACCCCTTGTGAGAATGTGGTGAGAATTGAGCCCCAAATAAAGGCATGATCCCAACGCCGACGATGGGATTCATCTGCACGAAAGCGAAACTCAAAGGCGACGCCACGGAAAATCAACGCAAATAACATAAAGGTCAGTGGAATAGACAAGGCGTCTAAAACAATGGCATAAGCGAGAGGAAATGCACCAAATAACGCTGCACCACCGAGGACTAACCATGTTTCATTACCATCCCAAACTGGGGCAACACTGTTCATCATTAAATCGCGGTCTTGGCTCTCTTTCAGAGCGGGGTACAGAATTCCAATTCCTAAATCAAAGCCATCCATCACGATATACATCAACATGCTAAAGACAATGATGACAAACCAAATCAGTGGTAAATCAATGCCCATGAGTTGCCTCCTCGGAAATACCTTTACGAATTAATTTCATCATGTACATGTAGCCAATGCCAAATACGCTGCCATACACCACAAAGAAGGCAAGCAAGCTAATACTCATGTGCATTTCTCCATGAGCACTCACGGCATCCGCTGTGCGTTGTAAACCGTAAACGACCCAAGGTTGACGCCCGATTTCAGTGGTAAACCAACCCGCTAAAATAGCGATTAAACCAGACGGCGCCATGACAAACATAAAACGTAGAAACATTTTGGATTCATACAGTTTTTTACGTGAACGTAGCCATAATCCCCAAACGCCGGCAGCAATCATCAATAGACCGAGTCCCACCATCACTCGGAATGACCAGAACACCATAAACACATTCGGGCGATCTTCCGGTGGAAATTCTTTTAGCGCAGGAACTTGTTTGGTCGTACTGTGCGTTAAAATAAGACTCGCCATATACGGAATTTCAATGGCATATTCGGTTTTTTCTTTTTCCATATTAGGAATACCAAATAAGATGAGCGGTGTTGCCTCACCCGGTTTGTTTTCCCAGTGACCTTCCATTGCTGCAACTTTCACTGGCTGATATTTTAAGGTATTCAATCCATGAGCATCCCCAATCAAGGCTTGGATCGGTGCTAAAATCAGAATCAACCACAAGGACATGGAGAACATTTTCTTCATCGCGGAGGAGTTATTGCCCTTGAGTAAATGCCATGCGCCGGATGCGCCAATGAAAAATGCTGCCGCTAAGAATGCAGCGGTGGTCATATGCAGTAATCGATAGGGGAATGAAGGGTTGAATATTACCGCCAGCCAATCGACAGGAACAATCCGCCCATCGATAATTTCAAATCCCTGTGGTGTTTGCATAAAGCTATTGGAGGCGAGGATCCAGAAGGTCGAAATGATGGTACCCAGTGCAACCATACAAGTTGCAAAATAGTGCAGCTTTTCACCAACACGGTTCATACCAAACAACATTACACCCAGGAATCCCGCTTCTAAAAAGAAGGCAGTCAGAACTTCATAGGTTAAGAGGGGACCCGTGATCCCACCTGCAAAGTCTGAAAAAAAGCTCCAGTTAGTCCCAAATTGGTATGCCATCACCAATCCAGAAACAACGCCCATACCGAAATTGACCGCAAAAACCTTCGACCAAAAATGAAACAGTTTTATATAGTCAGTATCGCGGGTTTTTAGCCATAAACCCTCGAGTACAGCCAAAAAACTGGCAAGCCCGATGGTGATGGCGGGAAAGATAATATGGAACGACACCGTAAACGCGAATTGTATACGGGCAAGTTCCAGCGCAGTTAGTCCAAACATATTGACCCCTGAATGGAATTGATTACGACACGCCACATTTTCAGCCATTGCGAAGTAATTTTTGGCTGTTCCTTAGCAATAAGTAATTGATTTCGCTGGATTGTTAACACTCATAAATCCAACTAAAAATGTTTTGTGGTTATAGTTAAAAAAAGTCAGGTGAATGTGTGGATAAGTAGAACATGAGACGATAAACTATAATAGTAACAATTTTTGGCAAATCACCTATAACAGTGAGGCGGTAATGACGAGATATGAACAGCTAGCAGCACAAATTCGTCAACAGATTGAAGATAATATTTGGCAGGTTGGAGACAGGCTGCCTTCACTTAGGGAAAGTGTTAAGCAGTCAGGTCTAAGCTTAATGACGGTAGTTCAAGCCTATCAGTTACTTGAGAGTCAGGGGTGGGTCTCAGCGCGCCCGCAGTCAGGTTATTATGTGGCAAATCGTAATAACGCCTTTGCGGCTGCAAAAGGGGGAAAAGGACTCCATTTAAACGAAAATGTGGAGATAAACGCATCGATTTTTGGTGTTTTACAAGCTTGCAAAGACCCCGATATTATCCCTTTTGGTTCCGCTTTCCCTGAGCCCGCCTTACTGGATGACCCCAAATTAGCCAAATCTCTCGCGTCAGTGGCGCGACGTTTATCGAAAACGAATACGACGACGAACTTACCGCCGGGTAACGAACAGTTACGTCGAAATATTGCCCAGCGTTACGCAACTCAAGGGATCCACGTGGCTCCCGATGAAATTGTGATCACCGCTGGAGCGATGGAATCCTTGGTGCTTAGTTTACAAGCAGTCACCCAACCGGGTGATTGGGTGGTCATTGAGTCACCTGCATTTTATGGCTCATTGCAGGCTATTGAGCGCTTAAAGCTCAAAGCGATTGCGATAAAAACGGATCCGTTATTTGGAATCGATCTCGATGCCTTGGAAAATATCGCCGATAAGTATCCGATCAAAGCGTGTTGGTTAATGACCCACTACCAAAATCCGTTAGGGGGAACGATGCCTCCCGCCAATAAAAAACGGTTGGTCGATATCTTGAATAACCACAAAATTGTGTTGATCGAAGATGATGTCTATGGCGAGCTTTATTTTGGCAATCAGCAGCCTATTCCCGCTAAGTCATTAGATTCACAGGGTAACTTTTTTCACTGTTCATCATTTTCGAAATGTTTAGCGCCGGGATACCGTGTAGGCTGGGTAGCTGCGGGTCATCATGCGACCAAAATTCAGCATCTACAAATGATGAGTACAGTCTCTGCGAGTGTGCCAACACAGCTAGCGATAGCCGAATATTTATCCCAAGGGGGATATGATAGCCACTTGCGAAAATTACGCCAAACAATGGAGCAGCGCCAACATTTGATGTTGAGCGCAATTGCTAAATACATGCCACCGACAGTGAAGGTGAATACACCAAAGGGCGGGTATTTTCTGTGGCTTGAGTTTGAGCCACCATTTAATGCTCTACAGCTCTATCAGTTAGCACTGAAAGAAGGAATTAGTATTGCGCCGGGGAGTATGTTTTCAACCAGCGATCAGTTTAACCATGCTTTTCGATTAAATGCATCATTTACATGGAATGACCGATTAGAGCAGGCGATGAAGGTTCTTGGGCGTTTGTGTTATCGATTAACGGGGCATAAATAACCCGCGATGCAGATGGGGGACGGAAGGGAACCCGCCCCTAAATGTGACATAGTTAACTGTTGGCAAGTCCGATGGCGGCGAATGTGAGCATGCCACCTGACACACCTTCTGTAATCCGGCGCTTTTTGTCATTGTATTGGTGCTTGCTATGCATGGAGGCGAATACCATACCAATTGTACCGTAGATAATGATGCACGATGTGATAAAAGTCGCTGATAAGATTAAAGATTGTATTGCAACGCTTTCAGAAACATGGATAAAATTAGGTAAAATCGCGAAGTACACCAGTAACCCTTTAGGGTTAAGAAAACTTGTAAGAAAGGCTTTGCCAATCACTGCTTTTGTGGAAACTGTGTTAAGCTGGAGCGCTTTCGATTTTAGGGCGGATAGCAGCATACGGACGGCCAAATAAGCAACATACGCAACGCCCACCCATTTGATTGTGTGGAAAATGAACGGGGATGCGGCAACAATAGCGGCGAGCCCAAGTGCCGCTAAAATAGCGTGAGCAACATAACCTAGGATAATGCCCAAATTGGCTTTCCACGCAGCAGAAATGCCGCCAGATAATCCTTGTGATGAGATAAATAAAATATCGGGTCCCGGTGTGCAAACCAGAGGGATTACGGTTGCACTAAACAGCAATAACGTTTGTAGCTCCATCCAAACACCTCTATTTATTATTGTTTTCTTATGAAGAGAAAAATGTTTGGTTATTATAGCTATTTTCCTTTGAAATTTGGTTGTTTTGTTGCTTGTCATGGATGTTTATTTGACATTTAATATCAAAAAATAAAAACAAAAGAGGTTCGCATGCCAAAGGGTACAGGCGCACATCAATCTGAAAAGCATGAGCTGGAACACAGCAGTTCATCGCCTATCAAGTTAGATGCAATTGATAAGCATATTTTGCAGGTACTTCAACGTGATGGAAAAATCCAAAATGTTGAATTAGCGAAAGAAGTTGGGTTATCTCCATCCCCGTGCTTAAGGCGCGTTAAATTGCTTGAAGACGCAGGCGTGATTAAGCACTATGTTGCGGTGTTGGATGGCACAAAAATTGGTGCAGGATTATCACTGTTCGCGCGGATTTGGTTCAAAACGCAAGATGCACAAACAATCAATCAATTTGTTGAGGATATTCAGGGGATGCCTGAGGTGGTGGAGTGCCATCTCATGGCGGGTGAATGTGATGCGTTAATCCGTATTGTGACGGAGGATATGGCATCTTATCGTCGTTTCCATGCCGATTATCTGACACAAATTCGCAGTGTACAGAGTATAAAAACCGAAGTACCAATGGAAACGGTCAAAGTGACCTATGCATTGCCATTATAGACTGAACAGTTTAACGTATTTGTCTTCTTACACTGCTCAATAATATCGATAAATATTACTGAGCAGTTTGCTGATCAGTGCTGAATGCCCTTAACGGAATCATTATCTTGCAAAAAGATTATTCAGGACGTTCAGGGATCTCTGAAAGGTGCTCATAAATATTATCAACAACAGTATTTGGCACACAAACAACCTTTGTCAGTCTCTTATCTTTGTTATACACCTCAACACCTGATTCTATTTTAGAGCCTGAATGGTTTGTAAAAATGGTATAGGTATAAGCCCCATTTCTAAAATCAATTTCTTGAGAAGCCGCATATCCAGTATCAGTATCGGCATAACGGGTTTGGAAAAAGCCCTGCGTAAGCTGTTTAGGACTTCGGGTAATTTCAATGTCCGGTTGCTGATTTAATTTTCCAAATTGATACTGATACTGACCATTAATCAATGTCACTTTGACTTGACGGTCATTCTTGTTAACGCATTGAAATACAGTCACTGTATGTGAATCTGCCAATACGGGGGCGGACATTAATATCGGTAATACTATAGCTATAGATGTACGGCGAAGTTTCATGGGGTCCCTACCAATTAAAGAGTTATCAATGTGTTATGTTATCGGCATCTTATTCATATGCTCAATGGTCATTTTAGCATTTAAAATTAAGCTAAATGTATTAAGGGTGAAAAAGCAGACTATTCCACATCTCTTAGTTTGATATGTCCTGTTCTGGGATTTACCAAGGTCACGTTTTCCAAAGCGCGGATTTGCCATGTTTCATCTTGCTTAGCTAATACCGCCATAATTAAGGTATCAATTTTATGTGGTCCGATAGGGTGTGCCTCACCTGCAGCTAGACGGCTCCAAAAATGGGTTATTATATGACTTTCATCTAATGGGATAATATCGATAAGCTCATTTTTCATGAAGGAATCAGAATAGATAGTTTTGTGAAGGGGAATATGCAACTCGATGATTTCGTTGATACCTTTTACATAGTGTCCAAATCGGTTCACAAAGGTAGCCTCAGGGTGAAATAGCTGACTAAAGACATTCATATCGTGATTATTCCACGCAGATTCAAATGCTAAAGGCATATCTTCGGCGTTTTTGACAGTAGGGTGCATTGAAAATGCCTATATTGGTTAAGTAGGGTTTGCTATCAATACTAGATCAAATGTACGAGTGCGAAAGTCAATGGCGAAAATTTTTTCAGATTTTCGGCTAGGGTTAGATTATTACGATGGTGTTTGTTAAATTAGGGGGACGATTTTAAACGCGCGCGGATGTTAATCAAATAAGGGCAATACAGGGAAAAACATGAGTGATAACGCTCTTACCATACAGGTAAAAAATCAGCATTTACCTAATTGGCAAACATTAAAATTAATATTGAGTTCTTTGATTGTTTTTAATTTTTATTTAAATATTGTACCAAGTGTGAAATCTGATTATTCAATATTAATCAACTTATTTGATTTAGTGTTAATTCCTATGTTTGTTTTTATTGCGGCATATACAAGCAGAGGAATTTCATGGCAGGATTGGCGTGCACATTTAATCCCACCGTTGATTATCTATGTGACTTTCCAATCGATAGATGCGATCCCACTTTATTTCACGAATAGATTAAGCGTCGAAGAGTATTTGCTGTTTCCTCAAAACGGTGTTTGGTTCTTTTTAGCCGTCCCAATATGGCAAGCCATTTTTCTATTACTGCCTCCCTTTATCAAGAACAAGGCGAGGGGCGTGTTTCTTATTTTGCTGCTGTCTCTTGGTATTGCATATGTTTCGAAAATCTATTTATCTGATATAACAGGTTTTTCATCTATAATTTGGTATTTTCCATTCTTTGTTATGGCTTACTTTTGCGATGATAAAAAAGTCCTTTGGTTGAGGCAACATGCATTTTCTATCGTATCAAGCGTGATTATGCTGGTGACGATTTATCTTTATTTTCAAGTGGAAATCGAATCAGGATTAATAAACGTCTTCGGTAGTCATCTATTCATTCATCATTTTTGTCTGTATGTTTTTGCCTTTCTAATAGGGGTGTTGATCTCGATAGCGATTATTTGCCTTTCATTATCGACTGAACGTTTTGTGAAAATAGCGAATAATGCATTAGGGGTTTATTTGATTCACCCGATCATCTGTTTTGTGTTATTGGCGGGTTTAGGCTCACTCGAGATTGACGCTAGTCTGCCGCTCTTAATTTTATTGGCTCTTTTTACGATTGCGTTAGCATTATTTCTTGCCAAAAACCGGATCATTCATTGGTTTTTGAATCCAGAAATAAAGCTGAGGAAAGAGTAAAGTGAAATAAAGCTGAAAATGAAAGGGTTCGATAAAATAAAGGCTTACCTAATACTCGCGGTAAGCCTTTATGAAGTGCAGTATACGTTATTTACGCAGCGCTTTAATTTGCTCAGGGGTAACATCTGCGGCTTGACCACCCCATTGAACTCGGAGGAAGTTGACCAAATCCGCAATTTGTTGGTCATTAAGCTTGTCAGCAAAACCCGGCATACTTTGCATGTTTTGGTTATTTGGGAACGCTTGTTCCGGCAAACCATCTAAAACAGCATTGATGAGATTGGTGCTATCCACATCACGCAACGTTGAGTTCCCTTTCATTGCGACCGCAACATTTGGCTTACCTTCACCATCATAAGAGTGACACCCTGAACAGCTTTCAAGATAAACCTGTTTTCCTTGTGGATTGCCTTCACCCATTTTGAGCGGTAATGTGGCTGGTGGATTATCACCCATCAGGTATGTGGCGATGGCTTTGTTATCTTCCGGTGTGAGATGTTGAGAGCTGAGATAAATAACAGGGTGCATATCGCTGTAAGCGGAACCTTGCGGCGCAAGTCCTGTCATGAAGAATTGTTGCAGATCCTCTTTTGTCCAGCCACGTGCTGCAAGGGCTTCAGGTGTAATGTCTGGGGCTGTAAAACGACCCAGTGAGCCACCTTTCATGTACTTATCTAACTCCATTTCACCGAAGACGCCCCTTGGGGTATGGCACTCAGCACAGTGTTCTAACACATTAACCAAATATTTTCCGCGCACCCATTCAGGGGAGCTACCTTGTGAGCTATTTGGTAACGGTGTGTCATTGAAAAATAATAGATTCCAACCAATCATCGCCATCCGTTGGTTCAGTGGGAAAGGAAGTGAATTTTCAGGTGGTGCGACATCGACCGCAGGGCGGCTCATTAAATAGCTATAGATCGCATCAGAATCACTGCGACTGATGCCTTTATATGAGGTATATGGCATCGCTGGGTAAAGATTTTTACTTGGCGGCGAAATTCCCTCTGTGAGGGCTTTGTGAAATTCGTCTTTCGTCCAACGGCCGATACCATAATCGGCAGAAGGTGTTAAGTTGCTGCTATAAATGGTACCGAATGGGGTATCAAGAGGAAAACCACCAGCTAGTGGCGCACCATTAGCACTGGTATGACAGGCGGCACAATCACCTGCTAGTGTGAGGTAGCGACCACGCTCAATTTCTTCCGCGCTGGCGGTGACTTTTTGTACTGGGCCATCAGGTTTGCGGCTTTCATACCAATAAAGAACCGCCAAGACCACAATAGCTATCGCTATTAGCCATAAAATAATACGTTTGATCATTTTATCGCCTCCTTGATTAGTCCTGGGGTACTCATGACGACATCACGCACGGCTTCATAATAACGGACATAGCCAGTACAGCGGCAAATGTGGTTATTCAGGGCGGTTTTGATGGCTTCTTCTAAGTCTTCTTCGGCAATAGGATTACGTTGCAATTCTTCAACAAAAATCGTTGCAGCATTCACAAAACCAGGGGTGCAGTAACCACATTGGAAACTAAAGTGGTCGACAAACGCTTGTTGAACAGGGGATAACTTAACTTCCCCATTTTCTTCTTTCGTTGCAGCACCCTCAACGGTGCGAATACTTTTATTGTTAAAGAAGTGCGCGCCTGTAATGCAAGTACGTACTTCTTCACTGGTGCCTGATGGGTTATCTAAAATCACCACACAAGCGTGGCAGATACCTTGACCGCAGCCAAGGCGAGAACCGGTAAGATCAACATACTCATGAAGAAAATCAATCATCATGAGACCTTCAGGCACATCCATCGGTCCATATTTTTGACCGTTAATGTTGATGGTGAGTGGCAGATAATTTAGGCTCATGATAATACCTCTAGAATGTCTTTAGGGCGAACAGGCAAACTTAAGAAATGGTGACCTGTTGCATCAGCAATAGCATTAACGATAGAAGAAACGACCGGGATCATAACAACTTCAGCAACCCCTTTCGGTGGATCGGTTTCGGATAACCCAGGCAGAACTTCGCTAGTTTGTTTCCAAACTGCAACGTCACTCGCAAGTGGTAAACGGTAACGGTTAAAGTTCCAAGTTCCGTTCCCCGGTCCATCTTCATAGAGAGGTAAATATTCATGGAGAGCATGACCAATTCCCATCGCCAATCCACCTTGAATTTGTCCTGAAACGAGTTGTGGAACGATTAAATTACCACACTCGACAACGGTATGATGGTCGAGCAATTCAACATGACCAGTTGCTTTATCAATGGCGAGTTCAGAGATGGTAGCCACTGCGCTGTAATAGGTCACACCTGCATTATTTCGCTGTGTATCAGGATAATAGGCTTTTTGGCGTTTCCAAACTTGATAATCTTTGTTGGCAAAACGCAGAGAAAGACCATCCACAGGAAGGCGGCGAGTTTCATGATTGATTTCGAAATCAGCTTCAGCCCATTCCCAGCGGTTAAAGACATGGCAAACCGCACCTGTTAGACCGCCCATTTCAAACGTACGATCAATGAGGCGTTGTAAACTCAGGACTTCGAGCCCATCGGCTGTGAGGCCATTGGCGACCCAGCGAGCATCTTCACGGCGGACGACTAATGGCGCAGCTTGTCCTCCACCAATCCCTTCTTGCCAAATGGACATTGCAGCAGGCCAAAGACCATATTCGAAAACTAATCGAGCTGCTTCTTCTGTACTGTGGGTAAAGTAATAAGCAGAGTTACTGGCACTTGCAGGAGAACAGTAATTTGGTGTCCAGAGCGGGTTCGCTGCAAGACGGTCTTGCTCATCCTGTGCCATGGCAAATGGATTACCTGTCGAAATCATTGGGAGCACGGACCAATCCACCACGGAGAAGTGCGCTTCTTCGGCCGGTTTACCTAACCATTTAGCACATACCACCGCTTGGGATGTCGACATTCCCGTACCAATCTCTGCACCACTATGATAAATCGCGATCTTACCTTCAGGGGTGAGCTCAACGCGTGCAAATGAGGATTCAGCGCCTGTGCCGAAGTCTTTTTGCACACAGGAAATGCCAGTACCAAACAGTTTACCTGCATTTTTGGCTTCAAAATCGGCTTTCCGTTTTGCTCTTTCTTTCCACATCGGGTGTTCAGCGCAACGGGTGAGAACTTCATCGGCTCGAATAGCACCACCGGGGATGGCGCCTTGGGTATTTTTCATTCCTGATTGGATAATATTTTTCAGGCGAAATTCGATAGGGTCGGCATTCAATAATTTGGCTGCTTCTTCCATTAGCATATCGGTCGCTGCCATGGCTTGTAAGGTACCATAGCCACGGGCCGAACCTGCATCAACGGCACGAGAGGCGATACCGACAGCTGATAAATCACTGCGAGGGATATAGTAAATTGCTTGAGCGCCTGTCGCGCCAACCATTACGACAGACGGGGTAAAGTTACATCGCCCACCACCATCCCCAATAAATGAGGCGGAAAGTGCTTCAATTTTATGGGTTTTCTTATTGACGGCAAGGGTATAGTCCATATCGAACGCGTGGCGTTTGATGGTGGATTGAAACTGTTCATAGCGATCATTAGCTAAGCGAATAGGAACTCCATCACCATAAAGGGTTGCCATTGCACCATAATATGGGAACGGAGTGTGGTCTTTTGAGCCATAACCTACGGTAAAGCAAGGGTGTAAGAAAATTTGCTTAATCGGGAATTTGGTTTTTGCCAGCATTTCAGGGAGTGATGCCGCCACTTCTTGAGGTGATTGTGTCGGGATCACTAAATGAAAGGATTGTGTGTTAGCATCGTACCAGCCATTGGCGTTATCTGGTTCCAGTGCACAAGTGTCGATGGACTGTGAAAAGTATTTACGCTTGATAATCAGCCAGTCTTCAGGGGGATTTTCCAATTGTTTTGCCAGCTCATCGGCATAATACATACCTTCCTCATCCAGCTTCCCACCTTCACGTCCTTCAGGCCAGATTGGTAGGTGTTTTTTCATGCCAATCGGCGAAATCGGCATATCCTTCATGCTGGAATAGACATCAGGGGAGAATGGATTTTCACCGCCAATACGAACGCCTCGGTAACTTCCCCATGGGTCACGTTGTAATGGACCGGTATACGCGCCATATTGAATGACGTCATCGTGGAATTTAAGCGTTTCTTTCGCAAAGCTAAACTTGGCAAAATCATGGTAAATCAGTAACGCGACGGCTTGTCCTAAATAAGCGGGGGTTTTTCCCGTTGGTAGAAGTAAATCTTCTCCATAAAATTCAGGAAAGGCGACCCCATCTTTTTCTAAATCGCTAGCGGTGACAATTCGGTCAGGCATTAAGCCATCATTGAGTCGCTCGAGATTAAAACCTTCGTAAATTTTATCGGCTTCGGTGACGCGCAGAAGAAAGGCATGACCTTGTTGTTTAGGCCAATGTGGGATGTCTCGTGCTCGAATATCTCTAGCAAAGACTTTTTCGCCTTGGACTTTGGCATAGCCATCGATACGAAATTTAATTTTTTTATCGACGGGATTCCAATCTGGGGCTTGGAGAATTTTTTCCTCGAATAGCACATCAAAAGCTCGGCTATACAAAGGGGCGATATAACAAGAGATCCCAGCAACGACAGCACATTTAAGAAAGTGTCTGCGGGATAGTCCGACATGATTATTGCTCATAATATACCCTTACACTTATTTTTCATTGCTTCAATTTATTATTTTTTATTTTATTGCCAGTGTCGTAATGTAAATTTTTATATATCCAAAAATAATTCATCTAAATGTGATTAGAATTGGCGACCATCACAACTAATAATTGTAGTGGTCATTCTTATATATTATTTATAATATAAACAATAAATATAACTATGTATAATGTAAACCATGAATATAGGCATATTAATATTAGCAGCAGGAAAAAGTGAGCGTTTCCAAAGCACTGGAGGACGTGGAAGTAAACTCAACCACCTGCTTGATAAACAAACGGTTTTTGAAAAAACACTTTCAAATTCAATGAGTAGTGGGTTGCCTCTTCATGTAGTCACTCGCGCTGATAATGATGGCGTTATTAATAATTGTTTACAATTTAATATTCCATTTTCCGTGTTAAACAGCTACGGATTAGGTGAGTCTATTGCAGTCGGTGTGCAAAATACCCCTAATTGGCATGGCTGGCTAATTCAATTGGGGGATATGCCCTATATACCCCGTGAAATATTTATCCGAATTGCTGATGAATTAAAAAATTACTCATTAGTGCGCCCTGTATATAAAAATATACCGGGGCATCCCGTCGGTATATCAGAAAAATATCGGCAAAATTTAATTCATTTAGTGGGAGATGATGGTGCAAAATCAATCTTACGACATCAGTTTGTTTATGAAATAGAGATAAACGATGAAAATGTCACTAAAGACTTTGATTATCTTCCCCATAAAAATCAAGAATAAAAATGAATAGGATTTCAATATGCTGCGTGAAGATGTTTCTGTTATCTCTCAAGCTATTCGCTGGATCAAGGTGGAGCCAGTTTGGTTATGTACGGTACTAAATACTTATGGCTCTTCACCACGAAGCCCAGGATCGCTGTTAGTCGCTAAGGGAGATGGGAGCTATACGGGATCGCTCTCTGGTGGATGTATTGAGGAGGATTTTCTTCAACGTATTCAACAAGGACACTACTTAGAAAATAGCCAAGTTGTTCGCTATGGTCAGGGGGGCGTGGAAGCCAAAGTGAATTTACCGTGTGAAGGGAGTTTAGATGTTCTTATCGAGTATTTACCCTGTAATGAACGTTCTTACCAATATCTCACACAAATTCAAACTGCATTACTTGGCTATACGGCAATTATCAAGAAACTCACGTTACCTAATATGAGTGAGATTACAACGGTTCCAAACTCACAACATCCTACTCAGATTGAGCGCAACGGTGATGATATTCAGTTTTATATCATGGCACCGCCAAAACTGATTATTGCCGGCATTTCTAATGTTGGGGTGTATTGTGCAAACTTTGCGGTGACGCTCGGTTTTGAAGTGATTATTTGTGAGCATAGAGATGATGAGTTATTGCGTTTTGCGGGACAAATTGCAGAACAAGTCGAGATTAAAAAAATATTTCCGGCTCGTTTTTTAGAAGAAAATCCAAGCGCATCCAATACCGCCATTGTGTCGTTGACCCATGATCCGCGCATTGATGATTTAACCTTGATGGAAGCGGTTAATACCTCTGCATTTTATATTGGCGCCATGGGATCAACCCGAACCAGCGCTAAGCGTCGTGAGCGGTTATTAAATTCAGGCGGCTTGACGGTTGAAATGCTAGACCAGATCCATGCGCCTATCGGTATCCCAATTGGCAGTAAAACACCTCCCGAGATTGCGTTAGCCATTATGGCGGACATTGTGGCTCATAAGAATGGGCGGGAGCTTGCAACGAGCCGGAGCCATTAATATTAAAGCCCATGAATGTAAGTGACCCTAATAGTTGGGCGTTCATCACAAAAGAAAGGTCATAATCAACCACTAGATGTCCGCGGTTTTTGATATAAGGTGTTCTATGATTAGGGCTTAAGCCTATATAACAAATGGGTTATAAGCTATAAAGCTATATCCGATCGAATAATTATAAAAAAGGGGAGTTATTGTGAGCATATTTAAATCAATTTGGGATTTTTTTGGGATTTACCAAACTAAAAAAATAAGAGTTTTACATGCGCTAATTTTACTTTTGGTGATACTACAAATCATAGTGAGTAATTGGATGACTGGAACAAAGTCAGTTGTTCCTCCTTTTTTTGATATGACTTATTTATTCACTTGGATGCATATTGTTTCCGGTTTTGTACTTTTTTTCTTAACATTCTTTTTAGTTGTATCGTGCTTTAATCAACGCGGCCTTAGGTATTTTTATCCTTATCTCTGGGGCGACTTTAAACAAATCAAAGAAGATGTAAATTCTCTTTTAGCTAAAAAGCTACCAGACAGCTCTCCTAAAGGACTCGCCGCAACAGTTCAAGGGTTAGGACTAGGTGCTTTATCAATTGTTATTTTGTCGGGTATTGCATGGTTTATTCTATGGTTACAGCAGTCTCCACTTGCATTAGAGGCTAGGAGTATTCATAAATCACTTACGATTTTAATTGAGATTTATATTTATGGTCATGGTGGCTTAGGCATTATTCATTTTGTCATTTGGAAGAAAAGTAAATAGGCTTATTTGATACTCTCATAGACAATATGGGCGATGAGTTGCCCATATTGTCTACCCATCTGATATTTTACCAAGTACCCGTAATACCAATAAATTACCGTAGCATGAATGAAAAAACATGTTGTTATCTATTGCCATTGGCCACTGAAGAGATGACCAACTCTTGCTATTCTGTTTTGTGGCTGACTTAAGCTTACGTAATTAGTGGTATTTTCATTTTATCGACCCCATAAAGTTTAATGTAATCAATTTGTTATATATTTACAAAGGATTATGTCGCATCATCATGGCTAAGTTAATGTTTAACTTCTCCCTCATCATTAGAGTTATTATCTGTATATTTGGTGTTCAACTTGTATTTTATATTTATTAATAGCTTAAATATTTTATTTTGTGATGGTATTAACATAAAAAGTCAGAAATGAGAAATGTAAAATTAGCGAAGTTCACAATATTAAGAATAGTCATGACAGTCTCTGAAATAGCTAAAGCAGTCACAGGTAATGTTATCGCTACAAAGACTGTTAAGGTTGAAAACGACAAACGTAGCCAGTACCCATTAAAGAAAACGAGTGACATACAATATTGATGTCATTGTTTAACGATGGCTTTAGCAGAGAAGGTGAATCAGAAGTTATTCGATATGCTTCAAGCAATCGGATTTTTGATGATCTAATTCTTTGTTTTTATGATAAAATTGAAAAATAAAATCATTTTTTAGTATTTTAGAAGAGATACGTTATATATGTATAATTTTACGAAGCTAATAAAATTATTAATTGTTATCATACTCTTAATAATACTTCTTCAAAATTTTATTTTCAAAAACATGCATTATATAGAGGAATATATCATAAATAACTTTTTGTTTTGACGTTTATATTAAGTTGTTAACTTCATAAGTCGAGACTATTAATGTAATTAATTTTCAATCTCATTATACTATTGTAATAGTCTTATTATGATGTGGTGGTCGTGTATTATATTAAATGATTCATCAACAGGTTTGTATTTCTTCTTTCAATCGATAGATAAATTTGTATTATTAAATTAAATGTTTTTTGATGATCTAATCTTAATTTTTTATTGTCCTCAATTTAAAATTGGATTTATTGAATATATTAGTAAATAAATTTTAAATTTATTAGGCTGGTCATGTCTATTTAAATGTTTATTTTGAAATTTTTATGTGAAATTGAAATTGAAATTGAAATTGAAATTGAAATATGGAGGGATTGTTGATGGCATCATCCAATCAGAATGTTCAATATTTCTTTAAAAAAGAAATATCTTAGTTATTGATATAGGTGGAACTTTCATTAAGGTTTATTCTTCTGATTTAAATAATGTGATAAAAATAAAATCAGGTCTTTCAATGACACCACAAAAGTTTATCCATGAATTAAATGAAAATCTTTCTTTTTCTCATTACGCGGGTGTTAGCATTGGTTTCCCATCACCAATTATTGAAAATCGAATAATGAAAGAGCCTGCTAATCTAGGTTATGGATGGGTGAACTTTGATTTGGAATCTGCATTTAACTGTCCTGTTAAGATAATCAATGATGCCGCAATGCAAGCGACAGGAAGCTACGATGGCGGGAAAATGCTTTTTTTAGGATTGGGGACAGGATTAGGTAGTAGCTTGGTCGTGAATAATGAAGTTATCTCTCTAGAATTAGGACACCTTAATTATTTAGATCATAATTATGAATATTTTACTTGCGATGCTTACCGACAAAAAAATGGGAATAAAAATTGGGAAGATGAGGTTTTAAATATTACCGATGATTTCTATCAGGTATTCATGCCAGATTATATTGTTCTTGGTGGCGGCAACGTAGTAAGACTTAATAATCTGCCTGAATATGTTAGAAGAGGTGGTAATGATAAAGCATTTATTGGTGGAATGAAAATGTGGAATGAATAAGATGAATATGAAAAAACAAATAGGTTTTATCGGTGTAGGAAGAATGGGCGCTGCGATGGTTAGACGTATTTCTTGTTCTGGTATTTCATGTGTAGTTTATGACAAGAATATTGAAGCTCAAGCGAACATACCCCAAAAAATAAAGTTTACAACAAATTTAAATAATTTTATTGAAAGTTTATCTGAACCTAAACAAATATGGTTAATGCTTCCGGCAGGCATCGTTGATACGGTTATTACTGAACTTAAACCATACTTAAAAAATGGTGACACTATTATCGATGGTGGGAACTCTCATTTTACTGACGATATCCGTAGAGCAAATGAATTAAAAAATGACGGTATAAATTATTTAGATGTGGGTGTTAGCGGTGGCGTTTGGGGGGAGAAACGAGGATATTGTCTCATGATAGGTGGATCCAAAAACGAGTATGAATTCCTTGAACCCGTATTCAAAGCTTTAGCGCCTGGAGTTTCAGGTGCTAAAAGGACTCAAGGACGTGAAAATGAGCCATCACCCGCAGAGAATGGATATTTATATTGTGGAGAGAATGGCGCAGGGCATTTTGTGAAAATGGTCCATAATGGCATTGAATATGGATTAATGGCAGCATATGCAGAGGGGTTTAGTATTTTAAAGCATGCCAACCAAGGATTAGATAAAACAGATGTGGATGCGGAAACAGCCCCCCTTGAATCCCCGATGAATTATAAATATGAATTACCATTAAAAGATATTAGTGAGCTTTGGCGAAGAGGAAGTGTGATTAGTTCTTGGTTGTTAGATTTGATTGCACAAGAAATGTTTTTCTCAGAAGACTTAGATAACTATACCGGAAAAGTTTCTGACTCAGGCGAGGGGCGTTGGACATCTATTGCTGCGATTGACTTGGGTGTACCAACACCAGTATTAACGACCGCATTATATTCTCGTTTCTTTTCACAGCAAAGCGATTCATTTTCAAACAGAGTACAATCTGCAATGCGTCATGCTTTTGGTGGTCACCAAGAAAAAAACACATTAAATGGTGGTGAAAAATGAAACCATTATCTTTAGTTATTCTAGGTGCTAGCGGCGATTTGACCAAAAGACTTTTAATGCCTTCGTTATTTAGATTGCATCAGTTAGGTTTGATTTCTAAATTAAATATAATTGGATACTCATGCGATCAATGGAATGATAACGATTTTATTGAGCATGTTCATGATGCGCTTAGTGAGTTTGTTCTTGATTTTGATGATGAAAAATGGATTAGTTTCAGCAAGTGTTTGAGCTTTATTAGTGGTTCACTTGATGTAAAAGATCTGGCTACTTTAAGTAAAAAAATTGATGGCTCAGCTCTTTTTTATTTAGCACTACCACCTACGTTATTTGCTAAAGCCGCAGTTAAAATTGGAGAAGCTGGTCTATCAATAGAATCCTCAAGTTATTGGCGGCGTATTTTAATTGAAAAGCCATTTGGCACTGATTTAGATTCGGCACAGTTTTTACATAGTCAAATTCATTCTTATTGGAATGAATCTCAAGTCTATAGGATTGACCACTTTTTAGGTAAAGAAGCCACTCTCAACCTGATGATTTTTCGTTTCGCTAATCGTGTATTAGCGCCTATATGGTGTTCTGAACATATTGAACAAGTACAAATTACCTATGCCGAAACTCTGGGGGTTGAAAATAGATCCGTTTACTATGACCATGCAGGTGCGATGAGGGATATGCTGCAAAATCACTTAATGCAGTTATTAACATTGACCGCAATTGAACCATTAGGACATTGGGATAGTGAAATACTTAGAGATCATAAAGTTGAAATATTAAAATCAATTCGATTGGTGAACGATACAAATGTAGATACTTGGGCTGCAAGAGGACAATATACAGCTGGAAAAATAAATGATAAAGACACCATTTCTTACCGCGATGAAATAGGGATTCCTGCCAATAGTAATACAGAAACTTTCGCTGCATTACGGATAGATATTGATAATTGGCGCTGGAGAGGTGTGCCTTTTTATTTACGTAGTGGAAAGAGATTAGCTCGCAATTATGCAGAAATAGCAATTCAATTTAAAGGTCCATCAGAAGCACTGCCTGACGATATCAGCGTTGACAATAATTGGCTGGTTTTTAGATTACTTCCTAATCTACAAATAGATATGCAGGTGACAGCTAAGTTACCTGGGATGAAGTTAAATACACATAATATAGAACTCACTGCACCTTATACTCATGCGGGAGAATACGAAGTATCTGCTTATGAGCAATTAATATTAGATGCTTTAAAGGGAGAGAAAAGTAACTTTTTACGATTCGATGAGGTTGAGTGGGCATGGCGAGTCATTGAGCCAATTATAAAATCGTGGCGTCATGGAGAACCTGACCTTTATCAGGCAGGAACGGAAGGACCTAACTCTCAGAATAAAATAATGCAAAAAAATCATTCTTGGCGTTCAATTAATTATGGTAATCAATGAAATATATTTTTTTGTGAATTTTTAATTTTACATGTACATAACAGGAAAATATTTTTACTGTATTTTATAAAATTAAGGTTTATTCGAATTGTAAGTAATTATTGATTTAATTAGTGAAATCAACGATGAAATATATTAATAACAGGATGATTTTATAATGAAAACAAAACATTCGATAAATGTCATGGTGTTTTTTGTTGGATTATTAGCTGCGCTTGCAGGACTATTCTTTGGGTTAGATACCGGAGTAATTTCAGGAGCGCTTCCATTTATTAGCCGAGATTTTGAAATCTCGTCAACATTACAAGAATTTATTGTTAGCTCTATGATGTTAGGTGCTGCATTGGGTGCATTGATGAGTGGGTGGCTTTCATCTCGTAATGGAAGAAGGAAAAGTCTAATTATTAGCTCTGTATTATTTATAATTGGAGCTTTAGGTTCTTCACTATCACTAAATGCTTATTTTCTTATATTTTCTAGAGTTATATTAGGCCTCGCGATTGGTATATCTTCATTTACAACTCCTGCCTATTTATCTGAGATTGCCCCTAAGAAAATCAGGGGTGGCATGATTTCTATGTACCAACTAATGATTACTATCGGTATATTATTAGCTTTTATATCAGATACGGGTTTTAGTTATGATCATGCTTGGCGTTGGATGTTAGGGATTACGGCGATTCCAGCTGTATTATTATTTTTTGGTGTTACATTTTTACCTGAAAGTCCACGTTGGTTAGCAAGCAAAAATAAAGTTGAAGAAGCTAAAAAAATATTATTCAAATTACGTGAGTCCAAAGAGGAAGTAGAACAAGAACTTGGTGATATTCTCAATAGCTTAAAAGTGAAACAATCGGGATTTAATTTATTTAGAGATAATAGAAATTTTCGAAGAAGTGTATTTTTAGGTATTTCATTGCAATTTATGCAACAACTTACCGGCATAAATGTAATTATGTATTATGCGCCTAAAATATTTTCTTTAGCTGGATTTGCTTCTACTTCTCAGCAAATGTATGGAACCGTTTTAGTCGGTATTGTTAATGTAATTGCGACATTATTTGCTATAGCAATAGTTGACCGTTTTGGTAGGAAAAAACTATTATTAGCTGGGTTTTCTGTTATGGCTATCAGTATAGCATTACTTGCTCATATACTGTCTTATCAAACACATACTCTATTTTTACAATATATTAGTGTATCGTTATTATTATTATTTATCATCGGTTTTGCGGTTAGCGCGGGTCCTATCATATGGGTTCTTTGCTCTGAAATTCAGCCATTAAAAGGCAGAGATTTTGGAATAACATGTTCAACGACTGCGAACTGGGTGGCTAATATGTTAGTGAGTGCGACATTCTTAACATTGTTATCATTGTTAGGAGATACAAATACATTTTGGATTTATTCAATATTTAATATTATATTTATTGTCATCACATTATATTATGTGCCTGAGACTAAAAATGTGGCGCTTGAACAAATAGAAAGAAAATTAATGGAAGGAAATCGTTTAAAAGATATAGGTAGAGCGTAATACCTTACTTTCTATTTTTTTAAAATGAGTTGGATATTGATGTATAAAATATCCAACTTTTTATTGCTGGTGTCTATTATTGTTTAATTACTACAAGTAAGTATATTGTATTTACAATTCAAATCAGCTACTTGTGCTATATGAATTACTCTGATATTGCATGGATTAAAAATTAAAACTTCGCAACGGCAAGTCGTGGTGATGCGGGTGCTCAAATTATAATCGGGTCCGATTATGACTTTGGTAACGGTGCTCCCAAAGATTTTAAAACAGCGGACGATTGGTCATTGAGTGGTTTCATAAATCAGGTAAGCAGGAGAATGTAGGTGCTCAATTCCGTCTTGGCGCTATCTATGAAGACGATGATGGTGGATTTCAACGAAGATAAATCAGCGGTACTCAGTTATATATTCATTCAGTTGTAGGTTTTCATGAATCGTCTGAGAGACGATAAACAGCATAAAACCAAGTTAATCTCATGAATTTTATGCTGTTTTATTAAGAGATGAAACGGTGTGAAATTAAAGTGTAAGTTTACACATTAAACAAGAAATTCAACACATCACCATCTTTGACGATGTAATCTTTGCCTTCCGCACGCATTTTACCCGCTTCTTTTGCACCTTGCTCACCACGGTATTTGATGAAATCTTCAAATGCGATAGTTTGTGCGCGGATAAAGCCTTTTTCGAAGTCAGTGTGGATTTTACCTGCCGCTTGTGGAGCTGTTGCGCCAACAGGGATAGTCCATGCACGCACTTCTTTCACACCAGCGGTGAAGTAAGTTTGCAGGTTTAATAACTCATAACCCGCACGGATCACACGGTTCAAACCTGGCTCTTCAATGCCTAAATCTGCCATGAATTCATCACGCTCTTCATCGTCCAGCTCGGCGATATCGGATTCGATAGCGGCACAAACAGGAACAACAACAGAACCTTCAGCTTTCGCGATTTCGTAAACTTTGTCTAAGTAAGGGTTATTTTCAAAACCATCTTCATTGACGTTGGCAATGTACATGGTTGGCTTCAGCGTTAAGAAGCTTAAATAACGGATAGCGGCTTTGTCTTCAGCCGTTAAATCCAGTGAACGCAGCATACCCGCTTGTTCTAAGTGTGGCAGGCATTTTTCCAGTGCTTCCAATTCCGCTTTTGCGTCTTTATCGCCGCCTTTTGCGCGCTTTTGTACGCGGTGAATAGCACGCTCACAAGTGTCTAAGTCAGATAGTGCTAATTCAGTATTGATAACTTCGATATCCGCCGCAGGGTCAACTTGACCCGCAACGTGGATGATATTGTCATTTTCGAAACAGCGAACAACGTGACCAATCGCTTCGGTTTCACGGATGTTAGTCAGGAATTGGTTACCAAGACCTTCACCTTTTGATGCGCCTTTTACTAAGCCAGCGATGTCAACGAATTCCATCGTGGTTGGTAGAATGCGCTGAGGCTTCACGATCTCAGCTAATTGATCAAGACGTGGGTCTGGCATTGGCACAACACCCGTGTTTGGTTCAATCGTACAGAAAGGGAAGTTGGCTGCTTCGATGCCGGCTTTGGTCAATGCATTAAACAGAGTGGATTTACCCACGTTAGGCAGACCAACGATACCGCATTTAAAACCCATATGTTTCTCACCTTAATAGCGAGGGGCAGGCGTGTGCTGCCCCTAATGTTTAGAAAATTGGCGCTGATTATACACAAAAACTTGTGTTTGATGAAATCAACTCTTAGGCAGTGGCTTTAAAACCATGTAAGCGATTGATAGCTTTATCCATTCCATCTGATAACAGGATGTCCGTGCAGCGCACAGATTCATCAATCGCATCATCAATAAGCTTCTGTTCAGACAGCGGTGGTTTGCCTAACACGAAACCAACAACTTTGTTTTTATCGCCAGGATGCCCAATACCAATGCGTAAGCGGTAAAAGTTCGGGTTATTGGCAAATTTGCTTTGAATATCTTTTAAGCCGTTATGTCCGCCGTTGCTACCACCCAGTTTCATTTTTGCAACGCCCGGTGGTAAGTCGAGCTCATCATGAGCGACTAAAATTTCATCAGGATTGATTCGATAGAAATTGGCCACTGCGGCGACGGATTTACCACTTAAATTCATAAAAGTCGTTGGTACTAGCAAACGAATATCATTGCCGCCAATATTGATGCGCGCTGTATAGCCAAAAAACTTAGGCTCTTCTTTTAGTGATTGGTTATGGCGTTGTGCCAGTAAATCAACATACCACGCACCAGCATTATGGCGGGTTTGCGCATATTCAGCGCCCGGATTGGCTAATCCAACAATTAATTTTATTTTACTCACGGGGACTTTTTCACTGTCAATGTATAGAAATTGGTGACTAGTTTACCTCGTGTCGGGGTGGATGTACAAAATTGTCAGCGAGAAGATTTCTGTAGTGATAATTAGCTTCTGAATTATTCGGTAATGCTATAAGGCAAGTTTATAGTTTGATAAAAAGCATTTTTTGAGTAGATATCCTTAAACTCTTCTATACATGTGAAGCTTATCGCAAATAATTTTACTTAAAGAGCTATACTCTTTACATAAATATAAAGTTTTATCGAACTTTTCTTCAATGCTTGCTTATCAGTTTACTGATATTGGAGGTAAATATGAAACGGAAAACGGTTACATTCATCGGAAATGGTTTAATGGGACTGGGCATGGTCGTCATGGGAGGGAGCATTGGTTTAAACCTGTTTTCTCATATTGTGGACTTAGGCTTATCCGATGACATCATTAACGGTTCGTTGTTTGGAATTTTTATTGGTGCATTAGTTTGGTTAGTGGGTGCGAGAATGGGTGGTAGGGAAAAAGTGGAAGATCGTTACTGTTTAGTAAAACGCCAATTTCATTCCCGTAATGATAACCATCGTTATCCATGACAAGTTAACGTCAAATCCCAACAGTGTGAAATTAACTGTTGAAAGCTGATTGCAGAAAATAATGCGCTCGGTGAGCGGAAGCATGATGAATATAAATAAGAGTGAAATTATTGACTAAGAATTTCACTCTTATTTTTTGCTTAGAAATTATCTTAATATCACATACAAAAAATAAAGCCCCTACGGTTGATGGACAACAGTAGGGGCGCTACTTATAAATTTTTGTATCGTGACCACAATGAATGTGGTGCGATAAAGCACATTTCTCGCCTCAATAATTTAATGAAAAACGACTGAAACCAGTATGTTAAAACGGGGTCATTAAGACCCCGTTTTAGAATTAGTGCTCGAACATCGCAGAAATTGACTCTTCATTGCTGATACGGCGAATAGCTTCGGCCAGCATGCCTGAAAGGGTCAGGGTGCGAACTTTGTTCAGCGCCTTGATTTCAGGAGAAAGAGGAATTGTGTCACAAACAATGACTTCATCAATCACAGAGTTTTTGATGTTGTCTACAGCGTTACCGGAGAAGATTGGGTGAGTTGCATAAGCGAATACACGCTTAGCACCACGCTCTTTCAGCGCCTCAGCTGCTTTACACAGTGTGCCACCAGTATCAATCATATCGTCAACTAAAATACAGTCACGACCTGAAACGTCACCAATGATATGCATGACTTGAGAAACGTTTGCGCGTGGGCGACGTTTATCAATGATAGCCATATCGGTATCGTTCAGTAATTTCGCGATTGCTCTAGCGCGAACGACGCCGCCGATGTCTGGAGAAACAACGATTGGGTTTTCTAAGTCTTTCTGCAACATGTCTTCCAGAAGGATTGGGCTACCAAATACGTTATCTACAGGAACATCAAAGAAGCCCTGGATCTGCTCTGCGTGTAAGTCAACGGTAAGAACACGGTCAACACCTACACTAGACAGAAAATCGGCAACAACTTTAGCGGTGATTGGTACACGGGCAGAACGTACGCGACGATCCTGTCTTGCATAACCGAAGTAAGGAATAACAGCGGTAATACGACCAGCAGATGCACGGCGCAGGGCATCAACCATCACAACCAGTTCCATCAGGTTGTCATTAGTTGGTGCACAAGTTGACTGGATGATAAAAATATCACCACCGCGAACATTTTCATTAATTTGAACACTGACTTCGCCGTCGCTAAAACGACCAACAGCCGCGTCTCCAAGATTAGTGTAAAGGCGGTTAGCAACACGTTGTGCTAGTTCCGGTGTAGCGTTACCAGCAAAAAGCTTCATATCGGGCACGAGAAAAACCTCAGGCTTGCGTCCAGAGAGATATTGTTGACCAACAGCAATGATGGATGGGTCATTACTTATTGGTGCAATACACGGGTTATCCCAGCGCGGAATTTGTGCACAGGAGAAACATTCGCTCCTTGAGCGACGAATCCGTGCACCCACGATGGGGCTTTATTTAACACCTTCAGGGCATCCGCTTGTGTTTCGAACTCAGAAAAGACACAAGCGCCTGTTCCTGTTAGGCGAGACGGAGCATATTGTAACAGCCAAGAAACGAGCTGTTCAACCTCACGAAAACGTTTTCTTGCAATTGGTTCGCAGTCATTTGCATACGGAGCCAGTAATAATGCGGCTAAAGCGCGTTTTGGAGAATTTCGATTTAATTCTGGATCTGTGAAGATCATCGGGGTTGAGATTTCAATTCCGGGGTGAGCGACTAAATACCAACGCTCTTTTGGTTCTGCCGGTGTTAAAATTTCGCCAATCCCTTCTGCAAAGGCAGCATGACCACGAACAAAAACAGGTACATCTGCACCCAGATGTTGACCTAATTCTGCTAAAACATCATCAGAAACGTGGGCTTGCCAATGTTCATTTAACGCAATGAGCGTAGTGGCCGCGTTGGATGAACCACCACCAATACCGCCACCCATAGGCAACACTTTGTTAATACAAATATCGGCACCCAAAGGACCCTGATGGTTTAGTGACTCACGACAATAGGTCTGTAAACTTTTGGCAGCGCGAATAATTAAGTTTTTTTCGACATCCACGCCCACCATTGGAGTGAGTAAATTAATGTGATCATCGGAACGTGCAGTGAAGGTAATTTCATCACCATAATCTAAAAACTGAAACAAGGTTTGTAGCTCATGGTAGCCATTAGCACGCTGCCCTGTAATGTATAAGAATAGATTCAATTTTGCCGGTGATGGCCACGTTAATGTCATTTTTTCAGTGTCCAACTATCCATTTTTAACTTGATGATTTTATCTTTTTGATGCAATTCCATCTGATTCGGTAACATTGGTGTGGTTTTGGTATCGTAAGAGAGATAATCCAAATTCCATGTTTCACCATTGACTTTAAAAGTGACTGATTTCAACAGGTGGTTACTATCAAGGGTGTATTCTGACGCTCGACCGGGTGAGCCGACTAACCACGCGGTGAGTTCATCAATTGGGATATCCATACCCGTTAGTTGATAAATTAGCTCACTGGGTACATCGCTCATATGCGTTTGACCGTCTTTGGTGATTAACTTGGTTAAATCGGGCTCAACGCTGAGTTCCAGTTCGCGAGTTCCTAATGGATTGGTGAGCAATAAACGGTATTTTTCAGGCGTGTATTGTTGCCAGAAAAATTTCGCGTAGGTTTTGGTTTCCGTGCCAGTTCCTTGTCCGCCGATATACACAAAGGAGCCTCGAGTTTGGTAATCTCGCAATTCCGAAACTTGAGCCTGATGTTTTTGCCACTGTTCATCAGAAGATGAAGAGGTTTCTTTTGTGGTGTTTTGTGACGTTGTCACGCAGGCGGTAAGAAATAAGGCTGAGAGGGGAATTAATCGCAAAAAGCCTTTGGCTGGGCGAATAAACGACAGAGCAGAAAAAAATTGCATATCGATTCTCAACATAGAGTGAATAGTAATGACATTGCAGATGAAACCACAAACAGGGTCGTTATTTTAACCATTTTCTGGTTTTCTCAATAGAGAATTAAATTTATTTTAGACATCATTGCCTATTAAAGCTATCGAAAACACCAGAGTGCTTTAATGGGATGCTAACGTTAAAATGAGATATTTTTCAGGGATATTGCGCCAATCTTATTGGCCTATCAATGATAATATGATGAAAAGTATGGATTTGCTTTCTGTGCGTAATAAATGCATTCTTAAAGCATCTTATTGATATTTAAGGCAGCTAGTCAGATAATTACTTCATATTTTGGGGTTAATCATCTTTCTGGCTGTTAGCCATTGAGTACCCGTAGAAACAGAAGCGTTAATCATCTACAATATACGCATATAAATCTCAGCAATGAGCTAGGTTACTAGTATCAGGCTGATAAATAAATTAGCAATGTGAGCAATGTGAGTAAGTCGTAAGCACAATGACCTTATTAGCCTTAGGCATTAATCATAAAACGGCCCCGGTAGCTTTGCGTGAGCAAGTCGCTTTTGGTCCTGAAAAAATCGACCACGCACTTGAGGAACTTTTAAAACAGCCTCAAGTGCGTGGCGGTGTTGTGCTGTCTACCTGTAACCGAACTGAACTGTATCTAAGCCTTGAATCTCAAGAAAAAGCGCAAGAACAGTTAACCAAATGGTTATGTGATTTTCATGGGATCACCGCTAAAGACCTACAACCCAGTCTCTACTGGCATCAAGATGCACGCGCAGTAAGTCACCTTATGCGCGTGGCGAGTGGGTTAGATTCACTGGTTCTCGGTGAGCCTCAAATTCTCGGTCAAGTGAAAAAGGCCTTTGCGCTTTCGCAAGATAACCATTCACTGTCTAGCGAATTAGAGCGCTTATTCCAAAAATCTTTTTCCGTGGCAAAACGTGTACGAACAGAAACCGATATTGGTGCGAATGCCGTTTCTGTCGCATTTGCTGCTTGTACACTCGCGAGACAGATTTTTGAATCACTCAAACATTTGAATATTTTGTTAGTCGGTGCAGGTGAAACTATTGAATTAGTCGCGCGTCATTTACGTGAGCATGGCGTGCAGAAAATGATGATAGCTAACCGAACCCTTGAACGTGCACAACTGCTCGCCAAGGAAGTTAACGCACAAGTTATTTCATTAGCGGACATCGATAACCGTTTAGCTGAAGCAGATATCGTGATCAGCTCGACAGCCAGCCCATTGCCAATTATTGGTAAAGGAATGGTCGAACGTGCGATGAAAGCACGTCGCAGTAAACCTATGTTATTGATTGATATCGCTGTACCTCGTGATATCGAACAGGATGTAGAAAAACTCAGAGATGTTTATCTCTATACTGTTGATGATCTTGAATCCATCATTGCCCAAAATTTGGCTCAGCGTAAGGCCGCGGCGGTTGAAGCGGAATTTATCGTTGAACAAGAAAGCGGTCATTTTATGGATTGGTTGCGCTCACAAGCCGGAGTCTCTACAATTCGCGAATATAGAGAACAGGCGGAAGCAATTCGGGCAAGTATGACCGAGAAAGCACTTGCAGCCATTGCCCAAGGTGCCAACCCTGAGCAAGTAATCATGCAATTATCACAACAGTTAACCAACCGCCTGATCCACGCTCCGACTAAATCTTTGCAGCAAGCTGCAGGAAATGGGGATGTTGAGCGTCTAAATCTACTTAGGGACAGCTTAGGGCTGGACCATCAATAACCACTTTTTAATCATAGGTCTGATATAACGAATGAAGCCTTCTATTGTCGCAAAACTAGAAGCATTACAAGAACGCTACGAAGAAATTGAAGCGCACCTTGCTGATGCGGGTGTGATTGCTGATCAAGACCGTTTTCGTGCTTTATCAAAAGAATATGCTCAGTTAACGGATGTCGCGAAGTGTTTTACTGCGTGGCGCACCGTTCAGGATGATATCGAAACAGCCCAAATGCTGTTAGACGATCCTGAAATGAAAGAGATGGCTCAAGAAGAGCTTAAAGAAGCAAAAGAGCGCAATGAAGAGCTGGAACAGCAATTACAATTGCTGTTACTTCCAAAAGATCCTGATGATGAATATAACTGTTTTGTGGAAATCCGCGCTGGTGCGGGTGGCGATGAAGCAGCGATTTTTGCGGGTGATCTATTCCGTATGTACAGCCGCTATGCAGAAAGTAATCGCTGGCGTGTTGAGCTGATGAGCACCAGCGATGGTGAGCACGGTGGGTATAAAGAGGTGATCGCGAAAATCTCGGGTGACAGTGTTTATGGTCGTCTGAAATTTGAATCAGGTGGTCACCGAGTACAACGTGTTCCTGAGACTGAGTCGCAAGGTCGTATTCATACGTCCGCATGTACTATTGCTATTCTGCCTGAGTTGCCAGAAGCTGAATTGCCAGAAATCAGCCCAGCGGATCTGCGTATTGATACTTTCCGTTCTTCTGGGGCGGGTGGTCAGCACGTTAACACCACTGACTCAGCAATTCGTATTACCCACTTACCAACGGGTATTGTGGTTGAGTGTCAGGATGAGCGCTCACAACACAAGAACAAAGCGAAAGCGATGTCGGTGTTAGGTGCACGTATACGCCAAGCAGAAATGGATAAACGTCATGCTGCGGAAGCATCTGAGCGCCGTAACTTGTTAGGTTCTGGTGACCGTTCTGACCGTATCCGGACATACAATTTCCCACAAGGTCGTGTGACAGATCACCGTATCAACCTGACACTGTACCGTTTGGATGAAGTGATGGAAGGGAAACTGGATACATTAATCCAGCCTATCATCAACGAATACCAAGCTGATCAGCTTTCTGCATTATCTGAGCAGGACTAATGCGTTATAGCGAATGGTTACAGCAGGCAGTCGTAAGACTGTCTGCCAGTGATAGCGCTAAACGTGATGCGCAGATCCTGTTGCAATACACGACGGGGCGTAGCCGTACTTATATTCTAGCCTTTGATGAGACGGAACTCACGTCAGACGAACAGACCCAGCTTGACGCTTTATTAATGCGTCGTGAGCAGGGCGAGCCAATAGCATACATTGTCGGCGAACGTGAGTTTTGGTCTTTACCATTGTATGTGTCGCCAGCGACACTGATCCCTCGCCCTGATACCGAATGCCTTGTTGAGCAAGCGTTAGTGCGATTACCTAACGCGGAGTGCCGAATTTTAGATCTTGGCACTGGCACTGGCGCGATTGGATTAGCTTTAGCGTCAGAGTTGCCGAATAGTTGTGTGGTCGGCGTAGACTTTAACCCTGAGGCTGTGGCGTTAGCACAACGAAATCAACAGCGTTTAGCGCTTCCAAACATTCAATTTTCGCAAAGTGATTGGTTTGCTTCACTACCAAATGAACTATTTGATATGATTGTGAGTAACCCTCCTTATATTGATGAGGGTGATATTCACTTGAGCCAAGGTGATGTGCGTTTTGAGCCATCAACCGCGTTGATTGCTGATAACCACGGTTTTTCAGATTTAGAACACATTATTGCCACATCAAAACAATACTTAAAACAACAAGGGTGGCTGCTGCTTGAACATGGTTGGCAGCAAGGCTCAACAGTCCGAAAGCTATTTAATGAAAATGGGTACACCAATGTCGAGACTTGTCTCGATTATGGTGGTAAAGAGCGAGTTTCTCTTGGTCAATGGAATGGTTAAGTGGGCAATTGTAGTGGAATTGTAATGAAAACAATAGCAAATATTGAGTTTAATCAGTTACCGTTAAGCGAAGGCATTATGATGGTTTCTCAAATCATTCGTGCCGATTTTCCTTTTATGCAGGTACAAGCGCAATTAGATGAACTTGTCGCTAAAGCGCGAGATGCAATAGATTTGACTGCGGATAATCAGTCAAAAATAGAGCAGCTGATTACTCTGTTTTATTCTCAGTGGAAATATGGTGCTGCGGAAGGCATCTATGCCCTGTCGGATATGTTGTGGCTGGATAAAGTCTTATCCTCCAAACAAGGTACGCCTGTCTCTCTTGGTTCCATTTTTTTATTTATCGCTGAGCAACTCGACTTGGATGTTGACGCCGCGATTTTCCCGACTCAGTTGCTATTTGTTTCGACAAAGCGCGATGGTTCTCAATGGTTTATTAACCCTGTCAATGGTGAAACCCTATCTCAGCATACATTAACAATGTGGTTGAAAGGGACGGTCGATCCATACTCTGAGTTTATCTTTGATGAGCTAGATGTCGCTGAACATAGTGTCATCGTACGCAAAACTTTTGATACATTGAAAGCGGCGCTGATGGAAGAGAAGAAAATGGAGATGGCATTAAAAGTCTGTGAGACATTGCTAATCCTAGATCCTGAAGATCCCTATGAAATTCGTGACCGAGGACTTATCCTCGCGCATTTAGACTGTAATCATGTGGCACTGAGCGACCTTAACTATTTTGTTGAGCATTGCCCAGAAGACCCAGTGTCCGAAATGATTAAGATCCAAATTTATTCGCTGGATAATCTTCCAGTCGTACTGCATTGATTAACGTATAGACAGTTTACTGTCTTCCTATGAAGGGTAAGAGTATGCAACAGAAAGTAGTCAGTATCGGTGATATTAAGGTCGCAAACGATCTGCCATTTGTTCTGTTTGGTGGCATGAACGTACTTGAATCTCGCGATATGGCGATGAAAGTGTGTGAGCATTATGTCACTGTGACACAAAAATTAGGCATTCCGTATGTGTTTAAAGCCTCTTTTGATAAAGCTAACCGATCATCTATTCACTCTTATCGTGGCCCGGGTCTGGAAGAAGGGATGAAAATCTTCCAAGAAATCAAACAGACTTTCGGTGTAAAAATCATTACAGATGTGCATGAGCCTGATCAAGCACAACCTGTTTCTGAAGTGGTTGATGTTATCCAATTACCCGCTTTCCTTGCCCGCCAAACGGATTTAGTCGCTGCGATGGCAAAAACGGATGCAGTGATTAACATCAAAAAACCGCAGTTCATCAGCCCAGGACAAATCGGTAACATCGTTGAGAAATTCATTGAAGGTGGCAACGATAAAATTATTCTGTGTGACCGCGGTGCAAACTTTGGTTATGACAATCTCGTGGTTGATATGCTTGGCTTTAATGTCATGATGCAAGCGTCTAAAGGGTGCCCAGTCATCTTTGACGTGACACATTCACTGCAATGTCGAGACCCATTTGGTGCGGCTTCAGGTGGTCGTCGTGGTCAAGTGGCGGAATTGGCAAGAGCTGGCATGGCAGTAGGTTTAGCTGGCCTGTTCCTCGAAGCGCATCCAGATCCAGAAAATGCACGTTGCGACGGTCCTTCTGCGCTACCATTGCATAAATTAGAGCCATTCTTACAACAAGTTAAAGCGATCGACGAAGTGGTAAAAAGCTTCCCTGCACTGGATACTAACAGTTAATCTCGGTTCCAAATGCAATTAAACGATGTTGTTTCCATGTTCGGCGCTGATCTTCAGCGCCGATATGGTGAAAAAATTCACAAAGTCACCTTGCACGGCGGCTTTAGCTGCCCAAACCGTGATGGCACGTTGGGACGGGGTGGCTGTACATTTTGTAATGTGTCATCCTTCAGTGATGAAAACCAATCTGAACAATCCATCAGTTTGCAAATCCAACAACAAATTTCTCGAATATCCCGCGCAAATCGCTATTTAGCGTATTTCCAAGCTTATACCAGCACCTATGACGAAGTGCATAGATTAAAACTATTGTATGAAGAAGCGCTACAACAAGCTGATATGGTTGGGTTATGTGTAGGCACTCGCCCTGATTGCGTACCTGATGCTGTGCTCTCTTTGCTGGCTGGATACCGTCAACAAGGTTATGAAATTTGGTTAGAGCTTGGGTTACAAACTGCTCATGATAAGACGTTGCACCGTATAAATCGTGGGCATGACTTTGCGGCTTATCAAGCAACAGCGCAAAAAGCTCGCGCACTTGGACTCAAGGTATGTACACACTTGATTTGCGGTCTGCCAAGCGAAAATGCAACCATGAATATGCAGACATTAGATGCGGTTTTGGCATGTGGCACGGATGGTATAAAGCTACATCCATTGCACATTGTTGAGGGCAGCATTATGGCAAAAAGTTGGCGTGCAGGACGCTTAGAAACGCTATCTTTAGAAGAATATACAGCCACCGCCGGTGAGATGATCCGCCATACTCCGACCGATATTTTATATCATCGCATCAGTGCTAGTGCGAGAAAACCAACATTGTTAGCACCGCAATGGTGTGAAAACCGTTGGGTAGGTATGAACAGTTTATACCAATATTTGCTCGTAAATGGCAGACAAGGGTCAGCACTGTAATGCAGAGATTTTTAACTGAATTTTTTGAAATACTGATTCATAATAAATTTAAAAAAATAAAAAGGTGCCTATGTATCCGATAATCTCAAGTGTTAAACACGTTAGTCGTCAACTTTGTTTAGGGGCAGTAGGCTTGGTATTTTCTCTACAAGTTTCAGCGCAATACGATATTACACCTGAAAATAAGAAAGTATTCGAACACACTAAAATTGCGGCTCAAAATAATGATGCTAAAGCGCAATATGAATTAGCAGGCATGTATTTATCGGGGGTTGGTGTATTACAAAACCAAAATAACGCTAAGTTATGGGCAGAAAAATCAGCACAATCAGGTAATGCGGATGCATATTCATTATTGGCGGATATTACGTTAATGAGTGGTGATAGAACGTTCACTGAAGAATTTGTCAAAGCCCGCGAATATGCAAGTAAAGCCGTTGATGGTGGAAGTATTCGAGGAAAAATTAGTTTAGCTGAAGCTTTAATTACGCCGGAGTCTGGCGCTGTTGATTATCCGCGCGCCATTGCACTACTTGAGGAAGTCAGTGCGTTAAATGACAAAGATTACTTCAACGCGCCATTATGGTTAGGTATCATTTATTATGATGGTCATGGCGTACCACAGAATGAAAAAAAGGCGTTAGAGTGGTTTGCAAAAGCGGATGCGTTAACTTTCTCAGGTTTTGCTGAAGGAATGGCATCATTTCAATTTAATGATGGCAACAATGGTACTGTCAGAGATGACGAGCAAAAAGCCACGAAACTCCGCGCAATGGCATGTGAGCTAGGTAAAAAAGAGAATAACGAAATGTATTGCTACTAGTTTTAGGTACAGAATGAATAGAAAATGCCGCGCTTGTTTAGCAAGTGCGGCATTTTTATTGTTAGCTTCAGTTATAATTTAAGTCTTCGCCTTTTTAAGACGTAAGGGACCTTTTAGCCTCTTGAATGTGCTGAACTTCGTCTAAAGCACTATCCAGTGAGTTTTGGAAACTGAGCGCGCCATCAATAGGACGAACATTCGCACGAGCTAATGTTTTCAGCGGTTGGAACGGGATATCACACACAATAATGTGAGTATCTTTACGTACGATATCAATAAATTTCTGGAAGGCTTCTAAGCCACCCGCATCAAAGACAGGTACCGCATCCCACTGCATAACAATAATTTCATAGCCATGACTTTTTACTCGCAGTTCATCAAAAATACGTTCTGCGGCAGCAAAGAACAGTGGACCATTCACTCGGACAACTAACACGCTTTTATCTTCTTGAGTCTCCGGCAACTGTGTAACTCGTGTCATATTGGCAATACGTCGCATAAACAGCAACGAAGCAATAACGATACCGACGGTAATGGCGATCACCATATCGAATAGAACAGTTAAAGACATACATAACAGCAATACAATAATGTCATCTTTAGGTGCGCGGCGGATCAAGCTAAAGACTTTACCCGCTGCACTCATGTTCCAAGCCACGATCAAGAGCAGTGAAGACATGGCGGCAAGCGGTAAATACGACAATAAAGGCGCTAAAATAAGCAGTGTCAGTAGCACTAAAATCGAGTGTATGATAGCTGAAATAGGAGAGGTTGCACCGGCTCGAACGTTTGCAGCAGAACGAGCAATTGCAGCCGTTGCCGTGATCCCCCCAAAGAATGGGGCGGCAATATTTCCTAGCCCTTGACCTATCAATTCACTATTGGAGTGGTGCTTTTTCCCCGTCATATTATCGAGCACTACGGCACACAGTAGGGACTCAATCGCACCTAGCACTGCCATCGATAGTGCGGCAGGCATAAGTGCTGTGATCATCGCCCAGCTAATGGGGGCACTGCCTGGTAACTCCCATGGCAATATAAATTGCGGTAAAATTGGCGGAATACCACTTCCCTCTGTGCCGTCAGGAAGCAAATAGCTAAATTTAGAACCGATCGTTTCCACATGAATATCAAACAGCGTTAATATCCACATAATTAAGGTCCCAACAATAATTGCGGGTAGATGCCCAGGCAGGCGAACCTTAAGTTTAGGCCAGAAGATTAAGACAAGTAATGTGGCAAGCCCAATCAACGTATCGCTATATTGTAAGGTTGGAAAAGCTTTGCTTAGAGCAATAACCTTATCAACATAGTTTTCAGGAACATGCTCCATTTGCAGACCAAAGAAATCCTTGATTTGCATAGTGGCAATTGTAATAGCAATCCCAGACGTAAATCCCAGCGTTACGGACACGGGAATATATTCGATGAACTTACCAAACCGAGCAAAACCCATTGCCAGCAAGATAATGCCTGACATTAATGTTGCGACTAATAAGCCACTGAGCCCATATTGTTGAGATACTGGGTATAAGATCACCACAAATGCCGCAGTAGGACCGGATACGCTATAACGGGAACCACCAGAAATGGCAATTACAATCCCAGCAATTGCAGCGGTGTAAAGTCCATATTGCGGGGGAACGCCACTGGCTATTGCGAGCGCCATCGCCAATGGAATTGCAATAATCCCAACGGTAATACCCGCAATTAAGTCCTTCATGAAACGCGCTGCGGTATATTTCTCTTTCCAACAGGAGTCTATTAATGCGCTAAAAGGGCGCAATCTATTAATATTTTTTGTACTCATTAAAACCCTACCAAAATAACAGGGTGAAAAATAAACGAAATGAAGAGATGAGGATACGCCTAACTGAATCAAAAAAATGTGTTATTTATCAATGAAACTACAATTATCATAACGCTTTCAGTATCAAAAGTAAAAAATCGTTATTTTCTACGTTAAATATCATTAAACGTATTTAAAATAATTATTAACTATCGATTTGCTATTTTAAACAGTGAGTTAAAAAAGATAATAATTAATTAATAGTCAATTTACCTCTGATTTAAATATGACCCAAAATAAACTAAAAAATAAGCGAAAATAATAACCATCCCCATAATAGCGTAACGGCATAACTGGCACGCTGAAATAATTTGCGTGTACCTGCCCATCGACTTTCCATACTGCGACCCGCTGATGATTGAGGGAATAGATGCCCAAGTGCATCATCTAAGGCTTGTGTATCTCCTTGGCGATAAATCAGGATAAAGAAATGATGATCAAGGCATAAGCGGAAAATAAAATACTGGCTAGCAAAAAATAGCATGACCCCCACAGCTAGACTCAAGTGTGATATCGAACCATGGAACAACAATGCGAATTGCCCCAGCAATGCTAGGATGGCAGCTATCGCCAAATAGCGCCAACTCCCCGTGAGCACGACAATGACATCTCCACGGTCTTTATCCAGTAATGAACTCATTGGTTTTCTCTTTGTACATGAAATTGCTGATACCAGTGATGTAATTGTTCAATGGTCGCGGAATTTAAAATGACCTGAGGACGAACGCGTTCAACCTGCGCGATTGCATCTTCAATGTTTTTTGCCATATTTTGGTGTACTAACCATGCCACAACAACTGTTGCACTTCGAGAATATCCCAATTTGCAGTGAACATAGACAGTTCCACTTTGTGCGAGTTTATCCATGGTTCTAATGGCTTTTTCAATATCCTCTGGGCTTAGAGGTAACAAATCAATTTGTGGCTGGCTACAATAATTTTTCCCATAGCTGTAAATATTGCGAGACCACTCGCAAGTCATATCGAGAACGGCTTGCGTTTGCAATGGATATAACGGGCGTCCTCCCAAAACAATTTTTTCATTCACGATACTGGGTTGCTGGCAGCGCTTAGCATAGTAATGATAAGTACCCCAAGCAATAAGGCGATAAGGGAGTAATACTAATATAGCGGATGGAGAAACGTGACCTTCAGCTGTTTTCTGGAATACAGAAGCTCCAGCCCCTAAATAGCCTAATGTGACAAAAGCTAAGGCGAGAGCAGGCCATAAAAACCACCACAGAGCGCCTTGTAATAAAAAGGCGAGAGCGAAGCACAGCACTGCACCTAATCCATAGTTTTTAGCAATTTTTAGGCTTCGAGGACTTCCTGTGTAATGCCATTGCCAACGAGTATTAATAGGTAACAAATAGCTGATGATGACACCAACTGCGAACCCAGTGATCACATCAATAAAATGATGTTGCCATGTCGTGAGGACAGAAATAAGAATCAGAATTGACACGCTATGCAACAGCCAGCGCCATTGAGTTGGTGTATGGGCGCGGAAACGCAACCACAGTAACCACAGTAAAATAATATGTAATGAAGGGGCTTGGTTGTACGGTAAATCAAACAGCTCTAAGCTGTCGAACATCCAGCCAAATGCGCCATGGGTATCAGGGCGAGGAAAACTAAATTTAAGTGGGAAGAGTAAAAAGCCAACACAGGCAATAAGTGATGCTGCGATTAAGCGTAAGCCATGGATGCACTGCTCACGGCGAGAGGTACAGATGAACAGTGAAATCCCGTAAAATAGGTCGATGCTCCAATAGGGAATAATTGTCCAAGGTAAAAAAGGGATCTGTTTTTCCCAGCTATAAACATAAGAGGGTACATTGGGTAATGTAGCGGTATAGTTGTTGACTTGCCCGTACGTTAAAAAGAAAAAGGGTGCTAAGAAGAGCAACCAAAATAGCCCATAAATCCAAATTTGGCGTCGTGATGCCGTGCGCGTATCTTGGGTGTTGAGGGTCATATAATGGGTTCCTATCTTAATTTATTCATTGCTTTGTTCTAGATGAATCGTGCCCATATCACCGTTGACTGGCTGTTTTTCAGCCGTATCGGTATGAGATAAATAAAAATACAGGTTACTGGTGATGATACCAATAACCTGTAAATTAAAGAGAAAAATAATTAACGGCGTCGAGCAAGGGACACGCTAAAAATACCCCAGTTATCGATAGATTGAGTGATTTTTTCGAACCCAGCCTCTTCGACTAAGGCATCCATTTCGCCTTGGCTACGGCAGCGCATGACCCATGCTTTCCCACCTTGGTGACTGGGTAATACTCGGGCGATCATTTCAACCTGAGGATGCCATGGTTGGCAGGTATAGATAAGCAAGCCACCGGAAGGAATGGCGCGAGAAAGCCCATCCAGTGAGGCTCGGATCAGTTCATTACTTGGGAATAGCTCATACAGACCGCTGACAATACCTAATGTTGGCGCTGGAGAAACAGCAGCAAGATCATCAGCATCGAACGCATTACCTTCTTCGAAACGGATTTTATCTTCTAGGTAACGTTCTTTGATGTGTAAGCGACCTTGTTCAACGTTAATTGGGCTATAGTCACGGAGCAGAACGGAGTCCACTTTCCCATAATCATTGATAGCATCGAAGATGTAGCGCCCTTGACCTGCGGCGATATCCATAATGCGGACGGGTTTTCCGCTATTGGATAGCTCTCGAATGGCTTGGCGAATAATATTTTCAATATTTACTTTGCGCTGGCGGATCCCTTGCCAACCAATACTGTTGAGGTATTGCCTATCGATAATTCGTCCAAATAGACCAGAACCCTGTGCCTGATTGCGATAGACATAATCAAGTGTTGAGCCAGAATCAAAGCCCTTATCGTAACCAATACGGACGCCTTCAGAGGCTTTACCTAAAGTACTCATGGATTTGCTCATGATTTTATAGGCAATGTTTTTTGGGCAATATTCAGGTAATGGCACGCTTAATGAACGGTAGGCATCCGCACTGGTGCTCCATGTATCTTCAAACTGGTAATCATGTTGATACAAAGGAAGCGCGAATAATTTATCAATAAACTGACGAATTTTTTCGATAGGGATATGTCGGTCTTTTTCACCTAATGTGTCGTGATAAAAACCTGACAGAATATGCTTCTCTTTAATTGGCGTATTTAATCGCTCATAAAATTGATGTTGTGGCTTATGGTGTACCACATGGTCGCTACCTGAAATAAATAACTGGGTTGGCAATGTGATTGCCGCAGCATCTGCCACGATACGATCCGCCGTGGTATAGAGCTCCAGAAGAATATTGACGGCAATAGGGCGAGTGATCAGCGGGTCATTGTTAAATGATTGAATGCGCTGCTCATCATGGGTTAAAAACTTGGCTTTCACATAAGAGTTTACGTAGAACAGTCCACGCAATTTTTGCATGAGTCCCAAACCGGTGCGAGCAAATGGGACATATAATTTAACTTTAAATGCGGGAGACGCGAGCACCATTCCGCGAATTTTTGGGGCATAGTCATGTACCCATGCAGACACTAATACTGCGCCAACACTTTGACCAATAACAATAATATTTTCGAATGGGATTTGATATTGCTCGGATACGTAATGGACAAACTCATCAACATCACTAATGGACGTGCCCAGTGATGGGCTATAGCCCCGAGGACCTTCATTACGGCCATGTCCTCGAGCATCCCATGCGAACATAGCAAAATCAGAAAGGTTTAATTCATCCACTAAATGAGAGACACGACCAGAGTGCTCATGACCGCGGTGAAACAAAATAATGGCTTTATCGGTGATGTGTTCAGTAGGCCAATAACGGTAAAACAAGTTCGTATGATCACTGGTGGTGAATTGAGATTCGACGACAGGACGTTGTGTCGAATAGTCTGTTTGTGTGTTCATTATCATTCCTTAATTATTTTCCGATACTGCGCTTAACTCAGTCAGTGCACGGCGAATACGGTTATAGCAGGTATAGAACAACAGCAGGGAGAGGACGGCAAAAAGGATATTTATCCAGCTTACAACTACCAGTTGTGGAAAAATACAGACAAATAATCCTAATGCACCAAAGACAAATGCACGATCACTTTTACCGACAGGGCCATCATAACGGCGAGATGCGCCCATTGCTTGAGCGATGACGCCGATAAATTCAGTTAATACAGAGAGAAAGAGGCTCAACAAAATCCACCAAAAAGCCTGCGGGAAAATGAGGACGAAAGGTAGGTACAAGGCGACATCGGAAATGACATCGCCCAGTTCATTCAGCATTGCTCCGAGATGGCTTTTCTGGTTGTGTTCGCGTGCAAGCATACCATCAATGGCATTGAGAGCCATGCGGATAAATAAGACAAATGGGAGCAAGATAAATAAGTAGGGAGTTGGATAAAGCGCTAATAAACAGCCTACAATAATGGACAAGCCTAATGCAGCAAGGGTCACTTGGTTTGCCGTGATCCCCGCATCAAATAGCTGACGAACAATGGGGCGTAGCAGATTCTGAAATTTAGGTTTCAGATCATAAATGGTCATTCACTCATCCTTAAAATATACCGCAGTAGGGGGCAGTTTAGTGCTATATCAATACGCGATTATGTTTTAGCTACAATAAGAGCTGTCCTAAGTTCCTCGTTATCACGATGAGGACAGCAACTATTTTACCATTGATGATTAGAGGATACGTCAGGGAAAAAGTTCGCTCGCCTGAGTAAAGACCCAGAATTGAGGGGGACATGCATCGTTCAACGATTAGATGGAATAAGCAATCTCCTGTTCATTCACTGTTTTTTTATCGATATTAGAACGCATTCGTTTAAATTGGCTGGGAGTCATATTGGTCAGTTCTTTAAACTTACGACAAAATGCACTGTGATCGGCATAAGCACATTTAATTGAAATATCTGTAATAGAATAGTCTTCTTCTAATAATTCGATAGCATGTTCAAGGCGCTTCTTCTGAATATATTGCTGAGGTGTAATATGAAAAACTGTTTTAAATTGACGATTAAGTTGAGATAACGACAACCCTGAAATTTCAGCCAGTGTTGTTATTTTAATTGCGGTATCAAAATGCTGGCTAATATATTGTTCAACTCGACCTAATTGATTATTTAATTTAGGGCTGACTGATTTTTCATCTTGTAAATCCACAGAAATGCCCGCGACACCAATCACCTGATTACGTGTATCAAAAATAGGCACTTTGGTCGTTAAACACCAACCTAATAATCCCGCCTTATAAAGATGTAGCTCCAATTTATTGATAACACTTATTTTTTTCTGCATAACCAAATAATCTTGAGAGCTATAACTCTGCCCCAAATCCGCGTGAAAAATATCTTCTGCAGTTTTTCCTATTACGCCATTGCGCTGATCAACTTTGCATCGTTTAGCAAGGTTGTCATTGGCAAGCAAGTATTTGGCATTACGGTCTTTAACGAAGAAAGTCACATTAGGAAGTGTATTGATTAAAGGCATGACCAACCCAAGATGATTTAACAAATTATTAATATTATCCACGGGGAAAAGCATGTTTTCCTGACTAATCAACAACAGTTTATTTAAATCAATCATATTGCGCTCCAATGCATTCAACTAATTTTAATAGTTATCTGAAATGTTTTTAAATTGTGCAGAAATACGCATAGGTTGATTCGAAAGATATCAAGAGTTGTTTACATAAATCAAGCATTCTATTAACAAATGATATTAATAAGGATGAACTGATGCAGAGTAAATATAAGAAAATTGAGGTTATAGACTCTCATACCGCAGGGGAACCCACACGTTTAGTGATTGATGGTTTTCCTGATTTAGGGAATTCAGACATGGCGTCGCGCCTACAAACGTTACGCACAGAACATGACCATTGGCGATGCGCAACCATTTTAGAACCTCGAGGTAATGACATTCTAGTTGGTGCATTACTGTGTAAACCCGTTAACCCTAAAGCTGCGGCGGGCGTGATTTTCTTTAATAACGAAGGCTACTTAGGCATGTGTGGTCACGGTACCATCGGTTTGGTCGCATCATTGCATTACTTAGGGCGCATTGGTTACGGTGAGCATTTAATTGAAACCCCAGTGGGGGATGTGACCGCTAAATTACATGAAGATGGTAGCGTGAGCATTCAAAACGTTTATGCATATCGCTATCGCAAAGCAGTTCAAGTTAACGTGCCGGAGGTTGGGCTAGTGACTGGGGATATTGCATGGGGCGGAAACTGGTTTTTCCTCGTCGAAAATTCACCACTTGCTATCCAGTATGGGAATGCGAAGGCGCTGACGGAGGTCTGTTTAAAAATCAAACAAGCCCTCGTTGAACAAGGCATTTTTGGTAAAGATGACCAAGAAATTGACCATATTGAATTGTTTGGACATTGCGATGGTGCAGATAGCCAAAGTTTTGTGTTATGTCCCGGAGGGGCATATGACCGCTCGCCATGTGGTACGGGCACCAGCGCGAAATTAGCGTGCCTTGCTGCGGACAACAAGCTTGAGGAAGGTAAAATTTGGCGTCAGGCAAGTGTTATTGGTAGCCAATTTCAAGCCAGTTATCAAGTTGCGGATGCTAACGGCATCATTCCAACGATTCGTGGCAATGCTTACATCAGCGGTGAAAATACCTTACTGATTGATGAAAACGATCCGTTCCGTTTTGGTATCACGGTGGAGTGAGGTCGACGATGGATAACAGATATTCCGTCATTGTAGTCGGTGGGGGCATTGTTGGGCTCAGCATTGCGTTATCCGTACAACATCACGGCACGGACGTTTTATTGCTCGATAAAAACCAAATTGGCTCAGGTGCCTCTTTTGGTAATGCGGGGCATATTGCAACTGAGCAGGTATTTCCTGTTGCCGATCCGTCAGTGTTAAAGTCCATTCCCAGTATGCTACTTGATCCTTTAGGCGCTTTGCGTATTGATTGGCGCTATATCCTACCATTAGCACCTTGGCTATTGAAATTGTTAGGGAATATGCGCCATAAACCATTTCAACATATTCACCGTGTGCTTTCTGTGCTAAATGCTGCGTCATTATCCTCTTGGCAAGCATTTTCAAAGCAATGGCAGCTGGAGGATTTGGTCAAAATTCAAGGTTCATTGCTGGTAGCAGAAAAAAATACCACTCTGGAAAAGCTACATCGCCATGGGGAATATTTGAACAATATGGGGGTGCATAATCAGCTATTGGATCAACCCCAATTGCTCACACAACAACCTGAACTCGCGACTAACCAAATTGGTGGATTGTTCTATCCCGATACTGGACATGTAGTGGATCTCGCACAAATGCACGAACGCTTAACACAGGCTTTTGTGAATTTAGGTGGGAAAGTACTGACAGAATGTGAAGTGACCGCCATTGATTCTTCCTCAGCAAATCAAGCACGAGTGACGACACCTCAAGGGACGTTTATTGCGGATAAAGTCGTGATTGCTGGGGGCGCATTTTCAAAGTCATTAGTGAAAATGGTGAGTCGCATCAATGTCCCTTTGGAAACCGAGCGCGGTTACCACTTGATGTTACCAAATGAAAAAGGGCGTTTGTCCATTCCGATTTCCAGTATGGATCGCCGTTTTATTATGACGCCAATGAACGGTGGGTTGCGCCTCGCAGGCACTGTTGAATACGCAGGTTTGAAGCGTCCACCCAATATGCAACGTGCCCGCCATTTTTTACCGCTGGCGAATCCAATGCTGAAAACACCATTAGATAGCCAAAATACCAGTGAGTGGATGGGTTTCCGTCCCACTATCTCAGACTCCTTACCGGTCATAGACCAAAAAGGTCCGTATGTATTTGCCTTTGGGCATCAACATTTAGGGCTAACACAAGCGGCAATTACCGCAGATATCGTCAATAACATGATCCACGAGCAACCGACACCGCTCGATTGCTCGCCTTTTTCGATTAAGCGCTTTCTTTAATTCAGGAGAATTATAATGAATTTCCATGGCATTCTTGTTCCGTTAGTCACTCCATTTCATGATGATCTTTCATTAAATATCACTGCGTTAGCAGAGTTAACCGAAAAACTGATCGCCAGTGGTGTGACGGGGTTGGTGGTCTGCGGCACCACGGGTGAATATTACGCGTTAAATGAAGACGAACGTAAAACCGTATTAACCACGGTCAGTAAAATTGCCAAAGGGCGTGTGACGCTGATTGCAGGAATTAATGACTTATCTACCGAGGGCGCAATTAAACGCGCAGCACAGGCGAAAGAACTGGGTTATGAAGGGCTGATGTTATCACCACCACCGTACAGTTTACCGGATCAAAACGGGGTTTATGCTCACTATGAGAAAGTTGCAAAATCAACTTCATTACCCATCATTATGTACAACTTCCCAGCCCGTATTGGCATTGAGATTGAGTTAGATACCGTCGTGAAACTGGCGGAAATCGACAATATTGTCGCTATCAAAGAGAGTAGCGGTAGCTTTAGTCGCGCCCTGCATTTACTCCAAACACCGTTTAAAAACTTTGAGGTCATTTGCGGTTGTGATGACCAACCTGTGGATTTCTTCTTCTGGGGTTCGAAAAGTTGGATTGCCGGTGCAGGCAACGTGTTCCCAGTAGAGCAAGTTGCCATTTTTAATGCGGCGCAGCAAGGCGATTGGACAAAAGCTAAGCAGATTATGCAAGAGATTTATCCTGCGATTTACTCTATGGAATCAGGTAACTATAACCAAAAAGCTAAAGCTGGCTGCTTAAAAGGAACCTTTAATGTAGGACCTGTTCGCTTACCTCTGTCCAATATTAGCCTGCAAGAACGCCATGAATTTCTTGCACTGATTAAGCCATAGCGGGGTTGTTTATGTTGATCACTAAAGAGCAAATATTTGAGCGAGCGAAACAGAGCCAACTCTGGGCGGGCAACTTGATTGCGGGCCACCAAAGTGGGAGTGCCAAGCTTAAAAATTATACCCCCATCGATAATAGTTCGATTGGTTATATCGCGGATGGCAGTGCGCAAGATGTTCACGCGGCGGTTTGCATTGCTCGTGAAACCTTTGATGAGGGCTGCTGGAGCGGTTTGTCCCCTCAAGAACGTAAACAGGTCATGTTACGTTGGGCACAATTAATTGAAAAACATAGCGAAGAACTAGCAGCATTGGATTGCGTCGATGCAGGTAAGCCTATCACTGAATGTTTAAATACGGATTTACCCGCAACAGTCGAAACGTTTTATTGGTATGCAGAAGCTATCGACAAACTGTTTGGCAAAATTGCGCCAACTGGGCGTCAAGAAATGGGGTTAATTGTTCATGAGCCTATCGGTGTCGTGGGCGCTGTTTTGCCATGGAACTTTCCTGCACAAATGTTTGCCTGGAAAGTCGCGCCGGCGTTAGCGGTTGGTAATTCTGTGATTGTGAAACCTGCCGAATTAACCTCATTGAGTGCTTACCGTATGGTTGAACTTGCTTATGAGGCGGGTGTGCCGAAAGGTGCATTAAGTTTGGTTTGCGGGTTGGGCGAAAAAGTGGGGGAAGCGTTAGGGCGTCACCCTGATGTTGATATCGTCTCATTCACAGGGTCGACAGAAGTAGGGCGTTTATTTTTGAAATACTCCGCAGAAAGCAATCTAAAAGAAATTGTTTTGGAATGCGGTGGAAAAAGCCCACAAGTGGTCTTTGAGGACGCAGATTTAGATGCAGCTGTTCCGCATATCATGGCGGCCGCTTTCTGGAATATGAGTGAAAACTGTAGCTGTGGCTCGCGGTTAATTGTGCACGAAAATATCAAAAAGCCCCTGCTCGAAAAATTAGTTGCCGCAGTATCAACATGGCAAGTTGGGGATCCGCGTGATGCGTCTGTGTCAATCGGTCCCATGATTGAACAGGCACATTTTGAAAAAGTAGGATCGTTTTTAGAAACCACCCTTAAAGAGGGAGGGAAACTTATCACAGGAGGAAAAATACACAGTGACCTCGGTTCAGGGTGGTACATAGAACCGACAATTTTTGATGCTGTTACGCCAGAAATGTCTCTCTTTCGACATGAAGTTTTTGGTCCCATTTTTAGCCGTTACATCATTTAAGACGGATGATGAAGCGGTGAATTTAGCCAATGACACTCACTACGGGTTGGCGGCTTCGTTTTATAGCCAGAATATCCATCGAGTGATGAATATTGCACGTCGTATCAATGCGGGGACCGTGTCGGTCAACGGATTTAGCGAAGGTAATATCACCACGCCATTTGGTGGTTTCCGTCAGTCAGGTTTTGGGGGGAAAGACAACGGCTTAGAAGCCTTTGAACAATACACCCAAACAAAAGTTATCTGGTTTATCAATCAGTAAAATGACATTGACCTGAACCTTGCGAGGTTCAGGTTTCGACCCTTGCAAATACACAAATACAATTACAATCGTCGAGGAGTACATATGGAAGCCATCGTGAATACCATCGTTGGTTACATCTGGGGTAATGCTCTCGTATTCTTATCTCTGGGTGTCGGTCTCTACTTCACATTAGCAACACGCGGTGTTCAGTTCCGTTACATCGTAAAAATGGTCTGTTTATTAAAGGAAAACAAAGCGTCAAAAGATGGGATTTCCTCTTTCCAAGCCTTCTGTTTAGCCTTATCTGGGCGTGTCGGGGTTGGTAACATTGCTGGGGTGGCAACCGCGATTGCCGCGGGAGGACCTGGAGCGATTTTCTGGATGGTCGTGATGGGTTTATTAGGCGGTGCCAGTGCCTTTATTGAATCCACCCTTGCGCAAATTTATAAGCAGCGCTCAGATGATCAGTATCGTGGCGGTTCACCGTACTATATTGAAAAAGGATTGAAATTAAAGCCTTTTGCGATTTTTGTCGCGGCTGTTATTTGTTTATCTTACGGTGTATTAGTCCCTGGGATCCAAGCCAACACAATTGCGGACTCCTTCCAAACCGCCTTCAATATTCCGCCAATGGCAACAGGTGCATTAGTCACTGTGTTGATGGCATGGCTGATTTTCGGTGGCGTTAAACGTATTGCGAGTGCAGCAGATAAAATCGTCCCGATTATGGCATTAGCTTACATTGTCATGATGGTCATTATTCTGGGTAGCCATTGGGATAGCGTACCGGGCATGTTTAGCTTGATTTTCCGCAGTGCGATGGGAATGGATGCAGTATTCGGTGGTATTGTGGGAACCGCAGTATCATGGGGTGTACGCCGTGCGGTGTTCTCAAACGTGGCAGGGGCGGGTGAAGCAACATTCAGCTCCGCAGCCGCAGAAGTTAGCCATCCGGTAAAGCAAGGGTTGATCCAAGCATTTTCTATCTATATTGATACGGTCGTGGTATGTACGGCATCAGGGCTGATGATTTTAGTCACCAATATGTACAACGTATTCCCTGACGGTGCGGCGATTGCGCTTGTGGAACATGTTCCTGGGGTAGCAGCAGGAACGGCATGGACTCAGATGGCAGTATCCACGGTATTTACCTCGGCAGGGGCTGGATTTGTCTCTATTGCAGTCTTCTTGTTCGCTTTCACAACCTTAATGGCGTACTACTATATTGCAGAAACCACCATTGTTTATCTTGATCGTAAGCTTAAATATCCCGTACTTAAGCTGATTTTGAAATTCGTTTTCTTAGTGATTGTCTTTATGGGAAGCGTGCAATCGGTCAGTATCATGTGGGGACTTGGTGATATCGGTTTCGGCAGTATGAGTTACTTGAACTTGATTGCGATTGTCTTCTTATCGAAACCGGCATTAAGAGCATTACGTGACTTTGAAAGACAAACCAAATTAGGCGTCGATCCTGTGTTTGATCCAAAAGCTGCGGGAGTTGAAAATGCAGAATTATGGGAAGAAATCAGTCGTGAGTATCATGCCCAAGGCGTTGGAATTGATAAGATTGATGGAACTGGGAAGATAAACAAGAAATTAGTCGAGGAAGAATAATCTAGATTAGAAATGGCGGTGAGGGAGGGATTCGAACCCTCGATACGTTGCCGTATACACACTTTCCAGGCGTGCTCCTTCAGCCTCTCGGACACCTCACCGTTTTTCTAAATTGTGGTTGTAGAAATTGTTATAAATAACTTGTCCTGCAACGGGGCGCTACTATAGGGAAAAGAGCGCCTTCCGTCAACTCCCAATTAAATAAAAACCGAATTTTTTCTATCGTTTAGCTAAATAAAAACCAATTTGATTACTCTCTAATCTTAAAAGATTATTCTTGGTTAGAAATTGATAATAAATTGTTTATTTAAACTTCAAGCGATTAATCTAGATTCCGTTAACTCCTTAACAAAATCCTCATCTTATGGAAGTAAAATGCGGGTCTTGACTTGAAAATAAACCTCAATACGCACACTCTGGTAGAAACCTATAAGGAGTTGCCATGAATATTCTATTTTACCATCCATTTTTTGATGCCAATCAGTGGATTGATGGCATGCGTGCTCGATTGCCTCAAGCCAATATTCGTCAATGGAAGCCGGGAGATACCCAACAGGCAGATTATGCCATGGTATGGCTTCCACCTTATGAATGTCTGGCGGGTCGTCAAGACCTAAAAGGTATTTTTGCGTTAGGGGCGGGTGTGGATGCGATTTTGAAACAAGAACACGATAATCCAGGCACATTACCCGCAGGGGTTCCGCTGATGCGCTTAGAAGATACTGGCATGGCAATTCAAATGGAGGAATATGCAGCGGCAAAAGTGTTGTATTACTTCCGTCGTATGGACGAATACCGCCAATTACAATCCCAGCGTCTGTGGAAACAATTACCTGCGTATACCCATGACCAATTTGTGGTAGGTGTCATGGGGGCGGGGGCATTAGGTCAAGCTGTCGCAAAACGCTTAGAGAGCTTTGGTCTTAAAGTCAGAACGTGGAGCCGCTCTGAAAAGCAGATTCCGAATGTGAAGAGTTACTATGGTCAAGAGCAGTTAGCGGATTTCTTATCGGGAACCCGAGTGATTGTCAATTTACTGCCGAGTACACCGGAAACGGTGGGTATTTTGAATCATCAATTATTTAGCCAACTTGAGCCAAACGCCTATATTATCAACCTTGCCCGTGGCGCCCACTTAATTGAGCAAGATTTGTTGGTTGCGCTAGAAAAAGGTCAAGTTGCGGGCGCATCTCTCGATGTTTTTGCCACTGAGCCTCTGCCCCATATGCATCCATTTTGGACGCATCCGCGCATTGCAATTACACCACATGTTGCCGCATTTACATTACCTAATGAAGCCATGGATATGATTGCGAGTAATATTCAACGCATAGAAGCTGGTGAACGTCCTTTAGGTGTTGTCAATTTAGCCCAAGGCTACTGATTTCCCGTTCTAGTTTTTGCTGTCATGTTGCTAGCTGCGTCAGCACACCCTAGACACATACTTGTGTATGCATCCTAGGGATGTGCTTTCTTGCCGCCTAGTGACAACAAAAACTTGTTAGGGATATGTTCGCTATATTTATGCGATTACGCGATTTCCCGCACCTAAGGTTGAGGGAACTGTAGCGTGAATTATTTTGAGGATACTTCAGTTATCTGATTTTTTATTTGAGAAATCATCATTAGCGACTATCAGCGCCATATATAGAATTGAGCAAAGCGTGGGTTTTCTGTTTTTTCAGGTATACTGCACTGCATGATGATCACGAAAAAGTGATTGCAGGAAATTTGCTAACAGGAAGAAACTCATGAATGAATTTTCAATCGTCTGCCGTATTTTAGGCACTTTATTTCAACGTTCTCCAGACGATGCTCTCGTGAAGCCGCTTATCGATATGATTGCTCAAGATAAGCTAAAAGCTTCATGGCCATTAGAGCAAGATGAGTTGTGGGGAAGAATGGCTAAAGCCATGGATCACAAAGCGATTACTGCGGATTATCAAGCCATGTTTGGTCATGAGCCAACCGTGCCACCTTTTGCCCATCGCTATGATGAAGAGATCACGGAAGCAGAAATCCGTGAATTTCTTGTCACGCGTGGCATGACGTTAACCGATGCGCCTGCTGATGCATTTGGTGCGTTATTACTCGCGGCATCATGGTTAGAAGACCAAGCTGCGGAAGATGAAACTGCGGCGCAAGAAGAGCTATTTGATAGCTATATTCTGAGCTGGTATGGCGCTTTTCTGGGTAAAGTTGAGGCTCATGCGACAACTCCGTTTTATCGTACACTCGCGCAAATTACTCGCGATGCGGTGATTGCTCTGCGTGATGAGCTCGATTCTGAATCAGAAAGTGACAGTGAATAAGTGACGGTGTCACGAATTGCGTGGAAAGAAAGTGGATATCGTTTCTTTCTTTCCACATAAGACCTAAAGGATAGACACAATGACTCCGACAAAACTTCACGGTTTAATGTTTCTCTTTATGTCACCGTTGGCGCTGGCGCAAGTGGATAATGAATTGCTTAACTATGATAAACGCATGGTTAATTACAGTACTGAATTTCAATTTGACCCACTTTACGGGAAAGTCAAAGAATTGACTCAAACCATGAACGATGACAAAGGGCTCAGAAAAAAGGTGTCAGTGTCATTTAACCCCCATGGCTGTCTCAACGAGTTAACCTATTATAATAAAGACAGCGAAACGGAATTTACGATCGTCAGAAAATCTAAACAGCTTTACTTTTTGATTGATAAGCAAAAACTCAAAGGTTACCGCATCGATAAAATGTGTAATTTACAAACCGGAGAATTGTTGAATTGGAAATACCATTACCGTAATGGTTTGGTGAATAAGATCACTCAAGGAGATAAGGACATTGCTACGTTTGTCTATGGTAGAGAGCTTTTACCAATCGAAACTCACTATTTCAATGAAAATGAAGTTACTAATACAAAAAATGAGTATTTCTTCACGGATGGTTTAGTGACAAAAATTCTTTTTCATGCCACGAAAAATCAGCAGCCCTATTACGAAATTGTCCAAAAGTGCACTCATTATGATGATCATAAAAACCCAACTTCGTGCACCAGTGTGATGACATACAGTGATGGGCGAGTGGATAAATTCACGTATGACTATAAAACGACTTACTACGAGTAAGAATACAGGGTTAAATAATTAGTGATGTTGTGGAAATTTGTCCATAAAAAAGCAACCTAGACCTAAGGTTGCTTTTTTCATTTTACGATTATCTATTTATCAATCGAAAATATTTATGGTCAATCAATCCACCATCGGGATCACCAATTTACCCGGTTTAACTTCTAGTCCTTTAGCTAATTTTTTAGCTGTCGCTTCTGCTGCACTATTATCAGGGTTCAGGACATACACAGGTTGAGTCGAGAAGAAGGTTTCAAGGGAGCTATTTAAATAAGGGATCACGGCGGAAATGGCAGTGTCCATATTTTCTGGGGTAATTTTATATTGAGTAATTTTTAGCTCTTTCAAATAGATAGAACCAGTCTGTGCATCAAAAACAGGGCGGGCAGTTAATGTTAATGCAATATCAGCCGCTGCTGCGCCAATCAATGAGTTCATTTTTACAGTCGCTTCGCCGTTTAACGCAATCACTCCCGGTTCACTGCGCCCAATCTCTGATTGCAAATTATGCAAAGTAATATCAGCATCGGCAAAACCTGTGATACCAATATTATTTTCGTATTTCACCTTACTCGCAAGATAACTGTTAATTTGTGATTCACTGATAGTAAATTCGGTTAATTTGTCACAACCCGTGAGAATAAACAGCAATCCGAAGATAGATGCCAAGAAAATATTTTTCATAATCACTCCTTTATACAGTAATCCCCCAAGTGTAACGTATTACTGCCTGCTCAACATGACTGTTTCAATTTTTTTACGGTTAAACTGGCGATGAAGTGTCCAAAGTGTAATAAATCCAATGGTACCGAGCAAGAACCAAGGAAGTTGCGGTATATTCCATTGATGCCCAATATCATACATCCAACCACCACCGGTATAGCCAACTGCACCACCGAGTGCTAAACCTAATCGACTAAAGCCCATATAACTACCACGAGCACGTGGATCGGCAAGGGAGGCGCTCAGGGTTTCACGAGCAGGATCGGCGGTCACAGTACCTAGGTAGAAAATGCCAATCAATACAAACAGAATATTGATGGAGGATGTCATTCCAATAGGGAACATACTTAGGCTCATTAAAAACAATCCCGCCATCAAGCGCTGTTCCAAACGGAAATGTTTTTCGCTCCAACGTGCAATCGGATAAAGCAGTGTCAGAGAAATGGCAGCTTCAATGGCATACATCCATTTTACCGCCGTAGGGGTACCCGCTAATTCGTTGACGGCGATAGGGAACATCAACATGACTTGCACAGATAACATAAAGTAGCCGGAAAGGGTGACCACATAAGTCACAAATCGTTTATCTTTTAAGACTCTGTGCATACCATCACGAATAGGGGCTTTAATCGTAGAAATGCGATAAGCAGGCAGTAACCAAGCATTAAAAAGTGCAGCAATCACAAACACAGCAGCCCCTGCCCAGCAAACATAGTGGAAATCATACTGTAATAACCAACTTCCGATTAAAGCACCAATCACCGCACCCGCACTGTCTTGCATGAATAACAACGAATAAAAACGTCCTCGCTCATAAGGGCGAGTCAACTTAATCACTAAAGCGGTTCGTGGTGGATCAAATAAGGTGCCACCAAGGGCAGACAGCACACAAGATAGCCATAACACCCAAGGATCATAAGCCAACGCCATCAAGACAAAACCCGCAGCGCGTAACAGCATCCCGATAATAATTAACGGTTTAGCACCGAATCGGTCGGCAATCGCGCCCCCAAAAATGCCAAAACCTTGCTGCACAAATTGACGTAACCCAAGGGCAAAACCAACCACCACGGCAGCCCAGCCAAGCTGTTCAACAAATCGAATTGAAATTAAAGGAAAAACCACGAAAAAGCCAAGAACAACCAACATATTGTCCAGTAAAAGGAAATATTTACCAAGGCTTCTTGCCCGCGACACCTGTGCCATGAAACACCATAAAAATTAGTAACGGAAGGAATGATTCTTATTAATAGTATCAGGAGTTTGGGGGGAATGATGGGATGTGTACCATGATATTTTTTTATCGATAAATCCGTCATATTTCTCATTATAGGAGTGTTGGCAGCGCTCGCTCGCCCTCGTCACATACTTATGTATGCTTCAAGGGACTCACTGACTTGCCGCCTACCTCTAATGCGAAATCTTTAGGGTTTATGGTGCGGACATTGCCCATGATGCATTCACCTTATTGCATATTCCTAATGCTTGAATAGAACTTAATAAACTAATCGCTCAAAAAATGACTTAATTATGGAGACAATTGAATTAGTTAAGTGATAAATTTAAGTTATAATTCAAGCATCGAGAGTAAGACTGGTAACACTACTAATTAAGGGCTAACGATGTTTGGTTATCGTTCAAATGAACCCAAAGTGCGTCTAATGACTGACAGAATGATTATCCGTTTGGTCTATGAACGCGATAATTACCGACTAGCGGACTATTACAGTTTAAATAAAGAATTTTTGACGCCATGGGAACCAACCCGTGACAATTCCCATTTTAACCCCTCTGGTTGGAATAATCGGTTACATGCGATGAGTGAAATGCATCGTCAAGGTAGCGCCTTCCATTTTGTATTACTGGATAAAGACGAAAACGAAGTCATTGGTGTGGCAAATTTCAGTAATATTTTACGAGGATCATTCCATGCCTGTTATCTGGGGTATTCACTGGGGGAAAAATGGCAGGGGCAGGGATTAATGTATGAAGCGTTAACCCAAACCATCCGATATATGCAAAAAAATCAAGGGATACACCGTATCATGGCGAACTACATGCCGCATAATATGCGCAGTGGTAATTTATTAGCGCGCTTGGGCTTTGAACGTGAAGGCTATGCAAGGCAGTACCTTGAAATCAATGGGGAATGGCGTGACCACGTACTCACTGCATTAACGGACGATACGTGGAAATCGACTAAAGCCTAAACATTTACTCTACAATCGTAGTCAGTCTAGCCATCCGCTGTTAAACTGCTACGATTGTCTTCTTTTAGTTTAGCTATCATGAATTTATTAAAATCTTTGGCAGCAGTCAGCTCGATGACGATGATGTCTCGAGTCTTGGGTTTCATCCGTGATGCCATTATTGCCCGTGTGTTTGGTGCGGGGGCTGCTTCCGATGCCTTCTTTGTTGCCTTCAAACTCCCGAATTTGTTACGCCGAATTTTTGCAGAAGGGGCGTTTTCTCAAGCGTTTGTCCCGATTCTTGCGGAATATAAAAACCAGCAAGGCGAAGAGGCGACACGAACGTTTGTCGCTTATATTTCGGGGCTGCTTACCTTGGTTCTGGCAGTTGTTACGGTTATCGGGATGATTGCTGCGCCTTGGGTCATTTATGTTACTGCGCCAGGCTTCACAACAGATGCTGACAAATTTGTATTGACGACGGATTTATTACGGGTGACATTCCCGTATATTTTCTTAATTTCGTTGGCTTCGCTCGCGGGTGCGATTCTGAATACTTGGAATCGTTTTTCGGTACCCGCATTTGCCCCCACGTTACTGAACGTCAGTATGATTTTCTTTGCGGCCTTTGCGGCACCGTATTTTGATCCACAAATTATGTCGTTGGCATGGGCGGTATTAGTGGGTGGTGTGCTGCAATTAGGTTACCAACTACCGCATTTAAAGAAAATTGGTATGTTAGTATTACCGCGTTTGTCATTCCATGATAGTGGTGTTTGGCGCGTTATGAAAATGATGGGACCCGCGATTATCGGGGTATCCGTGGCGCAAATCTCATTAATTATTAACACGATTTTTGCTTCATTTCTGCAATCAGGCTCAGTGTCATGGATGTATTATGCAGATCGCTTAATGGAATTGCCGTCAGGGGTGCTGGGCGTAGCGCTTGGAACCATTTTACTCCCATCATTATCAAAAAGTTTTACCAGTGGAAACCATCAAGAATATCGGCATTTAATGGACTGGGGTCTGCGCTTGTGTTTATTACTGGCTCTACCTTGTGCCATCGGATTAGCGATGTTATCGGAAGCGCTGACAGTTTCACTTTTCCAATATGACAAGTTTACTGCCCATGACTCTTTGATGACCCAGTATGCATTGATGGCGTATTGTGTGGGCTTAACTGGCATGATTTTAGTGAAAATTTTAGCACCTGGATTTTATTCTCGTCAGGATATCCGTACACCTGTGAGGATTGCAATTGTCACGCTGATTATGACCCAGTTAATGAACTTAGCTTTTATTGGTCCAATGCAACATGCAGGTTTAGCGCTGTCTATTGGGCTGGCTGCGTGTTTTAATGCTGGAGCGTTATATTGGCAATTACGCAAGCAAGATATCTTCCAACCACTGGCGGGTTGGCGTGGTTTCCTTGTGAAGCTACTTATCGCATTGGCGGTGATGGTTATAGTGTTATTTGGCGTGTTGCACTTTATGCCACCGTGGCAAGACGGCAATATGCTGATGCGCATGTTACGTTTAATCGGTGTCGTGATTATCGGGGCGGGTAGCTATTTTGTGGCACTGTATGTGTTAGGTTTCCGTCCTCGTGATTTTATGAAACGCAGTGTTGCGTAATTTCACTTAACAGGTATTGAGTTGCTATAGATGCCAACAAACTCCCCCCTCAACAGAGGGGGAGTAGACAATTACTGATGGTACGCACTTTCACCATGGGTGGTAATATCCAGCCCATCACACTCTTCTTCAGGGGAAACTCGCAAACCGACAAGTTTATCCGCTAATTTAAAGGCGATGAATGCCACTACGCCTGACCACACAATCGTCACGGCAACACTCTCAAGCTGAACAAAAACTTGATGAGATAACGTGACGCCGTCACGGTAACCTAAGCCACCAAGCATGGTTGATGTAAATACCCCAGTCAATATACACCCTACAATCCCGCAGGTACCGTGGATACCAAATACATCACAGACATCATCGGCTTTTAGCCAACGTTTTAGGACCACAACACCCCAAAGCCCAATCACGCCGCCAACAACACCGATAATTAATGCGCCGATCGGTCCAACCGTCCCCGCGGCTGGTGTGATTGCGACTAATCCGGAGATACAACCTGAGCAGCTGCCGAGCATGGAGGGTTTTCCACGAAGTACCCATTCTGCAAAGGTCCATGAAAGGATTGCGCCAGCTGTCGCAATGATGGTATTGATAAATGCAAGTGCGGCAATGTTGTTGGCGCTGCCAGCAGAACCTGCGTTAAAGCCAAACCAACCAATGTACAGGACTGCCGTACCCATAAACACCATTGGTAAGTTATGGGGCTTTAACACTACTTGGCTGTAGTCGCTACGTTTTCCGAGTAAATATGCACCAACGAGCGCGGCAACTGCGGCATTAATATGCACGACAGTTCCACCAGCAAAGTCCAAAGCGCCGTCATCTGCTAACCAGCCACCTTCAGCCCATACCATGTGCGCGATAGGAACATAAGAAAAAGTAAACCAAATGACGGTAAAAATGAGTAACGCTGAAAAACGAACTCGCTCACCTAACGCTCCGACAATTAAGGCTAACGTGATCACGGCAAATGAGCCTTGGAACGCAACATGGATATATCGGTTGATGGAGCCCGATAAGTCATCGATAGACATCGCGTTTAAGAAAGTTAATGAACCGTCCCCAAACACTTTGTTTCCCGCAGTGAATGCGAGGCTATAGCCGAACACAAACCACAAAATAATCACTACACTAAAAATCAGCATGACTTGAGTGATCAGCGATAATACGTTTTTACTGCGTAATAATCCCCCATAAAACAATGCGATACCGGGTATGGTCATAAAGAAGACTAATGCAGTACAGATCAACATAAAGGCGTTATCTGCTTTATCAACGGTATTCACTTCCGACGCATAGGCGGGAAGTGCTAAAGCGCTTAAGGCGAATAGTGCGGTGGATAACCAAAATCGTCTCATTGTACGTCTCCCTTATAGTGCGTCATCGCCCGATTCGCGCGTGCGAATACGGACTGCTTGTAGAAGTTCAAAAACAAATAGCTTTCCATCTCCGACTTTTCCAGTATCTGCGGTACGCATAATGGCATCAAGGGCGGGTTCCAATAGGTCATCGCTAATAGCAATTTCCATTTTGGTTTTTGGTAGAAAGCTCACTTCATATTCGGCACCCCGGTAAAGCTCCGAATGACCTTTCTGCCTGCCATATCCTTTGACTTCACAGATGGTCATTCCTTGAATGCCTAGCTCAGTAAGTGCTTCTCGAACATCTTCTAATTTGAACGGTTTAATAATTGCGATGATGTACTTCATAAATCCCCCTGTCTTTTTGAAAAGGCAAAAGAGATAAAGCAAGCATCATGCCAAATGTTAATTTTTGTTTTTTAGTAAGGAAGGCGCTAAATAGAGAGAATAATGAGATATTGCTCACCAAATAAGTGCAAACTTAAGGTAAGTTACAAAAAAAATGTTCAAAAAGAGTGCAACTTAGGCGACGAAAAGTAAAAAGCCCACCGAAGTGGGCTTTAAGCAAATCAACGGGCTTACATTCTTTCGACGGTTTCAATACCGAGTGTATCGAGACCCACTTTTAAGGTTTTTTGTGTCAATAATGCCAATTTTAAACGGCTTTGGCGTTGAGCATCGGTGTCTGCGGACAGAATAGGGCAATGTTCGTAGAAACTGGAGAACAGTCCTGCTAAGTCATATAAATAAGCACACATGACATGTGGAGTCCCTTCACGAGCAACCGTTAAGATAGTCTCTTCAAACTGCATCAAGCGTGTTGCCAGCGCCATTTCGTGTGGCGCTTCTAACACGATAGGTAGAGTTAAATCCGATTCGGTAATATCGGCTTTCTTAAAGATAGAGGCAACACGGGTATACGCATATTGCATATAAGGGGCGGTGTTACCCTCAAATGCCAGCATGTTATCCCAATCGAAGATATAGTCTGTAGTACGGTTTTTAGACAGATCAGCATATTTGACAGCCCCAATCCCGACGACATTCGCCAGATTCAGTAATTCGTCTTCCGCCATATCTGGGTTTTTTTCACGGATCAGCGTTTGTGCGCGTTCAACCGCTTCATCTAATAGGTCGGAAAGGCGAACAGTACCGCCAGAACGTGTTTTGAATGGCTTACCATCTTTACCTAACATCATTCCAAACATATGGTGTTCAAGCGCCATTGATTCAGGAATATAGCCCGCTTTGCGGACGATAGTCCAAGCTTGCATTAAATGTTGATGCTGGCGGGAGTCGATGTAATACAAAGAGCGATCGGCATGCAACGTTTCATAACGGTATTTGGCACAGGCGATATCGGTAGTCGTATACAGGAAGCCACCGTCCTTTTTCTGAACGATAACGCCCATTGGTTCGCCTTCCTTGTTTTTGAATTCATCAAGGAAAACAACAGTAGCGCCTTCGCTTTCTACGGCTAAACCTTTGGCTTTAAGATCAGCAACGATACCGGGTAGCATGCTGTTATACAGGCTTTCACCCATCACATCGTCTTCCGTCAAGGTGACGTTTAAACGGCGATAAGTTTCTTGGTTCTGTTGCATGGTGATATCAACCAGTTTACGCCACATTTTACGGCAGTATTCATCACCAGATTGTAATTTTACGACGTAACCGCGAGCACGAACGGCAAAGTCTTCGTCTTCATCGTAATGTTTTTTCGCTTCACGGTAGAACTCTTCGAGGTCTGCCAGAGCCATATCGCTGGCATCTTCATTTTGTACTTTTTCTAAGTAAGCAATCAGCATACCGAATTGCGTACCCCAGTCACCAACGTGGTTCGCACGAATCACTTTATGACCGATAAATTCTTGAGTACGCGCGGCAGCATCACCAATAATCGTTGAGCGTAAGTGACCGACGTGCATTTGTTTTGCAACGTTAGGCGCGGAATAGTCAATAACGATAGTTTCAGCTTTGACGGGAGCAAGACCTAAGCGGTCGCTGGTCAGGGCTTTTTCTGCGTGAGCCGCAATCCACGTTGGGTCGATAAAAATATTGATGAAACCGGGACCGGCGATTTCAACTTTAGATGCAATACCTTCGAGATCTAATTGGCTAACAATTTGCTCGGCCAGTTGTCGGGGAGGCATGCCCATTTTTTTCGCTGCGCCCATCACGCCGTTAGCTTGATAGTCACCAAATTGCGCTTTAGCTGATTGACGAACAAGGGCGTCACAGCCTTCTGGAGCTCCCGCTGCTAGCATTGCAGCACTGATTTTATCTGAAAGAATAGCCTGAATATTCACCGGATTACCTTAAATAACGAACATAGTTACCGCATTGTGCCATTTCATGGGCGTAACTAAAAGGTGGAAGAGAAAAAACGGCAGGTTTTATACCATATTTTGGGGGAGTCGTGCTACAGTCTGCCGCTTGTTTCGCTTTTTATTATCCCTGCTTTTTATTGACGCAGGGGGTTCAACGAGAGTCATGTGAATGTTAGATTTCGATAAAATCCCACAATTAAACGATTTATGGTGTGACTTACCACATTTTGAGCAAAATCTAGTGGCGATGGCACAGTGCTTAAATGTCTCCCTGACAGATTATATTATCGACCATATTTCGGTACGCTGTCATCATCAGGCAACGGCAGAACGCTGGCATGAGGGATTGCTACAATGCGCTGAACTGCTTTCGGATAATCTAATTAATGGTCGTCCTATTCGTCTTTATGATTTGAAAAAACCGATTCAGGTGGCTGGGCAGGATGTCTATATTATTGAGCTGCCTTTTCCAAAAGATAAAACCTACCCACAAGAAAGTTGGGAACATATTGAAATGGTAATTGATGTCGCACCAGAAGCACTTGCCGAAACGGCTCGTCGTTTGTTGCCAGAGTCACTACCTGAAGGTTACTCCTATAAAGTTAGTCAGCCGAAAGGTCAGCAAGAAAGACTGCCAAATCCGACTTTGGCCGTGACAAACGGCTTAATTACTCTCAAATATCACCCATTTTCCCTTAGAAACATCGTTGAAAGCGAAAAATAAGTGATGCAATTAACGTTATTGATCATTACTCAGATATAACTCTAAACGGTGTGATATCACGCAGATAACATTTAATAAAAAATGGCATAGTTAGTTGAATGTCTAATAAAAAGCACGTTTTGGCCCTCAATTTTCAGCTCTTATTCTACTGAGCGTATGACCATTTTGGAGATCTTCATGGCGAAACTGGAAATTTGCTGTTTTGGTATCGAATGCGCCCAAGTTGCGCAAGAATATGGTGCAGATCGTATTGAACTCTGCTCGGGGGCAGCGGATGGGGGATTAACACCCAGTTATGGTTATTTAAAACTGGCGCGCGAGAAACTTCATATTCCCGTTCATCCAATCATTCGTCCACGTTGTGGGGATTTTTGCTACAACATGAGCGAATTTGATGTGATTCGCGAAGATTTGCAGATGATCAAAGAGATGGGTTTTCCCGGCGCTGTGGTGGGGATCTTGGATCCTGAAGGGCGTATTGATGTTGAACGCATGCAAACTTTGATGGAAATAGCGGATGGTATGGCAATAACTTTCCATCGTGCTTTTGATATGTGTATCAATCCGTTATTGGCTTTAGAACAACTCAAAAACCTAGGTGTGGCACGTATTTTAACGTCCGGTCAGCAGCAAAGCGCTGAATTAGGTTTGCCATTACTAAAAGAGTTACATGAAAAAAGTCGTGAAATAGATGGCCCAATCATTATGGCTGGTGCAGGGGTTCGATTGGCTAATCTGACCAAGTTTATGGAGATTGGCTTAACTGAAGTGCACAGCTCAGCAGGTAAAACCGTTCCTTCCAGCATGAGTTATCGCAAGGCGGGTGTGACCATGGCATCGAACAGTGAAACCGATGAGTTCACGCACTACTGTGTGGATGGACCCACGGTAGAAGCCATGATGGACTTTATTTCAATCACGGAAAAAGTGCCGGCATAAGTCGTAAATTCAGAATAGGACTGACTGAATTTATGATAAGGAGAGTTAAGATAGGGAGGTTAAATACCTCCCCGAGGTTGATGACAAAGAGGGATAAAAACGTGGTTTTTCCCTCTTTGTGTTATCAGGCGAAAATCAATAAATTGATTTTCCTTGTTAATTTTACAACCCAAAAGAGCCATTTCCAAACCTGATGGGTTTGTCCATGGTCTGAGGGAGGTTAAATACCTCCCTTTGTTTTTAGATTTTTTTACATTGTAAAAACTAAAAACGACTGAATGAATTTTAAGGAAAAAATCATGCTGAAAAAAGTTATCTTAGCGTCGTCGCTTGTTCTCTTCACTGCCTCCTCATTTGCATATTCATTAGCTGAAAAAGAGAAGCATCAAAGGTATGAAACGGAAGTTTCCTCTCAAGTCTCGGCATTAAATAAAACGTGTGGCTCTGAGATTAAAGTGAGTTTTGATTGGTCGACCTTCACCAAAGAGCAACTCGATACCATCGGTATTGATGGCTATAGCAAAGAGATGCTTAAGGGGATAGCCAATGTCTGTGAACACTCTGAGCTCGCAAAACAATCAGTCGGTGAGAAAATCAAACATATTACCTATTCCTATACAAAACCTAGAGTGATTGAATTGAAAGAGGGCTCATTATCGCTAGGCATGGATTTTGATGCGGCGAATGATACTAAAGCGGTAGAAGAGTATTTGATGAATAATTTATAAACTGGAATACCGTTGTTCAAATAAAAACAAAAACGTCCGAGAATTGAATATCAACTCTCGGACGTTTTACACATAGCGGTATTAAAAACCGTCACGGGGTCTATTTTACGGTTTTTTCGCGACTAAGATCGCTCGTAAAGGTGCGGGATAACCTTCAATCGTTTTGGTACTATCATTAGGATCTAAAAACTCAGCTAATGAATCCGTTTGCATCCAATCGGTGCGGCGCTGCTCTTCTAATGAAGTGACCGCTTGGTCAACAATGCGAACATCCACAAAACCACATTTTTCTAGCCACACTTTGAGCATTTTGGCGGAAGGAATAAAGTAAACATTGCGCATCTGTGCGTAACGGTCGCCAGGGATCAGGCATTGGAATTCATCACCTTCTACCACTAAGCTCTCTAATACTAATTCCCCCTCACTGACTAATTGGTCTTTCAATTGCCATAAATGATCAAGCGGGGAACGACGATGATACAGAACGCCCATAGAGAATACGGTATCAAAGGCTTTCAATGCGGGGAGTTGCTCTATACCTAAAGGGAGTAAATGTGCGCGTTGATCATCGCCTAACAGTTTTCTTACGGCTTCAAATTGGCATAGAAATAGTTCAGTTGGGTCGATACCGACGACAAATTCAGCACCTTCACCCAACATACGCCACATGTGGTAACCACTCCCGCAGCCCACGTCTAATACGTGGCGACCTTTTAATGAGGAAATATGTGGTAGAACACGATCCCACTTCCAATCTGAACGCCACTCAGTATCAATCTCGACGCCATACAGGGAGAATGGACCTTTGCGCCATGGCTTTAATTGCCCCAAAATATTGTTTAAACGGCGAGTTTCGCCTTCGGTTAACTCAGGGTCGCGTAGGGCGGTGACACTGTTTTTGATATCGAGCTGGGTTGGTGTCATTACGGGAAGGTTATCTAACATTTTCTCCCATGAAGAGAACCCGCCATGCAAACCGTCTTTTTTCCATTCCGCTAGCTGCGCAGGTAACGTTTCTAACCAATGGCTAAGAGGACCAATCGCAATTTGTTGATAGAAGCGACCAAAATCGATCATAACTGCCCCTCTTTTAAGGCTAATAAGGAACCGAAATTAAAGCATTGGAACCAGACTTCACAGTGGGTAAACCCGACACGCTTTAAACGAGTTTTATGTGCCTCAACAGAATCAGTGAGCATCACATTTTCCAACATGCTGCGTTTTTGGCTAATTTCAAGCTCGCTATAGCCGTTGGCACGTTTGAAATCATGGTGCATATTGAACAGTAATTCACCAATTTGCTGATCTTCAAAATTAAATTTTTCAGATAGCACTAAGATTCCACCCGGTAATAATCCTTGGTAAATTTTAGTGAGCAATTTTTCGCGGTCATCAGGATTTAAAAACTGCAATGTGAAGTTAAGGATGACCATTGACGCATTTTCAATGTGAATATCGCGAATATCGCCTTCGATAACATCCACCGGTGTTTCGGCTTTATAAGCATCAATATGCCGGCGGCAGCGCTCAACCATTGCAGGGGAGTTATCAACCGAAATGATTTTGCAGTTTTCCACGGAGATATTTCGGCGTACAGATAGTGTTGCCGCACCAAGAGAGCATCCAAGATCATACACTTGGCTATTTGGCGTAACAAAACGACCCGCTAACATTCCAATCATAGTAATGATATTCGAGTAGCCCGGTACGGAACGCTGAATCATATCGGGGAAAACTTCAGCCACTTTTTCATCAAACTTCCAGTCACCCAAATTGGCGATTGGCGCAGAAAAAAGGCTGTCTTTATGGTTTGGATCCTGACTTGACATAGACTTGTATTAAATAGAAGAACAAAAGTAGTGGCGGATTGTAGCAGAAAGCAACTGAACCTGAAAACCAATCCGCACAGAAGGAAGGGTAAAATTAAAGCGTAAAGGAAACCATTTGCAGCCATGGTAGATAATACGCATTGGCAAGGAGCATTAACCCGATAGCGAGATATGTCCCCATCATCCCCATTCGTCGTTGTGAATAATCATGATTTTTTAAACCATAAGAGTGCAGAATGCGGCTCGCAATGAGTACAATTCCACACACATGGATCATCCAAACTTTGGCACCATTCATCTCCATTAACAGTAATAAAATTAATGAAATTGGAATGTACTCGATAGCATTACCATGCACGCGAATAGCCGTTTGTAATTCAGAAAACCCACCATCGCCAACAGACACACGGTACTGATTTCTAAGCTTTACTACATTTAGCGATAATCTCAGTAGCAGTAAGGCACCTAGTACAGCGTATAAAGAGCTGACCATTTTTTTGCTCTACCTCCATGGAGATAAATTAAATTTTCTAAATTTTAAAACCTAATCAGTAAATCTACAAATAGAAATAATTCATTTTTGAGTTATTGAATAAGATTATCGGCTTTAAGCTGTTTCAATATCTCAATGGCAGTCGTAGAGCAGCGGTCGGCATCAGTAGAATCTAACCACGCCAGTTCCGCAATTTCAGCGGCAGGCTGGGGCGTACCATCATAGTTAGCCTGATAACAACGAATACAGACTTGTGTACCATTTTGCTTGCCATCTGCCAGCCCGACAAATTCACCGTAAAACTGGATAGAGTCGGGATGCAGGGTTAACGTCAATTCCTCATCGACTTCACGGGAAAGGGCTTGTTGGTCTGTTTCACCATGCTCACGTTTTCCTCCTGGGATATAAAATAGAGTTTTATTATGGGAGCGGACCATTGCCACTTTACCGTTTTGGACAGTAATTAAACCTAACTTATCAATGATTTTAGTGCTCATGATATTGCCTTTGAGTGCAGTAAAAAGCAGGCGTAAAACCACCTGCTTCAATCTTATTTTTTCTCGATAATTTTGACCAACTCATAACGGATACTTGATGCATCAGCGGGAGGGTTAGGGACATCAAATTGTTGAACTTCTACTACGTAGTGATAACCAGGTTCGTAGTTAAATCCTTGAATTGAGCTATAAAAATACTGCCATTCATCAGTTGGTTTTTCTTTTACTTTCATGCATTTCATTGGTGCAACACCAACGCAGTCAGCGAGAGAGGAATCGATATAAAAGACTTTGTTATTATTAGCAGGCTTCATCGTATTGGCATTGGTTCCGTTTTGACATCCTGCAAGCAGAACAAGAAAGGATGATGCGAGTAGAATTTTTTTCATAAAGTTTCCTCTGATTTCAGGCGAAAGTGTCTGAATATGAGTAATTATAGCAAAATGAAATGGGTAATAATTCCCAAAAAAATGATGATCTGACAAACAATCAAATTTTAATCATCAATTCGATATGCAATCTTTTTCATCTGCTGCGAAGGTCGCGTGAGAATCGTTTTTCTGGGTAAGGACAGTTTTTATTGATTATAGATAGTTTTTTTGTATCAATTTCGCAGTTAAGCTATAGAGCAAACTGTTTGTCTAATAGAATTTCCTATATAATGTCTGCCTTTTTTGACATTCTGAATTTTCAGCTCCGTGTTTCTTAACGATTGGTTTTATAAACAATAGGTTTCGCAAACACAACGTTTAGCAAATGGGTTCAGCAAAATGCCAAATTCCCGCAGCAAACTAAAGCACAATACGCTGAGTAAACAATAAGCTGAGTAAAAGGATAGAGTATGCGTACTAATTATTGTGGGCAATTAAACATTGCTCATGAAGGCCAGAAGGTCACTCTTTGTGGATGGGTAAACCGCCGTCGTGACTTAGGTGGTTTGATTTTTATCGATATGCGTGACCGTGAAGGTATCGTTCAGGTTTTCTTCGATCCAGAACGTAAAGACATATTTGAGAAAGCGTCAGAACTGCGTAATGAGTTCTGTATCCAAATCACAGGTACGGTACGTGCGCGCCCAGATAGCCAAAAAAATAAAGACATGGCAACGGGTGAGATTGAAATCTTTGCTGAAGGTCTGGACGTTTTTAACAAATCTGAACCTCTTCCGTTAGACAGCAACCAAACTAATACAGAAGAGCGTCGCTTAAAATACCGCTATTTAGATTTACGCCGTCCAGAGATGTCAGATCGTCTGCGTACTCGTGCGAAAATCACCAGCTTTGTTCGTAACTTTATGGACAAAGAAGGCTTTATGGACGTTGAAACACCAATGCTAACGAAAGCGACGCCAGAAGGGGCGCGTGACTATTTAGTGCCTAGCCGTGTCCATAAAGGCAAATTTTATGCCTTACCACAATCTCCTCAGCTGTTTAAACAGTTGCTGATGATGTCTGGTTTTGACCGTTACTATCAAATCGTAAAATGCTTCCGCGATGAAGACTTACGTGCTGACCGTCAACCTGAATTTACCCAAATCGATGTTGAAACGTCGTTCATGACGGCGGAACAAGTTCGCGAAGTGATGGAACGCATGATCCGTAATCTGTGGATCGACGTGAAAGGCGTTGATTTAGGCGACTTCCCAATCATGACTTTCGCCGAAGCGATGCGTCGTTATGGCTCCGATAAGCCAGACCTGCGTAACCCGATGGAACTGGTCGATGTGGCAGACATCGTTAAAGATGTTGAATTCGCCGTATTTGCGGGGCCAGCAAATGATCCTAAAGGTCGTGTCGCGGCACTGAAAGTGCCTGGTGGCGCAGTGATGACCCGTAAGCAAATTGACGAATACGGCAATTTTGTGGGTATCTATGGTGCGAAAGGCTTAGCGTGGATGAAAATCAACGAACGTGCGAAAGGCTTAGAAGGCATCCAAAGCCCAGTCGCGAAATTCCTGAGCTTAGAAATCATTGAACAAATCATCGAGCGTACGGGTGCAGCGGATGGCGATATCATTCTGTTTGGTGCAGGTGCGAAAAATGTTGTGACTGACTCTATGGGGGCACTACGCCTGAAAGTGGGTCGTGACTTCGAGCTGACGGACTTAAATAGCTGGCAACCACTGTGGGTTATCGACTTCCCAATGTTTGAAGAAAACGGTGAAGGTGGCTTAACGGCCATGCATCATCCGTTCACGTCACCAAAAGATTTCACTCCGGAAGATCTGGCGAGGAACCCTGAAGATGCAGTAGCGAATGCCTACGATATGGTTATCAATGGTTACGAAGTGGGGGGGGGCTCTGTCCGTATTCACCGTAGCGAAATGCAACAAACTGTATTTGGTATTTTAGGCATCAACGAAGAAGAACAACGTGAGAAGTTCGGCTTCCTGTTAGATGCGCTGAAATACGGTACACCACCACATGCAGGCTTAGCATTTGGTTTAGACCGTTTAGTGATGCTGTTAACTGGAACTGATAACATCCGTGATGTTATTGCATTCCCGAAAACCACCGCAGCGGCATGCTTAATGACCAATGCACCAAGCCATGCAAACCCAGACTCGCTGGCAGAATTAGCGATTGCGGTTGTGGCGAAAGAAGAAGAGTAATGGAAAATTATAAGCGCCCAGAATCGGTATTAGTCATTATTGTGGCTGAAAAAACGGGGCGGGTGCTTATGATGCGGCGTAAAGATGACCCTGACTTTTGGCAGTCTGTGACTGGGAGTTTGGAGCATCATGAAAATAGTGCTGCCGTTGCAGCACTTCGCGAAATCAAAGAGGAAACGGGGTTTGACCCGCAACCAAATCAATTACATGATTTGTCGAAAAGTATCATCTTTGAAATTTTCCCGCATTTCAGGCATCGTTATGCACCGGATGTGACCCACTGTAAAGAACATTGGTTTAAATTGGTGCTCAGCGATGAACAAACGCCATTGCTGACTGAACACACTGAATTTCGTTGGCTTGACCCGCAACAGGCGGCGGAGCTAACAAAATCGTGGAGCAACAGCCAGGCTATTTTAGAATTTGCTGTTTAATTATTTATTGACGTTTTTGGAGATATTTCATGGCAGGTCATAGTAAATGGGCCAACACCAAACACCGTAAAGCGGCACAAGACGCGAAACGCGGTAAAATTTTCACTAAAATTATTCGTGAGCTGGTGACTGCTGCGCGTTTAGGCGGCGGCGATCCGGCAACTAACCCTCGTTTGCGTGCTGCTGTGGATAAAGCATTATCAAACAACATGACGCGCGACACCTTAAACCGTGCTATTGCGCGTGGTGTGGGTAATGATGACAACGATAATATGGAAACCATCATTTATGAAGGTTACGGTCCTGGTGGCACCGCGGTTATGGTTGAATGCTTGAGCGATAACCGTAATCGTACAGTATCGGAAGTTCGCCACGCGTTTACCAAAACGGGCGGTAACTTAGGCACTGATGGTTCTGTATCTTACCTGTTCACCAAGCGCGGCGTAATCACTTACGCACCGGGTGTGGACGAAGATGCGCTGATGGAAGCGGCTCTCGAAGCCGGTGCAGATGACGTTGAAACATATGATGATGGTGCAATAGATGTTTACACCACCTTTGAAACGTTCGGTGCCGTTAAAGACGCACTAGATGCGGCTGGTTTCACTAGCGAAGCCGCTGAAGTTTCTATGATCCCATCGATTACAGCTGAACTTGATGTTGAAACAGCACCAAAATTAATGCGCCTGATCGACATGTTAGAAGATTCAGACGACGTCCAAGAAGTTTATCATAACGGTGATATCTCTGATGAAGTTGCTGAGCAACTGTAATTAAGATGATGTCTGCGTAGAGAAAGCGGGCTGTGTCCAGCCTGTTTTCTCTAACGCCTCTTCGACCTTCTATTTTTTCTTTTATTTGCTATATTTATGATTAAGCGAACGCTATTTACACTGTGATTGCGGTGGGAATGGTGATATTCCTATGTTGCCATTGTGGCAGTCATTAGATGGCGATAAGATGATATGAAAATAAATAAAGAGCAACTATAGGTTTTATATGGCGATTATTCTAGGTATTGACCCTGGTTCGCGGATCACAGGATACGGTGTTATTCGCCAACAAGGTAGACAATTACTTTATCTAGGAAGCGGGTGTATTCGCACGCAAGTTGATGATTTACCAAGCCGTCTGCAACGTATTTATGCGGGAGTCTCGGAAATTATCACCCAATATCAACCGGATGTTCTATCCATTGAACAAGTTTTTATGGCAAAAAATGCGGATTCAGCGCTGAAACTAGGGCAAGCCCGTGGTGTGGCGATTGTGGCGGCGGCAAACCAAAATATCCCCGTTTTTGAATACGCAGCTCGCCAAGTCAAACAAACGGTCGTCGGTACAGGATCCGCAGAGAAAAGCCAAGTTCAACATATGGTGAAGTCGATCCTAAAATTATCGGCAAGCCCCCAAGCCGATGCAGCAGATGCATTAGCGATTGCCATTACACATTGTCACTTTAATCAAAACTTGTTGAAAGTCGGTGATCCTCGTTTAGTGCTAGCCCGCGGAAGATTAAGATGAAGGCTGGATATGCATCCAGCATTTTTTATGGTATAAACAGCAAAGTTAAAATTTAGGACGCTAATCAAATTTAAGGGGTTCAGTGTGATAGGTCGTTTACGTGGCATTGTATTAGAAAAGCAACCACCCATTGTGTTACTTGAGCTGCAAGGTGTTGGCTATGAAGTTCATATGCCAATGACCTGTTTCTATGAATTACCCGAAATTGGTCAGGAAGCTATTGTTTTCACACATTTTGTCGTGCGAGAGGATGCACAGTTACTGTATGGTTTCAATGACAAGCAAGAACGCGCACTATTTAAAGAGCTGATTAAAGTCAATGGGGTAGGACCTAAGTTAGCGTTGGCGATTTTATCCGGCATGTCGGCACAACAATTTGTGTCTGCCATTGAGCAAGAAGCCATTTCCTCTCTGGTGAAACTACCAGGTATTGGCAAGAAAACTGCCGAGCGTTTAGTGGTCGAAATGAAAGACCGCTTCAAAGGCTTGAATGGGGATCTTTTCAATTCAGTGAGCGATATTGATTTACCAAGCGTGAAGAGCCAAGGGCCAAGCCAAGCAGATATTGAAGCCGAAGCGGCTGCTGCCTTGATTGCGCTGGGGTATAAACCGCAAGAAGCTAGCCGTATGGTGAGTAAAGTCGCGAAACCTGATAGCGATTCTGAAACCCTGATCCGTGATGCCTTACGCGCAGCACTTTAATTGAGAGATTAATACGATGATTGAAGCTGATCGCCTAATTACTGCTGAAGTGTTGCATTCTGAAGAAGAAGCCATTGATCGTGCGATCCGCCCTAAATTACTGGATGAGTATATTGGGCAACCGCAAGTTAAGCATCAAATGGAAATATTTATTCAGGCAGCCAAAATGCGGGGTGATGCGCTTGATCATCTATTAATTTTTGGGCCTCCAGGGTTAGGAAAAACCACATTAGCGGGTATTGTCGCCAATGAGCTTGGCGTTAATTTGCGGACAACGTCAGGGCCTGTATTAGAAAAAGCAGGGGATTTGGCAGCAATATTGACTAACCTTGAGCCGCATGACGTTTTATTTATTGATGAAATTCATCGCTTGTCTCCTGTGGTTGAAGAGATATTGTATCCCGCTATGGAAGACTACCAATTAGACATCATGATTGGTGAAGGTCCTGCTGCCCGCTCCATTAAGATTGATTTGCCACCATTTACATTGATAGGCGCAACCACGCGCGCAGGTTCATTAACGTCACCTTTACGTGACCGCTTTGGTATCGTACAGCGATTAGAATTTTATCAAGTTGATGATTTGCAGCATATCGTGAAGCGTAGTGCCCAATATATGGGGCTGGATATCACCGAAGAAGGCGCCTTACAGGTTGCGATGCGCTCTCGTGGAACACCACGTATTACCAACCGTTTATTACGACGCGTGCGTGATTTTGCGCAAGTTAAAGGCAATGGCAGTATTGATGAGTTGATTGCGAGCCAAGCACTGGATATGTTGAATGTGGATGCTGCCGGCTTTGACTATCTTGACCGTAAACTGCTGGTGGCCATCATCGATAAGTTTATGGGTGGACCTGTTGGCGTCGATAACTTAGCTGCTGCTATCGGAGAAGAGCGCGAAACCATCGAAGATGTGCTAGAGCCTTATCTTATTCAGCAAGGGTTTATTCAGCGAACCCCAAGAGGACGGATGGCGACGGCTCATGCCTATTTACATTTTGGATTAACGCCTAAAGAAATTTAGCTTTAAACGTATTGATTAATACAAAATTGCTATAATTGAAATAATACTAAAGCTCATACAAAATGAGATGACCTCAGTGATTGATTCCCAGTTACTGAGGTTTTTTATATCCATCTCTTACTTGATTGAGAAGTGATCCCTGTTTAGTGAGTAAAAAAGGTCATTGAGATTGTATTTCAGCAGGTTTTAAAATAGATGCATTGATAATAATTTTTATTATCATGTGGTATTTTTTCTCTTATAGAAGGTTAAGCTCAATATGAATAAAATCTCTTACAAACTAACGCTTGCTGCGCTTTTATCTATAGCCGCAGTGTCTGGTTGTACAAAAAACACCACATCCATCACGAATAAAGAAACTATTGAGAGTTGCTCTCGATATCTGCCAGAAGGGTCAACATATTGGGTGAGTATCGAGGGTGAAATAGATCTTAATAAGAAATTCCATGGCGATTTGAATGTTAATGTACCCGATGATAAATCAGGCGATCCAAAATATTCAGGTGAAGGATTCAAAGTAAAGGTAAATCAATTTATGAATTGTGTCGGTGGATTTATAAACGATAGTATTGGCGATATAGAAGTAACTGTTAAAAATGGAACACAGAAAGTGGAACAATAAACGACCTTGAGTTTAACTAAAAACCCGCTAAATGAGCGGGTCTTCTAGGATTGACTTTTATTAAGATACTCAGTGTTATACAACTAGTTTTTTGTTTTTACACATAAACTCAAGATAAACAAAATGGCAGATGTGAGCACAACGGAAGGACCTGCCGGAGTATCGTAAAATGCCGATAGGGTTAGCCCACCAGTAACTGAAATCATGCCAATCCCAATCGCGGTAAGTGCCATTTGTTCTGGTGTTTTTGCAAAACGTCGAGCGGTAGCGGCAGGGATGATCAGCAAAGAGGTAATGATCAGCGCACCAACAAATTTCATTGCGATCCCGATAGTTAACGCCGTTACCATCATCAACAATAAGCGAGAACGTTGTAAGTTAATACCATCCACAAAAGCCAATTCTGAGCTGACTGTCATGGATAAAAGCGCCCGCCATCGATAAAAAAGCAACCCGCAAACGACAACCACACCGATTAAAATCGTTATAATATCTTCATATGTTACTGATAACAAATCACCAAATAGATAAGCCATCAGGTCAACACGGACATTTGCCATTAGGCTGACAACCACTAATCCCAAAGAGAGTGAGCTGTGAGCCATAATACCGAGTAATGTGTCGACGGCTAACTGAGGTCGTTTTTCTAGCCACACAAGAATTAGGGCTAATAATAGAGTCACTGCGATAACGGCATAGAACGGGTTGATATTCAGTAGTAAACCGAATGCAACACCTAATAAAGACGCGTGGGCAAGAGTGTCACCAAAGTAGGACATGCGGCGCCAAACCACAAACGAGCCTAAAGGACCCGCAGCAATCGCGAGTAACATACCTGCAATCCAACCAGGTAGTAATAACTCAATCATGTTGGCAGTCCTTGCTGTGTTGGTGGGTTCTAATCACATTACCTTCTAAATCATGTTGGTGATTATGCTGGTGGCGATAAACGCCTAATTGCTGTGCTCCACGGTAGCCAAACATAGCAACGAATTCAGGGTGATTAGACACGACGTCAGGGGTACCCGAACAACATATATGCCCATTAATGCATAAAACTTGGTCCGTTTTTGCCATCACTAAATGCAGATCGTGAGAGACCATGAGAACCGCGCAACCCAGTTCAGTTCTCAATTGATTGATTAAATCATAAAGTGCGACTTGCCCGTTAATATCGACACCTTGGGCGGGTTCATCAAGAACCAATAAATCGGGCTTATTGAGTAGTGCGCGTGCGAGCAGAACCCGTTGAGTTTCACCGCCAGATAGTTTTTGCATAGGTTGGTCAATGAGATGTGTCGCTTTGACGCGCTCAAGTGCGGGGACTAAATGTTCCACGCGGACACCTTGCTTTAACATCATAAATCGCTTGACGGTTAAAGGTAGGGTTGTGTCCAAATGCAGTTTTTGGGGCACATAACCAATAGCGAGAGATGAGGCTCGGTTGATTGTACCTGACGTTGGCGCTAGTAAGCCTAGTACCACGCGGACAATCGTCGATTTACCAGCACCATTAGGACCCAATAATGTCACGATATCACCTTTGTTCAGAGCAAAAGTGACATCTTTTAAAACGGGTTTATCGCCAAATGAAACAGAAATTTTATTTAAAGATAGTAGTGGTTGCATATGAAAACATCTTGCAGAAATCAAGTTGTGTTATATTATAACATTTCAATTTTAAGATCACGGAAAAATGTTCATGATACACAAATCGAAACTTATTACCCGTAAATTCATCTGCAAAGCCACGTTAGCTTCAGTTTTAACTGCATCGATATTGCCGATGGCAAATGCCGATGTCGTTACATCTATCCGTCCTTTAGCCTTCATTGCCGCTGGAATTGCGGATGGGGTGACGGATACACAAGTTTTACTTCCGGATGGTGCTTCGCCACATGATTATGCACTGAAACCATCGGATTTAAAAAAGATAAAACAAGCAGATTTGTTTGTTTGGGTTGGTCCTGAATTAGAGATGTTTTTAGCGAAGCCGATCAATGGGTTAGCTCAGAATAAACGTCTAGCGTTAGCCGAACAGAAAAATATTCATGCGCTATTAATGGCAGAAAACCACGAGGAGGAAGATAGCCATCAACATGCCGATAAGCCTAATCATGATGAGGATCACGAACATCATCACCATGGTGAGTATAATATGCACATCTGGTTATCCCCAGATATTGCAAATTTGGCAGCCGATGACATTTACGCGCGTTTAGTAGAGCTTTATCCTGATCAAAAAGAGAAGCTGGACGTAAACCTTCGTAAATTCAAAGAAAATATGGCGCAAAGCGATAAGAAAATTGCTAGTATTTTAAAACCGGCTCAAAATAAAGGGTATTTTGTTTTTCACGATGCTTATGGCTACTTTGAGAAACACTATCAGCTTGCTCCATTAGGGCATTTTACGATAAACCCTGAGATTCAGCCCGGTGCCCAAAAATTGCATCAAATACGAACACAACTGGTTGAGCATAAAGCGCAATGCGTTTTTGCTGAGCCACAATTCAGGCCTGCGGTTATTGAAAGCGTAGCGAAAAATACGGGAGTCAAAATGGGTACTCTCGACCCACTTGGTAGTGGGCTGGCAATTGGACCAGATAGCTACATGAAGTTTCTGACGACGTTATCAGAACAATACGCAAGCTGCCTGAATTAAGCATAGAGGAATAGTTTAAAGTGCAGCAAATGGCAAGTGGTATTGTGCAGGCATTTAATGGCTTGTCCAAGACCCATAAAATTGTGTTGAGCACACTCACTGTCGCCACCATGGCCGTCGCAATTTGGCGGCCAGTACATATCCCTACCACCCATGAACGTGACAGCTCTCCAGATACCATCATTCCTTTATCTCAATCTACGATTGAAACAGAAGGGGATGATTTAATTCAAGATAGTAGCGAACAGTTACCTGACGAAGGTGTTGCTGATACAGATACTGACGCATCTGATGCGGATGCGACGCCACTTGCTCATGAATATGTTGTTTCAAGTGGTGATAATTTATCGTCCATTTTGACGCAGTTTGGTATCGAAGCCGGCGATGTGGCAACACTCTCGAATCAACATAAATCATTACGTAACTTAAAAATCGGTCAAACATTAAGTTGGACATTGAACGCGGATGGCGAATTAGAATCCTTAACATGGGATGTTTCTCGTCGCGAAACGCGTATCTTTAACCGTGTTGGTGCGACCAATAAGTTCGAAGAAGTGAAAGAGATCCGCAAAGGCGATTGGTCCAACACGGTGATGACGGGCTCCATCGATGGCACATTTGCTCAAAGTACGAAAAAAGCGGGTTTGACGCGTACTGAAGGGCGTGAAGTTACCAAGGCGTTGCAGTGGCAAGTTGACTTTAATAAGCTGAAAAAAGGCGATAAATTTACGGTCCTTATGGGGCGTGAAATGCTGAATGGTACACATGAGCAGAGTCAATTAGTCGGTGTTCGTTTACAGTCTGGCGGTAAGAATTATTACGCTTTCCGCGCAGAAGATGGTCGCTACTATGATAGCGAAGGTAATGGATTAGAACGTGGTTTCCTGCGTTTCCCAACTGTTAAGCAATTTAGAGTCTCATCGCATTTTAACCCGCGTCGAGTAAACCCTGTCACGGGTCGTGTAGCCCCTCATAAAGGTGTGGATTTTTCGATGCCGGTTGGCACTCCTGTGTTAGCCGTGGGCGATGGTGAAGTGATTGTAGCGAAATACAGTGGCGCCGCAGGTAACTTTATTGCGATTCGTCATGGTCGCCAATATACCACGCGTTATATGCATTTACGCCAATTGTTAGTGAAGCCAGGTCAAAAAGTAAAACGTGGTGACCGTATTGCGCTATCGGGTAATACAGGACGTTCAACGGGACCTCATCTGCATTTTGAAATGTGGGTAAACCAACAAGCGGTGAATCCTCTGACGGCAAAATTACCAAGCTCAGGCGGTTTAACGGGCAAAGAGCGTAAAGAGTATTTAGAGTTGGTCAAAGAGACCAAGCCGCAGCTTAAATTGAAATAGCCATTTCAGTTTCTTCATCCTATGACTGGCAGATACTTGTGTCTGCCAGTTTTTTTTGTAATGCTCTTACACATTCATTTTTGGTTATCAAAATAGCCGTGATTCTTGGGTATAACATGAATAAAGAACAAGATACCGACAGCAAAAAAGGCTATGTGCCAACATTTCACAAATCCTATTTATTACCAAAATATTGGGGAGTTTGGATGGGAGCGGCTGTGTTTGTTGCGCTTGCGTACATTCCTGTCAAAGTCCGTGATCCCATGTTGGCTAAAATAGGAAAGTGGGTTGGTCGTTTGGCAAAAAGCGCTCGTCGTCGTGCAAAAATTAACTTGCTCTATTGTTTTCCTGACATGACTGAACAGCAAAGAGAGGTATTGGTTGACCGCATGTTTGAAACCGCGCCGCAATCTTTTGTTATGTTGGCAGAGTTGTGTGTTCGTGGTGCTGAACGCACATTAGCGCGTACTCAGTGGCATAATAAACAAATTATTGAACAGTTACAGAAGCAACAGAGTAATGTGATTTTTATGGTTCCTCACGGCTGGGCGGTTGATGCGCCAGCTATGCTATTAGCAGCGATGGGACAAAATATGGCAGCGATGTTTCACCATCAGAAAAACCCTGTTGCCGACTATTTATGGAATAAAGCACGTTACCATTTTGGTGGTCGCCTTCACTCCCGAGAGGCTGGAATTAAACCTTTTATTGCATCAGTCAGACAAGGTTATTGGGGCTTTTATCTACCAGACCAAGATCATGGGGAAGAGCACAGCGAATTTGTCGATTTCTTCGGTACCTATAAAGCAACATTACCGGCAATCGGTCGTTTGATGAAAGTGTGTAAGGCCAAAATTGTCCCACTGTTTCCGGTGTACGACCATGTTAATCATCAATTGCATATCTATGTTCGCGAACTTATGGATGATATTGATGGAATGGATGATAACTATATTGCTCGTCGTATGAATGAAGAATTAGAATTTTTGGTTGAGCCTAACCCTGAGCAATATACTTGGATCCTTAAGTTGTTGAAGACGCGCAAAGAAGGTGAAATTGAGCCATATCAGCGCAAGGATTTATATCGTTAGATACAAGGTGATATTGTATAAAAAGCCACGGAGATAACTACCTGTGGCTTTTTTGTTTTTAGACGTTGCCTATTTATCAATAGATATTCTTTCAGTTTAATTTGCAGGGTGAAACTTCAAGGACATTAAAAATTCATCATGATGGAGTGATATTATAAATACATTGTTATATTCTTAATGGAATGAAATAGTTAGTTAAATTATGGATGATATATGGATAAAACAAAAACGACATTAGAACAATGGATAACGTTACAAGCGATAGTTGATTATGGTGGGTTTGCTCAGGCCGCTGAAGTGTTACATAAAACACAATCATCAATTAGTTATACTATTAGTAAATTAGAGCAAATCTTAGGGATGAAAATATTTGTAGTGGAAAAAAGACGTGCAATATTAACGGCGCAAGGGGAAACGTTATTAGCATTATCTCGAGAGGTCACAAATAAAGCGATTGCATTAGAAATAGCAGCAAAATTGATAAATAAGAAAAATAATAAAATAAAAATAGTTATTGACTCACTTTATGATAGTGACTGTTTATTACATAAAATTGGAGGGCTAATCAAAAGTAGAAAAGATTATGATGTTGAATTAACAAAAACATTGATGAGTCGAGAAGATATATTCACATTTAAAGAATTTGACTTATTGATATCTCATCATCATTTGGGCTCACTGAACCCTACATTTCTGGGGGAGGTTGATGCCTTACTTGTCACAGAGCCAAATCATGTCCTTCAGCGATGCGCCAAAGATAAAATAAATGCCAAGCTTGAGATGACGCCTCATATTGTTTTATCCTCAAATTTTGAAGATAAAATAAAAAGTCATCAAGTCATTAAAGTAAAAAATACGGAAACTGCGATTAAATTAATTAGCGATTCTATTGGGTATGCTTGGCTTCCTGAAAATGTTGTTCATGATTTGATAGCGGAGGGCTTTTTAAGTGAGGTTAATGCTGATTTTGAAAAAGTAAAATACGATTTCTATATTTACAAAGGCAAAAATACCATAATAAATGATTTAATAATAAACTATTTATTTAATGATTCTTGAACTAATTAATTTTTATTTTAAATTTTTCATGTAAGGTTAATAAGTATTTTTGATTTTAATTTGAAAAATTGAATATAACCATTCATTAACTTAATTAAAATAGGATGTTATATTTCTTGCTTACAAGAAATGTTACCTATATTTCTTTAATAAAATCCAAATCAAAGATCATTTACTCTATTTATAGGAGAAATCATGCATATTTTTAATAAAACTCTAAATATATTGGGAATAAATTTAGCAATGCTTACAGTACCAACCGTGCTGGCTTCTGGTGTAATTAATTTCACAGGAGAAATAACCGAGCAAGCTTGCACTGTAGATAGTAAATCACGTAATTTAAATGTAGATCTTGGTCGTGTTTCAACAAGAAGCTTGTCTTCTCAGGGGGAAGTTGCAGGGGTAACCAATTTCATTATTAAATTGGTTGATTGTCCAGATGATACTAAAGTGACGGTCAATTTTGCAGGGACACGTGACTCAGTTGATCATCATATTCTTGCTTTACATCAAGGGAATGGGATGGCAAAAAATGTCGGTGTTGCACTATATGAAAAGAATGCAGTAACGCCAATAAAGCTGTATGAAAATACGAAAGAAGTTGAATTAGACGGGGACTCCGTTGAATTAGAGTATGTTGCGGCGTATAAAGCGACAGGTGTCGCAACCGCAGGGCAAGCAAACAGCAGTGCAGTCTATAGTATTAAATATCAATAATAATATGAAGGGTGATATTTATCATCCTTCTTTATTTCTATTTTATGTCGGTATTTATATGAAAAAAATCCATGTTACTGTTTTTTATATTTCTGTTTCATTTCTTTTTCTTCAGCTAAAGGTATTAGTGTGGGGGGGACGCGTTTTGTCTATATGGATAATAAACGTGAAATTACAATTCCAATTTTTAATAGTAGTGATAAAACCCCTTTTTTAATTCAAAGTTGGGTGACGGGGTTTGACGAAGAAGTTAAAGCACCATTTATTGCAACGCCTGCTTTATTTAGAGTTGAACCCAATAGCTATGGCTCAGCAAGGATTACATATATTGGAAAACCACTGAGTTCTAATCAAGAAAAAATATACCTATTAAATATAAAATCCATTCCACCTAAAAATGAAAGTATTGAAAATGAATTGCAAATCATCATTAATTCACAATTTAAGTTTTTTTTGCGTTCAAAAGATATTCAGCCGTTAAATTTCGATGACGTTAATATAACGAACGATATTAATGGGGTGAAAATTGATAATAGGACTCCTTATCACTTATCAATAAAAAGTATTTTAATTAATGGCAAGGGCGTAAAAGGAATAAAAATGATTCATCCTTGGATGAATGAGTATGTTTTAAAACAAAAAATAGAAAGAGAGCATTCTGTTAAAATCGAATTTATTAATGATTATGGTGCCATTGTGGAAAAAAACATGACAAAGAGCTAGCTTATGGGAAAAAACGTTTTTATTAAGGATTGGATTTTTAGTAATAAGTCGATTTTTATTAGCATAACAATTTTTTCATCGATAACCGGTGCAAGTGAAATCTTCGATATTAATGCAATTAATACAGGCATTGATAACCATCTTTCAGATCCTATGCTATTAAATTATCTTTCTAAATCAGAAGGGCAACTTCCTGGTAGATATAGGGTTCATATTTACCTGAATGATGATAGTGTGGCCGATGAATATATTGAATTTATTTTTAGTGAAGAAAATCAAACACTAGAACCGCAGATTACAAGACGGCAGTTAATTAATTGGGGCGTTAAGCCTTCGATATTTTTTAAGAATGATAGCTCTGAAATTGATGAATTCATTGATGTTAGAAAATTTATCAAAGGTGGAAATATTTACCATGATTTTTTTTCTAACCGTCTAAATATCAGTGTTCCTCAAATAGCGATGAAGACAATTAGTCGGGGTTATATTAATCCGATTGAGTGGGATGATGGTGTCGCTGGATTGTTTATTAATTATTCTGCACGTTTTAATCAATCATGGAAAAGTCCAAACAACCATAAATCTATTTATTTTGGATTGCGAAATGGAGTTAATTGGGAAGCCTGGCGATTACGTAATCACAGTTATTACAATAATGTTTACGGTGATAGCCGTTGGAATAGTCTACAAACTTTCTTAGAAAGAAATATTCGTAGTTTAAATAGCCACTTAATTATTGGTGAAACTTCATCAGATAACGGGATTATGGATACTTTTCAGTACCGTGGTTTAAAACTGATGTCAGAAGAAAGTATGCTCCCACAAAGTCAACGAGGGTTCGCACCTACAGTAAATGGTATTGCGAACTCCAATGCTGTGGTGATTGTTCGGCAAAATGGTCAAATAATTTATCAAACATCCGTTCCTGCGGGGGAATTTACGTTAAATGATCTCTATCCAACGTCTTTCAATGGTGAGTTGCAAGTGACGATTGAAGAGTCTGATGGTTCGACGAGAGTATTTACACAGCCGTTTTCCAGCGTGCCAGTTATGCAAAGGGCAGGAACATTAAAATACAGTATGGAATTTGGAAAATCTCGAGCTGAGAGTGAAGAGCGACAGCCTTATTTTGTTCAGTTTTCTGGGATCTACGGATTACCTATTCACCTATCTCATTATGGAAATTTATCTCTGTTAGGTGGCGTATTCATTTCGGAATATAGACAAACTTATACAGTTGGGGCTGGCGTGAATTTAGGCAATTTCGGCGGAGCTTCATTGGATATGACTCATTCAACATCTCAGTGGGATCCTAATTTAAAGAGCACTGAGCAAACGTATCGTTTTCAATATAACAAATATGTTCAAAATACAGCGACTGGGCTTAATTTATCTGCTCAATATTTTGTTGAACCGGATGGAGATAATTTTATTTCTCAAACAGCAAATATGGATCGAATGTCAAAGAAACAGCGACTACAAATATCGCTTAGCCAATCATTGGGAAACTGGGGATCTTTGAATATAAATGGCTATCAACAAGAGTATTGGGCGCAATCAGGTTCAGATAAAAATTTTACTGTTAGTCTTGCCTCGCAGTATCAATCAGTTAATTACAGTTTTTCTTATTCACATTCTGAACAATATCATCGTGAAAAGCGGGATAAAGTATTCTCTTTTACTTGTAGCATGCCATTACGTTGGGGAGAAAATATTTATTGGGGTAATTATCATTACAACACCAGTCGTTACGCTGGCGGTATTAGCACCATAAGCCTGAGTGGCTCAGCACTTGACTCTCATCAGTTACGATATGACCTCACACAGCAATACCATCATAAAAATCAGCAGGTGAGTTACGGTGTTCGCGGTAGTTATTTAACCTCTCATGGGGAGCTTGCTCTTGGTTGGGATCACTCTCCTCGACATCAAATTGTCCATGCAGCTGCCACTGGGGCATTTTTATTTCATCACGGAGGAGTTACTGCCTCCCGATCATTCTCGGATGCTATTGGGTTAGTTAAAGCTGAGGGCATTAATAATTTAAAAATTAATAATGTACCTTCGTTGTATACCAATGAACAAGGTTATGCAGTGATTCCAATGCTAACACAATATGAGCGTAACAATGTCAGTGTTGATACCTCAACATTAATCGGCAATTACGATGTGGCACTGAATTCAACAACGGTCGTACCCACACGAGGGGCAATTGTTTTGATGGATTTTAAAGCTAAACGTGGTGGTCGCATTGTATTAAAACTAAAACATAATAATCAATTGGTTGGTTTTGGCACTCAAGTGAATGTTCTGGAACAACAACATAAGATTTCATCGGGAATTGTGGCGACTGATGGGGAAGTTTATTTGAGTGGTGTACCTGAAAATAGTGTCATTCAAGTTAAGTGGGGGGCTAATCAGTCGCAACAGTGCCAGTTACCGCTTCATATTGACTTGAGTAATTCAAATATTCAATTCATTGAAGGAACATGCCAGTAGAGGATTTATGAATCAATTTGCTATTTATATCGGAATGCTGTTGTTTTCATCAATAGCGTTTGCTGATTATCGTGCTGAATTTTCAACGTATACCGTGCCCATCACCGAAACGCTGTATGTTCCTAAAAGTGCTCCCATCAACACACATATTGCAACGATAGAGTTAGGTACTTATACGCCTTGGGTGTGGTGGAATGAGACAGGCACAACAAGGGTTGGCATTAATTTACCGGGAATTTTTGATGGGCATTATCAAATCGCAGGTGTTGGAGCTGTTAAGGAAATAGGGTTATCTGGCATTGGGTTTGCTTTGCATGGCTCGGTTAATAGCCCATGTTCAGCAAGAGGGTATGTGAATGGTAAAAATAGTCGTGACGGAAACCCGGCAAATCGCTTTTTATGTCCCAGCTCAGCATCTAAAGGTAATTACAATGTCACCTTAAAGGCTGAGTTCTATAAAATACGCCCACGCGTGAATACTCAGCTATTACAATCCACCAGTGCTGCGATGTTTATCGTTTTTAATAATCGGTTTATTACCCAAGATATTGTGGGCAATTTTGAACCTAAAATTTGGTTGTCGCCTATTCCGGTTGTTGCGAATGGATGCGAAGTTAAAAATACCATCGTCAATGTGGCATTCGGTCAAGTAGATAAATCCGGGGCTCGTGGTGTAGGGTCTACGCTTATGAATAGTCGCAAACGGTTTAAAATTGAACTGGATTGTGATGAAACTTCACCAATAAAAATTCATTTTATGGGGATGGGCGACTCGAGTGGGTTACCCGGCACCATTGCACTCAATAATGCAGAGCATCGAGAAACTGCCCAAGGTTTTGGGATCCAAATTAAATATAAAGGGCGACCGATTAAATTGAACCAAACGTTACAAGTTTCTCGCTTAAATAGTGCGCAACACTATGTTATTCCTTTGGAGGCAGTTTATATTCAAACAGAGGAAAAGACGCGAGGGGGAAAAGCGAATGGGACGTTACAGTTTAATTTACAATATCATTGAAATTAAAGAGAAAAGGGAGCACAGGCTCCCTTAATTTATAGAAGAGCTAATGATTATTCAACGACTAAAATACGGCAGGTATTGGTGCTGCCGATGGTGCCCATTTGGTCACCTTGTGTCACGATAACCGTGTCACCAACCATTAAGTAACCGTTGTCACGTAGACGCGCGATCGCTTCGCTTGCAGCGGCAATTCCATCAGTATGCGTGCTACAGAAGACAGGCGTGACGCCACGGTACAGAGAACATTGATTCAGTGTTTTTTCATGGCGTGACATAGCAAAAATTGGTAAGCCAGAGCTGATACGTGACATGATACGAGCTGTTCGTCCTGATTCTGTCATGGCGATGATTGCCTTAACACCTTTCAGGTGGTTAGCCGCGTACATGGTTGACATGGCAATCGCGTCTTCAGAACTTTCAAACTCAGCATCTAAACGGTGTTTAGAAATATTCAGACCTGGCATTTTTTCTGCGCCAAAGCAGACTTGCGCCATTGCGGCGACGGTTTCTGCTGGGTATTGTCCCGCAGCCGTTTCTGCCGATAACATAACCGCATCCGTACCATCTAAAACGGCGTTTGCCACGTCCATAACTTCGGCGCGGGTTGGCATTGGGTTAGTGATCATTGACTCCATCATTTGAGTTGCGGTGATCACTACACGGTTCAATTGACGTGAACGACGGATCAGTTTCTTTTGTACAGCGACTAGCTCAGGGTCGCCAATTTCGACACCTAAATCACCACGGGCGACCATCACGACATCTGATGCGAGGATCACTTCATCCATAATGTCATCAGTGGCAACAGCTTCAGCACGCTCAACTTTCGCAACAATTTGGCATTCACAGCCTGCATCACGCGCTAAACGGCGAGCATAATCAAGATCCTCACCGGAGCGAGGGAAAGACACGGCTAAAAAGTCGACATTAATTTTGGCTGCGGTAATAATATCAGCTTTGTCTTTTTCAGTGAGGGCTTCTGCGGATAAGCCACCACCTAGTTTGTTAATGCCTTTATTGTTAGACAGTTGTCCGCCTACAGTCACTTCAGTGAACACTTGCAAGCCTTGAACTTCACGAACTTTTAACTGCACACGACCATCGTCTAGCAGAAGAATATCGCCAGGGACAACATCAGCAGGTAAGCCTTTGTAATCGATACCGACTTTATGTTGGTCACCTTCACCTTTGCCTAATGAGGCATCCAGTGTGAATTTGTCACCAATATTGAGGAAAACTTTACCGTCTTTAAAAGTAGAAACACGAATTTTCGGACCTTGTAGATCCCCAAGGATAGCGACGTGACGCCCTAATCGAGCCGCAATCTCGCGCACTTTGTTTGCGCGGGCCATGTGGTCTTCAGGAGTTCCGTGAGAGAAATTAAGGCGAACAACGTTAGCGCCAGCATTGATAATTTTTTCTAGATTATTATCACGATCGGTTGCCGGACCAAGGGTTGTAACAATTTTAGTTCTTCTAAGCCGTCTAGACATGTATTACTCCGTGACCTGTAATGGTACAAATATAAGTGAAGCCTTTTCACTCCATTTTGAAACCTATTTACTGCAAATAGGGGTGCTGACACGAGCACAGCTATTATATACAGCAAATTTCTTAAAGCCATCGGGAGAATAAAAACTATTTGGTACCGATAGAATTAAGAACCCATTTTTAACATTGTTGTATCCATCTTTCAGACATTATCAAACCGCGAATCGCGTAATGCTTCTTTGACCCGTTTCAAGTTATCTCTAAATTTTTCGCCTCGGCGCAAAGTAAATCCGGTTGTTAACACATCAATCACTGCGAGCTGTGCCATTCTGGAGACCATTGGCATATACATGTCCGTGTCTTCAGGGACATCGATAATAATTGATAGGCTGGCTTCTTTAGCCAGGGGGGAGCCCTCTGATGTGATAGCGATAACTGTTGCATCATTATGGCGAGCGAGCTGTGCCATATCGACTAAGGCCTTTGTACGACCCGTGTGTGAAATCAACACAATCACATCGCCTTCACTACTATTGATGCAGCTCATACGTTGCATGACAATATCATCAAAGTATATGACTGGAATATTAAACCGGAAGAATTTGTTCATGGCATCATGAGCAACCGCGGCGGAAGCCCCAAATCCAAAAAAACTGATTTTGCGAGCTTGAGTCAGTAAATCTACTGCGCGATTAATTGCGTTGGTATCAAGGGTGTGCTTGACATTATCCAGTCCCGCCATCGCGGACTCGAATATTTTATGGGTATATGTGTTGACGGTGTCTGTTTCTTCAATATGGCGATTTACATAAGGCGTACCATTGGCGAGATTCTGCGCCAGTTTCAATTTAAAATCTGGAAACCCTTTGGTTTCCATTTTGCGGCAAAATCGATTAACAGTAGGCTCACTAACATCCGCCAATTGAGCCAATGCGGCGATACTCAAATGAATAGCACTTTGGGGCATCCCTAAAATGACTTCTGCCACCTTTTTTTCTGATTTACTCAAAAAATCGATGCTGGTTTTCATTTGTTCTAAAATATTCATATAGCAAAAGTGCCTATTTCAGCAAAAGGGGAAATATTTCTGCCATCGGAGTATGGTGGCATTAACATCCAGATATGACTGAAAATATACTACGTGTTGATAGTAAGCTATCTATACACTGGGGTTAACTAAGGGCTTTTTTTACGAAAATATGACCCGTATCTAATTTTCAACTAAGAAAACGGATTACATAAATCGTTATTTTCTAACAAAAGCTGGAAGCATTCAGTGATAAAAAATTTTGTTGAAGACTGGGTATGCTGGATTTTTCAGCATAAAAACTGTGACCCGTGTCATCAATATTTACTGAGCAGTAGCAAACGGGTACATTAGCAGGCAAACGATTATATTTTTATAATACGATATCCAGAACCTATCTTATTAGAGTGGCGTTTCGCGCTCAGTTTTTCTGGGCTCTAATGAGATAGTTTCTAAATTCCGCAGATTGAGGAGAACCAACATGGCGGTACATAATGCTGCTCAAGCTTGTGACCTGATTATTTTCGGCACTAAAGGTGACCTAGCGCGTCGCAAGTTACTTCCATCATTGTATCAACTGGAAAAAGCAGGTTATATCCATCCAGATACTCGCATTATCGGCGTTGGTCGTGCCCAATGGGAACAGAGCGATTATGTGGAATTTGTCAAAAAGGCATTGAATGACTTTTTGAAGGAAGAATTAGATCCAACATTATGGGAGCGAATGAGCGCACGTTTAGATTTTTGTAATCTAGATGTGAGTGAAACCGATAATTTTGTGCGTTTAGCCGATATGCTTAAACAAGACACGCAGCCGGCGATTCACTATTTTGCCATGCCACCAAGCACATTCGGTGAAATGTGTCAGGGGCTAGGCTATGCAGGATTGAACAAAAAACCAAACCGTGTCGTGATGGAAAAACCATTAGGGACGGATTTAGCATCTTCTCAACAGATTAATAACGAAGTTGCGAAATATTTTGATGAAAGCCAAGTTTACCGAATCGACCACTATCTAGGCAAAGAAACGGTACTGAACTTGCTGGCTCTGCGTTTTGCAAACTCTTTATTTATTAATAACTGGGATAATCGCACCATTGATCATGTGCAGATTACCGTGGCAGAAGAGGTTGGAATCGAAGGTCGGTGGGGGTATTTTGATCAGGCGGGTCAAATGCGAGACATGGTGCAAAATCACCTTCTGCAAATTTTAACCATGATCGCGATGTCTCCTCCTGCTGATTTAACCACTGACCGTATTCGTGACGAAAAAGTGAAAGTGCTGCGTTCTTTACGTCGTATTGATCACACAAACGTGCGTGAGAAAGCCGTACGCGGTCAATATACTGCGGGCTTTGTGCAAGGTAAGAAAGTACCGGGCTACTTAGAAGAAGAAGGCGCGAACAAGCAGAGCCAGACGGAGTCTTTCGTGGCTTTGCGTGTGGATATTGATGATTGGCGCTGGGCTGGCGTACCATTCTATTTGCGTACAGGTAAGCGTCTTCCTGCCAAATGTTCAGAAGTTGTGGTGTATTTTAAAAAACCTGCATTGAATATTTTCTCTGAAAGCTACCAAGATTTACCACAAAACAAATTGACGATCCGTCTGCAACCTGATGAAGGGATTGATATCGAAATTATGAACAAGGCTCCAGGCTTGGATCATAAACACCGTTTACAGACGACTAAATTGGACTTGAGCTTTTCTGAGACCTTTAACCAAACGCATCTTGCAGATGCCTATGAGCGCTTATTGTTAGAAGCGATGCGTGGTATTCAAGCCTTGTTCGTCCGCCGTGATGAAGTGGAAGAGGCGTGGAAATGGGTTGATTCTATTATGGAAGCATGGGCGATGGATAACGATGCGCCTAAACCTTATCAAGCCGGTACATGGGGACCGATTGCCTCTGTCGCCATGATCGCTCGTGATGGTCGCTCGTGGAATGAGTTTGAGTAATATTTTATCTTTATAAATTGGACCATGAAATGGCGGGAAGGTTGAATTCCCGCCATTTTTTTAGCTAATATTTTCTTCTTTATCTTTTCTTATTTTTTCCGCGATAGAAATTTTTGCCAACCACGTCATTTCATGTTGATTAAACACTAATGTTGTCCCGTTCTGCTTTAATTCAAATGAAAGTGGTGAGTTTTTTATTTTAAGCATCGGAAAATTATTTAATTCATCTATGATTTTTGGGGTAGTGAGTTTTATGGTTGAATGAAATACGATGGGGGAATGTTTTGCAGGTTTTGATCTTGAAAAAAAGCGCAAATTGGCATTGTCAATCCTTTAATGATGCAATTATTGAATGTGGAGTGTGCCATGAGTCATTACGCTTCTCTTTAATAATGTGATGGTTACCAAGATTGCTGACTCAAGGTAACCATTCAATTTTGGTTATTTTAAAGCACTAATTCACTGCGACCTGTCGCCGCCATATGAATAATTCCTTGTTCGATTCGTAAACACGCCATTTTAGCGGCATCTGGAACCGATAAACCTGCAAGTAACTGAGCGGTGAGTTCAGCACCAAACAGATCCCCAGTTCCTTTTGGTGTAACGGGATAACGCTTATGGCGAATAACCGCGACATCTTGTCGAGTAACACAAACTACTTCGATACTTTCATCATCGGGCTGGAATGCGCTCGTTATGATGACCCATTGGGTATTACCGTTGAGTAATGAACGCGCTGCGCGAGTCGCGTCGTCTAAATTATTGATGGTTTGCCCACTGAGTGTAGAAAGCTCAAATTTATTCGGAATGATGCCCGTCGCAAGTGGAAGCACTTCATCACGATAAACATCGGCAATCGCTGGAGGAATATAAAAGCCACTATCTTCATCCCCCATCACAGGGTCGACAATGACAGGCATTTTAGGATGCTGCTCACGCACAGAGGCTAACCAATTTGCAAGGTCGTGAGCTTTATCTGGTGAACCTAAATAACCCGTTAAAATGGCTTTAACGCTGTTTAAGCTGCCACGTTCAACAAAGCCTTGTAAGTAGCCTCGGAACCATTCACCAGGCAATTCACCGCCATAGCAAGTGGCATAGTGAGGGGTATTGCTTAAAATGACGGTGGGAACTGCGGCAACACGCAATCCTTGTTTTGTTAATGCAGGAACGGCAATGCTGTTACCGACACTGCCATAGATAACTTGGGATTGAATGGAGATGACATCATAAGGAAGCGGGGTGGCATCGACGGCGTTTTGAAAGCTATTTGACGTTAGCGTAAAGGTATCCATGACTCTCTCTTATTGGTGTGCATTATTTCTATTTTGTACGGATAGCATGATAAGAAGCGTGTTGGCATCTATTGTCAATGGTAACCGTAAAAATGAATATTGAATGAGATGAAAGCAGCATAAAACACGGTAATAAAAACTTTTTTTGCTCAGTTCGTCCAAAAATAAATGCGAGTGAAATGGTGGAATTATTCGTAAAATTGAGTCTGCCACTGTGTTGCTTAGCATATTAATGCATAATTATGCATAAAAAGAATGAATTCAAAAAGCTTTTGCATTCATTGACTTAATGATTTTGCCATGGTAGAAATAAGCTGAAACTAACAATTATATGAGGGTTCGGAGTAACTTGGATGGATGTCCATCCGATGAAATGAATGAGATATCATGCTTAGCGTGACTAGCATAAAGATCAGTAAGTCCCAAAGAAGATCAACACATAAGCTTTTCCTTTCTGCCATTCTATCCAGTGAGTATCACTGGTGCGGCGCGTTATAGCGTCTTTCTAGATTATTCAATCAGCTGAATAAAATCAGCAACTCTATTGTTTTTGTTTGAATTTTTAACAGCATTAAGCCCATGTATTAAACTAATTGCCTTTTAAACTTGTTTAAAAAACAGGCTATGATGATGCTGAATCTAGAGGGATATTATAATGATTTACTGGATATTTTTAGCATTAGCTATCGTTACTGAAGTCATTGGTACTTTATCAATGAAACATGCCAGTGTGAGTGGTGATTTCACGGGTATGGCGGTGATGTATGTGATGATTGCCACTTCCTATATTTTACTCGCTGTTGCGGTTAAAAAAGTCGCCTTAGGCGTTGCATACGCCATGTGGGAAGGGGTGGGTGTTCTGTTGATCACAACGTTCAGTGTACTGTGGTTTGGGGAATCTTTGTCACCGATGAAAATTGGTGGATTAGTTTTCTTGATCACGGGAATCGCATTGATCAAATCAGGTACCAAAAAAGCCACAGTTAACAAGTCTGCTCAAAAAGTAAAACAAGCAGCGAAGAATGCGGTTGATGCCGCCAAAGCCCGAGCTTTAGTGACGAATACCGCTAAATCGGAGGTGTAATATGGCCAGTCAATTTGAATGGTGGCATGCGGCATTTCTGATCCTTGCAGTGGTACTCGAAATCCTTGCCAACGTATTTTTAAAAATGTCTGACGGTTTTAAGCGTTATTGGTTAGGTATTCTTTCTCTGGTTGCGGTGTTAGGTGCATTCAGTGCGCTAGCGCAAGCGGTGAAGGGAATTGAATTGTCAGTTGCCTACGCGTTATGGGGTGCATTTGGCTTAATTGCTACAGTCGCAGCCGGTTGGATCTTGTTTAATCAGCGCTTGAACTATAAAGGTTGGGGCGGATTAGTTTTCCTGCTTATCGGTATGGTACTGATTAAAATGTCGTAACGGATAATACAATTCTTAAAGCTATTAGTGCTTATTCTACAATATAGTACTAATAGCTTTTCAATATATAATTACATCTAAAGTTAATAATTTCAGTAAAATGAAAATTTTAAAATATTGATCTAATGTCCATAGAATAATATATGATTATTTATTTACTGGTTTTTTTGAAAAATTAGATTCTCTTTATTCTATTAATTCATTTTTATGAAAAAAAAGTATTAAACCCTTCAGAGTAGAAAATTTATTTATATCTATCATATTTTAGATAGAATGACTAAAAAGGGATGTTTATTTTTAAAAATCAGCAATAAGGATAATGTTTATATTTTTATAATTAAGACCATTATATTTTATATATTGCATGCTATTGATTTTGATTTTGATTTTGATTTTGATTTTGATTTTGATTTTGATTTTGATTTTGATTTTGATTTTATTTAATAAATATATTCATTTTTTATGCTCATAGAAAGGAAATATCATGAATGATGTAATGATAGTAACCCCACATAGTAGTTTTCGCGATAGATTGATTTATGATGGAATGGCTTCTACAGAATATGGAAATATCTCATTAAGTGATGCAGTAAATATATACTGCATGAAGAAAGATATGATTTGCCCTGTGTGTGGTGAGGTAAATTGTGTTTATTTCAAAAGATTGTGCGATGATTTGCTAAAAAAGCCTAATGATAAAGAGCTTAAAAAAATAATGGTTAAAAGCCAAACAATAGGAGTTCCATTTACAAAGGTTTTTGATGAGTATCGTAATAAAGTTGAAAATCAACTCGCTGGTGTTCTTAAAAAAAAATGGCATTGTTCCAACGCTAAAGATTAGGCAGGAAATGTTTTCAAAGTATATGAATTTATTTGATATGTTGAATAGGAAGGTGGTAAATGGAAAGGAAGTATATATTGATAAACACATTAAGAGTTCAATATTCAGTAAGATTAATTCTAAAACATCTGTGGTATTAACATATTTAAATACTTTAGATGGTGCTAGAAATATTAAAAACTACCCTGAAATGATAGATGCTTTGAGAAAAAATGATTTCAATAGAGCTTCTAAAATTTTTTACAAAATGATGCCTAAAGATTTAGAAAGCTATTTAGCATTAGATACTATTACTGATGAAGCAATAGCCAAAGGCAAGCTGATGAGGAATTGAAAAAAATTCAAAGTAAAGCCAAAGAGGAAATAATAAAATTACAAATAAATGAAGCTATTAAGACAGCATCAGAAATAATTTCAGATATTGGTGATAAAACATCTAAAGTTATTGGAGATAAATATAAGGTTGCATCTGATAAAATAATTAATGAATTAAATGATTTTAAAGGTAAAAAAATCAAAAATTCAAGTGATGCGTTAAAAATTTTAGAGAAAACAATAAATAACCCATACCTTAAAGTTCATAAGAAAGACCTTCCCGCCATTTCTCAGACTATAAAATTTATAGATGGAAAGAAGTTATCGGAGAATTTATATAAACTAGGTGGCTCTTTTAAGCTTACGGATAAATTTTTGAAATTTGAAAAAATAAAAACTAAGGTTGAAGAGGGGTTTGAAACGGGAAACTGGAGACCTCTAGTTTTGGAAATTGAAGCTATGGCATTAGCAGGAGTTGCATCACCTAGTGTATTAGCATTTACATCAGCAAGTCTAAGCTTATTATTACCGGTTACTATTTCAGTAACACTTTTATCTGTATCTGCCATCATATTAACCGCTGTGATTACATCTTATATTGATGCAGATTTTGCTGCTGCAATAAATAAAGAAATTATTCCATAAAAGGTATTTTTAAAGCCATAATTATGAATTAGTCTGTATTTAATTTTTTATATTTAATTGGTAGAAATAGAAATGCATTTACTGTAGCACAAGTAATAGTGAAGACTGATATAAAGATAGCGTAATAATAAAGGAATGAAGTAAATTCAAAAACGGAAATTGAGCGCAAATTTATATTTCCGTTTGACATGTTATAGTTTAAGAAGTAATTAATATATGTAATAATAAAAGCAATTAAAATTATACTAAAATAACCAAATATGGTTGTAACTATCCCTTTGTTGTATAGTTTAAAATGTTCTTTTTTTATTTCTATAGAATTCCATACAATCAAATAGTATGGAATGGAAAAAAAAGGTGCCATTTTACAGTATAAAGCGGATAGATAGCTTTCATTTCGATAATAATCTGAATAAATTACAGGTATCTCACCTATCCAATTACTAATGTTTATTATTACTATATTGGGTATCATGTGTAACCATATAGCAGAAAGAGGAATAACCCCCAGCAAAATGGTAATAATAAAAACTAAGCTTGAATTGATCTTGAAAGACATTTTAGAATTCCTACTTCACATGATGGTGATAATAATATTCATTTCTATTGTCATGTAAAGATTTATTACTTCCTACTGTGTAGAGAAATACAAATTTCATTTGAGATGAAAAAAGAATATGAGAAACAGTAAAGACTCTAAATAATACGTTTTTACTTTTAATAATAAATCAAATGGATAGGACAAAGCTCGTTAATGCCGTCATGCTGTGATATGCTGTGAGACAGAAAAGAAGTGAGAGTAGTGAGAAAATAAAAGGTCAAAACATCCCGTTAAAAATAATGCCGCTCAATTCAAGTGATCGGCATTAAACTGATGGTTCTTTTTTCAAGTCTTAATCAAACTTCAAGTAATATCAATCAATCGCCGCAACGATTTTTATCTCAACTTTATATTCTGGCTTCATTAATGCGGCTTGAACAGTGCAACGGACTGGCGCACTGCCAGCGACAACCCAGGCATCCCATGCTTGGTTCATGCCCGCAAAATCAGCTTTATCTGCAAGGAAGATAGTGGCATCTAAAATTTTGCTTTTATCTGAACCGACTCGACCTAACATGACATCAATGGCAGCCAATGCATCCGCGGTTTGAATGATAATGTCGCCATCCAATTTTTCTGGGACGCTAGTATAGTAGACCACGTTGTTATGGATAACTGCTTCAGACCAACGGGTATCTGGGTCAATGCGTTCAATAGTCATAATTGTTCCTTATTATCAGTGCTGACCAAGGATATCAGTTTGCTACTATGATGAAAATCAGTTCGTTAATGAAATGATAATTAGCTCAGCAGCTATCTTGAACTCATGGTAAAGTGTGCCCATTATCAGTAAGCAATATAGGTTTGTAGTGTCTAACGACTTTTCAGCAGATGGCTTTCTAGCAAAAACAATTCCTGGATTCCAACCTCGAGCGGCGCAGGTCACCATGTCTGACGCCGTGGCTCAGTCTATCGAACAGCAACATGTGCTGGTGGCTGAGGCGGGGACAGGAACAGGGAAAACTTACGCTTATCTCGTCCCTGCATTGCGTAGCGGCAAAAAAGTGATTGTTTCTACGGGCTCGAAGGCACTTCAGGATCAACTCTACCATCGTGACCTACCTACGATCATCAATGCGATGAATTACACGGGTAAAACGGCGTTGCTGAAAGGACGTTCAAATTACCTGTGCCTTGAACGGTTGGATCAGCAATCTCTTGGTGGGGGAAGCCTCGAACCTGAAATTCTGGCGGCGGTAGTCAGATTACGCAGTTGGTCCATCGAATCGGAGTTAGGGGATACCAGCACCTGCCATGATATTGCTGAAGATAGTGCGGTTTGGCCATTGGTCACCAGCACGAATGACAACTGTTTAGGTAGTGATTGTCCGCGTTATCAAGAGTGTTTTGTGCTTAAAGCTCGTCGTAAGGCGCTTGATGCGGATGTGGTGGTGGTCAATCATCACTTATTTATGGCAGATCGGGTTGTTAAGGATACTGGTTTTGGAGAGTTAATTCCTCAAGCGGATGTGATGATCTTTGATGAAGCCCACCAAATTCCAGATATTGCAAGTCAGTATTTTGGTCAGCAGCTGAGTAGCCGCCAATTATTAGATTTGGCTCGTGATATGATCATGACTTATCGTACGGAGCTAAAAGATCAAGCCCAACTGCAAAAAAGCGCAGATAGGCTAACCCAAAGTACACTGGATTTTCGCCTTAATTTAGGGGAAAACAGTTTTCGCGGTAATTTACGTGAATTACTGAAGTTATCTGAAGTACAGCGTGCACTAACGTTGCTCGATGATGCGCTTGAACTCTGCTATGAGGTGATCAAAACATCATTAGGTCGCTCTCAAAGTTTAGACTCTATTTTTGAGCGGGTGACCATTTACCGTAACCGTTTAAGTCGCCTAAAAGAGGTGACTATCCCAGGCTATAGCTATTGGTTTGAAAGTTATGGGCGTCATTTTTTATTGGCGTTAACCCCACTTACTGTTGCGGATAAATTCAGTGAAATGATAGCCAGTACCCCGGCAAGTTGGATATTCACATCGGCGACATTGTCCGTGAATGAAAAGTTAAGCCATTTTACAGATAGGCTCGGTCTTAGTGACGCGAAAACATTGTTGCTTGCTAGCCCCTTTGATTATGAACGCCAAACCTTACTGTGTGTCCCTCGATTTTTACCTGAACCTAATCAACGGGGAAGTGCACAGAAATTGGCGAATATGCTGCGTCCACTGATCGAAAAAAACCAAGGTCGTTGTTTCTTCTTATGCACTTCACATTTGATGATGCGAGAACTTGCAGAAGAATTTAAAGCATCGCTTACGCTGCCTGTCCTTATGCAAGGCGAAAGCAGCAAAAATAAGCTGTTAGCTCAGTTTATTGCCGCGGGGAATGCGGTTTTAGTGGCAACGAGTAGTTTTTGGGAAGGGGTGGATGTCCGAGGGGATGAACTGACATGTGTGATCATTGATAAACTGCCCTTCACGGCTCCTGATGATCCGTTATTACGCGCACGAATTGAAGATTGTGAGCTCCGTGGTGGGGACCCATTTGCTGATGTGCAGTTACCTGATGCCGTGATCACCTTGAAGCAAGGCGTTGGACGCTTAATCCGTGATACGAAAGACTATGGAGTGATTGTAATCTGTGATAATCGCTTAGTGACTCGACCTTATGGCGAAGTGTTTTTACGTAGCTTACCACCATCACCACGCACTCGTAGCCTGAATAAAGCGATTGATTTTTTGGCGCAAAAGCGTTCCGAGTCAATGGAAAAACACTAATTTAGTGCAATCTCGTGGGTGGTTTATGCTAAGATACCGCCCATCTTTCAGGTTGCCGTCATAAGGCGACAACAAAAAAACTAATATTTGCCGGAGTTTAGGCATGTCGAGTCGTATTCTAGCTGTTGATACAGCCACTGAAGCTTGTTCTGTTGCACTTTTGTGTGACGGTGAAATTATTTCGCGTTTTGCGATTTCTCCTCGTGAACATACCCAGAAAGTACTTCCTATGGTTGAAGAAGTATTAGTGCAAGCGGGTATTACGTTAAATCAATTAGATGCATTAGCATTTGGGCGCGGACCCGGTAGTTTTACTGGCGTGCGGATTGGCGTGGGGATCGCACAAGGGTTAGCGCTTGGCGCTGATTTACCTATGATCGGCATTTCTTCATTAATGACACTGGCACAAGGTGCATATCGCACAACAGATTGCTCACGTGTTCTGGTCGCGATTGATGCTCGAATGTCAGAAATCTACTGCGCACAATATCAACGTGATGAGCAAGGTTTTTGGTTAGGTGAAGATACTGAAGCTGTCATGCTTCCAGCAGATTTCAAAGCTAAACTCTCAGAGTTACAAGGACAATGGTGCTACGCCGGTACTGGTTGGGGTGCTTATCCTGAATTGTTACAAGGTTCGACCATAAGTGATAGCCTGATTACTCTGCCAGCTGCGCAAGATATGTTGCCAATAGCAGAACAGTTATGGATAGCGGGTAAAATAACTGCGGTAGAGAATGTTGAGCCAACTTACCTGCGTAATGAAGTCACTTGGAAAAAATTACCCGGTCGCGAATAAAAATAAAAACCATTTTTGTAGAATGAAAATAAATAGCTATTAGGTTAATACTAGATAGCTATTTTTTTTACCTAAGACATAGAATTGGCTTTTAATTGAGCTATCATTGAACAAATGAGTACTAATAACAATTGAATTGAACATATAATGTGGTGAGGTTTTTGGGCTGTATTAATACTTATTATCTCAGTTTATAATGATGGCTAATTGGAGGTGGAAAATGAAAATTCAATTTAGCTACCGCTCAGCAATGAAAACGCTGTTACTTGCGGGCATATTAGCGCTGGCTGGTTGTGTATCGATCCCTCAATCGATCAAAGGTTCGGTGCCTAATCCTGCAGAAAATCTTAAATCGGTACAAAATGCACCGGAAATGTTTATCGGTCAAGAAGCGCGTTTTGGCGGCAAGGTTATTTCTGTTTTAAATGAACCGAAAAGAACGCGAATTGAAATAGCGGTCATGACGTTAAATAAATACGATGCTGCGCCGGAATTAAATTCCGCATCTCTTGGTCGTATCTATGCCTATATCAATGGGTTCGTTGAACCAAATGATTTTAGAAACCGCTATGTGACTGTTGTAGGTAATATTACCGGAGAGCAAGCTGGAAAAATTGGTGAAGTTCCTTATCAATACGTGACGATGAATGTGACTGGCTTTCAACGTTGGAGTATTGCTCAAAGTGTGATGATCCCACCGCCTGCGGGACCATGGGGTTATGGTTATTATGGTTCTCCATATTACTATAATCATCCTTGGGGATGGGGCTATGGATATCCAGTAGGATCTGCTCAGGTGCAAACCTATTTAACGGAAGATTAAAGAGTAATCAATATTATTATTCTGCTAAAAATCCTAGTTAATCTAGGATTTTTTTTACAAAAAACGAAATGGCAGTGGACGATTAACCGCTTAATTCTCCAAAAATTTCTCACAACGGTGTATAATTACGGGATATAAACAGAGTAAAACTCTGATGAATTAATCTTAAGTTGAATAGGGCGGCATAGACCGCCTTATTTTTATCTCGAAGGAATGAAATTTATTTAGTGATATAGCTCTCAACCTTAGCATTGTTTAATTTTCAAACTGGTACAATGAGTTAATAATTTGTTAAAGGGTTGTGTAAAATAATAACTCACTAAATTCAGGAGTAACATTTTGGAAAAAATCTGGCTAAAAAATTATCCTGCTGATGTACCTGAAGAAATAAATCCTGATGACTTCGCGTCATTAGCAGAGTTACTTGAAAATGCCGTTGCTCAATATGCGGATCAACCTGCGTTCATTAACATGGGCGCTGTGATGACGTATCGTAAGCTTGAAGAGAGAAGCCGAGCATTTGCCGCATACCTACAAAATGGATTGGGTCTTAAAAAAGGGGATCGTGTTGCCTTAATGATGCCAAATTTACTGCAATATCCTATTGCACTGTTTGGTATCTTACGTGCGGGTATGGTCGTGGTGAATGTCAATCCACTGTACACCCCGCGAGAGTTAGAGCATCAACTTAATGACAGTGGAACGACAGCGATTGTTATCGTCTCTAACTTTGCGCATACCCTAGAGAAAATCGTATTTAATACAAAGGTTAAACACGTCATTTTAACTCGCCTTGGTGACCAACTTCCCCGTCCGAAAGCCACCATCGTGGATTTTGTCGTGAAATACATCAAGCGCTTAGTACCGAAATACAATCTGCCTGATGCAATTTCGTTTCGCCGTGCGATGCATCAGGGATATCGGATGCAGTATATCAAGCCAAATATCAAGGGTGATGATTTGGCATTTTTGCAATATACCGGTGGAACGACTGGGGTGGCAAAAGGTGCAATGTTAACTCATCGCAATATGTTGGCAAATATTGCGCAGGCCAGAGCAGCATATGGGCCAGTTTTACATTTTGGTCATGAATATGTGGTTACAGCTCTACCGCTTTATCATGTATTTGCACTTACGGTAAATTGCTTATTATTTATTAATGTCGGTGGTGTGAACTTACTGATTACCAATCCGCGAGATGTTCCGGATACGGTTAAACAATTAGCTAAATATCCATTTACAGCGATCACGGGCGTTAACACATTATTCAATGCGTGGTTGCAAAATCCCGATTTTCAAAAGTTGGATTTCTCGCGCTTGCGGCTGTCCGTTGGCGGAGGAATGCCTGTCCATAAAGCCGTCGCACAGAAATGGCAAGCGCTGACAGGGCGGCATTTATTGGAAGGCTATGGCTTAACTGAGTGTTCACCATTAGTTTCAGGTAACCCATATAATTTAACAGCTTATAGTGGTAGTATCGGAATACCCGTTCCATCAACAGATGTGAAATTTTTAGACGATGATGGGCATGAAGTTCCCCGTGGTACGGCGGGTGAAATGTGGGTAAAAGGTCCACAAGTAATGAAAGGGTATTGGAATCGTCCTGATGCAACGAGCGAAGCCATTGTGGATGGCTGGTTAGCTACCGGTGATATCGCTGAAATAGACGATGAAGGCTATATTCGTATTGTTGATCGTAAGAAAGATATGATTATTGTCTCTGGTTTTAACGTCTATCCAAATGAAATTGAAGATGTGATTTCCATGCATCCTGATGTGGTTGAATGTGCCGCCATTGGCGTGCCAAGCGAAAGCACTGGAGAAGCAGTAAAAGTCTTCGTGGTTACTAAAAATTCTTCATTGACCGCTGCAGATCTTAAAACATTTTGCCGTCGTTCGTTAACCGCTTATAAAGTACCGAAAATTTTTGAGTTTCGTGATGAGCTACCAAAATCTAACGTAGGGAAAATCCTACGAAAAGAGTTAAGAGCCGAAGAGCAGCAAGCACGAGAAAAATCACCGTCATAATGAATTATTGAGTGGTGAATTAACAAAAGCAATGTGTAACGCCGGTTTTTACCGGCGTTACTGTGTCCGTCAGATACACTTAACTAAATTATAATAAAGAGAAACTTGTTTTGAATTACCGTTTAGTCACAACAGATAGCGAATTAGCCAAAGTTTGCCAAGAGGCCAGCGATGCACCGTGGTTAGCATTAGATACTGAGTTTGTTCGCACTAGAACCTATTACCCTCAACTGGGGTTATTGCAGTTGTATGATGGAAAACAGGTTTCATTGATTGATCCGCTTTTAATGACGGACTTTAGCCCATTTAAGGCACTGTTAACCAACCCAAACCAATTAAAATTTCTACATGCAGGCAGTGAAGACTTAGAAGTTTTTATGCATGATTTTGGTTGTGTGCCTGAGCCAATGATAGATACTCAAGTGCTTGCCGCGTTCTTGGGTTATCCAATTTCTTGTGGTTTTGCGACGTTAGTAGCAGAACATTTGGGTATCGAGCTAGATAAAAGCGAATCACGAACAGATTGGCTTGCTCGACCTTTAAGTGAGAAACAGTGTGATTATGCGACTGCAGATGTCCTTTATTTGCTGCCACTCGCGAAAATTTTGATGGAAAAAGTGTCAGAAGAAGGTTTATTAGCGGACGCACAAGATGAATGTCAGCGTATCGTTGCGCGTCGTCAAAAAACAGTCAAACCAGAAAAAGCTTATTTAAGCATCACTAATGCATGGCAGCTACGTGATGAGCAACTTGCCTGTTTGCAATTACTGGCAGCATGGCGTCTTGACCAAGCGAAAGCACGGGATATGGCAATAAACTTCGTCATTAAAGAAGAAAATTTATGGAAGGTCGCTCGCTACTTACCAAGTTCATTAGGTGAGCTGGACGCATTAGGTTTATCAGGGCAGGAAATTCGTTGTCACGGTCGGCGTTTATTAAGTATCGTTGAGGACGCGAAAAAACTCGATGAAAGCCAATATCCTGCACCTGTGGCTAATATCACAGAGCAAAGCCAGTACAAAAGTATCTTTAAAGAAATAAAAGCTGTGGTGAAAGAGATCGCTGAGAATGAAAAATTCAACCCTGAATTACTGGCATCTCGCCGTCAAATAAACCAATTACTAGCAGTGCATTGGGGATTAAAAGAAAAATCTTGTCAGCCTGAACTGCTTGCAGGTTGGCGTGGGCGATTATTGGAAGGACCCTTAACTCGATTACTTAGCCAAGCGTAATCCGCGATAAAGGCACAAAATAGCGATAATTTTGTGCCTTTATGTGATTTTCAAGGCACTTTTTTTCTTGGGTATTTTGTTATTCTTATCAGTAAGTTTTATTCTCATTCCGACAATCCTAAATATTTATTCCTCTTTAAATAATGAAGATTATTATTTAACACTAATCTAAAAATAATCCCATCCATTGAGATTAATATCATTATTTAATGCCGTTCAATTCTGTAATTACTCTTAAAAAATAGCAAAGATAAATAAAGATCGAACTTAAAATAGCTCATTACAGGGATGATTAACATTTATAGGGGGAGAGCTATTTTATAGTTTATTGAAAAATAAAAAGAAAAAACACCATTCTAATGTAATGATTTTTCATTGAATTATAAAACCTTTATTTGTAAATAAAACGCATTCTCATAAAATCATTTTCAGTTTGTGGGTCCACAAATATGTCCAAGAGAAAAGAGTAAAAAGCATCATCTCCTTTTAATTTTTTACTAATTGAATAAGGAAATCACTATGAATAAAAGTACTAAAGCGACGTTAATTGCTATTTTGGCAGGTATGTCTACCTATGCGAGTGCGATAACGGAATCTGCACAGAGCCAAACGTATGAGACAGAAAGGTCGGATGTAACGGTAGGAGTAACGCAATCAGTTAAAGACCCACATGGTGGTGAGATTGGTTCGCCGGGCATTGGTTATCGTCACAAATCCGATGGAAAAAGGATTTCATTTTCTGGTTTAACCAGATTGGTTATGTTCCCAAAAGAGGGCAATGTCTATGTTGTTCCTAGAACACCGCACGGTAATGTCGATATGGGGAAATTCCAGTTCTCTAAAATCGCAGATGCCGAAGTTTATTATGGGGATTGGTCACAAACTGGAATGGAAGATGATGCTAAGCACACTGCTTTCTTCTCTGGTCAAGATGCAACAACATCAGTACCAACCGAAGGTAAAGCCACTTACACCATTGCAGGGATCAATCAATATGATGGTGAGAAAAAGCTTTCCGGTGTATTTGAAGCTGACTTTGGTGATAAGGGCTATACCGGTTCATTACAAGGCGAGAACTTAAAAATTGCTCTTGAGGGTCAAATACATGATGCCGGCTCATTCTCAGGTTCAGCAATTGCTAATGACACCGTATCAGGTATGAGCTATGGGCGCTTCTTTGGCGAGAATGCGGAACATGTTGGTGGTGTCGCCGTATTTAATAGTGAGCATCAATATGATACCGCTTTTGGTGGCAGCCAGAACCAAGAGTAATCTCTATTTCGCAATATAGCTGCTATCAGGTAGGCAAAAGTTATTTTGCCTACCTGTATTTTTGTGGAAAAAGGAAAAGGAAGGCGGATGAAAAAAATAATCAACAAGATTGAAGTATTAATTATATTGTTGTTTTCTATGAATTCATTTTCTGAGAAAAATTATGGGCATCAGCAATATGAACAGATAATTGAAGTTTTAACTGAAATAAATAACACAAGAAATAAAGCGCCCACAATAATCCCAGTTAAAATAAATAAAACTGTCGACGACCTTGGTTTTATTCTTTATGATTTAGTTAACCGGCAAAAATTCCAGCAAATCGATAGAATATTACCTGACTATCTGAATGATGAAAATCATGATAAAGGTATGTTGGATTATATTTCAGCAGAAAGAGCTTATTTTAATGGTGATTATCCATTAGCACTAAAATTTTATTTGAAAATAGTCAATGGTAACCCTGACTCAGTCTTTTCTGAAATGAAATTGGCTCATGTCTATATAAAAAACAGTTATCATCGTGAAGCATTAAGTTTATATAAAAAGATAAAAGATAAATATCGAGTCAATTTACCGGAAGACCGAATCAAGCAGATAGACAAAGAAATCACAGCATTAGAAAAACGTGGTCATTGGCAGGGAAATTTCAATGCGGATTTAAAGTATGACACAAACTATACTGAGGCTCATGGTAACAAGGAACAGCAATGTGGCACGATCTTGTGTATGCAAGGCAGTGAAATTAAATCTGGTTTAGTGTACGGGTTTTCAGGAAATGCCAATAAAATCCTTTGGCAATATCGAGGTCACTCGCTGTTAGCCAGTATGGGTGGAAATGTATGGGAATACCCACATCGCTCAGTAAAAAGGCGCTTTTCGAGTTACTCATCAATAAGCTATCAGTATCTTTATGGGAATAAAAAGATCACGTTTTCACCTATTGCAGATATCAATTGGCGGGGGCATTTGTTTGATCATTACAGTGTAGGTGCAAGCATTACTGGGGTATATTTTCCCAGTAATAAGCTTTATTTGCTATCTAACCTGGCATATAAAAATCAAACTTTCTTTGGTAAACGAACATCACGTTCAGGCTATAATATTAATTACAGTATGACCGCTATTTATTCGATTAACCCACAATGGAGTGTATTCTCAAATATATATGGCGGTAAAAATATTGAAAAATATAAAAGTGATAGCTACCAAGTGTCAGGGTTAACAGTGGGCTCAATTAATGCCGTTGGCTCGAATAAGTTAGTCAATAAACTAACAAGCAGCAATTATGATTTTTTTGATTTCGATAGTGCACTTAATACAAAACGTAGTGATGAATCGTGGGAATTAAATAGCCAAATAACATTATTAGATCATACGTTTCTATCATTAACACCAACGTTCTATGTTAATTACAAATTCAATGATAGCAGTGCAAGAATAAGCTATTCCTATAATAAAAGCGAAGTGGGTTTAAATTTAAGTAAAACATTTTAGTTTACATTGAGATTTAATATGAAAGTAACAACAGTGGTGGCAATGAAAATTGCCACAGGGTTAGCTATGGGGGGCATTTCACTTTCGTCTTATGCCAGCTCAAGGGAACAAGTGGGCAATATTCAGATAAAAGACCAAATCGATACGATTAAGCAACGTGACCAAAAAGGTGCGGATGACCAATATGATAGAGATGAATCCAATATTTATATCAGTAAAGAAGCAGCCGAACGTTATAAAGGTACTAACCCTGCCGATATTTTAAATCATGGCGTTGGGGTTTATAGCGGAGATGCGCGTAATAGTGGGGCATTAGACCCAAATGTTCGCGGCATTCAAGGGCAAGGGCGCGTACCCGTTACTGTCGACGGTACGGAACAAGCTATAACGGTATGGCGTGGTTACAACGGTGCGAATAATCGTAATTATGTTGACCCTAATATGATCAGTAGCATCACAGTGATAAAAAGCCCGATGTTAGATCGTGATATTCGTACTTCTATTGGTGGTGGCGTTGCGGTTAAAACCCTCAGTATTGATGATATCGTCCCATCAGATGAACATTTTGCTGTCGATCTTAAATTGGAAACGCGAACTAATTCGACAAAGCCTCGAATTAACCAGTTGCATCTTGGAAGCGATTACCGCGATGACCCAGAACTGATGGATAGTTTAGTTAATCATTATAATGACAGTCTATCGTTAGTGATGTTCCGTGATCCTGAGACATCTGTAGAGCCAGATCAACCAGGAAGTTCGAATTTTTTTAATTTAAAAGACAGCGCGATGCGAGTGGCACTTGGGTTACGGCAAGAAAAATTTAATCTGCTATTTGCTTATAGCCACCGAAACCAAGGAAACTATTTTTCAGGTCGTCATGGCGCACATTATTTCCGAGAACCTATTATTACTCGAGATAATCAGTATTCAGAAAAGACGCTAGATCCTAACATTCCCTTTGTAGCAAATGTCTATTTGCCCACCAAAGAAGTGGGTAATACCTCCAGCAATATCGAGACTTTTCTGCAAAAAATGAATTTACAACTTTCTGAATCACAGAGTGTCTCCCTTGGGTATGTACATACTAAAAGTCATTATGGGGAAATAATGCCCTCACAAATTCGTTTTCATGATTTAGCGGGAGAAATTCCGCAATGGCCGTTGGCAAATCTTAGTTTAGGCTCTTTTTCTGTTAACTATGGATTTAAACCCAGCGACCAGCCGTTTTTTGATTTTCAGTTAAGTTATTGGCTAACAAAAATGGATTTAAATTCAAACACTGCGGGTGCTTTACCTAGACAAGCGATGGAGTATGACTGGTCTACTGATATGACTTATAGAAATCCCTTTGTAAATGGAAAACTAGTGGATGGTATAAAACTGAGTCAGCTCAATGACAGGCAAGGTATTTCCTTGTCTAATAAGACCCAATTAATGCCTAGCTTTGATGTGACTCTCATTGGTAATTTTATGAATGAGAAAATTCATAGTCATGATGATATTTATGATCCTAATGCTGAAGTACCTAAATATCACGTATTTCGAGCGATTCCGCGCGAAGGCAAACGCCAAGAATACAGTGGAGCAATTAGATTGGATTGGCGCCCCACGAATTGGCTACATGTCAATGCAGGTATTCAGTATCAAAATTATTGGTCGCGAGATTTATTAAGGGAACGTCGATTAAAAGCAAAAGACTCCCGATTTGCGGTGCATCAAATTGAGAAAGCCATGAATTTTGAATATACTCGGCCCTTTACTGAAGAGGAAGCCAGTAAGGTTAAGGGCTATGTGGATAGCAAAGGGCGTACTTTTGATGGTTACGATAAGATAGGCCTCTGGCCGGATAGTACCATTGGTGTTTCTAGAATTGAGTGGTTTGTCGCAGAAGCGTTATCACTCCCTAAGCATTCCCTAAAAAAAGCCGAGCACTATTCTACAATCCATGAAGAGTATGAGGGGTTTCGTATTACCGGATTCGACTATATCAAATGGCGAGTGGATGAAGATGGTAAGCTCACTGCGGAGAATAACCCATTCTATAACGGCGAAATTGACCTCTCAGAAGAAGTGATTGACCCGATTAGCCAGAAAAAAGTCAAAGCAATTATTGCTTATCGTGCTCCAAATAAAGAATGGGATTATATTTCAGTCGACGAGAACCAAAAGTATAAAAACCCAGGTAAACGTATTAATTCCGCGTGGAGTCCATCAATAGGGGGATCTGTCTACCTCTCCGATAATGACCGAGTGTTTGCGCGTTACGCCGAAACCGTCAGAATGCCCAGTATTTTTGAAGATACTATTGGATTCTCTGGTGAGGGTGATAGCGCAATAAGAACGCATCCCTTTAAGCCAGAACGTAGCCATACTTTTGAAATTGGGTATGTGCGTAATTTACAAAGCTGGTTGAAGTCAGAAAATGCCGCCGATTTTAGAATCAACTATTACCATAATATGATTGAAAACGCCTTTGATCGTGATGGTAATTTGGTTTTTGCACAAATGGATCAGCACCGAACCGCTGGATTGGAAGTGCTAGCCCGTTATGATAATGGACGTTTCTTTGGGGATTTAGGAATTGATTTCCGGCTGAAAAATGAAGTTTGTGATGATGCATCAATGGCTCGTTTAGACCCGCTGAATAAGTACAAAGGGTCAATCTGTACTGAAGGTGGCTTTCCGCACGGCTATCTCCGAACCCAGTTACAACCTAAATACAGTATCCATACTAACCTCGGTATGCGTTTCTTTAATGAAAGTTTGGAAGTTGGCGGACGTATACGCTATCACGCCAAAACAGAAAATAAAGATGAAGCACAGATGGCGAGCAAGTTTGGTCCTTCTTATTCACCGTTAAACAATAACCCGATGAGTTGGAATGCGGTATTTGTCACGGATGCTTATGTTACCTACCAAGTGAATAAAAACCTGTTAGTGGAGTTATTAGCTTCTAACGTATTAAACGAATATTACATTGACCCATTGACGCGTAGCATGATGCCTGCGCCGGGAAGATCTCTTCGTTTAAGTGTGACTAGTCACTTCTAAGGCTCAGCCCCAGCAAAGTATATTTGCTGGGGCTGATTAGGAATATCGCCATGAATTATTTTCGAATTTATTATGGATTACCGCTTTCTGGCTTATTACACGGCACCATTATTTATTTCTGTTTTTTTACAGTCAATTCATTGTCATTCAAAATGACAGCACCGTTAATTTCGCCAGTGGTGACCGTCGCGTTAACTCAGTTTTTAGTTGAGCAGCAAGTGAGTGTCCCCCAAGAAAGCCAATCGGTAACTGGAGATGAACTCAATACCATCGAGGAGTTTGAGTACGCGAATATCAAGGTCAGTAAGCAGCGTAACCATCAAGATAATGCCTCAAATAACGTCGCTGATAAAACACCCAATGAAGTGAAATCTAAAAAGCGTAATCCTGTAAAAAATAAAGCTAAACCAGAAGAAAAAGCCAAGAAAGACAGTTCTCGGGATGATTTGCAAACCCAAAGAGCAAAAGAAGGAGAAAGCAAAGCAAATTCTTTAGCTGCAGGGCAGCAAGGTGACCTCGCTCATTTTTCTGATGGCGAAAATAACATCAATGCCAAACAGCGCTATTTAGACCAGATCAAACGGGAAATTGATAGCCACAAACAGTACCCGCGACGAGCACGCAAAATGCGTATGCAAGGGGATATTCAAGTTCAGTTTGATGTCACAGAGAAAGGTGAATTGGTCAATACGAAAGTGCTGGATTCAGAAATGAGCCCATTTTTTGAACAGGCGATATTAGATGCAATTAAGCGTTGCAAACCTTTGGGTAAACCACCAGAGGATATGAACAGGCAGTTGAAATTAGAGATTAATTTTAAATTAGATTAGAAAAATGAGGTAAAAATCAAGCCGCTATAGTGGTATAGCGGCATTGTACAATATTACTGTTCTGCTGGTTTTGTCTCTTTAACATCTTTACCTTCCTCTGCTTCAGGAAGAGTGACGTTTAATTCGAGAACAGAAATATCATCATCTTTTTGTTCAAATTGTACGGATAACATTTCTGGGTCAACTTGAACATACTTGCAAATAACTTGCAAAATATCTCGCTTCATATCAGCAAGATAAGCTGGCTCACTATCACCGCGGCGACGTTCAGCAACGATGATTTGCAGTCGCTCTTTTGCGATATTTGCTGTCGTCTTTTTTCTCGACAGAAAGAAATCCAATAAAGCCATTATTTATCCCCCAAATAGACGCTTTAAGAAGCCTTTTTTCTCTTCTTCAATGAAACGCATAGGGCGATCTTCACCTAAAATACGTTCTACACAGTCGCTATATGCTTGTCCTGCGTCAGAGTCAGAGTCCAGAATAACCGGTTCACCTTGGTTAGAAGAACGTAGAACAGATTGATCTTCTGGGATCACACCAATTAATGGAATGCACAGAATTTCTAGAACGTCTTCCATACTGAGCATGTCACCACGGGTTACGCGACCTGGGTTGTAGCGAGTCAGTAATAAGTGTTCCTTAATTGGGTCTTGACCTTTTTCTGCACGACGAGACTTAGACGATAAGATCCCTAAAATACGGTCTGAGTCGCGAACAGAAGAGACTTCTGGGTTGGTTGTGATGATGGCTTCATCAGCGAAATAAAGCGCCATTAATGCACCGCTTTCAATACCCGCGGGAGAATCACAAATAATAAAATCAAACGCCATTTCGTTGCTAAGTTCATCAAGAACTTTTTCAACACCTTCACGAGTCAGGGCGTCTTTATCACGAGTTTGTGATGCAGGCAGAATATAGAGGTTTTCAGTACGTTTATCTTTAATTAACGCCTGATTTAGAGTTGCATCACCTTGGATAACGTTGACGAAGTCATATACTACGCGACGTTCACACCCCATGATTAGGTCAAGGTTACGTAGACCGATATCGAAATCGATAACTACAGTTTTGTTCCCTTTTTGAGCTAGGCCGGTAGCTATGGCCGCGCTTGAAGTGGTTTTACCAACGCCACCTTTACCAGAAGTAACAACAATTATGCGTGCCATGAATAATTCCTTGTAAATAAGGTCTAATTTAAGTATTCAATATTAAGTTTGTTATCAACTAAACAAAGTTTAGCTGCTTTGGTGAGAAATTCAGTAGGTATTTGATCGCTCAACCAATACTCGCCTGCAATCGACACTAGCTCTGCCTGCAAATGAGTACAATAAATCTGGCTTTCCATATCTCCAGAGGCACCAGCAAGGGCTCGACCTCTCATAACACCATAGATATGAATATTACCATCTGCTAATAATTCTGCACCTGCACTAACATTACTTGTGACGATGAGATCACTATTTGGCGCATAAATGCGCTGACCTGAACGTACTGGAGTATTGATAATGCGAGTTTTGCGATAAGCAGATTCGATAGGGGCAGACTGAGGTGCAATATCAGATTTTGCAAAAGTGACGTCATCCGTTGATGGTTCTGGCGTTTTTTTGCTTTTACCTTCATTGAGTACGGGCAGTCCCGCTTCATTGATTTTTTGTCTTAATAGTGGGTCAGTGCAACCGCTAACGCCAACAATTCGAAGACCAGCAGAAACTATCGCCTTGTGAATACTGTACATATCCGCGTGATGCGTTAATTCTGCAACATTAATAACAACTGGGGCATTTTTAAGAAAATCAGGAGCCTGACTTACTTTGTCTTGCAGCGCTTTTTTGATGAGTTTAGGCTCTTCACTGTGTAAGTGAATGACTGAAAGAGTAAAACTGCTGCCTTTAAGTTCTATTGGCGATTGTGGCATCTATCTAGACTCAGCAAATTAAAATTTCCGAAACAATCCTCGGGTGAAGATACTCAGTAAAACAATAGCATGTTATAGTTACTGCATACTTCAAGCAAGCTTACGAACCAAGAAAAAGAGTTAAATATAATGATTTGTGCAATTTATAGAAGCCCGAACCGTGATCAAACTTATTTATATATCGAAAAAAAGATGATTTTTCACGCGTTCCTGAAGAACTCCTTAAACAGTTTGGCAAACCTCAGTTCTCAATGTTAATTTCGTTAGATAAACGTGAAAAGCTGGCTAATGCTGATATTGAGCGAGTTCGCGCTGATCTCAAAGACGTTGGTTATTACTTGCAATTCCCACCTCCGGTCGAGGATTTACTTTCTGAATACCGTGAACTAAACGACTAAGACAATTTAGGAAGATCCTTAAAAAGCCATTATCGTCAGGAGGATAAAAATGAAGCCAACGTTATTATATACATTAGTCGCTGGTCTACTTTTAGCAAGTTGCAGTGCGCCACATACTCAAACTACTGCAACCCATGCGAATGAAACGCGAACTCTGACAACGGCACAAGAGGCTGCGATTGAAAAAGAAATTATCGCATTGGATAAAGCATTTCCGATCGAACAACGAGAACCTTCCCAGTTTCCAGCGTATGTGGAGTTGTTGAAACAACATGCGATTGCTCAAGGTATTAAACAATCTACGATTGATCGTGGTTTCGCTAATATTTACTTCCTAGAACGTGTTGTAAAAGCGGATAAAGGGCAGCCTGAAAAGCGTGCTACAGTGACATTAGCAAGTTATCTAAAAAATGTTTTGCCACAATCTCGCATTAATATGGGGGTGGAAAAATATTATGAAAACCAAGTTGTTCTGAATGCCGTTAGCCAGAAATATGGTGTACCACCTCAATATATTGTTTCTTTATGGGGACTTGAAAGTGGTTTTGGTCGTTCACAAGGTAAAGAAGATGTCATTTCTGCTCTCGCAACACTCTCTTTCGAAGGTCGCCGCGAAGCTCTATTTAGTAAGCAATTATTGGCTGCATTGGAAATCATGGATAAAGGTTATATTCCTGAAGATCAACAGCTGAAAGGCTCATGGGCGGGTGCAATGGGTCAAAGCCAATTTATGCCAACATCTTATCTATCTTATGCAGCGGATGGTGATGGTGATGGCAAAATGGATATCTGGAATAATAAAGCGGATGTTTTTGCTTCTATTGCTAATTATTTATCAACGGAAGGATGGCAATCTGCATTACCATGGGGCTACCAAGTCTCTTTGCCCGCTGATTTTAACCGTCGTTTAGAAGGCGTTAAAACGGAACAAGGTAAAACAGTTCAGGAATGGGAACAGTTAGGCGTTAAACTACCTGCATTTTCCCGGTTATCACCAGAGATAAAAACTTGGGTGGTCATTCCCGATGATCCTGAAGGTCGAACTTTCTTAGTCACCCAAAACTTCCGCACGATTATGCATTGGAATCGTTCATATTATTTCGCATTAAGTGTTTGTATGATGGCGGATGGTATCGCTACAAAAATACAATAACGATAATAGGAGTTACCGATATGTATCAACATCGCGACTGGCAAGGTGCCTTATTAGATTTCCCTGCCAATAAAGTAGTTTGTGTGGGTAGTAACTATGCAAAACATATTAAAGAAATGGGGTCAGCATTACCGGAAGAGCCCGTTTTATTTATTAAACCTGAAACAGCACTGTGTGATGTAAACCAACCGATTGTGATCCCTAAAGATTTAGGTTCTGTCCATCATGAAGTAGAGATGGCTATTTTAATTGGTATGCCGCTAAAAAATGCGGATGAAGACCGAGTTGCCCGTGCAATAGCCGGTTATGCCGTTGCGCTTGATCTAACGCTGAGAGATTTACAAGCGAAATTTAAGAAAGCAGGGCAACCTTGGGAGAAAAGCAAAGCCTTTGATGGTTCTTGCCCGATTTCTGGTTTTATTCCTGTTAGTGGTACAAGTGACTTACAAAATATGTCATTGAGTTTAGAGATCAACGGCGAAGTTCGTCAGTCTGGATCGACTCGTGATATGATCACGCCAGTTTTACCGCTGATTAGCTATATGTCCCGCTTCTTTACCCTCCGTCCTGGCGACGTTATTTTAACAGGAACACCAGACGGTGTTGGTCCGCTGGTTTCTGGGGATATGTTAACGCTAACGATTAATGATAATTCACTGACCACTAGAGTCATTTAAGTATAGGATTTTGCAGTATTATGTCTCAGTTTTTCTGGCAGGTTAAAACCTTAGATGAAATGACCGATGAAGAGTGGGAATCGCTCTGTGATGGATGTGGGCAATGTTGTTTACACAAACTGATAGATGAAGATACCGATGAGATCTATTTCACTAATGTGGCTTGTAACCAATTAAATATTAAAACCTGTCAGTGCAAGCATTATGCAGATCGTTTCAAATATGAAGCAGATTGCATCAAACTGACACGGGACAATTTAGAAACATTTGCTTGGTTACCGAGCACCTGTGCCTATCGTTTGCTTATGGAAGGAAAATCACTTCCTGCATGGCATCCATTGAAAACAGGTTCAAAAGCTGCAATGCATAATGAAGGTATTTCTGTTCGCCACATTGCTGTACGAGAAATTGATGTGGTGGAATGGGAAGATCATATTATGAATCATCCTAATACTAGATAGCATTTTATTGTGCCCCCTCAAAAAGCCCGCTTAGTGCGGGTTTTTTATTAACTAAATGAATAGGGGATAGAAAATACGACAAATATTATATTTACCAGCCAATTAATCGACTTAATCAGAAAATAACGTCTTTGCTATATCAATCAGAATTAATAAGATATGCATGAAATGGATTTTGTTCATTAATGGTTTTAAAAATGTTAAATATTTATTAATATCAAATGTTCTAATATTCAACTCATCTAATGCATACACCTGAATTATTTAAACCATATTTCATATCTTGTTGAAATAAAATATTTTTTAAGCCATTTCTTTCAAATATCATCTTGCATTTTTGTTATCAATTTAATGAGTTGATGTGATTTAAATAGTACTATTATTAGCGTTATTGTCACGATTGTTCATGAATATACGGAGTAAAATACTTAGTCTTAAAATAGAATAGCACTTAGCTTTAAATGCTTTTTTGCCCAAAATCGATACATAAGGTAAATCATAAACACAAAATATGTGTTTTTAGGAATATTCCTAATATGTATTTTTCAGGCAATTTTTATAAATTTGGTCGAATTGATTGCCTTATATAATTTATTTATATATCAATAAGTTATAGATATTTTCCAAATCTTGAGGCAGATCAAGTTTTTGGCAAGAAAATACTACTTATTTAGTATTGTCAGATCAGAAATGATAATTTCCTCTAACATAGATTCATGTCCCGATACTCTTAAATAGACTAAATCATTAAAGCCTAATTAAATAATGTAAGCATTATCTTGCGGTTTTTATGATTTTTTATCACAAATCTCTTGTCCTATTCATTAACGTGTTTTCCTAATTGTCACTATAGCGAAATTACAACCTAATAACTTTCGATTTCACGAATTTTTATCCTTACTTATAGCGCAATAAAGTTATAGATAATTCATTTACACCAATAGAGAGTGAATTGAGTCTTGGAATAATAATTCGATATTTAATTTTATTTATTATTCGATGTTCCAATATGAACAACGGTATAATCAATAAGAAATATTTATGTTTTATGGATTTTTAACACGTATACAGGGATATTATTTTGTTACGAAACTACTAGAAAAAGTGTCTAAATGTAAATGAAGTCATAAAATTTAACTTACATCTCAAATTTAAAATTTTCACATAAATCTTTTAATTTATAAAAAACCAAAATATAACTCTAATTAAATTCGGCTAAATCTAACAAATTACTAATTCTAGCTCTAAATATGACTTATTGCGCGTAATTAATATATTGGCATTATCAATTAATAGATCAATTATAATAGATTCTATCTATCAAAATATTAATAAGCTAAGGTAAAAACGATTTAAGGATACTTAAGTTTTTATGTATGCTTTGCGGCGAATTAGAGGGTCAAATAGCTTGTCGGTTCAAAAATAGAATGTATTAAGTCATTCCCTGTGTGTGCGTTACAGCAATTCGCTGAAAATAAAAACATACTGACTTCTCGCTGTATTTTAATGCAGCAGGGTTCCGTTTTTGCTGTTACCAACAACTAAATAAAGACCACTTAATAATTTTTATAAGTAATAAATAAAAACTCATCTTAGGAATTGAAAATGAAAAAAGTTTTACTGACTGCTATCGCAGCAACAGTTCTTGGCTTAACAACAGCAAACGCAGCAACACCAGTTGGTGGTGGTCAAGTTAACTTCAACGGTAAAGTTATGGATGTTTCTTGTAACGTTTCCGTTGATGGTCAAGGTAGCGATGCTACTGTGTATTTAGCGCCGGTTTCTTTAAAAGAAGTTAAAGATGGTGGCTCCGATACAATTTTAAAACCAAAAACATTTGCTATCGAAATCAGTGATTGTGCACAAAGTGGTAAAGCTGTTTCTGATGTTTCCGGTTTAGGCGTACGCTGGACTGGTGGTAACTTAGCCGCTAACACAAAAGGTAGCTTAGCTAACACTGTAGTTAATGGTGCTAAAAACATTCAGTTAGCGCTATCTACTGATGGTAAAGCTGCAACTAAAATTTTCCCAGGTCAAACTAGCCAACCAAAAGCCACAGGTGAGTTAAACGGCAAAAATACACGTTTCACTTACTATGTTGGTTACACCACAAGTACTCCAGATGCAGTAAGCGCGGGTGAAATTCAAAGCTACGCGACCTACGAAATTACTTATAACTAATTTTTCAGTCAGTTTTTATCGGCATTTTCGATAAAAGCATGAGTTAGTAAGCGGTGGGTAAACTGCCGCTTTTTGCTTTGAGGCCCACATGAAAGCCATTCTATTTAGTCTTTGCTTACTGTCTAGCATGACGGCATTTGCAAATAATATTATCGTTAACGGTACACGCTTTATTTATCCTAGCGATGAAAAAGAAATTACAATTCAATTAAATAATACGGCTGATCGTCCTGCTATGGCTCAAGCATGGCTTGATAATGGTGATGCATCTGAAACACCCGACACCATTAAAACGCCTTTTCAACTCACACCCCCGATTTCCCGAATTGAAGCTAAAGGTGGACAAACTATCCGCATCAAATTGATGGATAAATCCGCCATTCCACAAGACCGAGAATCACTCTGGTGGCTTAACCTTTTAGATATTCCACCTATGGTCAAAAATAAAGCAGCAGAAAATCAAAATGTGCTGCAACTAGCGATTCGTTCTCGTTTTAAATTTTTCTATCGCCCATCAGGTTTAGGTAGCCGTGAACTTGCTCCTGAACAATTAGTGGTAAAAGCCGCTGGTAGCAGACTTAATATCGACAATCCGACGCCATACTTTATTACTATTACAAAAATTTCTGTTGATGGCTCTAGTACATTGAATGATAAGACGATTTTTTTAGATCCGAAAAGCCAGTCGACAGTAGAGCTTAAAAAAGCGCTGACGTCAGGAACAAAAATTATTATTAACAATATCAATGATTACGGCTCAGATGTAGCGGTAAAAACTACCGTTAAATAGGATTTGGAATGAAGCAGAGAGAGTTAAAATATAAATATTCCAACATACTCTCCGTGACGGGTTTAGTCACAGTCTGTGCTTTGCCGTCTTTTTATGCTTGGAGTGAAGAAGAAACCACGTATGAATTTAACAGTGGTTTTATTATCGGTAGCCAAGAGAATGTTGATTTTGACCGATTTAACACCACAGGGATTAGTCCAGGAAAGTATTCTGTTGACGTGTATACCAACGGTAGTTGGAAAGGGCGCTATGACCTTGATTTTGTAGCAAAAGAAAATGGTCAACTCGGCACCTGTTATACGCCTGCACTATTATCTGACCTTGGAATTAATGTTGAAAAATTTGCACCAGCTGCATCCCTTGATAGCAAAGAATGTCTCTTTTTGAATCAATGGAACAGTGAGGCTGATGTGAGCGATATATTTCACACCTCTACGCTACGTGTGGATATATCTGTACCGCAAATATATGAGCAAAAAATCCTCTCGAGGATATGTTTCAGAACAATTCTGGGAATCAGGGATCCCCGCATTAAACCTAGGTTATATGGGGAACTATTATGATAGCCATTCTAACGATAATAATAGTGCGAGTGCTTATCTTGGATTAAATGCTGGACTAAGCTATGACGGCTGGATGTTAAAGCATATTGGGAATTTAAGCTGGCAGCGTAAAGAGGGAGCGAGTTGGCATAGTAACCAAACGTATTTACAACGTCCTGTTGCCTCGCTCAAAGCAAAAGCAACTGCGGGTCAGTTTTATACCGACGGTGACATGTTTGATAGCATTAGTCTGCTAGGGGCTAGAATTGCCACCGATGACAGCATGTATCCCGATAGCATGAGTTCTTTTGTACCTGAAATTCGTGGAGTGGCACAGAGTAACGCATTAGTGACCGTTAGACAAAATGATGTGGTCATTTATCAAGCATCAGTTTCACCTGGACCCTTTAACCTGACGGATGTTTATCCCTCTGGTTACGGAAATGACCTTGTGGTGACAGTAAAAGAAGCTGATGGTAGCGAATCTTCATTTAGCGTACCTTACACCTCTTTGGCTCAATTATTACGCCCTGGCTATACCCGCTATCAGCTCTCGGGTGGTAAATCTGATGCTGAAGGCATTAGTAATCGACCGTTTATTATGCAAGGTACTCTGCAACACGGCTTAAATAATACCTTTACGCTGTATGGCGGTTTGACCGCATTTGATGATTATCAGGCTTATTTGCTCGGTGCAGGTGTGAATACGGTTATTGGTGCCGTTGCTGTGGATGTGACACAGTCAAGAACGGTGTTTAACCAAAAGACTGAGATGGGGCAAAGCTACCGTTTTACATTTAATAAACTATTTTCTGAAACAGATACCAACCTAGTCTTAGCGGCTTATCGTTATTCAACTGAAGATTACTTTAGCCTATCCAATGCACTGTATGCCATTGACTCAGATAAAAAAGGTATGAATAGCTCATTGGGTCGTGAAAAGAATGGTTTTAGCTACACGATTAACCAAAACTTGCCTTACGAGTTAGGAAGTTTCTATTTTACAGGACGTATTTCAAGTTATTGGAACCGCTCAGGTGTTGAAAAACAGTATCAACTAAATTACACCAATCAATATGACCGCGTCTCATACGGTGTTTCGTTTATGAGAGTCTATTCCGATAACACACAAAGAAGCCAAGATGACCGTGTAAGTTTAAACGTAAACTTCCCACTCTATTTTGGGGATAACCACTATACGACAATTACGTCCAACACCACGTTTAATAATGATAAATTTGGATCTTCTCAAGTGGGTGCTAACGGCTCATTTGATGCGGACAATAACTGGACTTACGGTTTAAACACTTCTGTAGAAAATGGTGGAAGCAGCAATTTTGCATTGAATACGGGCTACCAAACGCCAGTAGTGACGACCAATGCTAACTACAGCCAAGGTCAAGGCTATCGTCAATATGGCGCATCCGCGAATGGATCCATGATAGTGCATTCTGGCGGAGTGACTTTATCACCAAATACCTCATCGACCATCGCACTAATTGAAGCAAAAGGTGCGGAAGGTGCATCAGTGATGGGATCGCACAATACCAAGATTGATAGTCGTGGCTATGCGGTGGCGCCATATGTTCGACCATACCGTATTAATAATATCGATCTTGACCCGAAAGGTAGCCCTGAAGATATCGTATTCAGCAGTACTACGGCGCAAGTTGTACCGTATGAAGGCAGTGTTGTTAAAGTCGTTTTTGATACCAAAATTGAAAAAAATGAAGTGTACAACGTGATTCGAGCAGGTAATAAAACGCTACCATTTGGAGCCAATGTAGTTGATTCAAAAGGTGATTACATTGGTATTGTAGGGCAAGGTGGTACAGTATTTATCAGCAATAATGAATCAAAAATCGCGACAGTAAAATGGGAAGGCGGTGAATGTTCATTCCCATTAACGGCTGAAAATAGTCAGGAAAGTCTATGTCAATAATCAAAAAATGGCGCTGGCTAATTGGCGCAAGTGTACTTCTTACTACACAGTATGCGGCTGCACATATTACAGGCTGGGATCATTGCGACAGAAGTAGGCAGCCCACCTACCGACTAAATATGGATATGGGGAGAGTGGTGGTTGATGCCACTTTGCCTGTAGGTGGTGTTATCGCCAGTAAAACATGGCCACTGGATACAACAAACCGTACTTATCTAACCTGTTATGGGCGTAACGTGATTGACGCAGAAATCGTTATGCCTGGCTTACGAGATATAGGTGATAAGGTATACCAATCTAGCATACCGGGGATCGGTATGAAATTTGAAAGAACGGGTCAAGTGAGTATGGTTTACCCTAGCCAATATGTGGTTAACGGTGGTTGGAGTGGAACAAATTACTATTTAGCGGGTTCAACATTCACGTTGAAGTTAATTAAAACAGCGGAAGTTACTGGTTCAGGTACGATTGCAAGAGGCGAATATACGGAATATGGTTATCAAGGACGCTCAGACCCTATTTTGACGACATCGTTAAATGCGAATGCGATCACCATTGTTTCACCTTCATGCATTATTGAAAGTGGAAAACAACAGAATGTGTATCTCAATACGATTAAACGTTCTGATTTAACTGCAAGAGATCACACTACAGGTGCGAAAGATTTTGATATTGTCTTAAGATGTAGCGGTGGAACAACGGTATCGGGGCAGGCTGATATTAAGATGGATTTCAGTGCGAATAGATCAGTTAGTGCTGTTGAAGGCGTGTTAAAGAATGATGCAACAGGATCCAGCGCCGCACAAGGTGTTGGTATTCAGGTAATAGAAAGAAAAAGTTATGCACCAATCAATTTTGGCAAACCTTTTTATGTTGGTAAGCTGGCAAACTCCCAAGAAAAGATATTTACAATCGAGTTGATTGCCCGTTACTTTCAATTTGCCGATTCTATCTCTTCCGGTGAAGTAAGGTCGCATATGGTATTTAATGTGACTTACGATTAACAACAATTATGAATTAAGTTCATCTTAAAAAACGCCTATTTTATGAAATCATAGATAGGCATTTTTTGTTTCTAAATAATATTAATTATTAAGAGTGGTATGAGGTCTGATCTTATTTTTAGTATAGGGATGACATACTATTTATAGATGGCTAATAAGGCAAATACCCAGAAAGTTAATCTTGACCAATGAAGCTCAATAATTTCATTAACTTAAACTGGGTATTTTTAGATAATCAAAAAATGATTATTAAAGATGATGTTTAGATGGAACAATTACACTTTCTGCTGCGTATTGTAATTCTTTATTTGGAATATCAAATGCTAAACCATCGTTATTTTTTATTTCACTTTTATAACCATTAAAAAACCATTCTATAGGACACATTAAAATTTCAGAAATATCAAGTAGATGGTCAATTGGAATCTTGTTTACCCCATTTTCATAACGCGATATTTGCTGCTGACTTAAATGCAACCTATCGGCTAGGTTTGCGCCTGACAAACCCAGTTCTTTTCTCCGATTTTTTATTCTAAGCCCAATGACACTATGAATGTCCATATGACATACTCAACTTATTATTAAGGATATTATTAGTCGTTTACGCTAGATATTATATTAAAATACATACTACTTTAAAAGCTAATAATTAGAATTAATGTTAATTTCAATCATCATTTTTCATTTAATGATGCTCAAATTTAACAATGCATTCAATAATTGGCTTTAAGTTATTTTGAATATTTATAATAAAAATAACAATAAGAATATACCGCTAAAACAATACGGCTAAACCTGTTTATTCAGTAAAGCAAGTAACATGAGTTTTGTAGTTAAATTGTTTAAATTATTGATTCATTTGGTTAAAATGTTCCATTTTGAAACGTTACTTATATTCCTAATTTTTATTTTATATTTTTATTGGAACTATTAATTTTGTTTTTTTATTAAGTTTAAATATATTAAATTAATTTCAAAATAAAATTTAAATATGAAATCTAGCTTAATCAAAAAAAATAAAGTTGTACTTTAAAGCGTTGTGGGAAGATATTTTAGATTAAAAATAAAATGCGCAACACTATACTAAGTATAAATATAAAGTATACTTAAATGAAGTTTATTCGTTTTATCACTGAGTGTGTGAGGGTAACATGAAACTGTATATCTATGATCATTGTCCATTTTGTGTTCGTGCAAGAATGATTTTTGGTTTAAAAAAAGTTGCAGTAGAAGAGGTTATTTTGCTGGATAACGATATTGAAACCCCAACACGTATGATAGGGCGTAAAATGGTACCTATTCTACAAAAAGATGATGGTAGCTATTTACCCGAGAGTTTAGATATTGTGCGTTATATTGATCAATTAAGTGAACCTCGCTTAGCGATAGGGAATATTAATCCCGAGATTGATAATTGGTATAAAGCAGTTTCTTCGACGGTATCCAAATTAGTGACGCCACGTTTTACTGAATCTGAGTTTCCAGAAATAGCCACCGAGGAAGCTAAAGCCACGTATATTCAGCGTGTTAGCAAGTTCCATGGTGATGATCTATCCGTGTTGCGTAAAGAAACTCATACGTTATTAATTGAGTTAGAACCGTATCTGGATCTCTTAGATGTATGGTTGGAAAAACGTAACAAAGCGCTTGTTGATATTAATGATTTCATTATTTTCCCTGTATTGCGTAGCTTGAGTATTGTGAAGGAAATAGGATTCAGCACAGCAATTCATGATTATATGGACCGAACATCAAAAGCGACAGGAATTAATTTACTATTTAATCAAGCTAAGTAGTACATAAGCTTCTTGATAGAATAAGATAAAAAAACCGCCAAATTTCAAATGGCGGTTTTTTATTTTGCAATAAAGGCACAATTACTGCATATAATCACTCAAAGTATAAACAAGTTTATAATGCCCTTGCGTTAACATTAAATGATTTTTGGATAATGTTACTGTTGCGCCATTGGTCAGCATACGATTAATTAATACATCCCATCGTGAAAGATCTTCATCTACGCACTCTAATTCTGTTTTACTTAATGTTTTAACTTTCAATGTTGCATTATTGATTACACCCATTCCGTTAAAATCATTACACATTGAGGCAGAAACAAACATTTTTTCACCAAAAGAAATTGATGGGGTTGTTTGCTTTTTGGGAACCAGTCGTCCATCTACTTCAGTTAAGACAAAGTTATGATGCATCAATTGTTGCTCAAGAGATTGTTGGCTACTACCTGCCTTGACTTGATGAGTTTGGCAAGCTGCGAGCAACAATCCAAAGAGGGTTAGTGGGATCAGTCTTTTCATGATGCGTGATCCCGCTAGGGCTTAACAACATTCGGGCAGTTTTCGCCACGGCTGACTTGTTGAATATTGCTCAACGTTGTTAAGCTGATACTGGTTAACGCTTCTTCCGTCAAAAATGCTTGGTGCCCAGTAAATAATACGTTGTGGCAAGAGGACAGTCGGCGGAAGATATCATCTTGAATGACATCATTGGATTTATCCTCAAAGAACAAATCTCTTTCATTTTCATATACATCCATGCCTAATGCACCAATTTTTTGGGATTTTAGTGCATTAATAGCAGCCGCGGAGTCAACTAAAGCACCACGACTGGTATTGATAATCATGACGCCAGGTTTCATGCGATTAAAGGCATTTTCATCGAGTAAATGATGGTTTTCTGGGGTCAACGGGCAGTGTAGAGAAATAATGTCAGATTCTCTATAGAGGGTATCTAAATCGACATATTCTGCACCAATATCGAGAGCGACTTGGTTTGGGTAAGGGTCGTGAGCCAGCAAACGCATTCCAAACCCCTTCAAAATACGCAAGGTGGCTTGACCAATTTTACCTGTACCAATAATGCCCGCAGTGCGGTTGTGCATATTAAAGCCAGTTAAGCCTTCCAGCGAAAAGTTAGCATCGCGCGTGCGTTGATAAGCACGATGAATGCGACGATTCAGGCACAACATCATACCAACAGCATGTTCGGCGACGGCCTCAGGAGAATAAGCGGGAACTCGTACAACTTGAATACCTAATTCATTGGCGGCATCCAAATCTACATTGTTAAAACCTGCACAGCGCAAAGCAAGAATATGGATATCAAGAGCAGCAAGCTCTTCTAACACGGCACGGTTTGCTTCATCATTGACGAAAATACAAACAGCATCAGCGCCTACGGCGTTTTTAGCGGTTTGGACTGTTAATGGGAAATCAAAGTATTCAATATTAAAATTAAACTCTGACTGTTGGTTGACCTGTTCCATATGTTTTCGATCATACTGTTTGGTGCTATAGGAAACAATTTTCATCAGAGGAACTCCATAATGTATAGGAACCAATAAATGAGACACTGTAGGTAAAATAAACAAACCCACAAAAATATGCGTCCAGAATAAGACAAATAGTGATGTAAATCACCTTTAAATTAATAAAATATCTCTCTGTTTACGTTTGATTTTCGTTTACATATCCTGCTTAACAAATAAAGGTCTTTTTAGTGTTAAAATGCTGCAATTGTTAAGTTTTATTTTTTCCTTTTAAGGACTAGATAGATTTTAAAGAATAGAAAAGTTAAGGAGTTACGTGAAAATTTGCATTATTGGCATATCCGGGGCAGGGAAAACAAGGCTCGCCCAAAAGTTATTGGAAGAATTTAGTCTCCCTGCATATGGTTATGATGAAATTTATTGGGATAAAACCCAAACTGAGTACGTTAAAAAGACTCTGGGAACTATGAAGTCACTAATTTCGGAGATCAAATGTAAAGATAGCAGGATAATGGAAGGGTCTTATGACAAGTGTTTAGTGCCATTTTTCGCAGCTAATCCTATATTTGCCGAAAAAGTGAAGATTGTGCATGATACACAATCATATTTTCGTGAAATTACCAACCATGCCACATCGCATAATCACTAATAACTGATTGAAAATAATGTAGTAACAGAATGAACGGATAGGGTTAAGTTGTTCATTTCTGTTTTAAAAGATTAGAATATATTTATCTAAATAGAGAAGATTATTATGGAAATGACCTATATCGCTATGCAAGTTGTTGAGCTGCTCGTTCCAACGCATCCTTTCGCTTTGTTTTCATCCATTTCTTCAATGATCTTCATTGCCGCTTTATGAATATAGCTATGTTTAGAGAATATTCATGAAACGAGCGATAAAAATACTGCTTTTATTCTTAGGCGCTATGGTAGTGCTTCTGATGATTTTGTGGTCAACATTAACACGTTGGGCGCCTGTTGTAGCCAATCACTTTTTACCCAGCCCCGTGACGTTGTCACTTTCTGCACCCCATATTGTTGACCGGCAAATTCGATTTTCTCATGCGGAGTTAACGGCAACGGATTGTTCGCTCGTGACATTAACCAATATCTATATTTCTATTTTCCCTATCAGAATCAAGGCTGATGGGCTTGATATCAATGCCGAGTGTTTGAATCAGGTTAAAACGAGCGAAGAGCCGTCCAGCCCACCGGTGAATATGACTGATATATTGGATGCCATTCCTCAATTTTCACTGGTTATTGATAAAATTAATTTACGTTCTTGGGAACAGTATCAAGGTAGTTTGTGGTTGAGAAGCACGCCTGATTTTCCACTTATGCTTGATTATCAAAGTGAAAATTTACGCGTATCTTCTCTAGTCAATCAACAAAACCAGTTAATTATCAATCAATTTTCTGCAACCTTACCCCAAAGTCCATTAATGCTGGAACAGTTACAAGCACCAGATGTGCTTAAGCAGAAAGAGGAACCACAGCATATTGAATTAACGGCTCAGTTAACGTTACCGCTCACTAGCGATCAACTTCCCGAGGCGGGAGATATCGATGCTCAGTTTAAGCTTCTTGAATTAAATAAACTTTTGCAGACTAAACTGCACTGGCAGCAAGACCAAGGTTTACTCACTGTGATGGATGTCGAACAGCAACAAGAATTATTTCACCTTCCTTGGCACGTATCATCGTCCCAAGTCATTGTGACTGATGGACAGTGGCGCTGGAATGATGCTGACATTCCATTACATGGTGGGATTGCATTTCAGATTGATAACTGGAATCAAACTTGGAGTGAATTTGTCGTTTCAGGGCGGTTAAATATGCTAACTGATGCGAAAAAAGGTAAAGCAAATTTAGTTCTTACTGTTGAACCAAGCCGAATTAACCTTCTAGATGGCGACATTAATTTTAGGCTGAATGGTCAAGTTAAGTATGATGACATGGTGTTAGATATCAATTTACCCGCAAAAATTGCAGGTCAATTGGTTTCCCCTACAGTGGCATTTATGCCAGGCTCCTTAATGAGAGCCTATGGACGACTTTCCCCCACGATTTTGTTACGTGAAATACGATTCCCTCTCGCTGGAACGAGTTTAAATGCAGATGGGATCACCGGTCGTTTACAGGCTATTTTAAAAGTGAAAGAGCAATATTGGGGTGATTTTGATATTCATCTTGATGGTAGCGCGAATAAATTTAATATCGATCAAGGCAAATGGTTTTGGAATTATTGGGGAAATGCTCAATTACCTGCATTATCTGCACACTGGGATGTTAAAGGTAATGGTAGCTGGCAAGATACGCAATTGACACTCAATAGTTTAAATACAGGTTTCGACCAGATTAAATATGGTCTACTTTCGATGTCTGCACCTAGGCTTAAGCTCACATCACCATTAGTTTGGCAACGGGATCCGGCAAAAGCGAATTTTTACGGCGGATTACAGCTAACCAGTAATCGTATGTTATTTGGTTCTGAGAGTTATTTGCCTAAAATCACAGCTAATGCCGAGCTCAAAGGCACATCACCGGCAAGTTTTCAGCTAAAAGGGGACTTAAGTACCCGCCAAGTTGGACCTATTGTCATTTTTGGGCGTTGGGATGGAGAGCGTTTACGTGGTGAAGCGCGTTGGCCTGAACAGTCGGTAAAAGCATTTCAGACATTAATTCCGAAAGACCTTGGAATTGAATTGCGCGAAGGTAAACTTTTTTCTCAGGCTGCTTTTTCCATGACACCAGAAAATGGGTTTATTGCTGGTGGACATTGGCGAGTTCAAAATACCAGCTTATGGATGAAAGATGGCGAGCTAAATGGATTGGACTTTGTCCTACCGTGGAAATTACACAATAGCACTTGGACGTTAGGTGAGAAATCACCGGTTGAATTGCGTATTAAACACATCTCGAATTTATTTGAATTTACCAATGTTAAAGCTGATTTGTCAGGTATGTATCCCCCGACTGAGACGAATCCAATTCAATTAAGCAATGTTGGATTTAACATGCTAGGCGGTGAAATTAGCCTCGATATATTGCGTTGGCCACAAAATAAACCAGCGACAATTAGCGTTCACGAAGTGGAACTCAGTGAACTATTTACAAAACTAAAAGTTTCCCAATTTGCCGTTTCTGGGCGAGTAAACGGGGAATTACCGTTTTATTTGGATAATCCGGAATGGATAATTAAAGCGGGATGGATGGAAAATAGCGGACCACTTACATTGCGCTTGGATACCAATTTTGTGGAATCTATCGCGGCTGATAATATTTCAGCAGGCTCTGCAATTGGTTGGCTGCAATATCTTGAAATTCAACGTAGTCGCACCGATGTCAATGTCACGAATTTGGGATTACTCACTATGTCGACTATTCTAGAAGGGTATAACACCAAAGAAGCGAAAAAGCGTGAAGTACATTTAAATTATCAGCATGAAGAAAATATTTTTCAGTTGTGGCGCAGTCTGCGTTTTGGTAGTGGCTTAGAAGAATGGCTCGAAAAAAATCTATAAGAGATAAAAGGAATACTGTGAAAACATTAAAACTGATCATGATGATGACAATGGCTTCGTTATTAACAGCGTGTTTACGTGTTGAAGTCGCTACACCTGATAAGCCGATTAATATCAATATGAATGTCAAAATTGAACATGAAATTCAAATCAAAGCTGATAGGCAAGTCGAAGAGTTACTAAAAGAAAATAGTGATTTATTTGGTGAGGTGAAAGCGAAATGATGAATTGGTTTAAGGCGATCGCTTTATGTTCGACGCTAAGCGTATTCTCTGCATTTGCTCTGACGGTTGAAGAAGGGAAATCTCATGGGCTTGTTGGTGAAACATTGTCAGGGTATTTGGCAGTGATTGACCAAAATAGTGATAATGCAAAGCAGCTGGTTGAGCGTATTAATGCAGAAAGGAAAAATAGATACGCGGAAATTGCGGATAAAAACGGGCTTAAAACCAATGATGTCGCAAGAATCGCAGGGCAAAAGCTGGTAGACCGGGCGCCTACAGGAGAATATGTACGTGGTATTAATGGGCAATGGGTACAGAAAAAATAAAATGCGCACTAGGTTGTGCGCAATATAGTGACAAATAAGAATGCCTAGTTTAACGAGGCATTTTATTAGGCAATCAATGTATTCATATGTTCTCTGGCCTGAGAATGAGCATTCTCAACTGATTCAGCACCGAGTGCAGTACCTTCTGCAAAAATAAATTCAATATCTGTAATGCCAATAAAATTCAAGAATAACGTGATATAAGGCACCATAATATCCGTTGGTGTATCTTTATAAATTCCGCCACGACTTGTTAGTACATATGCACGTTTATTATTTAATAAACCGACAGAACCTTGCTCGGTATATTTAAAGGTATGCCCTGAGCGCGCGATAAAATCAAAATAGTGCTTCAGTTGAGAAGGCACTGAAAAATTGTACATAGGTGCCGTGATCACTAAAACATCACTTTGCTTAATCTCATCAATCAGTTGATTTGATAGGTCTAAAAGTGCTTGTTGCTGTGCTGTTTTAGTGTCAGTTGGCGCAAAAGCTGCTAAAATTTCGCCATCAATGGCAGGGATAGGCTGCTTAACTAAATCTCTAACGAGAAATTCATCAGTAGGATTTTTTTCTTTCCACTGTTGTACAAAATAATCGGCCATTTTGTTGCTGTGTGAGTAATCCGCCAGAATGCTGGATTTCAATAGTAATACTTTACTCATTATTTTCCTCAAAACTCATATGTCGCTCATTGAATAATGATGATACTCCGTATGTGACGCATTAATAAGAAGAAATTTAGAAGGATTAGTTCGAAAAAACTGATGGTATTTGTATGAGATAACTAAAATCATAAAACAGACCAAAATATTATCTTTAGCCGCTTCATGATGATAAATAGAACAGTGGCATTATAACAAATTGAAATATAAGGATTTAAGAATGGATCCCATTCTGTCAGCATTACAGGCTGAAATTGAACAAACATCATTGCGTGATCAATGGCAATTAAAGAAACGCTTGCATGGCATAGTAAAAATACAAGACCCAAAATCCCGTATGGCAGTGATTGACGTGATTAAAGGGGATGTTGAAAAGGCGAAACAGAAAGTTGAGAAAAAACGCCTGAATATGCCAAAAATTGTTTACCCAGAAAACTTACCTGTTAGCCAAAAGAAACAAGCTATTTTTGATGCGATAAGTCAGCATCAAGTTGTGATTATTGCCGGAGAAACTGGCTCAGGTAAAACGACGCAGATCCCTAAAATTTGTCTAGAACTGGGGCGTGGAGTAAAAGGATTTATCGGTCATACTCAACCGCGGAGGCTGGCTGCTCGCTCTGTCGCTTCACGTTTAGCACAAGAATTAGAGTGTGAATTGGGTACAAATGTCGGTTATAAGGTTCGCTTTAGCGATCAGGTTAGTGATACCACTCAAGTTAAGTTAATGACGGATGGTATTTTATTAGCAGAATTACAAAATGATAAATTACTTCTGCAATACGACACCATTATTATCGATGAAGCTCACGAGCGGAGTTTAAATATCGATTTTATTTTAGGGTATTTACGTCAATTATTACCTAAACGCCCTGATTTAAAAGTCATTATTACGTCTGCAACCATTGATCCTGAAAGATTTTCTCGTCATTTCGGTCATGCGCCAATTGTGGAAGTCTCTGGGCGTACTTATCCAGTTGAAGTGCGATATCGTCCCATTATGGGCGATGATAATGACAGCGATCGTGACCAGATTGACGGCATTATTGATGCTGTTAATGAGCTTGGACGTGAAAGTGCAGGTGATATTCTGATCTTTATGAGCGGTGAGCGTGAAATTCGAGATACCGCTGACGCTTTATCCAAACTTCAATTACGTCACACCGAAATTTTGCCACTGTTCGCAAGGTTGTCTAACAGTGAACAAAATCGTATTTTCCATCCTCATGGTGGGCGTCGAATTATACTTGCAACGAACGTGGCAGAAACGTCGTTAACAGTACCCGGTATAAAATATGTTATTGATACAGGTTATGCGCGGATCAGCCGGTATAGTTATCGCACGAAAGTACAACGTTTGCCAGTAGAAGCGATTTCTCAAGCTTCCGCTAACCAGCGTAAAGGGCGGTGTGGACGTGTTTCAGATGGTATCTGTATTCGTTTGTATTCTGAAGAAGATTTCCTATCTCGACCTGAATTTACCGATCCTGAAATTCTGAGAACTAACTTGGCATCCGTCATTTTACAAATGACCTCGATAGGGCTTGGAGATATCGCTGCATTCCCATTTGTAGAAGCACCAGATAAGCGAAATATTCAAGACGGTGTCAAATTACTGGAAGAGCTCGGTGGGATCCAACCTCATAAGGAAGTAGACAAAGGATACCGTTTAACTGATATCGGCCGCCAGTTAGCACAATTACCCGTGGACCCACGTTTAGCGCGAATGGTGATTGAAGCACGAAAATATGGTGCGGTACGTGAAACGATGGTGATTGTTTCCGCATTGTCCATTCAAGACCCTCGTGAAAGACCGTTAGATAAACAGCAAGCTTCCGATGAAAAGCATCGACGCTTCCATGATAAGCAGTCAGATTTTCTGGCATTTTTAAATCTGTGGGATTATTTAAAACAACAGCAAGAGGAACTTTCTAACGCACAATTTAGAAAAATGTGTCGTCAGGATTTCCTTAACTACCTGCGGATTCGTGAGTGGCAAGATCTCTACACACAATTGCGTCAAGTGGTAAAAGAGCAAGGATTTGCTATCAATAGTGCGGCGGCAGATTTTCGCAGTATTCATGTCTCTTTATTGGCAGGGTTGTTATCACACGTTGGTCAAAAAGATGCGGAAAAACATGAATTTACCGGAGCAAGGAATGCCAGATTTACTATCTTCCCTGGGTCAGGTTTATTTAAAAAACCACCGAAATGGACGATGGTTGCTGAGCTGGTTGAAACCTCAAAATTATGGGGGCGTATTGCCGCGTCTATTGATCCTGAATGGATTGAGCCATTAGCGGAGCATTTGGTTAAACATCACTATAGTGAGCCACATTGGTCGAAGTCAGAAGGTGCCGTTATGGCATCAGAAAAAGTGACATTATATGGGCTTCCGATTGTGGCATCGCGCCAAGTCAATTATGGGGTGATTGATCCACTATTGTGCCGTGAATTATTCATTCGTCATGCCTTAGTGGAAGGGGATTGGAATACCCGTCACGCATTTTTTAAAGCTAACCTAAAATTGTTATCTGAAGTGGAAGATTTAGAACACAAATCACGCCGACGTGACATTTTGGTTGATGACGAAACGTTATTTGCGTTTTATGACCAACGTATTCCGAATGATGTGATCTCATCTCGCCATTTTGATAATTGGTGGAAAACTGTATCAAAACAGCAGCCGGATTTACTTAGTTTTGAAAAAAACATGCTGATCAAAGAGGATGCAAGTACCGTTTCCGCACTGGATTACCCCAATTACTGGTATCAGGGGGATCTTAAATTCCGCCTCAGTTACCAGTTTGAGCCGGGAACGGATGCTGATGGGGTTACTGTTCATATCCCATTGGCTATCTTAAATCAGGTACACAATGTTGGCTTTGATTGGCAGGTGCCAGGATTACGTCATGAATTGATTGTTGCGTTGATTAAATCATTGCCAAAACCAATCCGCCGTAATTTTGTGCCTGCGCCTAACTATGCTTCGGCATTTTTAGAGCGAGTTCCAACGCCTGAAGGCAGCGTGCTCGATAAATTAGAGCGTGAATTACGCCGAATGACTGGTGTGACAGTGGAACGCGAGTCTTGGCAGTTAGACCAACTGCCTGCGCATTTAAAAATGACCTATCGGGTGGTAAACGATAAAAATAAAACTGTCGCTGAAGGGCAAGATTTAGATGCTTTAAAAAATAGCCTTAAGGAAAAAGTGCAAGAAACACTGTCTGAAGTTGTGGATGATGGTATTGAGCAAAGTGGCTTACATATTTGGAGTTTCGGTGAACTGCCTCAACGTTATGAGCAAAAACGTGGCGGTTATTCTGTTAAAGCTTATCCTGCATTAGTCGATGAGAAGAACAGTGTAGGTATTCGGGTTTTCGAAACTGAATTTGAGCAGCAGCAAGCGATGTGGGGCGGAGTTCGTCGATTATTATTATTGAATATCCCATCACCGATTAAGTATCTTCATGAGAAATTGCCAAATAAATCTAAATTGGGCCTCTATTTTAACCCCTATGGTAAAGTGCTTGAATTAATTGATGATTGTATCGCATGTGGTATTGATCAGTTGATTGCAACATATGGTGGTGCGGTCTGGAATGAAGAGCAGTTTGAATCATTGAAAGAGTATGCTCGGGCAGAGTTGAATGATGTAGTTGTCAATATTGCGAAGCAGGTTGAGCAGATCTTAACCGCAGTATTTGCGATCAATAAACGATTAAAAGGACGTGTGGATTTTTCGATGGCATTGGCGTTGTCTGATGTAAAAGCACAAATGTCAGGGTTAGTCTTTAAGGGTTTTGTCACGGAGCAGGGCTGGAAGCGACTACCCGATATCTTGCGTTACTTAAATGGAATTGAGCGACGATTAGAAAAATTGGCGATTGATCCGAATCGTGACCGTGCGCAGATGAGTAAAGTTGAGCATGTGCAAACTCTGTGGCAACAGTGGATGAGTAAACTGACACCGCTGCAAAAACAATTACCTGAGGTACAAGAGGTTCGTTGGATGATTGAAGAGCTACGAATCAGTTTATTCGCTCAGCAGCTTGGAACACCTTATCCGATTTCAGATAAACGTATTATCCAAACGATGGAAAGTTTGACTCAGCAACTGTAATGAGCCAGTCAAGATAATCATTAACGCGTGAAGTGGGAACATTGCCACTCACGCGTTTTTTATTTCGTCATTCTAGTCTGTTTTGCTTTTTTAGTTACAACATGCTATTGGGTGATAATACATTTACCTTAACAACTGTGCTGTTGGTCATCATGCCAGTCACTCAGATAAATCAGGGGCAATTCCTTCGTACAATTTGTTGGGCAGCTAATTTAAACTGCATACCTTCATATCGATCTTGAGCTTTAATTTCTGCTCGTTTTTGTTGAAAGAAGCTTAACTGTTGTGGAGCTTGTTGAGTAACCGCAGAAATTTGTTGTGGTAGCGAGTGATTTCGCGCTAGTCCACGATTAATAAAAGAAGGGTTATCAGCAAACGTGACGGTCTGAGGGGGGATACGCATTTGAATCTCCTTATTTGATGAATGTATTTAAACACTACAACAGATAGAAGAGCGCGAGTTGTAAAAAACGCAGAGCTGAATAACGGGTAATAAAGAGAAGGGAATAGAAAGCGAGCTAAATTCAAGTGGTTAAGTTTAGCTCGCAGATAAAGTATGAATTACGCTAACAAGGAATATAACGCAGGTACAGAAGCGATTGCGATCGCCCACGCCAATACTTTTTCAATTAATTTAAGTGGTGCTTTTGCAGTTTGCTGTGAACGGGCATATAAAAAAATCAAGATCCCCGGAGCATACAGCACAACGGAAAGCATCAAGTTAATCAAACCAGAGGCATAAAGTAACCATAAGCCATACACACTTGCTACAAAACCGACAGCAAGCAACGCTTTACTGTGGCGTTCATAGGCAACTTTGACTAGAAATGCACCCACTAAAAAGTATGGAACCAAAATCATCTCTGAGGCGATGGTCAGCAGGGTATTGTAGTTACTGCCACTTAACCAAATAAGTACAAGTGATAATTGAACGGCGCCATTGGTTAGCCATAAAGATGAAGAAGGGGCATCATTCTTATTCAGTTTATTAAAAATCTTAGGAAATGATTGATATTGTGCGGCGATATATGGCACTTCAGCTGCCATGATTGTCCAGCTCAAGTAAGCGCCACACACTGAAATAATTAACCCTGCGGCGATAATAATGTCGCCACTCGAACCAATTAAGGAAACCATTAAAGTTGCCATGGAGGGGTTTTTAATATCAGCAAGATCGGCGCGAGGCATGATCCCAAGTGATAATAACGTAACAAGAATATAGATGATGAGAGCGGAGCTCACGGCAAAAATAGTTGCGAGACCAACATCACGACGATTTTTGGCTCTGGCTGAGACAACCACGGCACCCTCAATACCGATAAATACCCATAGAGTGATCAGCATTGTATCTTTAACTTGTTGCCAAACAGGGATACCAAGGTCAATGCCACTGAAATCCGCATCAAAAATATCGAGTTTGAAAGCAAAAAATGCCAGTACGATAAATAAGCCAAGAGGGACTAACTTTGCCATCGTTGCTAATTTATTAATCCCCGCAGCAGTTTGTACACCGCGCAGGACGAGATAATGCACAACCCACAATAAGATAGATTCACCGATCAAGGCTTGCCAAGTATTACCATCACCAAACACAATATGGTCTGGTGTATCGGTAAAGAAACTGATTGCAGCAAAAACAATGACTAAATAAGAAACGTTGGCGACAACGGCACACAACCAATAACCCCATGCGGAACAAAAGCCAATAAACTCACCGAATCCGACTTTTGCATAAGTAAATATTCCACCATCCAAATCAGGACGAATTCTGGAAAGAAATAAGAGAGAAAATGCAAGAAATAAGATCCCAACGCCCGTGATGGACCAGCCGATGATTAATGCTAACGGGCTCGCCACTTCAGCCATATTTTGTGGAAGGCTAAATACACCAGCACCTACCATGGAGCTAAGAACTAGCGCGGTAAGTGCGGTAAGGCTTAATGTATTTTTCAATGTATATCCTGGTTGTTGTGCAATCAAAAGTTAAAATCACGTTAAGATAGCAATGATATAAATAGATTCACTGTTACAGCTTTTAAATCCAGTTGGATCGCCTGCTAAATTAGAGTGTGGATTCTACGAATGAAATGCATCAGATGCAATGGGAAAATATGCACTTAACAAGATGTTTTATTCACTTTTTTTATTTCAAGGCAAACGGAAGGGGATTTTTAATCGGAATGTGTTCGAGCAAACAGCGACGTATAGCGATTCAATAAAAAAAGCCAGTTCGAATAGCAAACTGGCTTTCATCATAAAATAGAATAATAGATTATTTAAACAGGTCTGCACTGATGGTAACACTACCACCGTTTGACTGCCATTCACGAGTGATATGGTAGTACTTAGCACCTTTTGCTTCAGCACGTTTGGCGATTTGATAACGCACTTCTGGGGTATTTGTGTAATAACCTGAGAAGGTAATAGAATCAAATGGAACCATCATTGCTGCGGCGGTTTTGTTCACTTCTTCGATGACATAACCACTTGGTAAAGTCACACTCGTACGACCAGGTTGGCTTGTGGAGGTTTCAAAGAAACGACCTACGGCTGTTGTTGGTTCATCTGAACTTGCAACACCTGGGATCAGTACTTTATCTGCAGCTTCGCCACCTTGTGCTAACATCGCACGCCCTGCTTCTGAGTCAGCAGGGACAACGGCGTCTTCTTTTTGAATTTGTCGCTTAGGAGCATCTTTCTTATAGATATATGCCGTTGCTAAAGTATTACCACCATCATTCATGGCAACGTTACGAACCACATAAAAGGAGGCTGCGTCTTTTTCTTTAGCTTTTTTCGCGATTGCTTCGTATAAGTCAGGCTCGGATGGGTAGAAACCACTTACGGTAACGGTATCAAATGGTTGATACACTTTTGCATCCGCTTTAGACATTTCTTCTACACCACCGAAAACTCGGCGAGCGGGTTCTTCAACTTTTGGTGCATCTTTCGCATATACATCAGCAACAACACGCATGTTGCCACTGTCACCGACATCATCAAGGCTTTGAATGTAAAAGGCATATGCCCCCATCTTATCAGCCCTACGGGAAACTGCATCGGATGCTTCATAGATAGCATTAAAACGCCCAGTGACGGTTATACGCTCATAAGGTTGTAATTCAGTAGCCTGTTTTGGCGTTAATTCAACAGCCGCCTGTGTAGCGGTTATACTAGTTAATGATAGCACCGCGGCTGCGATGACCGTAGTTTTCAGCTTCATACAAAATCCTTCCGCCTTGCGCAATTTATTATAAACATGCTGAATAATAGTAGTAACACATGGCGGTGATTATTACACGTAACTGCCCATGTTGTCGCACTATTTTATTTTTATAAGACACAAATAATGATTGACTAGTCAAATTTACCAGTTTTTTTTAAGTATCCAGTATTTTATTGACCTAAAACTAAGATTTACACGGTGAATTCCATTTACTGTCTTAGAATCGTGATCAATTATGGATCAATAGGGTTAATTTCAGTAGGTTATTAGGACATTTTACAGCTGTTGAACGACAAAATAAGACTTTTCCTTTTGATAAGGCAGTCATTTTTTGAGCGAATAACCGACAACATAGATTACTTCGAGCTTTAAAAAGGGAATATTATGCGAATTGGTATACCAAGAGAACGACTTGCCAATGAAGCGCGTGTTGCCGCGACACCATCGACAGTGACTCAATTGCTAAAATTGGGTTTTTCAGTGTGTGTTGAGCAAAATGCGGGACATCTAGCAAGTTTTGATGATGCGGCTTACGAGCAAGCCGGTGCGGAAATTGTTGATTGTGAAAGTGCATTTGCTGCAGACATTGTATTTAAAGTGAATGCGCCACTATCAGATGAAATTCCTTTGTTAAAAGAAGGGGCGACCTTAGTCAGCTTTATTTGGCCGGCACAGAATCCTGATTTAATGGAGGCGTTGAAATCTCGTCATATCAACGTAATGGCTATGGATGCGGTACCTCGAATTTCTCGAGCGCAATCGTTAGATGCCTTAAGTTCAATGGCCAATATTGCGGGTTATCGTGCGATTGTCGAAGCTGCCCATGAATTTGGTCGCTTTTTTACGGGGCAAATTACCGCGGCAGGTAAGGTGCCACCAGCGAAAGTGATGATCATTGGTGCTGGCGTTGCAGGCTTGGCGGCCATTGGTGCCGCAGGAAGTTTAGGCGCAATTGTTCGTGCATTTGATACCCGCCCTGAAGTTAAAGAGCAGGTCCAAAGTATGGGCGCCGAATTCCTTGAATTGGATTTTAAAGAGGATGCAGGCAGCGGTGATGGCTACGCGAAAGTGATGTCTGAGGCATTTATTAAGGCGGAAATGGCATTATTTGCTGCGCAAGCAAAAGAGGTCGACATCATTGTAACGACCGCGTTAATACCAGGACGACCTGCGCCGAAGTTGATCACCAAAGAAATGGTTGAATCAATGAATCCCGGTAGCGTGATTGTTGACCTTGCAGCTCAAACTGGGGGTAACTGCGAACTCACTCAGGCTGATAAGTTAGTGGTTACAGATAATGGCGTTAAAATTATCGGTTACACAGACTTACCAAGCCGTTTACCAACCCAATCTTCTCAGTTATATGGCACTAACCTCGTTAACTTGATGAAACTGTTGTGTAAAGAGAAAGATGGCGAAATCACTATCGATTTCGACGACTTAGTGATTCGAGGTGTTACGGTGATTAAACAAGGGGAAATCACTTGGCCTGCACCGCCAATTCAAGTTTCAGCACAACCACAAGCTAAGCCGAAAGCGGTTGAGAAAGTGAAAGCGCCAGAGAAAAAAATGTCACCTATGACCAAAATGGTTCTTATGGCATTGGCTATCATTCTGTTTGGCTGGTTTGCAAATTCGGCGCCTGCTGAGTTTCTATCGCACTTCACTGTCTTTGCATTAGCCTGTGTGGTTGGATATTACGTGGTGTGGAATGTGACTCATGCATTACATACACCTTTAATGTCAGTAACAAATGCTATCTCGGGCATTATTGTTGTTGGTGCACTATTGCAGATTGGCAGTGGTGGCTGGGTAAGTTTCTTATCCTTTATTGCGATCTTGATCGCAAGCATCAATATTTTCGGTGGGTTCACAGTAACTCAACGTATGTTAAAAATGTTTCGTAAGGGATAAGGGGTAACTTATGTTGTCAAGTGGAGTTGTGACAGCAGCCTACATCGTTGCTGCTATCCTATTTATTTTTAGCCTTGCGGGGCTATCTCGTCATGAAAGTTCCCAACGTGGGAATACTTACGGCATTATTGGTATGGCGATCGCATTGATTGCGACTATTATGGGACCAAATAGTGCGAATGTGGGTTGGATGATTGTTGCGATGGTCATTGGTGCGGTCATCGGTATTCGTTTAGCCAAGAAAGTTGAAATGACAGAGATGCCAGAGCTGGTTGCTATTTTGCACAGTTTCGTGGGTTTGGCTGCGGTCCTTGTTGGTTTCAACAGCTTTATTGCGAGTGAAGGTCATGCCAGCAATGTGATGGAAAACATCCATTTAACTGAGGTCTTCTTGGGTATTTTCATTGGTGCCGTAACGTTTACTGGCTCAATTGTTGCTTATGGTAAATTGTCGGGAAAAATGTCATCTAAACCAATGATGCTACCGAATCGCCATAAGTTAAACCTTGCAGCTTTAGTTGTTTCCTTTGTTTTACTGGTCATCTTCGTTAAAACGGACAGTGTGGGCTTGCAAGTGTTCATGATGCTAATCATGACAGTCATAGCATTAGCTTTTGGTTGGCATTTAGTGGCATCGATTGGTGGTGCAGACATGCCCGTTGTTGTTTCGATGTTGAACTCTTATTCTGGATGGGCAGCCGCTGCGGCAGGTTTCATGCTCAGTAACGACTTACTGATTGTAACAGGGGCGTTAGTGGGTTCTTCGGGTGCGATCCTTTCTTATATTATGTGTAAAGCGATGAACCGTTCGTTTTTCAGCGTAATAGCGGGTGGGTTTGGTACTGATGGCTCATCAACAGGTTCGGAAGAAGAGATGGGCGAATATCGTGAAACGACAGCGGAAGAAGTTGCTGAAATGTTGAAAAATTCAACCTCAGTGATCATCACTCCAGGCTATGGTCTCGCGGTAGCACAAGCTCAGTACCCAGTGCATGATATTACGGCAAAACTACGTGAGCGCGGTATCAATGTTCGCTTTGGTATTCATCCAGTTGCGGGGCGCTTACCTGGACACATGAACGTCTTATTGGCTGAAGCAAAAGTCCCGTATGACATCGTATTAGAAATGGATGAGATCAACGATGATTTCTCCGAAACGGATACGGTACTGGTTATTGGTGCGAATGATACCGTGAACCCTGCGGCACAAGAAGATCCACATAGCCCAATTGCGGGAATGCCGGTATTAGAAGTGTGGAAAGCCAATAATGTTATTGTTTTTAAACGTTCAATGAATACAGGGTATGCTGGGGTACAAAACCCATTATTCTTCAAAGAGAATACCCAAATGTTATTTGGTGATGCAAAAGCTAGCGTAGATGCAATTTTAAAAGCGCTATAATTTATCATTATCTATAAAGTAAACGTAAACGCCCTGAATTCAGGGCGTTTTTATATCAGAAAATTATGTTTTTATTATTCATCGAATTTCGATTCATTGAAGTGGAATAAAAAAGCGCACAACTCTATTAATGCGCTTTTAATATTATGGACTGGGTTTAATCATCAGTGGCATTAATAGGACAAACAAAGCCATCCGGTTTGATTGCAAGCAAATCGCATTTTAGTTTATCAATAACATGCTCAGCGGTGTTCCCTAAAAATGCAGCGGAAAGCCCCGTACGACCCAATATACCGAGCACGACAACACCCGCATGCAACTCTTCACACATATCAGGAATAATTTTTTCAGGTAACCCTTCACGAACGTGAGTGTATTTCTCATCAATACCAAATTTCTGACGTAAGCTCTTCATGGCTATCAGATGCTGACCACGCAGTGCATTGTTATACAGACTAGGGTCAAAATCGGGAAGTTCAATCGCAATGTTCATCGGTGCGATAGGATAGGCGCTGACTAAATGAATTTCTTGTTCTTTGATGACTCTCTGGGCTAAATCTTGGGTTTTTTCGACGAGCTTGATATTCAAGTCATCGTGGTAGGATTCTTCATTGGAGAGATTGACGGCAACGACAACAGAGCCGTGGTCTGGCCATACTTTGTCTTTCACCATCCAAACAGGACATGGACATTTTCTTAATAAATGCCAATCGAGTGGGGTAAAAATGATAGATTCTAAATTGTCAGTTTGGTGAGCCATTTTCAGTAAAAGGTCATGCTGACCGTTAACCACTTCCTGGATAATGGCTTCATACGGTTTATTGTGCCAAATGACTTTGATTTCTATCTCAATTCCTGCTTCTAAATAGAAATGAGCTTGCTGCTTGATCCAAGCGGCTTTCTGGCTGATCACACCTTTGCGCATTGCATTGCGCTCTTCTGGCGAAAGTAGGGTGGTCATATCATAAGATAAGTCGTAGATAGGCAAAAATGCTTTTATCCGCCCGCCATTACGCTGCACGATATAAACTGCTCGCCTTAATGCCGGTTGATCATCCTGATTTGGGTCGATTGCTACTAGAAGATTTTTATAGTTAGCCATGCTGACATCCTCTCAATAAACGGATAGTTCCATCACTCTAAACTATGTTATTGGGGATAAATACGCAAGAAATGTGATTAAAAAGTAACAACGGATCACAAAGTTTGTGACCCGTTTATAGGAAAATTAGCAAGAAACAGGTGAAACTTTACCAGCGATATCAGTCAGTTTAGCCATATCGTCGATAGTGATATATTTGCCTTTAACACTCAGCATACCGCTTTTTTGGAAACGACCTAACAGACGGCTAATGGTCTCAACGGTTAAACCAAGGTAATTACCAATATCGCCGCGTGTCATGGTTAATCTAAACTCTCTTGGAGAAAAACCACGTTCAGCAAAACGATGAGATAGGTTCAGAATAAATGCAGCTAAACGCTCTTCCGCATTCTTCTTCGATAATAAGAGGATCATTTCTTGGTCCCCTTTAATTTCACCGCTCATCAAGCGCATAATTTGCTGACGCAAGTTAGGCATTTTGCCAGATAAATCGTCCAGCGTTTCAAATGGAATTTCACAAACCATTGAAGTTTCTAACGCTTGTGCGAAACTAGGATGTTGTGTATGAATAATGGCATCAAATCCAACAAGGTCACCTGCTAAATGGAAACCTGTAATTTGTTCATCACCTTCTTCTGTAATCGTGTAGCTTTTAATCGTGCCAGAGCGGATTGCGTATAAAGAACGTAATTCATCACCCGCTTTAAATAAAGCCTGGCCTTTTTGAATCGGTTTTTTACGTTCGATAATATTATCGAGTTGATCCAGTTCGTGTTCATTCAATGTAAAAGGGATGCAAAGTTGACTAATACTGCAATCCTGGCAATGAATAGCACAACCACCAGACTGGATGCGACGAACAACTCTTTTTTCTGGGATCATATTAAATGCTCAATCAGGTTAAAATTATTGATATGAGTCAATTTTAGCATAAGATAAGACAACAGGTAAGATCTATATAAGACAGAATCAGGTTCTTAATTAAAAAAGCAAAGAATGCTAAATTTACCAATCTAATAGATTTAGCAGATCATGCTAAACTACGGCATATTAATAATTTCATGAGTTGACATATATTAAATACATAAATTTAATATATAAAAAAGGGAATAAAAGACTCAATAAAAACAGGTTTTATTTTAGGTGATTTATTAGCATTAAATTAACACAAGAATAAACATAAAAATATCATTTTTTCCTATCAGTTTATAAAAAGAGGTCATAATGAGTAACAATTTTATGTCATTGCCGCCACTAATGACAGCTGTAGACATTATAGAGCCTAGCGTTTCAGATGAACTGCAATTAATAGAAATTCCACTCCCAAAATTACTCGCTGGTCACTTAATTGTTAAAGTTGAAGCTGCCGGTGTTAACCGTCCTGATATTTTTCAGCGCAAAGGGTCATACCCACCACCTCCTGACGCTTCACCGATCATGGGACTTGAAGTCTCTGGTACTGTTGTGGCTAAAGCGGATGATGTCACTCAGTGGAACATTGGTGATCGTATTTGTGCTCTTGTTGCGGGTGGGGGATATGCAGAATATTGCCTAGTACACCAAGATATCGCGTTACCACTTGGAAATTTATCCTTTGAAGAAGGCGCGGCAATTCCTGAAAACTTTTTTACAGTTTGGGCGAATATGTTCCAAATTGGGCAGTTAAAACAAGGGGAAACCGTGCTTATACATGGAGGAACTTCGGGCATTGGTAGCGTAGCAATAATGTTAGCTAAAGCGTTTGGGGCTACGGTGATAACGACCGTTGGCTCAGAAGAAAAAGCCGCGGTTGCGAAATCGCTTGGTGCAGACTGTGTGATTAACTATCGCACGAATGACTTTGTCACAGCCACTCAAGATTTTACGAGCCATAAAGGTGTGAATATGGTTGTCGATATTATTGGCGGTGATTATGTCAGTAAAAACTATGTTGTTGCGGCAAAATTTGGGCGAATTATTCAAATTGGTATGATGAAAGGTAACCCAACTCAGCTCAACATGATGCCATTAATGGTGAAGCGTTTAATTCACACGGGATCGACAATGCGTTCTCGAAGTAATGAAGAAAAAGCACAAATCGCGAGAGAGTTATATCAGCAGGTTTGGGATATAGTCCAAAGCGGTAAAATAAAACCAATAATTAACAAAATATATACATTAAACCAAGTGGAGAGTGCGCATCAACACATGGAGTCAGGTGATTTGATTGGTAAAATTATATTAATAAACAGATAGATGAATGTTGATTTTTTCTCTTTTTTTATATGATTAGATAACGATAACTTAGGGTATTATTTTTTATTTATAACAAATAATTTACATTATCAAGTCTTTTAAGCGTAAATATCTCTTTACAGACAATTAATTTTTGAATTTTTGTGGCTGTCCACAAATCCGAACAAAATTGAGGTGAGTTTGTTAATGTTTTAATGAAGATGGATTATATCTATAGACAAGTTGGCTCATTAACGGCTTGTCTACCACTGAATATAGGTTAAGTGATATAAGTCTAGTCATATCATTAACAAGTTGTCATTCGACACAGACATTCCCCCGTTATTGCACTTTCCAATGATAATAAGTTGAGTAACTTAATGCAGCTGGTGCCAGCCAGCTGTAGTTTGAAGGTGTAGTGATAATGAATAATTTTAAAAATAAAAATATGAACGTTGATGCATTGTTCCTAGGACCAAAATCTGAAAATGCCGTATTTTTCAGAGAAATGATGGAATATGCCGTCACTGAGCATATGCACTGGCGTTCGGGATATCATCCTGAAGATCCAGATTTAGTGACTACCGTCGATAGATATGCACCGGAGTATCGGGATACGTTATATCGTACAGAAGGCATTCTTAACCAGCTTTCCTCTAAGTTGAAAACAACCTCAGTGCCGTGGTTTTCACCGCGTTATATGGGGCATATGAATGCAGATACGTTGATGATTTCCAACCTCGCCTATGTCATGGCGATGATGTATAACCCCAATAATTGCGCCCAAGAATCCTCTCCAACTACCACCGTATTAGAAATTGAAGCAGGGTTAGATTTATGTGGGATGTTTGGGTATGACTTACAGACATCATGGGGACACATTACTTCAGGGGGCACCGTTGCTAACTATGAAGGGTTATGGGTCGCAAGGAATATCAAAACATTACCTTTAGCGATAGCCACTCATCCTCAAGCCCAAAATCTGTTATCAGATACATCAGAAAAAGCCTTGCTGAATATGCGTACGAGTGAGGTACTTGATCTGATTGATGAACTAAAAAAGCAAGGGATATTCGAAGAGATCCGTGATTTAACTTGTCGAGGAACTGGGGTAGAGCAAGGAAAACTGGGTAAATTATTAGTGCCACAATCCAAACATTACTCTTGGATGAAAGTGATGGATATCCTAGGGTTAGGGCAACAGAATATCGTCCAACTCCCAGTGAATAAAAGCTATCGTACGGACGTACCGAAAATGCGTGACATCGTGTTCTCGTTGATTGAAAAAGGGGAGCCAATTCTTGCGGTTGTGGCTGTTGTTGGCACCACTGAAACAGGGGCAATTGATAATGTTGCCGAAGTTATCAAATTACGCGAAGAGTGCGAACACCGTTTTGGTGTTTCATTCTATGTCCATATTGATGCCGCATATGCGGGCTATGCCTGTGCAATGTTCCGTGATGAAAACAACCAATTCCTTGAATATGATGAGCTGATTGAACGTTATCATCATGAGGGTGTTTTCCCTTCGGATGTAGTGTGGCCAAAACCTGACGTTTATCAAAGCTTCCGAGCCTTAAATCAAGCGGACTCTATTACAGTGGATCCGCATAAAGTTGGCTTTATTCCTTATGCAGCAGGTGCTATCTGTATGAAGGATAAGCGTATTGTCGATTTGATCTCCTATCATGCTGCGTACGTATTTGAAGAAGTCAAAGAGAGCAGTCGCAAAACTGACAAACAACAAAATGTGTTGTTGGGCTCATCAATTATGGAAGGCTCTAAAGCGGGTGCCACGGCAGCGGCGGTATGGGCTGCGCATCGGTTAGTGCCACTAAACTTATTGGGGTATGGCAAGGTGATTGCCGCGGGTGTCACTACAGCGAATTGGATGATTGAAAAAATCAATGCGAGCGAACCATTCATCATTGATGATCGCGAATTCACGCTTGCTGCTATGCCCACTCCTGATTTTCACATGATCAACTTTATGTTTAGGGAGAAAGGGAATACCTCTTTGGAAAAACAGAATCATTTAAATAAACGCCTATATGAGCTGTGTTCTTATGCCGCTGGGCGTACATACGCAAATGATTTCTTAACCTCATCAACGTCATTAACTTACGAGGAATACGGTGATAATCCTCAAAGTCTGTGTCTAGATGCAAACTTTAATGAAGATGAATGGCATAAAGTCCACTCTATTTATGTATTAAGGGCTGCAATCATGACGCATTGCCTGCGTGATAAACAACATTTCGAAAGCTACTGGAATGAATTAAGAAACATCTTTGAAGACAAATTACAACAACTCATTGATGAAGAAAATAAACGTCATCATTCCATCCAAAAAGTTAGTGTTTAATTAATTTTGTTAGGATCTCAATATGAAAAATCGCACACTTGGTAGTGTTTTTATTGTTGCAGGTACTACGATCGGTGCTGGAATGTTGGCGATGCCAATTGCAGCAGGCAGTAATGGATTTTCAGTCAGTTTAGTCATGTTATTTGGATTATGGGCATTGATGTGTTACACCGCACTTTTGTTGGTTGAAGTGTATCAGCATGAGTCTCACGAGACTGGAATAGGTAGCGTTGCACAACGTTATTTAGGTTCGAGTGGGAAGTTTATTACTGGTTTTAGCATGATGTTTTTAATGTATGCTTTAACTGCCGCGTATGTAACTGGTGCGGGTCAGATCATCACATCAAATCTAAAAGGCAGCTTTGCTATCGAAATGGCTGACTGGATGGGGATAGTTGTATTTACGATTATTGGTGGTGGAGTGGTCTGTTTTGGGACATCATCCGTGGATTTTATTAACCGAATTTTATTTACGGCTAAAATTGTCTTTTTAGTGATCATTTTGGCAATGATGTTCCCTCATGTTGAACAATTGAATTTACTCTCAGCTCCGACAGACAAAATCCTTATCCTTGCCGCTATCCCTGTGTTCTTTACCTCATTTGGTTTCCACGGGAGTGTACCGAGTGTGGTGAAATATATGGGTGGGGATGTTAAAAAGCTAAGAGTTATCTTTATATTAGGTAGTGCAATTCCGTTAGTTGCTTATATTTTATGGCAGATAGCCACTTTGGGTAGCATTGGAACGAATACGTTTGTAGGCATTTTAGCAGAGAACTCTGGGCTGAATGGATTACTGGAAGCGATTAAATCTGTTGCTCAGTCAGGTAAAACTGAATTGGTCGCGCAGATGTTTATGAGCCTTGCATTAGCCACATCATTCCTTGGGGTTGCATTAGGATTATTCGACTTTTTGGCAGATTTATTTAAGCGTCAGGATAATGCGGCAGGGCGTATACAAACGGGTCTACTAACATTTTTACCACCATTAGTTTTCGCGCTGTTCTATCCAAAAGGTTTTGTGATGGCATTAGGTTATGCTGCGATCGCATTATCTATTTTAGCGTTATTGCTCCCGAGTGCGATGGCATTAAAATCCCGCCATATTAACCCTCGTAAATATCAAGTACTCGGTGGTAAACCTGCTTTATTCATTGTGTTCCTCTGTGGCATCGTTGTTATTGGAATTCAATTAGGCATTGTTTTTAAATTATTGCCGGATATCGGCTAACACTAACGAGTTATTTTTATAGTACAAAAAGCCCGTTCTCTCTCAGAACTGGCTTTTTTCATTTACAGAGATCACTAAAAACACGTTTTGCACCTTTCACTCCAATTTTTCCCGCTATTATAATGATAATAATTATCATTAGCACATTGTGATAAAAACAGATATATCTAATTCTGGCATTATTCCGAAAACAGATTACAATATTAGATATATCGGTTTTTAATTTTTTGCACATTCACTGAGATATCAAATGGACAATCAACAACCTCTCGAAACATGTTTATGTGAGGGAAAAAGTGTTCGACGTATGTTTAACCCTAAACAGCTGCGCATTTATATTTTGCATTTACTCGTAGATGGCGCGAATTATGGTTATGAACTGATAAAAAAAATCAGTGAGGAAACTGCAGGCTTTTACTGCCCAAGTCCTGGGGTTATTTATCCTACATTGACATTACTGGAAGATCTTGGATTTATTTCAACCAGTAAAGAAACAGGAAAAGGGCGTAAGTGTTTTACGATTACTCCAGAGGGGCGCTGTTTTTTACTTTTAAAGGCTGACATCCTCGCGGAAGTCAAAATAAAACTAAATTATGCACAAGAACTGAAGGCAGGTAATCAGTTTGCCAATGAAATTGAGTTAGCGGTAGATAAATTTAAGTCTTTACTCAGACATAAAATTGTTTTGCAACAATTGTCTAAGAAGGAATCAGCTCAGGTAGTCGAGATTATTAACCAAGCAGTGAATCGAATTGAACAGGTGAATGCTGCGCTATTAATCACAGAATAAATTGAAGTAGAAGGAAAATAACATGGCAAAAACCCGTCATATTATCCAAGTAAAAGAGCAAATTCAGATGAAAGAAACCATGCAGCCGGAACAAGCGACACAAGTGGAAGAAAATAAGCAGGTTGAACCGAAAGAAAAACAGCCTGATTCAGTACCAAAGAATAAAGCTAAATTTAAAGAAGTCGTTTGCCCAAGCGTCCCAATGTCTTACTTTAAGCGGGCAAAAAAACAGAAATACTAAGTTAATATTGTGGCAAAACAGTTATTCATAAACTGAGAGTGAATAGAGTGAAATTCACAAAGTTTCACTAATGAAAATTTGCGTTACTTTATTAATAATTATTTTGTCACTGGATGTATCGAATGAAAGGCCCTAGAACACGATATGTGCACTAGAGCCTTTATTATTTTAGATATTCAATAATGCTTGGATTCGTGCGATTTCTTCAATCCATTGTCGCTGAAGTTGCGGCTTCTGATGTGAAACTTTGCGTTGCTTATCAGCGTCTAGCTTTTCTTCCAGTGCCAATAACTGTTCAAGCAAGGCATCTTCATGAGAATGGACCACTTCAGTCTGTGTATTTTCTGAAGTTAAATTGGCTTGACTCGTCTTGAATACACCGTCTGAAGCGGTAGATTGCGCTTCTATCTGTTGGTATAGTGAATCAAGATTTAAGTACTCCTCTAAGCGATTATTGTGAATATACCAATAACGCTGACAACTATTCTCAATTAGCCACTTATCATGGCTAACAACTAATAGCGCCCCTTCGAATTGAGCAATTTGCTCACTCAAGGCTTCCTTACCTTCAAGATCGAGGTGGTTAGTCGGTTCATCCAGCAAAATTAACGCATATTGCGCTAAACTGAGCCCAATAAATAATAAGCGAGCCCGTTCACCCCCGCTTAAGGTTGCTACTTTCTGTTGATGGCGTGGATAAGCAAAGCCTGCACTGATCAGTGCCATTTTTCGTTGCTCATCGGTAAGGGGAGCAAAGTGGCGTAATGCATCGAGTAAACTGTCATTATCATTCAGCTGTTCTAATTGCTGGTCGTAATAACCAACAGAAATCGTGGGATGAAACTTCAGTTGCATTTCGTGACGTAAATCAGCGAGATACTGTTGCCAAATTAAGCGCAATAAGGTGGATTTTCCACAACCATTTGCACCCATAATCGCAATGCGATCACCACTTTTTACTTGGGTAAATGGCACTGAAAACAGACATTGCCCATCAGGTGTCAATACTTGGGTGTTATCAAACTCAAGGACGCGATTGGCAGGAATCGATTTGCCATTGAGTCGTAATTGCCATTGATAACCGTCAGTAAGGTCAGTTTGTTCCTCTTTTAAACGGTCTATCTGTTTTTCCATCTGTTTTGCTTTTCGAGAAAGTCCTTCATTATCATAAACTTTACCCCAAATAGCTAAACGTTTGGCACTAGAGGCAATACGATCAATTTCCTTTTGCTCTGCTTGGTAGCGATGCTCATCAGTACGATCCGTCTCCGCTAGCGCTTGGCGCGCTAAACTGCATGGAAGTCGGTAAAAATGTAAGGTTTTATCCCGTAATATCCACGTACTGTTAGTAACTTTATCCAGTAAAGATTGATCGTGAGAAACCAACACAAAACTGCCTTTCCAATTTTGTAGAAAATTTCCTAACCAAATAAGAGTAGGTAAATCGAGGTGGTTGCTCGGTTCATCTAACAATAATAAGTCAGGCTGGCAGATTAATGCACGTCCCAGTAGTAAACGGGTATGTTGACCACCGCTAATAGCATTGGCAGATTGCTCCCATTGATGAGGTGCAAACCCTAATTCCGTCAACAACATTTCTGCTCGCCAACGCTTAGAGGCTTGCTCTTGCGGAGGCAGTTTTTGCAGCAATGCATCGATTAATGTTAAGGGTGCCACTTCCGCAGGAAGATGTTGCTCGATATAAGCAGTAATACAATGATTAGCATAAGTAATTTGCCCACTATTTGGAGATAACTGGGAAGTTAATAACTTTAATAGGGTACTTTTGCCGCTACCATTGTGACCAATCAGCCCTATACGATCACCTTGCAATAAAGTGAAACTGATATCTGACAGTAATGATGTGGTTGATGTATCGTAGTTTAATGATTTTACGGATAATAATGTGCTCATAGCTTACTCAAATTTTAGGCGTAAAAACGCCGGGTAATGTCATTACAACAACCCAGTAAGCTGAGAAAAGACTCTTTAGCTGCTTTGCTCAGGCAGGGTTATCGCAGTATAAAACTGTGAAAGCCTGAGCTCTGACGATTACCAAAGAAGTGTGAATATTCAATAAGATCACACAACAGCATAAGATTAACCTCCTTTTTATTTTCAGTATTGCGGTTGAACAATGGAGGAATGATAGCAAAGAGGGCGATTTTAGAGCAATAGCAACCATTCATTTTGTTTATCTGTGGTTATGAGCTATTGCTGTGAGCCATTGCTATAAATCATTCTTATAATCACAGTATTTTGATGAATAAAACTGCTGATCGTTAGGGTTTGGTACCATCGATGGTTAAAATCGAATCTCAAACAAAAAGAGAGATAGCAATGGATATACAAATTAAAACGGCTACCCGTGAAGATGCACCACTGATTTTAGAGATGATCATTGAATTAGCCGTCTATGAAAAAGCACGCCATGAAGTAAAAGCGAGTGTGGCTGATATTGAAAATTCCCTTTTCGCCCCAGACTCTAAAACCGAAGCGTTACTGTGTTATGTTGATGGCAAACCCGCGGGTTATGCGGTGTTTTTTACTAGTTATTCAACATGGCTAGGCCATAATGGTATTTATTTAGAAGATTTGTATGTTTCCCCTGAATTCAGAGGGGCTGGTGCGGGGAAAAAATTACTTAAGCATATTGCGCAGTTAGCTTACAAACGTCAATGCCAGCGTTTAGAGTGGAGCGTGTTGGATTGGAACCAACCTGCGATTGATTTTTACCAAAGTATTGGGGCACAACCTCAAGACGAATGGGTACGTTACCGTATGGATGCTGAAACAATTGCGAAGTTTGCCAATTAATTTTTCAATAAAACAATATTAACTGCTAAATAATATTTTCATCACCAAATCAAAGCCAGTAAATAACGTTACTGGCTTTGTTGTTACTTTTTTATATTCCTATCTACACTTGATATTGCCTCTTTCTTCGAGGGAATAACTTTTTTGTGATATATAGCGATTTAACCTAAGCTAAATTCTGATAAACTTATAATAAATAACAAGATAGACTTAATAATTGGTTGTAATATAGCTTCTGCCTGTTATGAAAATAATAAAACAAAAAATGTAGATGATATTTATTTCAAGAAAAAACAGTTTTGTAATGTGACTAATTAATTTAATTAACGCCAAAAAAATGACTGTGATTCACTAATTTATTTCATGAATAGAGAAGGGATGGTATGAAAATAAATAAGCGCAAGGTATCGTTTTACATTATTTTAATTCTAGCGATTGCTGCGGCTGGATATTATTACTGGAATCAAAATTCGAGTAGTCTTCCTGACGGTTTTGCACAGAGCAATGGCAGAATTGAAGCGACTGAAATAGATATTGCGACTAAAACAGCAGGGCGAATCGATACCATCTTGGTCAAAGAAGGGGATTTTGTACAGCAGGGTCAAGAACTAGCTCGTATGGATACTCGTGCTTTGCAGGAACAACTTCATGAAGTACAAGCTCAATTACGCCAAGCGATTAGTGCTGTTGCGACCGCTGAGTCTGGGTTAGTACAACGAAAAAGTGAAAAGCTAGCGGCACAGGCTGTCGTTCGCCAGCGTGAAGCGGAATTAGATGCAGCACAAAAACGCTTAAATCGTTCCCGCGTGTTGGTCAAAACTAAAGCTGTTTCTCAACAACAAGTGGATGATGACACTGCCCAAATGCAAGGGGCAAAGGCGGCTCTTGAAGCGTCTAAAGCGCAAGTGGCGGCATCCACTGCGGCAATTGATTCCGCACAAGCCGGTATTGTTCAAGCTAAAAATCGTGTAGAAGCTGCCACTGCCACAGAAAGGCGTATTACCGCTGATTTAGAAGACAGTATTTTAAAAGCGCCGCGCAGTGGTCGTGTTCAATATCGTGTTGCGGAGCCTGGTGAAGTACTGGGTGCTGGTGGTCGAGTGTTGAATATGGTGGATTTAAGCGATGTTTATATGACCTTTTTCTTGCCAACGGAGCAAGCAGGCAAAGTTGCTTTAGGGAGTGAAGTCCATATTATTCTCGATGCCGCGCCGAACATTGTGATCCCCGCCAAAACGACATTTGTTGCCAGCGTTGCGCAATTTACACCAAAAACAGTCGAAACCCAAAATGAGCGCTTGAAACTCATGTTCCGCGTTCGTGCACGTATTTCCCCTGAATTATTAGAAAAGCATCTTGAATATGTGAAAACAGGTTTACCCGGTAAAGCCTATGTTCGTCTAGATGAACAAACGCCGTGGCCAACTGATCTTGAGGTGAGATTACCACAATGACCGATAAATTGATGGATGATGTGATTGTTGATTTACAGCATGTCAGCCAACATTACGGTGATAACTGTGCGTTGGACGACATAACCCTCTCTATTCCTGCTCGAAAAATGGTTGGGCTCATTGGTCCTGATGGCGTGGGCAAATCAAGCCTAATGTCATTGATTGCGGGTGCTCGGATGATCCAGCAAGGGCAAGTCAATGTTTTAAATGGGGATATGCATGATAGCGACCATCGTCGCAATGTTTGTCCTAAAATTGCCTATATGCCTCAAGGATTAGGGAAAAACCTTTATCACACGCTTTCAGTTTATGAAAACGTCGATTTTTTCGGTCGGCTATTTGGGCAATCTAATGAAGAGCGGGCATATCGCATTCAAGACCTTCTCGAAAGCACAGGGCTTGCGCCTTTTAAAGACCGACCCGCAGGAAAATTGTCGGGTGGTATGAAGCAAAAGTTGGGGTTATGTTGCGCGCTTATTCATGACCCTGACTTACTGATCCTTGATGAACCAACAACAGGGGTTGACCCTTTATCTCGAGCACAATTTTGGGATCTTATTGACCGTATTCGTGAACGACAAACCAATATGAGCGTGTTGGTCGCGACCGCCTATATGGAAGAGGCTGAGCGTTTTGACTGGTTAGTTGCGATGGACGATGGCAAGGTAATGGCAACAGGTCATGCTGCTGAATTAAAAGCACAAACTGGCTGTAACGACCTTGAAGAGGCATTCATCGCCTTATTACCTGAGGAAAAACGCGCAGGTCACCAAAAAGTGGTCATTCCGCCTCGTGATACGCGAGATGACAACGTTATCGCTATTGAAGCGCAAAATTTAACGATGCGTTTTGGTGATTTTGTCGCAGTAGATCATGTGAATTTCAAAATACCTAAAGGGGAAATTTTCGGTTTTTTAGGCTCCAATGGGTGTGGTAAATCCACCACCATGAAAATGCTGACCGGTTTATTGCAAGCAAGTGAAGGGCAAGCTTGGCTATTTGGGCAAGAGATTGACCCAAAAGACATTGAAACCCGTAAACGTGTAGGGTACATGTCCCAAGCATTTTCTCTCTATAGTGAATTGAGCGTCCAGCAAAACCTTGAGTTACACGCCAAACTGTTCCACATTCCCGAAGACAAAATAAATCAGCGTATTGATGAAATGTGCCAGCGTTTTGATTTGGATGATGTCCGCGAAACCTTACCGGATGACCTGCCTTTAGGGATACGCCAACGCCTTTCGTTAGCGGTGGCGGTGATCCACCAGCCTGAAATGTTAATTCTCGATGAACCGACTTCAGGGGTTGACCCAGTTGCTCGGGATATGTTCTGGAATTTGATGGTTGATCTATCAAGACGTGACGGTGTCACTATTTTTATCTCCACCCACTTTATGAATGAAGCAGAACGCTGTGACCGCATTTCCTTGATGCATGCGGGTAAAGTTCTCGATTGCGATACGCCAAAAAATCTGATTAAAAAGCGTGGGTTAGAAACCTTAGAAGCGACATTTATCGCGTATCTACAGGATGCGGTTGGGGATCAAAATGCGGGTCAAGAGAGCGCTCCCGAATTCCATGTGGATGCGAAGTTAAAACAGCAAGCGGCAGAAGCGCTCAAAAAGCGCTTTAGTTTTCGACGTTTGTTTAGCTATAGCATACGTGAGGGCATGGAGCTGCGACGTGACCCTGTTCGCTCCACACTGGCCTTGCTAGGTACGGTTATTCTGATGTTCATTATGGGCTATGGGATCAGTATGGATGTGGAAAATCTACGTTTTGCTGTATTAGACCGAGACCAAACAGGATTAAGCCAAGGTTATACGCTGAATTTAGCCGGATCGCGCTATTTTATTGAGCAGCCGCCTCTGCAGGATTATGAGCAACTCGAGGCAGGTATGCGCAGTGGAAAAATCACCGTTGCAATTGAAATTCCGCCTAACTTTGCTCGTGATGTTGCCAAAGGAAACAATGTTAAATTGGGCGTATGGATAGATGGGGCAATGCCAAACCGAGCTGAAACCGTACGCGGTTACGTACAAGCGATGCATTTGGCGTGGTTAAGTACGATGGCGGCACGACAGCCAGCGGGAGTAGCGGGTATTCCTGCGGTGGATATTGAAACTCGCTACCGATATAACCCTGATGTTCGCAGTTTACCAGCAATTGTTCCTGCGGTGATCCCGCTTTTATTGATGATGATCCCCGCGATGTTGAGTGCCTTGAGTGTGGTGCGAGAAAAAGAGCTAGGTTCGATTATTAACCTTTATGTCACCCCGATCACCAAATTAGAATTTCTGCTTGGTAAGCAACTTCCCTATATTGTCTTGGGGATGTTTAACTTCGTATTACTTTGCATTTTATCTGTCTATGTCTTTGGTGTGGAATTTAAAGGCAGCTTTTTATCGTTGAGCTTAGCGGCTTTTTTATACATCACAATTGCAACTGGAATGGGGCTGCTGATTTCTTGTTTTATGAAAAGCCAAATTGCGGCTATTTTTGGTACTTCAATCATCACCTTGATCCCCGCGACTCAATTCTCCGGCATGATTGACCCCGTCTCTTCTTTGGAGGGAATGGGGCGTTGGGTTGGGCAGATTTATCCTACCTCGCATTTTTTAACCATTACGCGCGGTACTTTTTCGAAAGGTCTCAATCTATTTGATTTACAAGCCTCATTTATCCCGTTGGTTATCACAATCCCGATTGTGATTGGCTTAAGTGTTTATTTCCTGAAAAAACAGGAGGCATAGGGATGATCCGTAAAATACAGAATATATTTAACCTGGGCGTTAAAGAGTTACGAAGTTTAGGGCGTGACAAAGCGATGTTGGCGCTGATTGTATTTGCCTTTACGGTTTCGATTTATTCATCAGCGACCGTGACACCGGGCTCATTGCATAACGCTCCGATTGCGATTGCAGATCAGGACAAATCCCAGCTTTCGAACCGAATCATCAATAGTTTCTATGAGCCGTATTTCTTGCCGCCGGCGGATATTGTACCAAGCCAAATTGATGGATTACTCGACAGAGGGGCATATACTTTCGCTATTGATATTCCACCCAATTTTCAAAGAGATGTATTAGCAGGACGTCATCCTCAATTGCAAGTAAATATCGATGCAACACGCATGAGTCAGGCTTTTTTGGGGAACAGTTACATACAAAATATCACCTTGGGAGAGGTAAATGAATTTTTGGCAAAATACCGTAGCCAAGGGAGTTTACCCGTCGATCTTGAAGTTCGTATGCGCTTCAACCCAAACTTAACACAATCTTGGTTTGGCTCTGTGATGGCAATCATTAACAACATCACTATGTTATCGATTGTCTTAACGGGAGCAGCGTTGATCCGTGAACGTGAGCATGGCACTGTCGAGCATTTAATGGTGATGCCACTCACTCCCTTTGAAATTATGATGTCGAAAATTTGGTCGATGGGATTAGTGGTACTAATTGCTTCTGCTGTCTCTTTATTGTTAGTGGTTAAAACCTTATTGCAGGTGCCTATTGAGGGCTCAATATTGCTGTTTATGTGTGGGGTAGCGCTGAGCTTATTTGCCACAACATCGATAGGCATTTTTATGGGGACCATCGCGCGTTCAATGCCGCAGTTTGGGCTGCTAATGATTTTGGTATTATTGCCATTAAACATGCTTTCAGGGGGAATGACCGCCCGCGAAAGTATGCCGCAACTGGTGCAGGATATTATGTTAACCATGCCAACCACGCACTTTGTTAGCTTAGCGCAAGCCATTTTGTATCGCGGCGCAGGCTTTCAAATTGTATGGCCTCAATTTGCCATTCTGGTCGTGATCGGTAGCGTATTTTTTAGCTTTGCCTTAATGCGTTTCCGTAAAACTATTGCCACGATGGCATAGTATTTATCGCACTGTATCGGCTATTTTCCATAAAACGCTTGCGGATTTTATCAGTAAGCGTTTTAATGCTTCGCCTATCAATTTTTAATTAATGATTAGATTTTGCCTATCAAATCGATAGCAACGACTGATTGGATTAAGTCTCTGAGAAACAGTAACTTAATAGTCAACCAAACAGGAGGACATCAAATGTCATTAATTAATACTCAAATCAAACCTTTTTCTAATCAAGCATTTAAAGACGGTAAATTTATCGAAGTCACAGAGAAAGATGTTGCAGGTAAATGGAGCGTTTTCTTCTTTTATCCAGCAGATTTCACCTTTGTTTGCCCAACTGAATTAGGTGACATTGCTGACCATTACGCTGAATTCCAAAAAATGGGTGTGGATATCTACTCTGTATCGACTGATACCCATTTCACGCACAAAGCATGGCATGAAAGCTCTGAAACTATCGGTAAAATCAAATACGCGATGATCGGCGACCCAACAGGTGCTCTGACTCGTAACTTCGAAAATATGCGTGAAAACGAAGGCTTAGCTGACCGTGGTACATTCGTTGTTGACCCACAAGGTATCATCCAAGCTATCGAAATCACTGCTGAAGGTATTGGTCGTGATGCTGCTGACTTACTGCGTAAAGTTAAAGCTGCTCAATATGTTGCAAGCCACCCAGGTGAAGTTTGCCCAGCTAAATGGAAAGAAGGTGAAGCAACACTGTCTCCATCTTTAGATTTAGTCGGCAAAATCTAATCGATTACCCTCGATAAGACTATTGCAAAATAAGCTACGTTGCAGGCGCTAAACACAATTAAGTAAAAAGCCTGCAACGGGCTATACGACGGGTATATGTACCCGATTTCATGACCAAGGGGATTACATGCTCGATAATAATTTACAGGCTCAATTAAAAGCCTATCTAGAAAGATTAACTAAACCTGTAGAACTGGTTTCGAATTTAGATGACAGCGCAAAATCAATTGAAATAAAACAATTACTTGAACAAATTGCGTCGCTGTCAGACAAGGTGACTGTACGTGAAGAGCACGACTCCACCCAAAGAACACCTTCATTTTTAATTACCAACCCAGGGACTAGTATTGGCGTGCGTTTTGCAGGCTCACCATTGGGTCATGAATTTACGTCTTTAGTGCTGGCGCTACTGCAAGTGGGTGGTCATCCATCCAAAGAAGCCCAAGAATTATTGGACCAAGTGAAAGGGCTTGAAGGCGATTTCAACTTTGAGACTTATTATTCATTATCTTGCCATAATTGCCCTGATGTCGTGCAGGCGTTGAACTTGATGGCAGTTTTGAATCCGAACGTTCGCCATACGGCGATTGATGGTGCGCTGTTCCAAAATGAAATCGATGAACGCAACATCATGGGTGTTCCCGCTGTTTTCTTAAACGGCAAAGAATTTGGTCAAGGTCGCATGACATTAAGCGAAATCGTGAGCAAGGTTGATACCAATGCCGATGCGCGTGCGGCAAAAGCGATTAGCGAACGTGAACCCTTTGAAGTTTTAATCATCGGTAGTGGTCCGGCGGGTGCATCAGCCGCAGTTTATACTGCACGTAAAGGCATCCGTACTGGCGTCATCGGTGAGCGTTTCGGTGGACAGGTGATGGATACCGTTGATATCGAAAACTATATTTCGGTATTGAAAACAGAAGGCGCAATTTTAGCGGGTGCCCTGAAAAATCATGTAGATAGCTATAATGTCGATGTAATTGATGGTCAATCAGTCACTAAGCTTATCCCTGCTGAGCAAATTGGCGGTTATCACCAAATCGAAACGGCATCAGGCGGCGTGATGAAAGCACGCAGTATTATCATCGCAACCGGTGCTCGCTGGAGAAATATGGGCGTACCGGGTGAGCAAGAGTACCGTACAAAAGGGATTACATTCTGCCCACACTGTGATGGTCCATTGTTTAAAGGTAAGCGTGTAGCCGTCATTGGCGGGGGTAACTCCGGTATTGAAGCCGCTATCGACTTAGCGGGTATCGTCGAACATGTCACTGTATTGGAGTTCGCATCAGAATTAAAAGCTGACTCAGTATTACAAGAAAAAGCGCGTAGCTTGAGTAATATCGACATCATTTTGAATGCACAAACCCTTGAAGTTAAAGGGGATGGCAGCAAAATGACTAGCTTAGAGTACAAAGACCGTACCGATGAAAGTGTGCATTCTTTGGAAGTGGCAGGTGCATTTGTTCAGATTGGTTTATTACCAAATACCAATTGGTTAGGGGATACCGTTGCACGTAACCGTATGGGTGAAATTGAAGTTGATGCCCGTAATGAAACCAGTGTGAAAGGCGTTTTCGCCGCAGGTGACTGTACAACAGTGCCTTACAAACAAATTATCATTTCAGCCGGAGACGGTGCAAAGGCCGCACTTAGCGCCTTTGATTACCTTATCCGCACAAGTACCAGAACCGCTGAATAGCTCATAGTTTAGCGGGTTGTAGCCAAAAGGCACTCGGGGGCGAGTGCCTTTTTTTGTGCGTGAAAGATAATCAAGATAAGCGAAAAGTAATAACATCAATATTCTTTCTTACGTTAAATGTCGTGATGGAATAAGACATTAATATTGATGATAGTCAATGGGATTATCATGTTTGATGGTCTCTGGGATATCTATTTAATGAATATCTTCGTGACTGCGGTACACCAAAGAAAGCTCAGGATGATGCCATAAGCTGGCAGGGGTGACGGTAGTGCGTTCCCATGGAATGGTGCCAATAAACCACAGCTTCCAGAAATTTAATTTGGCATTCGGATTTTTTGTTAATAATGCTCTGAAAGTTTCGATTTCACCAATACGAATAGATAGGGCTGATTGGTAAATATCGAATACAAATTTTGAGCAAAATTGGCGTGATGAATCGTATTTAAACCCAGTATGGTAAAACTTATTTAAACGAGGGAAAACTTGTGTTACTAACGCCTGTTTTTGTGTCTCGGTTAAATGTGTGGATAAACGGCGCACACTGTAACGATGCTCAGATGAACGGGCAATAAAACGCGATAATGTGGTGGTGGTCGATAATGGAATACGGCTTTCTGCCACTAAATAGTCATTGCCATCATGACCGATGATCATGCCCACATGATTACTCCAACATTGTGATGCGGAGGCAATTTGGCGGAAAACTTCAGTACCAATGCTAGTGAAAATAATGTCACCGACTTCAAGCTCATAAGGGTAATTTATTTTTGTCATGGAATACCTCAAACGGATGATAAAACTGACCTTGGCGTCATCTTATAAGCCGTTAGGTATTCGCGACAATCGGAATAGCGGCGAATATTACTTCTGTTTAGCTTGGGTATATTTTCATCAATTCTAAACTTAATAATTGAATATTTTGTATGATTTCTTGTTCGGTATGGGCGGCATAGCCGAATAGAATGGCATTATTATTTTTGCTATTAATGCAATATCGAGACAGAGGCTGCGCACCAAACCCGAGCGCTCGACATTGCTCTAGGATAATCTCTAAGTTATAGCCTTTTTTTACCCAACAGATTGTATGGATCCCTGAATCATTCATGTGAGCATCAAAAATGTGCGGGAGATATTGATTGATGGATTGGCAAAAAACAGTTTGGCGTTCATAGCAAACTTTGCGGATCTTCCGGATATGTCTCGCGTAATGACCTTCTTGAATAAACTGTGTTAAAGCGGCTTGTTCTAAATAGCTACAATGACTATCACTGTAATATTTCATCATCGTAAAAGCTTCACTCAGACTTTCTGGCACAATTAAAAATCCAAGGCGAAAACCGGGGTACATCATTTTAGAAAATGTACCAGCATAAATAACACGTTGATGATTATCCAGCCCTTGTAAGGCTTGAATCGGTTTGGATAAAAAACGGAACTCACTGTTGTAATCATCCTCAAATATCCAAGCATTATTTTGTTGCGCCCAATCTAATAATGCGAGGCGGCGGGGTAAGCTTAAAGTTGTTCCAAGAGGAAACTGATGAGATGGCGTAGTATAAATCAGTTTGGCATCACTATGATGCGCGGCGGCGTATTCAATATTTATTCCCTCATGGTCAGAGGGGATCGGTGAAATATTGGCGCCTGCGGCGGTTAAAATCGCACGAGCACTATCATAGCCGGGGTCATCGAGCCAAACAGTATCATTTTGTTTTAATAAGACTTTAGCCACCAAATTTATCGCCTGCTGTGTTCCATTCACAATAATAATTTGGTTGTCAGAGCAATGAACGCCTCGGGTTGAACGCACATAGTCAGCCAATAATTTTTTGAGCGGCGTATAGCCGTCAGGGTGATTATAGTGGGTAATTTCTTGTTTGGATTTTCGCCAAACTCGCCCTAATAATCGCCCCCAAAGATCATGGGGAAATTGGTCAACACAACCGACGCCAATATTAAATATTGAGCACTTATTGGTATTTGGGCGTGATTGTTCCCAAAGTGGTTGAAGGTTATTCAACATGGGGTTCAGATAAAGTGCAGGATTTTCTTGTTGAGAACAAGCTTGATGAGAGGCTGTGGTACGAACTAACTCATCAGGAATTTGAGCAGAAACATAAGTTCCAGAGCCTTGTTTTGAGTATAAATAACCTTCATCAATTAGGCGTTCAAATCCCGCAATGACTGAGTTACGCGAAATTGACATCATCTCAGCCAGCGCCCGAGTCGAAGGTAATTTCAGGCCAGCGGCAATTCGGCCATCTAGAATTGCACTACGGATTGTGTGATAAACCCCTTCATTGATTCGACCTTGTTCGAGCAATAAAAGTGGAAACTGAGCCTGCTGCTTTCTTCTCATAAGTGGATCCTAAATAAATCACAAAAGTGTACCTTATGCAGTACCAGATAGCTCAGTACTATAACCCCATCGAGTAATATGTCTACTAATGGAAGGGTTATTATGAATAATGCAGAATTACCAGTTTCTATCGAATTTGTTTCCCCTGATCACTACCCAGAATGGTTAGTTTATTGGTTAGAATATCAAAAGTTTTATCAAGTAGATTTAAGTGAAGAAATTACATTAAAAGCGTGGGAGCGCTTCTTTGATGAAAAAGAACCCATGTATTGTGCGGTAGCAGTCGAAGGTGACAAGGTTGTTGGTTTTGTTAATTATCTTTTCCATCGTTCGACATGGGCGAAAAATGACTTTTGTTATTTAGAGGATTTGTATGTAACGCCTGAAGTTCGTGGTCGCCATGTGGGTAAACAACTCATTGAGTTTGTTCAACAGCAAGCGCAAAAAAAACAGTGTGGAAGATTGTACTGGCATACACAAGAGACTAATTTACGGGGACAGAAGTTATACAATTGGGTGGCAGAAAAACCGGGTGTTATCGAATATAGAATGCCACTATAACGACGATATCATTAAATCGAGTGCCCGCTGTTGCTTTAACAGCGGGATATGATTGCTAAAAATCTTAATTTGCTAATTGTGCCCGTACTTCCATTAATGCAAAACCTAATAGATTTAAACCTTTCCATGTGAGTGGATTTTCAATATTTTCTGCATCTTCTGCTAAACCAATTCCCCATATTTTGTCGACAGGGCTCGCTTCAACAAGCACCCGCTCATTAGTCGCGAGTAGGAATTGTTTTAACGCCTCATTTTGGGAGAATTTTGCCAAATTAGCTTTCACAACAATATTATAGCGGTTTGCATCCCAAATATCTTGCTTGAACCCGCGAACTTCTCGACCAAATGCTTTTGCTGCACCAGGATTAGGTGCATGAATAATTTTTTGTAGCGTTTCATTATCATCAAATAAGCGGGCTTTTTCAGCCATCATAAAATGTTCGGCGCTAGCAAAGCGATTGTTATCAACGATAAAAGGGGCGGGATACCATTGGCTAAAACAGCTTTTTGTTACTTGATGTTGTTTAGACTGATGCCCCCAAAAAAGACATATTTAAATTTTTTACCTGTTCGATAGAGCTTACAAAGGTTTTTTATATCCATAAGACTAACTTGAAAAATAATCATTAGATACGGTTAGATTAACGATAAACCAATGGCTTGGCTATCGGAATTACCCGTACTCTTGTTGCAAAGGAAAAATAATTTTTGAATAAAGCTCACATTCTTGAAATGTATTAATTGGTATCGCTTTTTTTAACTAACACACATTTTATTTTAACGATATTATAACAAATATAAATTTATAATTATTTTAAAAAAGAATTAATTAATTATGGAAAAGATTTTACTGGTGTTATGGCCATTATTTGCTCTTATTACAATGGGTTTTATATTGCGTAGAACTGCACTGTTTTCTGCTGATTTTTGGCCGAGTGCGGAAAAGCTTAATTACTTCATTTTATTTCCAGCTTTACTAATAAGCAGTTTAGCAAATGCGCCGTTAGATAATCCAAAATTGCCTTATCTTGCATGTGCAATTTTGTTTATTCTTGCGATAAGCTCATTGTTCGTGGTGCTGAGTAAATATTTATTCAAAATCTCGATTCCAAGATTTGGGGCTCATATTCAAGGAATTATTCGTTTTAATACCTATTTAGGTCTTGCAATTATTGTTGATCTATTTGGATCGGAAGGGATTGCTATTTCTGCGGTAATTATGGCGATTTTAGTGCCCAGCTGCAATGTGATTGCTGTGTTATCATTGAGTGCAGGTAAGAAAGTCACATTAAAGCAACTTGTGATGCCTATTGCTAAAAACCCTCTGATAATATCTTGTGTTATCGGAATTTTATTAAATTTATTACCTATTGGTTTACCATTTGGTTCTGACCAATTTTTAAAATTACTGGCAGCAGCGAGTTTACCATTAGGGTTAATTTGCATTGGTGGAGCACTACAAACAGCAACATTGAGAAAAGAGTTTAAACCAATCATGGTTTCAACATTATTACGTTTGCTTGCGATGCCTATTTTAGCGGTATTAACTGCCCATTTATTTTCATTACCAGCATTAGAAAGGGTTCTTTTGGTGATCTTTTTCGCTATTCCTACTGCCCCGACGTCCTATATTTTAACCAAACAACTCAATGGTGATAGCCAATTGATGGCTGGAATTATTACTTTTCAAACTATTCTTGCGGTTATTACATTACCGCTAGTTTTAACATTAATTACTCAATAATATTATTTTTATATAGAAAGCAACATCATAATTATTATTATGATGTTGCTTTCTATGGCGAAGTGAAGTGAGAAATGCAGTTACTTAACAAGTTTACAATCACGACCCTTGTCGTCAGAAATACGGTTATTAACAGCATCATCTTCAGAAATAGTCGCTAAGTTTAATCCTGCTTTGCTGCTCCATAGTTGGAAATTTTCACCAACATAGCGAGCGCCACTCGCGGCTTCTTTGTTTTTCAGTAAAATCAATTCATCGTTGTAAAGCATCACTGCTGTATCTTGATTAGGGAAAGAAACTTTAATTTTTTGTCCATCGCAGTTATAGGTTTGTGTTTTAGCGGCGAATGCAGATGACGATACAGCCAAAACGGATAATGCAGCGATAGAAGAAACTAAAAGAGTTTTTTTCATTGGTTTTCCTTAATACCTTTTAAGTATTTATACCAGCGTTCATAAACATTAAAACGATAAGCTACAGAGATATAGTATTACTTTTAAATATACATAGTATAAACATTTAGTCACTATTTTATGAAATTTAATAATATTCTTAATTTCAACTTAATCTCCTTTGTAAATAACGATATAAATATTTTTAGATGTATTTTTGTTTTTTTAAATAGAAGCTAATAAATTATCCAAGGCTTTTAATAATCTATAGGTGTAATCTTAAATTTAATTTGAATATATATTTTTATCTTGAATTCATGATAGGAACAGATATAGGTAAAAATCGCCAAATAAAAGATAAAATAAACGAAAAGTTTAACCTATTAAATTTTCAAGGATTAAATGCAATTTCTTGTGAGTGTTCGATGAATAACATACACTGAAGGCGTAAATTTTACGTCATTTGATAAGGAGTTAAGCGTGTCTTTGGAACAATGCCGAAAATATGAAAATCTTTCTATAGAAGAGACAATCGAAACACTCTCATTACTCTATTCAAATGCCATTGATGCTCTAAGAAACGCAATTGCAACCTACGTTGAAAAGGGCACTATACCGGATGTCAACGCACGAAATAGTGGGTTATTTGCTTACCCTGAACTGTGTGTAACATGGGGTGGTAAGGTTGACCATTGTGAAAAAACGCGAGCTTATGCTCGTTTTGTGAAACAAGGTGACTACAGTATTACCGTGACGCAACCGGAACTGTTTCGTGCCTACCTTGTGGAACAATTGACCATATTCCAACAAGACTATGACGTATCTTTTGCAGTTCGTCCGTCTAAAACAGAGATTCCATATCCATTCGTTATTGACGGTTCTGATCTTATTCTCGATAGAAGTATGAGTAGTAGTTTGGCAGCTCATTTCCCCATCACGGATCTTTCCCATATAAGTGATGATATCACCGATGGTTTATATCATGTGACAGACGATATGCCATTATCCCATTTTGATGCATTGAGAGTTGATTTCTCGTTAGCACGCTTGAAACATTATACGGGCACACCCCCAGAGCATGTTCAGCCCTATATTTTGTTTACGAACTATAATCGCTATGTCGATGAATTTGTTAATTGGGCTTGTGAACAAATTCGTGACCCAGAAAGTCGCTATATTGCATTATCTTGCGTAGGGCATAATTACTTAACTGCTGAAAATGCAGATCCTCAATTTGCCACATCTGATTTAACATGGAAAAAATTCCAAATGCCTGCATATCATCTGATTGCTCGTGATGGTGTGGGAATAACGCTAGTTAACATCGGAGTGGGGCCTTCAAATGCAAAAAATATTTGTGACCATTTGGCGGTATTACGCCCACACACATGGTTAATGATTGGTCACTGTGGCGGCTTGCGTGAAAGTCAAAAAATTGGTGATTATGTGTTAGCCCACGCTTATTTGCGTGATGACCATATTTTAGATGATGTATTACCGCCAGATATTCCTATTCCGAGTATTGCTGAAGTGCAACGCGCGTTGTATGACGCGACGAAACAAGTGAGTAATATGCCAGGTGAGCTGGTTAAACAGCGCTTACGTACCGGAACAGTGGTCACGACGGATGACCGAAACTGGGAATTGCGTTTTTTTGCAACAGCTCGTCGTTTTAGTCTAAGTCGTGCTGTTGCTGTTGACATGGAAAGTGCCACAATTGCAGCTCAAGGTTACCGTTTCCGTGTGCCTTATGGCACTTTACTTTGTGTTTCAGATAAGCCTATTCATGGTGAAATTAAATTACCGGGGCAAGCGAACAGTTTCTATGAAGGTGCAATATCAGAGCATCTGCAAATTGGGATCCGCGCTATCGACTTATTGAGGCAAGAAGGCGATAAGCTGCACTCCCGAAAATTAAGAACATTTGACGAGCCACCATTTAGATAATATCGAGGATGGAATACGTGATCCCTGAACTTGAAACAGATAGATTAATTTTAGCGAAACATGAAGTTAGTGATTTTTCTGCGCTTTCTCAATTATGGGGACAGCGGTCAATGGTTCAACACATTGGCGGAGTTCCTTCAACTGAACGTGAATCATGGATGCGCATGTTAGCGTACGGTGGGTTATGGCCATTACTTGGATTTGGGTATTGGGCGGTTAGAGAAAAGGGGACAGGGAACTACGTTGGAGACCTTGGGTTTGCCGATTTTCATCGTATTGTTGAGCCACATGTTAAAGGAATTCCTGAAGCTGGGTGGGTGATTGCCCCCGAATATCAAGGTAGGGGTTATGCGACAGAGGCGATGAAGGGCGCATTATCATGGTTGATAGCCCAACAAAAACATCAAGAAAGTATTTGTTTCATAGGACCTCAAAATATTCCATCATTGCGTGTTGCAGAAAAATTGGGGTACACGCAAGACAAAGAAGTGTTTATGAACGGTAGCATCTCAGTATTGTTGCGTAAAAATCTGATTCAATCTTAATTATCCCATTTTCGATAACAATTAATCCTATTCTTATCCATAGAATAGGATTAATTCCCTTAGTAGACTCTTAAAATTGTTTGGTTAATTTTAAGGTCACTATGTCTAACCATTTTCTTGCATTTGAAAAACCGATTATTGAACTTCAGGAAAAGATTGAAGCTCTGAATGCTTTCAAGCAAAAAGGTCATCCCTCTGAAATAAAGCTTGATGAGGAAATTCAATTATTAGAAAAAAAATGTCATGCACTGACCGAAAATATTTTCGCTTCACTCGGTGCATGGGAAGTCGTGCAACTCGCTCGCCATCCACTACGACCATACACGCTTGATTATATTTCCCTTATATTTACTGAATTTCAAGAATTAGCGGGAGATCGCGCATTTGCTGACGACAAAGCACTTGTTGGTGGATTGGCGCGATTAGACGGGCGAGCAGTCATGGTCATCGGGCAGCAAAAAGGGCGAGATACGAAAGAAAAAGTGAAACGTAATTTTGGCATGCCATCCTCTGAAGGATACCGCAAAGCGTTAAGACTAATGAAAATGGCGGAAAGGTTTAAATTGCCCGTTATTACTTTTATTGATTCTGCGGGCGCTTATCCTGGCGTTGGGGCTGAGGAACGGGGTCAAGCAGAAGCTATTGCACGTAATATACAAGAAATGTCCTGTCTCAAAACGCCAATTATTTGTGTGATTACGGGAGAAGGGTGTTCTGGCGGTGCATTAGGAATTGGCGTGGGCGACCGAATTAACATGTTAGAATACAGCACATATGCTGCAATATCCCCAGAAGGCTGTGCGTCTATTTTATGGAAAGATTCCCAGAAGGCACAAATTGCAGCTGAGGTGATGGGTATGACCGCACCGAGGTTAAAAGAGTTAGGAATTATTGACGTTATTATTCCTGAACCTTTAGGTGGTGCTCATCGAAATTATTCATTAGCCGCACAAAATCTGAAGCAGCAACTTATTGAGGATTTAAACCAACTTAGTCTATTAGATGAAGCAGCACTGCTCGAGCAGCGTTACCAAAAAATAATGGAATTTGGTTATTGCTAGTGTTATTAGTGAAGTATTGATTAATGCTGGAATTAGGCTGAAGAATGTCTGTTGATCTTAATTTACTTAAAGTATTTATTGCGGTTGCAACGCAAGGAAGTTTCGCTAATGTAGCAAGGCAACTTTCGATGCCAACATCAAATGTGAGCCGACAAATTAAGTTACTTGAAGGTCAACTTCATTGTCGATTAATTGAACGAACTACACGACAAATGCGCTTAACAGAGCAGGGCACGTTATTACTGAATAAAAGTCAAAAACTGTACTGTGAATTAGATGAGACACTACAGCAAATTAGTGCTCCAGATACATTGAGTGGGACTTTACGGTTAACAATTCCAAGTGAATCTGGCAGTTTATTATTTGCAGATAGTCTGGCTCAATTTGCACTCGCTCACCCCGACCTGACCATTCACTGTGATACGCAGTTAGCGCCGTTGGATGTTATTGGTGATGATGTGGACTTATTACTGACTTTTCATCGAGGTGAATTGATAGATAGTAGCTATCACTCGCAGTTGATTAAATCATGGGAAAGTATTGTCGTCGTCGCGCCTAAACTTATTGAACAATATGGACAACCCACAACGCTAGATGCATTAAGCCAAATGCCCTGCATCACGAGTTTAAGTGCATTGCAGGGGCAACCATGGGTTTTTATTACGCCTAATGGGCAGCTAAAAAAAATTCATATAAACAGCCAATACCGTGTGAATAGTGGCATCCTTGCCAGCGCTGCGGCAATAAATGGATTGGGGGTGGCAATTCTTTCAAAAGAGGCGTGTCAGTCAGCTGTTCAGGCAGGAAAACTAGTGGAAATTGATATCAATGGGATGCATCCTGCACCGATTGAGCTGCGTGCAATTTATGCGTCAAAGCGTTCACTTTCTCCGAAGATTGATATCTTTTTGACATATTTATTGCAAAATATTTAGGCTGATATCGCTATCAGCCTTTTCTTTGCGAGGTGAGTTATTTATTTTTGCGTAAGCGCAGGGTTAACCCTTTTAAGAGATAACGTAATAGCTGGTCACCACATTCACGATAATTTTTATGTTCAGGATTGCGGAAAATGGCACTCAATTCTGGCTTGGAAATGCGGAAATCAACGGATTGATAAATATCCAGTAGGTCAACGTCTTTTAGTTCAAAAGCAACTCGTAATTTTTTGAAAATAATATTGTTGTTGATTCTAGCTTCAACGTCAGGGGCGGGGCGATTTTCATCTTTACCACGGCGATGGTAAATCAATCCATTCAGAAAGTGACCAAGTACAACGTCATTACATTCAACATAATCAGGGTCGGTATCTTTTTTTAGCCACAGATTCATTTCTTCTTTAGTGACTGTTAGGTCTGCAAGTTTTACGATTGTAACCATCTGAGCGTCGCTCAAATCCAACATATAACGAACACTTCGTAAAACGTAGTTATTTAGCATGGGGTCATTTATCCAACGGATCGATTAAAAATAAGCTTTGATTAGCTATGAGGTTTTATTATAAAGCAAAGGAGGCTTCCAATGCTTTATAAATTCTTGGCGGGTAGCGATCCATTATCGATGACTCAATCTTTCACTGCTATCAAGTTAACCTATAAAGTAAATTAACCCATAGAAAAACACTAATGTTAATCCGACTGTGATGAGCATATTTTTAAGGAAGGATGCCGCCACAACGCAGAATAGTGCTCCCCAGAGATAAGGATTATCAGGAAAACTCCGAAGTTCATGGTTTTCGAGCAAAATGACAGGAGCACAAATTGCAGTTAATAAACAAGGCGCTGAATAGCTGAGTGCTTGTCGTACAATGAGCGGTAACCGTATTGGTAATTGTGGAATAAGAAAAACATAGCGTAGAGAAAAAACGACAGCAGTTAAACTAAGAATTAAAAACCAGATCATTTTTCTTCCCCTAATACGCGAGAAACACCCACTGAGACAAACATTCCACCAACACCCGCAATAACAATTGCACTACTGATTGAATACATTGACAGGGTAATTGCAACAATTAATGAAAAGAGAACTCCACAAGCTGTACTTATTTTCCTCGTGAGTGGAACTACGATGGCTAATAGTGTCGCAACCACCGAAAAATCTAAGTGTAATTTACTTAAATCACCGATTAAATTTGCCATCACAATGCCGCATAAGCTGGTGATGAACCACACGAGATAAAAACTAAAGCCTGCTCCAAATAGATAAGCAAAGCTCAAGGCTTGGCGTTTTGCTGCACTAATCGCAAATAGCTCATCTGTTAATAAAAAGCCAATACTTAAACGCTGTGGCGTTGTGAAGTCTTTAACGTAAGGGCGCATCGTTAGCCCATATAAAAGGTGTTGGGATGTGATAAAAAAAACAGAAATCACAATAGTAATATACCCAGCACCGGAATTAAGTAGCCCTAAGGTAACTAATTGAGCCGCACCGGCAAAAACCATTGCGGACATGGCGATGCTTTGCCAGAAAGAAAGACCCGTTTCGATGGCCATAGATCCAGCAAGGATCCCCCAAGGAATAACTGCAAGATTTAACGGTAATGTATGAACTGCTCCATCCATCATTGCACGTTGCCATGGCTTTGATTGTTGAGACGACATTGATGTGCATCCTGTATGTTGAAAATTGAATTCATTAAATAAAAATCTAAAAAAACAGCATTGATTTATCTACAGGTATTTAGGGTAAAGAATCATTATTTGATACGTTGCAGATATCCATTGTTATATCCTGAAATATTCAACAAATCACTACCTCTATTAATGCCATTTAATTGGTTTTAAATGCTGGCTTTTTATTGGTTATTGAATTTTTTTACTGCTTAAGAAATATTTTCAGCATCCTGCTGATTAAATGTTTTTGTTCAATATTTAACTCTGAATTATACCCTTAAAACTTATTCAATAAACTGCATTTTAGTGGTAATTCTGAAGTTATATATTGTATTATCATTCCTGATTGGTGATATCTTTCATTAAAATTTAAAGGTGTGTATCATAGTATCCATTCAGTATAAATGTGAATTAATTGTTATAACTTTTATTGAGTTAGCGGGTTTCCTATGCTTGAAAATCTGGGTATCACAAACTTATGGACTTACCTTATCGGTGTTATTTTTATTACACTGGTACCAGGACCTAATTCTTTATTTGTTTTAACGAGTAGCGCAAAATATGGTGTAAAGAATGGCTATAAAGCAGCTCTGGGGGTTTTTACTGGCGATGCTTTGCTCATTTTTTTGTCATTTCTAGGTGTTGCGTCTTTAGTCAAAACATCGCCAATCTTTTTTAGTGTGATCAAGTATGCAGGGGCTACCTACTTATTTTACTTAGGTATCAAAACATTATATTCAGTGTTACATAAAAAAGAATCTTCCACAGATGCTAATGAAATTATCTTGGAAACAAAAGGAACGTATAAAAAAGCAGTCTTTTTAAGCTTATTGAATCCTAAAATGATCATTTTCTATGTTTCATTTTTTATTCAGTTTATTGATCCTAGCTATCCAAATGCAGGCGTTCCATTTTTTGTATTAGGCGTAATATTAGAAGCCTGTAGTATGTTTTATTTATCTATGCTGATATTTGGTGCCGTTGCTGTAACGAATATGGTGAAACATAATAAGAAATTGTCCAAATTCTCTAATAGTTGTATTGGCGCTGTTTTCTTAATGTTTGGCGCTAAATTAGCGCTAACCGCTTAATAAAATACAAATAATTATTAAAAATAGCTGACAAGTGAGTCAGCTATTTTTTGTGTTTACTTGGGTACCTTTAACGTGTAATTCTTCGCATGGAAATAAACTTGAGCGAGTAATCAAAAAATAATTATTGCTCAATTAAAGTATTCACCAAGTATAGAGTGCATTTCATCCTACCAATGCTTTATGTTTCTATCCGCTTGTGTGACAGAGGTGCATTTTGCCAATAATGGCAGTATTTTTTTCTTCAAGTCATCCATTAAGCTATAAATTACAGGTACAAACAACAAACTGAGCACTGTAGAACTCATTAATCCACCGATGACCGCAATTGCCATCGGGGCTCTAAATCCGGCATCCGCACCTGTTGTAAGCACTAAAGGAACCATTCCCGCAATCATAGCAAATGTGGTCATAATAATAGGACGGATTCGTTCTTGCCCAGCTTCGATAATGGCTTCTTGTCTATTTAATCCTGAACGCTCTTTTTCAAGAATAAATTCAACTAAAAGAATCGAGTTTTTAGTGACGATCCCCATCAACATTAAAATACCAATGATAACCGGGAGATCTATCATGGCGCCATACAACACTAAAGCAATAATGGCACCGCCAATGGAGAATGGAAGAGCAACTAAAATTGTTATAGGTTGCATGAAGTCCTTAAACAAAATAATGAGTATGGCAAACACTAACAACACACTAAAAAACATAGTTGTACTGAACCGCTCAAACATATCCAGCATAAATTCCATATCCCCATACTCTAATGGTTCAATGCTTTTTGGCAGTGACTGATATTCAGGAAGAGTAGTTACACTTTCTAATGCTTCACCAAGTGATAATCCGTCTAAATTTCCTTCAATAGACATTTTTCTCGCACGATTAATACGATCAATTTGTGATGGACCATCGCTAAAATCAATATGGGTAACCGATTTAATTGGGACCGCTTTTTCACCATCGCTTCGGACATAGAGATTATTTAAGACATCCACATTATTTTTTTGGTTGTCAGGCAAAATAACTTGTAACGTGAGTTGTCTTTCTGGCAAATTAAATTTTGCACTACGAGAGTTATTTTCACCCATAGTTGCAATTCTTAATGTGCTAGCTATTTCTTCCACATTAACTGCAGTTCGACCTAAATCTTGTAAATTAGGGGTGACAATAAGCTCTTTTCGTAAAAGAGGTTTAATAACACGGACATTATTAATACCTTTAATGTTAGCGATGCTATCCCGCAGTTTATGCATCTGAGTTTCTAGCTCTTTTGGGTTAGCGCCAGTAAAGGTTAATGAAAATTCTTTGCTACCATCACTGTTACTGAAGGTATAACGGGCATCGGGCGTTTGTTGTAAGAAATGCGCAATTGAATTCTCAAATTGTTTTTGTGACATTTCGCGTTCATTTGGGGAGGTTAATGTCAGAATTATCTGACCCTTATGTTGAGCTATTCCATCGGCATCATCGCTTATACCTGCAATGGTATAAATTGATTCAACTTCAGTACGTTCTTTCAATTTTTCCGCCATATTCCGAACCGCTTTTTGTGTTTCTTCAACGGGTGTTCCGGGCGGGAGCTCAACGTCAATCTGGCTAACACTAATATCACCGTTAGGCATAAAGCCAATGGGTAAATAAGCAATACTGGAAATGGAGCCGATTAGAAAGATGAAAGCAAGCGAAAGCGCAATTTTCCTATGCTTTAATGTCATCATTAACAAGCGAATATATCGATTTATCCAGTTAGGAATAACGTGTTTACTCTGCTGTTTTTTAGTCGGTAACAGTAAATAGGCTGCCATTAATGGCGTGACTAAGCGAGCAACTAATAAGGAAGACAAAACAGCCGCAGAGACAGTAATGCCAAATGGTACGAAGTATTTACCAACGAAGCCGCCAATAAAGCTAACCGGCAAAAAGACTGCAATGATAGTTAACGTTATAGCAACAATGGCAAAACCGATAGCATCTGATGCTTTCAATGCAGCTAAATAAGGGCGTTCACCTCGTTCGATATATTTTTGAATATTTTCAATTTCAACAATAGCATCGTCCACTAAAATACCGATGACTAATGTCAAAGCAAGTAGGGTAATGCTATTAAGTGAATAGCCAAATATAGCTAAAACAAAAAAAGTAGGAAGAATGGATAATGGTAACGCTATTGCAGCGATTAACGTTGCACGCCAACTTTTTAGAAAGAAAAGCACAATAATAATGGTTAAGAAGGCACCTTCTAATAATGTTTGGATAGTTAAATAGTAACTTGATTCAGTATACTTTACAGTTGATGAGACTAGTTGGATGGTAATATCTGGGTGTTTCAGTTTTAATTTATCAAGTTCATATTCAACATTATTTGCCACAGCAGTATCACTAGAGCCTTTCGCACGAAATACAGCAAAGCCTACTACATCGTCACCATTTAATTGGGAAATGGTTTTGGTTGCTTTTTGACCTTGGTAAATTGACGCGATATCCCCTAATTTAATCCATTGCTGGTTGCCAATAGGTAACTGGATATTCTTAATTTCATCTATATCCTTTTTTTCGCCTAAAATCCTAATTGTATGTTGCAAGTCATTGTATTTAGATAAACCGCCAGAAGAATTTTGATGAATGCTTCTTAGTAACTCATTTATATCTGCTATTGAGAGTTGCAATGCCGCTAATTTATTGGCGTCAGGTTCAATACGTACAACACTGTCAGCGCCGCCAAGTCGACTCACTTTTTGTACACCCGGAGCCATAATTAACTGTTTACTGACGGTGTCATCAATAAACCATGATAAGTCGGCGATAGATTGACGATTAGAGGAAACCGCATAACGAAGTATTGCACCACCTTCAACATCAATGCGATTAATTAATGGTTCATCAATGGATTGGGGTAAGTCACTGCGGATCTGTGCAATTTGTTCACGAATATCATTTGTTGCGATATAGGCATCGATCGTTAAATCAAACTCAACCGTTGTGGTAGAAATTCCTTCTGTAATTGTTGATGTAAGATGTCGAATTCCAGGAATGCCCGATATTGCCCGCTCAACGGGTTTTGTAATCGCATTTTCCATTTCGGTTGGAGAGGAACCATCTTGAGTAATTGTCACCGTTACAATCGGAAAATTAATAACAGGATTGGCGGTCACAGGTAATTGATTGAATGAAAATATTCCCGCAACCGTCAGCGCTAAAAAAATAACAAGAGTAGGAATTGGTCGGGTAATTGCCCATGAAGATAACTGCAGTTTCATTGTCTATCCTTTACTGGACTCACCGTATCATTTTCCGTTAAAAATGCTTGGGCATTTGTTACGACAAATATATCGCTAGAAATAGGCGATAAGATTTCTATACGACCATTGTGAATTTTTCCAGTGGTGACTTTTTGTTGTTTCACTTTATTGTTAACAACAATAAATATAATCCTTTCGCCATTATCTAATGTGCGAATGGCGCTGTATGGAAGTGTAGTTTGCAGTTTTTCTGCATTGGAAATAATGGCGGTACCGGATTCACCCGCTTGAAGATTGTCTCTATTTTCATCAAGTGAAATGCGAATTCGTCCTTGTTGTGAAATAGGATCTATTTTCGGGGATAAGTAACGTAATTTACCTGTAATTATTTGATTATTTAATATTTTTAATTGAATGCGCTCAAGGCTTGATAAGCGCTTTAATTCAGAAATATGCGCTAAAGCATCAAATTCAATTTCACCATTTTCAATGATTTTAAATAGCAATTGGTTATCCGATAACATTCCTCGAATAGCATACCGCTCACTGATTACTCCTGAAATAGGCGCCACAATACGTGATTTTTCTTGCTGACTTTTTTCTTTTACAAGCTGTGCTTGTAACTGGCGTAGCTCTGCTTTGTTAGCGTCTAGGAGTGCAAGTGCAGCTAATGACTCTGATTTCGCTTTCTCGAAATCATTGGTAGAAATAGCACCTGTTTTAGCAAGTGGTGTAAGGCGAGAGAGCTCTTTTTGAGCTTGTTCTGCCACCACTTTTTGCTGCTTAATATATGCAGTTGCTTTTTCAGTCTCGGCTTGAAGTTGGCTAACCGATGCATTTTGAATCGGAGATTCTAATATCGCGAGCAACTGATTTTTCTCGACCCATTGACCTTCCTCAACCAAAACATCAATCACCATTTGTTGTTGCAATGGTGAACCAATAGCGATCTCATTTCTTGCAACGAACGTCCCCGGTAGCGAAAAAGTTTCCGCATAGGTGATCTGCTCGGGGGAAGTCACATTTAATCGTACTGTGTCAGACAATGCAGCGGGTGAAATAAATAATGAGTAAAGCAGTATCAAGGTAATACTTAGACGTTTCATAGGTCCACACATGTCAATAGTGATATTGGTGTAAATTAATGAAATTGTCTGAGCATTACCATAAACCAACATTAAACCTTAATTTTCCGTTAAGGTTAGTAATTTCAATACTTAACGCGCAAAGTATTTTGAACCAGCCACACAAAGAATAACGCCAAGTGTCGAAGTTATCATGACACTATTAACGGATTCATTGAGTAGCCAAGCAGAAAGAACTAAGCCGATAAAAGGTTGTAATAACTGCAATTGACTTACGCCAGAAATCCCACCTTCTGCTAGACCTCGGTACCAAAAAAAGAAACCAATTAACATACTAAATAGAGATACGTAAGCGAGCCCCATCCATGCCTCAAATGAGACAGTGGAAAATGTAGTTGGTAGTCGCCAAAAACTGAATATCAGCATGATTGGTAATGCGAGAACCAAAGCCCAACAAATAACTTGCCAGCTACCTAATGATTTTGAGAGTACGGTGCCTTCTGCATAACCCAGCCCACAGACAATGACCGCAATGACCATATACAAATCGCCTTGCCATGCGTGTGTTGCACCTTGAAGAATTGCGAAGCCGATTACAAATAAACTTCCCATGATTGAAAACAACCAGAATAATTTGCGAGGGCGCTCGCCTGCGCGTAATACACCAAATAAAGCAGTAGACAGCGGAAGTAAGCCCAAATATACAATGGAGTGAGAGGAGCTAATGTACTGTAATGCAAGTGCGGTTAAAAATGGAAAACCGAGTACCACACCTAAGGAAACAATGAAAAGTGGAGCGATTTTTTGTTTTGTTGGTATTTTTTGGCGTAGAACTATCAGAATAATGAGAGCCAAGATCCCAGCAATGGTAGCGCGTAAGATGGTTAAATAATCAGGTGTAAAGCCACTGATAGCCAGCTTGGTTGCAGGTAACGATCCGCTAAAAATAACGATACCTATAAAGCCATTAATCCAACCTCGTGTGGTCTGAGAGGTAGAAGGTATGGGCGTGTGATTTGAGGTTAACGATTTATTTTGATTCATAATTGACCGTTGTTATTTGTCATGGAGTTTTGCAAAACTAATCGACATAATCATGACAATCAAAAAATTGTCATAGGTACAATTTCATGACACAAAATCGTTATAAGCAGTATGTTGATTCAATCTCAGCACAGATCATGAATGGGGAATTAAAAGTAGGAACCCGTTTACCGACTCACCGGCAGTTTGCAGAAAAATCCGGTATTTCTTTAGTGACCGCTTCACGGGTCTATCGCGAACTCATTGAAAAGGGACTGATTATAGGAGAAACAGGAAGAGGAACGTTTGTTAGAGATATCAATCTATTACCTAAGCTGAGTATTGAACAAGATGTAGCTAAAAATACATTGGATCTCAACTTCAGTTACCCAATAGCTAAAGAACAGACCAAGCTCTTGCGTGAGTCTCTGAGGGAGATTGCAGTTGGTGGTGATTTGGAAGGTATTCTTTATTATCAGCAACATACAGGAAGAGAACATGAAAGAAAAACCGTTGCTAACTATTTGAAACAGCGCGGACTGACTCATGCTTCAGTAGATACAGTCGCTTTAGTGAGTGGTGGGCAACATGGTCTAGCAACCATTATTTTGGGTATGTTTAGCCCTGGGGACATTATTGCGGTAGATGCACTAACTTACCCTGGATTTAAAGCTCTCGCGAAAATGTATCACTTAGAGTTGATATCAGTGCCTATGACCGAAAATGGTCCTAACTTACAGGCATTAGAAAAATTGTGTCAGCAAAGAAAATTTCGGGCGTACTATGCCATGCCGACACTGCACAATCCGTTGGGTTGGGTAATGAATTTATCTGATCGCAAAAAGTTAGTTGCTTTAGCAAAGCAGTACCAATTCTTCTTAATTGAAGACGGTTCTTATGCGTTTTTACAGCGACCTGCGGTTGTTCCGTTAGCAACGCTTGCACCAGAAATTACGTTTTATACGACGGGTTTTTCGAAAAATATTGCCACCGGATTACGGGTAGGAGCCGTGTTGGCACCACAGCAATATATTGAGAATATAGAGCGCATTATTCGTATTACAACGTGGAATACACCAGCAATAACGACGTCCATCTTATGTGATTGGATTGAGAAAGGTGAAGTCGACAGTATTGAAAGAGATAAACGGCGAGATGCAAAAATTCGGCAAAAAATAGTCCAGCAGATTTTTGTCGATATACCTTATATTGCGCATCCTGCCAGTTATTTTGTCTGGTTACCGTTACCTGAAGGTGTACGTGCAGATATCGTGGTTAGTGAGTTAAAAAAACAGCATATTGCTATTAGCAGTGCGGAATCTTATAGCACGTCTAATAAGACGCCGCAGGCGTTAAGGGTTGCAATTAGTACCTTATCCCATGAAGAATTGACGGTTGCACTACAGGCAATTAGGCATGTTATTTTGTACTTGATTGATTTATAGGTCCAATTACTTTAAGGAAAAAAGAGTGGAGCAGATTAAACATTTCACAGCAACGGCGATGATCTGCAATCGACAAGGTGAGTTTCTTTTACATGAACACCCTAAATTGGGAATTTGGTTACCACCAGGAGGTCATGTCGACCCTAATGAAGAGCCGCAAGAGGCGGTTGTACGCGAAGTGTTGGAAGAAACAAGGTTACACTGCAAAGTGATTGATTGCCGCTACCCACTGCAAGCACAAGTTAATCATTCAGGTCAGACTGACTCCTTGCCCATCCCATTAGCTATTTTAAAAGAACGTATTGCCGATAAGCATCAAGGAGAACATTGGCATATCGATATGGTTTATTTATGTGAGTTACTAGAAAGTGATGCTCAATGTCATACGGATTTTCACTGGGTGTCTCTCCATCAAATGCGTCACTTAAATCTACCTAACGATGTGTATGAGCTTGCGATCATGGTTAATGAGTTTTATCAAGAAAAGTCGTCTCCTAGGTTTAGATGACTCAAACTGACTATGAAATATTAAAAAACAGTAATGAAACACCTAAGACAATTAATAAAGCACCGATCACTTTATCCATAAAAAATTGATATTTTAGAATTTTGTTTCTAATTAATGGAGATGAAAAAAATAATGCTATTAAGCTAAACCATAGCCAGTGCACAAAGGAAATAAATACGCCATAGCTGAAATTAAGCCATTGGGAATTACCTGTTTGGATCACTTGCGTATAGATAGAAATAACGAAAAACATAGTTTTCGGATTGAGTGCATTGGTTAGAAAACCCGTCTTGAAGGCTGTTAATGAGGTCTGGGCTGAGATAGGGCTAAGGTTATGGCTCGTGTTGATCGCTATTTTGTTTGTCAGGGACTTGAAGCCGATATAGACCAAGTAACCGACACCGAGAAGTTTGACGGCCATAAATAATGTGGGAGAACTCATAATGATTAGCGTTACACCAAAAATAGTGTACAACACATGGACTTGAACACCCGCAGCAATGCCAAGGGCACATAATAAACCTGTTTTAGTGCCATAAGAGTAGCTATTTCTCGTGACCATAGCAAAGTCGGGACCTGGGCTAATAACAGCCAAAATAGTTATTGTTGCAACGGCGATGATTTCATTCATAGTGGAATCCTAATTGTAATGAAAACTGACGTAAATATTGATAAGTAACAAATGAATTAAATAAACTTGATTATTGATTATCAATAGATTGTATATATTAAAAAAGCGATTTATTCTCACAAAAATCTGTTAGTTTTCATTACTTATTTGGATGCTAAGTGACCAATATTATGAAATTACCACCATTAACCGCATTACGCTTTTTTGATATGGCTGCACGTTATGAAAGCTTTGTTAAAGCTGCTCAGGAGCTACATATCACGCACAGTGCGATTAGCCGTCAGATAAGATTGCTCGAGGAATACCTTGGCGTAGCGTTGTTTGAGCGCCGTAATCGAGCTGTTTTTTTGACGGCTGAAGGTAAATTATTATTTCAAACAACAGCAAACATGTTTCAGCAACTGGCTGAGACAGTAGAGAAAATAATTCATCATCCTCAAAGCCAAATGGTGAGCTTATCGTGTGAACCCACTATCGCAATGAAATGGTTGATACCGCGGTTAACTCGGTTTTATCAACAGCATCCTGAAATTACAGTGCACTTAGTTGCAGCTGGTGGACCGATTGATTTTGCCAAAACGGGGACTGACCTTGCACTTCGTCGCAATGATTTCATATGGAGTGATAATATTTATGCGACAAAAATATGTGCTGAATGGATGGGGGTTGTAAAAAAATTGGGTGACCAGCCATATACGGATATGCCATTACTTGTACCGTCATCACGTCCCAATGTTTGGCAAACATGGCAATCTCGCAGTGGGATCAATTTACAAAAGAATAAACGAATCAGTTTTGAACATTTTTATCTTTGCTTACAGGCAGCTTTAGCTGGGCAAGGGGCGGCTATCGCATCATTTCTAATGGTTGCAGATGAAATTGAAACAAAACAATTAATTGCTCCTGAAGGCTTCATTGAAGATGGATCAGCGTATTATTTACTTTCAGCAAAAGAGACAAACGCGAATACCCCTGTCGCAATTTTTAAGTCATGGTTAGAAGAGAACGTTAGACAAAGCTTGTTAATGACTCAGCAATCGGTATAAAAATTGTATAATTTTAAGGGGTTGGTCATTAAATCATCGAACCTACTGATGCAGTGAAGATTTTATGCCCTAACTATTTCTCTGCGTGCTATATTTCCCAGAATCGTTTTGGTGTCTTTATGTTGGAGTGAATAATGAGCAAAATTCGGGTTGGTGTCATTTTTGGTGGAAAATCTACCGAGCATGAAGTTTCGTTGCAATCAGCTAAAAATATTATTAATGGATTAGACCGTAGTAAATTTGATGTATGCCTGATTGGTATTAATAAAGAAGGGCAATGGCATGAGTATGATGAAGCAAACTTCCTGCTACATGGTGATGATCCTGCTCATATTGCGTTAAATACACCAAAACGCAGTATTGCAATTGTTCCTGGTAAACAGAGTGAACAATTCATTTCTTTAGAAGATGCAAAACCGCTCCCGCAAATTGATGTTATTTTTCCAATCGTCCACGGTAACTTAGGTGAAGATGGTTCTTTGCAAGGGTTGTTGCGTATGGCGAATCTACCTTTTGTAGGTCCGGGTGTTTTAGGTTCTTCCGCATGTATGGATAAGGATGTCACTAAGCGCCTACTAAGAGATGCCGGGTTACATATTGCACCATTTATCACGATATTAAAAAGTGGGCGTGATGAAATCAGCTACTCAGCGACGGTTGAAAAACTGGGCTTACCATTATTTATTAAACCTGCTAACCAAGGGTCATCAGTTGGGATCAGTAAAGTTAATAATGAAAGCGAGTTTAACGCGGCATTAGATTTTGCATTTTTATTTGATGTAAAAGTGCTGATTGAAAGCGCAGTGAAAGGTCGTGAAATTGAGTGTGCAGTGCTTGGAAATGAGCATCCACTTGCAAGCCCATGTGGCGAAATTGTGTTGCATGATAGCTTCTATGCTTACCATACTAAATATATTGATGAAAATGGAGCATCCGTTGTTGCCCCAGCAGATCTAGAGCATGATATTAGTGATAAAATTCGGGCGATTGCGCTAGAAGCATATCAAGCATTGAATTGCAGTGGTATGTCCCGTGTTGATGTGTTTTTAACAGAAAACAACGATGTTGTGATTAATGAAATCAATACATTACCAGGATTTACTAATATCAGCATGTATCCAAAGTTATGGCAGCAAGGTGGCATGACTTATCAAGAATTGATCAGCCGGTTAATTGAGCTGGGAATTGAAAAATTCGAGCAAACAGCGGCTTTAAAAACGGCCTGCGATGAAATTTAGTTTCTAATTTTTTCTACTAGTATTGCCGATAGCCAGTCGCTATCGGCATTACTGATCATCACATCAAGCCATTAATGCATTGTGTTTTTGTTACACCAAACATAATTGATATAACGAAACAGTGGCTCAAATCCAAATTTTCTATATAAGTCAAAACCTGCTTCAGAAGCATCTAAGAAACAATGTTCCACACGTTGTTGACGGCAAAATGCTAGCGCATAGTCAATGAGTTGGGATGCGTAGCCCTTACCCTGAAATTTAGGTTCGGTGCCAATGTCATCAAAACGTGCTAACTCACCTTCAATAGTCACAGTCATTGATGTCGCGGGTTCACCATTGACTAAGAGAACAAAATGGAATTGAGGAGCACCTTGTTGAAGAGCATCTTCATGGTAGCGGACATATTCTTGGATCACTAAATCGTGTTCTTCTGAAAGGTAAAAAGCAGAAACTAATGGTTTTGCCCAAAGGGACAAATCATGGTTGGCTAATACTATATCTACTTGATTATCTGGTAAATTAACTTCTTTTTGCTGTGATAAAGTTAATGCCATTGCTGTAGTGACGCTGTCACGCTTATAGTTAAGTGCTTCAATATCATCAATCACTTTTGGTAGCATTTCTTCAGGAATAACCAAGGTATGATTTTTTTTCTGCGACACAAACAGGTTATAAGCTTGCATAAATGCGTGATGGGTCGAATCTGGCTGCAAATAGATAAAATTAAATGCGGGGGAATTTAACGGAGTTAAATAACAAATTGTATGTTGTGCAATCTGGATACTGTGCTCACAAATCGAAGTCCAAAACGTCTTTTCGATCGATTGGTAATGTCGTAAATAGTAGAGCGGTATATTCATTAGTCAGTTACCTGATACAAAATGTGTTAGTCAAAAATGGGGTAAATAATCAATCTGATCCCATGTAAAATTCTGTTAACTTATTGGTAGTAAAGCTGTTGATACTTATCTACTGATAATAACTAAACCTCTAAAATCGGCAACTGTTGCCGCAGTTGTCATTCTATCTTTAGTCTTAGCTCTCATTATTATGCAACGCTTACAGTGCTTTTTAGCAATATCTATAAAGTAAATCTGAGGATAAATTAAGGCGTTTCGTGCGATATGCAGATAATTTGTTATTTAATGCTATCCTACGACAAGCACTTAATTTATAAAAAACTATATAACTCAATGATATTATCTATAAATGCGTTGTTATGATAGCGAAAATAAAGAGATCGTACCTGCATAAACATGCTTAATCTTGTGAGAAAAATAGCATAAATAACGAAATAGAAGCCAGCATGCACCAACATATTGTTTTAGAACACAAAAAATAGAGGAGTCGGATTGCGGATATGAAGAGAATCATATTAGGCATTGTACTTTTAGCGAGCTATTCGATGTTTGCCAAATCAGCGAATGACAATTTCGAGATGCAAACACTGAAAATTGATAAAAAAGAGATCCACTATTATTTGCTAAAGAGTCAGTCAAATTCATCGAAAGAACTCTTAGTATTAATTCAAGGTTCTGACTGCAAAAGTGTCGTAAATAACCAAAATATGATTAAGAATTTTAGGGCGGTATTACCTAATAGTGACGTTCTATTGGTAGAAAAAACAGGGTTAAACGCCCAAATAGGACAAAATGGTGAAGAAGTTTCAGAAGATGAGTGCCCTGTAGAATACATGAGGAATGATTCTTATTTTGAGCGTGTGGATAATTATATTGCTGTGTTAAATCAACTAAAACCTCAGTATCAATATATTATTTTACTTGGAGGAAGCGAAGGGGCAATTATTACCAATATTATCGCGTCTAAGGTCAATTTTATTGATGCTGCGATTTCGTTAAATGGTGGCGGACAGTTTTTTATTAATGATGTGTTTTATAGCATTAAAAAGAGTGTTCCCCCCGAAGAAGTAGACGGTGCAATTGAAGGATTTAACCAGTTTGCAAATGCTGTATTGCATGAACACTTAGAGGACAATCAATTTCCGAGTGGGCATGGGCAAAATTGGTGGTATGAAGCATTAACTATTGATAATAAAAAACTATTGCAAGGTGTACATAAACCGCACTTAGTGATTCAAACTCTTGCAGATACGAATGTCGATGTTGAAGGGGCAAAAAAAATGATGGATGAGGTAAAAAATCCTAATATTACCTATAAAACCTATTCAACATTGGACCATTATTTTCAAAATAGTCAGGGTAATAATCAGTCATCTAGTGTTATCAAGGATATTCAAGATTGGTATGCAGGGATAAACAAACAAAAATAAACCCGCCTTTACGCCCAACTCCGATAGAATAGAGTTGGACGTAATTGATTTTATTCTGAAATATAGCTGTGATATTTAAATATCGATTTAAATCCAAGCTTTTGATATACCGATAAACCATCGCTAGACGCTTCCAAATAGCACTGCTTGATTCTATGTTGACTACAAATCTGTAAGGCATATTTAATCAATGCCGTGGCAAATCCTTGCCTCTGGAATTCAATGTCTGTACCAATATCATCTAAGCGCGCAATGTCATTGTGTAGCGTGAGTGTTAGTGATGATACTGGGGTCTGCTGATTAAATAAGACAAAATGCATGATATTGATTTGCTTGTCCAACGCACGCTGATGATAGCGAATATATTCATCAATAATGGATTCATCATTATCGCAATCTAGTTCATTGACTACAGGAAACGCAGTAATAAGCGGTTTTGACCAGTCTGAGAGATTATGATTACTAAGCTTTATATCATAGCCGTCTGGTAACTGATTTCCCGTTTTGAATTCATTCCCCGTAAGTTCAAATACCATCGCTGTTGATTCACCATCATCAATAAGATCATGTTGTTGTATACAATGTGAGAACTTGGGTAATTCATCGGTGTGAACAACTAAAATATAGGGTTTTGAATGTTGTTGAAACAATGTATTTGCCGCTTCAAAGCCAGCAATAGTTGCTCCTGAATGCAAGTAAATATAATTAAAAGCGGGAGTTTTTAGCTCAGTAAAATAGGCAAACGTATTTGGCTCTACATGATGCGTCTTTAGGCTGATAGCAGACCAAAAAATATCTTCTAATAAGTAAAAACACGCTTCGTTGTGAGTCATTTCATGGTGTCCTAATAAATTAACTGAACGTTTCTAGTCTATTGAGAAAATTGAGATTGCTGACACTATGGTACATGGGATAGCATTTGTTTAATTAATAAAAGATTAAGGAATATCTGTGAATAATATCCCCGAAACCATCACGTTCTTTGAGCGTTTATTACCACTGGTTGTTTCCGGTGAAAAAGTGATCACCATTCGTGATGAAAGTGAGAGTCATTATGTACCAGGCTCAGTTGTCAAAGTCCACGCTTTAGAAACTGGCGAGTACTATACCGACATTGAAATACTTTCTGTTGAGCCACTGAACTACGATGATATTTCAGAGTATCACGCGACTCAAGAAGCGATGACATTAGAAACATTGAAAGCTTTAATTCGTGAAATTTACCCAACAGAAAATTGCCTATATGTTATTCATTACCGATTAACAACAGCAAACGCTTAATCACGATGACAGCTTTTTACTAGCTTAATAAAGGCTTTTGTGGCTGGAGAAGCATCACTGAGGTTATTAACTGCAAAGGCAATATCCCGAGTCACGCGGGGAATTAATGGTTTTACGACGATGTTGTTAATATTTTCGGGGATTGCGAGTTGAGCCACAATTGACACAGCTTCACCTCGAGCTACTAATGAAAAAGTGCTTAGAAGTTGGCGGGTTCTAAATTGAATCTTAGGCGTCAGTTTTTGTGCAGAGAATAAGCTCATTACAACCTTTCCTGAACCAGCTTGAGTTAGGTTAAAAGGATAATTGCATAACTGTTTTAAAGTAAGCCCCTCATGAATCGCTAATGGGTGGTTTAATGGCAATATGGCTACGTATTGATCTTGTTTCACAAGAAAAGTATCGAAACGTTCGTCTGGCAAGACGACAACGCCAACATCTACGCGTTTTTCTTGCAACCATTGAGTCACACTTTCGTCATCACCTTCATCAACAATGATTTGAATATCAGGGTATTGTTGACGAAATGCGGTCAATAATGGCGGCAGAATGTTAGTTGAAGAGCCTGGTCCAAAAGAACCAATCCGTAGTACACCTTTTTTCAATCCATTAGAGGCTTGGGCCTCTTGCCTCATGGTTTCCTGAAGACTCAATATGTGTTGTGCTCGGTTTAATAGAGTACAACCAATTTCTGTCAGCGTGATTTGGTTCTGTTCCCGCGTAAATAGTATGACATTTAAATCTTTTTCGAGTGATTTAATCGCATGGGAAACCGCAGATTGGGAAATCTTCAATGACATTGCCGCTAAGGTAAAGCTTTTAAGCTCAGCAACAAGGGTAAATATTTCCAATTGACTTAATGTCATGAGTAAAGGCTCATTTGCATATGATGATAGATAACCAATAACTTATCCATCTGATGTGGGCGAGTCAATAAATTGCATAATTTCTGATTGGAAGAGGTGAGTATTTTGAATAGGGTAATCCGCGATGGAATGAAAAATAATAAATACCTTAGACCCGTAAACATGATTGTGTTGCAAATGATCTGTGTCTCTATCTTATGGGGAGGAACATTTATTGCAGGAAGGGTGCTACAGTCTGATATATCTCCATTGCTTTCAGCTACAGTGCGATTTCTTTTTGCTAGCGTTTCATTAGTTATTTTGCTGAGTGTGACTCGTTTGGGTTGGAAGAAAATAAATATCCGTCAGTTTGCCCAAGTTTTGTTATTAGGGTGTAGTGGCATCTTTATTTATCAGGTACTTTTTTTCTATGGGTTACAGTTGATTCCGGCATCAAGAGCGGCCTTATTAGTCGCAATTAACCCCGCAATGATTGCACTAATATCATATTTATTATGGCGTGAAAAAATTACCTTAATGAAAGGCGTTGGTATTAGTTGCTGTGTATTAGGTGCAACGATATTACTCTCTGCAAAAACATCAGGGGTAAATGGATTTTTAACAAATCAAGGTGATATCGCTATATTAGGTTGTGTGGTGAGCTGGGGAATTTATACGGTTGCTGGTAGAAATATTATTCGAGATATTGGTGCGATACATACTGTTGCTTATGCTGTGTTATTAGGAACTTTACTGTTGATTATCGTGACGGGAATGGCAGGGCAATTAACAATCGAAGGGATGGCTCATTTAACTAATACTGATATTGTTAGCTTGTTTTATTTAGGTGTTTTAGGTTCAGCACTGGCTTATATTTGGTATTACCAAGGTATTGATCAGTTAGGTGCAGCGAGTGCGGGGGCATTCATTGCACTTAATCCGTTGACAGCGGTAATAATAGGAGCGCTGTTTTTAAATGAAGAGATTACATTCTCTGCATTATTGGGGGGGATAGTGATTATCTTCGGGTTATGGGTAACGAATAAATCGCGAGTCTAAAATAGACGCTCTATGGAAATAACTGACCCATAGAGCGATATTTATTATTTTATGGTTTTGTTGATTTCTGAATAAGCGAAAAGTGCTTGTGCTCCACCTGTATGAACGAATAATACAGGGGTTTTATCGGATGAATTATCTAAGTAATCAATCAAGCCAGCCATGGCTTTTCCTGTATAAACAGGGTCAAGCAAGATCCCTTCTTTTTGTGCTAACAGCGCTATTGCATTCAAACCACTACGATTCGGCATGCCATACATAGGGGCGAAGAAATCATCCCAAAGAGTGATTTCGGGTGTTTTTTCGAGTTTCAGTAATTGCGCTAATTCATTTTGCAATTTTTCAACTTTGGGTGCCTGATCTTGCTGTTTACGAGAAACAGTGACACCAATGAGTTGCGCTGCTGGAAGCAATTCTTGCAGACCCATCGCTAAACCGGCGTGAGTTCCTGCGCTACCTGAAGCAACAATGATTTTATCAAACTCAATATTGGTTGGTTTTTGTTGGGCAATTTCAATGGCGCACTGGACATAACCCAATGCGCCAATTCCATTTGAACCACCGACTGGGACAATATAAGCGTCTTTAAGATCTAACGATTGAATCAATTCTGCCATTTGCGCTTGTGGGTCGGTTAATTCTTCACACATTACACATTGAGTGCCAAATAAGTCAGTGAGTAGTTTATTTCCATTATGCAGGAAATTGCTATCTTCACTTTGAATAGGGTTCTCTAATAAAGCGACACATTTCAACCCAAACATAGCGGCAACAGCAGCCGTTTGGCGAACATGGTTAGATTGAATAGCACCCGCAGTGACAATAATTTTTGCATTTTGGGCTAAAGCATCAGCCATTAAAAATTCGAGCTTACGGAGTTTATTTCCGCCCATCGCCAACGGCGTCATATCATCACGTTTAATATAGATTTCTCGTCCATATAAACGTGACAAATTATCGAGTCGATTCAGTGGGGTCGATGCTTTAAGCAAGTCAACTTTCGCGAATTGAGTTAATGTTTGTTGAAGAGACATCTAAATTCCCCTGTATTAATTGGTAAACCCTAAATAGAGATAAATAGCCAGTACAAAGCTTGCGGTCACTAATGCATAAGGCATTTGAGTACGAATATGTTCTATATGGTCACAATCTGTGGCCATAGAAGCAACAATGGCATCTGCGGAAATAGGTGAGGTCATGTCGCCAAAGATTGATCCTGAAATTGCTGCCCCAATCATATATTCAATTGGCATACCAACGGATAAGCCTAATTGAACACCAATTGGGATCATAATGGCAAAGGTTCCCCATGAGGTTCCCGTCGCTAGAGACATGATGGCACTTATAATAAAAATAAAGCCAATAGAGAAACCCGGCGCCATAATACCTTGAGTGACCTCAGCAATATAAGCTCCAGTATTAAGTTCAGAGGATACATTACCCATTAAGAAAGCTAAAATCATGATAGAGCTGATTTTTAGCATACTGGCGTAGCCAATGAATAATTCCTTAAAGAAGTTATCGATATTTAATAGCCGTCTTCCGATAAACCAGCAAAAAGAAACAGCCGTACCAAACATAACTCCCCAATAAACGGAAGTAGACCCACTACCTTTGCTGAAATCACCGTCGCCCGTAATATATAAGGCAACAGGAACCATTAATACAGTTGAAAGAATAGGAATAAAAAAATTCAGTGCCGAATGTGCATTCGGGTGGTCGATAATTTCTTCTTCTTCATTTTTTAATGAGGATTTTGTTAATTTACCTGCGTTGAAATCTTGCTGATATTTTATTTCAGCCTTTTTCATTGGTCCCCAAGAAAAATTGGTGAATACATAAAATAAGATAGTCGCAAGCGATAGCCATGCCATTAAGTTGTAGCCAATAGATTTAATGAGAATATCGAAAGGTTCACCTGAAATAAGACCTTGGGAGATTTGTACACCTATTAGCCCCATAATAACCGCACCCCAACCATTAATAACGGCAGATGAGCAGACCGACACACAGGCAGTTTGAATAAGATAGGACATTTTTTCTGGCGCGACGCCATATTGTCTCGCTAAATTCTTAGTAGAGGCACCAGCTACTAGTTGGTTAATGGAGCTCTCAATAAAAATCAGGGATGTAATTACTATGGCGAGCAATTGTGTTGCTGTTCTATTTTTGATTAACTTTGTCTTATTAGTGAGTAACTGGACGAGGGCTCTAACCCCTCCGGTGACGACGACTAAACGCATGATCCCGCCAATCATGACCATAAAGACAATGGTACGTGTATTACCCGCCGAAGAAAATGTATCAATGATGCCGTCTACTGTTCTTCGAATACCGAGTAATAGGTTATGGTCATTAATAACAGTAAAACCAACTAAAATCCCTAGCATTAATGAAAGCATCACTTGGCGAGTGAGTATTGCCAAGAGAATTGTGACAATCGGTGTGATAATTGTCCAAATACCATAGTCGTGCATGTGTTTACCTTGGATATTTTTATAATATGAAAAGTTATTTGTAAATATCAGGAAATCATAGCATTGATGGGAGAGGGCTGTCGGTTATTTTCTTTGAATTGCAGTAGATTGTTACAAATTCCATATGAGTGGTCAGATAAACTGCAATGAGTCGTTATGAGGGAATTACGCTATTGGGTTAGGATAGCGTAATTCGGCAAGTTAAATACGCGCTTGCCATTGCTCATAGGTAATACGGCTAATTTCTTCGATTTTTGTTTCACCGATTAATTCAATAAATTGCGGTGCTAATGTCGCGTAATATTGAAATCCACACCTTTCTTGCACAATTTTAGACTGTTGATTACCTTGAAAATATCCACACCATAAATTATCCATTTTAAGGTTTTTAAATCCGTGACGCATAATTTCACATAGAGCTTCTGGAATAAATCCTTTTCCCCAAAATGGAACGCCGATCCAATAGCTTACTTCTGCATCATTATCGCCAATAGGAAAATTACTGTCTTTGCCAATGGATAAACCAATTAACCCAATTGCTTTGTTGTCTTCTTTCAATGCAACGGCAAATACACCATCACGCATAAAAATGGATTGAATAATTTCAGCGCTTTCTTCAATGCTGTGATGAGGCGGCCAACCGGCAATAGGACCGATACGTTCATCTTTAGCATAATGATACAGATTGGTGGCATCGCTCATCAGCCAAGGACGTAAAATCAGTCGTTCAGTATATAACACCATCATATTTCTCTTCGTTGTTGGGGGTAATTAACAAGACTTATTTTAGGTATTTATTTGTGGTATATAAGGGAAAAATCTCGTTAGTTTAGGTACTTTTGAAAACTAATGATAAGGAGCGAAATCCAGTAAGGTGAGTTTATATGCAAGATTTAAAACATCATCAATTAATATGGAGCGGCGTCGTATGTCTTGGGTCATCGACATTTGAGGAGCTAAAAAATAGCGTAATATCGCCAGATTATGTGACGTTATGCATTGGTCGGCAGGGAATGGCTGTTTTTAATATTAATTTTAAACAGTATGCTTTACGTAAAGATGATTTATTTGTTCTATATGAAGATACATTCGTGATGCTACAAAAGCGCTCTAGGAACTTTATTGTTGATTACATTCATATTGACAAGGCTTTTGCCACAGATATTGCGTTTGTTTTACCAAGCTCGCTATTTGCTTTTTTTAATTTTCAGCCTCGATTATCGATGACATCGGCGCAAGCACGTTTATTTTCACATTGGTACGCACTATTTCGCTATTACCTGCAGGAACGTACAGAACATGGAAAGCTGCAATTGCGCCAGCATCTGCAAAACTTCTTTTTGGAAATCGCTAATCAAGTTGATCATTCTGGGGCTATTTTTAAAGAGGAACGTAGTCGTAAAGCTAAATTATGTTGGCAATTTTGGTCGCTAATCACACAGCATTGTAAGCAGCAACGGGATGTTAAATTTTACGCAAAACAACTGGCCATTACGCCATTTTATTTATCGCAAATCGTGAAGGATTTTTTTAATGATCCGCCCAAAGCTTTAATAGACAGACAAGTGGTGTTAGAAATTAAAGCACAGCTCGAGAGAGGTATATTATCTATTCAAGGTATTGCGGATGAATTAAATTTTGAAGATACGTCATACTTATGCCGTTATTTTAAACGGCATACCGGAATGACATTAAGTGAATTTAGAAAAAGAAAACGAGGCACTTAGCTTGGTTCAATTTTGCTGATCGTTCGTCGAAAAAATACTGAAGAACAAACACAAGGCGCAGTCTGTACGGCGAATTAAAAAGCAAGGTTTGGAGTGTTAGGCATATAATAACCGAAGATACTGAGCATGGTGAAATCAGTAAAGGGTTAATATTATGACAACGAAGAATCAATGGATCACCGATGAGCAGCGCTGGAATGCGCTGAAAAACCGTGATAAATCGGCCGATGGTTATTTTGTATATGGTGTAAAAACGTCAAAAATTTATAACCACCCATCTGCGGCTGGTCGTTTACCGAATCGAGACAATGTGCTGTTTTTTGATAATGAGCAGCAAGCGATAGAGCAAGGGTTCCGTTCAGGAAAACGTCATCGTAATGAAATGTCACAGCAAGCTCAGTTTTATCAAGAAAAAATTGAGCTTGCTTGTCGGTATATAGAGCAAACGAATCAACAATTCACTTTAGCGGAGTTAGCCGAATATGTCGGTATTAGTCCATTTCATTTTCATCGGTTATTTAAATCTCAGATGGGATTGACGCCTAAAGCTTATCGCGATGCCTATCGCCATCAGCAAGTGCAAGCTCAATTAGCTGAGAATGAACGGATTACGGATGCCATATATGATGCGGGTTTTCATTCAAATAGTCGTTTTTATGAAACGGCGACTGCGCGTTTAGGAATGACACCCACGGCATGGAAGTCCGGTGGAGATGGGCATCAAATTTATTTTGCCTTAGCGGTGTGCTCATTGGGAAATGTGCTTGTTGCACAGAGCTCAATCGGTATCTGTGCCATTTTATTGGGTGATGATCCAGAGTTGTTACTCAATGATTTACAAGATAAATTTCCTCATGCGCAATTGATTGGTGGAGATAAAGATTTCGATCAAGTTGTCGCAAATGTGATTGGATTTATAGAAGTCCCTGAAATAGGTCTTCATCTTCCGCTAGATATCCGAGGAACCGCTTTCCAACAGCGAGTATGGCAAGTTTTGAGAACCATTCCTGTTGGTAAAACAGTCAGTTATCGAGAAATCGCAGAAAAAATAGGTTCGCCTAAATCGGTTCGTGCTGTGGCGAATGCTTGCGGCGCTAATATGCTCGCAATCGCGATCCCTTGCCATCGTGTGGTAAGAAATGATGGCGCTTTATCTGGCTATCGGTGGGGAATTGATCGCAAACGCGCTTTATTATTAAAAGAATCCATCAGAAAATAATCATATTCATGATGAAAAAGATAATACTGCGCCAATACAACAATTGTGCAGCAAATTTTAATATGAAAATTACATATTTATTTTTATTGGTTAATAGGATTATAAAGATAGCAGGTATTATTTGTTATGGTATGTGAAGCCTATTTTATATCCTTTAAAGATTAATTTAGTTAAAATTAATTTTATTTCTTTGAATAACAAATTAGATTTTCTGGTTTTTGTATTTTTCATGTTTTTTCCTTAAAAATAAGTTCCTTATGCTCTTTAAAATAAACATAATTACTTGAGCTAATATAAACTTAGGGTATGGCTTACCCTTTATGTTTTTTTCATATTCCATAAATAAAATCCTATCGTTGTATTTTGTTTATTTAGCATCGCATTAGAAATTAACTTAAAAAAGTGACAGATCTGATTTTTTGCAAAATACAGATCATCCCAGCGAAATTTGTATTACATTACAGTTACGGGATACGATGTTAAGGATATGAGAGCGATGCTTTATAAACAGATAGCCCAGATGCTTCAGAGCAAAATCCATCGAGGGGAGTTTCTTGGCGGAGAAAAAATGCCGTCTGTACGTGATATTAGCCGTTGTCATGATGTAAGCATTACCACTGTTCAGCTTGCTTATCGTGAGCTGGAGCGATGTCAGCTCATTTATGCGGTACCGAAATCAGGTTATTTTGTGATCCCTGAAAAGGTAACAGCCCAGCTGCCTAAGGTGGCAAACTATATTCAAAAACCGGTTCATATTGATAAGTGGAATCCGACGATGGATTTCTTACGTGTAGAAGAGCGTGTCGGGGTGACATCACTTTCGTGTGCGGTACCGAATATTATGGGCAAAACCTTAGAGCCGTTATGGCAAGAAATGAATATGGTTGCGCGTCGTAAAAACCCCTTAACGCTGGAATATGATAGCTTACAAGGGCTTGCCGCACTAAGGGAGCAAATTTATCATGTGTCAGATTATCGCCAGTCATTTACCCCTGATGATATTGTGACAACGACTAGCGCACACCAGTCACTTTCAATTGCAATACAAGCGTGTACACAAGGAAATGATGTGGTCGCGGTGGAGTCTCCTACATTTCCGGGGTTATTGCAGACGTTGTATGGATTAGGTCGTAAAATTATTGAAATTCCTGTTGATCCTCAAACGGGAATTAATCTTGATAGGTTAGAAGAGGCATTTCAGTGTTGGCAAGTGAAAGCCGTGGTTGTAACACCGACATGTAATAATCCTATGGGCAGTATTATGCCGGAAAAAAATAAGCAAAGGCTGCTGGAAATAACCAATAAGTACCAAGGGACCGTGATCGAAAATGATTGCCTTGCGCCGCTTGCGTATACCTACCCACGCCCTTCAACAATTCAATCTCTGGATACTGATGGGCATGTGATTTTGTGTAGCTCATTTTCTAAAACGGTGGCACCGGGAACACGTACTGGTTGGATTATTCCCGGTAAATATAAAGAAAAAGTAATGCACTTAAAATACCTGTCCCATTGTTCGGGTGAGGTATTTATGCAGCAAGTAATGAGTAATTTTTTAAAAGAAGGGCATTATTTTTTGCATTTACGCCGAATGCGTCAGCAATACCGTGAATTACAGTGTCAATATCGTGAGTTAGTCGAAACGCATTTTCCAGCAAATACGCGGATCTCACGACCTCAAGGAGGATTTTCACTCTGGGTCGAGCATCCTGCTGTGGACAGTACAAAGCTGATGGATATTTTACATCGCAATAAAGTGACTGTATTGACAGGAGCACACTTTGCTGCTGGAGATTGTTACTCAAATCACCTACGTATTAATTATGCATCTGAGTTGATCCCAAGAAGGCGCAATGCTATCAAAATTTTGGGAGAAACTTTAAAAATGACCATGTTGAAATAGCAAAAAGAAACCCACTAAATGGCTTATCATTTGCGGGTTTTATACAATCAAACTACGAGGCTTTGTTTGTTTTTTATCCGCATGCCATTAAGCATACTCAGCCACGCCAATACGGTGACAATCATTAAGATAATAAAGATGGAATAAGGCGCGAGTTCAGTGAGAACGAACCCTGTCATCATCGGATTAAACGCCCCGCCAAGTAGCCCTAGCGCTTGAGCTGAAAAATAGCTGGATTTCATACCTTCAGGCGCAATGCTATCAATTAACATGTATTCTCCTGGGGCATAAATTAATTCACCCAGCGTGAAAATAAATGACCCTAATGCCCATAAATAGAGGTTATCACCTGAGCCCATAAAGACAGCTAATCCCCCTAAAAAGAATAGGCTACCTAAGGTCATTAAACGCCTCAAATTGTCGGGTGTAATGTGTTTTCCAACCGCATATTGCAATGTCACCACGACGACGGCATTGACGGGTAAGATGACACCAATAACGGCTTGCGCGAAATCACTGTTAGCAACGGTGATGACGTATTGGGAAATCCACGTAGTAAATGAACCGAATACCAAGGAACCAAGAAAGGTTGAGAGAATGAACCAAGCTAATGCACGGTCGTGAAGCATCGCCTTAGGGTTCCACACTCGCGGCTGACCATCAACATGGCTAGCAGGTTTGGTGCTTTGAACAAAACGTTGAATAAAGAATATCGGTGCAGCTGCTGAAACGGCGGCTAACCAAAAAGGTAAATTAATGCTGAACATTAATAGCCATGTTCCGATAGGGGGACCTACCGTCCAGCCGATATTAATAAAGGTATAGTTGAGCGAAAAAACTTTAGTTTTTAAGGATAAAGCGAGTGTATCGGCGAAATAGCCTTTTAAAACTGTCGAAAAGACGGAATAAGAGCAGTTAATGAGTGAGAAAAAGATAATAACTAGCAGGGCATTATTCATTAATGGAATGGCGATGAAGCCACAAATAAAGGCGAATACGGCAATGAGCATGCAGCGTTTTTTATCGACTCTGTCCGCCAGCATGCCAAATCCCATACTAAATAAGACTCCCACCGTTAACGCGATGGTCATGGCAATACCAACAATATCGATGGCCATGTGATACTGACGTGTTAAATAAATCGCCATAAATGGCAAGGTCGCGCCACGGCCAATGGTTAATAGCAATGAAGATGCGAGCAGTGCAGTATTAGAGATATTGGATTTAGAAAACATGGCTCACGACCTAGGAAGACAATAATTGTTATAAAAATGTTTTATGTAATTTAGTGCTATAAAATACCTAAAATTTCAGCCCCAAGAAATGGCTTATTAGGGGCGAAAATCAAAACAATATTTTGATCATGCTATTGTGCCATTGCCAATCAATTATCTGGCTAGAGAAGGGCGAGACATCAATAGCAGAGTTATCTGCTATCGGCTTAACTGCATAAAAAATAAATTAATTATTTAGTATTGTTCATTTTGACAGGCATATAAACAAGGCAGGGATTTCCCTTTTCAATATCAAAGGAGAGTGGGGAATCGTATTGTTGAGTACAAGCTTGATAGAGAGTCTCTGATATACCAACATTGTGTTTTTAGTCAGTGTTGTGTATGCCAAGATTTGATGAAAAAAGAGTCACCTTATTTAGGATGGGTCAGAATTATAAAAAAGAGCGCAATAGATGCGCTCTTTTGTTCAACCAACGATTTATAATGATGCGATGTAAATTCGGCGGCTGACTTCTGGGGTAATGTCGCGATGTTCGCCTAGGGTCACCATGCTATGTGCCACCAAGCTGTTCACTAATGGCTCAACAACATCTTGATTGAGTTGGTAATCTTTAAAGCGAGTTTTAACTTGCATTGATTCGAAAAAGTCTCTTGTTAATTCAATGGCTTTGAGCGCTTTTTCTTTTTCGCTACCTTCACGGATATCCCAAACGCGTTCTGCGTATTGTGCCATTTTCGCTTGTTTCTGTGGCAGTTTTTCTTCCATTAACGAAGGCAGAACAATGGCTAATGTTTGGGCATGATCTAAACCGTAGAGAACCGTAATTTCATGTCCTAACATATGGGTAGCCCAGTCTTGCGGGACACCCGCACCAATTAAACCATTTAAAGCGAGCGTGGCTGTCCACATGAGATTGGCGCGGACATCATAATTGGTTGGGTTAGCTAGCGCTTTCGGTCCAATATCGATTAAGGTTCTGAGCAAACCTTCGGCAAAGGCATCTTGAACATTTGCATTCACAGGATAGGTGAGGTATTGCTCGATAACATGGACAAAGGCATCCACCACACCATTACTGATTTGGCGAGGTGGTAATGTATAGGTTTTTACAGGATCTAAAATAGAAAATTGAGGGAAAACTTTGTCACTCATGAAGGCGAGTTTCGCGTGGAGTTCTTCGCGAGTGATCACAGAGCCTTTATTCATTTCAGAGCCAGTTGCCGGAAGTGTCAAAACAGTACCAAATGGTAATGCGTGCTGAATAGTCGCCCCTCCACTGGTCACCACTTCCCATTTATCACCCGCATAATTGACGGCAGCAGCGATAAATTTAGTACCATCAATGACAGAACCACCACCGACAGCCAGCAAAAAATCGTAGCCTTCATTTTCAATGAGGGCGACAGCTTTGATTAACGTTTCATAGCGTGGATTGGCTTCAATACCGCCAAAATAACCAAGTTGACGATTTTTTAAGGCACTAGTGACTTCATCAAGGGTACCGTTTTTGCGGGCGCTTTCGCCACCATATAGCACAAGAACTTTTGCAGTTTCAGGGACCAGCCTGTCCAGTTCGCCAATTTTGCCTTCACCAAAAACAATACGTGTTGGATTGTAAAACTCAAAATTATTCATATACAAACCTTAGTTGGGAATTGAAGGAGATGTCATTTGGCATCGGTGAGAGTTGAAAATATTTTATTAGTATACACGTGGGATTATTCAAATTCTGATCAAAAAGTTTGGTAATGGATGATTTTATGTATCCGATAGACCGCATTAAATGCTTAATGAACAGATTGACTTTGGCTATACCTCGATCAATATTTAATTCATTCAAATGAAATAATATTGATGGGAAGGAAATACTGATGAATACAAGAATACCCGCTGCATTGACTCTTAAAGAGCGAGATAGACGATGGGAACTGGCTCGCCAGATAATGAGAGAGAATAACCTTGAATTTTTAATGGTATACGGTGATCGCGAGTCCGCGGCACCAGCACCATTTTGTATCGACCATTACTTTACCAATGATAGATTAGGTTCAGTGGTGCTGTTTCACCAAGATAAGCCTCCTGTTGTTGTGACATTCGCGCCAATGATGGTAGCGGATCATATGCAAGCTTCTTTGCGCCACGATATGCAATGGATTACAGCAGAGCAGATTATGGTCGGAAAGACGGGGAGAAACATTGGTAATATTCTGCTTCAGCTAGGTGTTGCATCCTATGCGCGTATCGGGGTCATTGGTCTTGAACCTTATCCCCCATTTTATTTTGATGGAGCGATGCCGTTTAATACGTTGTCTGGTATTAAGGAGCAGTTACCTAATGTGAGTTTTATTCCTGTTTACAAAGCGTTTTTCCAGCTTGCATCCATCAAAAGTGATGAAGAAATTGCCCATATTAAACATGCCGCGATGATAGGAGAGGCCATGAGTGAAGCGATGCGTAAAACGGCGGTTCCGGGCAATACAGAGGCAGATATTGCAGCCGCCGTCACGTCAACATGTTTATCTCGAGGAGGATTTACGGCAGAAATTTTGATGGGTTCAGGACCGGAATACATTGGGTGGGGACAGCCAGCATGGCAATACCGCTCACAAAAACCGCGAGAAATTCAATATGGGGATATTGTATTAACTGAAATTTTTGCTCTATATGGGATGTATGAAACTCAACATCAAGCCGCGGTTGCCGTCGGTAAAGTGCATCCCAATATTGAGCGAGCAGCCCAAGTTTCTCGAGAGTGTTATGAAATCGGTGTTGAAAACCTAAAAGAGGGGGTTACCTTCGGAGAGTTGGTCGACAAAATGGAACAACCTTTATTAAAGGCAAAAGGTTGGCATGTTCATCCGCTTATTCATAGCATTAATCCTTATGGACCTATTGGTTTTGGTACTGCACCAGGAATTGAAGTATTACCGTTAGCTCAAAAATATGGGCATATTAGTCGATTACCTAATCCTGGGCGTGATTTAGTATTAAAAGCAGGCATGACATTCGCGTTTGAGCCTAATTGCGCCTTTGATTATCATTTATGTAATCTTGGCGGTACGGTTATTGTGGGAAAAGAGAAAGGAATAGAATTAAATAATAATTCGACTCATTTAATGCGTGCTGACGTATAATGTTGTTACATTCGATGTAATTAGGATCCTCAGCTGCATATGACAGAAATGAATAAAAACACGCTTTCTTCTGAACTGACGAAAGAAAAATTAGTGAACGAAGGCATCAAGCAATTTGCACTTTACGGAATTAATGGTGTTCGGACTCGTCAATTGGCTGAAAGCGCAGGGGTTAATCAATCCGCTATCCCTTATCACATGGGAGGGAAACTGGGTGTCTATGCAGCTGTTATTCGTAAGATTGCAACAGATCTGGCTCAAATGAGTAATGTAAGTACATTTGATGTGCAATTTGAGGAATTAAAGGGGCAAGCAGATTATGAGGCGGTACAGGTTGAATCGTTACTCCGTTTATTAATGAAAGGGCTGGGTTTAGCGTTATTATCCCCAGAACATGAATATTATTCTATATTAATTCTTCGTGAGCAGTTGGAACCCACTGAAAACGCGGATATTATCTTTAAGGAATTTATTGAGCCTTTCCACTCTCGCTTAACGTTGTTGATTCAATTTATCACCCAAGAAGAGCAACATTCGGCAATTATTTCAGCTCATGCTTTAATTGGTCAAATTTTAGGGTTTGTGATTGCGAAAAAATCATTATTAAAACGTTTAAATCAAGATCGTATTGATGCACATTTATTGGATGAAATCTTAGAACAAGTCAGCTTATTTGCGTGCAATGCGATCATACCGCGTTAATTTTTAACTTACATCATGTTAATTTTAAGCCGTTGCATTAAGATGATTAAGGTAACATTACGTTTAATCATCAAAGGTAAACAGTCATATTATGCGGCGGTTCATTCATTTAGATCTTCCTCCAGAACCTGTTATTAATGATAAGTGTGTTCATAAACGCCTGAAAAATAGTGTGTGTAATAATTGTGCTAACAGTTGCCCTGTTGGCGCGATTTCTTTCGGTTTTATGGATGCCAAAATTGATAATGAGCTATGTTATCAATGTGGTAACTGCCTGTTTACGTGTCCAGTCGATGCAATTGAAAATATTGAACCTCACGAACGAACCTACCAAAATGGCGTTCTTGTTATCAGTCATGATGAGCCACTCGCCAGTCCAGAAGAATTGATTGTTTGGCATCGTCAATATGCAATTAGAGGCATGCATATCCCCAGACCATTAGTCGATAAATGGCTGCCTGCGTTAGCGGCATTAAATTTAAAACTGGAAACGTTGCAAGAGCCTATTTGGCGCTTGATGATCACGGAACCTGCCGAAGTGGACAGCGGGCGTCGTAGAATGCTTTTTCGTCAAAAACTAGATAATCAGCCCTTAGACAGCGGTAAGGTAAAGACAGGTTTAAATGCCAGAAAACAGTTTTATCCTGAAGATAGCTGGTTTCATGTTGAATTAGATAAGGCAAGTTGTATTTTGTGTGGTGCCTGCGCCAAAGTGTGTGATGAACAAGCCATTGAAATTGAAAATTATCAATTTAGCATAGACGATAAGCGCTGTACGGGGTGTATGAGCTGCCAAGTCGTTTGTTTTCCGCAATCTATCCATGTTCATGCACATGTTGCGAAGAATAGTGAACCTACCCAGTTCCATTATTATGGCGGGACATGCCAAAAGTGCCAGTTGCCATTTTCCACATGGACCGCACAAGAAACCCTATGCCCAATATGCGCGCAGCATAAAAAGCAAGGTTGGTTATAATTAGCGCCTTTTATTCATAAAAAAGCGCCACGATCTGGGCGCTTAATGTCATCCTATTTTTATTAATTGTCTTGCATATTCTCAATGATCATTTCGGCAATTTGAGGATTTAATGCGGATGGGGTATCGTGCCCCATGCCTTCAATCACTTCTAATTTAGCCGTTTCAATATTGTCGAAAATATCTTGCCCAGAAGTGACCGGAAATAGTGGGTCAGCAGAGCCGTGGATCACTAATATTGGCGCGGTAATTGCGCTTAAGTGTGGTCTTAAATCTCCAGTTACTGCAACGGCAGCGAGCTGTCGCTTAGTGCCTTCAGGAGAATAGTTACGCTGGAAGGCTTGTACAATATAATTACGGCAATTTTCTTCATCAAATGGAACACAAGTCGAGGCGATCCGGCGATTAAATGCAATTTGCCCCGCAAGATAGCCTTCAAAGTCCTGCTTAGGATCAACACCTGGTGACATCAACATTTGCATGACGTCCGGTTCGCCTTGCGGTAACTGAGGGTTACCCGTTGATGACATAATTGGGCAGAGCGAAAGAATACGCTCTGGTACTTTTGATGCAACCACTTGCGCTATCATGCCGCCCATTGAGCGACCGACAACATGGGCTTTTTCAATCGATAATTGATCTAACAATCCAATGATATCATCTGCCATCTCAAATAAGGTGTAGGGAACATCAACCTGTTCACCACGTTGTAAGCGTTCGGATAACTCTTTTATATTCAGTGGTGGATAATTATCTAAATGTGGTGATAAGCCGGCATCGCGGTTATCGGGGCGAATAATATAAAAACCAGCGTCGGCAATTTGTTGGCAAAATTCCGAGGTCCAACTAATATTATGCCCACCTAAACCAGCGATAAGGATGACGGCTGGATTAGCAGGTTGACCAAACGTGTCGTAATACAATGATAATGGTGTTGTCTCTGTCATTTTATTTCCCTATTTTTGGTGATAGTTATTTATGCAATAACTCAGCGAGAAAGGCGAGTGCTAAAAAAAACAATCACTATTAATTTAAGCTCCATTTACTTTTGTTTATCAATGATAAACAAAGTAGTTCAAGCAACCTAATAAACCTTTTTCAGAAAAATTGAAGGGGAAAGGTATTTACCCGCTGGGGGCTTTGTTAGTGGGTACAGCCATACAACAAAAGCAGTTGTACCCGATATTGCGCGAATTTTCATACCAATAATCATCTGTTTGTGCTTTTTATCCCACCCAACGTTATTGACCGACCGTTAAAAGTGAACTATTTCCTCGTATCTATTGATGAATTTTGGCAAGGAAAAGCTATCTGGGAGTCTTAACTGTCTTTCTTGGCGTACAAATAAACAGACGCACGGGAAACACCAAGATGTTGTGCGATAGTATCCATGGATTTTTTAATATCAAGAAGACCTTCTTTGCGTAATAGCTCAATAAGAGCAACACGATCATCCGCTTTGAGTGTACGCGGAGTTGCCGCAATAGAGGCGGCATACTGGTCGATACGAGCACGAATGGCCTCACTACCATTTGGCTCTAAATGTTCTTTTACTGGGCTACATCCGACTTCGGTAAACTGTGAAAGCATGCTTTGCATATTTCGAAATTGCGTCATATCTAAATTGAGGCACAGTGCCGCAACGTATTGACCTGTTTCATCTTTGATACCAATGGAGGTGCTTTTAGCAGGGCGTCCATCCGGAAATTGGTTCGCATAATTAGTGATGATATTGGGAAAGTCAGCAGATTCAATACGTGCAAGCCCCAACTCGGTGGTTGCTTCACCTTCTTTACGTCCAGAAAGGTTGTTATGAATTGAGATAATCGAATGCTCAGGGTTTTTGAGATCATGCACGACGACCTCACAAAAAGGGGCAAAGGTCTCACTCAATCCTTGTGCAATGGCTTCAATTTGAGCCAATAAACTGTTTTCTTTTGGTTTTGCCACGATTATACCCCTTCGTCTATTTTGGATATCTCTTTAAATTCTAAACTATTTTTTTCAATTCTAATAGAGAAGGGGCATAAATTACTTAAGCTAACATTAATTCTGCGAAGCGCTTAATGTCCACATTTCCACCACTGATAATAATCCCAACGCGTTGACCTCGCAGCTGTTCTTTCATGTTTAAAGCGGCAGCGAAAGAGAGACAACCGGTTGGCTCCACAATGATTTTCATACGTTCAGCATAGAATTTCATGCGGTCGACTAACTGTGCATCGGTAACGGTTAAAATATCATCAACGTTTTGCTTGATCAGTTCGAATGTATAATGACCGATATGCTGGGTTTGTGCACCATCAGCGATCGTTTTTGGGGTTGCAATATGGACGATTTTTCCGCTACGGAAAGATTGTTGGGCATCATTTCCAGCCTCCGGTTCAACACCATACACTTTACAATTTGGTGATAAAGCTCGGGCGGCAAGGGCACAACCAGAGAGCAGTCCACCACCGCCTAAGCAGACAAATAGGGCATCGAGTTCACCCACTTCCTCAAAGAGTTCTTTGGCTGCTGTACCTTGTCCCGCAATAATATCAACATGATCATAAGGGGGGATGATAGTTAACCCGTTTTGTTCAGCCAGTTCACGACAAAGTTGTTCTCTATCTTGAGTATAACGATCGAATCTGATGACTTTTGCACCGTATCCTTGCGTGGCAGCGACTTTAACTTCAGGGGAATCAATAGGCATTAAAATCGTTGCTGGAATATTTAATATTTGGGCCGCCAGCGCGATACCTTGTGCATGGTTTCCAGATGAAAAGGCAATAACGCCTGCTTTTTTTTGTTCTGGGGATAGCTGTGACAGTGCATTAAGCGCTCCTCGAAACTTAAAGGCACCCATGCGTTGGAAATTTTCACATTTAAAAAAGAATTCTGCACCAAACTCATTATTGACGGTAGTGGATGTCATTACTGGCGTTTTGTGGGCAAAACCTGCAATACGTTGTGCAGCGGCTTCGACATCTTGGTAGGTCGGTAACGTTAATTCAGACATGATATACCCCATTGTTTAATAGCTTATTCTTGATAATTTTTTAGAACATGGCGTTGAATACTTCAATTTGCTGCGATTGCCGTGGCTTCAATTTCGATTCCTGCACCAAAATGAAGTTCGGAAACACCTGCAACTGCACGAGCAGGCCGACATTCTCCAATCCAATTAGCATAAATTTGATTAAAAATCTGCCAATTGTCCATATCAGCAATGTAAACACGCACTTGCACCAGTTGTTGTCGAGCAACGCCACTCGCAGATAAACAGGCATCTAAATTAGCTAAAACTTGCTCAGCTTGTTGAGAAAATGGAGTATCTGCGTACACATTTCCTTGGTTATCTGTCGGTAATTGCCCTGACACGAAGACAAAACCATTCGCCGTGACGGTGTGTGAATAGTGCCCTCTAGGCGGGATTAATTGAGGGGCATTAGTGTAAATGATGTTCTGGCTCATGACTGTTCCTTATGTGGAATATATTTATACAATTAGTCTAATATTAGACTATAAGTTTAGTCAACAGGCTTTTGCTGTTTAAATAAACTAACAATTTGTGCAAATTTGCCGATGGATATCAGTGCAATTAATTCAAAAATTGAAAAAAATTGTTATGACGGGTAATCATCGTGTTAATCCCTATATTGCTAATTAATCTTCCGTCATATTAGGAATCCAGGAAGGTTTCTGGGTAAATAAAGGGGGAATATTTAAATTATTGATATTTAATTCCAGGTGCATAATTAAGCAATAAAATTAAATAATCAGGAATAAGAATAATCAAATTGAGACGAATAACTAAAAATGATAAGAAGTTGTTATATAACTACATTTAGGAAATTGACATGGCTAAAATCACCTTTGACCTTCTTCCAATATATGGCGAAAAAGGATCAACTGCGGGGTTACAATATTTACAAGAATCCTTGCTTCCTTTGGCTGCATTTGAAGAAAGCTTACCAAAAGCGTTATTTGATTATGTTATTGACGGAAAATCCCCTGAAATCTTGATTAAATTAGGTCAGTTGGATAAAGAAAAAGCCACAATTTTATTAGATAAGCCAGGGACAGTAGATTGGTGGTGGGGCAGCCATAGTTTTGATGCGAATCCTTATACCAAGCTAATCCGCCAAGGCAAAAATGCGCGACATAAATTGTATGCTAAAGTCGGTGATGAGATTACGCCTGTCCAGATTGCTCGTTTTGCCAAAGTTGTGGCAGCCGCTTGCCAAGAGGTCAATATTAAGGTGTTAACACCAGAGCTACCGTCTTGGATGCTATATTTACTATGTGATGCGTTTGGAACCACGTTTGAGAATAACGCCCGCAATGCAAAATATGAGCATCGCAAACATTGGAGCTATGAGCTATTAAGCCAGTTAGTTGAAAGTGAAGCGGAACAAGCTGGTCATACGCTGTTATACGGTATTTTTGATAGACAAAACCTGTCTGATTACCACTATGAAAACTTAGCGTTACTATTCGCGATACCTGGTTTTAAAGACTATTTGATTGCTGAACAAGATTTTATTCGCCAAACGTTGTTAAGTAATCTTTCCGCGTGTGGCCAGGTACAGCTGATCGACACACTGAAAAAAGATGAAGCACTATACTGTGTTTTTGCTGATATTTTAGTGCTGCTGGCAACCAGCTCACTGAAAACGGTACGCTCTGCGGCAGAGCCAGTGATGTCTATCCTGCCGGATGATGCGGTAAAAACCCATTTAACCAAAGTGCTGTTAGAAGGAACGCCAAAACAACGCACTCAAGCTGCGGATCTGTTTGCCCGTATCGGTAAAGATAGAGACATACTTGAAGCGGCATTGAAAGTCGAAACCAATAAAACCGTGCTAAAAAGTATTGAAAGTGCGCTTTCTCGTTTTGATGTTATGGATTGTGCGAGCGAAGTGGAAGACGTGGATATTCCGGAAGTGATATTTATAGAAGATACTCCGTTACCAGAGGGTACGGCTGAGATTCTGGTGTCTAACTTCCGCGAAATGCTGCAAAAAGCCAAAGAAAATGCGGAACGCGAGCTGGAAGAGAATAAGCAGGAAAAACATAAATATACGTGGTCACAACGCCATTACAATGAGTTTAAAAAGCACAGCGAAGATGAGTGCGCAGGTTTATTAGCTAAACTCAATACAGGCGTAGGGGTCATTACTGACCATGAATATAATATTCTTAAACATAAAGAGCGTATTAACAATCTACCGGAATTTACGCTGTTCCATGCGCTACGTTTGTTAAGCCATAACCGCTCAGATGTTGACCACTTTTCTCACTATCAACTCACCCGTGAAGTGCCTGTACGGATCCTTTCACAACTCGATTTGCGTCAGTTAGAACGTGCGCTGGAACAATGCCATTTTAAACATGGTAGCCGCTTAATCGCCGATCTCTGCCTGCGTTCGTATAACCATGGGTTATCGTTATTTAGAGAACCTGCGCAGGTTTGGCCTTTCTTTATGCAGTATCCAGACTTCTTAAGTGAAGCATTGGGGCTGATCCCGCAACATGAAGGGCACCGCTATTACCAAGAATATGATGCATCCAATGCAGTTGCTATTTTGGCGTTATATCCGACGATTCCAGCGCGATTTATTCCGCGTATCATGGAGTTAGCATTAGGTGAAAATAAAACCCACCGTTTAAGTGCGCAAAAATTATTGGAAACGTTACCAAATATTCATGTGAATGCGGCGGAAGGGCTAGAGTCGGGCAAGCAAGAGATCCGCGTTACCGCGATAGAATGGTTAGCTCGCTTGAAGCACCCAGACTCACTCAAACCGTTGTATGGCTTACTGAAAAAAGAGAAACGCGAAGTTGTGCGAGCGGCGTTATTGACGGCACTAGAACAGCTTGGCGAAGATATTTCCGGCTATTTAGCGCCAAAAGTGCTTTTAGCCGAAGCACAAAAAGGCTTAAAAGCTAAAGCACCAGCCAGCATGGCATGGTTTGATTTAGACTCCATCCCGGCGATAACATGGCGAGATAACAAGGCGGTTGATCCTGATATTATTCGCTGGTGGATCATTTTGGCGGTGAAGCTAAAAATGCCTGCGGGTAACGGCTTATTACAGCGTTATATCAGTTTATTATCGTTAGAAAGTCAGCGTAAATTAGGCAGCTTTATTTTAAATAGCTTTATTAGCCAAGACGTGGCTGGTCCGTCATTGGAAGCTGCGATGGCAGAAGCAGAAAAAGATGCTCCACAGCGTTTGAAAAATTACCAAGATTGGGTAAAACGTTGGCCTGAATATTATGCGAAATATGAGAACTTCACCCTTGAGCAGACCATCAATGAAATCAAAAACGAAGTTTTAGGTCGTTATTTAGGTTCAGCAATCAGTGAAAAAGGGATGCTGGCTTTAATTTGTGGTATCGAAGGGCATGTTGCGGTCACTATGTTACGTCAGTATATGCGTGATCATTACCAACGCCGTGCCCAAATTGAAGCCATGATTGATGCGATTGCAGTTAGCAATGATCCTTTGATTATCCAACTCTTATTGTCACTCTCTCGCCGGTATCGCACTGCTTCAGTACAGGAAAAAGCCCGTGGACTGGTGGCTGATATTGCTCAGCGTAACGGGTGGAGCGCGGATGAATTAGCGGATCGTACCATTCCAACAGCAGGTATGGATGAAACGGGCACCATCGTGCTGGAATACGGCGACCGCACGTTTACAGCAAAACTCGATGCCCAACAAAAACTGGTGTTGTTTAACCCTGAAGGTAAAGAGATAAAAGCATTACCCGCTGCTCGTAAGACGGATAACGAAGAGCTGATTAAAGAATCGAAAAAATTACTGACATCCAGCAAGAAAGAGCTCAAGCAAGTCATTGAATTACAAACTGCGCGTCTGTATGAAGCCATGTGTGCTGAGCGCGTGTGGAGCACCGCTGATTGGCAAGAATATATCCAAAATCACCCTGTGATGCGCGGTTTGATTGAGCGACTCGTTTGGTTAGAAATAAAAGATGACCAAGTGATTAATCAGTTCCGCCCATCCGATGATGGTTGTTTATTGAACCTCGATGATGATGAAGTAGAACTTAGCATAGGCTCCAGTATTCAACTCGCTCATGCTGCATTGTTATCGAATGATGACCGCAAAGCGTGGATCGCCCACTTCAAAGATTACAAAGTGAAGTTTTTATTCTCTCAAATGGATCACACGATCCCAGCGCTGGATTTAACCCTGACTGAAATTGAAGATAAGAAAGGTTGGGTTACGGATACCTTTACCTTACGTGGTGTACTGACCAAGATGGGCTATCAGCGAGGTCAAGCGGAAGATGGTGGAAGCTTCTGTCACTATTTTAAATATTTCTCCAGTTTAGATTGCTATGTGTATATGGAATTCAGCGGAAGCTACGTACCGGAAGAGAATATTCCTGCGGTGTTATATTCCTTGAGCTTCGATCGCGCACAAAAAAGTTCATGGGATAGAGGCTATGTTGAGCTAAAAAATGTCCCACCGATTTTATTAGCGGAAAGCTATGCTGACTACCTGAAAGTCGCAGATGCCTGTGCCGGTTTTGATCCTGAGTGGGAAAAGAAAACCCCTTGGTGATTACCCAAATAATAAAGACAACAATTTAGGAAACAGACATGGCAAAGGCGAAAAAAGTAACGGAAGGGGTTCTGCGTGAGAGCGCAGAAGTCCGTTTCGAGGATGAGTTAGAGCGATTAACTCAAGCAGATAAAGCGAACCCTAAACCACAGGGTTGGCTACGTTCACCGCGGGCAGTGCGCCAATTTATTTTGGGCGATGAGGCATTACAGATCACACCTAAATTTTTTGGCGATGATGCGCTAGTGGATCGCGCTATTGTAACACTGCTGGGAAAACAAGGATTAATGCTGGTGGGGGAGCCTGGTACAGCAAAATCCATGTTGTCTGAGTTATTAGCCGCGGCGATCAGTGGTGATTCGGGGTTAACTATTCAAGGGACGGCAGGCACAACGGAAGACCATATTAAGTATTCATGGAATTACGCTCTGTTGCTGGCGGAAGGTCCAACAGAAAAAGCGCTTGTCAGCTCACCGTTATATCAAGGCATGCAGCAAGGTAAAATTGTCCGTTTTGAAGAGATCACCCGCTGTCCTCCTGAAATTCAGGATGTATTGGTCAGTATGATGTCAGAAAAACAGATGATGATCCCTGAGATGAAAGATAATGCACGGATCAGCGCGAAATCAGGATTTAACTTAATTGGTACTGCCAACTTACGTGACCGTGGTGTCCATGAAATGTCATCGGCACTCAAACGCCGGTTTAATTTCGAAACCGTCAAACCTATCCAAGATCCGTCATTTGAAATTGAACTAATCAATAAGCAACTCACCGTAGAGTTAGGCGAATTGGATGGTAAAGTGACGGTGCCGACAGAGGTTATTGAGCTATTAGTGACGACGTTCCAAGAGCTGCGTTCGGGCACTACCAAAGATGGCGGGAGTATTAAGACTCCGGATGCGGTGATGTCTACGGCTGAAGCGGTCAACATTGCTTATGCATGTGCGTTAGAAGCGCACTATTTAGGGAATGGGACGTTGAATGCAGGGGCGGTCGCGCGTCAGTTGATTGGCGTGGTACTCAAAGATAATGTCGATGATATTAAGCGGATGCGTTATTACATTGATAATGTCGCCCGTGAGCGTGCAAAACAGAGCGAAGCATGGAAAGCCTTTTTCGACGCCTCGCGTGAATTTTGGCAATAATCTGAGTCATCACCGTGTGGCTAGCGTCAGGCTGCCACACGACCTCAATAAGAGAAATCATCGGTGAGTTTATCAAATATCACACTGCCAGAACGGCTACAGCATGCGCTTGATCAATGGGAAATGTTAGAGGAACAGCACCTCTACTTTGCACCCATTCGTCATCATAGCCCTGCCTGTGCATACAGCGTACTCACTTTAATCGAGCAGGTTAAACCTGACTATGTGTTGATAGAAGGACCCGACAGTTTTAATCCATTAATTGCGGGTCTACTGGATGGAGATACACGACCACCGGTGGCTATCATGGGGCAAACCGCAGTAAAAGGCGCACCCGAGCAATGCGATGAAAGTGACGCTGTCACGCAATCTGCGTATTTTCCATTCTGTGAATACTCACCAGAATGGCAAGCGTTACATATTGGGCAGCAGCACCAAGCTCAATTACGTTTTATCGACTTGCCATGGACTGCGCAGGTGGAATGCGATCATGAAAGTGAAAACCCGCATCATAGCCTGCAACGGGAACGTTATCTTGCGCATAGCCTGTTTATTGCGCAGCTTGCTAAAAAATGCGGATGCCGTGATCACGATGAGCTTTGGGAGCATCTGTTTGAATTACGCCCGTTGGCGTCAGTAGCGAATTGGTCCGGTTTTTTTCGTGATAGCTTTGTTTGGTGTGCTTTGGCTCGTTTAGATTATGAACCTGAAGTGTTAGTGTCTGAAGGATCAACACAGCGTGAAGCCCATATGCAAGCACATATTCAGACGATCAAAGCAGCGGAGCCGAATGCTAAAATTGTCGTGGTGACTGGCGGATTTCATACTCTAGCGTTGATCGAGGGGCTTGGAAAAACGGCTGACCATCAATTTGAGCTATCAACAGAACAACAAAAGCAATTTACTGCACAGCAAAAGCTGGCTGAGCGGGACAGTGCATGGCTTATCCGCTATAGCTTTGACCGACTTGATGCGTTGAATGGCTACGCGTCAGGCATGCCATCCCCTGCATTTTATCAAAAAGTGTGGGAAGGGTTGCTTACTGAACGTGCCGCCCAATCAGAGCAAAAAATCGCGGCAACGGCGGCGTATCGCAATCAGTTGGGTATTCAATTTTTGGCTTACGTGGCAGAAGTCCTGCGCGAAAAACAATTTGATGCCGCCCCTGGATTTTTATCCGTCAAATTAGCGGCAGAGCAGAGTCTTCGATTAGCCGCTTTTCGAGGTCATACAGGGGCGGGACGCTATGATCTGTTAGATGGACTCCAAAGTGCCTTTATCAAAGGCAGTTTAGATGAAAGCCAAGATGAACTTTGGCAGCAAATCAAAACCTGCTTTTCCGGTTTCACATTAGGGCAAATACCCAAAGGAACACTCTCACCGCCGTTGGTTTCTGAGACATATTCACGGGCGAAAGCGCTTCGTTTCAAACTGGATGATACGTTAGCCAAAACCAGTCGTTTGGATGTTTATCGCAATAAGCAACATCGCTTGCGCAGCCGTTTTCTACATCTTCTGACATTTTTAGAGATCCATTTCGCTAAACCCATTTCAGGTCCCAATTTCCTGTCGGGTAACCAGATGGACTTATTATTTGAAGAGTGGCAATACGCGTGGACGCCTAATGTAGAAGGTGAGCTGATTGCGCTTTCAGAGAAAGGGACGCAATTGAAGTCCATTGCATTAAATAAAATTCTGGCGATGGAAAAACAGTTAGAAGAGCAAGGCGTTAGTCGCTCTAGCCAAAGTGCAGTGACATTGCTGATGCAGGCGGCATTGATTGGGCTTCATCAGCGCATTCCAACATTGTTCATGTTGCTCGATAGTTATATTCAGCAAGATAATAAATTTGAGTCGCTGGTCGCATGCGGTCATAAACTAGTGCACTTATGGCGCGGACGTGGTTTTTTCGATCTGGCAGAAGACTCAGGCATCAAAGAGCGTATTAATAGGGTAGTTCAGCAGATATTTTTCTGTTTGGATCAAGTTTCTCAAGGGGATGAACAGCAACAGGAACACTATTTTGATGCATTGCTTTCTTGTCGTGAATTGATCACGTTTATTCCCGAAATTAGCCCAGAAACCAATTATAGCGCTGAGTTTTATGCGCAATTAAACCGGCTTGATGGACGTTTGAATCATACGCCACTGATTAAAGGTGCCGTGGATGCCATTCGTTATCTGGGGGGAAAAATTGATGAATCGGTTCTTATTAATGAAATCCAACGTACCTTCAGTTTAGGTAGTGATCCTGAGCTGGCAATTGGCTATTTCATCGGGATTATGCGTACGGCACCGGAATTAGTGGTTCGTTTACCTCTGCTGATTGAGCAACTGAATGAACTGCTTAATGGGTGGGATGACACACGATTCATTCAGGTATTACCCGATCTACGTTTTGCATTTAGCCAATTAACCCCTAAGCAAAATGCGCAAATGGCGCGAGTTGTGGCACAAAAATTGTCATTAGAAACTCAAGATTTGACGCTTCATCAAACACAATTTAACCAGCAAGAGTTACTCCAAGCTATGGAATTAGAACAAAAAATTCAGCATCAACTTACACAGCAAGGGGTCATTGGATGGTTTGATGAATTTACGGAGGGACAATCTCATGGATAAGCCACAAGCAAAAGAGACTGCATTAACGGAAGAAGAGTACCAACTGGCTAAGCGTTGGCGTTTGATATTAGGGCAATATGCGGATAATGCATTGGGGCAAGCTGCATTAAATGCGGATGAACTTAAAATTGAGCGCTCTTTGGACTTTTTATATCGCCGAGAATATCAGCGCCGTGGGTTGCGCCAAGAAGGTGGTCGTCATGGTTCACTCGATGCTTCGCAGCTAACTGCGGTTAATTGGTTGAACCAAGCGCGGAAATTGTTTCCTAATAGTACATTTGAAAGAATGCAATCCCAAGCGTTAGAACGCTACGAGATCAGCAGCTTATTAAAAAGCCCGCAGGCACTTAATGCGATGGAACCGACAAAAGCGTTGGCTAAATCATTGTTAAGCTTACGCGGTAAAATGAGTGAAGAGACGAGAGATGCTGTCAAAAATATTATTCGCAAAGTCGTGGATGATATTTTAAGCCAGATGCGTCATCAATTCCGCCAAGCCCTAACGGGACGCCGTAATCGTTTTAAACGTTCTTTGATCCCCAATAGCCGCAATTTTGATTGGCGAGCGACAATTGCGGCGAATTTAAAGAATTACGACCAACAAAATCAACGATTGGTGATAAAAACACCGTATTTTAACGCCCGCCAGCAACAACATTTACCGTGGGATGTGATTTTGTGTGTTGACCAAAGTGGTTCAATGGCAAGCTCAATTATGTATGCGGCGGTGTGTGCCAGTATTTTAGCGGCATTACCAACTGTTCGAGTTTCCTTGATTGTCTTTGACACTCAAGTGGTTGATTTGAGCCATTTGGCGCATGATCCAGTTGAGGTATTAATGACTGTGCAGTTAGGGGGAGGAACGGATATTGCCAAAGCGATGCACTATTGTGAAAGTTTGATCCGCAACCCAAAACGTACGGTTATTTCGTTGATCAGTGATTTCGAAGAAGGTGGTGCGCTGAACCATCTACTCAATTGCACGGAGCGTTTGCATAGCCAGCAGGTCAAATTGTTGGGATTGGCAGCGTTAGATGATGAGGCATTGCCAGTTTATGATACTGAAATTGCGCAGAAGCTGGCGGATAGGGGCATGAGTGTGGCGGCATTAACGCCGGAGCATTTCGCTCATTGGTTAGCTGAGGTGATGCAATGAGTTGGAAAACCGTTTATCTACACTATGATGATGACGCATTGGCGGTATTTGCGAATGTCGGATTATTGCGCCGTGCCCGCAAAGATCTGGAAAATGACAAAGTCTCACCCATTTGTTTAGCGGATGGAACTTTTACCAGTGATGGGCAGCAAGTCACATTAGATCCTCAAGGTGTGCAAAAAGCCCATTGCGATTGTTCAGCGGCGGGGTGCTGTAAGCATATCCTTGCAGCCGTGCTTTGGGTTCAATCATACGAGAGTCAGCAATCAATTGATTCTACAGAGAATAACATCAACTCTATTGACATCGAGCCTCTCTTACCAGAGCTATTAGCGTTAGATCCTATTGTATTGATAAAGCAAAACAGTAAGGCAGATTGTCGTTTAGCAGTGAAGATCTTGCAGGATTGGCAAGATCACACAGTGATCGTCGACGACCAATCTAATCAGTTGAAAATAACATTACCTCAATATGAAGAGCCGATTATTTATATTCGTGGTAATGGCTTTCAGGGAATGCTTTCTTCATTACCTGAGAAACAACAAAAAGCACTGCATTTGGCTGCAATTGCCAAGGTATTTGTACAGCAGAATCAACGCTGGATTTGGCCAGATGATTTGATGCCGAGCCATGAAGCGACACTAACATTAAGTGATGATGAGCATACGGTGATCGCCACGATTCAACATTTCATTCAGGATATGCTGCGCCAAGGTCTTTCCCATATTAGCCAGAGTAGTGCGGCACAATTACATTTACTCAATATGTCGGCGCGTGCAGAAGGTTTACCTCGCTTAGCGAATTATTTAAAGCGTTTAAGCTATCAAGTGAGATTATTGGCACTGCGTCATTTCACGATGGATGAAGGGCAAGTATTGAGATTTATTGCGCAAATTCGCAGTTATCTCTATCAATTAACCCATGCAAATGATGAGCAAATGCCTAGGTTACGCGCCTTTGGCCGCCGTCAATATGATACTAAAACCGACATACTCACGTTAATACCTATCAATGCCGAATGGTGGCAGACTCAAAGTGGAGCACTTGGCGGAACATTTAGCTTTTGGGATAGCCAAGAGAAAAAAGTCGTTCAATGTAGTCAGGCACGTGCAAATACCCTTGACTCAAGCTTTACCCGCCAGAGTGTTTGGCAGACTTTAGCCATTTGGAAACAAACGGCGGATAACCTAATGCGCAGTGGTTTTGTGTTGCATAATCCGCGTTTGTCCGATGAAGGCAAGCTTGCGGCTAATGGGGATAGCTATGCGGTGAATATAGAGCCGCGTATGACAGATGATGCTTATCTATCACTAAAAAACACGCTGGGCTTTGATGATTGGAAAGCGGCAGCAACCTTTTTGAGTAAACGGGAGGAGGATGCTCAATTTGAGCCTGTCGTGTTGCATATTGAAAGCTATGAACCGTTGCACTGGAATGAGATTGAACAATGTGTGATTTGGGAAGTGAAGGATACAAATCAAAATCGGGCATTTTTACGGTTAAACTGGCAAGGTATTGAAAATAATAAAATTGATGAATTACGTTTTATCACACAAAAGAATTGGGATATCCGTGCAGTTACCGTACAAGTCGATATTTATCAGCAGCAATTACACCTGATACCCAAGACACTTTGGTTAAAAAGAGAGTTAGGCATTGAGCTGTTTTACCTCGATTTTGAATCAGTCCCGCGCCAAAAACAGTCATCTAAATTTATGACTGCTATTCGCGAGTATATGGCGAAAAAACAGCAAGATAATGCGGTATTTGTGCCAAAACCTCTGTTGGCGCAGCAAATCACTCGCCCCATTTTTTCTATTCTTGAAGCACAAAGTTGTACTGGGCGTACACAATTATCTGTCAGCCAACGTGAAGAGTTAAGCTTTGTGGCTAATACATTGCAGGATTTAGGTATGTTGTGGTTTGCAAAACAGCTGATGCACTACCTAAAGCAGGAGAATCAGACGGCAGATAATCTCCTGCGACTGGTTTATCTTTGTGATCAATTTGAACGTTCGCAAATGCTTATGCCGTTTGAATTTAATCATTAATGGTATGGCGGGGAAAGGGAATTCCCCATCATCCATAGACTATGTTTCTAGGGCATTTAAAAAGGTGCGTAATAATTGATTCAATGCCTGCTGCTCGTCATGAGAAAGTGATGCGACCAAACGAGATTGGTTTTCGGTATGTGCAGTCACGACACGGTTGATCAACTCGAGTCCTTCCTCCGTTAAACTCACTAAAAAGCCTCTCCCATCATCAGGATTAACATGACGAACAACATACCCCGCTTTTTCGAGCTGATCGATGCGATTAGTCATGGTGCCAGATGTGACCATTAATGTTGCCAGCATGTCACTGGGCGTTAAGGTATAAGGGGCGCCTGCTCGCCGCAGGGTAGCAAGTACGTCAAAACTTGATCGATTTAGACCAAATTGCGTAAACACCTTTTCCATTTCACGGGTGAGGTGGTGGGCGACGTTACCTAAGCGACCAATCAGCCCCATGGCGCTGATATCAAGGTCTGGGCGTTCTCGTTCCCATTGTTGAGTGATTTTATCTATTCTATCCATCGGTAAATCATACAATAAACTATCTTGACGTCAAACTAATTTGAATTTATCTTGACCTCAAGATAAATCAATTAGAGTGTAAACATGAATAGATATTGGATTCTATTTTTAACTGCGCTGGCGCCAATTGTATGGGGAAGTACCTACTTAGTGACCACTGAAATGCTGCCTGCGGGTATGCCTCTGACATTAGCCATGCTCCGTGCTTTACCCGCAGGATTGTTACTTTTACTATTTTTACGCAAATTGCCTCAGGGGATTTGGTGGGGACGAGTATTTATTCTTGGCATTTTAAATTTTTCGCTATTTTGGTGGCTGTTGTTTATCTCCGCATACCGTTTACCCGGTGGCGTAGCGGCAACGGTGGGTGCGATACAACCGTTGATTGTCTTGTTTCTGAGTCGATGGTTATTAAATAGCCCATTATCTCGCCTTTCTATTTTTGCGGCGTTGAGTGGTATTTTGGGGGTAGCAATTTTATTACTGACGCCAAGTGCCGCATTAGATGCTACGGGAATTATTGCAGGACTTGGTGGTGCACTTTCGATGGCGGCGGGAACGGTATTAAGTCGTTACTGGCAGCCACCCGTTTCGGCATTAACTTTTACCTCGTGGCAATTAACTGCCGGAGGGGTAGTTTTACTGCCATTCGCATTGCTTCTTGAGCCTGCATTGCCATCGTTGAGTGTCTTAAATATTGTCGGGTTGAGCTATTTAACGCTGATTGGTGGCGCACTGACGTATGCATTATGGTTCAGAGGACTCGCCATTTTAGGTCCGAGTTCTGTGGCATCATTGGGCTTTTTAAGTCCGATGAGCGCAGTGATTCTGGGGTGGTTATGGCTTGATCAACAGTTGAGTCCATTGCAGTTACTGGGAATGTTAGTGATTTTACTCAGTGTATGGGGGAGCCAAAGAGTGGAGAGCAAATTAGCCTTGAAAAGGCGACAGCAAGAGGTTTAAATAGAAAAGCGCCGAATAGGCGCTCATTTCTGATACGTGGTGATTATGCTATTTCCAGATGAAGACAATACGATCGACATTGCCTCAGATGCTTACCTTCTTAAAGGTTTTCTGCTTGGGCAAGGGGAACAAATACTCGCTGAATTATCGGCGGTGATATCCCAAGCACCTCTACGTCATATGGAAACACCCAGTGGCTATGCCATGTCAGTCGCGATGACCAATTGTGGAGATTGGGGCTGGGTGGCTGATCATCATGGTTACCGTTATTCTTCGATTGACCCGAACACTCAACAAGCATGGCCGCAAATGCCTGCATTATTTAAACAATTATCGATAAATGCCGCTGAAAAAGCAGGTTTCGTTGGTTTTGCCCCCGATGCCTGCTTAATAAATCGTTATGGAGTAGGTGCGAAAATGTCGTTGCATCAAGATAAAGATGAAGCCGATTTTTCTCAACCCATTGTCTCTTTTTCATTAGGGTTACCGGCGATATTTGATTTTGGCGGCTCAACGAGAGAGCATCCTCGTAAATCCATTGAATTGGAACATGGCGATGTATTCGTTTGGGGGGGACGTTCACGACTGAATTACCATGGTGTACGCCACATTAAATCAGGGGTTCATCCTCAATTCGGCGCGTATCGATTTAACCTCACATTTCGTCGTTCACAATCAGCAAAGTAATGCGATATCGATCCCCGATAAAATATCATTGAATATTGAATAATATACGCATATAACTGTTGGCTTGTTTTTAACACAACACGAGTTAACGGTAGGTTGCCAATGTACAGTTTTATTAACGATTATAATGAAATAGCGCACCCAGCAGTGATGGAAGAACTCAATAGTTTAGTGGGTAAGCGTTTTGAAGGGTATGGTACCGACACGTTATGCGCCAGTGTGGCTGAGCAAGTAAAACAGCGTATTGGTCGTCCAGATGCAGATATTCATTTCTTTAATGGTGGAACGATCACCAATTTAACGGCTATCTCCCATGTATTAAGACCGCATCAGGCAGCTATTGCTGTGGATTCGGGGCATATCGCCGTACATGAAACGGGTGCGATTGAAGCAACAGGACATAAGGTATTCACGGTACCTTCAGCGTCCGGTAAGTTGACACCCGCATTGATTAAACAAGTATTAGCGCACCACACTGATGAGCATTGTGTACAGCCAAAATTGGTATATATCAGTAACTCGACAGAGATTGGAACGGTTTATCGCAAAGATGAACTGATTGCACTGCGCCAGATTTGTGATGAACAGGGTTTATGGCTCTTTATGGATGGCGCGCGTTTGGCATCAGGATTAATGTCTCATGCAAGTGATGTCACCATTGAGGATCTGGCTCAATTGACCGATATTTTTTATATTGGCGGCACTAAAATTGGCGCATTAACTGGCGAAATTTTAGTGATTCTAAACCCAAGCTTAAAATCTGATTTTCGCTTTAGCATCAAGCAAAAAGGTGGGTTACAGGCTAAAGGTTGGTTACTTGCAGCGCAATTTAACGCCCTGCTTAAAGATGATCTTTATTTTAAATTGGGTAAACATTTAAATGAGATGGCAATGCACTTAGCGGCATTCTTTACTCAGCAAGGTTTTGAATTCTTAGCGCCAGTTGAATCGAACCAAGTGTTTGTCGTATTACCGGACGATTTAGCGAAAAAACTGCTCACTCACTATGTATTAAGTAGTATGCCGGCACCGGAAGCGGGTAAAACGTGTGTGCGTTTATGTACTTCGTGGTCAACAAGCGAGCAAGATGTTGAGGCGTTTATTCGCGTATTCAAATCACTGCGTTAATTAAGTTAGTGTAAGCCCTGTGATTAGGGCTTACTTTCCAGCTTTCATGCTATCATCCTCAGCTTTAACGCTAAGCAGTGAGTTCCTTCTCAATTTTCATCACTGCTATAGATGTGTGGCAACAAATTTTTAGATACATAGGTTATAAGTTAATGATGGTAATTTGGGTTGATGCGGATGCTTGTCCGAAAGTAATTAAAGAAGTGTTATATCGAGCAGCAGATAGAGAGAAAGTGCAAATTACGTTTGTGGCCAATCAGCGCTTGTCCGTTCCGCCTTCACCATTTTTAAAAACGTTACAAGTACCTGCGGGCTTTGATGTTGCGGATAATGAAATTGTTTTACGAGCGCAAGCGGGGGATTTAATTATTACCGCGGATATCCCATTGGCAGCAGAAGTGATGGAAAAAGGGGCTGTTGCGTTAAATCCACGAGGTGAACGTTACAGTGAGGCAACCATTCGTGAGCGTTTAACCATCCGAGATTTTATGGATACGATGCGAGCAAGTGGTGTGCAAACAGGAGGCCCCGCGAGTTTAAATCAGCGAGATCGTCAACAATTTGCTAATGAATTGGATAAGTGGTTACTGCAACGCAGAAAATCGTTGGCATAGTTGTTTTTGGGGAGCACATTTTTCGCTTAGGATGGATTTTCAATAACCTGACATAGATTGCACTACGGTGAGTTATCTGTGTCTATAATAAAAAAATCCTCCTCAAATGTGAGACACCATGATGGATCCACTGCACAGTATTGTGATTACGCTGTTTTTATTTGTTCTGACTTTTTTTAATCCCGGAGCTAACTTATTCACCGTCGTCCAAACGACGTTAAGTTCAGGTAAGAAAGCCGGATTAATATGCGGTTATGGTGTTGTCTTAGGGGATGCGATTTATTCAGGATTAGGGTTATTTGGGCTGGTGGCTTTAATGACCCAATTTGAATCGTTATTTTCTCTGATTAAGATTTTAGGTGGTTTATACCTACTGTATTACGCGATCAGTGTTTTTCGAAATAAAACGCAACTGTCTCTTGCAACTGAAAATAAAACTGAAATTTTTCCGACAGGGGTTTATTTCCGTAGAGGATTAATTGCTGATCTATCTAACCCGCAAACCGTTTTATTTTTTATGAGTATTTTCTCTACGACGATTTCACCGTCAACACCGCTTTGGGCTAAACTTTTGATTTGGTTTGGAATTGTTTTGGCATCTCTTATTTGGCGTATTATATTGTGCCAGACATTCTCATTATCCTCTGTTAGACGTACTTATTCCCGTATTCATAAAGTTATTGGTAAAGGGGTGGGATTGATTATAAGCGGATTAGCTTCTAAATTGATTTACCAAGGTGTTACTGAGCTTGTCTTTAAAAAATAGACTCATTGGAAGATCAAGCATAGGAATAGGGTTTTGTTAATTGGCTATATCATCAATATTCCGTGACGGTGTCATGTTTTTCGATGATATAGCCGAGGTTTGGCTTAGTAAGGAAGTAATTTTGCCCCTTTCTGTGATGGGACTTCTTTTAATGTAACATGATACATATTTTTCGCTGAATTTCGGGTTAAATCGGTCACCGTAAAATTTGCGAATGGAGAATAAAGCATCTCACTCTCATTATCCTTAAAGCCAAATCCATTAGAAACATAAATCCCGTCTCCACTATTACCCATGACAGTAAACATGACTTTTACCTTATCAAGGCTACGCTGAGCGAAGTCTTCAGCGATAGCTAATCTTGAAGAGGTGGAGAAAAACTGCCCTGGTTGATAAACCGTTTTATTATCGTGATTTTTATCAGCATTAAAATGCTCTATTAATGTCTGGATCCCTCGACTCGTCATTCCTTGCCCACGATACGTTGTCGTATTTGTACTTGTTGGGGTATACCAGTTATTTGCAGCAGTTGTGACCAGTGTTGTCAGTCCCTTGGCATAAGAGTTTAAGTCAGATTTGTAATGTTTATTGCCTTTGCTAAAAATATTATCGCCATGAACACGCTCATATTCTGCGATGATGTCACTACCTTTTAAGCTTGCGCTTCGAGTGGATGAACCATAAAGATGTCTCGCTTGCGCATTAATCGCCTTACAGCCAGCATTACTTTGGTAAATCAATGCAAAATTTCTACAATCTTTTTTGCGTTGTTCTGCAATTTTTTGGGCTTCGACTTCTTGTGATTTAATATCTTCTAATTGTTTTGTAATTGGCTTCCGTTCATCTCTAACTTTATTGAGAGCATCTTCTTTAATGCTCATGTCATTTAGTAATGAATCACATTGTTTGAGACTCTCTTCCGATTTTTGATGGTAATACATCATGCCTTCAATGACTGTCACGCTACTCTTTGAAGGCTCTATTTTACCAGCCGCAGCCTGCAGCTCTAATTTATAACGGCTGCCAAACAAGAACTGTTTAAGAAAATTGCTACTTGGTTGCTTTCGAAACGTGTTGTTTTTGAAACGGATCAGACTGTTACCGCCCACGTCATTGCATATAATTTTCAATTTCTTATAAATTTGTCTTTCATTCAAAAACTTATTTTCGCTTACTTTATACCGTGATTCATAGTTATCCAGTGTACGCTCGATTTTTATAATCTGGTCGGTGAGCGTTTTTTGTTTCTCAATAAGTGCTTGCTTAGAAAGTATAGGTGTATGTTGAGTTGATTGAGTACTAATAGTAGACATTGTTTTCTTCCAAAGTTAATTATATGTGTTGATACATTCATAGCTAACATACCAAACGGTTATTAAGTAACTTGCAAAAAGCAATGTTATGCATGGAAAATCACCAATATCTAAAAAAATGGCGAAGGTTATTTATATGATGGAGGGGGGCATTCCTCGTTGGCGGTCAGTTTGACCCATTCAGAGACTTCGTCATATGTCCCTTTGAATACCACTCGATCCAATTTTTTACTCAATTGATAACGATACATCGGGTCATAATATTCATGGAGAAGTGGGGTTAGCCACGAAAAATGGACATCTGTTTTTTCGGTTTGGCGCTGAGCGATTAAAGCTCCATCGAGTAATTTTGTTAGCTCAATGGCTCGTTGGGAGCCTAAACGTTTGCGTATCGCATACAATCCATGATGTAAATATTCACTGTAGGCAATCCAACCTTGTTCTTCACCGAATGCAGCCCAAAAATCATGGGTCATTCGGTCAAAGTATTCTTCTTTTAACCTTTCAAGGCGTCGCTCAAAAGGATCCTCAACGACAGCGATGGTTGCGGTTTCCATTGCTCGACGTAGTGAATCAGGCAGGCTGTTAACACCAATCGCACGACCTTCATCTTCTACTATCCATCGGTTATGCTTGGGGGCTTTTTTTAACATAGAAACCGCTAGATGGTTCTCGAACGTGGCTTGTGAAAACTGGGTTTCTAATGTACGACCAAAAGAGGAGCCGCGATGATGAGCAATACCTTCGAGATCAATTCCATTATCGAAGCTTTGGACCAATAATGTTTTTCCATTCCCCGTACAGCCACCAATTAATAGTATTGGGCGCAGTGCTAATTCATCAATGGCATCAAGGGTGGTTTGGCGCAAATTTTTATACCCTCCATTGATGAGTGGGTAGTCTATACCGGCGTCTTTTAGCCATTGTTGGGCTATATGCGAACGCATTCCACCACGAGCACAACAAAGATAGCCCTCAGGGTGTTGTTGGCACATTGTTTTCCAAGCATTAATTCGATTTTCTCGCACTTCTCCAGACACTAATTGATGACCTAACTCGACGGCTTTTTTTGAGCCTTTTTGTTTATAGCACGTACCTACAGCAGCACGTTCCTCGTCATTCATTAACGGTAAATTGAGTGCAGATGGCATGGCACCTTGTTGAAACTCAATAGGAGCACGAACATCAATAATTGGGGTGTCAGAAGCGAGGATCTGGCGAATTTCAAGAGTGGATAGCGCTAATTCCATAATAAATAAAATGATTCATATCAATTCAGATTTCAATGAAGGCTACTATACTCCTAAATAGGCAGGATGGCACCTTATCTGGGACGAAAAGAGAATGGAGTGCTATATTGAAAGTCGTCTTTCAACTTTCGAAGGGGTAATGACATGAAAATACTAACGCTGCAAGAAATGACTGAAACTCAAAAAATGCGGGTGAGACAACGGTTAGCTCAAGAGCGTAAAAGTGTAGGGCGTGATTTAACCAATTCAGAAGAGAACAAAGTCAGAAAACAGATCATTACTGAAATATCAGCTGAAGTTGAAAAAGAAGTGAAAGCAAAAAGAACCCAAAAGAAAAAAGAACGTGTAAGTGAAAGTTCTGCGACATACAACTGGTCATCGAATAACCATACTCGAGGTCATCGCTAGCAAAATTTTAGTATTCCATCCCATATTCACTCGATGAGCACTTACTGGTAAGTGCTTTTTTTTATGCCATAAAAAAGCCAAGTTTTTTAAATATTACAGGCGTATACTGATTATTAGCATTCTTATAATTGCAATTTAAATAATATCAGTGGGGCTGTAATATGACTCTGAGCAAGACAGAAGAACATGAACCGTTTGGTACTTTACTTGGCTATGCCCCTGGTGGTGTTGCGATTTATTCATCAGATTACAGCTCTATTCCTGATCTCGAAAAGCAAGAAGATATCTCTTTTCGCAGCTATATCAATAATGAGTACATGGGCTATAAATGGCAATGTGTTGAGTTTGCCCGCCGCTTTCTTTACCTCAACTATGGCGTCGTATTCACTGATGTCGGGATGGCGTATGAAATTTTCGCATTACGCTTTTTACGCCATGTGGTAGACGATGGTATTTTGCCATTGCGCGCCTATCAAAATGGCAGTCGCATGAAACCTTCCGCGGGGAATTTGTTGATTTGGGATGAAGGTGGAGAATTTCAAAATACTGGGCATGTCGCTGTTATTACACAGGTTTTTGACAACAAAGTGAGGGTTGTGGAGCAAAATGTTTTACACCATAAACTACCTGTGGGGCAACAATGGACTCGCGAACTTCCGTTAACGTGTGATGACGGAATCTATACGTTATCTGACACATTCACAGATACCACAATCCTCGGTTGGATGGTACAGACGGATAATGACCTGTATGCCTATGAAGAGCCTGAGATTGATCCCCAATTAATGAAGTTGCATGCTGCTAGAGTAGATAGCCAAATTAATTTCAATCAGAATTGGTTAGATGAATCTAACCCTATCGAATTAGCGTATGTTAAGGCGAATCACGGTCATAAGATTAGTGCCGATCCGCACGAGTATTTCACGATTTCAAGTACCGCTGAAAACCAATTGATGCAAGCGACAAACGAAGTTCACTTGATGTATTTACATGCGACTGAAAAAGTTTTGAAAGATGATAATCTTTTGAAATTATTTAATATTCCTGAAATCCTTTGGCCTCGTTTACGTTTGTCATGGCAAAATAGAAGGCATGACATGGTAACGGGGCGACTTGATTTTTGTATGGATCAGCGAGGACTGAAAGTGTATGAGTATAATGCGGACTCAGCATCTTGCCATACAGAAACTGGATTAATCATTGATAAATGGTCAAAAATCAGTGGGATAAGCACAGGGTGGAATCCCGGTGAGCGCTTGCAAGAATTGCTCACAGATACTTGGAAGCATACAACAGCAAAACCCTTTATTCATATCATGCAGGATAAAGACAATGAAGAGGACTATCACGCACTGTTTATGGCTCAATCGATCATTGCTGCAGGATTTGAATGCAAGATTATTCATGGTTTAGACGAATTAGTCTGGAATGAAACGGGTCAAGTTGTGGATGGTGATGGGCGAATACTTCAATGTGTATGGAAAACATGGGCATGGGAAACTGCGTTGGAACAATTACGCCAAGAAAGTGAGAACGATATTGAATTTTCGGGTTTGCCTATCCGAACAGGACACCCTCACCATAATGATGTTCGATTGATTGATGTGTTGTTGCGCCCAGAAATTTGTGTTTTCGAACCGTTATGGACCGTGATCCCTGGTAATAAAGCTATTTTGCCTATTTTATGGTCACTGTTTCCGCATCACCCATATTTATTGGATACCGACTTTGAAATTAACGATGAGTTACGTCAAACCGGTTATGCCGTGAAACCGATAGCGGGGCGTTGTGGTAACAATATTGGCTTGGTGGATCATCAAGATGAAGTTCTTGATGAAACGTGTGGTCAATTTGCCTATCAAGAGAACGTTTATCAACAACTGTGGTGTTTGCCTAAAGTTGCTGACCGTTATATTCAAGTGTGTACCTTCACCGTTGGCGGGCATTATGGTGGCGCATGTTTGCGTTCAGATCCTTCTTTGGTGATTAAGAAAGACAGCGATATTGAGCCTCTTTGGGTGCTTGAAAACGACGAGTATTTAAAGCAAGGTAAGTAAAAAAATGGCGCTATCTTTGATATTGAAGATAGCGCCACTTTCGACAGACGACTAATTAGAATTGGTACACTAAACCAAGACCTAATACGTTATCAGTGTTGATATCGTGATCACGTGTAAAATCATTTTTATTGAGTAAGTTAATTTTGTAATCAATCACGGCCGACATGTTGTTATTGAAATCATAAGCGGCACCAACAGCCAAATATTTAACTAAATATTTGCTACCGTAATCACCCAAATCTTTCCCTTTAGATTGGTTATAGCCAATAGAAGGGGTTAGACCAAAATCTAAAGTATAAGTCGCTACAACTTCTAAGTTTTCTGATTTATTCGCAACAGCCTCTGCATCATCATGACCATAACGGGTTGTATTCAGCGCTTGACCATACATTGCGGCGAGGTAGAAATCTTCCCATTCAAATTTACCACCGACATTCCAAACTTCCGCTCGTTTACCGGTTGCGCCAACTGAGCCATCACGTTGTCCAGGAGTACGCGTTGAATTGGCATAGCCACCACCCAACGTGACGCCGTAACCTAATTCATAAGCGGTTGAAAAGCCGTAACCATCACCGTTGTTTTGTAATGCATCATCGCCTGAAGATTTGTTTTGATCGCCATTTTTTCCTTGGTATTGCAGGGCAAAACTTAATCCATCAACATAACCGAACATATTATTATTACGGTAAGTGAGTAGATTACGGTTACGACCTGTCATGAAGTTATCTTCTTGATCCATGGTGTCTGCGCCCCATAAAGGCAGAACATCAGTCCAAGCGTTAGTATCGTAAATCACACCATAGTTACGACCATAATCCAGTGAACCAAAATCAGCAAACTTTAACCCTGCATAGGCTAAGCGATTTTGGTTTTCATTGTCACTCTCAGATTTATTGGTTGGTGTTTCCCACTCATAGCGACCATAGCCAGTGAGTTGATCGTTGATTTGAGTGTCACCACGGAACCCTAAACGAACGCGTGAATCATCACCATCCTCACCACTTTTCGAGTCTGCAATATAGTGACGTACGTCAATTTGTCCGTAAACATCAAATTTATTGCCATCTTTGTTATACACTTCGGCGGCATTCGCTGAACCGGTGACTGCTATAATTGTGATAAGTGTTGCTAATTTATTGTATTTCATATGAAAATCCTTTAAAAATCGTATAAATCAGTTGATTTTATGCATAGATAAGAAATAAATCGCACATATTATCAATGTAAGTTACTAATTCAGGCAATAAAAAATTAAATGAGAATTATTCAATAAGTCGATTCAACTGAACTAAATGTGATTACTCGCAAATTATATCACTAAGTCATTGTTTGAACGGTAATAACAGAATACTGAGGAGTTCAGGGTTATGGCCTCATTGTGGTGAGCCATAACCCTTTAAGAATGAAACTGGAGCTAATTTAAAAATAAATCTGTTTGTAGTTTTTGTGCAATGGGGCAACATAATTGAAGATATTGCCGTTTAAACCCACGCTGAAATAGCCAAAACCACTCTCCGCTATTGTCGAGTATTAGACCTGCATCTCGATAGCCGGCTTGATAAAGTACGGGATGGTATTTTGCTAATCCGCCATTTATTGGCACTTGAAGATAGATAAGCCGACCATGAGGCAACTCACTGAGTTCATTGACAATTTCTTTTGTTACTTGATGAATAATGACGTTTATGCGCGCATTAACATCAGTTATTTCTATCGGGAACGCGTGTGGTGTTGACTCGATGGAAGACGGTGATTTGTTACCGAATGGAACACTCAGTAATGAAAGTGTATTGGGTTGTCCGTTGATCTTACCTAATGTTGGCACGGGTCTAGGTTGTAAAGCCTGAACACCGACAACAACGCTCTCAAAATGACTCGATTCAAATGGTGAACTGACATAGTCCCGTAAAAGAGCTGTCGTATGGAAACCTAGATTTATTGCCAACTGCTGTGAACGAGAATGGCTACATACCATTTTAATAGTGAGTGTTGTTAATTGCTGTTTATGTGCTTCATCATATAGGTACTTGCCAAGTTTGAATGCTATACCACGATGCTGGGCCATGGGATGGACAACAATCATCGCCAACTCTGCACAAGTGGCATGGCTATTCTCCCGCCTTAAGGCTGCGTGTCCGATAATCTTATTGTTTATTACTGCGACAGCACTGTACCAGTCGTGTTGTGTATTACGCCAAGTGATCATTGCTGGAACATAAAGATCAGAATAAACATAGCGTTCAGCGTATACCTCACGAAAGAGAGCGCTGATTTCATTGGCATCTGTGACTTGAAAGCGTCTGATAATCATCTTCTACTCTTCTTCGTCACATATGTACGGCGATCGATGATGCGCTGTAATTTACCCGTTCGAGTGCTACAGATGAGCTCATCGGGTTTGCACCATTCAATAATCCAATGTAATGATTCAGATTTATGCCCCTCTCTTTGGATGATATTAAACAGCATATCGGAATGCGTTTTATTGCCGGAAAAAGCAATACGTAATGTTAATTGGTTACTGTGTTCATCGTGCGTCAATATTATTTGCCATTGTTGTCTACCGAGTTTTTCGGTAATAAGCATGTCAATATCGTCAGGGTAAATCGTCGAGATACCAACTCGGATGCGATGACCAAAACTACTTCGACCATGCAAAATAAACTTACGAGCCGGTTTTCCCATAGGTTCCGACCAAGCAGCAATATCACCAACAGGGTAGCGAATCAGCGGCATAAGTTTGCGCGTTAAGTTTGTGACAACCAGCATGCCTGTCCGATTTTCATCCTTAATAGGTTCACCTGTCATTTCATCAATAATTTCGACAATAGTTTCGGGTTCAAAAACTCGGTGCTCACCAACATGACACTGTGGGTCACTCTGGCCTATCAAACCTGAATCAACACCGGCACACCCGATAGAGGCAATACGGGCATGAGGAAAAATACGTTTAAGTAATAATAATTGTTCTGCAAATAAGCTTTCGCCGCCAAAGAGAATAAGCGAAATTTCAAATAGTTGTTTATGTTGCTCCTCGGCTTTTGCTGCTAACCGTAATAACGTGGCGGGCACACCAGCGAGGACATTAATTTTATATTGGCTTATTTGATCAAATAAGCTTTGAGGCTCTATTGACCCAGTAAATGGATACACACATATGGGAATATCCACATGGGAAAGCGCCTGATGAATGAATAAGAAGCTAGAGTATAGGTCTCCAGCAAAGAATAGATTTCCAACGCGATCGCCCGATTGTAATTGGGCTGATAGGCTACGGCTAAAGCTGTTCACGAAGGTATGCCATTCGCTATGAGTATAGAGGGATAATTTACAGGCGCCACTGGTGCCTCCTGCTGTTTTAAAGGCAAAACCATCGGTAAAAGGGGCAGTTAATACTGACCAACGGGTCAACTCATGACTTTCAGCCCAATAATTTGCAGGTTCTATCAGAGGTAAATCACATAGCTGCCAGCCATGTTTGGGAACTTGCTGATAATGTCGAGCATAATAAAGAGAATGCTGGCGAGCAAATTCGACAAGTTGTTCAAGAGATAATGTGGACGTGTCATTCATACATGTTTTCATTGTAGTTATACTCATCTATTCCAACAGTTATATTTGGGAATGCTTAACGTTTATCTATGACTAATTTTTTGCCCCATCGTGCCTGAAGATGTTAGCTCCAGTGCGTCATGATCCGTATGACTGAGTAAAAAGTTATATTTGAAATAGTTAGCAAATATTGGGGATAAATCACCCCATGAGCTGAGCTGTGGAGACTCAGGATCAATATGATGATGAATTAACCACAGCGCATATTTGGGTGTGTTTTTGACATGAAAAGCAGTGAGTTCTCGCATCGCGTTGTTGAACAATAATTCACTTGCCGCTGTACAATGATAAGGGTGCTGTAGTTTACATAACTCATCTACAGCAGGGACTGATATCATGAGATATTTCCTTTAAAAATGGTTACATCCGAGGAATACTCAGAAAGTATCCAGTTTAGGATGTATTTCATTATTTTTTATATTTCAATTGATTAATGATATTAGTGCGTGAGATATGTCAACATTACAATAGCTGCCTAATACCATTAGAGGATGATAAACGGATGGAAAAAAAACAAAATTATTAAGATTGTTAGACAGTAACAGCAAAATAAGCGAGTTATGCAGGAGGGTGCTACGGTTAAAAGGAAGATATTGTTGGTGAGCTATCATTGTAATGGCGGTCAAAAATAGAATATGACTGCCATTAATTAATGATGGTTAACTGAACGATTTTTCATTCAGGCTGTTTCGTAATAATCCCATCGCTATAATAATGCCAACTCCTATAGCTAATCCCATGATATTAACGAAGTCCCATCCCATAAAATAAAAAGCAAATCCTGCAATTAGACTACCAAAAGCGCCAAAACCAAAAATCAGGAAATCTGTTGCACCCTGAACTTTGGCTCTTTCATGCTCATGGTAAGTTTTTGGTAATAAATGCGTAGTACTGATTAAAATAAAGTTCCAGGCTAATCCTACCAACGTCATTGTGAATAAAAAATGTGCGTAACTAGAGCCAGTGAAACCAATAATATTGGCAATGACTAAACACATTGCTCCCAACCAAACGAAGGTTTTTACACCAAAACAACTAATAAGCTGCCCTGTAAAAAATGAAGGGGCAAACATGCCTAATATATGACACTGAAATACAAAGGTGATAGCCGCGAAATCAAATCCTTGAGCTTTCATTGCCAATGGAAATGTTCCGACCATATATACGACTAAGGCATAACCCACAGCACTGACTACAGCAATTAACCGTAATAGTGGTTGAGAATATAGCTGCCGATATGAGCGATGTACCAAGGTATACTCTGTTTTTATTTGAACTTGGTGCGGTTTTAACGGTAAAAATAGTAACAGAATAAATGCAAGAATATAGATAATGGACAGGGCACCAAAAGTGCCCATAAATGGGTAATTGGCGATTATTGTTCGAGTTGAAACGGCAAGTGATGGACCAATTAATACAGCGACAATTCCACCACTCATGGTTAAGCCAATGGCTTTTGAACGTAATAAAATAGGCGTTTCTTCTAATGCGGCAAATCGGTATTGCTGAGCTGTACCGATAGCAATACCGGTAAAAAATGTGCCAATAGAGAAAAGCAGTAAACTTTGCGTATAAACACCAATAATGGCAAATAATGCGCCAGCTAATCCCCCCATATTTCCAAGAATAAATCCTGACCGCCGACCAAATCGCATCATAAAGTGTGCCATGGGAACGGAGGTAAGAATTAGTCCAATATATTGTGCGAGAAGCGGGACTGTCGCGTAGGCAGGGTCGGCAGAAAGTTGTGAACCGACTAAAACGGCGACAGATAATACCAGTGCATTTCCTGTCGTAAATAGCGCCAAAGCGGCAGCAAGCCAAAAAACAGAACGAGGCATAATCATTCCTTACTGTTTATTAAAACAAGTCAAAGTAGAGGGTAAAAATGAATATGCCGGATGATACAACTTCAAGTTAACTTTAAGTCAAGGGGTGTTTTTAGTCAGCTTTGCGATATTGTGTTTTAAGCTTACGGATAAAATTTTCTGGAATTTAGGGCACTGTAAGTGATTCTCTGCTGTACACTGCTCAACGTGTATTAATCCTTGTTTGAGTTTTTGTAACTCTTGAATTTTCTGATCAATTTCATCTATTTTTGACCGAAGAAGAGGGCGTTCAATGCCTTTTTCTGCAAGCTTACCGAGTATTCCAACGATTTCATCTAATGAAAACTGTGCTTGTTTTGCCAGAATAATCAATGAAAGGTGAGTAAGAACGTCAGGGCTATACATTCGGGTAAGCCCTTTACGACCGATAGGATTAATTAGGCCTTTACTTTCATAGAAGCGGATCGTAGCGGCAGTGAGACCTGTAAGGTCAGAGACTTGGCTGATAGAGAGTGTTTTCATAATATTTTATTTATGTAAAAGATGAGTTCTGGATCATTTTCATCAAGATTATTAATTTGTCCACTAGGAATAAAGCCAGATTTTAATAGCAACTGTTGCATCAATAGGTTCGATTGATTTGTGGATGTGAATAATTTAGGATGTTGGCAATGGTTCTTTAAGGCGTTTAATAACATATTGCCAATACCTTGGTGGCGAAATTGTTTACCAACCATGATCATTTCAATAAACCCACAGCCAAAAAAGTGGTAATTCAATACACCATATCCTAAAACCTCCCCGTTTTCCTCGGCAAGATAACAGTGCTTATTTTCAATCCAATTTTGAATTTGCTGAACACGCGTAAGATCTGTTACCACGCAGGTATCAAGACTAGTTAATACGGCAACATCAGATAAACAAGCGGAGCGAATAATCATAAATATCTTTTTCTCTCAATGAATAAAGGTTGTCCATTAACGGTAGGCTACTTATTTTAAAGTACAAGAATGGATAGGATAGGGCATCAATATTTGGTCGAGGTATTAATTTTCAAATTGAAGTCGATGAAATTGAATCCATTTTGGCATCATTAAAAGAAGCAAATATATCACTATTTTCTGAGCCACAAGAGGTTTGGTACCAAGCGGATGATATTGAGCATGGGCAAATTCAATTTTTAGTACAAGATCCTGACGGTTATTTATTACGTTTAGTTAAAATTATAGGTGAGCGTGACGTTAGACATAATTAAGCTGTCAGCACATTGGGATCTCTACGGCTATTTGCGGTGATTTTCCCATGGATCAGTGGAAGGCAATTGAGCTTCTTCAATAGAATCATCTTCTAGCATATCAAGATAGAGAGCTTCAACTTCAGTCCGTGCCCACGGCGTTCTACGAAGGAACTTTAAACTGGATTTAATACTCGGGTCTTTGTTGAAACAATTAATTTTGATAATACGACCTAGTTGTGACCATCCATAGTGGTTTACCAATGCGGTTACTTGCATTTCAAGTGTAATTCCATGCAAGGGATCTTTAGAAAGGCGCTCATTCATTTTTATTACCTTAACGGATGCTTCATATTTTTAAAGTTTGCGAAGATTACAAGAAATAAAAGATAGAGGCAATCGATACAAGATTGGTCATGAAATAAAAGTCAGCTTATACAAAGTTGACTATCAGGTGTTTGGACTTTTAGATCATGGGAGATAAAAGAAAGGGGTGCACCATAATATGTTCTCAGGCATCGATATTTAAGTCCATTTATTCTATTTAACATAATATGCATTATGCGAATCTATGTATGAAATAAAGAAATCCAGTGTTCTGGCTGGTTAATCGTGTTGGTTCTTTTTCAGCTATAAACTCAGCTCGACCTTATAAATCTTTTGTTTTGAAGTGATTCCTAAAATCTACTGATGGCATCTGTTAGTTCTCATGCTTCAGATATTCCCTCAAAAGTTATTAACCGACGTTTGATGCCAAACAAAAATATGGCAGTGTATTACTTCTATAATGACAGGCTTATTTACTCATATAGATGTGGTCACATGGTTAACAAACTAAATCTTAACTGGCCTGAATTTTTAGAAAAATACTGGCAGAAAAAACCCGTTGTATTGAAAAATGCATTTCCTGATTTTGTCGACCCGATCACTCCGGATGAACTCGCTGGTTTGGCGATGGAACCGGAAGTTGACAGCCGCCTAGTCAGCTTTATTGACAATAAATGGGAAGCGAGTCACGGTCCGTTTGAGGACTACAGCGAACTAGGCGAAAAAGGATGGTCACTGCTAGTGCAAGCTGTTAACCATTGGCATATGCCGGCCGCTGAACTGGTCAAACCGTTTCGGGTACTACCTGAGTGGCGTCTAGATGATTTGATGATTTCATATTCGGTGCCTGGCGGTGGTGTTGGACCGCACATTGATAATTATGATGTATTCATCATCCAAGGAATGGGACGTCGCCGTTGGCGCGTGGGTGACGCCCTTCCCATGCGTCAGTTCTGCGCACATCCGGCATTATTGCATGTCGAGCCATTTGAACCGATTATTGACGTGGAAATGGTACCGGGAGATATTCTGTACATCCCGCCTGGATTTCCTCACGATGGTTTCACCTTTGAAGATACCATGAACTATTCTGTCGGCTTTCGCGGTCCGACCGGACGCGATCTGCTGAGCAGTTTTGCAGACTATGCGCTAGAACAGGATCTGGGTGGGATAAATTATGGCGACCCTGACCTGAAAGTGACAAAAAATGCGGGAACCATGGAGATTCATGAGGTGGAACGCCTACGAGCTATGATGATTGAAATGATCAGCAAGCCTGGTGATTTTGAACAATGGTTAGGTCGTTTTGCAACCACCCCACGCCATGAACTGGATATTGCGCCTGTTGAACCGGTGTATCAGCCGGAAGAAGTACTGAGCGCTCTGAATGCCGGTGAAAAACTGATACGACTGAGCGGGCTACGTGTTATGAGAATCGGAGATCATTTCTTCGTTAATTCAGAAGGTTGGAATACCACAGAAATACAGGCTGCCGACGCATTGTGCCAGTTTACAGAAGCCGGAATAAATGAACTCGGTGAAGCACTGGAGAACCCAATTTTTGTTGCGGAGTTAACAGAATTTATCAATCAGGGATATTGGTATTTCGACGAATAAGTGGTATCAGACTGACAAGATAGAACACCTGTTTGCGGGTGTTCTATCTCAAGTCACTCGGTTACCAAAAGTTGCTGCTACATCTTTCGTATAATTGAACCGAATGACATTTTAATATGCTGATAACCCTACTATCTCCCCCCTTTTTTAAGTAACCCATTGAAGTTAAAAATCATTTCAAAAGGTCCGTTACGAATAACGGTTAGGATAATCACTGTACTTTAGGCTTATTCTGTTATCTCTGTGGATCAAAATCCAATATGATTTATAAAATATATTTATTTAAGTCATGGGGTATTCGCATGTTTGTCATACATAAATTCACTAAAGGGATTTTATTCGTTTCGGCATTAGCGTCATGGCAAGCATTTGCTGAATCTACGCCTGTCCTTCATCCTCTTAAATTAAATCAAGCTACTGTCTTTTTACGTGGTGCAGAGTTAACAAATAGTGCAACCGTAAATTTGCCACAAGGTGAAAGTCAGATCATTTTTACGCATGTTGCGGACCATATTGATCCAAAAAGCCTCTCAATTAGCTTAGATAATGATGATGTTTTAATTCGTTCTATTGATGTGCAAACCGTGGCGGTAAATCCGGTTTATTCGGGAGAAGCGGCAAACTTAAAAGCACAAATAGAGGCAATAACAACACAAATAGCGGAACTCAATATCAAGATAAAAGTAGGCGATGATCAACTTGCCTTACTAAAAGACCAACGTTTTTTTGGGGAAACGACGACACAGTCCCTCGAGCAATCCGCCTCTAAGCTGGAATTTATCCGTAAACAGATGTCCACTATCTTGGGGGAAAACCTAGCATATCAACAACAGATTGAAGCATTGACAGAAAAACAAGGACTCTTACAAACTCAATTTGAGGAGAATATTCCCAGTAATATTGGCGAGCAAACTCAAATTGTGCTGAATATCGAAACGCCCAAGAACCTGACCAGCAACATGCAAGTGTCGTACGTGACTCCTGATGCTGGCTGGTCACCGAGTTACGATATTCGTGCAAAAAGTATTGATAAACCAATCAATATTACTTACAAAGCTGACGTTATCCAAAATACGGGACTGGATTGGAATAAGGTAAAACTCACCCTTTCCTCTGCCAACCCAACTCGTAATATCACCCCGCCATTTTTAACGCCGTGGCTATTGTCTATCTATGATGAATACAATCAAGGCTATACGAATAACAAAATGTCAGCCTCTATGGATATGGCGATGCCCGCAGCCCCCGTTGCTGAAGTTTCCGCAGTAAAAAAACGTAGCCCTGGTATGGCAAACTACGTCTCGACAAATACCAATGGCGTCAATCTTAGCTATGACATTGCATTGCCATTCAGCCTAGCCTCTACGCCTAAAGCAAAATCCATTACCATCAAACAAGCGAATGTGGATGCAAAGTATCGTTATACGTCCACACCTAAAATTGCTGAAGAGGTCTATTTGCAGGGGCAGATTGATGATTGGGATAGGCTGAATTTACTTAATGGTCCCGCCAATATCTATTTTATGAATAGCTATGTGGGGAATTTTTATGTCAATTCCAATCAATTAACCGAGACATTGGATATTCCATTTGGCGTGGATGATAATATTCAAATTTCTCGAGTTAACAATGCCAGTGTACGTAGCAAGCCCTCATTTATGGGGTCTAGCGTTGAACAAAAAGAAAGTTTCTTAATTAAAGTACGTAACACACGGAATAATGACATTAAATTGTCTGTTTATGACCAATTGCCTATCAGCCGCGATACGGATATTAAGGTACTTAATCCTGAATTCACAGGCGGAAAATTGGATGAGAAAGAAAACAAAATTGAGTGGGATTTAACGCTTAAACCTCAAGAAGCTGTTGAATTACCATTAAGTTACACACTGAAGTACCCTAAAAATAAGCAAATTAATGGGCTGTAGTTAACGGAATAAGCAAGGTGTATATAGCACTTTGCTTATTCAACTCAATATTATGCCGCTTAACGTAAGTGTAAAAATGGTGCTCCCTTCCTTGGTGTTCATTTTCTATCGCTTATGCAAACGTTGATTTGATAAATTTTTCCATTTCATAAGCAAGAATAAATTGTACTTCTTGTGAGGGATGTACTTTGTCATTAAAAATATATTTATGATTAATTACCATTTTTTATTTTTAAATAGTTTGATATACCATTTCTTATAGAAGCTTTCTTTGGTGTTGTAATCAGAAATTTGATTAGCTTCATTTATGATGACTTTCATCTTTTCACCAATATCAAAGTAATGAATGCGAATATCGCTGTCTTTATTGCGAGAATTTAGTTTTTCAATCATCAATTTCGTTCTAGCATTATGAGTATCTGTTAGTACTGCTAATTCAGTTTGTCGTTGGTGAGAACGCCGTGCTGCTGCGGGGGTTGATGACATATCGGGAGTACCAACAACCACAATATTTTTAGCCCCTTTCCTTATTAAAGTTTTAAGGTTTGCCAGTTGATCTATCTCGACTTTTCCTGTGTCATATTTATGTAGCGTCATATAATCGTTAGCGCCAGCAAAGACAATGACTAAATCATCACTATTAATCTCAGTCTCAGAAATTTGTTTCTTTAGGCAAGACATGACTGATGATTTGAATCCATCTTTTAGCTTGTAACTTCCTATAACAGCTCCTCCCATTGCTTTATTTACACAGCGAGAAAATAGACCATTTGGACGGGCTAAACTATCAACCCAGGTAAACCCATTAGTAAAACGTCCTTTATAGTGTTGATTTGTAGAGGGAAATATTTTATGGGTCTTTTCATACATATTGCCAGTATCAGATAAGCTATCACCAAAAACGGTTAAACCATGAATCCCATCTAATTTTAGGTGGGTGTTATGGATATTATTGATATGATTATTAATCTGATCCTTATCAATATGATACTTATATAAACCATATTCAACACCAATATATGATTTAGGATTCACGCCATTTCTAGGGCTAATAAAATATTGTGAAGCATTAATTTCAGCCATAACCAACTCCTTGAAGTATAATAAATTTGCAGATAATCCTATATTCATAGAGCTACTACTTCTTTAAAAAAAAGATGGTATTCTAGTATGCGTAAGGTTCTTGGAAGAGCCTAAGCTATAAAGTTAGAATGACTCAAAATAAACAACGATAACGACCTGAGGTACCTAATGATTATTCTCGTAACTGGCGCAACATCAGGGTTTGGTGAAGCCATCGCCCGTAAATTTATTCAACATAATTTCACAGTGATTGGCACTGGACGTAGAACCGAAAGATTGAATGCTTTACATCAAGAATTGGGAGATAAGTTTTACCCATTAACATTAGATGTTCAAGATAGAAAAGCCATTCAATACGCCATTGCAAACCTTCCTACTCATCTCAAAAATATCGACCTTTTGGTTAACAATGCAGGGCTTGCATTGGGTCTGGAACCTGCATTTAATGCTAATCCTGATGACTGGGAAACCATGATCAATACGAACACCAAAGGTTTGGTCAATATGACTTATGAAGTTTTGCAAGGTATGGTAGAAAAAAACCACGGACATATTATTAATATTGGTTCGACCGCAGCATCTTGGCCCTATAAAGGCGGTAATGTATACGGTGCAACTAAGGCATTTGTGAAGCAATTCTCATTAGGATTACGTGCAGATTTAGTGGGTAAAAAAATTCGAGTGACAGATATTGAGCCTGGATTAGTGGGCGGGACTGAGTTCTCAAATGTTCGTTTTAAAGGTGATGACGAGAAAGTCACAAATACCTATAAAGGCGCCGATGCCCTTACCGCTGATGATATCGCCGAGACAGTTTATTGGGTTGCGACGCTGCCTGCTCATATGAATGTAAACACATTGGAATTAATGCCCGTGTGCCAAACATTTGCAGGTTTAACCGTACATAAACAATAATAAAATTTCGTACTATTCTATAAAGACGGCATTATTATTTTTTAGCTATACTCTGGTTATATATTGAGTATTGAAACAAAAGGAAATTACATGAGCACGTCACAAAAATTTATCAAAAATGGTCTGGCTGCAATTTGCTTCTGCCTTCCTTTGATGTGGGTTAATGCGGCGCAAGCAGCAAATACATCATGCGCTGCGGGTAGCACTTGTGTTTCTGTTGGTAATGGTAGTAATGACCCGTTGAATAAAGAACAGGCGCGCCAAGATAAAGAACAGTGGGATGAAACTAAAATGCTACGTTCTAAAGTGAACCGCCGTACTGAAAAAGAGTTTGATAAAATTGATGCTGCATTCGATGCAAAAGATAAATGCGAGAAAAGCTTGAATCTTAATGCCTATTGGGAACCCAATACTCAGCGTTGTCTAGATGTGAATTCAGGACGTCCGATTATCAATCCATAATAGAAAGTATATTCCAATCAGCATATTAAAGGGCGCTATCTGCGCCCTTTTAATTAGGAAGAATAAAGTTTAAAGAACCGGTACGGAGACAAATTCTTGCAGTTTTTCCCCATCCAAATAGTGCCCTAATTCTTTTTCTTCAGGGCGCAACAAATAAGGGATCTCTCCCAATAATGGTGCATTAATGTGCTGTTGCACGCGCTGAATTATTTGGGCGTAATGCGCTAGACCTGGGTTAATTCTATTTGCGAGCCAGCCAACAAGAGGTAATCCATCTGCACGGATGGCTTCTGCCGTTAATAACGCATGATTGACGCACCCGTGTTGAATACCAACCACTAAAATCACACCGACGGATTGTTTTTTTAACCAATCGGCATAAAAAGTATTATCATCAAGAAGATAGCGCCAACCTCCGTTCCCCTCGATGACAACCATATCACTGTGCTCATGGAGGTGATCTAGCCCTTTATTGATTTTAGTAAAATCGATACTGTTCTCATGGCTATAATTATCACCCAGTCTGACAGGATTAACTTCATCATATGAGACAAGATCTTGTGATACACGATGAATAAGAAGTGCATCCTTATTGCGCTTTCCTTCCGGTGTATCGATACATTGATCTGCAATAGGTTTATATCCTACGGCTTTAATACCTTGATTATTCAGTGCTTGTAATATTGCTAGCGTTGATACCGTCTTCCCGACATCTGTATCTGTCCCGGTAATAAATAGATTGTTCATGGTTGTTCTATCCTGAAGTGACAGACTGTGATCAGCAAAATGCTATAAAAATGATATGAATTCAGTTTATGGGAATGGGGAAATGATAAGTTTGCGTTAGCTCAATTTTGTGTAAGATAATGAGAAGTTTATCAAATTGTATTAGCCTTGCAGTAATTGCAACAACAATGAGCCGTTATACAACGCATTTTGGATTAGCGCAGTTTCACACTCTTTAATTGAACTGGCTGATTTTTCAAATATTAATTTTGAACTATAGCGTGGGTTACCGTATAACGTAACAAAGTGTTGTACCCGAGTGAACCAATAATGGTGTTCATCATTTAATGGCGAATTGATCAAAATTAATTCAGAACCGCATAAATTAATTATCATTGCTAATGGATAAGCAAGTCGTTGAGCCGCATTATCAAGTAATGACTTACATAATGGGTCATTCTCTACTGCGCCTTGGCTAATTATGTTAATACTAATATTTTCTTTATGTAATACTGACTCAGGATAATCTGCAAGTAATTCCTTTGCTTGCTGGATGATTGCTGGAATTGAAATCAGCGTTTCTAAGCAGCCTTTACCACCACAATAACAGGATTGAGTTTGTGATAGGTCAATTTGAGTATGGGCAAATAAGTTGGGCTGCCGAGTCATGACATCTAATGAATAACCATGATTCATCACTGCGATATTAACGACATCTTGAATTTGTAGATAAATAATATTTTTGGATGTTCGAGTCTCAGAGTATTTTAAATGATCAGCTAAGGCCAAAGCATTAACTGGCGGATAAAGATAGACAGGTAATCCTGTTTTCTCCGTCAATATTTCGCCAATGGCTAATTCATGAACGTCGCTATGCGCGAGTTTATAGATAACTCCTGAATAAGAATCTAGAATACCATCCAGTAAAATACTGATCGCAGTAACTCTTTCTAAATAAGCTTGATTTTCTTCGAAAAAAAGGCTGATGAGTTCCGATAACCGATCACTAAATTGTTGGTTACCTTTTACATTAAAGGGGTAGCATTGCTCCGCCAATGTTTTAGTATTAATTTCTTTTAACGAAATAATCGCCTGCTGATCTTCGATTCGAATGGCTAAAAATTGCCAGCCTTCACTTTCTATCACTAATCCAACAGCGGGACGACCTCTTAAGCCTAAAACGGGAAACTCACGTTCTTGAATTAAATGTGCATCCATCAATTCACGCGTGATTTTGGTGATGCTTGCAGGTGCTAGTTGAGATTGTTTTGATAGCGCAATACGGGAAATAGGACCATGTTGTGCAATAATTCGGTACACAAGCCCAGTATTCAATTGCTTGATTTGGTCAGTATTCCCCGTTTGGTTTGTCATCTTAACACTCAGAAATCGTTATAAATTATAATTGATTATGCCCTATATAAATGAAAATTAGGCTTCATTTACATAAAAAACGTGATATGAATCGCGTTAATCATTCAAGGCTATACACCAACAATGTTATGCAATAATAACTCTGTGAGTTTTTTCGCTGCCGCAGGTGCTGTTCTGCGCGTATTGTAAACTAGCCAAACTTCAAAAGTGGCTTGAATATTAGCCAGCTTGAGGTATCTAACTCCGTCAATTTTCATGCGAGTAAAGGATTCTGTGATAATTGAAATTCCCATTCCCGCAGAGACTAAGCCTAAGATAGTCATCGCTTCCCCAGCTTCTTGAGAAATAGTGGGAACTATCCCTTCAGATGCTAATAATTGGTTTATCTCATCATACAGCGCTGTACCGACTTCTCGCTCGAAAAAAACTAATGGATAAGCAGCAAGTTGCTTAATATCCACACCATTTTCTTCATAAGCCAATAATGGGTGCCCTTCATAGACGGCAAGCATAAAGGGCTCTCTGAACAATAATTGATAGTCCAATTGTTCAGGTAATATTGTATTGCGCATGATGCCAATGTCTATGCGCCCAGTCACTAATGGGGGGATTTGTTGCTTCGTATTCATCTGATGCATATGAATAGAAACATCAGGATAAGCTTCTCGATATTGACGCAAGCTCATGGTGACTTTATGCATAAATGGCGTTGTTGAGGTAAACCCAATGGAAAGCTCACCTAGCTCCCCCTTTTCCATTCGAGCCGCCTTTGTGGCTGCGGCATCCACTTGCCCTAAAATTTGGTATGCCTCTTTTAGAAACATCGCCCCTGCGGGGGTTAATGCTACATTACGGTTATTGCGTTCTAATAGTTTCGCATTAACCATTTCTTCAAGAGCTTGAATTTGCTGACTTAATGGAGGCTGAGACATGTGCAAACGTTCAGCCGCACGCCCAAAATGCAGCTCTTCGGCAACGGCAATAAAATAACGTAAATGGCGTAATTCAATGTTCATCAGATTGATATTTTAAATGTATCATTATGTATTATTAATATATTAGACAAAAAAATAGAAAGTTTCTATTCTTTGATCGAAATCAAGTCCGTTTAGTCGTCAAGGAATTTACATGGAACAGCAGTCAAAAAGCCTCTCACCGAGTTCATCTTTACAAGGAAAACCAAACGCAGCCTTGACGAGTTCCCCACCGAAAAAACACTATATTCAACGAGATGACGCCTTATATCTGCGCGTTACGCTGTCATTTTTTACTGTGGGTTTTGCGACCTTCGCCTTGCTCTATTTTGTCCAACCTATTTTGCCAATGTTGTCGGCTGATTTTAATGTTTCGCCGGCTACCGCGAGTTTGTCGTTATCATTAAGTACTGGATTAATGGCATTAGGATTATTGGTCACTGGACCTATTTCCGATGCGATTGGTCGTAAAAATGTTATGGTGATTTCCCTGACTTGCGCAGCGCTTTTTACTTTGATGAGTTCAATCATGGAAAGTTGGCAAGGAATTCTAATTGCTCGCGCTTTAGTGGGACTTTCCCTTAGTGGCGTTGCTGCGGTGGCGATGACCTATTTAAGTGAAGAAATTCATCCCAGTTATGTCGCACTTTCTATGGGGCTCTACATTAGTGGTAATTCTATTGGAGGAATGAGCGGACGCTTAATGACAGGCGTTATTGCTGACTATTATTCATGGCGAGTTGCTGTGGTTATTTTAGGCTCCTTGGCACTGTTAGCCGCTATTGGTTTTTGGCGATTATTGCCCCCTTCTCAGCATTTCCGAGCCAGCTCATTAAAACCTAAAAACCTTTGGGTTAACTTACACTTACATTTGCGTGATACCGGTTTACCGTGGTTATTCATTGAGGGGTTCATTTTAATGGGCGGTTTTGTAACGATGTATAACTACATTGGATACCGCTTACTTGAGTCGCCTTATAATTTTAGTCAATCTGTTGTGGGTTTCTTATCTATTATTTATTTAACAGGAACTTACAGCGCGACAAAGACAGGAAGTTTGACACAAAAATACGGCTTTGGACGAATTCTGATCGCCGCAATTGCGATGATGTTGATGGGCGTCATTCTGACCCTACATAGTAATATCTGGGTGATATTGCTGGGTATGACTGTACTGACAACGGGATTTTTTGCGGGACACTCTGTCGCCAGTAGTTGGGTTGGACGTCGAGCGAAACGAGCACGGGGTCAGGCTTCCTCACTCTATTTATTTAGTTATTACGCAGGTTCCAGTATTGCTGGCACATTAGGTGGGTTATTCTGGGCTTCCTATGGGTGGGATGGCGTAGCGTTATTTATCGCAAGTTTGTTGCTACTCGGCGTCGGTATTGCTTATAAGTTAAAAACAAAATGTTAATCGCTTCTAGGTTACCTAATTAACGTAATAAATTAACTCCTGCTAAAGGTTAGAATTCACATCCTCATCATAATTAATAGAAAATCTATAAATTAATCAATGATGAGGATATTGAATGAAAAAACTATTATTACTTCCCTTACTACTCTGCTATAGCTATTTTGCATTACCTCATGGCTACATCGAGTATCCTGCCAGTCGAGCCTATCTCTGTAAACTGCAAAGCAACCAAAATTGTGGCGCTGTTCAATACGAACCACAATCAGTTGAAGGTTTAAAGGGATTTCCGCTAAAAGGTCCTGCAGACGGTAAAATTGCGAGTGCGAATATTGCCTCTTTCTCTCCGCTTGATGCACAACAACCGTTTCGTTGGACTCGGATGTTAATAGAAACCTCGACTTTCGATTTTTTCTGGCGCCTAACTGCCATTCACCGAACAACTAAGTGGGAATATTTTATTACACGTAAAGATTGGGATCCCAGCAAGTCTTTAACCCGCGCCCAATTTGAGTTAACGCCATTTTGTAAGTTCGAGAAAGTCGAAATGCCACCTAGTTTAGTGATGCATACTTGTCATCTTCCAAAAGATTATCAAGGCTATCATGTTGTTTTAGGTGTTTGGACCATCGATGATACCGCTAATGCATTTTATCAAGTAATTGATTTGGAAATTGACTATAAATAATAATTGTCAGTAAACCAGACAATAGGGATAGTATGTAATACTCTATCGGCTATCCCTTAGATTCACTAGTAAGCTTGTTGAAAAACTCAAATGTTAATGTTAATTTAGTTATTCTAACTATTAGAATGTTGTAACTAAATATAAAGTTAAGGATGTTATGTCAAAACAGCAGTTAGTGAGTTCATTCAATCAGCTTGAGTCAAATATCAACCTTCTTTGCCAATTACTTCAAACTCAGCAAAATGTTAAAGCCGCTGTATTTAGCTTACCGGAAACATTAAAAGGTGATGAGAATAATGAAGTTAGCTCGATCTTAGTGGATAAACACACTGGTTCAGATGCGCTAACACGAGCAATAGACCTTTTTACATTGCTATTTATACATAAAAAATCAGAGTTAGTGAGCAATAAAGCCGCTATTCGATTACCTGGTGCTATCTGTCTTGCGCCCTCTCTGGCAGACTATAAACGCTTCCAGCATTTACTCTTCGAGATCAATCAACTAAAAATAGAAATAAAGCAGATTGTAACCCACATTGATGAAGCCCATCGGTTTGAATTTATTCGAGAAAGCTTGCATGGTTTGTTAACACTAAATACCTATCGTACCCTCACTTCTGTTGTTGATCCTGATACCATTCGATTCGGTTGGGCAAATAAGAAAGTCATCAACAAAGTGACTCAAGAAGAGATGCTCAATCGCTTACAGGCGAGCCTAGAAAGTGGGAGAACGCCCTCTCATTTACAACGTGAGCACTGGATATTGCAATTAAAAAATGAAATCCAATTAATTCGTTCTCTTCCCCATGATTGTGTATTGAAAACTCAACGCCCCGTTAAAGTTCAACCTATCGCGCGAGTTTGGGACAAAGAAACACAAAAGCAAACACAATATCCTTGTGCAACACCGCTGTTGATTTTCGCCATTGATAAAGAATTAAGCGATATCAAGCTTGGTGAGTTAGCGGATTATCATCAAGATAACATCGCCCTGCGTAATCGCCCAAAAGCAAAACCCGTCGAATTATTGATCCCGCGTTTAAACCTATATATTGAACGATAAAAAAGCCCCTGCACTATTTCTAATGCAGGGGCTTAACATTCATTATCCAAGAGATGGATAATTATGATTTCATGCTACCGACCATATCTTCAGGACGAACCCATTCATTAAATTGAGCTTCAGTTAAGTAGTTCAATTTCAGTGCAGATTCTTTCAGAGTCAGACCTTCTTTGTGCGCTTTCTTCGCAATTTCTGCTGCTTTATCATAGCCAATGTGGGTATTTAACGCTGTTACCAACATCAGAGATTCGTGCAGTAATTTTTCGATACGTTCACGGTTTGGTTCGATGCCTTCAGCGCAATGCTCGTTGAAGCTGCGCATACCATCTGCTAATAAACGGATAGATTGTAAGAAGTTGTCGATAACCATTGGACGGAATACGTTCAATTCAAAGTTACCTGATGCGCCACCAATATTCACAGCAACATCATTACCCATGACCTGGGCACACAGCATGGTTAATGCTTCACACTGTGTTGGGTTAACTTTACCTGGCATAATAGAGCTACCCGGTTCGTTTTCAGGAATCGAGATTTCGCCAATACCACAACGAGGACCTGATGCTAACCATCTAACATCGTTAGCGATCTTCATTAATGATGCCGCTAAACCTTTCAATGCACCGTGAGCATGCACTAAAGCATCACAAGTCGCTAATGCTTCAAATTTGTTTGGTGATGTGACAAAAGGCTGACCTGTTAATTCAGCAATTTTCTTCGCGACACGAACCGCATATTCAGGGTGAGTATTCAGACCTGTACCCACCGCAGTACCGCCTAATGCTAATTCACAAATATGTGGCACTGCGTTTTCAATATGTTTTTCGTTGTGGGCTAACATTGCCGCCCAACCTGAGATTTCCTGACCCAATGTTAATGGTGTCGCATCTTGTAGATGTGTACGACCAATTTTAACAATGTCTTTAAATTCTTTTGCTTTCGCATCGAGGGTTTTGTGCAGAACTTTTAATTCTGGCAGCAAATGTTCACGAATCGCAACAACGGCTGCAACGTGCATTGCTGTTGGGAAGACGTCGTTAGAGCTTTGGCTCTTGTTAACATCGTCATTTGGGTGGATTAGACGGTCGTTACCGCGCTGTCCACCGAGGATTTCGCTACCACGGTTAGCTAGCACCTCGTTCATGTTCATGTTACTTTGAGTACCAGAACCAGTTTGCCAGATAGCGAGAGGGAATTCTGTTGGATGCTTGCCAGCAAGGACTTCGTCTGCCGCAGCGATAATCGCATCACCGCGATCTTTTGGCAGTAAACCTAAATCCATATTCACGCTTGCAGCCGCTTTTTTAGTTACCGCTAATGCGTGGATCAGAGCAACAGGCATTTTCTCTACAGAGATACGGAAATGTTCTAAAGAACGCTGCGTTTGCGCGCCCCATAAGTGGTCAGCAGGTACTTCAATTGGTCCCATTGAGTCTTTTTCAATGCGAGTGGCTGCCATTACTAGCTCCTTAGGTACATATTCAGAATAATTAATTTTAGAATCATCTGCTTGCAGGTAAGCAAATAACCGAGCAGTATAATGCCACAAATTGAATTTCAATTATGAGACTTGGTCGAGCTTATTGTGCTGTAGTAAAAAGGAAATCAGTTGATTTTTGCAAAAAGAGAGTTTTGATATGCTAAAAATGATGAACCAAATCCAACACTATGATTGGGGAAGTAAAACCGCCCTCAGCGAACTGTATGGTTACCCTAACCCGGATAATTTACCAATGGCTGAGCTTTGGATGGGGGCTCACCCCAAAGCCAGTTCTGAGGTTATATCACCCTTAACACATCAGAAAATCTCGTTAGATGCTTTCATTAAGGAAAACCCAGAAAAAATATTGGGTAAACATATCGCCGAACGTTTTGGCCGACTTCCTTATTTATTCAAAGTGCTATGCGCAGCTCAGCCATTATCCGTTCAGGTTCACCCAAATAAACACGATGCGGAAATCGGTTTTGAAAAAGAAAATGCACAAGGGATCCCATTGAACTCCCCTATCCGTAATTATAAGGATAATAATCATAAACCAGAGCTGATTTATGCTTTAACCCCCTTTAAAGCAATGAATGCATTTCGTCCTATAGCAGAAATTGTCGAGTTATTTAGCTTTATTGCAGCAGCCCATCCTGAAATTCAATTTTTTGTTCAATCCCCAAGTGAAGATAAACTAAAAAAATTATTTGCACAGATTCTTAATTTGACTGGTGAGCAAAAAGAGCTTGCATTGGGTGTATTAAAAGCAGCATTGAATAGCAAACAAGGTGAGCCGTGGAATTCAATTAAACAAATGGTGAGCTTATATCCAGATGATAATGGTTTATTTACGCCTTTAATGCTAAATATCGTTGAATTACAACCTGGTGAAGCCATGTTTTTAGCAGCAAGAACCCCTCACGCTTATTTAGAGGGTGTTGGGTTAGAAGTGATGGCTAATTCAGATAACGTCTTGCGTGCAGGCTTAACGAGCAAACATATTGATGTAAAAGAACTCGTTGATAATATTGATTTTAAGTCAATTAAAGCTGATGATTTGTTCAATATTCCCGAAAAATCTGGAAATGTCTGGAAATATAAGATCCCAGTGGAAGATTTTTCATTTAAAATATATTCTATTGACTGCTCTGGGTTATCCCTAACTAATCATACAGCTTCAATTTTGTTTTGTATTGAAGGTAAGTTAGTATTGCGATCAGGTAATCAAGAATTAAACATGAATTCTGGTGAATCTGTTTTCTTACCTGCTTATGAGGATAACATTTCTATTCAAGGAAATGGCCAAGTAGCCCGAGTATTTAATTTTTAGGTCATATTTTATATTTAGCCGTTGGTACACACAGCCAAACGGGTAATAAAAACTTATATTATTTATACATAAGTGCGTTTCATGCGCACTGAAAGGATGGATGTTGATAATGAAAAAGTCATTAGTTGCGGTAGGTGTTATCGTTGCTCTGGGCGCAGTATGGACTGGCGCATCATGGTATACAGGTTCAAAAGTTGAAGCTGAACTGAATAAAGTGATTACGAATTCAAACGCGTTTATCACGGCTAACGATCCAAGTGCTGATGTTGTCTTTAAATTAGAAAACTACAAACGTGGTGTGTTCTCTTCTCAAGCTGACATCATCATTACCTCAACCGCTTCTGCTGACGAAAACATCGTCTTTAAAGCGGATATCTCTCATGGTCCACTACCATTATCCCAAGTAGCTAAATTCAATCTGATGCCTAAATTAGGTGCAGTTAATGTTGAATTAGCAAATACGAAAGCGACTAAAGAGCTGTTTGAAGCAACCAAAGGCAAGCCATTCATGCATGGTTCTGCTGTTATTGGTTACAGCAAAAACGTGGATTCTAGCATCGAGCTGATCCCTCTTGAATACACCAAAGAAGATGGTAAATTCTCATTTAGCGGCGCTAAGTTTGATATTGCAACTGGTTCAGACTTAAGTACTGTTGATGCATCTTTAGTGACTGATAGCTTAGTGATCAGCAGCACTAAAGAAGAAGGTACTATCACAATGAAAGGCATGAAGCTGGTTTCTAATGTTAAGAAATCTCAACATGGCTTCTATACAGGTACCCAATCTTTCGTTATCGCAGATACCGATGTTAATATCCCTGAAACTAAGTTCTCATTCAAAGATTTGAACGTTTCAAGTGATACCTCTATCAATGGTGACGATGTTAAAGGTAACCTGTCTTACAAAATCAGTGATGTTAAAGCATTAGATCAAAACTTAGGTTCTGGTGAGCTGACAGTGGCTATCGAAAAATTAGATGCGAAAGCATTAGGTCAATTTGTTGAGCAATACAACAAAGCGTTGGCTGAAGGCTTAGCAACAGGCAACCCAACTGAAGCAAGCGAAAAAATCGCAATGCAGATGATGACCACAACTCTGCCTGAGCTGATGAAAAGCAAACCAGTATTTACTGTTAGCCCGTTCTATTGGAAAAACGAAGCAGGTCAAAGCTCTATCGACCTAAGCGTTACTTTCAACAAGTGGAACCAAGACGAAATTACTGCGTTAGCAATGCAAAACAAAGTGGATGAAGCGTTCAAACAACTGATCACTTCTTTCGATTTCAGCATGAAACTGAATAAGCCAATGGTCATCGAGTCAATGACTCAAGCCATGATCTTAGATGGCGGTGCAGCAGTTTCTGCGGAAGATAAGAAAGTTGTTAAAGAACAAGTAACTGAAGAGTTCGCTGGTGTTCAACAAATGCTAACTGCGGATATGTTCTCTAACCCGTTCGAAGAAATGTTCATGACTGATGAACAACGCGCAGAGAAAGCGAAAGAGAAAAAACATCCTTGGATGATCGACAGCGAAAACGATTTAACCATGACCGTTAAATTCTCTGGTAATGACCTAACCTTCAACGGTGACAAATATACCTTAGCTGAATTCCTGACTAAGATGAAAATGATGTCTGGTCCAGAAGATGAAATGGGCTACGAAGAAGAAGCTCAACCTGCTGATGGTGCTGAAGTTGCTGAGCCAGCAATCGAAGCTGAACAACCAGCAGAAGCGCCAGCTGCACAATAATTTATCCTTAAGATAAATTACTTAAACGCCAGTCTCCTCGACTGGCGTTTTTGTTTCTATTTAGCCTATTTATCATTGATTTTTATTCAATTACATACAAAATGGATGCAGAATATCTATAAGGATCATTTATCGTGATAAACAAACAGCTCCCTTTAACAGACTTACATCGCCACCTTGATGGTAATATTCGCCCAGAAACCATTCTTTCTTTGGCACAACAGCACCGTATCCAACTCCCCGCAGATGAAATTGAAGCCTTACGACCTCATGTGCAAATTATGGGGCAAGAAGCTGATTTAGTTGGCTTTCTAACTAAACTGGATTGGGGTGTCGCTGTATTAGCTGATTTAGATGCCTGTAAGCGTGTCGCTTTTGAGAATGTGGAAGATGCCTTTAGAGCGGGCATTGACTACGCTGAATTACGTTTTTCCCCTTACTATATGGCAATGAAGCATCAACTTCCTGTTGAAGGCGTTGTTGGTGCAGTTATTGACGGTATTGCTGCGGGCTGCCGTCAATACGACATTCAAATCAATCTGATTGGTATTTTGAGCCGTACTTTTGGGCAGCAGGCCTGTGCTATTGAATTAGAGGGTCTTCTCGCACATAGAGATAAATTATGTGCCCTTGATTTAGCCGGTGATGAACTGGGATTCCCAGGTGCATTATTTGAAGAACATTTTACCAAAGCTCGTAATACTGGACTCAATATTACCGTGCATGCTGGTGAAGCGGCAGGTGCAGCCAGTATTTGGCATGCTATCAAGCATTTAGGCGCTCAACGTATTGGACATGGGGTTAAAGCAATTGAAGATCCTGAGCTCATTGAATTTTTAGCGAAAAATAACATTGGTATTGAAAGTTGTTTAACCTCGAATATTCAAACCAGTACCGTCCCTTCACTGGCTCAGCACCCGTTGAAAACCTTTTTATCCCACGGTGTTTTAGCATCCATTAATACCGACGACCCTGCTGTTGAAGGCATCGAGTTACCTTATGAATATAATGTTGCTGCACCGCAAGCGGACCTAACACAGGCTGAAATTGAACAAGCTCAGCGCAATGGACTCACCATGGCATTCCTTTCTGATAGCGAGAAAGCGGCATTGGCGCGTAAAGCTGCAAACCGTTAATTCAACTGCTAACTGCTAATAAATCTTTTTATAGGGTAGGACTCATGTTCTGCCCTATTTAACCCATTAAAACGTTCAAATTTTCTCAGTCGTTAATCTATTTCATGATAACACCTCATAGTATGTTGTAACTAAATTAGTTGTTTTATATAGGCAGCTTTCGCTGCCTTAGTGGATATTTAGTGTTTTTCGAGCCGTTTAGCGTACTTCTGAGCTATCACTGCACACACCATTAATTGAATCTGATGAAAAATCATTAATGGCAGCAAAATTATCCCTACTGTTGCGGCTGGAAATAGCACATTTGCCATAGGTACACCATTTGCCAAGCTCTTCTTCGACCCACAAAAAAGAATCGTAATTTCATCTTCTTTGCTAAACCCAAGAATACGCGCTGACATCACGTTAATCACCATCACCACGACTAATACAACACAAGAAACTAACGTAATGATAAACAGTGAATAAGCATCAATGGTTTGCCAAATCCCCTCAACCACCGCTTCGCTAAATGCCACATACACAACAAGTAGAATGGAAGACCGGTCAGTGGTATTGACCAACCTTTTATGGCGATTAATCCAGTTAGCGATGAGCGGTCGACATAAATGTCCGACAATAAATGGCACCATCAATTGCAGCATAATTGAGCCAATCGCATTGAGTGTATCCATTGCTTGGCTGCCATCAGTGTCCATCAACACTCCGACTAAAACAGGAGAGAGAAAAACCCCTAAAATACTGGAGGCTGAAGCACTGCAAATTGCCGCAGCGACATTCCCACCGGCAACCGAGGTGAATGCAATGGCAGATTGAACAGTGGCGGGCAATGCACATAAATACAAAAAGCCCATATACACCGTTGGCGACATCCAATGTGGCACCATAAAGCGCAATGCAATACCAATAATAGGAAATAGAATGAACGTGCTGGCAAATACTAATAAATGAAGTCGCCAGTGCCCCATCCCTGCAACGATAGACTCTCTGGATAACTTAGCACCATGCATAAAAAACAGTAGCGCTATCGCTGCGGTTGTTAAGTGCTGGAAAACAGTTTTAACCTGCCCCTCACATGGGAAGATACTGGCGATAATGACAACGCCAATCATGATCAACAGAAACGAGTCTATTTTAAGTTTTGCTAATAAATTCATTCGATTTTCCACAAATAAAAAGCCAGTTTTTACACTGGCTTTATCTTCAACGTTGAACCTTAGAAAATATTTTCGATAGTCCGTTTTTCTTTCGCTGATTGCATACCGGCTTCAATCAGTTTCATAATATCAATGGCTTCGCTTGGTGTAACTGGGTTTGGCTTACCGAAACGAATAGCGTCATAAATGGCTTCATAATATCCACCATAATTGCCTTTCTCATTTGCCCATGACTGACTCACCATATCATCGCCTTGTGACAGCGTCACAACACCCAGATTAGGGTCTTCTCCCCAATGTTCACCTCGTGGAACAGCACCACTTTTTAGCGCATCTTCCTGCGTATCTAGCCCATATTTCACGTAACTCCCTTTCATACCATGAATGGTATAAATTGGCATCGGCGCTGCCGCGAGAGTTGTTGAATGTAATACGATTTTCTTATCTGCATAATCCAGCATTGCATGGAAATAATCTACTGCTTCCGCGCCTGGACGAATAGCCCCCAGATCAACGGTAATCGCTTGCGGTTTACCAAAATATTGCAGCACTTGGTCAATCATATGCGGTCCCAGATCGTACCAAATTCCCGCTCCCGGAATATTAGCCTCTCGCCAGCGTTGTCTCACCACTGGACGAAAACGGTCAAAATGAGATTCATAATATTTAATGTCACCTAAACAGCCATCTTGCAGGATTTTTTTCACGGTGCGATACCCTGAATCCCAACGACGATTATGGTAAATTGATAATAATTTTCCGGCTTTTTCAGCTCGTTGCTGTAAATCTTCGGCTTCTTTAACATCAAGAGTAAACGGCTTATCTACCACCACATGCTTACCCGCAGCTAACGCTTTGCAGGCTAATGGGTAGTGAGTGTCATTCGGCGTTGGGATCACAACAAGCTCAATTTCAGGATCAGCAAACAATGCTTCGGGCGAGCTAGCTACCGTAACATTAGGATAATCCGCATGAACTTTACTCGCATCACTACTGGAGATAGTCGTTAGCTCAAATCCTTCTAACATGGCTAAAAATGGAGCATGAAATGTTTTGCTGGCATAACCATATCCAACAATCCCGACTTTAATTGGTTTGGGCATATTGACCTCACATAAGTGGCATATTTTGCTATTTTAAAAAAGTACCATCAGAATGAATCAATTAGCAAATAAATCTATGATAGGATTATTAATTATCAGGATTATTTAGCAATAACGGATCCCTACTTATGACTTCTGTTTATAACACTGACCGTATTACCGGCTGGTTATTAGCCCCTGCTAGCTATTTACTGCTGACATTGTTTGCGGCTTGTAGCATGACTGTGATGTACTGCATTAAATTTTATGAGATTGTCACCACGGTGGATAATTGGAGTAGTTTCATTACCCCACAGTGGTATTTGTCTTTCGCAATCAGCCTAGCTATGTCACTTTTTAGTGTACATGTTACACAACTGATGTTTAAGCGCTCTCGTCATTTTCCCCGTCGTTTTACCCTATGGCTATTAGCATTAATGTTAATCGGATTAAAAACATTCGCATTTTCCCCTATTGATGACCAAACTGCCCTACAAATCCTCGCATGGCCACTATTAGGTGCTGGATTTTTTGTCCCTTATTTGAAAATGTCTAAACGAGTGAAAATGACTTTCACACAAGATCGATAAGCATCACAAAAATAGCTTTGATATCATAGCCTCCGTTAAACTGACTGTGGTCAGTTTTTGGGCTTTTTTCTCTCTTCAGGCTATGAAATGACCGACTATCTTCTACTTTTTATTGGGACAGTGTTAGTCAATAACTTTGTCCTCGTTAAATTCTTGGGATTATGCCCATTCATGGGCGTATCAAAAAAACTAGAAACCGCCATTGGTATGGGTTTTGCGACTACGTTCGTTATGACCCTCGCCTCAATAAGCTCGTGGTTAATCGATACGTTGATCTTAATCCCTCTAGACCTAGTCTATCTACGTACACTGAGCTTTATCCTTGTGATAGCCGTAGTAGTACAGTTTACTGAAATGGTTGTGAGAAAAACCAGCCCAACCTTATACCGCCTATTGGGGATCTTTTTACCGCTGATCACCACTAACTGTGCGGTGCTTGGGGTTGCTTTATTAAACATCAATCAATCCCACGGTTTCTTGCAATCTGCGGTATATGGCTTTAGTGCCGCCGTCGGATTCTCTTTTGTTATGGTTCTCTTTGCCGCCATCCGTGAGCGCTTAGCTGTAGCAAATGTCCCAGCACCTTTTAAAGGTTCGTCAATTGGTCTGATCACTGCGGGGTTGATGTCTCTCGCATTTATGGGCTTTAGTGGTTTGGTGAAATTCTAATGATGTCTTTGTGGATTGCGATTGGCATATTAGCCGTTTTCGGGCTGATCTTTGGTCTGATCTTAGGCTATGCCTCATTACGTTTTAAAGTTGAGGAAGATCCGATTGTTGAAAAACTGGATGCTATTTTACCGCAGAGCCAATGCGGGCAATGCAGTTATCCAGGTTGCCGTCCCTACGCTGAAGCAGTAGCCAACAACGGGGAAATGATAAACAAATGCGCCCCCGGCGGCGAGCAAGTCATGCTCAAAATTGCTGAGCTGATGAACGTTGACCCTCAACCCATTGATGGCGATGAAACTGCGCAAAACCCTGTTCGTAAAGTTGCCATCATCGATGAAGAAAATTGTATTGGGTGCACAAAGTGTATCCAAGCTTGTCCTGTCGATGCCATTGTGGGCGCTACTCGTGCCATGCATACAGTGATTGAAGATTTATGTACGGGTTGCGACCTGTGTGTTGCCCCATGTCCTACGGATTGTATTGAAATGGTGCCAGTTAAAACCACTACCGCCAACTGGAAATGGGATTTAAACACCATCCCAGTTAAAAATATTACCGATGAATCCTTATTGTCAGCCAAAGAGGGTTCCCATGCTTAATTTATTTAAGTGGTTGAAAAAAGATAATATTTGGGACTTTGATGGCGGTATTCATCCCCCTGAGATGAAACTACAATCCAGCAGAACGCCAATGCGTGTGGCTTCCGTTCCTGATGAGCTAATCATCCCTCTGCAACAACATTTAGGTCCGGAAGGTGAACTCATCGTCAACATTGGCGACACCGTTCTTAAAGGTCAACCATTAACGAAAGGTACAGGTCGTACCGTGCCTGTGCATGCTTCAACATCCGGTACTATCACCGCGATTGAACCTATGGTGACCGCTCATCCTTCAGGATTAAAAGAACTCTGCGTCAAAATTAAAGCAGATGGTCTGGATACTTGGGCTCCTTTACAACCCGTACCTGACTTCCAACAACTTTCGCGGGCTGATTTGCTCAACAAAATTGAGCAAGCAGGTATTGCAGGTTTAGGTGGTGCTGGCTTCCCAACAGCCTCTAAGCTAGCAGGCGGGAAAGATGCCATTAAAACGTTGATTATCAATGCCGCAGAATGTGAACCTTATATCACTGCTGATGACCGTTTAATGCAAGAACATGCTCAAGAAGTCATTGAAGGCTGCCGCGTTCTGCAACACCTGTTAAACCCCGACCAAGTATTAATCGGCATTGAAGATAATAAGCCCGAGGCAATCCGCGCCTTAAAACGCGCCCTTACCTCCATAGATAAACAGATTTTTATCCGAGTGATCCCCACCAAGTACCCATCAGGTGGTGCAAAACAGTTGACCAAAATTTTAACGGGAAAAGAAGTTCCTTCAGGTGCACGATCTTCCCAGATTGGCGTATTGATGCAAAACGTGGGTACTGCCGTCGCTATCAAGCGCGCAGTCATTGATGGTCAGCCGCTCATTGAACGTGTTGTCACGGTCACCGGAGAAGCGATTAAACAGCCAGGAAACTTCTGGACTCGCTTAGGTACGCCAGTTAAACATCTACTTCAGCAATCTGGCTTTGAGCCTGAAAATGAGCAAATGGTGATCATGGGGGGACCATTAATGGGCTTCACATTGCCCGATCTCAATGTTCCTGTAGTCAAAATTTGCAACTGCTTACTGGTCCCTACCCAAGAAGAGATGGGCAAAAAACCTGTCGAAGAAGCTTGCATTCGTTGTGGTCTCTGTGTTGATGCTTGCCCTGCCAGTTTATTACCTCAGCAATTATATTGGTTTAGTAAAGGTAAAGAACACGAAAAAGCGCAGAAACATAATCTGTTTGACTGCATTGAATGTGGTGCTTGTGCTTATGTCTGCCCAAGCAATATTCCGCTGGTACAATATTATCGCCAAGAAAAAGCAGAAATTCGCGAAATAGACCAAGAAGAACGCCGTTCCATCGAAGCTAAACAGCGCTTTGAAGCTAAACAACAGCGCATGGAACGTGAAAAACTTGCCCGCGAAGAACGCCATAAGAAAGCGGCTGTTCAAGTGGATACCGCAGATAAAGACGCAGTTAATGCGGCACTTGCTCGTGTTAAAGCGAAGAAAGCGTCAACGGCTGAGCCAATAAAAATCATTTCAGGTGAATTGCCTGACAATAGTGCTGTTATTGCAGCAAGAGAAGCGCGTAAAGCTCAAGCGCGCGCCAAACAAGCGCAAAAAGTCGCAGAGCAAACCCAATCTGACAAACCCGTGATTGCAGATGGCGCGGAGGGAGATGACCCACGCAAAGCCGCCGTGGCTGCTGCCATTGCTCGCGCGAAAGCGAAGAAAGCTGCCGCACAACAGACTTCAGAGCCTGTTATCGACGCTCCGGTTGAAACCGCTGAGGAAGTCGACCCACGCAAAGCCGCCGTTGCCGCGGCAATTGCTAGAGTTAAAGCTAAGAAAGCCGCGCAATCATCTGTTTCTCAACAACCAAATGAACAAACAACCACAGAGTAAGTGATAACCACATGAAATTTAGACCGCTTGATAGCAAAACACGCCGTTTAAAAATTGCTAGCGCCCCATTTACTCATGATAACCAAAGCACGAGTCAGGTCATGTTTTGGGTTCTGTTGGCGGCCATTCCGGGCATTGCCGTGCAAACCTATTTTTTTGGTATCGGCACCTTATATCAGATTGCTATTGCAATGGTGACGGCAGCCTTAACAGAAGCCGTTTCAATCCATTTGCGGAAACAGCCTGTTTTACCTGTACTAAAAGATAACTCGGCCATTGTGACCGCGTTATTGCTCGGTGTGAGCTTACCGCCACTATCCCCTTGGTGGCTGATTGTTCTTGGTACTATCTTTGCCATCATTATTGCTAAGCAGTGCTATGGTGGTTTAGGGCAAAACCCATTTAACCCTGCTATGGTCGGTTATGTGGTATTACTGATTTCATTCCCAGTGCAAATGACCAACTGGTTGCCACCTCAGGAATTGCAACAACTGCATATTTCAGGTTTTGATAGTTTGATGGTGATCTTTAGCGGGCATACCTCGACAGGAATAACGCTGGATCAATTACGTACCGGTATTGATGGGATGAGCCAAGCAACACCGCTTGATAGCTTTAAAACGGGCTTACTCACCCACTCCATTTCCGATGTACTACAGCAACCAATTTTGCAAGGCTCTTTAGCCGGTATCGGTTGGCAGTGGGTGAACCTTGCCTATCTGGCTGGCGGATTAATTATGCTCAGCCGCCGGATCATCAGCTGGCATATTCCCGTGGCATTTATTGGAACACTTGCCCTGCTCGCTGTGGTTAGCTGGCTAATCGACGATAGCCGTTATTCACCACCATTAATCCAATTATTATCAGGTGCGACGATGCTTGGCGCGTTCTTTATTGCCACCGACCCAGTCACAGCGTCAACAACACCAAAAGGACGCATAATTTTTGGGGTATTAATCGGGTTCTTAGTGTGGGTGATCCGTGTTTATGGTGGATACCCTGACGCCGTCGCATTTGCTGTCTTGCTTGCGAATATTACCGTGCCATTAATTGACCACTATACGCAGCCACGTGCGTATGGACATAAGTAAGGAGCCTCCATGTTAAATACGATGCGCCATCATGGCACAATCTTGGCTCTGTTTGCTGCGGGAACCACTGCGCTCAGTGCTGCGGTTTATACGCTAACCAAAGACATCATTGCCGAGCAAGCTGCCCTTGTTCAGAAAAAATTGCTCGACCAAGTGGTGCCTGAATCCTTATATGACAATGATCTCGCCAAAGAGTGCTATCTGGTCACCAATGAAGCTATACTGGGAAATAAACTCCCTCGACATCTGTATATTGCCCGTAAGGATGGTCAACCTGTTGCTGCGGCATTAGAAAGTACCGCACCAGATGGTTATTCTGGTGCCATCCATTTATTGGTTGGTGCTGATTTTAATGGCAAAGTATTGGGCGTACGCGTTACAGAGCATCATGAAACGCCAGGGCTTGGGGATAAAATTGAAACCCGAATATCCGATTGGATCACCCATTTTACAGGCAAGAAATTGGAATCTGCCCAAGATCCTCATTGGGCAGTGAAAAAAGACGGTGGCGATTTTGACCAATTTACAGGGGCAACGATTACCCCTCGTGCAGTTGTCAATGCCACAAAACGTACCGCCGCATTTATTCAAACGGTACCTGAAGAATTAGCAAATTACCCAATTTGTGGGGATGAATAATGAGTAGCGAAACCAAAGAGTTATTTGCACAAGGGTTATGGAAAAATAACTCTGCTTTAGTACAACTACTGGGTTTATGCCCATTACTGGCTGTATCATCGACAGCAACTAACGCACTGGGGCTTGGGCTTGCAACAACCCTCGTTCTGGTTTGTACCAACGTGGCAGTCTCTGCTTTTCGCCGTTGGGTTCCTGCTGAGATTCGCATACCTATCTACGTAATGATTATCGCCTCAGTAGTAAGTGCAGTACAAATGCTGATCAACGCCTATGCGTTTGGTTTATATGAGTCTCTGGGGATCTTTATCCCACTGATCGTGACAAACTGCATCGTGATTGGGCGCGCCGAAGCGTATGCTTCACGTAATCCAGTACCGTTATCTGCTATGGATGGACTCGCCATGGGGTTAGGTGCAACAGCGGCATTGTTTGTACTTGGCGCAATGCGCGAAATTTTAGGTAACGGAACCTTATTCAATGGTGCTGACCTGCTATTAGGTTCATGGGCTAAGTCACTACGTATTGAAGTCTTACACCTTGACTCACCTTTTTTACTCGCTATGCTGCCACCGGGTGCATTTATTGGCTTAGCATTAATGTTGGCGGGTAAATACCTTATTGATGAAAAAATGAAAAAGCGCGCGGCGCTAAAATCAGGTCAACAACCTCTACGTGAATACCAAAAAGAACAAGGTTGTGGCACAAATATCTCCTAATTTTGAAGCTTTGTGAGCAATGAATAAAACTAAACGAATCGAAATTCTCACTCGCCTGCGCGATAACAATCCACATCCCACAACGGAGCTAGAATTTAGCTCCCCTTTTGAGTTGCTAATTTCGGTGTTGCTTTCTGCACAAGCCACCGATGTCAGTGTGAATAAGGCGACCGCAAAATTATATCCCGTTGCCAATACACCAGAACAAATGGTTGCTCTTGGGGTCGATGGCATCAAAGAGTATATAAAAACCATCGGATTGTTTAACACTAAAGCGGAAAGCGTCTATAAAACTTGCCAAATTCTGATCGAAAAACATCAGAGCCAAGTTCCCGAGAACCGTGAAGCGTTAGAAGCCTTACCCGGTGTAGGACGTAAAACCGCCAATGTGGTACTCAATACGGCATTTGGCTGGCCAACGATTGCCGTCGATACCCATATTTTCCGCGTGTGTAACCGAACCAAATTCGCCCCAGGCAAAGATGTTGTTGAGGTCGAAGAAAAGTTACTCAAAGTGGTCCCTGCTGAATTTAAAGTTGATTGTCATCACTGGTTTATTTTGCACGGTCGTTACACATGCATCGCACGCAAACCTCGCTGTGGATCGTGTATTATTGAGGATCTTTGCGAGTTTAAAGATAAAGTTTACCCTGAAAATTAATCAAGTTAGCCTAAGATGCGAATTTCCACATCGTTATAAAGTCATTCGCATTTTTTTCTTGCTCTAAGACTTTGTCTTACGCAACAATAGAGCCAAACTCAACATCAAATAAACGGTAAGTATGTTTCAAGACAACCCATTACTAGCGCAACTCAAACAGACGTTGCATGCCAAAACACCTCGCGTCGAAGGTCTGGTTAAAAGCACAGAAAAAGGATTTGGCTTTTTAGAAGTCGATGGACAAAAAAGCTATTTTATTCCGCCTCCGCAAATGAAAAAAGTGATGCACGGAGATAGAATTTCTGCCGCCGTTCATACGGATAAAGACCGCGAGTTCGCTGAACCTGAAGAATTAATCGAACCATTTCTCAACCGTTTTGTCGGTAAAATTCAGAAAAAAGATAACGATAATCGCCTGTTTGTCATCCCTGACCATCCGCTGTTAAAAGATGCCATTTCATGCCGACCAATCAACGGTATTACCCATGAATTCAAGCAAGGTGACTGGGTCGTTGCCGAAATGCGCCGTCATCCACTAAAGGGTGACAAAGGCTTCTATGCTGAAATTACAGAATATATTACCTACGGTGACGACCATTTCGCACCGTGGTGGGTAACGTTACGCCGTCACCAATTAGACCGTGCAGAACCGGCAATGGTGGACAGTGAGCGTGATGACGAAGGTTTAGAACGTGTTGATTTAACTCATCTACACTTTGTCACTATCGATAGCGCAAGCACCGAAGATATGGATGATGCACTGTATATCGAAAAAACGGCTGAAGGTAACCTGAAGCTGTATATCGCTATCGCAGATCCAACCAGCTATATCAAGGAAGGAAGTGAATTAGACAAACTCGCTTTAGCTCGCTCATTCACCAATTACCTGCCTGGCTTCAATATTCCAATGTTGCCTCGCCAACTTTCTGATGACTTGTGCTCTCTGCGACCAAATGCCCGTCGCCCTGCTTTGGTTTGCGTTACGCAAATCCTGCAAGATGGTGCTATTGATAGCAATATCGAATTCTTCAGTGCATGGGTCGAATCAAAAACTAAGCTTGTCTACGATGAAGTATCTGATTGGTTAGAAGAAACGGGATCATGGAAGCCACAATCTGATGCCGATACACAACAAATCAGACTATTAAAAGAAATGGCGGATAAACGCCTGCAATGGCGTCATGATAATGCATTAGTGTTCAAAGACAGACCGGATTACCGTTTTGTTTTAGATGAAAATGGTAACGTGGTCGAGATCGTTTCAGAAAGCCGTCGTACTGCAAACCGCATTGTTGAAGAAGCGATGATCACCGCTAACTTATGTGCCGCTAACGTCCTGAAAAACAAATTAGGTTTTGGTGTATTTAACGTCCATATGGGCTTTGAACCGTTGCAGATCGAACAAGTCGTTCAAACGCTGAAAGATAATGGCATCGAAGCCAATGGTGAAGCGTTATTAACGCTTGAAGGCTTCCGTGAATTGCGTCGCCTATTAGATTCGCAGCCAACCCAATTCTTAGACAGCCGCATTCGCCGCTTCCAAACCTTTGCTGAAGTGAAAGCGGACCCAGGTCCACACTTTGGTCTGGGCTTTGAAGCATATGCAACATGGACATCGCCGATTCGTAAATACACCGATATCGTCAACCACCGTTTGTTGAAATCGATTATCGCAGGCGCGCCAACGCCAGCAAAACCAAGTGAAGAACTGTCAATAAAATTAGCAGAACGCCGCCGTGCTAACCGCATGGCTGAACGTGATGTTGGCGACTGGTTATACTCTCGTTACCTAAAACCATTTGAAGGAACTGAGACCAGATTCCCCGCTGAAATTATTGATATTACCCGTGGTGGTGTGCGCGTACGTTTAGTCGATAACGGCGCTGTTGCCTTTATCCCTGCGCCATTCTTACACAGTGTTCGTGATGAGATTCAATGCAGCCAAGAAACAGGCAGTGTATTGATCAAAGGCGAAAAAGCCTATCAATTAAACGATATTATTGATGTGAATATCGCAGAAGTACGCATGGAAACTCGCAATATCGTCGCTCGCCCAGCGGCGTAAGATATCCTTTCATTTTCCATTGAGACCATTATCTTGCGGTAATGGTCTTTTTTATTTGTTCAAATTACATTCAAAATGAATGAGTTAGCATTTAATGTTAAATATCTGGCGATTCTTAACATTTATTTCTGATTATTCCGATCCGTCTATTCGTTTTTCGTGATATTTTAATTTGGCTATATGCTGATACGTAATTATCATTATAAAAAATAGATTGGAGTAAACATCATGAAACGCATCCTCTCTTTTGTCATTATCGCAACAGTGGCACTGGGTCTCAGTGCTTGTTCAAATATGTCAAAACAGAATAAAAACACAGCGATTGGAGCGACTGTCGGTGCTGTTGGAGGCGCAATATTAACGGATGGAAGCGCACTAGGTACTGTAGGTGGCGCAGCTATCGGTGGGATTATTGGACATCAAGTTAAGAAGTAATTCTGACACACAGTATGATGATAAATGGGGGAAATTTCCCCCATTTTATTTTGGTTCAACCACCCGCCAATTTGACTTGGTAGCCTTTTGCTTCAAGTAACTGTTTTAGTAAGTCGCGTTTATCACCTTGAATTTCAATGTCACCGTCTTTGACCGCGCCACCGCAACCACATTTTTTCTTTAATTCTGCTGCGAGTTTTGCCAGTTCCGCATCATCAAGATCTAGCCCTGTGACAACACAGACCCCTTTACCTTTACGGCCCGAGGTTTCACGGCGAATACGCACGATGCCATCACCTTTTGGTCGCACCGCTTTCGGCTTTTCTTCCTCAATGCGCCCAACGTCTGTGCTATACACTAAACGGCTGTTAGCGTCACTCATGCGATATCCCTGATTGATTGGTTGATCTGTTTTAAAGTCAGTGCAGGATCGTCACTCCGAGTGATTGGGCGTCCTATTACCATGTAGTCCACACCCGCCTCGAGCGCCTGTTGAGGCGTCATAATACGGCGCTGATCTCCCACATCACTCCCAACAGGGCGAATACCTGGAGTCACCAGCTTGAATTCTTGACCGCACACTGCTTTCAGTGCTTTGGCTTCATGTGCCGAACAGACTACACCATCAAGACCACACTGCTTGGTCAGGAGTGCTAAACGTTCTGCATGTTCTGCGGGGGTTAAGTTAATTCCAACGCCAGCAAGATCAGAAGCATCCATACTGGTTAATACTGTTACGGCTGTAAGTAAAGGTGCGTCTTTGCCATAGCTCTCAAGGGCTTGACGAGCGGCTTCCATCATACGAGCGCCACCGCTGGCATGGACGTTAACCATCCAGACACCCATTTCTGCTGCCGCTGAAACCGCTCGAGCGACGGTATTGGGAATATCGTGGAATTTAAGATCCAGAAAAACATCAAAACCACGGTCATGGAGTGACTTTACAAATTGAGGACCATTAAATGTGAACATCTCTTTGCCCACTTTTAAGCGACAATCGCGCGGATCAATCCTATCAACAAATGCGAGCGCTGCATCAGAATTTTCATAATCCAGAGCGACAATGATAGGCGAGTCAGTGTTAACGCGAACGAGGTTCTCAGTTGAGGAGTTCATTTCATAGCCTTTATTGAATATTATCAGAAATTAAAAGTGACACTGTCACTGACCATCCAGTCCACGAATCGGCTTAATGGTGTCCCAAGAGCGACAAGATGGACAGTGCCAATAGAGCGAACGGGAGGTAAAACCACATTTGTGGCAACGATAATCAGGTTTGGTTCGAATTTGTTCACCCACCATTTTACGCAGCAAGATCAAGCTCTCTTTCGCTCGACCTTCTTCCGCTTCCGCCAGATGGTAATCCATCAAACGGTAGAATAAACGCATAGTTGGATGACGCTGAATTTGGTCATTGATGTAACTCGCCGCGGCTTCGTGGTTTTGCTTTTCAACGATAATATCGGCGAGATATAACTCGGCAATAGCCCCAGTATTTCCATCAACACATTGTCGTAAATAGGCTTCCCAGCCGTCGGCCAGCCCTGTATGTCGATAACATTCATACAGTAATGGCAATGTTTCAGATACCAATTCTCTGTCTTGATGATAAACCTGCACTAATGCTGCAATGGCTTTCTCATAGTTACCTTGCTCAATAAAAATGCGCCCTTTCATAATCGAAACTCGTGCGCAATTTTTATCAGCCTGCTCACCTTTATTTAGCAAGCTTAGAGCTTCGTCAATATCATCACTCGCCAATTCTTGAGTGGCTAATTCACAGTAAAAATGGGCAATTTGCTCACGTAACTCTTCTGAGCCTAATTTTACCAATTTTGTCGCCGTTTCAATGGCTTTACCCCAATCACTGGTTAATTGATAAATCGACAATAATGATTGCAACGCGCTCTGCTTAAAATCCACTTCATCAGTAAGCTGTTGAAACATATTTTCAGCACGGTCATACACCCCCGCGGTCATATAATCACGACCCAGCTGCTGAGTTGCTAACAAGCGTTGTTCAAATGAGAGTGCGGCACTTTCCACCAGCGACTGGTGAATACGAATAGCTCGCTCGACTTCACCGCGAGAACGGAATAAATTACCTAACGTCAGATGAGCTTCAAACGCGGAGCTATCTTCTGTTTTTAGCATTTCGAGAAACAAATCAACCGCTTTATCTTGTTGATTTGATAATAGGAAGTTCACGCCTGTCACATAGTCGCGTGACAAGCGATTAGCGTGCTGCTGCTTATCTTGCTGAGCACTTCTGCGCCCCATGTACCAGCCGTAGGCCGCGGCAACAGGTAGCAACAGAAAAAGCAACTCGAACATTGAGGATTATTCCTTGTTCTGAGCTGTCACTAATTCGGTTGAGTCAGAAATGGTCTTCTCTCCAGCACCCAATTGTGATTCTAAACGTCTAATTTTACGACGTGCATTCTTAAGGCTAACAATGGTACGCAAATAAAACACCGCACACACCAGCCACCCCAGCACAAAACCGACACCAAACAAGGTTGCAAGTAACGAGGATAACGAAAAATCCCCTTTTGCAATCAGGTAGTTAAATGTAATAACCTGATCATTGCTTGAACCTAGCGTAATCGACACAATAAAAACAGCGACCGCTAGTAATAAAATCAGAAAGTATTTCACATTTTTTCCCGTTATCAGTTCTTATCGTTCCAAAACATATCGCTGATAAGGTAGCATTTTCAGCGCATTCAGACAAAGTAAATTATTAACTTCACCATTCCAATCGCACTAAAAACCGCCCTTTTTCATCAGAATAACTCGATCGGCGTGAAATTCATTTCTCGAATAACCGAGATTGATATATCCAACAGCCTAAAAGCGCAAAAAGTGCACTAATAAGTGTCGACGTAATAATATCTATTGGCCAATGCATACCGAGTAACATCCGACTGAGTCCAATCCCTTCAGCCCAACACAATAACCCGATCCCCAATATATACTGACGCTGTTGCCAGAACAGTGCCATTAATAATAACGCCCAAGCGGCCGCAAATAACATATGGCCAGAAGGGAAAGAATAGCCCGTTTCTACTTGCCAATGCTGACGTTGCCATTTCGGAATCAGAGAATTCGACTTCACGCTATTCTTGATTAAATCCGCGCGTTCTCCACGTTTTAAATTATAGAAGACTTGATGAGGGATTTGGGCAGTCTTCTCCAGCCACATCACATAAGGTCTTGGTTCTTGAAAAGAACTTTTCATCAAAGATTTAACACCTTGCGCACCAAGAATACAGAGCAAAATGATGACCAACAGTTTCAGCCATTGGCTTCGTTGATGACGAAATACCACCAGCGTTAATAACGTTAAGAACACGAAGGTAATATAGCTATACGGTAGCCCTGCGCTATCCGTTAGCCAAAGAAGCCATTTCATCGACGGTTGCTGTTCTGGCGACCAGTGCCAGCCTGTCACTATCATAGCTATCGGCGGTAATAGCAAAAAAATAACACTTATTGCAATAATATAAGCGCTCTTTCTCATCTAGAATGATCCTTAAGTTTTAAATTATTCCCTAATAAACAAATTTCGCATGACCTTGTAATATCTCTGTTATAGTAGTACAGCGTCGGCTGTGTGCAAAGAATGCCGGACTCTATATGCAAACGTCATATAGCATCGATATATTTAACTTTAGTAACTATATCGATTTACGTGTTTAATTCAGCAAGAGTTACTTTAACTAATGAAAGAAAATATGCAGCTAAAACGTATTGCCGAAGCCAAACTACCTACCCCTTTCGGTGAATTCCTAATGGTAGGGTTTGAGGAAATCGCAACCGGTCATGACCATGTTGCTCTCATTTTTGGTGATATTTCAGGCGCAACGCCAATACTCAGTCGAATTCATTCCGAATGCTTAACTGGCGATGCATTATTTAGTTTACGTTGTGACTGTGGTTTTCAGTTAGAAGCTGCGCTCAAGCAAATTAGTGAAGAAGGTCGAGGGGTGCTCCTGTATCACCGCCAAGAAGGCCGCAACATAGGATTACTGAACAAAATCCGTGCATATGCGTTGCAAGACCAAGGTTTAGATACCGTTGAAGCTAACCTAAAATTAGGGTTTAAAGCCGATGAACGTGATTTTACCCTGTGCTCTGATATGTATAAATTATTGGGGATAAATGAAGTCCGTTTACTGACGAATAACCCGAAAAAAATCGACATTATGCGTGAAGCTGGCATCAATGTGGTTGAGCGTGTGCCATTAATTGTTGGACGAAATCCTAGCAACGAACATTATTTAGATGTAAAAGCACAAAAAATGGGTCATATGTTATTTAAGCACCAATAATTAATCTATCTCAATCAGGAAGAGTGTTCCGCGCTCTTCCTATTATCTTGTCTTAATTCCCATTGTTACCATAACACTTGAATCCATAACATTTGACGGATGTTATATTCACATTCTTTTTATAAGGTTTATACTGTTCGCAATTTAATACCATTCATTATTTAATACATCGAAAAATGAGAGTGGAACATTCCCACATAATAATCCGAATGGGAAATGTCTATTTTTCGTCTACCAAGGAGATAGTGTGAATAACCTGCATTCCATCCAACGCATGAGAAGACTGCGTAAAAGTGAACAATTCCGCGACCTATTCCAAGAAACCCATCTCTCCATTAATGATTTATGTTTACCTATCTTTGTTGAAGAAGGTTTAGACGATTACGCCCCTATCGCCAGTATGCCAGGCGTAGTTCGTATCCCAGAGAAACGTTTAGCGCATGAAATTGAGCGTATTGCCAAAGCGGGCATTAAATCTGTGATGACATTTGGCGTTTCCCATCACTTAGATGAAAATGGTAGCGATGCATGGCAAGAAAATGGCCTGGTGGCACGTATGTCTCGCATCTGTAAAGAGACAGTCCCAGAAATGATTGTAATGTCAGACACCTGTTTCTGTGAATATACTTCTCATGGGCATTGCGGTGTGATGCATGGTGACGTTGTTGATAACGATCAGACTATCCATAATTTGGGTCTACAAGCGGTTGCTGCGGCACGTGCAGGTGCTGATTTTATTGCGCCATCCGCAGCAATGGATGGGCAAGTTGCCGCTATCCGCCATGCGCTGGATGCGGCTGGATTTACAGATACCGCAATCATGTCTTATTCCACTAAATTCGCCTCTGCCCTGTATGGTCCATTCCGTGACGCAGCGGGTTCATGCTTAAAAGGTGATCGTAAAACTTACCAAATGAACCCAATGAACCGCCGCGAAGCGCTACATGAGTCTCTCATCGATATGCAAGAAGGTGCAGATGCACTCATGGTGAAACCGGCAGGTGCCTATTTGGATATCATCCGAGACCTACGCGAATGCACTCAATTACCGATCGGGGCTTACCAAGTCAGCGGTGAATACGCCATGATCAAATTTGCAGCCCAAGCGGGAGCAATTGATGAAACACGCGTGACACTGGAAAGCTTAGGTGCTATCAAACGTGCAGGTGCTGACTTAATCTTTACCTATTTCGCACTGCAATTAGCAGAAAATAAAATCTTATAATTTATTATTTAGATAGAAAAAACGCCGATACTGGATATAAATACAGTATCGGCGTTTTCGTTCATTTTAGCTTAATTATTAAACAACTTGCTAGTTAACTCGCCTTCTTTTGTTGAAAAGCGAGCTGCTCAGATAAACGGTCTGCATACATTTGCGCCGTTTCTGGAGATAATAACCCAGCAATCAGGAGATCTTTTTTACCATTCGTAAGGTCTGCCACCACGCCCCACGTTTCAATATCCATCGTTTCACAATCAAGCTCATGCTCAGTAACAGGCAAAATATCAAAAAAATCTTTTAACGGTGCAATAGAAATTGCGGTGTATTCCGCATTTAGACCTAATGGGAATTCTTTATCTGCATATAATCTTAAATCATGAACTTCCGTTTCTGGCGTTCTCATTACAACGGAATATAGGTTCGGAATATGTTCTAAAATGTCACGAACTTCATCATTAGCACCGGCACAATGTGTCGTACTTAATAAAATGTCTGCTGCCCACAATGCACCCTTGAAAAAATCAGTTTCATTGATAATCGCCATATTAATTTCCTTTACGCTATTTTCGATAAATGCGGTCACATCATTCCATCAAACTACTGAACTTTTTCTGAATACTGACTACCACAATAGCTGAGAAGCTGGCTAAAAAACTTGAGAAATAACAATATTAAGCATTAATAAAGAAAAAACGCCCGCGATAACAATCGCAGGCGTTATAAACGAACGTTAATTGAGCATTTGGCGGATCACATAATGTAAGATCCCACCATGTCGGTAATATTCCATTTCGGTCGCCGTATCAATCCGGCAGCGAGTTTTAATCTCTTTCACCTCACCATTACCATACGTAATTGTCACCTTAAGATCTTGGCTTGGGCTTAAAGATTGAAGCCCTACCACGTCAATACGTTCGTCACCTTTTAAGCCTAAACTTTTGCGCGTTTCACCGCCGGTAAATTCTAATGGGATCACCCCCATTCCAATTAAGTTAGAGCGGTGAATACGTTCATAAGATTCGGCTATTACTACGCGAACCCCCAGTAGATTAGTGCCTTTTGCAGCCCAATCTCGACTAGAGCCTGACCCGTATTCTTTACCTGCAATAATGGCTAATGGACGCTTCTCTTGCTGGTATAGCATCGCGGCATCAAAAATAGCCATTTGTTTACCCGTTGGAATATGCACGGTATAGCCACCTTCAACACCGGGTACCATTTCATTACGAATACGGATGTTGGCAAAGGTTCCTCGCATCATCACTTCATGGTTACCACGACGGGAACCATAAGAGTTGAAGTCTGCTACCGCAACACCATGCTCCTGCAAGTAACGCCCAGCAGGACTGTCCTTCTTAATATTTCCCGCTGGAGAAATATGGTCTGTTGTCACCGAATCCCCAAGAATTGCGAGAATGCTCGCACCATGAATATCAGCAACAGGTTTAGGCTGGGCGGGCATATTTTCAAAAAATGGCGGGTGGCGGATATAGGTCGAATTCCCTTGCCAGTGATACGTTGAAGAACTTTCCACATTCAGCGCTCGCCATGCTTCATCCCCTTCAAATACCGCATTATATTCCTTATGGAACATATCCGTTTTGACTTTCTCAACTGCACTGGCAATTTCCGCGCTGGATGGCCAAATGTCTTTTAGATAGACAGGCTGTCCTTGTTTATCCATGCCTAATGGATCAGTTTTTAAGTTAACGTGCATATTACCCGCAAGCGCATAGGCAACCACCAATGGTGGTGATGCTAACCAGTTAGTTTTAACGAGCGGATGGATACGTCCTTCAAAGTTACGGTTACCTGAAAGCACTGCACCGACCGTCAAATCAGACTGTTTAATTGCCTCCTCAATAGGCGCAGGTAACGGACCAGAGTTACCAATACAGGTTGTACAGCCATAGCCCACAAGGTTAAAACCTAATTGATCAAGATAAGGGGTTAATCCTGCCAATTTGAGGTAATCAGTCACCACTTTAGAACCTGGAGCCAAAGAAGATTTAACCCACGGTTGGCGCATCAACCCTTTTTCTACGGCTTTTTTCGCCAGCAACCCTGCCGCCATTAAAACGCTCGGGTTAGACGTGTTAGTACATGATGTGATAGCCGCAATCACAACTGCGCCATCAGTCAGATCAAATTCGTGCTCTTGATAATTAACCCGCGGATGTGCATGTTTATCCTGTTTATTGAGCTCTAAATCCACAGCGCTTTGGAATGCGTTTGGTACTTGGCTCAGCTCAACACGGTCTTGAGGACGCTTAGGGCCTGCAAGGCTAGATTCTACCGTCCCCATGTCTAGCGCTAATGTACTGGTGAATATTGGCTCATCCCCCTGATGACGCCATAAACCTTGTTGTTTACTATAGGCTTCCACCAGCGCAATTTCATCATCTTGGCGTCCAGTGAGTTTCATGTATGACAATGTGATTTCATCAATTGGGAAGAAACCACACGTAGCACCATATTCTGGCGCCATATTGGCGATAGTTGCTCGGTCGGCTAACGGTAAATCCGCCAAACCATCACCGTAGAATTCGACAAATTTACCCACAACACCCTGTTTACGCAGCATTTGAGTCACAGTTAATACTAAGTCAGTCGCCGTGATCCCTTCTGCCAATTTTCCAGTTAGTTTAAAGCCTACAACGTCTGGGATCAGCATAGAAACGGGCTGACCAAGCATCGCGGCTTCTGCCTCAATCCCACCAACACCCCAACCTAATACGCCAAGACCGTTGATCATGGTGGTGTGAGAGTCTGTCCCGACCAGCGTGTCCGGATAGGCCATTAATTTACCGTCAACCTCTTCATGCCAAATCGCTTTACCGAGGTATTCAAGGTTAACTTGGTGACAGATCCCCGTTCCCGGCGGCACCACTCTAAAACGGTTGAAGGCTTTTTGCCCCCAGCGTAAAAAGAGGTAACGTTCATGGTTGCGTTTCATTTCAATTTCAACGTTGTCATCAAACGCTTGGGTATTACCAAACTCATCAACCATCACGGAGTGGTCAATGACTAAATCGACAGGAGATAACGGGTTCACTTGATTAACATTGCCACCTAACGATTTAACTGCCTCACGCATCGCAGCAAGGTCAACAACCGCAGGAACACCCGTAAAATCTTGCATCAGCACTCGAGCTGGACGATAAGCAATTTCTCTATCTGCATGGGCATTTTTTTGCCAATCAATGATGGCTTGGAGATCGGCGTCAACGACGGATTTACCGTCGATATGACGCAACAAATTTTCGAGAAGAACTTTGAGGGACTTAGGTAATCTTGCCCCGCTACCCAACTGTTTTTCGGCAAGGGCAAGACTGAAGTAATTATACTGTTTGTTACCGACATTCAGCGTTGCTGCACTGTTTGCTTTCAAACTCAACGACATAACTCCTCCTTGGCGTTTTTATCACCTTATTTTTTTACGCAGTATTATTAATCATAGTCCTCATAATCAATTCCTTTATAGATTTTGTGCCAATTATAAGATCGGTAGCTCAATCTCTTTGAAAAACTCTTCAATATCTTCGTTATTACGTAAAGCAATCGCTTTATCAACCACATCGCGAGTCAAATGTGGAGCAAAACGCCAAATAAAATCATACATGTAACTACGTAAGAAACTGGTGCGTTTAAAACCAATCTTCGTGGTGCTATAGCTAAACTTATCGCGCATATCAATCACCACTAAGTCTTTATCCACTTCAGGATCAACTGCCATGCTGGCGATAATTCCAATCCCTAAACCGAGCTTCACATAAGTTTTAATCACATCCGCATCCGTAGCAGTGAAAATGATTTTCGGCTCTAATCCTACTTTTTGGAAAGCGACATCCAGCTCCGAACGCCCTGTAAAACCATGGGTATACGTGACAATTTGGTATTCGGCAATATCTTCAATCGTGACATTCTTTTTCTCTGTTAAAGGATGCCCTGTAGGCACGATGACACAACGGTTCCAGTGGTAGCATGGCAGCATGATCAGATCGCTATACAGATGGAGTGCTTCTGTCGCAATAGCAAAATCACTATTACCTTTGCAAACCTCTTCCGCTATTTGCGTTGGCGAACCCTGTTGCATATGCAAAGACACATGAGGATAACGTTCTATAAAGGTTTTAATGACTGGAGGTAAGGCATAACGTGCTTGGGTATGGGTGGTGGCAATCTTTAAGCTACCGCGATCGGGGATGGTATGTTCACCTGCAACCGAACGAATAGCTTCAATCTTGGAAAGTACTTCTCGGGAAATACGAACAACCTCTTCACCTGCGGGGGTGACATGCGTTAAATGCTTTCCGCTACGTGCAAATATTTGAATACCCAATTCATCTTCTAGCATTCTGACTTGCTTACTGATCCCTGGTTGGGAAGTAAATAGCCCTTCCGCCGTCGATGAAACATTCAGATCATGGTTAACGACTTCAACAATATATCGCAGCTGCTGTAACTTCATATTTGCCCCACCTCTCACAGAAAATCGTTTTTGCTATAGCTAAAAAACATTACATATAACAAAAAGTAATATTGTTTAATATATATATAACCAATATAACATCAAACTAATCAGAATAAACAGTATGATGATAATATTTCATCTCACTGATAAAAAAAGGCAGTCCCAAGTAAGGTATTGCAAAGTCAGATTATTTTTTTCTTCGACTATGCTTGAATAATTAGCATGCGAATTTTATTCCCATTTTGCGGTGAGCATCCTATTTAGACTACAGAGAGGTTATCTAGATGCGTATAAAAGTTTTAGCCATGATGGTCGGTTTATCAACCCTATCCTTTGCGCCTCACTTATTAGCGAAAGAGCTATCTTACGGTCAGCAAAAAATTGTGTTATCCGATTCAATTGTGCCGGGTAATGATTTCTATCAATACGTGAATCATGATTGGATTAATAACGCCAAGATCCCAACCGGCATGCCTCGAATTAACTCCTTCGTGGATTTGTATTTAAGTACCGAAAAACAAACGCAATCCATCATTGATGAATTGAAGCAAGCCCCAGAAAGCAGCTTGAATCATAATCAGAAAAATATTCGTAATTTATATTTAAGCTACCTTGATGAAGCCAGTATTGAAAAAGCGGGATTAACACCGATAAAGGCAGATTTAGCAGCCATTGCTCAAGCGAAAGATCATAACGATATTAGCCGACTAATGACACTGCCAGGTTATACCTCCGTCTTGTCTTATTGGGTCGATTTAGACGCGAAGGCGCCAGATACCTATATTTTGTATCTTGGACAAGGTGGACTTGGGTTACCTAACCGTAATTACTACCTTGACGACACGCCGCAAATGAAAGAAATCCGCAAAAACTATATTGCCTATATTGCGACTATTTTGAAATTAGCGGGCGAAAAAGATGTTAAGAAAAAAGCACAACAGATCTTTAACCTCGAAAAATCCATTGCTGAAGTCCATTGGAGTCCTGAAGCACGACGCGATACCATCAAAAATTACCACCCAATGACCTTAGCCGAAATGAAGAAATTCACCGATGGTTTTGCGTGGGATAGCTTTATTCAGCACTGGAAATTAACTGACCAACAACTGGCTAAAGTGGTCGTTGAAAATGACACCGCAGTAGAAAAAACGGCACAAATTTTTGCCAAAACCCCCGTTTCTATCTTGAAAGATTACCTGACATTCCAGTATGTGAATGACCACGCGAGTTATTTAAACAAAACCCTATCCGATGCTCGATTCGATTTTTACTCGAAAAAACTGAATGGCGTTGAGAAACAACGAACTCGCCAAGAACGTGCACTGCAAACTGTCAACGCATTGCAAGGTGAACCTCTTGGACAGATCTATGTGGAGAAATATTTCAACCCACAGTCAAAAGAGAAAATCCAAGATTTGGTGAGCTATGTACGGGGGACCTTCAATGCACGCCTAAAAGATAATGATTGGATGGATGAACCGACACGCCAAGAAGCGCTGAAAAAATTAGAGCAGTTCACTGTCAAAGTGGGCTATCCGGATAAATGGAATGACTTCAGTTCAATCAATTTGAAACCCAACACATTGATGGACAACTATAAGCAAGTGGAAGCATGGTCGTATAATGATGCCATGAGCAAAATTGGACAGCCTGTACGTAAGTGGGAATGGGGCATGACTCCGCAGACCATTAATGCTTATTTTAATCCGGTACAGAATGAAATAGTGTTCCCTGCTGCCATTTTACAAGCACCATTCTTCGACCCAAATGTCGATCCTGCTTATAACTATGGTGCCATTGGTGCCGTAATTGGTCATGAAATGGGGCATGGCTTTGATGACCAAGGTAGCTTATATGACGGAACCGGTCAGCTACGCAACTGGTGGAGTGACAGTGCTAAAGAGCACTTTAAAGAGAAAACGTCCAAATTGGTGGATCAGTATAATGGCTTTGCTGTCGATGGGCAGAAAGTGAATGGTGAATTAACTCTCGGCGAAAATATTGGGGATTTAGGCGGCTTAAACATTGCACTAAGTGCCTATAAACAATTTGCTAAAGAGAACTACCCAAATGGCGAGCCTCCGATTATTGATGGTATGACGGGTCTACAACGTTTCTTTATTTCGTGGGCAAGAACATGGCAAGAGTTGTCGAATAAGGAATCTGAACGCAATAAGATCCTCACCGATCCTCATAGCCCAAATCAGTTCCGTGCCAATGGTGTTGTCCGTAATATCGATGACTGGTATACCACTTTCGGCGTTGATAAGGATAATGCCCTGTACCTCGCACCAGAAAAACGCATTAAGATTTGGTGATGGTTTTTGGTGTTTTATAAGATAAAGGCGCTAACCAGCGCCTTTTTTTATGATGGTGTTATACCGTCATACATTCTAAATAACGAGAATGATAACTCAGAGCCTTCCTTCTAAATAATTTACGTTAGAACAAGGCGGCGAGCGCGGGTATCTCGGGAAGCATACAAAAGTATGTGACCCGAGTAACCAAGT
>NZ_ABXW01000054.1 GCF_000173415.1 Providencia alcalifaciens DSM 30120 | reverse complement strand
CTAAAGAAAAATTTGAACGTTCAAAACCGCACGTTAACGTTGGTACAATCGGCCACGTTGACCATGGTAAAACTACCCTGACAGCAGCTATCACTACTGTTCTGGCTAAAACCTACGGCGGTAACGCTCGTGCATTCGATCAAATCGATAACGCACCAGAAGAAAAAGCGCGTGGTATCACCATTTCTACATCTCACGTAGAATATGACACACCAACTCGCCACTACGCACACGTAGACTGCCCAGGACACGCCGACTATGTTAAAAACATGATCACTGGTGCTGCGCAGATGGACGGTGCAATTCTGGTTGTTGCTGCGACTGATGGCCCAATGCCACAAACTCGTGAGCACATCCTGTTAGGTCGCCAAGTAGGTGTTCCTTACATCATCGTTTTCCTGAACAAATGTGACATGGTAGACGACGAAGAACTGTTAGAATTAGTTGAAATGGAAGTTCGTGAACTTCTGTCTCAGTACGATTTCCCAGGCGATGACACTCCAGTTGTTCGCGGTTCAGCACTGAAAGCGCTGGAAGGCAACCCAGAGTGGGAAGCAAAAATTGTTGAATTAGCAGGTTACCTGGATTCTTACATCCCAGAACCAGAGCGTGCAATTGACAAGCCATTCCTGCTGCCAATCGAAGACGTATTCTCAATCTCTGGTCGTGGTACAGTAGTAACAGGCCGTGTTGAGCGTGGTATCATCAAAGTTGGTGAAGAAGTTGAAATCGTTGGTATTCAAGCGACTGCGAAAACAACTTGTACTGGCGTTGAAATGTTCCGTAAACTGCTGGACGAAGGTCGTGCGGGTGAGAACGTTGGTGTTCTGCTGCGTGGTACTAAACGTGAAGAAATTCAACGTGGTCAAGTACTGGCTAAACCAGGTTCAATCAAGCCACACACTCAATTCGAATCAGAAGTATATATTCTGAGCAAAGATGAAGGTGGTCGTCATACTCCATTCTTCAAAGGCTACCGTCCACAGTTCTACTTCCGTACAACTGACGTAACCGGTACTATCGAACTGCCAGAAGGCGTAGAGATGGTAATGCCAGGCGACAACATCAACATGATCGTGACTCTGATTCACCCAATCGCGATGGATGATGGTTTACGTTTTGCAATCCGTGAAGGTGGTCGTACTGTAGGTGCGGGTGTTGTTGCAAGAATCATTGCATAATACCGCTCTTTCTGAATAAGAAAGAACCAC
>NZ_ABXW01000055.1 GCF_000173415.1 Providencia alcalifaciens DSM 30120 | reverse complement strand
CGCCACCACCGTTTTTGTGGATAACGCATTGACCGCGTCAACCACACTGGCTACGCTAGCCGTACTCACCCCAAATTCATCACACGCTAACGTAATGATCAGTTCATTTTCTCGCCACTGTGCTGCGGTGGTCGTCTCAGAACGTTTGCCTTTCCCTTTGTCTGGCAATTGAGCAAGCTCAACCTCCGCCCTGACATGGATCGTATTTCCCGCACGCCCTGGCTTGTTAGCGGTAAAAGTCAACACGTTATCTAACAACGGTGTCCCCGTTGTGCATGCTGCTTTTGCTGCTCCCGCAGCCTCCGGTGCCGTCCCGACAATACCAATAATCGCCGTTTCAATGGTGGTCACCGATACCGTCCCCGAGGTGAGCTCGATAGTTTCCACACCATGTAATTGCGCCATAAATGCTCCTAATAACAAAAAACTCGCCGCAGCGAGTTACATGTGTTGATTCGATTTTCCCGTTGTCCCGCCGCTATCGCCTCGGTGATCATGGTTATTAAAGATTTGACGGATCCCCCCCCATGCTACCCGTTCCATCCGTAATATCCTGAGAAGCCCCGAGACTCCCTTGAACTTTCGTATCTGCGTTTAATTGCGTTTTTCCGTCCACGGTCAGTTGTTTCGTGATGACAACATTGCCTTCCAGTGTGCCATTCCCCACTATGCGATAGGTACCGCTGTCCGCCAAAATCAGGGTGAGTGAGTGTGTCGCTCGGTTGTAACGAATTTCGGTACCATCCCCATAACGGGTGATGTGTTCACTCTCGCGACCATCCGGTACGGGAACTGCCCCTGTATTCCATCCCGCAAAAACACGCCCGTTATTCAATTCTCCCGCCTCTGACAACACGGTAACGGCATCTCCCACCGCAAACGGCTCAAAATCCGCCCGATGCTTTCCGGCGAATCCCTGACAAAGTGGGAGCCACGTCGTCACAATATCGCCCAAATCCACTCGGCATTCCGGAAAACCGTCAGCCACCCGAACAGAATGGATCACCCCTCGACGTACCATATTAGCTAAGCGACGCTGCAAATCACCCAAAACGTCATTCACGGGATTTTCCCTCATAAATTAAATGGTAATCCGCCACATGCTGCGCCCCAATATCTGGGGCAATCCCCAGCCACACACGCTGTAACGGTAAATTATCCGTTGCAAAAGGATCGGCCCCCAATGCCACACGCTGCGTAAATGACACCTGCCAGATCCAATAATCATCCCATTGGGGGTCGGTTTCATCCACGTCCGCGGACAGAAAGACGGCAGGCTCAACCATGGATAAGCCGAATGTTTGCCCGTCAAGCCACTGCGTTAAATCGGCAGCCGCCGAGCGAATATACACCTCCGGACGCCCAATTTCGGAGGTCGCCGCCCGATCCACTAATACCCATAAGGATCCAGAAAGCGTCACGCGCAGTTGTCCGTCAGAGTGATTATCCCTCTCCCAGCCATCCACCGAAAAAAAGACCGCGGGCGTGACTACCGGTGTCACTGTCTCAGGGTACATCTCAACCGAATTCACCCAAGGTAATGCACGCAACGCGGTAAGCACCGCCTCATGATAAGCAGCCATGCGTAATGGTGTCGCCATACTCAATAACCTCCTGAGGATGTCGGTTTAACGGTAATGTTGTGTTTCACGCGACGCCGAATATCTGACTCAAACTCTTTCATAAATACAGCAACACACTCAGCAAAAAGGGTATCTTCAAGGTGGTCATGTAACGCAGGTGCAATATCAATCAACGCCTCTCGCCAACGACGCGTCAGCGGATGACGTACTTTGATGGTACGCTGACCTTGGCTTGTCCGCCCCACCATACCATCGGGATAGTGCTGAGGGAGTAATCGCTGACCTTTCGGTTCAAACCTTGCCACATACTGACGTCGTTGAGCTGCCGGAATAAATCGCCCTGTACGTTTGTCCCGTCGTCGATGACGCGGTGGAATTTTACCCACCGTACGCCCGCGTAAGCGTGTCACCTTAATGGCATTCAAACCAAACCAAAATGACATCTCATCCAACCCCGCCCCTCGCTTAATCCGCCGAGCAAAGAAACGGCGCTGTAACTCCTTCATTTTTCGCGGGGCTAATCCCGATTTGAGTAATGCGGAGGATTGCTTACGTATTTTTG
>NZ_ABXW01000056.1 GCF_000173415.1 Providencia alcalifaciens DSM 30120 | reverse complement strand
ATGCGCTTTTCGTAGTCGTCATTGATTTTAACTTGCTCATTAAAGTCATCATTTAGCTGCATATAGCTACTTTCTAATCTAGTGTGTTGATTTCTCAATTTGTCAAAATCATCAGTAACCCACCAAAGACAGAACAGCAAAATAATGCAAACAGCCATTAATGCTTTAATTAATATCGTCATTTTTGCAACCTGAATACTTGATAGCCTAGCCTTAACGCCCCTGACTCTTTTGTTATATCATCCCTTAATTGCAATGATTAACTGAGATATCCCCCATATGAACGGGATTAACCAGATAAGTAAAAATTTCCAATTTGGTAATTGCTTAATCATAAGTCGCAACTCCCTTATTAGTTTGCTAAAATCAATCACAGGTTCTCCCTGCCTCATTCAGGTGTAGAAATAGAAAAACCCGACTGCTCGCAACAATCGGGTTTTTTGCTTTAATATTCTGTTGTAATCAAGAATCGGTGAATTTTATCCTCCACCGATAATATATCACTTTTCAGCGAAATATTTTGCTATCACACTTCGTTGACTGACAACGCTGCATCACCAATCGGTAAAGGTCGATTATCAATATCTACCCCAGCCGGATAGCGATAACAAACTACACGGGATGTCTCAAACGCTTTGATGTTAACCGCATCGGACTGATTACCGCCCAATACCAGTAATAAGCCTGATTCTGTTTTGCCAACAACAAATCCGACATGCCCACCACCAGAACGCGCAAAAACGACAATGCAACCATATTTGGGCTCTGAAAGTTCCACGCCATAATCGATGTAAGAGCGAGATGAATCAGAACGGGTTGAACGAATGCCAGAACGTTCCAGCATGGCGTTAACAAATCCTGCGCACCATGGCACAATATCATCCGTTCCGACTAAGCCCGATAATTTGCTATCTCGCCAATACTGGTCTATTCGAGGATTAG
>NZ_ABXW01000057.1 GCF_000173415.1 Providencia alcalifaciens DSM 30120 | reverse complement strand
CATACCATTCACTATCACCCCTGCATGGTTCGGAACATGAGCTTGCACTTGCATAATGACCATATCGCCCTCCTTTAAGTCACCGGCAAACTCGACAAAGCCCGCTTGCTGCCAGTTATCCATATACAAGTTTTCACCCTCTTCCCACCAGTGTCTCTCAACGCTGTAATTATGCAGCTCAATCCCGTGCATCTGTCGGTAATAATCCATAATGAGCGACCAACAATCTGCGTGACCAAGCACAAACGGACGACCTTCTAACTCACGCTCAATTCTAGGCTGGATTATGCGGATATCACCTTCCGGATAGGAAGCTATCACCCACGGTAGTCCCGAAGCATCACATTGCAATTTGTCTATTTCGCTCGGTTGAGACGTCACTCCATCCCCGCAATGGCTATGAACAATCGCTATTGGATTGCCCCAATCTTCGGCTGCGGCATAGTCTTCTGGGGAAAGTTCGAAATGATCAGTTGGATTATCGGAAAGATTTCGGCAGGGAAAATATTTTTTGACTCGACTTTTTTGGCAAATCACGCCACACGCTTCTTTAGGGTATTCCGCTTTGACATGCTGAAATATTACCTCTGTTAATTTC
>NZ_ABXW01000058.1 GCF_000173415.1 Providencia alcalifaciens DSM 30120 | reverse complement strand
TTTGTGATCATCGAATTAATCCCGCTGCTGGGAACCCTCCAAAATCCAAGGGCTCATTTTCACCAAAGCGTTTTTTGCAATCACTAATAAGTCCGCCGCATTTATCTAATGCTGGATCATCAACCGGCTCTCCACGCTCATCGAAATATTTATTGCCGGTATAGTTACATCCTCGCCCACTTCGATAATCACCTTTCATGCACCAGAAACAGAGATTATGTATCTGGCGAACGGGTATCATAATTCCTTGCAAATCGAACGGGCTAGATAACTCAAACTCAACCACTTCACCTGCTACTTCATTCGTTTTACGGTCAACGTAATACACTTGCGTAAAACACTCGTCAGGGTTTGCTGTTGAGTTTCCATCAGTGAAGTTTTTAGCATCCAGATAGTGAGCAAAAGTTTCATAAATAGTGACTTTTGCCTGAGCCATATCATCAAACTGTAGGCATAGAGAAGATATCAAACCATTAATATTAGCCACTCTTAATAGTGGTCTAGCTGGGCTTCCATCACTGTTTTTAGCCATCCCTTCAATCTCATAAGCCCATGCGCCATATTCATTTCCTTGCCACCAAATAGGCTTAGGTTTGATATCACCGCCAGAGGCGTCAATGTCTTGTGGTGTATGCGGCAAGTTATAGGCATGAAAGCGAAGAATAGGACCATCAAACTCACTGCCATCTACTTCAATTAACTGAACCTTATGACCAGGCTCTAACTTTTGAATATCTGATGTTATGTTCATGCACTAAATGCCTGTTCAAACGTTGCTGTTATAGTGATAGAGCTACCGCCAATTGGCTTTAATGTGATGGAATCTGCCTTCACCCGATACAGACCTTTATCACCAAATGGTGGAACCCAGATAAATGATTTTGCTGTGTGCGACCGGATAAAGGAAAAAATAGGCATTACCTCAGATTTATGACCTGTATAAACAAATGACCATGATTGAGATTCCGTGTTAATGCCATCGCCGGCGACTTGCTTATAGCCATCACCAAACTCAACCTCTTTTATTCGGTGTTTGAACTCACCCACTGGA
>NZ_ABXW01000059.1 GCF_000173415.1 Providencia alcalifaciens DSM 30120 | reverse complement strand
TTGGTTGCGGGGGCTGGATTTGAACCAACGACCTTCGGGTTATGAGCCCGACGAGCTACCATGCTGCTCCACCCCGCGTCCGATAGCGGGCACTATACTCGGGATGAGATCTGATGCAAGTTTTTTCGTGTTTTTTTTTCATTTTTCATCGATCGGAGTTTAAAAATCACACAGAATGTTGCTTTTTTGTTCTTTAGTGGTGTTGAACTCAGAAATAACTTAACTAAATATTTATACTCGTTTCATTCTCAATTTGGGTTTGCTATTGTGCGCTTCATATTGGATATGTGTTAGGTGGTAAAAGATGAATTCATGGCAGAAAGGGTTAATTGCGGGCGTCTTTTTTTCTTTACTTGCAGGGTGTCAGTCTCATCCGACAGATAAAGGACAACAATATAAAGACGGAAAAATGCATAGTGACTTGCAACAAGTTAATCAGGTTAATGTGCAAGGGCGACCAATAAATGCGCCGGATTTTAATCGCCAAGTGACTGAGATTCAAAATGCATCACCACGCTTATTCAACAGCAATAATGATACTTACCATGCGATAGAGAATTGGTTAATGGCAGGTGGGGATCCGGCTCAGTTGTCGCGATTTAATTTATCAGCCTTCCAAATGGAAGGGATGGATAACTACGGAAACGTTCAGTTTACAGGTTACTACACTCCCGTAATTGAAGCCCGTCGTTCGCCACAAGGGGATTATCAACATCCGTTATATGGAATGCCGTCAAAAGGTAAGAAACGTTTACCAAGTCGCGCACAAATCTATAATGGTGCGCTCAGTAACAACTTGATCCTCGCTTACAGTAACTCTCCTGTCGATAACTTCATGATGGAAGTGCAAGGTAGTGGTTATGTCGACTTTGGGGATGGTAGTCCTTTGAATTTCTTTGCTTATGCAGGGAAAAATGGTCATGCCTATAAAAGTATTGGCAAAGTATTGGTTGATAGAGGCGAAGTGCCATTAGAAAAAATGTCGCTGCAAGCAATTCATGATTGGACTAACACGCACAGTGAGCAAGAGGTTCGTGAATTACTGGAAAGCAACCCATCATTTGTCTTCTTTAAACCACAATCGTTTGTCCCAGTTAGGGGAGCGAGTGCTGTGCCATTAGTGGCAAAAGCCTCGGTAGCATCAGATAAAACATTGATTCCACCTGGAACTGCATTGCTAGCCGAAGTGCCAGTATTAGATAGTAATGGAAAATTTACGGGTAGATACGAAATGCGTATGATGGTTGCTCTCGATGTGGGGGGCGCAATTAAAGGGCATCATTTCGATATTTATCATGGAACAGGGCACGAAGCGGGCAAAATGGCAGGCTTTTATAACCATTATGGTCGTGTATGGGTACTGAAAAAGAGCCAGCCTGTTTTTAGTGCGATGTAGTGATTATTTACTAGACTGTTATTTTTACTAAGTTACCGTTTTAACTAAGGTTGTTTGTGATTATGCAAGCTCAGCTTTCTGAGGCGTGGATGCAGCGATTCGCTGGAATTGGGCGCTTATATGGGCAAAAAGCCCTTCATCTTTTTGCGCGTTCACATGTGTGCGTTATTGGTGTGGGCGGCGTTGGCGTTTGGGCTGCGGAAGCATTAGCACGCTCTGGTATTGGTGCGATCACTTTGATCGATATGGATGACATTTGCGTCACAAATACCAATCGTCAATTGCATGCATTGAAATCGACGGTGGGATTACCAAAAGTTGATGTAATGAAAGAGCGTATTTTAGCCATCAACCCAGAATGTACCGTCAATGTTATTGATGACTTTATAACAGTCGATAATGTGGCTGAGTACCTTTCTTTGGGGTTTGATTACGTTATCGATGCCATCGACAGTGTAAGACCTAAAGCAGCATTACTTGCGTATTGCCGTCGTTTTAAAATCCCCGTAGTCACAACGGGCGGCGCTGGGGGACAAATTGATCCGACTCAAATCCAAGTTACCGACTTAGCTAAAACAGTCCAAGATCCACTCGCTGCCAAATTGCGTGAACGCTTAAAATCAGACTTTAACGTTGTGAAAAATGGTAAAGGCAAGCTGGGGATTGATTGTGTGTTTTCGACAGAGCAATTGGTTTACCCTCAAAGTGATGGAACCGTCTGTGCGGCGAAAAGCACAGCGGATGGCTCAAAACGGATGGATTGCGCATCAGGTTTTGGTGCTGTCACGATGGTCACAGCTAGCTTTGGTTTTATTGCCGTGTCACATGCGTTGAAAAAGATGGTCGCTAAAGCGCAAAGAGAGGCTAAATAGTTGGCATTGAGGCTACCGTATCCGCGTAGCCTCAATCATGTCATTATTCTGCCGGGGTCATCTCCCCTGCAATATTCTTAACCACAGAAATTAACGCCTGTATCCCATTTTGGCGGGATTCACTGAGTTGTCCTGATAAACCCGTTTGATTGAAAATTTCATCAAAGTCAGTGTCTAAAATTTGCTGTGCATTTTTATGTTCAATACAGGCAAGTAAAACGGCAAATAATCCTTTCACCACACGCCCTTCGCTATCCCCATAAAAATGAAATGTGTCATCTTCATTGAGGATGGCGCCAATCCAGACGCGGTTTTCACAACCCTGAACTTCTTGAGTTTGCTGCTTTTCTTCTTCAGTAAGGGTTGGCAGTTTTTTGGCTAATTGAATGAGCAGGCGATATTTATCTTCCCAAGCTTTTTGTTTGGAAAACTGTTCAACGATTTCGTGAATGACAATCTCTGTGCCAAATGGATGAGAAGCCAGTTCATGTCTAGACAAAGTCATGCGATTACCTTTTAATCATTTAAAATCGACAGTGCAAATTTTACAGAATTAATAAATTTATCAATATCTTGTTTGTTGTTGTATGGCATGGCAGAGATGCGCAAGCAGCCGCTTATATTGAGTGCGTCCATCAACGGTTGAGCACAATGCTGCCCATAGCGTAGTGCAATTTTTTGTTCGGTCAAGAAGAGACCTAAATCACTATGATGAATATTGTGGAAATTGAAAGATAAAAGTGGTGAGTTTTCTGTGCGATAACAAATAATACCGTCGAGTTGCGATAGTTGCTCATACGCGTAATCTATCAGAGAACACGTATAGATTTCAGCTTGTGTTAAATCTTGGGTTGAAAGCCATTTAAGCACTGCTGCAAAGGCAATTACACCTGTAATGTTAGGTGTTCCGGCCTCAAAACGTTGTGGTATTGGAGCAAGAGTAAAGCCTGAAAAATCGACGTGACTTAACATTTTGCCACCACCATGCCACGGATTCATGTTGGCTAAATGTTCTGGTTTTCCGTAACAGACTCCTAATCCGGTTGGTCCATATAATTTATGGGCTGAAAACACGTAGAAATCTACATCTGTCGCCAAGATATCTAGAGGGTGATGTACAACGCCCTGTGCGCCATCCACAACAACTTTTGCTTCAACTTGATGGGCTAATTTAGTTATGGTGGAGATGTCCGGCTGGTAGCCTGTTACGTTGGACATTTGAGTGATAGCAATAACTTTAGTTTTTGTGTTTAAGATAGAGCGTAGTGCGTTGATATCGAGCGTTAAGTCAGGTTCTATTGCCCATTTTACGACCTTTGCACCTGTTTGCTGTGCCAACATCAGCCATGGTAGCAAGTTAGAATGATGCTCAGTTTCGCTGACAATAATTTCGTCGCCACTTTGAAGTTTCTCGCGAAAATAGCTTTGAGCAATCAAATTTATCGACTCAGTGGTACCGCGAGTCCAAATAATGGATTTTTCGTCAGGCGCATGGATTAACTTAGCCGCTAAGGAGCGCCCTTGCTCATAGAGTTGCGTGATTTTTAATGCCTCTGGCGATTGCCCTCGATATACAGAACTGCCTGAAAAACGATAGTAATTATCGGAGGCGTTGACCATTTCCAGCGGTTTTAGTGCGGTAGCGGCACTGTCTAGAAAAACGATATCTGAGCTGATAGCAGGAAATTGCTGGCGAAATTGAAGGGCGTTAAAGTTATCCATTATGCTGATTCTTTGTCGTTAATCATTCGGTTGGCGAATGTGATTATGATCTGGCTATGATAATAACGGAAAACAGTGAATAAGTAGATGGGAACAAAAAATGTTATTCAGTTATCGATTATTAGACATAATTTGTTACACTTAACAGGAAGATTTTTGCTCAGATTTTAGAATAATTGCGCGCCATAAAAATGCAACGTAGTTTAAAACGTTTTCGGTTTACTTTTAATCTAATGATTAAATTTAATTTAAGATGGTTTTGTGTGCTTTTTTACTCTTAATCTGATGGGATAATAATTTTTATCTTCCATAATGGATTTTATCGCGCTCAACATAAAAAAAAGCACCGCGCTTTGGCGGTGCACTATAAAATCACTATGGACAGACAGGGTAAATGTACAGGAAGTGAAAAAAACAGTAGCAATTGCTACAAAGCCTGGTTTAACCAGACAACTTGCAAACACAACATCACAACCACAAAGCCAAAAGTTTCAAAGTAACTAAACTCTGCAACTTTTCGTTCCGGCTTAGGAAGTGTGCATACTATAGGTATTTACTAGCGGATCCTCAATGGACAATTTATAATGCTTCGGATGAGAAAAACTAATGCATATAACAAAGCTGAGCCGAAGAGATTATGTCTAAAAGATTACCGCCTTTAAATGCTCTGAGAGTGTTTGATGCCGCCGCCCGTCATTTAAGTTTTACTAAAGCGGCAGATGAATTATTTGTGACACAAGCTGCTGTTAGTCATCAAATAAAAAGCCTAGAAGATTTTCTTGGTTTGAAGTTGTTTCGTCGCCGAAATCGCTCATTGTTACTGACGGAAGAAGGGCAAAGTTATTATCTTGATATTAAGGAAATTTTCTCGTCTTTAAATGAGGCGACGAGAAAGCTTCAAGCCAGAAGTGCAAAAGGCGCACTCACTGTAAGCTTATCGCCAAGTTTCGCGATACAATGGCTAGTTCCTCGTCTTTCTGGATTCAATCAAGCGTTTCCTGGCATTGATGTACGTATTCAAGCGGTTGATCGGGAAGAAGATAAGCTAGCCGATGATGTCGATGTTGCGATTTTTTACGGTCGAGGAAATTGGACAGGTCTAAGAACTGACAGGCTGTATGCTGAATACTTAATGCCAGTGTGTTCACCTTCGTTGTTAACGGGTGGGAATCAACTTAAAAATCCTGAAGATCTAGCAAAGCATACATTACTTCATGACTCTTCTCGCCGTGATTGGCAGGCATATGTGAAGCAGTTAGATTTGCAGAATATTGTTAATGTACAGCAGGGACCTATTTTTAGTCACAGTTCGATGGTGATTCAAGCTGCAGTACATGGACAAGGCGTTGCGCTAACTAACAATGTGATGGCAAAAAATGAAATTGATGCGGGCAGATTGGTGTGCCCATTTAGTGAAGTTTTAGTGAGTAAAAACGCATTCTATCTGGTCTGCCAAGAAAGTCAGGCCGATTTAGGGAAAATTGCGGCATTTCGTCAATGGATCCTCGCGCAAGCAGCCAGTGAGCAAGAAAAGCTCGGGTTTATTACCAATGACCAAGATTTGACGCATATACAATAATCAAACAGTAAAAACGAAGGTGCTATTGTGAATAGTCGTTTGATGTTAATTTTTGCAGGGATCAGTGGATTTTTTGTGGTCGCATTTGGTGCTATTGGCTCGCATGCACTTGCACCAATGATGAGCTCTCATCAAATGGCATGGATTGAGACAGGATTGCGTTATCAAATGTTTCATACCGTTGCATTAATGGTGCTGGGCGCAGTATTACTGCGTAAAGTCATTTTATGGTTCTATTGGGCTGGGGTATTTTTCTCCGTCGGAATACTTCTTTTTAGTGGTAGCCTTTATTGTATGGCCTTATTGCAGGTAAAATACTTCTCTTATTTTACGCCAATAGGTGGCGTTTGCTTCCTAGTTGGCTGGCTTTTAGCAGTTATTGGCGCTATGCGTCTAAGGAAATCGGCGTCACGCAATGAGTAACAAGATTGCATTATATTGCCGCCCGGGCTTTGAAAAAGAGTGTGCAGCAGAAATTACAGATAAAGCAGGACAACGTGAAATTTACGGTTTTGCTCGTGTTAAAGAGAATAGCGGCTATGTTATTTTTGAATGTTATCAGTCTGAGGACGCAGACATTCTTGCACGCACGCTGCCATTTCGTGAATTAATTTTTGCTCGTCAAATGTTTGTGGTAGGCGATTTATTAAAAGATCTACCTCCAGAAGATAGGGTTACTCCTATTGTGAATGCGCTTAGCAAGCTGGTTGAGCGAGCAGGTGATCTGCGAGTTGAAGTCGCAGATACCAATGAATCAAAAGAGTTAATGAAGTTTTGCCGTAAATTTACAGTACCTCTGCGTAATGCGTTACGCCAAGAGAAAGTATTATTGGCGAAAGAGAACTTTAAACGCCCGGTGATCCATGTGTTCTTTATTGCACCGGGGTGTTGTTATGCCGGCTATTCTTATTCGAATAATAGTTCGAATTTTTACATGGGCATTCCGCGTTTAAAATTCCCATCAGATGCACCAAGTCGTTCAACGTTAAAATTGGAAGAAGCTTTCCATGTGTTTATTCCTTATGAAGAGTGGGATGAGCGTTTAGGGAGTGGAATGAAAGCCGTTGATCTTGGAGCATGTCCAGGCGGGTGGACTTATCAGTTGGTGAAACGCAGTATGATGGTTGATGCCGTTGATAATGGTCCAATGGCGGAAAGCTTGATGAATACAGGACAAGTTCGACACCATCGTGAAGATGGCTTTAAATTTAAGCCGACATCGCAGAATATCACTTGGTTAGTGTGTGATATGGTAGAAAAACCCGCGAAAGTTGCTGCATTGATGACGCAGTGGTTACAAGAAGGCTGGTGTCGTGAAACCATTTTTAACTTGAAGTTGCCGATGAAAAAGCGTTATGAAGAAGTCGCGCATATTCTGGAAAAAATGAAAGTTCAGCTGAAAGAGAATGGTATCAACGTTCTGATCCACGCGAAACAGCTTTACCATGACCGTGAAGAAGTCACCGTGCATGTACAACGTGTTTGGTCTGCAAACCCAATGGCGCGTGAATATTATTAAGTCAAAGCTGGATTGGTTTGAATAGCAAAAAGGTCACTTCAAAGTGACCTTTTTTGTGTCTACTATTTAGCTTGATAGCGTAATTGGTTTAGGTTGCCTTTCAACGCAATATTCGTTTTTAGTGTCGCAATTTCTCGGCAGATTATCGCTATATCTTTTTGATTTGCTAATTTTTTCTGCCATTTTTCTTCAAGAACATCAAAGTTGGCGTACAAATTTTCAATCGAGCGGAATCGCTGAAGCAGCTCCGTGGCGCTTTTAGCTCCAATTCCTGCAACTCCGGGAACTTTACTGCTGCTGATCCCCGCTAAACCCCAGTAGTCAGGAAGTTGTTCAGGTTTGACCCCAAATTCATTTTCGATAAAAGGCACGTCTAGCCAGCGTTTTTGAAAATAGTCACGAATACGTAAATTGGGTGACAGCAACTGACAATAGCCTTTATCGGTGGAGACGATGGTGACGGTATGCCCAGAATTGGCAATGCGTTTAGCGAGAGTGGCCGCTAAGTCATCGGCTTCGTCTCCCTCAGATTGCCAGCAATGAATACCATTTTCTTCAAACTGAGCAACTAAGTTGGGGAGTTCAGTGTGTAATGATTCAGGCATAGGCTGACGTCCTGCTTTATAGTCAGGTAGCTTTTCATGGCGCCAACTATGGTGTCGACCTTCCTCATCAAAGACGGCAACAACGTGAGTTGCATTAGTGTGGTTAATCAATTGAGAAATAGCGGACAAGCAGGTTTCTCCACATGGGCTACCTTGAACCGCGTGGATACGTCGAATTAAATTTAAAGCATCAATAATTAATAAATGGATCATAAGCCGTTTGGTAGTTAAACGCGCCGTCCTTGGCGCGTAGGTGATTATTTCACAATTTCATAGCAAGGTTCGTAAGCGGTGCCACCCGGCAATTTCATACGATGCTGTTTCACGAAACCTTGGAGTAAAATATCCATACGTTTCATAATGTCGCTATCACCGTGAATTTTGAAAGGACCATGTTTTTCAATGGCTTTCATACCAACTTCTTTCACGTTACCCGCGACAATCCCAGAGAAAGCACGACGTAAATCAGACGCCAATTTTTCAGGAGATTGGTCTGGGTGCAAGTTCAGTGACGCCATATTTTCATGGGTTGGTTCAAATGGATGCTGTAAGTCTGGTGCAATTTTAATCGACCAGTTGAAACTGTAAGCGTCGCCAGTATTACGGCGGCTCTCTTTCACAGCAGACATTCCTTTTTTCATTACGCGAGCCACTTCTTGTGGGTTATCGATAATGATTTGATAATGTTTGCTGGCTTCATCACCCAGAGTGTGGCGAATAAAGTCATCCAGTACAGAAAAATATTCAGCACTCTCTTTTGGTCCCGTGAGCACGAGAGGTAACACTTGCTCGGTATTTTCAGGATCCATCATGATGCCTAACAAATACAGAAGTTCCTCCGCAGTTCCTACACCACCTGGGAAAATAATAATCCCGTGAGCTAAACGTACAAATGCCTCAAGACGTTTTTCGATGTCAGGCATGATAATCAGTTCGTTAACGAGTGGGTTAGGTGGCTCTGCCGCAATGATAGAGGGTTCGGTTAAACCGATAAAACGACTGTCTTTGTAACGTTGCTGCGCATGGCCAACGGCAGCGCCTTTCATCGGTGCTTCCATCGCGCCGGGTCCACAACCGGTACAGATATTCAGTTCACGTAAGCCAAGTTCATTACCAACTTTACGACCATATAAATATTCGTTTTCATTGATGGAGTGACCACCCCAGCACACGATCATATTCGGGTCTTCACCAATATGCAGAGCACGGGCGTTACGTAAAATAGAAAAGATCATGTTGGTTAGATGGACACTGTTTTCCAAATCGAGATGGAATTGCTGTTTTGCTGTACTGATTTGTCCATGCACAAACAGAATATCGCGCAGTACAGCAAACAAGTTAGCTTGTAATGAGCGAATAATTTTTCCGTCAACGAATGCTTTTTCAGGGGGATTGATGAGTTCCAGCTTAATGCCACGTTCGCGACGTAAGATATTGATATCAAAACTTGCACTTTTTTCTAATAGCTCTTTACTGCTGTCAGTTAAGCTTCCTGAATGTAACACCGCTAAGGAGCAGTTTCGATACAATTGATACAAATGGCTGCTCGCCGTACGTTTCAGCATGTCGACTTCAAGCTGAGACAGTAGATCCATAGATCCTAATGGACTGATATGAGTAATCATTTTTTACCTTTATAAATCATAGTATTAGGAGTACATCTCCGAAATAACTCAAAATAAATTCAATATCAAATTTCAATTTTCTTCCAGCTTAAGCCTCTGTCATCCTGATACATTCTTGTCATATCCATGGATTTATGACCTAGGAGCTGGTTAGCGAACTCATCTGATTTTTCAATGCCATAGACTCTGGAGGCTAAACTTCTTATTTCATGAAACGTTGGCGGAGAGCCTTCCCAAGATAGTCCGCTTTTATCTCTTGCCAAAGAAAATGATTTACCAATAGTTTTATCTGCCAGCATATCACCTCTCTGCGAAACAAGAACAGACTCTTTGCCATTTAGTTCATGTTTACATCTATCTAATACTAATTGCAATGTCTTATTGGCTATGCTATTTGAAATGTTCAGTGGTATTGCTATTTTTGTTCCTGTCTTTTCTTGTTCGATCCATAAAAAACCATCTCGTACATCATCCCACTTTAACTTTCTTATGTCCCCTGAGCGCTGACCTGTTAATATGGCTAGGTCCATACTCATGCTTACCCATGGTTGGCAATTAATTACCGCGGACTGATATATAGCCAGATAGTCGCTCTCTGAAAGTCGACTTCTGGCAATTTTATTTCTAGGGACTCTTGTCGCAATTACTGGGTTTGAGTCCGTAACTCCATCTGACATTGCTTCATTAAACATATCTTTCAATATACTTCTCATTAATCTCGCAGTAGTAATATTTCCATTTGAAACAATTTTATTTATATAATCAGCGATATCTTTTGTTTTTATTTCATGAAGAGGGATGTTATTAAAACTATTTTTTATTCTTTTCAAACGTCCTTGATAATCATCAAGGGTTCTTTTCTTTAAATTTCTGTGAATGATAATGTTGTTAAATCTATCAATCCATTCATGTAGTTTAACAACAGTATCATTAGATATTTTTTCTCTTAATGTTTCTTTTTTGCCATAAATAAATAAGTTCGCTGAAATAGCTTCATTTATGGCTTCATTTTTATTTCTTCCCATTCCGTATTCTATTCCAGTTTCTGGATTTCTATAACTATAATATCCTTTTCTGCAATATAGATTAGGTGGTAAGTGTGCGTTTTTGGGGGCTCTGTTCCTTGCCATCTGTTTTAATCCTTTTTAACAGTTTGCTGTCTTTGCTTAATAAAATGGTTGGATTTAATCTATCATAATTAGTTATTTTTTGAGCTGAAGGGAGAATTAAATATTGATAACCATCAAATGTTGGGGCTGGATATATTTTACCTGCGCTAATCCATCGTCTGATGGTTTCATCACTCCGCCTGTGTTTACTTGCAAAATCTCTTACAGTGAAATACTTAACCATAATTAATTTCCTTTTCTATTGTACGGACTAAGTGACCTAAAATCATCTTGGGTCGGAAGTGTTTTTTGTCATTCAAATGGCTGAATTGTGGAGTGTATTTATTTAGTATGATGGATATATTATGGTCTATTTTTCTTCTAATTTAAGTGGTTAGTTTAAGCATTCCCTTGCTATCTTTCGTCGTCCGTTCTAAAGCGTTACATCATCCATTTTTCCGCTTATATTGTTCATCATCATCTCCGCACTCTTTACTACAATATGCGCTATTTGGTGCTGCTGGCATGTCTTCGCACCAGATGCACATTCCGTTTATTGATTTAATTACTGGCTGGCGATTTGATAATGCGGCTTGAATGTGTAATTGTTCTAATTTGTTTGCTTGGTCGATAATATCCATAATTCACCTATGCTATTTTCCATTCATTTAATATTTGATTTCCGATGTTCATCAATTCATCTCTATCGATAGTGCTAATTATCTTTCGTGGGGTGATGTATGGTCTCCATATTAAAAGCATTGAGCCTTTATTATTTCCGTTAACTGGTTTGTTGGTACCAGCATTAATAAAAGATATTCGACCTCCTGTAATTAATCTCACTTCATCAACTGTTTCTAATGCCGAATTAAACCAACCTACTGATGTATCAGACGGAATTAACATCACTATAGGCTGTAATTGCTTTTTACATTGCTCGGTAGCTTTATTAATCCATGGCTGAATATCAGAATAGGGCGGGTTAATCCAAATAGCTCCATAACTTTCCCAATCACAATTTAGTGAGTCGTCCTTTTCGGTGAGGTAATGAGTGCAAAGGTGGTTGTTTTTATCGGCAGCGGCATCTAAATAGAAACCGAATTCAGCGTCCAATGCTGTAAATAAAGGTAGGGGAGTTTGCCATCTATCACGCAATTCCTTTGGTGTATGGCTACCTCCGTAGTCAGCCTTCATCCTTGCTATCACTAATATTAAAAGGCAATCCATCGGCTTCCATTGGCTTTATGTCAGTAAACTTACATGGAATAATTAAACCACCGAACTCTTGAGCGAACATCAGCGCTTGCTTTGCCTGAAGATGTACATATTGTTTTGGTAATGCTATTTGATACGTAATACCATCAATTAATACCAGCGTCGTCATTGCTTGAACTTGTTTTATTGTTATTTTCCGCATCCTTCATTAATAAAAATAATTCCATAGCTGCGCGGTATGGGTTTTTATTTACTGAGATAAAGTCATAATCAAGGCTGTCAGCTGTCCATTTATTAGAATGGTA
>NZ_ABXW01000060.1 GCF_000173415.1 Providencia alcalifaciens DSM 30120 | reverse complement strand
AGAAAATCAAAAATTAGATGGGTCGTTAGCTCAGTTGGTAGAGCAGTTGACTTTTAATCAATTGGTCGCAGGTTCGAATCCTGCACGACCCACCATTCTACCAAGTAAACTCCCCAATTAAAACAACTTTGTCATTTGCATATTGTACGTTGAGTGCAGGTGAGAAGCTGCGTTCAGGTTTGAGCCGAGCGAAGCGAGACAGCGTTGCGCTTGCCGCAACGACTCGAAGGGCGAGGGCAAAGCCCGAGTCATCCTGCACGACCCACCATTTCAAACCCCATCTAAAAAACCAGCATTCCCTCGCCAGCTCAATATCATTTATTCCAGGTTTTCAGGGATTAACTCATTATCCTTTAAGATCCCGATAACGATTTCTTGCACTTTTAAACCTACAGCTCGATTATCTTGATAACCAAACAGTTCAATGGCCTCAGTCATCGCTTCCATAAAATGACCCATCAAGCAATGTAGAGATAATGCTGCTTTTTGTGTAGTTCCACAGTCGAAAAGCGTTTCAGTTGATTGGACTATACGTTCAGGCATCCATTGCTGATATTGTTTGCCGTTATACCAAACATCTTGTGGTGGTACTCTATGAGCAACAGTTCGCTCGAGTAGATTGAGAAAGAAGCGTTTCATATCTGTACTTCTTGACCAAGCAACCCATAGCTCATTACGCGTTAACGCAATCGCGACTTGATGAGCTTCAAACCAAAAATCAGTTACTAATTCGGTGAATTGCTGCTCACTCAATGGTGTTGGTTTTAATGCACTAGAGTTCTGTATTGAGAGTGCATCGGTAATGCCTGTTTTGTCTAACAGCACGACAAAACCGCGTGAGTAAGTACTATCTAACCCTTGTTGCTGCATATTGAGTAATCGTGAAGGCTCGGCAAAGGTAAAATCGACTTTGCGCCCTTCCTCATAAATCACTAAGCAGGTAGGGCTTTCAGGCTCATTTTCTCCACCATTTTCTAAATGTAATGCAATCAATGGATTGGCAATAAGGCTGATCCATTTTTTATCATGGAAAAGTGCGGTGACACCATGACCAATGAGTTCAATATCGATATCAGAATAGCTATCAATATTGAGTTCTCTCCCTCTAGATCCCGTGAGTATGACGGCGTCGATTCTAGGTTCGAGTAATGAAATAGAAATTATTTTATTGAGTAACGTTGCAGGTGATTCCATAACTGACCTATTGGAGTTAACAGGAGTCGCTAAGATACCGACAAATGAGGAGAAAAGCGAAAAACAAATCGTGGAAAGGGGGGGGACGTAAAATCATTCCCTCGTTAGGTGAAATCCTTGCAGACATCTTAGCCAAACTGGCGTATCTTGTTTAGTATATAAAACAAAAAATGCAGAATTAGTGGTTCTATGAAATTTTTTAGGCATAAAATAACTTTCTGCTAAACAGAGGCAAGACATGAGCGAGTTTATCGATTTTGACCATGCTGTTTATCCTTTTCCACCAAAACCAGCACCGTTGAATACCGATCAAAAAGCGTTTTATCGTGAGCGTATTAAGAAATTATTAGTTGAAAAAAACGCCGTGATTGTAGCGCATTACTATACCGATCCTGAAATTCAAGCTTTAGCTGAAGAAACAGGGGGCTGCGTGGCTGATTCTCTTGAAATGGCACGCTTTGGCGCTAAACATAATGCTTCAACTCTCCTTGTTGCTGGTGTTCGATTTATGGGCGAAACCGCTAAGATCCTGAGCCCCGAAAAAAATATTTTGATGCCAACGCTGGAGGCCCAATGCTCGCTAGATATTGGCTGTCCGGATGAAGAATTTGCGCGTTTTTGCGATGCGCACCCAGACAGGACGGTTGTGGTATACGCCAATACCTCCGCAGCGGTTAAAGCGCGTGCCGATTGGGTTGTGACCTCCAGCATTGCGGTAGAATTGATTGATCATTTAGATAGCCTTGGTGAAAAGATCATTTGGGCACCGGATAAACACTTAGGTCGTTATGTCCAGCAACAAACTGGCGCAGATATTTTATGTTGGCAGGGGGCTTGTATCGTTCATGACGAGTTTAAAACTCAGTCACTGGAAAAAATGAAAGCCATGTATCCAGAAGCCGCGGTATTGGTACACCCAGAATCACCTCAAGCCATTGTTGATTTAGCCGATGCTGTTGGCTCGACCAGTCAACTGATTAAAGCAGCACAAAATTTACCCAATCCATCGATGATAGTGGCAACGGATAAGGGGATTTTTTACAAAATGCAGCAGGCATGCCCAGATAAGTCGTTGTACATCGCACCAACAGCCGGTGAAGGCGCGACTTGCCGTACATGTGCTCATTGTCCTTGGATGGCAATGAATGGCTTACAAGCGATTACAGAAGCCCTTGAAGGGGATGGCAGTGCGAATCAAATTTATGTAGAGGAGCATTTACGTGAAAAAGCGCTCTTGCCATTAGATAAAATGTTAAAGTTTGCAGAAAGTCTAAAATAATAAACAAAAATTTAGGGTTTAATTTCAAATGAGTTAACCCTGTGATATTGGTGAGCAATGCTATTTTAACTATTGATGATAAATAGGATTTAGGAATGGAGTTTTTTAGCACCGCAAATACATTAATCCAGATCCCATTATGGGGTTCTGTTTATGATCTTTCGTATATTGAAGCTGTCGGTACAGTGGCTGGTTTACTGTGTATTTTATTAGCAAGTTTCGAAAAAACCATTAACTACTTATTTGGTCTGATTAACGTCACCTTATTTGCAGTCATTTTCTTCCAAATTCAGTTATACGCGAATTTACTTTTACAGGTATTTTTCTTCGGTGCCAATATTTATGGTTGGTATGCTTGGAGCCGAATGTCGAGCGCTCAAGAAGCTGAATTGAAAATTCGTTGGTTAAGCTTGCCGAAAGCGTTAACGACACTGGTAATTTCGATTTTGGCTATCATTTTTCTTACGCTAAATATTGATGTCGTCTTTGGTCGTTTAGCAACGTGGGCGGTTGAACTCTTAAATCTATTTGGCGCTAATTTAACATTGCCAATTCTTGACCCAGATGCCTTCCCATTCTGGGATTCCACTATGACGGTATTATCGGTTGTTGCGATGATTTTAATGACCCGCAAATATGTGGAAAACTGGTTGCTATGGGTGGTAATTAACGTAATTAGCGTTGTGATCTTCTTTATTCAAGGGGTATACGCTATGTCCCTAGAATATTTAATATTGCTAGGTATTGCGTTAAATGGGTCACGGTTGTGGATCAAATCTGCAAAACAAAATGGCTCAAGAGCACTATCTCGCGATTAAGTATTTTTGAACAGGTAGCTTGAACATACAGCTCGATAGGAAAAAATGCAAAAAACGGCTAAAGTAATATTATCGTTGTTTAGCCGTTTCTGTATATTTTTACTCTGTATAACCCATCTATCATTTAGCAATTGTGCTAAATATCAATGTTTCACCCCATTTTATAATCAGAACTTAAATAATGGATGGTTATCTTGCCATTTTGGCTGTTTACAGATGGCTAGGGAACGGTTAGATTGAAAATTCGATACCTGTCGCATTTTAAGTTAATTGTTAGCTATTGAGACTCAAAAGGGTATGTAATTCAACCTTAGGAAAAATAATAAACATTGGATATACCAGTATGAACTATCAGAACGATGACGTCAGAGTAAAACAAATAAAAGAATTATTACCCCCTATTGCACTGCTCGAAAAATTTCCAGCAACCGATAAAGCGGCGTTTACCGTTCATGAAGCTCGTCATGCTATTCATAATATCCTAGTAGGAAAAGATGATCGTCTTGTCGTTGTTATTGGTCCATGTTCTATCCACGATACAAAAGCAGCGTTGGAATATGCTGAGCGTTTGAAAGAAATTCGTGAAGAACTAAAAGATTCCTTAGAAATCGTGATGCGTGTGTATTTTGAAAAACCGCGCACCACCGTCGGTTGGAAAGGGCTTATTAATGATCCTCATATGGATCATAGCTTTGATATTAACGAAGGGTTACGTATTGCACGTGAGCTGCTGTTAACGATTAATGACCAAGGTTTACCAACAGCAGGTGAGTTTCTCGATGTGATCAGTCCGCAATATGTAGCTGATTTGATGAGTTGGGGGGCAATTGGAGCCCGAACTACCGAGTCGCAAATTCATCGTGAGTTAGCATCAGGCTTGTCTTGTCCCGTAGGTTTTAAAAATGGAACGGATGGGACAATTAAAATTGCCATTGATGCAATTAATTCAGCACGTTCAGCACATAGCTTCCTGTCTGTAACTAAGTGGGGGCATTCAGCCATTGTGAATACGAGCGGGAATCCTGATTGCCATATTATTCTGCGTGGTGGAAAAGAGCCAAACTACAGTGCTGAACATGTTAAAGCTGTACGAGAAGGGTTAATTAACGCAGGGTTAATCCCAAGCATTATGATTGATTTTAGTCATGCTAATAGCAGTAAGAAATTTGAAAAACAGATGGAAGTGGCGACGGATGTGAGCACTCAGCTCAGTCAAGGTGATCGCTCAATTACGGGCGTGATGATCGAAAGTCACTTAGTTGAAGGTAACCAGAATTTAGAATCAGGCGAACCTTTAGTGTACGGCAAGAGCGTGACAGATGCGTGTATTGGCTGGGATGATACGGAAAAAGTATTACGCCAATTATCGGAAGCAGTCATTGCTCGTCGAAATAAATAATCTAAATTATTCTAGTCATATATTGTAGCCCACTCACAATCTGAGTGGGCTTTTTAATGTCCATTTTATGAAGTATTCATGTTTATAAAATAAATTAATTAACAATATGAAAAATAAATTTGTTTTATTTTTTATCTAAATATAACTTAATTTTGATGTTAACATAAATTGGCTTATTTAAAATAAAAGGATTTAAAATGGAAAGACAAACAATAAATGAAATAAATCATAAAATAAACTTAATTAATGAGTTTGATTTATTAAAAAATAAAATGGAGAGATTAAATGAAAGCTATAAAGAATATAATAAAAAAACGAGTTTGATTAGTGGTGAACTCAGTGCAATATTAGCAGAAAATCCTGATATTTATTATGATGTCTCTCATGAAAACATAGTGTTTATGTTAAAATATCAAAATGGACTTAATGTTTTTAATTCATCATTTAACAACGAAATTCATGATTTACAAGAGTTATCAATGACAATTGAAAACTGCAAAATTCCATCTGAAGATTTTTTGAAAATTAAAGATACTATTTTTAGTAAAAATAAAAAAATAGATAACATAATGAAATTAGTACCAAAATTAACTTGGAAGGATAAAGTTAACCTTCGTAATTTGAATATTGAAATTTATTCAATAATTGAGGCATATGATAAAATTAATATTGCATTTAGCAATGCATTAGATGATTTGAGGTCTTCTCTTAATCATATTGAATATTCTTTTAATGTTTATGATGAGAATAATAAAATTTACTATGGCTATGATTACATTGGTGCTCTCGATAGAAATGAAAAATATCTCAGTGAGTTAGATATTTCATTGGCTAATCTAGAGTATAATTTAGCAAATGAACAGCTAACTCAAGATGAAATTGAATCGCTTGATATAAAAATACAATACCAAAAGGAAGAAAAAGAGTTAATTATCGATGAAAATAAAGCAATAGAAAGTGCACTTCAGCTATTGGGACTGAGTCGAGAAAATAGAATTATTATGCATTTTCCTGATATTATTGAGATGACCAGTAACGATATATCAGGAAACTTAACCGTAGCTATTGCTGGATTTAAAGTCATAGACACTAATGCTATTGAGAAGGCAGTCATGGATGTCGCGCCAATAAAAGGTTTGATACCACAAATTCCTCAAGTTAATTAAGACCGATAAACCACTGCCAAAGGATTGGCTGGCAGTGGTTCTTGGCGTTACTGAAATTTGGCTATTTTCTTAAGAAGTAAGCCTAATTGATCTTTGGGCTCAAATTCGGTGTCGCTGATGTTCTCTGGGCGAGCGGTTAATATCAGTCTTTCATTAGGTACATTCACATGGAAATAGAGCTTTCCTTTATGGCTTTTTACGTAGAACACATCACTGAGAGGAATACGATAACAATACGCAAAGATATTTGGACGAATATAAAAATGGTTATCCTTGATAGCTAGGTAGGTCGAAGAACTGGCTTTTTTACCAAAGAAACCCAAGAAAACGGCGAATACAAATAAAAACATTCCTAAGCTCTGACTTAATACAATCAGCACGATACCTAAAATAGCAATGGAAAACACCATGATAGTATTGTTGCGCTTGTTCATTGGAATATTAATGTCGAAAGGTACATTAATCGTAGTATCAAATGGGGTCAGTTGATGGTAGCGCCAACGAATAGCAGAAAAAATCATTCCCATCGCAAAGACAATCGTAATGGGCATTAACGCAATACTGCTGATAATGGCAAGGACAATGGCAAATGTCGGCTTATAGTTGAGTACCATCATGCTCACAATTTGCAGTGGGAAGCTGACACAGGCTATGATCATCAATGTTTTCATCAATTCAGGGTTTGCACTTCCCGCGGGCCCTTCAAGGCTCATTTCTCCGGTTTGTAACATATACAGGAGCGCACCTAAAATACTGGCGCTGAGGATCAACCCAACCCAGACATAAAGATTAAATTTATTCATTATCTTGTTTTATCAACCTTTCAGTAAATTTTGCCTATGATAGTCGGTTATTGTCGTTTTCGACACTCCAAGCGAATAGATTTTATGATCGAGTCAGTAAAATGGGGAAAATAGTGATAAAAAAGGGCTAAGCCATTAGCTTAACCCTCAATTTAACCACTTTAGGTCTTACATGAAGTAAGTGATTACTTCGCTTTACCTTGGTTAGCTACCGCTGCTTGTTTCGCTGCGATTTCATCTTGGTTGCCCAAATAGTAGTGTTTGATTGGTTTCATGTTTTCATCAAATTCATAAACCAGCGGCACTGCTGTTGGGATGTTCAGGTTCAAAATTTCTTCTTCACCCATGTTATCCAAGTATTTAACCAGTGCACGCAGTGAGTTACCATGTGCAGCGATGATCACTTTCTCGCCTTTCTCAACGCGTGGTTTAATCACTTCTTCCCAGTAAGGAACAACACGGTCGATAGTCGTTGCTAAACTTTCAGTAACTGGCAGTTCAGATGGTTTTAAGTTTGCGTAGCGTGGGTCGTGACCAGGGAAACGCTCATCATCTTTTGTCAGATCTGGCGGCGTGATAGCAAAGCCACGGCGCCACAGTTTCACTTGCTCATCGCCGTATTTTGCTGCGGTTTCTGATTTGTCTAAACCTTGCAGTGCACCGTAGTGACGTTCGTTTAGTTTCCAACTTTTTTCAACTGGCAGCCATTGCTGTTCAACTTGATCCAGAATGTTCCATAAGGTGTGAATAGCACGTTTCAGAACAGAGGTATAAGCGAAATCAAAAACAAAACCTTCTTTTTTCAGCAGTTGACCTGCATTTTTTGCTTCTTCGCGACCTTTTTCTGACAGTTCTACATCAGTCCAACCGGTGAAGCGGTTTTCTTTGTTCCACTCACTCTCACCGTGTCTTACTAAAACCAGTTTAGTTACAGCCATAGCTAAAACTCCTATCAGTACATTCAAATTAAAAATGAATTATTGCTGAGTTACATTATAGGGATAGTCAACTCGAACGCTAGTAACAACTTACGTTTTCACCAAGCCAAATCAAAAAATGCACCAGTGCAGGTACGTTTACATGAAAATCGTTGGCGTAAAAGTGACTAAATTGCCTGTTTATTGCCCAGATACCATTTTTATGGGATAAGTAAAAAATAACAGATGAACTAAATTTAACCCGAAGTGAAACGATACAGCAAGCCATAATTTACCGCTCCACATCCAAGCAAGACCATAAATCAGACCTGCAAGTGTAGCAAACAGGATTAATAACGGTCCTCCAGCAAAGTGGGCAGCACCAAACAATAATGCCGTGAGTATCAATGCTAGATAAGGCGAGCCTGACCATTGAGTAAGACGTTGTTGTAGGTATCCACGAAATAGTGCTTCTTCAGCGAAAGAAACGAACAGTATATTACTGATAACAAATGCAGGTAGCCAAGTGGGTAAATGAAATTCAACGCCTAAACCACCTGCAAGTGTGGCGATAATGAGTAGCACAGGAACCGCGATAATGAGTAGTAGCCACTGGCGACGAGAGGCATTTTTTACCGGTTTAGAGACGAGTAAAGTGGGTAAGCAAGCGAGCAAAATAAAAGGAATTAATGCTTTATCAAAGTTAAAATACAGCGTAAATGATGCGCTTTGTGCACCAACGAATGCTTTATCTAAATATTTTAGATTATTAAATCCTGGAAGTGCATGAATCAATAGTCCAATAGCGCAGGAAACAAGGATGATTTCACTGCCTATTTTTAGGATTGAAATGTGTGAGTAGTACAAATGAATGATGCAAATAGCCGTAATAAAGCCGAGTAATAGCAGTGCTTGCCAATGAATGATGCCAGTGAATGCTGCGATGGTGATGGCAATGAACAAGAGTAACAATGAAACAAATCGATGTGTGGTGAGTGTGACAAGTGATGAGGCTAACATTAACCAAGCCATAAGTAATACCTATATAAATATTTAAATTATTAAAACGGCAGATTTTAAGGAAATTTGGCTAATTTTCGATTTTAAATTGTTATTTCTGTATTTTGGCTAAAATAATTTTTATTAATCAATATGTTAATTTTGGTTTATTAATATTTATATTCAATCATTAGATTGAATATCGCTGAAAACAGAATATTCTATTTATCAGCGATATAGCATAGCGTTAAATTTTATCAATCTCGTAACGGTATTTCTCACCCTCAGGGACAAATCTGAGCCGGTGTGTAATACACGATGGGGCGTCTTCCTGATGATGGGAAACAAATAACAGCTGGGTATTCCCTTTGCTGAGCATGATATCGATGAAACGCAACACAAGAAGTCGATTTAAGCCATCGAGTCCTTGTAGTGGTTCATCAAGAATCAGCAAGGCAGGGTGTTTAACTAAGGCTCGGGCAATGAGGACTAATCGCTGCTGACCCCACGATAAGCTATGAAAGGGTTGTTGAGCCGTTTGTGGTGCTAATCCAAGTAGCGCTAACCATTCATACGCTAGCTGAATCTGGCGGTCAGATGGGGTTTGATACAAACCAATGGAATCATGAAAGCCAGAAATAATCACGTTGAGAACGCTGGTTGCCACACGATATTCTTGGTGAATACTGTTACTGACATAGCCAATATGACGTTTAATATCCCAAATGGTTTCTCCACTACCCCGGCGGCGTCCAAACAGGGTTAAATCATTGCTATAACCTTGAGGGTGGTCACCGGTGATCAGGCTCAATAATGTGGATTTACCTGCACCATTTTCACCAATGATCTGCCAATGTTCACCAGGGTTAACTTGCCAATTTAAGCCATGTAAAATCGGTTTATCGTTATAGCTCACAACACCATTATTCAAAATAATGTGTGGTATTTCGTGATCTAATCCATCATCAAGAGTCGGGTCTTCTTGTTCAGGGATCGTGAGTTGTTTGATTTTTTCACTGTGCTGTAGCTGGCTAATTAATGTGTTAGCAAGCACGGACTCTCTATCTCCGCTCAAGGTGAGCTTACAGTCAGCAACTACACCTAGGTGTTCGATAAAATCAGGAATTTGATCAAAACGATTGAGAACCAATATTAATGTGAGACCTTTTTCATGAAGATCAAACAGGAGCTCGCTAAGATTATGACGGGAATAAATATCTAGACCATCGAAGGGTTCATCGAGGATCACTAAATCGGGTGAGCCCATTAAGGTTTGGCACAGCAAGACTTTGCGGGTTTCTCCCGTCGAGAGATATTTAAATCGACGTGACAGTAAGTCACTAATACCAAATTTAGCGGCGAGCTCTAAGCACAGTTCGTTATCTTTATGATGAAGTTGAATAATTTCAGCTGCGGTAAAACCTGTGTCGTCTTCATCCTCGCTGAGTAAATCGGTATTATTACGTTGCCATTCTTGGGCAATAATCTTTTGAAGCTGCTCGAAAGAGAGGCGAATAGGCGACTTAAAGTCAACTTTGATCATGCCTGAAAGAGATTGAAGCTCCCCAGACAACACACGGGCTAGCGATGATTTTCCACTGCCATTTGCGCCAATAAAAGCCCAGCTTTCACCCGAATGAATTTCGAGATGAGGAATATCGAGCGTTTGAGTCTCGCTCAGCTTAAAGCACCCATTTTGTATTGTTATCGAGCTCATTTAGCTTCCTTATCATTGACCTGTCTGTTACCACAAATAATCAGGTTTACAAGCAAAGTCAATAAGTCACTCTGGACGGAAGCTAAAAAAGTCGAATAAAAGGTCTGAATTTGGGGTGTTAATCCCTAAAAATCTAACAAAGTGTAGCGATAATCACTTGATCTGCATTAAATAGCGCAGTTATTGGATCATTAACTGCGAGTTTTAGCGCATCAACTTCTTGATTTGATAAGGTGGAGCAAAGCGTTTCACCACCCGATAAAGTGACGAGAATCTCGCTATTTTCTGGTCCTCTTTCGAGGGTTGAAACGACGCCGCTCAGTTGGTTATCAAAGTGAGTCTTGCTCGGTTGTTTCGTTAATTTGACCCACGGGGCTTTAATGAGAGCGAGAACTTCTTTTCCTTCAACTAAGCCAAGACGATTAGCGCTGGATTCGGTCAGGGCTGCGTTGATGACGGTTTTTTGATCGGCGAGTTTGACTTGAACATGCTGCAATACATGATTGTGATCTCGAGCAATCAAGGTGCCAAAAAATTGGTTACGGGCACTGGTTTGTAGTGAAAAGCGAGAAATGGCGGCTAATAAGCTATCCAGTGGTAGGCTATCATCTTTGAGTACATCAAACGCTTTTTGCTGAATTTGTCCCAGTAAATCATAGAGCTGAATCAGTCTTTCTCCGTAGGGCGTCAGGGTCGTCCCACCGCCGCCTTTGCCTCCAGTGGCCCTGTCTACGAGAATGTCATCGGTGAGCAGGTTCATCTCATTGATGGCATCCCAAGCGCTTTTATAGCTGATCCCTGCAAGTTTAGCGCCTTGGCTAATTGAACCTGTTGCTTTTATTTGTTTCAATAGGGCAATTCGGCGAGGATCGGCAAACAAATTTCCCTGTAGTTTCAATGTAAGTAAGATTTCGGCCTGCATTGTATTCGAACTCCCTAGCTAGGATTATGGCGGCAAAGACAAAAAGCACATTTAGTATGTTGCTAGTATAATAATTTGTCTAAAATAGTATGCAATATAATGCTATTGTGCGTTATTATTTTCGTTGTATTGGTTTTTTCCTCGTCAGCGTATCAGCATGCTGGTGAGCACAGTATCACTGAAGAGGTTTCGATGTTAGAACTTATCAAAAGTTTGGGCTTTGCCCTATTAATGGTTCCAGTTGTCATGGTGCTGATTATGGGTCTGATCTATGGCTTAGGTTCATTTTTTAACTTATTGTCTAAAGCGCACGTTCCACATCACCATCATCATGAAGAAAGCAAATAATCTCTTGTAGATTTATTTTCTTGCTAATTATTGCCCTCTGACTACTGAGTAGTTGGGGGGCAAGTCATTTTTAACACTCCAAAAATGATTCTTTATAATAGCCAACAGGCTGTTATGGGAAGCCCATCAAAAATTATCAACGATAAATGTATTTCTGCTGTAATTATTTCATTTAATTCGATATATATAACCAATGTGTATAGATGCTCTCACTTATTAAATTTATAACGCATACTATATTAATATTATAAGTATTTTTTGAAGATTAAATGTTATTTAAAGGATGGTTTTATGAAGTTATTTATGGCGATTTTTATTCAATTGATAGTGATATTAGGTATTAATACGGCGAGCGCCTCCGCACTGGTAAAATCATTATCGAATTGTGATGCTGGTTTTTTCAAAGAAGCCAGTAAAAATAAAGAGTTAAATCAGATTTTTAATGAATTTTATCAACAAAAAATGATTGATGGCAACGCTTTTATCAAGCCAATTTCAATACAAGACGGTAAATTAAAACTCGAAAAATTTTCAGTAGAATATACGGACTTCAATAAATATAAGGGTGTTGTACCAAATGCACCGACGGGAGAATATTATTTTTGGGGATTTGAAACAAACCAGCCTTTTAATGACGTAATTAAAGCGTTATCACCACAAATAGATTTAGTTAAAGTCTCAGATGATTCTTACGTATATAACGCAATGTATCGTAATTCTGTATCGGATAAATGGCTCAAAAATAACTCACCTGCGTCAAATATGGCTCCTGATGAAGAATCGGCTGAAAAGCTTTTCATTATTGAAGTTAATAGCGACAAAAAAGTGACGCTATTTTGTACTATCCAAGGAAAAGTCGATCAGAAGGATCTACGTGAATCAGGGTTAATCAAATGAAAGTTAAATTCATGATGCTGTCATTTGCCTGCCTTACCGTCGTGGGTTGCCAAAATATCGGTAAATCTTCAACGCAATCCGATTTCCAATCTTCAGCGCTGCCCGCAGGATATGTAAAGTGGTTTGAAACGAAATCAAGCAACTTGTATATGGCGAAACCAGATTCGCATTACTACAAAGGTAACCCTGATCTGGTTCAGATCGATATCGTGACGTCATTTAAAAAAGAAGAAGAGTTCCGCGGTGTGAAAATGAAGTCGATGAGAGCGACGCATGTTTACGATTGTAGAAAAACCAATAAATATACGGAGCGACCAATCGGATTCTTTGCTAACCCATATGCGACGGGTAAGCCAGATATTCCTTACCCAGAGACGAGTAGCAATTGGGAAATCGCAGGGGAGAATAATTTTAATGGCATGTTTTGGAAAAAGTTGTGCGAAATGCGTGCCGATGTTGATAAATCGACGGATATTTTTGTGGATGTTTTAAATCAACAAAGTCCCCTAAAAATAAATGATTGGCTGAGTGTGACAGGGGCAGAAAAGAAAGCCAATGTTATTCATATTTCATACCAAGTGGATAACATGACAAAAGAAGCATTCCAGCAAAAGTTCAATAACGAAATTAAACATCAGCAGGTTGCAAGGCACTGTGATTTGTTTATGAATAAGTTTGGGATGGCAAAACCTAAAGCTATCTATTTAGATTTTTACATCAAAGGCTCTATTGCAGAATCCCTCGAAATTGACGATCGGCAATGTCAGTCTGTTGTTAAATAAATTTTTTAGTCACTATGATTGGATAGGCAATAGAAATACTAATGTTGTCTATCCTCCTGTCGATATTATTGTTATATGTGCGTAAATCCACCAATTATTGAGCTAGCACACTTTTATGGATGGTTTAACTTTAAGTTAACGCTGTATCTTGATATATATAGCGAGTTGAATAATACAATGGTGGATTAACATGAAAAAAGGTTTGATATCTCTAGTTGCTGGTGCCACGTTAACGCTGACGATGGCAGGGAATAGTTTCGCGGCTGAAAAAATTACAGTTTTCGCTGCTGCATCATTGACAAACGCCCTGAATGAAATTTCAGAGCAATATAAGAAAGAAACGAATGTGGAAGTGGTGGCGTCTTACGCATCTTCTTCAACGTTGGCCCGCCAAATTGAGCAAGGTGCGCCAGCAAATATGTTTATCTCTGCTGATCAGCAATGGATGGATTTTGCGATTGATAAAAATCTCATGGTTAAAGACACGCGTTACACCTTGTTAGGTAACGAATTAGTGTTAATCGCACCGAAAGATTCAAAAATTGATAAAGTTGAAATCAATAAACAGACAGATTGGAAAAAATTGTTAGATGGCGGTCGGTTAGCTGTCGGTGACCCTGACCACGTTCCTGTCGGTATTTATGCAAAAGAAGCGTTGACCTATTTAGGGGCTTGGGAAACGGTTGATCCGTTATTGGCACGTACAAATAACGTACGCAGTGGCATGGCGTTAGTTGAGCGTCAAGAAGCGCCATTAGGCATCGTATATGGTTCTGATGCGGTAGCAAGCCAGAAAGTCAAAGTAGTCGGAATTTTCCCTGCGGATACTCATAAACCTGTTGAATATCCAATGGGAATTGTGAAAGATCAGGATAATAAAGCGACCCGTGATTACTATGAATACTTAAAAACCCCAGCGGCTTCAGAAGTATTTAAACGTTACGGTTTCACTCCAAATCAAAAATAGCTAAGAGATCATATCGTTGCAGATGTTAAGTCCTTATGAATGGGAAGCGATTTACCTAAGTTTAAAAGTTTCCAGTGTGGCGGTGCTATTTAGCTTACCGCTTGGTATTTTAATGGCTTGGGTGTTAGTCCGCTGCCATTTTCCGGGCAAAACATTGCTCGACAGTATCATCCACTTGCCACTGGTGCTACCGCCAGTGGTAGTGGGCTATTTACTGTTAGTCAGCATGGGTAAGCGTGGATTTATTGGCGAGTGGTTGTATGACTGGTTTGGCTTCAGTTTTACATTTAGTTGGCGAGGAGCGGCATTAGCATCAGCCGTGGTGGCATTCCCCCTCATGGTTCGGGCTATTCGCTTAGCGCTCGAAGCGGTAGATAAAAAACTTGAACAAGCCGCTCGAACCCTTGGCGCTAATCCATTAAGGGTATTTTTTACTATTACTATCCCACTATCATTACCCGGGATTATTGTTGGTACTGTCTTAGCGTTTGCTCGTTCTCTCGGGGAATTTGGTGCAACAATTACGTTTGTTTCTAATATTCCGGGGGAAACTCAGACAATCCCATTAGCGATGTACACCTTGATAGAAACGCCCGGAGCAGAAACGGATGCGGCGCGTCTGTGTATTATTGCGATTGTCTTAGCATTAATTTCGTTATTAATTTCAGAATGGCTAACCCGTTGGGGCAAGAAGCGTCTGGGGGTAGCTTAATATGTTAGAACTGAATTTTTCTCAAAAATTGGGTGACTTACAAATGGAAGTTAACACCCAGTTACCGACAGAAAGTATTACTGCCGTTTTTGGTTTATCTGGAGCGGGTAAAACATCCTTAATCAACGTCATTGGCGGATTAACCAAACCAAACAAAGGGCGTATTGTTCTGAATGGACGTACGCTGGTGGATATTGAAAAGGGAATTTGTTTACCCCCCGAAAAACGCCATATTGGGTATGTTTTCCAAGATGCTCGGCTATTTCCTCATTATCGGGTTAAAAGTAATTTGCGCTACGGTATGGCACCGCAAATGAAAGATAAGTTTGATGACATAGTTGAATTACTGGGTATTGAAAAGCTACTTAATCGCTTCCCCATTACGCTTTCTGGCGGAGAAAAACAACGAGTTGCCATTGGGCGAGCATTATTAACGGCGCCAGAAATTTTATTGATGGATGAGCCGCTAGCATCGCTCGATTTGCCGCGTAAGCGAGAATTACTGCCTTATTTAGAAAAATTATCGCAAGACGTTAAAATCCCGATTTTGTATGTTAGCCATAGTCTGGATGAAATTTTGCGCTTGGCGGATAAAGTGATTGTGATGGCGCAGGGTAAAGTTAAAGCATTTGGTCCGCTAGAGGATGTATGGGCGAGTAGCGCATTACGTCCTTGGTTGCAGCAAGAAACCTTGAGTAGTGTATTGAATGTAGAAGTCCACAGCCAGCATCCTGACTACCAAATGACAGCTGTTATGGTGGGAACTCAGAAGCTGTGGATCCCCCGTGTTGATGTTGATAAAAATAGCGCTTTACGATTACGTATCGATGCATCCGATGTCTCTTTAGTGCTTGAAAAACCGTTGATAAGTAGTATTAGAAATATTCTGTCAGCGGAAGTGGTGGAGTGGATAGAGGATGGAGAGCAAGTGGATGTGAAGTTAGATCTGGGCGATGAACACTATTTATGGGCGAGGATCACGCGCTGGGCAAGGGATGAGTTGTCGATTCGTAAAGGGCGTAAGGTATTTGCGCAGGTTAAGTCAATCTCTCTTTCTAAAGGCTCGTCATTCTTCACATCGTAGCATTGTTGACTTCATTCACTTGCCCTAGTCATATACACAAGTATATGCCTAGGGATGAGTGAATTTGTCGCCTAGCGGCAATAAGAATAACTCAGAGCCTTACATTGAGTCGTTTTACAAAACATATTTGCGAATGACTTCGGCGATACCAGGTTCGGTATTCACGCGAGTCACTAATTTCGCTTGCTGCTTGACTTCATCAACAGCGTTGCCCATGGCAACACCTAGACCCGCCGTTGTGAGCATACTTAAATCATTGAAATTATCGCCGAAAGCAACTACATCATTCATACTCATACCTTGGGATTCTACCCATTCTTTCAGGCGTTGACCTTTGCTATTACCTTTACGACCCACATCCACTTGATCTTCCCACGACCATTCGCAATCCAAGTCTAATTCTGACTCAATTTCACGAACAACATCATGTAGGCGTTGGTGATCCGGTGAAGTGACCGCAAATTTCCAAATAGACTCATAATTATTCAGTGCATGAGCAAAATCTTCGATAAACTCGAGGTTTGGACGTTGATTTGGGGGCAAAGATTGTGCCCAATTTAATGTGCGAGTCACACCTTCAGTTTTGGTGTGGTATAGCATGGCATTATCAACATACATTAAGTGTTGGATATCGGAACCGCGCAGTTTATCAATCAGTAAGGCTGCGGAGTCAACCGTCATTGGGTTAGATTTAAGGACTTTTTTGCCTAAATAGTCATACAGGTAGGTACCGTTACAGCAGATGGCAGGGGTATCTAAGTCAAGGGTCTGATAAAACGGATGAATGGCCACATGGTGACGACCTGTCACAATAATGACTTTAACCCCTTGTCGACGGGCTTCATTTAGCACTTCTAGGGATTCAGGCAGAATTTTTTTCTGGTGATCAAGTAGCGTTCCATCGAGATCGAGGGCAATAACACGGTATGACATAAACGACTCCATCAGATTTTTTCGGATTCATTTTAGGGCTTTATGATAACTGAAGTTGATTAGTGTTTATACATTAAACTGTGCGGAGGCGGTTTTTAGCGGTAATTTGATTTTTTTTCGGTATAGTCAATCCATTATTTCATGCTGCTGTTTTTACTATCAATCAAGGAGTCAGGATGGATCAGGTTGTTTATGTTGCCAGCCCAGAAAGCCAACAAATTCACGTTTGGGCAATGAATCAGACTGGAGAACTTTCACTACTGCAAACTGTGAGTACACCGGGACAAGTGCAGCCAATGGTGGTTAGTCACGACAAAAAGCAGTTGTATATTGGGGTGGGGCCTCATCTGAGTGTAGTGACTTATGACATTGAACCTCAAGGCACACTACGTTTTAAAGCACAAACTAGCGTACCAGGTAAACCGGTGCATTTATCGCTGGATAACAGTGGTAAATTTTTATTTGTCCCTTCATATCATCAGCATAACTTAGCGGTGTTGCCGATTGGTTGTGATGGGGTTGCTGGTGCGCCTATTCAAGTGATTGAAGGGCTACGTCATCCACATTCATCGCATATGGATGCGGATAATCAGCAACTTTGGGTGCCATGTTTAGGTGAAGATCACATCCGTTTATTTAATCTGGCAGAAAATGGTTATTTAACCGAAGCCACGGCAGATCAAATTACAACTGCATCGAAGGCAGGTCCACGCCATTTAGCCTTACACCCGAATAAGAGCGTGATCTACTGCCTTAATGAGTTAGATTCAACGATTAACGTTTATCATAAATTTACACGTTACCGTGAAATGCAGAATGTCGCACTGTACCCTGCGGGCAATCAAAGCCAACGTTGGGCGGCAGATATTCATATCACACCAGACGGTCGTCATTTGTATGCGAGTGAGCGTTCAGAAAGTTATTTAAGCCACTATCAAGTTTCAGATAATGGGCGAGAATTAAGCTTGGTAGAACGCTACCCAACAGAGGCGCAACCGCGAGGATTTAATATTGATCCAACCGGTTGTTTCTTAGTGGCGAGTGGGCAAAAATCCGATCATATTTCAGTATCAAAAATTGATCAGATAACGGGGGAATTGACGGAACTAGCACGCTATAAAGCGTCCGCGGGCTGTATGTGGGTCACCTTCCGTTAACGGTTGATGACGATGTCGCTGAGTGGATTGCTCAGCGACATGTTTCGTTACGCCGTGAGCACCTTTTCCATTGCTTGGGTAATTTTACTCAGCTGGTCGGGTTTAATAATATACGGTGGCATAACATAAATGAGTTTGCCAAATGGACGCACCCACACGCCTTCTGCGACAAAAATTTTCTGCAATTCAGCTGTGTTGACGGGATGTTTCATTTCAATGACACCAATCGTTCCGAGCACTCTTACATCATGAACAGAAGGATAATGGGCTAGAGGCAGTAATTCTGTTTTTAGTTGTTCCTCAATTTTTTCAACGGTTTTTTGCCATGGGCTTTCAAGTAATAATTTTACACTGGCATTGGCGACGGCGCACGCTAATGGGTTCCCCATAAAAGTTGGACCATGCATAAAACAGCCGGCTTCCCCGTTACTAATTGTCTCTGCAACATGGCGGGTCGCGATGGTCGCAGAAAGCGTCATATATCCCCCCGTTAAACCTTTACCTAAGCACATGATGTCAGGTGAAATGCCCGCATGTTGGCAAGCAAATAATTTTCCTGTACGACCAAAGCCCGTGGCGATTTCATCTGCGATCAGCAACAAACCATAATGATCACATAGCTCGCGTACGCCTTTGAGATAATTAGGGTGATAAAATCGCATACCTCCCGCACCTTGAACGATAGGTTCGAGGATGATCGCGGCAATATCCCGATGATTTTTAGCAAGTTGTTGTTTGTGTGGCTGAAGATCGCTCTCATTCCATTCATCATGAAAAGCACATTGTGGTGCATCCACAAAAATATGAGGTGGCAAGTAGCCTTTGTATAAACCGTGCATGGAGTTATCAGGATCACAAACCGCCATCGCTCCAAAGGTATCGCCATGGTAACCATGGCGTAGTGTGAGAATACGTTGACGTTTCTCTCCACGCGCTTGCCAGTATTGCAATGCCATTTTGAGGGAAACTTCGACAGCAACTGAGCCTGAATCAGCAAGAAAAACGCATTCTAATGGCTCTGGCGTTATCTCGACGAGTTGTTTACATAGTGCAATGGCGGGTGGATGAGTAATACCACCGAACATCACGTGGGACATTTTACCAAGCTGCTCAATGACAGCTTGATTCAACACTGGGTGATTATAACCATGCAGTGTTGACCACCATGACGACATTCCATCAATCAATCTTTTTCCATCCTCCATAATGAGCTCAGCGCCTTCTGCGGCAACGATTGGGTAGGCTGGAATCGGGTGGCTCATTGAGGTGTATGGGTGCCAAATATGTTTGGTGTCAAAAGCAATATCACAACTGTCCATCTTTCTTTATCGTCAACTTTTTTTAGATCATTTAGTTGACATGATAATCGCAATATTTAAACTGGCAACAACTTTTTCAACTGGAGAGATCCTGTGAGCCAATTAAAACAATGCTCAGTAAAAAACTGGACAATAAAACAAGCTAATGAACTGTTTTCAATGCCATTTTTTGAATTGTTATTTCAAGCACAGCAAGTACATCGCCAACATTTTGACCCGCAACAAGTGCAAGTGAGTACATTGTTGTCAATCAAAACAGGGGCTTGTCCTGAAGATTGTAAGTATTGCGCTCAGAGTGCGCGATATAAAACAGGTTTAGAAACTGAGCGTTTGATGGAAGTTCAGCAGGTCGTTGAATCGGCAAAAAAAGCCAAAAATGCAGGTTCAACGCGTTTTTGTATGGGCGCTGCATGGCGTAATCCAAAAGAGCGCGATATGCCGTATTTGGAGATGATGGTCAAAGAAGTTAAAGCGCTTGGAATGGAAACTTGTATGACTCTCGGCATGATTGATGATTCACAAGCCGGTCGTTTAGCGGATGCAGGGCTGGATTACTATAACCATAACCTAGATACCTCGCCGGAATATTATGGCAACATCATTACCACACGGACTTATCAAGACCGTTTAGATACGTTAGATAATGTGCGTAATGCCGGAATTAAGGTTTGCTCAGGCGGTATCTTAGGTTTAGGTGAAAAAGTCAGTGATCGCGCTGCACTGTTAGTGCAATTGGCAAATCTTCCAAAACCACCGGAAAGTGTGCCAATCAATATGCTGATGAAAGTCGAAGGCACGCCAATGGCGGATAATGAGGATGTAGACCCATTTGATTTTATCCGTACGATTGCGGTAGCACGGATCATGATGCCAAGTTCTTATGTACGTCTATCTGCTGGGCGCGAGCATATGAATGAACAGACTCAGGCTCTGTGTTTTATGGCGGGTGCAAACTCTGTTTTCTACGGTTGCAAACTGTTAACGACGCCAAACCCTGATGAAAATAAAGATATCGCACTGTTTAAAAAACTGAATATTAATCCTGAGCGTATTGAAACCCATGAGGGTGATAATGTGCAGGCGGTTAAACTGGCTGAAACCCTGTTAACCGCGGATAACAATCAGTTCTATAATGCGGCAGTCTAATGAGCTGGCAATCGTTTATTGGCGATCAATTGCAGAAGCGTAAAGACGCTTCTGCATGGCGCGAACGCCGCTGTATTGAAAAAAGTTCTGGTAGGACAGTAGATTATCAAGGGAAAAATTACCTTAATTTTTCTTCAAATGACTATCTAGGATTGAGCCAACACCCTGAGATTATTCGTGCATGGCAGCAAGGTGCACAGATCTACGGTGTGGGCAGTGGCGGCTCAGGGCATATCACGGGCTTCACTCAAGCGCACCAAGATGCAGAGCAAAAATTAGCTGACTGGTTGGGGTATCCTCGCGCGATTCTGTTTATTTCAGGCTTTGCGGCGAATCATGCACTTATTACTGCCTTAATGACGGCGGAAGATCGTATTTTAGCCGATAGGCTCAGCCATGCTTCTCTCCTTGAAGGAGCGATTCACTCCCAAGCACAGTTGCGGCGTTTTAGTCACAATAGTGTTGATTCCCTAGAAAAATTAATTAGCAAACCCCATTCATCGAAAACTTTAGTGGTCACTGAAGGGGTCTTTAGTATGGATGGGGACAGCGCACCACTGGATAAATTACAAACGGTAGCACATTCCCATAATGCATGGTTGATGGTGGATGATGCCCATGGACTCGGTATCTGTGGTGCTCAAGGTCGCGGCAGCTGTGATGACTATGGTATTAAGCCTGATATTTTGGTTGCAACGTTTGGCAAAGCAGTTGGTGTGAGTGGCGCGGCAGTCCTGTGCGATGAGCAGACCGCCGATTTTCTTATTCAAGCAGCTCGTCATCTTATTTACAGCACGTCAATGCCACCCGCGCAAGCTGTGGCTATCTCAGCAGCGGTGGAACAAATCCAGCAAGCTGATGCTCAACGGTGTCAGTTGCAGAACAACATTCGCTATTTTAGACGTCAACTCAATTTACCGGATATGCAGCTGGTGGACTCTAATACGGCAATTCAGCCACTCATCGTGGGTGATAACCAAAAAAGCCTGCAATTGTCACAATTTTTACGTGAAAAAGGGATTTGGGTTCAGGCGATTAGACCACCAACCGTTCCTCCAGGCAGTGCCAGGTTGCGAATCACATTAAGTGCTGCTCATCAGCAAAGGGATATCGACAAATTATTGGAGGCGCTCAATGAGTTTGTCTTTGTGTCATGACGAGAATAAAGCGTCACAAAATCTTCGAGAAAAAACCAAAATTGCCACCGCATTTGGACGAGCTGCACCACGCTACGATGCATTAGCCAATTACCAACAAAATAGTGGTAAACAGTTATTGGGTTTCATTGAGGATCACGCTTTAGCAGAAATACCCTTAGAACCTCTTCAGGTACTAGATGCTGGATGCGGTACGGGATTTTTTAGCCAAATACTCCAAGCGCGTGGTGCTTATGTGACTGCGCTTGATCTCTCTGTCGGTATGCTGGAGGTGGCAAAAAATAAACAAGCCGCACATCGATACGTCTGTGGGGATATGGATGCGCTTCCTTTTGCGGATGCCTCGTTTGATTGGGTATTTTCAAATTTGGCTATCCAATGGTGCCAGAATTTACCTCATGCACTCAGCGAGTTGTATCGTGTAACAAAGCCGGGTGGCGTAGTGGGATTTACCACATTAGCGGAGCACTCTTTAGGGGAGCTAGCCCAAGCTTGGCAAACCCTTGATGATGACCCCCATGTTAACCGTTTTCTCGCCTATTCACAGATTGTTGAAGACTGCCAATCATGGCGTTGCCAGCTTTATCAACAAGCAGACACGCTCTATTTTTCTAATCTCATTGAATTACTCAATTCAGTGAAAGGTATTGGTGCAACTCATTTAACCGCAGGACGCCAAGCAGGGCTGATGACGCGCCAGCGTTTGCAGCGATTAAGCGCGGTGTACCCAATGGCGGATAAAGGATTGCCATTAACCTATCAAACTGTATTTGGAATTATGTATCGTGACTAAAACGTATTTTGTAACCGGAACGGATACCGAAATCGGTAAGACGATGTCGAGTTGTGCATTATTACAAGCTGCAAATCTTCAAGGATTGAAGACGGTGGGGTATAAGCCTGTTGCTTCAGGAAGCGAAATGACGCTAGACGGTTTGCGTAATAGTGATGCATTACAGCTTCAGGCAAATAGCAGCGTCAAAGTACCCTATGAGCAAATCAATCCCATCATTTTTGAAGCACCAACTTCACCACATATTGTGAGTGAAAAAACAGGTACCCCGATTGAATTTTCAGTGATGACTCGCGGGTTAAAGCAGCTACAAGAATATGCTGAGTGGGTATTAGTCGAAGGTGCAGGAGGATGGTATACACCGCTTTCGACTGAGAAAACTTACGCAGATTGGGTAGTAGAGCAGCAATTACCAGTGATCCTCGTGGTAGGAGTGAAATTAGGATGCATCAATCATGCCGTACTCACTGCACAAGCGATACAAGCCGCAGGGTTATCTTTAGTGGGATGGATTGCCAATGAAGTCCAGCCTGCGGGCACTTATCAACACGAATATCTCGCTGCACTTAAACGTATGATCGAAGCGCCCTGCTTGGGGATCATTCCTTATATTGAAGACCAATCAACGGCGTCTTTAGGTCAATATTTAGATCTTTATGGACTTTAATTTCCGCGAAAACCCTCTAGGCAGTTTGTTCTAGGGGGAGGACTCTTTTTTTTGTGTTTTTAACGATCTTTTTTAACGTTAATGATCCTTTTTTTGTCAAGTTTCATAGGGAAAATACTAAGTAGTTTCCGTAAAAAAACAGAAAATATTTCTTTTGTCACGAATAGAGAGCAAAAATACTTTCATCATTTCGCCATATTTCTGTCATTTCATGGGTAAATGGCAAAATGAGCACGTTACGGGAATGCATGAGGGGGAAGGGCTCCCAGAGTTATCCACTATTTCTGTGGATAACCTTGTGAATTAACATTCAAAAACCATTGTGATGCTAGGTGACAAGCGGCTTTGCCTTTATTTGATGTGATTCTGGGCTTTTATGAAATTTCTTTTAAATACAAATAATTAAGTAAAATCAAGCGTTCTGTTTAGATTTGCGTTAAAGCTAAAAAACCCAAAAGCATAAAATATCTGGTTTTAAAAAGGTCAAGTTTTATTTTGGGGATAACATTTTCGTAAATAGATTTCAACCTCATAAAAAGGAAATTTATCTTCAGCACTTGAAGCTGGTTTTTTATCCAGTATCATAGGCAAGAGATTATTAAAGAGGCATAACTATGAGCAAGGATTTTAAACTGTATTCTGATTTCCAGCCTGCGGGTGATCAGCCCGAGGCGATTCGTAAATTAAGAGAAGGGTTAGAAGATGGACTTGCTCATCAAACCTTACTAGGGGTTACGGGGTCAGGTAAAACGTTTACGATTGCTAATGTTATCGCTCAAGAAAATCGCCCAACCATGTTGATGGCGCATAATAAAACATTGGCAGCGCAGCTATATAGCGAAATGAAAGCCTTCTTCCCTGAAAATGCAGTGGAATATTTCGTTTCTTATTACGATTATTATCAACCAGAAGCCTATGTCCCCAGCTCAGATACCTTTATTGAAAAAGATGCTTCAGTAAACGAACATATTGAACAAATGCGTTTGTCTGCAACAAAAGCCTTGCTTGAACGTCGTGATGTCATTGTTGTGGCATCGGTGTCGGCAATTTATGGATTGGGTGACCCCGATAGCTACTTGAAAATGATGCTGCATCTGACTGATGGCATGATTATCGACCAACGTTCTATTTTGCGCCGCCTTGCTGACCTGCAATATACCCGCAATGACCAAGCGTTTACGCGAGGAACATTCCGAGTTCGCGGTGAAGTGATTGATATTTTCCCTGCTGAATCCGATGAATATGCACTGCGAGTCGAGCTCTTTGATGAAGAAGTCGAGCGTTTATCGCTATTTGACCCATTAACAGGGGCGATTCAACATCGTGTTCCTCGTTTTACCGTATACCCTAAAACGCACTATGTAACGCCAAGAGAGCGTATTCTGGAAGCGATGGAGAATATCAAGGTTGAGCTAGCGGACAGGCGCAGAGTGCTGTTAGAAAATAATAAATTATTAGAAGAACAGCGAATTACTCAGCGAACTCAGTTTGATTTAGAAATGATGAGTGAGCTGGGGTATTGCTCGGGAATTGAAAACTACTCACGTTATTTATCGGGTCGAGCACCAGGTGAACCACCTCCGACATTATTTGACTATTTACCCGCGGATGGTTTATTGGTGGTGGATGAGTCCCATGTGACTATTCCGCAAATAGGCGCTATGTACAAAGGGGACCGGTCGCGTAAAGAAACATTAGTAGAATACGGTTTCCGACTTCCCTCCGCGTTAGATAACCGTCCTATGCGCTTTGAAGAATTTGAAGCTTTGGCGCCGCAAACTATCTATGTCTCTGCAACGCCTGGTAACTATGAGTTGGATAAATCAGGGCAGGAAGTCATTGAGCAGGTAGTGAGACCAACAGGACTCCTTGACCCTCTTATTGAAGTGCGCCCAGTAGCGACTCAAGTGGATGATTTACTCTCTGAAATTCGTATTCGTGTCCAAAAACAGGAACGCGTATTGGTGACCACATTAACCAAACGAATGGCGGAAGATCTTACTGAATATTTAGAAGAGCATGGGGAGCGTGTACGTTACTTGCACTCGGATATTGATACCGTCGAGCGTGTCGAAATTATTCGTGATTTGCGTCTTGGCGAATTTGATGTGCTAGTGGGAATCAACTTACTGCGAGAAGGTTTGGATATGCCTGAAGTTTCGCTGGTTGCGATTCTTGATGCAGACAAAGAAGGCTTCTTACGTTCAGAGCGTTCATTGATTCAAACCATTGGTCGTGCGGCACGTAACTTGAATGGTAAAGCGATTCTGTATGGAGACAGAATCACTAACTCGATGGGGAAAGCCATTGCCGAAACTGAACGACGTCGCGCGAAACAGATGGCGTTTAACGAAGCTCACGGCATTATTCCTCAAGGCTTAAATAAGAAAGTAGGGGATATCCTACAAATTGGTCATAAAGTGGGTGGTAAAGGCAAGGGACGCAGTAAAGAAAGTATTAAAGATGAATCTGCACTGAATGTGCAATCCATGTCAACCAAAGAGTTGGAACAGCGTATTTCTCAATTAGAATCGCAAATGTATAAGCATGCGCAAGATTTGGAATTCGAGGCAGCTGCACGGGTGCGTGATGAATTACAAATTCTACGTAACCAATTTATCGCCAATTCGTAATTAACAATAAATTGTAAAGGCAGCGCTCAGTATTTTGCTGAGGGCTGCCTTATTCATTACTGACTGGGATTACGCGTTAGCTAATTGACCATTGGTTAACACTTCTTGGCGATTACGCTCAAGTTCAAGCGCGCCCAAGTGTGACAATACACAGAAAATAATGCAGCAGACGATTCCACCTAGCAGTAAATAGAAGCCTGCATGCCAACCCATACGGTCAACTACGAAACCAAACAGGCTTGTTCCCAATGTTGCGCCAAGAATATAGCTCATGAAGCCACGTAACCCTACCGCTGAACCGACAGCAAAGCTTGGGACAATTTCCATGGTTTGAACCGATGCGAGAAATTGAGGTACATAGATTAAGCAACCAACAACAGCCGCAAAAAATGTCACGACAGCTAATGATTGGCTCTGCCAGTAACCAATAAGGCAGAAGAAAATCAGCGTCATACAAACGATAGCTAATGGCATTCTACGGCCTTTGAATAGCTTGTCTGTTAACCAACCCGCTAATAAAGTGGATGGAATAGCTGCCCATTCGAAGAATAAAAACGCCACACTCATTTGATCTTTGGAGAAGTTCTTCTCTGTCAGTAAATAGATAGGTAACCAACTGATCACACCGAAACGTACCATATACACAAATACGTCAACAAAGGAGATATACCAAGCATTCTTGTTTTTTAGTACGTAAGTGCAGAAGATTTGGAATGCACTCATGTTCTCTGGTGATTTCTCTTTCTGGGCAGAGGTCAGAATGACTTTTTCTTCTGGCATCATTTGGTCAAGTGCGGGTAAACCCTCTTGTTTTGGTGAGCCTTTACCTAATACTAATACGACAGCAGCAAACAGAATGGCAATGCATGCAGGTACCATGTAGCTGGCGCTTTGCCAGTGCTCTGTTCCTAATACCGCAAATGCGGCACCGACGATTGGGGCAACAATACCGCCACCGACGTTATGAGAAATATTCCAAAATGCGCCAATACGTCCACGCTCACGACGAGGGAACCAGTTAGCGATGGTGATAAATGAAGGTCCAACCCCCATACCTTGGAACATCCCATTGAGGACAACAAACCCAGCAAATAACCAAAAGGCATTACTGAATCCCATTCCGAAGTTGACGATAGCGCATAAGATCAAACCGAAAGCCATGAACGCTTTTGGGCTCGCTTTGTCTGCAAGGCTACTCATCACCCCTTTACTGATCCCATAAGCAATCAGCATACAGCTGGTTAATAGACCAATTTGTGTCGTACTTAAATCTAAGTTTTCTTTTAAATAAGGGGTAGAGAGCGTGAAGTTATTACGAACAATGTAATAAGCTAAATAACCTAAGAAAACGCTGAGCAGAGCTTGTACCCGATAACGTTTATAGGTAGTAGGAACTTTTTCTGGTGCAATTTGTTTTTTTGCCGTGGCTGGCTTTAAAAATGACAGCATAGGTTCACCTGTGAAATAAAGTAAAAAGAAATTCCCTGATGTTTTTGTCGTTTTATTTCTGACAGGGTCATCATGTTCTTGTTGAAAAAATATCGCAATATGAAGGATTTGGGTCAAAATTGACCCAATTTTGCATAGTTATGCGTCAATTTGACTCATTCGAAAATTAACGAGAATGCATTTCAAAAAATGAACAACTAAAGGTTGATTTAATCGCCTAACAATGAGAATAAAGCGGGTATGTGTTGCGATGAGCCTATAAATCCGAAAAGGGTAAAATTTGTCTCAAATGCGATTTTTGGCAAACTCGAACTATTGTTACTTTCTTTGATATGAATCACATCTACCCAGGGGATGACTACTCTAATGAGATCAATAATACAAATTCGTCCACTGATAACTTCGCTGTGTTTGTTCATCGTGATGCTCAATGGCATGGGAAATAGTTATGCGAAAAGTGATGAGTTAGTGATAGCAACGACATTTTCACCTGAAGCGACACAGGCTATTGTCACAAATTGGAATGCGCGAGCAGATGCAATACCCATTCGCACCATTAACCGTACAAGTGCCTCATTAGAGCGTTTACTGGACACGGAAGCGTTGGAGAATGTCGACTTAATACTGACGTCATCACCGATGCTAATGCATCATTTACAGCAGCATAATCGATTGAGTGCACTACCTGAGATCCCCGAATACTCACAGCGTTTAATTCCATCATCATTAAGAGGCTCGGTCGCTGCGGTTGCATTCTCCGGATATGGCATTTTGACTAACCGTAAATGGATGGAGCAAAATCAGTTACCTATTCCAAAGACATGGGATGACCTTACCAATAGTCAGTATCAAGGTTCATTGTTGATCAGTAGCCCATCGCGCTCGGATACTTACCACTTAATGATTGAATCGCTATTACAGCAGCGAGGATGGGAAGATGGATGGCACATTTTGCTTGGCATGTCGGGAAACTTAGCTACCGTATCCTCCCGCAGTTTTGGTGTTGCCGATAAAATAAAAGTTGGGCTTGGTGGTGCGGCCCCGATTATTGATAATTACGCGAATGTGTTGCTGTCCGATCCTGAACTTGAATTTCATTATCTTCCTGATTCTGCAACATCCCCGACATTTATTGCGATCACTCGCCATAGTTTGACGCCTGAAAAGTCACGTCAACTGATTGATTTTTTACTCAGTGAACAAGGGCAAAAAATTTTTGCAGACAGCAGCACAGGAAAATATCCAGTCACACCGCTTGAGGATAATAACCCTCGGAAAGCACAACAGAGCAAGTTGTTAGATTCTCCTAAACCATTAGATGTCCACTTAGTGTTGCAGCGTCAACGGTTAGTTCAGCAATTATTTGATGCAGCGATTACATTCCGTTTAACGGAATCCAAAGATGCATGGCGTGCGGTGTATATGGCGGAAGCTAAATTAAAGCGTCCGTTACCCGACGTGCGGGCTTTACTGACTGCAATGCCTGTCAGTGCTAAGGAGAGTGAAGATCCGGCTTATTACTCGCGTTTTGAAGATAGCCGTAAAGCGGAAGAAGAGTATATGCGCTGGCAGCGCTTTTTTCAGGAACAGCAGCGCCAAGCAATTAGCGAGTTGGAAGCTATCAAATGAAAATATCGATAAGTAGTTTGATGGGACGCTTTAGTATCACTGCCATTTTACGCGGGGCATTTATCACTGGCGCATTAATGACGGTGATTGTGAGCTGCGTCAGCCTGTATGCATGGCAAGAGCAAAATAAACAGATTCGTTATGCGCTTGGGGACTATTTTCCCAAAATGCAGGCTTCATTTTTGATTGAAGGGCAGCTGAATACATTAGTGAATGAGTTAAATGAATTTTTAAAAGCGCCGAATACCGCCACGCGATTACAACTACGCAATCAAATTACCGCCCATCTATCGCAAATCGAAGCGTTTAATCAACAGTTAAATGGGCAAGACCAGCAGCAGATAGCCATGATTTTGTCGCAAAGTCAGGATCTATTACAGCGGCTGGATAAAGCGCTTTATACCCTGTTTTTAGCACGAGAAAAGACCAACACACTCTCTGCACGGATCAACTGGCTACATGATGATTTTAATACCGAATTAAACTCGTTATCCCAAGATATCAGCCTACAGCAAGGTTCTTTGTTGGATAAAATTGAGCAAGACCCTCGCCAAGCGAAGGGATTACAAAGTCGATTACGTAATGTTCAAGGTGAACTGCAATTAATTTATACGCTGGCGCGTTTAGAAGAGCAGATCACGAATATTTTGACTGGGCGCTTAAAAGATATTCAAGGCGATAGTTCCCTCGATGACCCTGTTGATGTTGGTGGATACGCACGTTATTTAGGCTATTTAAAAACCAACTTATCGGCAAATGAAGAAGCGTTGAGTTTATACCCAAGTTCAGTCACGCTACGCCAAACGATTGATGAGCTATTGGATATCGGACTTTCTGACAATCAAATGTTGGAGGTGCTGCAAAACTACCAGACGGCGAAGATAGCGCTCAGTGAAGTGACGAAGGAGAAAGAGCGTATCTTGGCAAGTTTTCGCAACCAACTTGATGTACAGCTAGGCAGTAGCCACTTCCAGTTGCAGACATTAAACCAGCGTTTAGCGAATATTATGTCGTGGAGTGGCACGATTATCATTATCACCGCAGGGTTAGCCTTACTCTTAGTGTTGTTGTTCAATATGTTGTTTATTCGCCCTCGATTAGTGAAACGTTTTACGGCATTAAACCAAGCGGTTGCTCGGATCAGTATCGGGGATCTTACGACCACGATCCCTGTAGAAGGACGTGACGAATTAGGGCGGATAGGCACATTATTACAGCGCAGTATTGCGCAAATAAATCAACAAAAAAATCAATTAGAGCAAGAGATTGCAGAGCGTAAGGCAATTGAGAAAAACTTACGGACAACACAAAATGAATTGATTCAAACGGCAAAACTCGCCGTTGTCGGGCAGACAATGACCACATTAGCCCATGAAATTAACCAACCTTTGAATGCACTCTCTATGCATTTATTTATGGCGAAGAAAGGGTTGCCAGAACAAGAGTGTGAAGCCACATTAATGGCGCTAAATAAATCGGAGCAGCTGGTTGCGCGCATGGATGGCATCGTGCGTTCTCTTCGTCAATTTGCCCGTAAACGTGATGATAACGAACAGCTACAACCTATCAGCTTACGCCAATCTATTCAAAGTGCTTGGGACGTCCTGCGTTTACAACATAAAACGCGTAAGGTTATGCTGAGTTACCCTGATGTTTTACCTCAAGTCTTAGGAGATGAGATCGGTATTCAGCAAGTGCTGGTGAATTTGTTATCGAACGCCCTTGATGCGAGTCCGCAGAACGCAGAAATCACCATTGATTACAGTGAAGCTGCCGACAAACTGACGCTGACGTTATGTGATAACGGGGGCGGGTGGCCATTACATTTAGCTGATACGTTAATGAAGCCTTTTACCACAAGTAAGGAAATCGGTCTTGGGGTGGGGCTATCTATCAGCCAATCGATTATGCAACAAATTGGTGGTGAGCTGCGTATCGCTTCAACATTGCGCGGAAATGGATGTGTAATTTTAGAATTTAAGAAGGTACTTGAAGATGCTTGATGATAACCATGACATATTGCTGATTGATGATGATAAGGATGTATTGGAAGCGTACTGTCTATTACTCGCTCAAGCTGGGTATCGAGTTTATGCTTGCGATAATCCATTAACGGCAAAAGAGTTAGTTCACCGAGACTGGTGCGGTATTGTGCTCAGTGATGTGTGTATGCCCGAATGTTCGGGGATCGAGCTCATGTCGTTGTTTTTGTCAAAAGATAAACATCTTCCCATGGTGTTGATTACGGGTCATGGGGATGTCCCGATGGCGGTTGAAGCCGTCAAAATGGGAGCATGGGATTTTTTACAAAAGCCGGTTAATCCAGAGTATCTGTTAGAGCAAGTTTCAAAAGCATTGGCGGCGCGTAAGCAGCGGGTACTGCAACGTCGCTGGGGAAAAAATCAATGGCAGCTTAACTTTGTGGGAATTAGTGAGTGGTCACAGCAGATTCGTGGGCAGCTTCAAGGATTATCTGAAACACTTGCCGCCGTTTTTTTGCAAGGGGAATTGGGCAGTGGTCGCACTTATTTGGCGCGTTACTTGCATCAAATCAGTACGCATCAACAAGCGCCTTTAGTCATCAAAACACTTCTTAGCGACCAAGAAGCTCCAGTAGAAATGTGGGTGAAAGAGGCTCAATCAGGCACCTTGGTGATTAAAAATATTGAGTTACTTCCGGTTAATCAGCAACGTTATCTTGTTCAACATTTGCAGCAAGACCCGCGGGGATTTCGTTTAATTGGTATTTCTGAGCAGCCATTGCTTATTTTAGCTAAGCAGCAGCAAATTATTGCTGAGCTCTACTATTATTTTTCGTTAACTCAAGTGAATTGCTTACCGTTATCTCAGCGTAAAGCGGATATTCCCGTTTTGTTCCAGCATTATTTAGAGCTTGCCTGCATACGATTGAATCAAGATTTGCCTGAATTAGATGAATCCTTTATGAAAAAACTCAGTCGTCGTCATTGGCCTGGAAATGTCACTGAATTAGCGAATGCCGCAGAGTTGTACGCGGTAGGTATTATGCCTATGGGGGAAACGGCAAACCCATTATTAACATCGGTAGCACCGACAGCATTAGATCAGCAAATTGAAAACTATGAGCGCCAAATTATTACGGAAGCACTAAATATTCATCAAGGGCGAATTAATGATGTTTCGGAATATTTGCAAATGCCGCGTAAAAAATTGTATTTACGGATGAAAAAGTATGGATTGGATAAGCATCATTACCGAACGTAAGATGAGCTAATGAAGCTACAGGTATTAACCTGTAACTTCATATTCAATGTATTACAAAAGAGGAATGGTTTCTTCAATCGCCTTTAATAGCAGGTTTCGGTCATGGCGATAAGGAATATCGTCTGCTTCTAAAACACGTTGAGTGACCTTGCGTTCTTGGATGATTGTACTCACATCAGTACGGGGTCCAACAATGACCGCATCGATTTTTTTGCGCCCAATATACTGTTCCATCATCACGAGTTTTTCGGGAAGTGTGAGGCTAGCTGCTGACGTACTGATTTCCTTCCCTAAATTCCCGATGTACACCATAGGTGCTTGGCTTTCTTTCAGTGCACAAGCAATATCATCGAGTAACAAAAGAGGCATTAGGCTGGTAAAAAAACTGCCCGGACCAATGAAAATCAAATCTGCTTGATGGATAGCATCAAGGGCTTCGGAAGTGGCTTTTACAGGCGGATACAGGCGTAATTCTTTCGGTAACTCGGCGAGAGCATCAACGTTAACTTCACCGTAGACTTCATTACCCATATCATCAATTGCCATCAGGTCGACGGGAGATTCAGACATCGGGATTAACTGCGCATCCACCTTTAACATATTACGAATTAGATTGATGGCTTCGAGTGGACGAACACTTAAATGATCCAGTGATTTTAACATCAGGTTGCCAAGATTATGCCCTGATAATTCTCCTGTTCCTGCAAATCGATATTCAAACATCTTGGATGCAATAGAGGGTTCGGTAATCAGCTGGTTCAAGCAGTTACGCATATCGCCCCAAGCGATTCCGCCCTCTGAACGGCGAATACGACCAGTAGAACCACCATTATCGGTAGTGGTGACGATGCCAGTCAAACGAGAGCCTAAAGATGAAAGAGAAGACATCACTCGACCAAGTCCATGTCCACCCCCGAGAGCGACGACGTGATTAAGATTTGTCAAACTACGGTTTGGCATAGTGTTCCTATTTAAACTATCAATCTATGTTTCTAGAATCAGCGCTAAAACAAAATTGGCGCTAATTTATCATAAAACATCATCTGAAGTTTACTTACCGTGATAAAAAACAATAAAAGAGAATATTCTCGATCGGTATCACAAATTTATTGTGTAAAGAGCTAAGTGAAATGGACGAATAAGGCGTGGAAACAGAATCATACAAGAGAAATTGAGATGCCTTCTAATTAAGATAATTAAGAAAAAATAATCTGATGAATTTTTTCGGTAAGCGCATATTCAGTGGTTGGGACAGTTTCTAATCGTACATTGAAAATGTTATTTTTCTCATCACGGTAGGTATCGATAACGTTAAATTCAGTTTGTGGTAAAAATAAAAACTCATTTTCACTATCGCGCAGAATTTGACTAATACTGGCGCCTGAATAAGGGCTATTATTCTCAATAACGTAGAAAATATTAAATTCATCATTTGTTAAACTATTCGCATCATCACAAAAACTATTGGCGGTCTCTTTATTTTTTGATGTACTCCAAAATGCATGAGATTTTATTACATCGCCTTTATTGAGCCTATGAGTGAAGTTAATATCACGAACTTCTCCTCGGTAGAGGATTTCTTCATGTTTAAGTGGAATAGATTGCAATAATATTTGATGCATTAAGGTTAAATAAAGCTGTTTTATTTCTGCTGGATAGTGAGTGGCGTTGTGTAGATTATCCCGCAATGTTTGATTAATTTTGACATACCCAGCATGTTTATAGTCCTGTAGAGCAAACCAATCTACAAAATGCATATTGTTAAAGGAATGCGTATTATTAAATAGTCGAATTTGGTCATGAATATCAAGTGCTGTTTCATTATCTAAATATTCCTTAGTGTAATGTTGGCTTAATTCATTAAGCCCATCAGTATAATAAGGAATATGAGATGAAATATTTTCATTGGTCATCATTTTATCAAGATAATTGAGATGTTGTTTTTCATAAATAGAAATTAGCTGGGTATTATTTGTTGTAAAATAATATGGATTATTATTTTTTGAATTCGCTGAATTTAAATACATGTTTTATCCTCTAGCATGTCATTTAAAATTATTCTTTATATTACCAGATGGAAATGCCGTGATGTAATAACTCGCAGCATCATATTTCTGGGTTCTTGGTTTTATCTATCAAAAAGCGCGGTATAAAACTGATCTACAACAAACAATGTGCATAGAATTAACCTCATTTTGACGAAGATTTGACAGATGAATTTAGGTTTTAGCATAGGAAGAAGAGAAAATTATCTATAATAATAAGGACTTCTGAAATTAGTTACTGCTTCCATAAGTCGTTGTATATTAAGTTATATATCGTATTTTGGTTCGCTTTTTGGTTTGCAATGGGCTAAAATCCTTACAGAAAATAAGTGAACCAAGTGACGATAATCGTCTTAACGATTTGGACTTTATCTACAGACTGGGTTCCCGATAAAACTCCTAGCCTTTGCGTCTAAGTTCCTGATGAATATGATGTTCTGGCCGTGGCCTTGAGTCACCAGGGTGCGAGATAGAAATGTCTGCATCTCCCGTATTTGGAAAGGTGTGAATATGCAGCAACTTGTCGATCAATTTGACCGAAAATTTTACTATCTTCGTTTATCTATAACCGATGTTTGCAACTTCCGTTGCACATATTGCCTGCCTGATGGTTACAAACCAAGTGGTCGCCACGAATTCTTAACACTGGATGAAATTCGTCGAGTGAGCCGCGCTTTTGCCGAACTTGGCACAGAAAAAGTGCGTATTACTGGTGGCGAGCCCACAATGCGTAAAGATTTCACTGACATTATTGCGGCGATTAAAGAAAATGATTCGATCAAAAAAATCGCGGTAACAACCAATGGCTATCGCATGGCGAGAGATGTGCAAGCATGGCGTGATGCGGGTTTAAATGCGGTGAATGTGAGTGTTGATAGCCTTGATCCTCGCCAATTTGCAGCGATCACTGGACAAGACAAATTCTTCCAAGTGATGAAAGGTATCGATGCTGCATTTGATGCCGGTTTTGACAAAGTCAAAGTCAACGCGGTCTTGATGAAAAATGTCAATGATATCGCCCTCAAGTCATTCTTAAATTGGATCAAACATCGTCCAATTCAATTACGTTTTATTGAACTCATGGAGACCGGGGAAGGGAGCAGTCTATTCCAACGTTACCATGTGTCTGGTGAAACCGTTCGTGATCGTCTTATTGCAGAAGGTTGGTATATGCAGCCTCGTTCTCGTAGTGATGGTCCCGCCCAAGTCTTTAGCCACCCTGACTATCAAGGGGAAATCGGGCTGATCATGCCGTATGAGAAGGATTTCTGCCAAAGTTGTAACCGTTTAAGAGTTTCTTCTTTGGGCAATCTGCATCTGTGCTTATTTGGTGAAAATGGGATTCCATTGCGTGATTTACTGGGTGATGAAAACCAGAATGAAGCCCTGAAAGCGCGCATCCAAAGTGGTTTAATGTCTAAGCGCGAAACCCATTTTCTTCACCAAGGCGACAGCGGGATCACCCCAAATCTTTCCGTTATTGGCGGTTAATAATTTTTTGATTTTCAGGAGTAATTATGTCCCAACTGACCCACCTTAATGCGTCGGGCGAGGCGCATATGGTTGATGTATCAGCAAAAGCTGAAACTGTCCGAGAAGCGCGCGCAGAAGCGTTTGTGACCATGAACCCAGAAACATTAGCGATGATTGTGGAGGGTAGTCACCATAAAGGTGATGTGTTCGCAACAGCACGTATTGCAGGGATCCAAGCAGCAAAAAACACATGGCAGTTAATCCCACTGTGTCACCCTTTGTTACTGACAAAAGTTGAAGTCACTCTTGAAGCGGAACCAGAGCATAATCGTGTACGCATCGAAACCTGTTGTCGTCTAACAGGGAAAACAGGGGTAGAAATGGAGGCTTTGACGGCGGCATCAGTTGCTGCGTTAACCATCTATGACATGTGCAAAGCGGTGCAAAAAGATATGGTGATTGGTCCGGTACGTTTATTAGAAAAAACCGGTGGAAAATCAGGTCATTTTAAGGTGGAAGTATGATTACTGTCCTCTTTTTTGCTCAAGTTCGCGAGTTAGTTGGTACTGACCGTTTAGTGTTATCCGCAGATTACCCAACCGTTGAAGCACTGCGCCAAGCATTATCACAAAAGGGCGAACGTTGGGCTCTGGCACTGGAAGATGGCAAATTGTTAGCCGCTGTTAATCAATCGTTTGTTTCAGCTGACCACCCGCTCACGGCTGGTGATGAAGTCGCCTTTTTCCCGCCTGTCACTGGAGGCTAAGCATGAATAACACCCATATTGCAGTACAAACCGAAAATTTCAGTGTGGGCGAGCAATATTCATGGCTAGCTCAATGTGATAGTGATGGCGCGGTTGTCACGTTTACCGGAAAAGTACGTAATCATAATTTAGGGGATAGCGTTGCCGCTCTTACGCTTGAGCACTACCCCGGTATGACAGAAAAAGCATTATCTGACATAGTGATGCAATCTAGAGAGCGTTGGCCATTACAGCGAGTCAGTGTTATTCATCGTATCGGCATTTTACAACCGGGCGAAGAAATCGTGTTTGTCGGGGTGACAAGTGCACACCGTAATGCCGCATTCCAAGCGGCTGAATTCATCATGGACTACCTAAAAACGAAAGCACCATTTTGGAAGAAAGAGTCTCTTCCCGATAACGAGCGTTGGGTTGAAGCTAAAGAGAGTGATGAAGCATCAGCAAACCGCTGGTAATCCAAAATAGTTATGCGGAAAATGCGAATAAGCCGAATGGTAATGTCAAAATATTGTGATAAACTTTGGAACAAATTTGTCCGATCACAGTAAGGATTACTCTGTTGGTGGTTTTGCTGGGTCGATTTTACTTAAAATGGAAGGGTAACCATCATGGGTCAATTTGATCAACGTAATGATTCTCTTGTCCAGAATGCCAGCACTGGCGTTCAGGCATTTATGTCCCAAGTCTACGGTTGGATGACAGTTGGATTATTGCTCACGGCTTTTGTTGCTTGGTATTCCTTAAGCAGCGGCCTGTTTTTTACTATCGCTACAAATAAAGTGCTATTTTTCGGCATGATCATCGCTGAACTTGGTTTAGTGATGGGGTTGTCTTTTTTACTGCCTAAAATGAGCGGTGCGATTGCGACAGGTATGTTTATGCTGTACGCATTGCTAACGGGTCTCACTATCTCTGTGATTTTAGCGGTTTATACTGGTGAATCTGTTGTAGGTACCTTTATCATTACCGCCGTTATGTTTGGTGCACTGAGCTTCTTTGGTTACACCACGAAGCGTAGCTTAACAGGAATGGGTAACTTCCTGTTTATGGCACTGATTGGTTTAGTTGTAGCTTCACTGGTTAACATCTGGCTGCAAAGCTCAATGATGTACTGGGTCATCACTTACGGTGGGGTGTTACTGTTTGCTGCATTAACAGCATATGACACTCAAAAACTGAAAGAAATGGGTGAGCAGATCAACCAAGATGACAGAGAAAATATGCGTAAATACTCAATTATGGGTGCGTTATCTCTGTACTTAGACTTCATCAACCTGTTCTTAATGTTACTGCGTATTTTTGGTGATCGCCGTTAATCGTTAGTTGAACAGATTGAAACACGAAACCCCGCAATAACTCAGTTGTTGCGGGGTTTTTTATGGCTTCTATCTGGTTATTACGCGATTTTTTTGCGAAATAGATAATAGGCTAGGGTACTGGTGACTAGGAAAATAATCAGAAGTGGCCATAGGCTATGAAATATCACCGAGAAGTCGGCATCTTTGAGGTAGATCTGCTTGGTAATATCCGTGAAATGGCGAATCGGGTTAATCCATGTAATGTCTTGCAGCCAAACAGGCATATTCTCGACAGGTGAGATATAACCAGATAGCAGCACTGCTGGCATCATAAACACAAATACCCCGATGAACGCTTGCTGCTGTGTCGAACATAATGCAGAGATCAACAAACCAAACCCCACCAGCGATAAGCCATAAAAGATCATCGTACCGTAGAACAGTAATAGTGAACCAGCAAACGGGATTTTATAGCAAAAGATCCCAATCACTAACACTAAGGTAGCTTGTGCGGTGGCAACGACTAAAGCCGGGATTGCCTTACCAATAAAGATTTGCCATGTCGTGAGAGGGGAAACCAATAATTGATCTAGAGTACCTTGTTCACGCTCTCTCGCAATTGACAGCGAGGTTACGATAAGAACCCCAATCGTCGTAATCAGCGCGACCAACGATGGCACGATAAACCATTTATAATCTAGATTTGGGTTATACCAATTGCGGACTATCAGCTCACTATTATTGGGCTTCAGCTGTGTTTGCGTGAGCTCCTGCTGGTATTGCGTGACGATTTGCTCAATATAGTTCGCGGCAATTTGCGCGCTATTTGAGTTTCGACCATCGAGTAGTAGCATCATATTGGCGGTGTGATGACTGGCAATATCTGCACTGAAATTTTGATTAAAACGGACGACCAATAGGGCTTTACGGTTATTGATCGTATCGCGGATCTCCGCTTCATTTTTTAGCAAAAGAACATGAGAAAATGCACTCGCTTTGGCTAGCCGTTGGGTGAGTTCAATAGAGTGCTCACCGCTATCTTGGTCAAAAATGGCAATGGTGGTATTCGTGACTTCTAAGGTTGCTGCCAGCGGAAAGAGAATCATCTGGAAAATGACAGGCATGATCAAAATAATACGTGTCTGTTTTTCCTGCAATAACGATTGCAACTCTTTCATAATTAAGGTGTAAAGGCGATAAAACATAGGAACCTCAATCCAAACGACGACGCGTTTTCAACGCCGTTAAGCCGATGAATAATATGGCTGAGGCAATCAGCAGTAAGAAATCAGTCAATAATACCAAGTAGATATCCCCCGCTAAAAACAAGGTTTGCAGGCTACTCACAAAGTAGCGAGCCGGAATGAAATAGGTCACGACTTGAATAAATACCGGCATACTATCGATTTCGAAAATAAATCCAGAAAGCATAATCGCAGGTAAGAACGCGGCATTTAGTGCCACCATTGCCGCATTAAATTGATTGCGAGTAATAGTAGAAATGAGTAATCCCATGCCTAACGCGGTTGCTAAATATAAGCTGGTGATCACAAATAAAATTAATAAAGAGCCACGATACGGAATATCCAATATCAAGGTTGTCACCAGCATACACAGCACCATGACAAAGGAGCCGAGAAGCTGGTAAGGCAATAATTTAGAAAGTAGTAACTCAGTGCGGGTAATTTGGGTGGAAAGCAGCGCTTCCATCGTACCGCGCTCCCATTCTCGAGCAATAACCAATGACGTTAATATCGCACCGACAACAGTCATGATAATACTAATTGCGCCTGGAATAATAAAATGCTGGCTTAATGCCGCTTCATTAAACCAATAGCGCATATTAAGTTCGATCAGTGGGTCAGTTGGGTATCCTTGATTTTCACCTTGTTGGATAAGCCATGTATGCCATACCCCTTTGGTATAGGCTTGAACAAAATTGGCAGTATTGGGTTCGCTCCCATCGGTAATCACTTGAATTGCCGCATGTCCATCGGGACGCAAAAGTTGCTCTGCAAAATTAACGGGGATCACCACGATGCCGCGAATTTCTCCGGCCTGCATTTTATTAATCAATAAGTTGCGGTTATCACTGATGGTGGCATCAATAAAAGGCGACCCTGTAAAGGCATCCACTAATTCACGAGCGGGTTGGCTTTGTTGATCCATCAAGATACCAACGCGTAATTTACTGGAGTCGAGATTAATTCCATAACCAAAAATAAACAGCAGCATCAGCGGGATAACAATGGCTATCAATGCGCTGCTGGGATCACGAACAATCTGTTTGCTCTCTTTCCAGCAGAGTGCTTTTAGCCGACGCCATGAAAAATCTGAAGCGGTAGTACTCATTGCGCCTCCTGCTGTTTATCGTAGTTAAAAATCAATTCAATAAAAGCATCTTCCATGGAAGGATTGGGGTTTTTAGTGCTAGCAACTTGCTGCTTCAATTCATCGGGTGTGCCCGCTGCAATGATTTTACCATGATAAACGAGTCCTATACGGTCACAGTATTCCGCCTCATCCATAAAGTGGGTTGTGACCATCACGGTCACACCTTTATCCACCATCCCATTGATATGTAACCAAAATTCTCGGCGAGTTAGCGGGTCCACACCAGAAGTGGGTTCATCTAAAAAGAGAATATCTGGCTCATGCATCAAGGAGCAGGCGAGGGCGAGTCGCTGTTTATAACCGAGGGGTAAGGAGTCGGTAATTTGGCTAATAATTGGCGTAAAATTAAAGGCGTTGATCATTTCCTGCATTTTGGTGGTTTGCTGTTTATGATGTAGACCGTATACACCGGAGAAGAATTTTAAGTTTTGCCCGACCTTGAGGTTGCCATAGAGGGAAAATTTTTGCGCCATATACCCGAGATGTTGGCGAGCTTTATTTGAGCTGGTTTTTAAATCCATCCCAAGCACTAATGCTTGCCCATCGGTGGGTTTCATGAGCCCACACATCATTTTAAACGTAGTAGATTTACCTGCACCATTCGGTCCCAATAGCCCAAAAATCTCTCCCCGTTTGACTTGGAAATTGACAGTATCAGTGGCTGCGAAATCCCCAAATTTTTTGGTTAGATTGCGAGCTTCTATCACCGTTTCATTAGGTGCTGGCGGAATTTGTGGCACGATAGCCGCGAGTTCGGAACGATGGGATGGACCGCCCCCTAAGAGATCAATAAAGGCATCTTCAAAGCGAGGCTCGGCTTCAATAAGCGTTTGATGATCCATTTTCAACGCTTGAAGTAAGCTATGTTGAGAGGCTTGGGGTTTTAAAATTAATCGAATATAACGCCCTTGAATTACGCCATCTGTGGTTTCTGGCAAGACTAATGCATTTTGTAGAATGGTACGTTTTTGGGTGGCGGGCACTTCGAGTAAAAATGAACGACCCACCATCTTCTGCGTCAGCTGCTCCGGTTTTCCGCTATAGAGTAGCTTGCCTTCGTTGAGCAGAAGGACTTCTTTGCATTGCTCTGCTTCGTCCAGATACGAGGTACTCCAAAGGATCAACATACCTTCATCTGCTAAGGTGTGCACCATTTGCCAAAGTTCTCGTCTGGCAATAGGGTCAACACCAACGCCGGGTTCATCCAAAAGTAACACTTTGGGTTTACCTAATAGAGTACAGGCAAGCCCCAATTTTTGTTTCATTCCCCCTGACAGCTTACCAGCAAGACGCTGAGTAAAAGGTTCGAGGCTAGTGAATGTCAGTAATTGTTGATAGGTTTGTTGGCGCTCTTCACCAACGACACCTCGAAGATCTGCATATAAATCAAGGTTCTCTTGAACAGTTAAATCTTCATATAACCCAAATTTTTGCGGCATGTAGCCGAGGTTAGCTCGTACCTCAATGCTGTCTCGGATAGGATCTAACCCCATTAAACTAATTTGCCCTGAATCTGGCTTAAGTAACCCAGCAAGCATACGCATCAGTGTGGTTTTGCCTGCGCCATCAGGCCCGACTAATCCGGTGACTGAACCACCATGAATTTCAGTCGTTAAGCTTTCAACGGCAGGGGTATCCAGTCCGGCAAAATGTTTCTCAACACAATTTAACGAAATGATATGTTGCTGAGCCATAATGCGCCCTACTGTTGAGGAGCCGCAAATTGAACGGTAACGGGCATCCCTTGACGAAGTTTATCATTTGGATCATCGACAATAATGCGTAAGCGATACACTAAATCAGTGCGTAAATCCGGAGTTTGTACGCTTTTTGGCGTGAATTCGGCAGTGGGGGAAACAAAGCCAATAGTGCCATGATAGGGCGTATTGGGTTGGCTATCGGTAAATAACAAAACTTTACTACCGGGTACGGCATCGCCTAAATGTGCTTCGCTAACATAGGCGCGAACCCAAACAGGGTGGGTTAAGGTTACGCTAAAAACGGTATTACCGGAGCCTATAATGGTACCTGGCTCGATGGCTCGGGTTAATACAGTACCATCAGAAGGAGCCAGTAACTGAGTATCGGCAAGGTCGAGTTCCGCTTGAGCAACAGCCGCTTCTGCCTGTAGCCATTCTCCTCGTGCTGCGGCTATCTCTTCTTGGCGAAATCCACTTTGATATTGATTAAGTTTATCTTGGGATGCTTTCAGTGCGGCAAGCGTTTGATTACGGTTATTTTTAGCATTATCCAGATCATTGGCAGATATCAGTTTTTGGGCAGCTAAGCCCTGTTGGCGCTTATAAAAATTGTCCGCATATTGCCAAGCAGCTTGGCGCTGGGCAACTTCAGCTTCAACTTGGGCGATTTCTTGGGTGCGATAGCCTTTTTCTTTAAGTGCTAACTGTGCTTTGGCACTGTCACGGAGCCCTTTGGCTTTATTTAAGGCATTGATGTAAGGAGCGTCATCTAATTTTCCAAGTAACTGTCCAGCTTTGACTTGCGCCCCTTCATCAACCTCTAAAGAGGCGAGTTTACCACCGACACGGAAGCTGAGGTTAACGGTACGCACATCCACATTACCATATAGAGCGAATGTTTTGTCCTGAAGCGATTGATAGTAATAGCCCCCTGAAATGGCGGCAATCAGCAGAATAATCAGTAAAAGAACTTGTGTGCGGCGTTTTGTGTTCATAACTAACCTTAGTGACGGGTAAACTCATTACTCAAGATTATGATTTAGTTTTATCTATATATCATATCACTTTTCTGATTGTTGGCGATGCCGTAACCCCAATAATAAGATATCGATGTGTTCAATAAGAACCTGATTAATAATTTTAAATTCATTCTCATTGATGTGTTTCCAGCCCGTTTGCCTCAGTAGTGTTTCTCTCGCAATACGGAAAGAAAGTGTTTCACCTAAAATGGCATGAGTGTGAATTAATGTTGCTAAGTCGTTTGGATCAGCGCCGATATAGATAGAAACTAAGCGGTTAAGCCGTGAATGGATAGGACCCAAAGCCTGCTCATGAATTAAACCATAGGCTTCAGTTGGGTTGAGTTGTTCGCGAGCAAGGATACGTGAAAAACTGAGATTTTCTTTTTTAAGTTGGAAAAAATTATAAGAAATAATGGTGTTTTTTAAGAGTTCGAGTGCTTCTTCAGGAATTTGTAACTCTGCTGGCTGGCTAATAAAGTAATCGATTTTATTAATACTTTCCTCAAAGCTCTCCTTGATATTGTTTGCAATTTGCTGAGCAACCGCCAGATAAAGCCCTTCTTTTGAACCGAAATAATATGAAATTGCAGCGATGTTTTGCCCTGATGCTTGGGCAATTTGGCGAGTGGTAGCCCCATCAATGCCTTGTTCTCCATAAACGTCTGCGGCAGCGAGAAGAAGTTGGAGCTTAGCGCTCTCTCCACGCAATGTTGGCGATGAATTTGTGTTCATAAACATTCCTTTTGATTCAGAATTAAATAAATTTTTAACATGCTCTTAGTTGGCATTTGTTCATTATTCAGGATGAAAACAGATGTATCTTTAGTTTTGTGTACGTATATATACTATATAAAGCAGATTTTGTATTAGTTTATTCATCAATCTAAATTAATATATTTATCGCGGTCAAATGATGGTAGAATTTTTGGGTATCGCATGGCAGTTTGCGCTTTTCTTCTATTGAATATCAAACCTTCCCCCCTAGAGCTGCCCAATATATTGAAGCGGTGGAGCCCGGAGTAATTAATTTGACTAGTTTTTCAGACCTCGCGTTAAACGAGGAAATCTTGCGTGCCATTAATGAATTAGGCTATGAAAGTCCTACGCCTATTCAACAACAAGCTATTCCTGCTGTTCTAGCGGGTAAAGACTTATTAGCCAGTGCTCAAACTGGTACCGGTAAAACAGCCGGTTTTACCTTACCTATTTTGCAAAAATTGGTAGACAATCCTCGGGGCAATAACCGCCGTCCTATCCGTGCATTGATTTTAACTCCAACTCGTGAGCTTGCAGCTCAAGTGGCTGAAAACGTAAAAGAATATAGCCGCCATTTGAAAATTCGCTCATTTGTTGTGTTTGGTGGTGTGAGCATTAATCCTCAAATGATGAAGTTGCGTGGTGGAGTGGATGTCCTGATCGCAACACCGGGTCGTTTGTTGGATCTGGAGCACCAAAATGCAGTGGATCTTTCTCAAGTCGAAGTTTTCGTTTTGGATGAAGCTGACCGTATGCTGGATATGGGCTTTATTCACGACATTCGTCGCGTGATCACTAAATTACCGAAAAAGCGCCAAAACCTTCTGTTTTCTGCAACGTTCTCTGATGAGATTAAACAGTTGGCGAGTAAATTGCTGAATAACCCTGTATCGATTGAAGTGGCACCGCGTAACTCTGCGTCTGAACAAGTGACCCAATATGTCCATTTAGTGGATAAAAATCGTAAAGCAGAATTACTGTCATTTATGATTGGGCGCGAGAATTGGCAACAAGTCTTGGTGTTCACGCGTACTAAGCATGGCGCTAACCGTTTAGCGGAACATTTAAATAAAGATGGCGTAAAAGCAGCGGCAATTCATGGAAATAAGAGCCAAGGAGCTCGTACTCGCGCTTTAGCTGATTTTAAATCGGGAGATATCCGTGTACTCGTGGCGACAGATATCGCTGCCCGTGGTTTGGATATTGAACAACTGCCTTATGTAGTTAACTTTGAGTTGCCTAATGTGGCTGAAGATTATGTTCACCGTATTGGTCGTACTGGGCGCGCGGAAGCAACGGGTATGGCGGTTTCTTTAGTGTGTATCGATGAGGCTAAGTTGCTGAAAGATATTGAAAAGTTACTGAAAAAATCTATTCCATTAATGGCGATTGAAGGGTATGAACCAAACCCATCAATCAAAGCTGAGCCGATTCAAAAGCCTTCTCAGCGCAATGACCGTCGTTCTCCAGATAACCGTGGTGGTGAGCGAAGTAATAGCAATAAAGGTCATAGTCGTCCTCGTCGTCAAAATACAAGCGCGGGTAAAGGCCAATCTGAATCAGCTGGTTCTCCATGGAGAAGTGCTCAGAAGCGTGTTAGACAAGGGCGTAGTGAAAGCTAATGCGTGTACTGCTCGCTCCGATGGAAGGGGTACTTGATTCTCTGGTTCGCCGTTTATTGAGTGAGGTGAATGACTACGACTTGTGCATCACAGAATTTGTACGAGTTGTAGATACATTGCTGCCTGCAAAAACGTTTTATCGGCTATGTCCGGAACTCCAGTATGGCAGCCGAACACCCTCGGGAACATTAGTGAGAGTGCAGTTGTTAGGTCAGTATCCCGAGTGGTTGGCTGAAAATGCCAACCGCGCGGTAGAGCTCGGTTCTTGGGGGGTAGATCTCAATTGTGGGTGCCCTTCAAAAACAGTGAATGGTAGTGGCGGTGGCGCGACATTATTGAAGCAACCCGACCTTATCTATCATGCCGCTAAAGCGATACGTGCCGCAGTGCCTAAAGAATTACCGGTCTCTGTAAAAGTTCGATTAGGTTGGGACAGTAGTCAATTTGCTCATGAAATTGCGGATGCTGTGCAACAAGCTGGGGCAACTGAGTTAACAGTGCATGGGCGTACAAAAGAAGATGGCTACAAAGCCGAATGCATTAACTGGCAGGCCATTGGTGAGATTCGCCAAAAATTGTCAATTCCAGTGATTGCGAATGGTGAAATCTGGGATTATGAAAGTGCTAAACGGTGTATGGAAATGACGGGGTGCGATTCAATTATGATTGGTCGAGGCGCCTTAAATACACCGAATTTGAGCCGAGTTATCAAACACAATGTCCCGAAGATGCCTTGGGAGCAGGTTGGCAAAATACTCTTTAAATATACAGAGTTAGAAAAACAGGGTGATACGGGACATTACCACGCAGCCCGTATTAAACAGTGGCTTAGCTATTTGCGTAAAGAGTATCAACAAGCCGATGTTTTGTTCTCTCAGGTTAGAGCTTTGAAAACAGCAGAGCAAATCGCAGATATCATTGCACATCATGTGGAATCGCTACCTGTCATGCCATATTAGAATTATGTGATTTGCTAAAATTTAAGATTAGGTCTTTAATTAACAGGTATGGTGATGATTTATTTCACATAGTGCTATCACCGTATGAAATAAAACATTTATGACATGCAACAAAGATAGAATGCTGCAGAGATAGAGTGCAACTGGATATTGGAGGCCTCAAATGGGCGTTATTGCTTGGATTATCTTTGGTTTAATCGCGGGTGTTTTAGCTAAATGGCTGATGCCTGGAACCTATCAAATGGGTTTCATTATGACCACGGTTCTGGGGATCGTAGGGGCCGTTGTTGGGGGATATATCAGCACATTCTTTGGTAAAGGTAAGGTAGATGGATTTAATTTTGGCAGCTTTATTGTCGCCGTTATTGGTGCCATCGTCGTACTATTCCTTGCAGGGATGTTTATCAAGTAGTTTTCTGAGAAAGTAAAAAAACCTGCTACCGCACTATAAATTATTTATTAAAGCCACATATTATGACGTATCGCTAAATAATGTGTGGCTTTAATTTTTCAATTTTCATACTGCTACAGTGCCTTAAACAGTAGAATGCGTTTCTAGGTTTATTACTCAGCGTTCCCATCAGTCACTTATTAATTATTATCTTCATTAAAATGACGTAATAGAAAAATGACGTTATTTATTTAATGCTTTTTATATTTACACTATAAGCGCAAAGAGAATAATTACATTCCCCCATACTTAAAAAGTAGCTATGGGGGGAATGAGTAAGATTAAGGTTCGATGGGTAAACCGTTGTCTTGACCCCATTGCGCCCAAGAACCATCATAGAGGCGAACATAAGAGTTACCGAGTAGCATTAAAGCCATTAAGACAACCGCGGCGGTCATGCCCGAGCCACACGTTGTCACTGTTGGCGCGTGAATATCGACATCATGCTCGGCAAAAATCGCTTTTAATTGTTCTGGTGATTTGTATTCCCCATTCTCCACTAATAAATCCCAAGGCACGTTTTTACTGCCGGGGATATGGCCCATTCTTAAACCTGGGCGCGGCTCAGGGGCTTGAGCAAGAAAACGCGCAGCGGCGCGAGCATCAACGATTTGAATCTTACCATCAGTTGCAATCTCCAACATTTGTTGTTGGTTCAGGGCATTGGCATTTTGCCTATCTGCAATAAAGGTTTGTGTTGCTGGTGGTGTAATTTTACCTGACTGTGTTGCAAAGCCTGCGGCTTTCCACGCGTTAATTCCACCCGCTAGGATTTTTACGTGTTTACAGCCTAATGTGCGGAAAGTCCACCATGCACGAGGCGATGAAAATAAGTTATTTTGCGCATAAATAATGACTTGGGTCTGGTTATTAATACCCATCGCCCCAACGGCTTGGCTAAATGTGGCTGCACTAGGCAGCATATGCGGTAAGTCGCTACTTTTATCTGCAATTTCATCTTGATTAAAAAATTGTGCATGTGGAATGTGCTCATCAAGATAACTCTGATAACAATCATAGGGGGCGGTTGGCGGGGGGGTTGATGCATCAAGTACAATCAGATTGCTATCTGAAAGATGTGAATTTAACCACTCTGGCGTGACAAAATAATCGTTGTACATCATAACTCACCGTCCCGTTAGATTATTAATGGCTGATTACTGAATTTGATTAGGTGCAGGTAATACTGATGGCGATTGAGCCTGATTTTGTTCTAAAGGTGTCGTTGAGCGGGTATAAATATTCATCCCTGCTAACACAATTCCTCCGATAGAACTCAACGCGCATAAAGCGCACAGTGCGATGACGACTTTTTTCATTTTTATTAGCCTGATTAGATATGAAGAAGCCAAAGTATAACTGGATGGCAATAGCAAACAAGTTTTCAGGGAGATTTTCTTGCTTCGAATAGGTGTTTTGCGAAAGGCTTTCCAGAATTTGTGTATAATGGAAATTAATACAGTAGTTTTGCGAAGCGTTTCGCAAAAGATTAATTAGCAGCTTTTCTGCTTTTTCTGTGATTGGTTATCTTATCCTCTTTACTTGGTCTTCAGCGTATCTATGTCTCTGTCAAATAAAATCAAAGAACAAATAACTCAATGGTATAAAGGGTTATCTAACCAAATCGAGGGCTTTGTCTCTCGGGCACCTCAGCGCCAAATGATTGCTGAAGTGGCGAAAAATTTGTCAGATGCTGAAGGACGCCATTTAATTATTGAAGCCCCAACGGGCGTTGGTAAAACATTATCGTACCTGATTCCGGGGATTGCTGTTGGGCGTGAAGAGGGGAAAACCTTGGTGGTTAGCACTGCCAACGTAGCCCTACAAGACCAGATCTTCAGTAAAGATTTACCGTTGCTGAGTAAAATTATTCCTGATTTAAAATTCACGGGTGCGTTCGGGCGAGCTCGCTATGTTTGTCCGCGAAATTTAGAAGCGATTTGTGCCGCGGAAGGGGAGCAAATTGACCTAATGCTGTTAGTGGAAGACAAAACAGAAATTGCGAATAGTGAGGAAAGAGCTCAGTGCCAGCAATTACGTAATGATTTTCATAGTTTTGCTTGGGATGGGTTGCGAGATCATCATAAAAAGGCGTTTAGCGATAGTTTATGGCGTAAAGTCAGTACTGATAAAATGAATTGCCTTGGACGAAATTGTCAGTTTTATCAACGCTGTCCATTTTTTATTGCTCGCCGTGAAATTGAAGATGCCGATGTTGTTGTGGCTAACCATGCCTTAGTTATGGCGGCGATGGAAAGCGAATCGGTATTGCCCGATCCGAAAAAATTATTGCTAGTTCTCGATGAAGGGCACCATATTCCCGATGTCGCTAGAGATGCTTTAGAAGTCGAAGGGGAAATTACACTCGTTCAGCTTACCGCTCAAGTGGATAATTTTATTCACCATGTCGGGCAATACGTGGCTCAGTTTCGTCCTGCGAAACCGCCTAAGTTGGCAAATCCGGATAAGCTACAGCAGCATGCAGAAAAATTACGGGATTGTTTCCGAGATTTCTCATTGTTGGCGAATGGACTACTTCCTGAGACATCCAAAGAGTCAGAATACCTTTTCCCAATGGGAGTATTACCCGAAGCAATGCAGTTATGCTGCCAAGAGCTATTTAAGCTCACGGACGCGCTGCGTGGGTTATCTGAAGCAATTTTAAGCGATCTGACAGAGCAGACTGCGAAACAAGATATTGTGCGTCTGCATCGTTCAATTTTAGTCACTAGTCGAGCGATGGGTTATTTTGAGAATATGGCTAAATTATGGCGCTTAGCCTCGCTTGAACAAAGTTCTGGCGCACCTGTATCCAAATGGCTTAGCCGTCGATATGAAAAAAATCAGTCACGTATTTTTATGCATTGCGCAGGTATTCGAGTGAGCGAGCAGTTACAACATTTACTCTGGCGAAATGTTCCTCATATTGTCATTACTTCAGCAACATTACGCTCTTTGAACAGTTATTCACGTTTTATGGAGTTAACAGGGCTATCTGAAAAGAGTGATGACCGGTTTGTCACGCTGACTTCACCTTTTAATCATGTAGAACAGGGTAAATTAGTTATTCCTAAAATGGAGTATGAGCCAACGATGGCTCATGAAGCGGAACATTTAAAAGAAATGGCGACTTATTTTCGTCACCAATTTACGGAAGGAAATCACCATGGGGTGCTGATTTTATTTAGTAGCCAACGTGCGATGGATGGGTTTCTTGAGCATGTGAAAGATCTGCGATTACAGTTATTAGTTCAAGGTGATCAACCACGTTATCGCTTAGTTGAAACCCATTGTGAGCGTATTAAGCAAGGACAAAAAAGTGCCTTGATAGGCTTACAGTCATTTGCAGAAGGGTTAGATCTAAAAGGTGAATATTTAACTCAAGTGCATATTCACAAAATCGCATTTCCACCCGTAACGAATCCTGTGATTATCACTGAAGGGGATTGGTTAAAATCGTTAAAGCGCTATCCATTTGAAGTGCAAAGTTTACCAAGTGCTTCATTCAATTTGATTCAGCAGGCGGGGCGGTTGATTCGAAGCCATGAATGTTATGGTGAAATCATCATTTACGATAAACGTTTATTAACAAAAAACTACGGGAAACGTTTATTAAATTCGTTACCTGTTTTCCCTATTGAGCAACCCGATATGCCCACATCAGATAAGGCAGCACGATAAATAAATTGAGACCACCGAAGTGGTCTCATGGTCAATATATTGACTCTGTTTTACGACACTACTCAATATTGGCTTCTAATAACCACAGGAATTTATCTAGGTCGCGGGAAGCGGCAGTAAACATATCTGCGGTATTTTCATCTTCAACTTCATCAATCGCTTTGCGAATATCATTTGCCACAACAGCATAACGCTCAGCGAGTGCTTTTAAATGATCTTGGACTGAATGAATATCTAAAGGATAAGCTTCTAAGGATGTGAACTTATTTACTTGCTGTGATGTTCCGGTTGCCACACCACCGAGTTGAACAGCTCGTTCAGCAAACTCATCCAAGTGCCCAATGATGCTATCTCTAAAGCCATCCAACATTTCGTGTATTGCAATAAAATTGCGTCCACGCATATTCCAATGTGCTTGTTTGGTGATTAAAGAAAGATCAGTGAAATGAATCACCATCATGTTTAATATACCGATAGTTTCTAGTTTAACGCTATCTTCAATATCATTACGGGTATATAAAAGGTCAGTTGAAGAGGTTTTAAATAATTTTGCAGTATTCATAGAATTTCCTCTCTTAAATATAAATTGATTCAATTATCTTGTCTGTTTATAAATATAGAGCGTAAAGCTAAGAATGTCATAAAGTCATTATCTATTACTTTAATAGGTAAATGAGTGAATTGTATTTATTTTAGATTTTGCCAATCAAATCTATCGTTGGTATTTTTCAAATAGATGAATATTACTTTACAAGCTAATGAAATAAAGGCTCTGCTAAAAAATAACATAATAAAAAGGCTAATAAATAAAATTATTAGCCTTGGTGATGGATGGTAAAAATCGTCAATATTTATGAGACTTTTTCAATCTTGGATTTAGGCACTGACGTTGAGGTTGATCCGATAGAGGCACAAACAATACACAGCAGCGCTAACCATTGAGTCATAGTCAAATGTTCTTGCAGGAAAACAATTCCTAAAAATGCGCCCATGCAAGGCTCGAGGCTCATTAAGGTACCAAATGTTTTTGCGGGTAATTTGGTTAACGCTATCATTTCTAACGTGTATGGGAATGCCGTGGATAGTATGGCAACTGCTAAGGCTAAAGGCAATATCGCTGGGTCAAACATGGCTTCAACCCCCGTTTGCATTAACCCAATCGGAAAGAAAATTAGCGCTGAAATCAGTGAGCCTACAGCAACTGTTGCAGCACCATAACCTGCACCAGCACGTTGTCCAAAGATAATATAAATAGCCCAGCAAACACCCGCGCCTAAAGCATAAGCAACACCAAGAAGGTCTAGGGAGTTAATGTTATCCCCAATAGGTAATAAGAAGAGTAAGCCGGTGATCACTAACCCTATCCATAAAAAATCAATAGGGCGGCGAGATGAAAACATTGCCACAGCGAGTGGACCTGTGAATTCAAGTGCCACTGCAATACCAAGAGGGATACGCTCGAGAGCTAAGTAAAATAAATAGTTCATCGTACCGAGAGACAAGCCATAAGCAAGTAGCGGAACTAATGAGCTTTTTCTAAAATTTAAACGCCAAGGTTTAAAAATGACACATAAAATAATAGTCGCTAATAGTAAGCGTAGACCCGTAACACCGGGAGCGCCGATAAGTGGGAATAATGTTTTAGCTAAAGAGGCACCACTTTGAATTGAGGTCATTGCCAGTAATAGCAAGCCTATTGGTAATAGTGGAAACGCACTCTTTTTAGTATCGGCTGACATGAATAAAAAACCTCAAAAAAACGATAGCAACGTGACAGGTAAAATGGGTAAATCTAAATAATAATGGTGGCCTGTTAGGATATTTACACTTAGCCAGCAAATTGACGTGAATTATCTCACAGAATTCATGCAGATTATATTGCTTTGTTAAATATGGAGTATTGACCATATTATTTAATATTAGAGAGTCACTAAGTTATAAATAATCAAATATTGTGAGTTGAGCTTCGTTGTGGGTGCCGTATAATTTCGCGCTGACAAGAATGATAATAGGTATGAAAGGTAGAACATGAAAAAAATTAAAAGTGTGGCGGTTTATTGTGGCTCTAGCATGGGCAATAACGACATTTATCAAAAACAGGCCATTGAATTTGCCAAAGAGCTGGTTAAACGTGATATCGCTTTAGTTTATGGCGGGGCGAGTGTTGGGCTGATGGGTACCATTGCAGATACAGTATTATCTTTAGGTGGGAAAGCGATAGGTGTAATTCCATCTCTCCTTGAAGAACGTGAAATATCCCATAAAAATCTGACTGAATTGTACAAAGTAGACACTATGCATCAACGTAAAAGTAAAATGATTGAGCTTGCGGATGGATTTGTCGCCATGCCTGGTGGATACGGTACATTAGAAGAATACAGTGAAGTATTCACATGGAGCCAAATTGGTTTACACACTAAGCCTTGTGGATTGTTCAATATTAATCATTACTGGCAGCCATTGATTGATATGACCAACAAAATGGCGGATGAAGGTTTTCTGCATGAGAAATATCGTCATATGGCGATTGTGGAATCTTCCCCAGCAGATTTATTAGATCAATTTGAGACATACATTGCACCGCCAGTAAAAACCTACGATTGAAAAGGGTGATGCAATGATCAGAACCGCAAAAAAAGAGGATTTATCAGCCATTCTTTCTCTCTATCAAATTTTATTTGCGGAGATGGCTAAGCTTGATAGTGAGCGCTTACAAGACTCGGAACAATCGAACGAGTTTGTTGAGAATGCAATTAATGACACTAAGTTTCATCTTTTAGTGGTTGATCATGAAGGTGAAATTAAAGGCTTTTGTATTGCTCAAAAACAGACCTCAGATCCTTATAGCTGTATTGTACCGAGGGATTTTGGCTATATTTTTGATTTAATTGTCTCCCCAGATTTTCGTGGCGAAAGGGCAGGGAAACAGCTCTTGGATGGAATGAAAGAGTGGGCAAAAAAGCAAAAATTTAGTCATTTAGAGCTTTCTGTATTAGCGCACAACCATCAAGCTATTAAGTTTTATGAACGTGAAGGATTAACTGAGGTATCTCGCACAATGGGGATCTCGTTGTAATTTTTTAGGCTCTGCTTTTATGGGGAGCTTTTTCGCTATTTTCATTTTTAGATTGTGATTAACGGATACGATATCTAAATCGGTATCGTGGTTGACCTTATTCATGTCAGAAAACGTAGCGCGAAAATCAGCACAAGATCTAAACGCTGGATTATGGCATAATGCGCGGCTATTTATTCTAATCAGACTTCAAGTCGGCGGGAACAGGGCAAATAAGCCAGTCTCGGGGACGACTCTACAAAGATCAATTTAAGGCATCGCAGTGTTAACAACCAATAATATCACTATGCAGTTTGGCAGTAAGCCGCTGTTTGAAAACATTTCAGTAAAATTCGGTACAGGCAATCGTTACGGTCTGATCGGCGCAAATGGCGCGGGCAAATCTACATTTATGAAGATCCTCGGCGGTGACTTAACACCAACCGCAGGGAATGTCAGTACAACAGATCCAAACGAACGTCTGGGTAAATTACGCCAAGATCAGTTTGCGTTTGAAGAATTTACTGTGCTAGACACCGTTATCATGGGACATGCTGAGCTTTGGGATGTCAAACAAGAGCGCGACAGAATTTATGCAATGCCAGAAATGAGCGAAGAAGATGGCTATCGCGTTGCTGATCTGGAAGTGGCTTATGGTGAAATGGATGGCTATAGCGCGGAAGCCCGTGCTGGTGAGCTGTTACTAGGTGTTGGTATTCCGGTTGAGCAACATTATGGTCCGATGAGCGAAGTTGCTCCGGGTTGGAAGTTACGTGTGCTGCTGGCTCAGGCGCTGTTTGCGGATCCTGATATTTTGTTACTCGATGAACCAACCAACAACTTGGATATCGACACAATCCGTTGGTTAGAACAAGTCTTGAATGATCGTAACTGCACCATGGTCATCATTTCCCATGATAGACACTTTTTAAACACCGTTTGTACGCATATGGCGGACTTAGATTACGGTGAGCTGCGTTTATTCCCGGGTAACTATGATGAGTATATGATTGCGGCAACTCAAGCGAGAGAGCGCCTTTTATCCGATAATGCGAAGAAAAAAGCGCAAATTGCGGAGTTACAATCTTTCGTTAGCCGCTTCAGTGCTAACGCATCAAAATCCAAACAAGCGACTTCTCGCGCTCGTCAAATTGATAAAATTCAATTAGATGAAGTTAAAGCTTCTAGCCGCCAAAACCCATTCATTCGCTTTGAGCAAGAGAAAAAGCTGTTCCGTAACGCGTTGGAATTAGAAGCGGTAACCAATGGTTATGACCAAGGTCCATTATTTAAAAATGTGAACTTGTTATTGGAAGTGGGTGAAAAGATGGCGGTTATCGGTGCTAACGGTATCGGTAAAACAACATTCTTAAAAACGCTGGTAGGTGAACAACCGGCGACAAGCGGAACGGTAAAATGGTCTGAAAACCACAATATTGGTTACTATGCGCAGGACCATGCTGAAGATTTCGATACTGACCTGAATGTTTTTGACTGGATGAGTCAGTGGAAAAATGAAGGGGATGATGAGCAAGCTGTCCGCAGTATTTTAGGTCGTTTGTTGTTCTCTCAAGATGACATTAAGAAAAAAGTATCTGTATTATCCGGTGGTGAACAAGGACGTATGTTATTTGGTAAGCTGATGATGCAACAGCCAAATATTTTGGTTATGGATGAGCCAACTAACCACTTAGATATGGAATCCATTGAATCGCTGAACTTAGCGTTAGAAATGTATCAAGGCACACTGATCTTTGTTTCCCATGACCGTGAATTTGTCAGTTCATTAGCGACCAGAATCTTAGAAATTAAAGAAGATAAAGTGGTTGATTTTAAAGGAACGTATGACGAATACCTGAAGAGCCAAGGCGTTGTAATCTAATGACGTTTTAGGCAAAAAAATAGCCCCGCGAAGTTGCGTTCAGCGGGGCTATTTTTATTTTGGCAGTGAGATGCTGCTGAGAAATTAGTTTTTCTTCACGAACTCAGATTTCAGTTTCATCTGACCGAAACCATCGATTTTACAATCGATATTATGGTCACCTTCCACTAAACGGATCCCTTTCACTCGGGTACCGATTTTCAGCATTGAAGAACTTCCTTTCACCTTGAGATCTTTAATCACTGTAACAGTATCGCCATCAGCTAATAAGTTACCATTAGCATCTTTTACGATGAGTTCATCAATGTCAGCAACTGGCTCTGCATCGTTCCATTCGTGCGCACACTCAGGGCAGATGTACATATCGTTGTCAGTATAGGTGTATTCGGACTGACATTTTGGGCAAGGAGGTAATGACATATTTATATTCTCAGTAATGACTCATGCGGTCATAGTTCAAACCAGTGGGATACTCGTGTTCCCCGAAAGGGGGATAGTATAAGACCAAAGACAAGATAAACTTATTTTTAGGAATATTCCTAATTTTAAGCCGAGGGTAATGGCGAGAGAGTTCTCGCCATGGATTATGTTTAGGAACAAACCTCGCAGTTCGGGTCTTTATTCAATTTAAATTGGCGAAAATCGAGCGTCATTGCATCAAATAGCAGCACTTTTCCAGTTGTTACGGTGCCATATTGAGTGAGCAATTTGATGGTTTCCATTGCCTCTAATGTACCAATTGTGCCAACAAGTGGCGCCATAACTCCCGCTTCCACACAAGTTAGGCTATTGTCACCGAATAACCGGCTAAGGCAGTGATAGCAAGGCATTCCATCTTCATAGGTAAATACAGAAAGCTGACCTTCCATACGGATTGCTGCGCCGGAAACGAAAGGGGTTTTATGCTTTAAGCAGATGCAGTTAAGTTGCTCGCGAATAGCGACATTGTCAGTACAGTCCAAGACCACATCATGCCGCTGTACGAGTTCATTTAACTCAGGATCGTCCAATTGTGCATCAATGGTATCAATTTGTATGTGAGGATTGATTGCCACCAGTTGTGCTTTGGCAGAGTCGACTTTAGGTTGACCAATCGTTGCATCACGATGTAGGGTCTGCCGTTGTAAATTTGACAGGGAAACTGTATCAAAATCCACAAGTGTTAAGTGCCCAATACCCGCGGCTGCAAGGTATTGGGTTGCGGCGCAGCCAAGACCACCGAGTCCAATCACCAAAACGTTACTGGCTTTCAGTTTTTCTTGCCCGTCAAAATCAAAACCGCGTAGGATAATTTGGCGGTTATAACGCAGCATTTCTTGGTCAGTCAGTTCTTGCACAGTCGTTACTCACTTTTTAATAAGTAATTGAACATTTCCACATCAACAGTTTCACCCACAGCCACTTTTCCTCGCTCACGTTCTAATACGATAAAGCAGTTTGCTTGGCTGAAGGAACTGAAAATATGTGAGCCTTGGTGCCCTGTGGTCGCAACTTGCAGCTGACCTTGTTCATTAACACTTAAAATTCCACGTTGAAAATCAAGGCGTCCAGGTGATTTTTTCAATGGAGTGGTGACAGGAACTTTAAAACGTACAGGCGCCTTCCATTGACTGTGACCCGATAAGCGAGCAATGAGCGGCTGAACGAGTTGATAAAAAGTGAGCGCGGCGGAGACAGGATTTCCAGGTAAGCCACAGAACCATGCTGAACTGAGTTTACCAAAAGCAAAAGGTTTACCTGGCTTGATGGCTAACTTCCAAAAGCCAATTTCGCCCAGTTCATCAAGAATTTGTTTGGTGTAGTCAGCTTCGCCAACTGAGACACCGCCGCTGCTGATGACTAAATCGGCTTTCTGGTTCGCTTCAATAAATGTCTGTTTTAATTTTTCTGGCGAATCGGGAATGACGCCGAGGTCTAATACTTCACAATTGAGCTTTTCTAACATCAAGCGCACAGCAAAACGGTTGGTATCATAAATTTGACCGTCCGCCAGTGGGTTGCCTACTGCTTGAAGTTCATCACCCGTTGAGAATACAGCGACTTTTAAGCGGCGATAAACGGTCACGTCGGCAATACCCAGTGAAGCAATCAAGGGTAACTGTGCTGTGGACAGTAACGTTCCCGCTGGAAATACGGCTTGACCCTGTTCAATGTCTTCACCCGCTTTGCGGATATTGTTACCGAGTTTAAAGGCTTCTGTAAAAACAATGCCTTGGTCAGTTTGTTCGGTCGCTTCTTGCATGACAACGGTATCAACACCATTAGGGATTGGTGCACCGGTCATAATACGTACACAGCTACCCGCCGGAAGTTTGCCTTCCATTGGATTGCCTGCAAATGATTTGCCGGCGACAGGCATGGGGGTTTTTCCATCCCAATCTGCGAAGCGGAAACCATAACCATCCATCGCTGAATTATCAAAAGGTGGAACGTTGATCGGTGAAATGAGATCTTCGGCAATAATACGTTGAGCAGACTCAGTGAGTGGAATGATTTCTGTACTAGTCACGGTTGGGGTGTTAGACAGTAATTTTTCTAATGCAAGTTCTAGAGAAATCAAACCATTAGTATGACACTGATCCATAAATTGTTACCTCTTAATCTTGTTATTGGCTTAGAACGCTCAAATAAATTTGCTAGCGGTATTATGGCAGATATAGCGCATTGGGTGAATGAATAGAAATTGATTGCTGATAGCTTTTAGGTGGATAGTTTAGCCTATTTGGGGGAGTTGATTGAGTCATGCTAATCAATGGCTATATTACAACGCGGTTTTTGCCAAAATATCGCAATCAAAAATACTATAATAAATAATGTTATTAAGTGGATTTAAATAATGAAATAGTTATTTAAATTGTAAGGAGTATTCTGGATCTATTCGTGCGGTTTCCTGCAAATATTTCATGCTATTGGTGGATGTAATGCTGGATTATCTGCACTTGCTGTTTTAGAGTACCGCGCACACCTGCATTTTTATAAAAATAGCGTTATACCATCTGTGGAGGATCCCATGTCATCTCTGAGTAAAGAGGCCGAATTAGTTCATGCTGCTTTGGAAGCAAGAGGGCTTGAAACCCCGCTGCGCATCCAGCCAAAATCAGGTGAAGAGCGTAAGCAACTGATTGAAGGGCATATGACCGAAGTCATGAAGTTACTGAACTTAGATTTAACTGACGATAGCTTAGCGGATACTCCGCGCCGTATCGCGAAAATGTATGTGGATGAAATTTTTTCGGGGCTTGATTACGCCAATTTCCCTAAAATCACATTAATTGAAAATAAAATGAGTGTGGATGAAATGGTGACAGTGCGTGATATTACACTGACTAGCACGTGTGAACACCATTTTGTCACTATTGATGGTAAGGCCATTGTGGCTTACATTCCAAAAGATAAAGTGATTGGCTTATCAAAGATTAACCGTATTGTGCAGTTTTTTTCACAACGCCCACAAGTCCAAGAACGTTTAACCCAACAAATTTTAGTCGCACTACAAACTCTGCTGGGCACGATGAACGTTGCGGTTTCTATTGATGCGGTTCATTACTGTGTGAAAGCCCGCGGTATTCGTGATGCCACGAGCGCAACAACGACCACATCGTTAGGTGGATTGTTTAAATCAAGCCAAAATACACGCCAAGAATTTCTACGCGCGGTTCGCCATCTCTAATTTATGACAACCACCGTTTCGGTTGCCCCTAAAAGCCGTATTGGGCAACTTGATACAGTACGTGGCATCGCTATTTTAGGTATTTTATTACTGAATATCTTTGGATTTGCGTTGCCACAAGCGGCCTATCTTAATCCCTATTACACGTCTGAAGTCTCATCATCTGATGCGATGGTTTGGGTGTTTTTTAATCTTTTCTTCCAAGGGAAATTTCTGGGTATTTTTTCCTTACTGTTTGGTGCAACGCTAGGGCTTCTGCTTTATCGTCCAGTCTTATGGCAGCGTAGTCGATTAATCATTTTAGCCATGATTGGGCTAATTCATGGTATTGGATTCTGGGATGGCGATATTCTTCTTGCTTATGCCCTAACCGGGTTAATCGCAATAATGCTGCTGCCTCTTTACTCAGCCAACACACTATTAAAAATTGCCACTGCAATCTATTTGATTGGATTGATAATTTTGTTTGTAATTGGTAGCAGTGTAGTGGATACCTCTTTCTGGCAAATTACGTCTGATCAAGCATTTCTTGATGCTTGGCAACACCGTGCTGGAGGGATGGCTGGGATAAGTTATCGTGCTGGCGAAGTGGCGACGATGATTGAGTTGCTTGTTATCCAATATGGTTGGCAATTGCTGGCTATGATGATTTTAGGGGCGTTGTTGCTGAGAAATGGCTGGCTAAAAGGGCAGTTTACGGAGCAGCATTATCGGAAAATGTCCATTTACTTTATTGTCCCCACCGTTTTGATTCAGTCGGTAGCGCTTTATTTCCAAAGCCTTTTTGGGTGGCGTTATTTCGATACGTCGATTGTCGGCTATATCATTAATGAGCTTATGGTTCCTCTACAATCGCTGGGTTACATTGCCTTGGTGTATGGATTTTGGGGGCGCTTTAGTCAGAGCATTTTCGCAAAAGCTTTACAGAATATAGGGCGGATGGCGCTGAGTAATTATTTACTTCAAACTTTGATTTGTACTACTATTTTTTACCATTTAGGGTATTTCTATCAGTTTACTCGCCTAGAATTATTGCTATTTATCCCACCAATTTGGGGGATAAACGTGCTGTTTTCTTATTGCTGGTTACGTTTTTTCAAGCAAGGTCCCGTTGAGTGGTGTTGGCGACAATTAACAGACAAACTGTTTTATCTTTTTAGCCGCCATCAAGGGATTAATTGAGTTTGTTGATTTCTTCAGGGGTTACCGCAGGGTAGCCTTTAGTGCCATCAGGCATTTTTATTGGAGCAGGAATGGATTCTTGTTCCCCTAAAAATTTCGGTTCACGCTGGAGAATATAGAGATCAGCCAGCGCCCCTAAACGTGCAAAAACTTCACGAACTCGAACTTTAAACATACCTTCAGGCGTGGGTACTGCTAAACATTGGGCATCAATCCCTTTGTGTTTAGCGATAAATAATGCTCTTTCACAATGGAAACGTTGGGTAATAATCGTGAAATTATCTGTGTCGAATACTTTTTTCGTACGGACAACAGAATCTAACGTTCGAAACCCTGCAAAATCGAGCACAATTTTTGACGCTGGTACACCTGCTTTGATGAGATCTTTACGCATAGCAATAGGCTCATTGTAATTATGAGCGCCATTGTCACCGCTGAGGAGCAAATACTTTACTTTTCCGCTATGGTAAGCATCTGCAGCACCTTTAATACGATAAGTGTAATAAAGATTCGTGGCTCCAGAGGCATAATATCTAGATGTACCGAGAACCATCCCTACATCGCGGGCAGGGAGTTGCTCTACATCTTCATAGATATAGGGCGCGGATTCCCAACTGATCCAACGGTCGAGTAAAATAACAGTGGCGAAAGCTATCCCTGCCAGTATTAATAGACCATAAAGCAGACGTTTCCTCATGTCCTCGCCTTGAATAATTAATGCCTATAATAATTAGTAGTATCAATTAATAGGCTACTTGACTTAATTTCGTGACGCAAGTCGCGTAACGTAAAATCATGTCAATATGACCGTAATATTTCCGTTGATACCACAGATTAGATTGGCGGTATTAGATTGGAAAAACAATCAGATACCGCGGGTTCATTTATTCGTTGGGTATGGCTCCAAAGCATAACAATGGGCTGATGATGTTCCTATCGACGGATTGTTGCTTATTAATCACGTAAAATGATTTTGGATAGGTAACCACCCACACATTTTTGGTTTCCGCTATCCCCTGAATATATTCACCTTTTGTTGGAATCGGTAGCACATTTTGGATATTTAACGTTTTTAAACTCGTAGTGACTAACGGAACTTGAGCTTTACTCGGATATTGTGGCAAGTAATAAGCTTGGGTTAATGCCGTATTGATACCATATTGACCATACTGAATATCGTTATTATTCCCACACCAATGATATTCTGTGATAGCCGACGTTGGTGTATTAATATTAGCGAAAACAAAGCGATTATCCATGACCATCCAAACGAATTGGCTATCAGGGGTAAAATAGAAACTTCTGACGGCATCGTTATAGTTTTCGACCGTAAACCAAGGTTTTTCACTAAAGGTGAGCGTTTGTGTGTTTAAGAGATAAGCGGCTTGAGTCACATTATCATATAACGCTAAATGTTTTTCATCGGGTGAAAGTGCTGCTGGCATTTGGACACCAAACGCACCTTGATATTCTTGGCTATCAGGAAACGATAATTTTTTCTCAACGGTATTATTCGAAAGGTTAAGCACTGCGATACTGTTTTCTACGCCGCTGGTTACAAAGGCTCTAGGGCTGTTTTTCATCACATAAATTTGGCGTGGAAAGAAATTGGTTTCGATATTGGCTTCTACTTTTTGCGTAGCGATATCAATAACACTCACGCTGTTTGGTTGCAGCGAGGCAACATACAGTTTTTTCCCGTCGGCACTCAGTGCTGCGCCGTAAGCGCCCATACCACGACAGCGATTGGAGCTGCACCCAGTATCATTTTGTGGGAGAGGAAGCTTGAGAGTAAACAGCAACTCCCAATCGTCGTTTGCAGTAGAGTAAGCACTAACTAGGTTGGCTTCCTCATCAGTGATATAGATTCGCTGGTGGGCATCGTCACTGAGAATAAAACTGGGCTCAATTAAGTCTGGAGCTTGAACCATGAGACCTGTGATTTGATTTTCTGATAATGGCGTTGGAAGGGTGCTTAACTCTTGTTCCGCCGCTTTTTCTATCTCAATTTTTGCGTGAGCTACTTTGGCTGAGTTTATCTCTTTATCTAATTCTTGGTAGATAAACACTCGTTCAGCCAACAGATCTTCATCGGTTGAAAAAGAGTATTGATGGATGATGAGCGCTAAAATGCCACCCATGATTAATACGACGAATAAATCTAATAGGCGTTTTTTCTTAGGAATTAAGACAAAAGTAAAACCAATGATTGCACCCGTAACCGCCCCACCAATATGTGCTGCATTGTCGACGCCAGATTGAATCCCGTTAATTAAGGTTAATGCGATCATGGCGATAATATTATAAAGCGGGCGTTTGAGGGTATCGCGAGCATTTTTAGTCAGATCAGGGTTATTGAGCTGTTTCAAAAGTGCAATCACCGAGGCGGCGGCGAGTCCCATGATTGCCCCAGAAGCGCCCAAACTGACAGTAATATAGACGGTATTATCATTCTGTAGCAGGCTGCTCCATGACATCATATCAAAGCGGCGCATTGCGCTGTTTAAAGCTTCTTGATATTGCCAAGCTGCACTCACAAACGCACCGACAATCCCAGCAAACAGATAGATAGCAAGGTAACGTAATTTACCAAAAGCGCGTTCACACTCAATACCAATAACGAGCAACGCAAGGGTATTTAGCCCGAGGTGGAGCCAGCCAGAATGTAGCACCATGCTGATAGGGTAACGCCACCAGTCTCCAGTAAGGGATAGCTGATAAACGTTTGCCCCGAAAAGCAGCAAATTATATTCCTGTGATTCAAGAGGCGCGGCAAAATTAAGTTGGTAAAAATAGACTCCAATATTGAGGAGTGCAATAAACAGCGTGAGTGCAATTGCCCAAAGGGAAAACTTAGGCGGTGGGGGCTCGGATTCGGGTGTTATTGGTGATGATTCCGTGGAGACTGGATGAGTTGGCTCTGACATGAGCAAGTCCTATGCAAATAAGATATGGTTTTATCTTAAATAACTCTGATGGCTATCTCAATCGCAAGTTATAGAAACTCGACACATTTCAGACAATGTTGAAATAAAGAAAATAAGAGAAAATAAAAAAGAGCACCAAAGTGCTCTTTTATGAAGTAAAAACAGGTAATTAGAATGAAGTGCGCTTATAAGTCCGGTATTCTGGTTTCCAGAAATTGTGCTCAATCGCTTCATTTAAAGCTTCATCTGATGTCATGGTTGCCACACCTTGAACTTGTGCTTCTTTCGCCACTTGCTTCGCAATCACCCGAGAAACATCTTGGATTTCAGATAACAGTGGCAGCAGCGGACCTTCACCCTTTTGTGCCAGTGGAGAGCAACTGGCCAATGCGCGGCTTGCGACCATCAACATGCCATCGGTTACACGTTTTGCTCCGGATGCAATTACACCTAAACCAATACCAGGGAAGATGTAGGAGTTGTTGCACTGAGCAATAGGGAAAATTTGTTCTTTATAAGATACTGGCGGGAACGGGCTACCCGTTGCCACTAGCGCCTGTCCTTCAGTCCAGTTGATAATATCTTCTGGGCGCGCTTCAACACGAGATGTTGGGTTAGATAATGGCATCACGATTGGGCGAGGGCAGTGTTTGTGCATCTCTTTGATGATCTCTTCGGTGAAGAGGCCTGCTTGACCAGAAACACCAATGAGTACTGTTGGCTTCGCGTTGCGTACAACATCTAGCAGTGAAATAGAGTCACTGTTGACATCCCAATCTTGCAAATTAGCGCTGTTTTGCGTCAATTTGCTTTGAAAATCCAGTAAGTTTGGCAGTTTGTCTGTCAGTAATCCGAAGCGGTCAACCATGTAGATGCGTGCACGCGCTTCTTCATCGCTCAAACCTTCTGATTTCATCTGAGCAATAATTTGTTCTGCGATACCACAGCCCGCAGAACCCGCACCCAAGAATGTGACTCGCTGGTCACTCAGTTTGCTTCCCGCCGCGTGGCTGGCGGCAATTAAGCTACCCAGAGTGACGGCGGCAGTGCCTTGAATATCATCGTTAAAGCAGCAAAGTTCATCGCGATAGCGGTTTAATAATGGCATCGCATTTTTCTGTGCAAAGTCTTCGAATTGCAGCAGCACATTTGGCCAGCGGCGTTTTACGGCTTGGATAAATTCTTCAAGAAACTCATCATATTCCTCGCCAGTAATACGCGGGTGACGCCATCCCATATACAGAGGGTCATTCAGGCGTTGTGGGTTGTTGGTACCTACATCAATAACGACTGGCAAGGTATACGCAGGGCTAATCCCACCACAGGCGGTGTACAAAGATAATTTACCGATTGGAATACCCATACCACCGATACCTTGGTCACCTAAACCAAGAATACGTTCGCCATCTGTCACAACGATAACTTTTACGTTCTGTTTAGTTGCGTTTTGCAGCATGTCATCGATGTATTCACGGTTTGGATAAGAGATAAATAAACCACGAGCACGGCGATAGATATCGGAGAAATGTTCACAAGCCTCACCCACGGTTGGGGTGTAAATGAGCGGCATAACTTCCGTTAAGTGAGCATCAATCAGGCGATAAAATAGGGTTTCGTTGGTATCCTGAATATTACGCAGATAGATATGCTTATCAATATCTGTTTTAAAATCAATTAATTGGCGATAAGCACGTTCAACTTGTTCTTCAATAGTTTCAACTTGTTCAGGCAGTAAACCATACAAGTTAAAATTAGCGCGTTCTTCTTCTGTAAAGGCGCTTCCTTTATTCAGTAAAGGAAATTCGAGTAAGATTGGACCAGCGTAAGGAATGTATAGGGGACGTTTTGTTTCGTGTTCATGTTCCATGAAATATCACTCTTCGGACGATTAGTAAGCAACAGTCAGGTTAGATCCTAAGCTAAACAAAAAATATGTACAGTAAATAATGCTACAAAACAGTTAAATTTTTTACTGAATATTATGGTTTATATGATAAGGAAATTATCTACAGAAGGGAATTTTAGACGGGATTTGTTTTACTATTACAACGAGTGGATCACGCTTACTTAAGTTCGCCGATGCTTTTATCACGATATCAATCTTTTCAATGCAGTATATCATTTTGTTATAGGTTAAATTAATTTAACTGTTCAGTGGAAATCAGTGCTTATGGTGCGGTAAGTCGGTAGATGCTGATCCTGCTAAATATATTTTTATATATCATATATTGCCGCATGTTTTTAATTCATTTAGGTTTTGTTTCTAATTTAAATAATTAATTATTGGTGGTTTTTATGAAAAAATATCTTGCATTTATATTTTTAATTTTCTCCTTGCAAGCCCAAAGTATAGAGCCTAAAGATAATAATCAAAGCATATTTAAATTAATTGTTCATGAATATATGAGAGTGAGTATGGAGGAATATAACCATCCATTATCAAAAGGAAAACGAGAAAAATATAATTACGAATTGTCTTTAGCATATGCAAATTTCTTGAAAAATTGGTTTGAATTAAACGGAAATAATAATACTAGAACGAAAGATATTAAATTCCATGAAGCTGTTGTTATTCATGAAAATGGGCATAAAGCATCAGGAATACCCTATGATGCTTGGTTTTTTGCTGATATCTATGATGTTTTAAATGAGGTTGATAGAAATAAACTTTGGAATGAAGTTTTAGATTTAATGTCTGGAAACCAAGGAAAGCAAGAAGCAAAAGTGTTTATTAACCTATGGTTGAAAATGAAATCAGAAGCAAAAAGTGAAAATGCGAAAAATCGTGAAAAAAGCCAACGATGGTTAAATAGAATGAGAAAAATCCCCTTAGTTATTGAAATAGAAAAAACTCTAAAAAAGGTAGATGAAGGTTTTTATTATAAAAAATAGATATCCAATATAAATTGGGGTTTGAATATGAATATGAATATGAATATGAAAGTGAAATTCATTTTTTCTATATTTATCTTGTTAATTTCAACTCTATCAATGGCAGATAATCGTCCCGGTTTTGTGTGTGGGCGGTTTAATGGGAATATTGTTGAGGTACCTAGAAATTATGTTTATTTTATCGCTGAATATGAGGGGTATAGTTATTTTGATCGTAGAGCAGTAAAAAATAAAGAAGGGTGTGATGCTAATTTTACAATATTACCTTTACGGGTGACATGGCCGGAAATGCATCCTGTCGATAGAATGAAGCCAGATCTAAATGAAGAGGAGATACGCATATCGGTGATACCAATGACGAATAGTACAGCGTCAATGAACATGTTTAAAGATAATTCAATTAATGAGGGTTTTTTTAGTAAAAGAAGTGATGTTTATTATGATGATGAACTTGATTTATATTTCGTTGAGCAGGAAGAAAATATTTTAATAAAGAATGAAGTTGAATCTTATATAATGAAAAGGAGGATTTATTGGTCTGAAAATAAAAATGAAGTAATGAGTATTATTCGTTGTGATTGGGTTCAAATAAAAAACGAATATTACTTTTGTGATATTAATGCACGCATTCCGGAAATTGATGCTTCTATTCAAGTAAATATAAAGTGGAATCAAATGCATCAGTGGAGGAAAATTTTATTGAAGTCAAAAGGATTTGTAATAATTCATCTTAAATAGAAAAGGATTTTAAATGTCAAATAATACAAGATACAGTGCTAGTAGGGTGTTTACAAAAAATGATCTCATTACGATTAAAAAACTATTAAGAGAAGATAAAAGTCCGAAAAAAATGTATCAGTATCTAGCGAATAAAGGTGATAGATATGCTTTATTTGCAGGAGTAGATGGAAGTGAGTCGGTTTTTTGGGGTATGGATTCCCTGTATTTTCCTAGTGAAGACTCATCATGGAATGATGAAGACGCCAGAAACAAGGATTTTAAAGAAATAGATTTTAAACTAGCGAATGAATATTTAAATTTACTTGAAAGTAAACTTATTAAATCTGATGGTGAAATTATTGAAATATTGGATGTAAATTATGAGGAACTAATTTTAATTAATATTAAATCTTGCTCTGAAAGTCGATTTAATATTGAGGATTGGTATTTATATGCAGTGTTTGAATCGCTTTCACCAAATGAAAGAAAGGGATTCTGGACTCATAGACTAAACTCTAGTACTGAGTTCAAAGAACAAGTTAATCATCATTATAAAACATTTGAGATGATGATTAAAAAATATATGGTAAGTGATGATACTAACAAAGAGATGCTAAAGTCATGGCTGACTAGGAAGTTCTATATTTCAATGTATAGAACATTAAGTGATTCACAATTCGATGAACTTGATAAGATAAGAAATTCTGAATCAGAATTATCCATACTAATGAAAGATGTCATGGGCAGTATAAAAACAAATGAAAGGGTATTAGGTGATGTCGTTCCTTGGGTATTTAATGAAGTTGATGCTGATGAAATTCTGACTGAGGATGCTCTCTTATCAATGGGGAGTAGGATAAATGAAAATATATTATTTTGGGAAACGAAAGAAGAAAAATTAAAATTTTTAATAAATGAAGTTCATACAAATAGACATAATCGTAGAAAGAAACGATCTGTATTGTTTGATAATAATGGAAAAATTAAATTTGAATTAAACTTACAAGAAGCTAAAGACGTTATTGAAGAAATGAAAATAACAGAGAATCCGCAGGTTTTATATAACTATCTTGAAGCCAATGGTGAGCGATATGGAGAAATCCCTAATGGCCTTATTAGAGGTGACTCTTATTCAGGGAAAATGGCAACAAATTACTTAATTGAAAAAGCAAAGCAGCATAATATTATTTTAGATCATAATGATTTAAAAAGAATACAACTTAGTGTGGCATTAGAAACAGGGAAAAAATTACTTAATAAGTTTAGGGATGAAAAAACGACAGTTTTGCGTAAAAAATTTACTATTCGTGATATTGAAGATATACATGATAAAGCACTCATGAGTGAAAAACTACCTAAAGAGGCATGGACATTATCAATCCCATTAAAAATTATCCCCCTAAAGGAATATGATGAAATATACTCTGAAATGTTATTAAATTCAGGGAGTAATCAAAGTGAGGTTGAGTATGGTCTTTACTTAATGGATAAAATGATAATAAGCATTAAAAATAATCCTTCTAAAGAAAAGTTTAATATGTTTGTAGAATGGGCTAATACTATATCGACAGTAGATAATATGATAGAAACGGGATCTGTCTTTGGTGAATACCTTTCGGAAAGAGGAACTACACTCAAGGAATATATAGCGGTTAAATATAATGAATTGAAAGCAGTTATACCTCAAAGTGATTTAGATATTTATGGGGTATCTAATCCAGCATTAACAACTAAAATTCAGCCTATAAATAGGGAAGATATATCCCCTCCATCAACTAACTACCCCCATAATATGGTCGATAAATCGATAAATCGATAAATCGATAATGGAAAATATCTATCCAAAAGTTGAACCTGATAGAGAATTAGCACCGATGACAACAAACCTGCTTGATATAATAAAACCTGATAATGCGCAAGCGCCAATAAATCATTATCTAGAACGACCAAGTGTTGTCTTACCTGGGACTGATGGATTTAAAGATTTTCCTGAAGATAGAATTCAACATAGTCATCACTTTGAAAATATGATTGGGCACCTTAGTGACCATATGTCTTCCATAAACCACTCAACAAGCTCTTTTGATAGAGATTTTAGAATCCCACAAGCACCGAGCATACCTGAATTTAACTACAGTGGCGGCTATAGTAGCTCGTCATCCAGATTTTCATTTTAATTATTATTAACACTCAATAACGTTTCAATAAAAAACGGCGGTTATTGAAGTTGATAAACTCACAATAACCGCCGTTGTAATCTTAAAATTTTGAATCTGGCTTAAATAAAATAACGTTTAAATGGACTCATCCAAATAAATGCGTTCCACTTTTTGGCAACCCAACGCGTGCAAGGTATTTTCCGTAGTGCACCACTGCTGCACCGTTGCATCTTGTTTTTCCACCAACACCGCTTGCTCAATAGCATGAATATCTTTACCCGCTAAATTCACCATAATTAGCGCTGCTTGTAATGGCGGTAAGCTCGGGTTAAACGCAGCATTTTCGGCGTAACGACCTGTAAATAGAGAGCCATCTTTTAACTGCACAGCAATACCGGAATGAGATTCACTGTACGGTGCATGGGATTGATTAGCGGCTTCAGTCGCTGCGGAGAGTAATCTATCGCGACTTTGGTTTTTATACCCATGATCCACATTATCGAGTAGCAATGTAGTGATATTCAGGTCTGATGGACCAAAAGAATCTGGCAAATAATCATGAAGCGTCGCAGCTTGGCGTTTTGGTAAATGCACCATAATCTTACCGCCTTCACGCAGTTCATTCATAAATTGTCGGCAGTGACCGCAAGGCGTGTAGTTCACGGTAATGGAGGTTAATTGCTTTTCGCCTTTTAACCATGCATGAGTAATGGCACATTGTTCGGCATGAATCGTTTGCCCAATAGAAACATGGTTAAATTCCATATTTGCGCCGAAATAGAGATTACCACTGATCCCGCAAGCGATTGCGCCTACATTAAAGCGAGAAATAGGTGTGACAGCGTAAGCCGCAGCGAAAGGTAATAATGAAAAAGCGAGTTCACTGTCCGTGCATCCACTCTCAGCTTTAATTTGCTTTACTTGCTCAGCGGTTAACATGGCTGAGAAATCGGGTTTGTCCATAATCGGTTTTAGGACAGACTGTAACTTTTCTGGAAGTTCGGCCCAAGCGGCCTTAAATCTTGAATGCATGAGTAACCCTCCCTATTTAATTGTTTTCATTCTATTCAATTCATAGGGGGATTGAATGTGACCGTGATCACTCTGTTATTGTAATAGATGAAACAAATTCATTAAATGAGAGATGTATCTCAAGTTTTTGCATTAAAATTTGCATAAGAGAGGTAAGTAACCTCTCTTATTGATTCAGTTTAGCTAAATAAGTGAAGAATAACAGGGAAGATAAACGGTGCGAGCAGAGAGGTAATCACCCCGCAGGTCATTAACGCTAATGAACTGTATGCCCCTTCAATGTAGTTAATTTCCGCACAACGCGCAGTTCCCAAGGCGTGAGAAGCGGTGCCCATCGCCAAGCCTCGTGATGCGTGGGTGCGAATACGCAAAACATCAAATAGGCTATGGCCAAACATTGCACCTAAAATACCCACAAAAAGTACGCAAGCGGCGCTGATTGCTGGGATTCCTCCAACTGAATCGGCAACTGCCATGGCTATCGGTGTTGTGACCGATTTAGGTAATACAGATCCTGCAATATCGGGTGTTGCGCCAAGCCACAGTGCAATCGCGGCTCCACTAAACATAGCAACGATACTTCCCGCAAAGCAGATACTAAACAGGGATTTCCATTGTGCACGGATTTGATGCATTTGTTCGTAGAGTGGAAAAGCAAGAGCAACAACAGCGGGTTGTAATAAATCATTCAACAATCGGCTTCCCGCAAAATAATGCTCATAAGAGGTATTGGTCAAAACCAGCAGCGGAATAATAATGGCGATTGTTAGCAATAATGGATTCAGAATGGGCAATTTGCACTTGATAGACAGCGCTCTTGCCAAGTAGAAAACAACGATAGTTAATGGTAGTGACCACCAAATATGTTCTAACATCACTCTTTCCCCTTTGTTTTATCGCTATTCATTGTTGAAGAAATCGGCTCTTCAGGGGGAAGTGGGACTTCATCAGGTTTAACACCTACGATAGGGCGTTCTTTATGGACATAGTTGGAGCTAACCGCGACAACGATCATGACAATCAAGGTGCTGGCAACGCAGGAAACCACAATGGGGATCATTTGTTGGCTGAGTAAATCATAATAATTCATAATTCCCACTCCAATGGGAACGAATAAAATAGTCATGTTTTTCAGCAAGATGCTACAGCCGGGTTGAGCCCAATGAGCGGGTACAATTTGCAAAGCCAGTAGTACAAACAGCAGCAACATTCCGACAATACTGCCGGGAATGGAAAAAGGAAGCAGCGTGGAAATCACATTTCCGATAATCAGGCAGAGGTAAAGTATTGCGAAGGCTCGCAAATATTGCCATCCGGTGTTCAATACTTGTTTTAATGACATGGGACTTGTCCTATTACTCGACAGGCATTCATCATACAATTAACTTTAAAATTGTGCCAGAGATCACAAATAAAAACCCATAAAAAAACGGAGCTCACTGAAGTGGCTCCGTTTTATATTGATATGGTCTAAGTTTGTCGTTCAATTTCTCGAACGACAATCCATGACTTATTTAACTTGCATACCTGGTTGCGCACCATTATCTGGGCTCAGTAAGTAAATATCTTTACCACCAGGACCTGCCGCCATCACCATACCTTCGGAGATACCAAAGCGCATTTTACGTGGTGCAAGGTTAGCCACCATCACCGTTAAACGACCTTCCAAGACTTTTGGATCAGGATAAGCACTGCGGATACCAGAGAACACTTGGCGAGTCTCTCCGCCGATATCTAACTGTAATTTTAGCAATTTATCTGAACCTTCAACGAATTCTGCTTGCTTGATTAACGCAATACGTAAATCAATTTTAGCGAAATCATCGAATGTGATGGTCTCTTGAATAGGATCATCCGCCAGAGGGCCGGTCAGCTGTTTAGCTGGCTGAGCACTTTGCTTGGACGCTTCTACCATCGCTTCTGCTTTTGCTAATTCAATACGGTTAAATAACGCTTTAAATGGCGCTACATCGTGGTTCAGTAGTGGTGTGTTGATGGCATCCCACGTTAATTCAACTTTCAGGAACTCTTCCACACGCTTGGTTAAGCTTGGCAGAATTGGTTTCAAGTAAGTCATTAATACGCGGAACAGGTTAATTCCCATCGAGCAGATATCTTGCAGCTCTTGGTCTTTGCCTTCTTGCTTCGCGACGACCCAAGGTGCTTTTTCATCCACATAGCGGTTAGCAATATCAGCTAATGCCATGATTTCACGGACTGCTTTACCGTATTCGCGGTTGGTGAAATCGTCACCGATGACTTTTGCAGCATCGACAAATTGTTGATATAGCTCGGGTTCTGCAAGGTTTGCAGATAATTTGCCAGCAAAACGTTTAGCAATAAAGCCCGCGTTACGCGAGGCTAAGTTCACCACTTTGTTAACGATATCGCTGTTCACACGCTGTACGAAATCTTCCAAATTCAAGTCGATATCGTCGATGCGTGAAGAGAGTTTTGCTGCATAGTAATAACGTAGGCAGTCAGCATCGAAATGGTCTAAGTAAGAGCGAGCGGTAATAAATGTACCGCGAGACTTAGACATTTTTGCACCATTAACGGTGACATAACCGTGAACAAACAAGTTAGTTGGTTTACGGAAGTTACTGCCTTCTAACATTGCTGGCCAGAACAGGCTATGGAAATAAACGATATCTTTTCCGATGAAATGGTAAAGATCGGTTTTTGAATCTTTATTCCAAAACTCATCAAAGTTTAAATCGCTGCGTTTGTCACACAGGTTTTTAAACGAGCCCATGTAGCCGATTGGCGCATCCAGCCAAACGTAGAAATATTTACCCGGTGCATCGGGAATTTCGAAACCAAAATACGGGGAGTCACGGGTGATATCCCACTGTTGTAAACCAGATTCAAACCACTCTTGCATTTTATTCGCGACTTGTTCTTGCAGTGCGCCAGAGCGAGTCCATGCTTGCAGCATGTCGCTAAATGCAGGGAGGTCAAAGAAAAAGTGTTCAGTTTCACGGATAACTGGGGTTGCACCTGAAACCACTGAGCGTGGGTTAATCAGATCTGTTGGGCTATAGGTTGCGCTACAGACTTCGCAGTTATCACCGTATTGATCTTCCGCTTTACATTTCGGGCAAGTACCTTTTACGAAACGGTCAGGCAGGAACATGCCTTTTTCTGGGTCGTAAAGTTGTGAAATGGTCTTATTCTTAATGAAACCATTGTTCTTTAACTTGCCATAAATCAGTTCTGATAACTCTTTGTTCTCTTCGCTATGGGTTGAGTGGTAGTTATCGTAGCTAATCTGGAAACCAGCAAAATCGTTCTGATGCTCTTGGTTCATTGCAGCGATCATTTCTTCAGGCGTAATACATAGTTGCTGAGCTTTTAGCATGATCGGTGTTCCGTGCGCGTCATCAGCACAGATGAAATGAACCTCTTTGCCGCGCATTCGCTGATAACGGACCCAAATATCAGCCTGAATGTGCTCCAGAATATGACCGAGATGGATTGAACCGTTAGCATATGGTAACGCACAGGTTACCAGTAATTTATTCGCGACTTGAGACATAGTAACTTTCTTACTTCCATTATTAATAAAGGGTCTTTGATGTTAACCGATCAATAAAAATGTCGCTAGGGCAATAAAATATTAATCGGCAATTATTGGGAAAAAATGCTAGGTGGAAACAAATTTTTACTGTTTGTGGTTTTTCATTCGCTAGGCGGTCACTATTTTTTGCGTTCTCTGCTATCATGCAACGTAGTCAAAAATGTGTAGTTACAAAAAAGAAAATAAAGGAGCCGGGATGAACGATAAATCCCCCGAGCAGAACAAACCAGAACTGCTGACTGAACAAGTCTCCACTGTTTTGGCTTCATTTACACACCCAACTCTCAAGCGCAATCTGATTTCAATCAAAGCATTGCATCGTTGTGCGCTGTTGGACAATGTGTTGCATGTCGAACTCGTTATGCCATTCGTCTGGAAAGGTCCATTTCAAACGCTGATCAGCGAAAAAACCGCTGAATTAAAGCAATTGACAGGTGCCCATGCCGTAGAATGGAAATTACGCCACGATATTACCACTCTCAAACGTGCTAATGACTTACCAGGCATTAACGGGGTGCGTAATATTCTTGCGGTCAGTTCAGGCAAAGGTGGTGTGGGTAAATCCAGTACCTCTGTGAACTTAGCGTTAGCGTTGGCACAAGAAGGGGCTAAAGTGGGTATCCTTGATGCGGATATCTACGGACCTTCAATTCCTAACATGTTAGGAACGACTCTGGAGCGTCCAACGTCTCCAGATGGACAACACATGGCGCCAATTATGGCGTATGGCTTAGCGACTAACTCTATTGGTTACTTAGTGACTGATGACAACGCGATGGTATGGCGTGGTCCAATGGCGAGTAAAGCCTTAATGCAGATGCTGCAAGATACCTTATGGCCGGATCTGGATTATCTGGTCATCGATATGCCACCGGGAACCGGTGATATCCAACTCACTCTGTCACAAAATATTCCAGTGACAGGTGCAGTGGTTGTGACCACGCCGCAAGATATTGCCTTAGTAGATGCGATGAAAGGGATTGTCATGTTCAAAAAAGTGAACGTGCCAGTGCTGGGTGTTGTTGAAAATATGAGCGCACATATTTGTAGTAACTGTGGTCATGTAGAGCCTATTTTCGGTACCGGTGGTGCAGAAAAATTGGCTGAGAAATACAACACTAAACTGCTAGGTCAGGTTCCGCTGCATATTTCATTACGTGAAGACTTAGACCGTGGTCAGCCAACCGTAATGCGCGACCCTGAAGGCGAGTTCGCTGATATCTATCGCGAAATTGCGTCTAACATCTCTGCATTGATGTATTGGGAAGGGGATAAGATCCCGACGGAAATCTCTTTCCGCGCTGTGTAATTAAGCTGTCTTGATAAAGGGCTATTTAGTAATAATGACTAAGTAGCCTTTTTTATTGCCATAAAATCTGATTCCTTGATTGTTCTGATTTCTTCTCAAACAGTTCCTTTATTATTACGGGCTGAGTAGAATGACCGATAAATAAAGTTCCAAGCCTGAAAATTAGCGAGATTGAACATTCAGTCTTTATTCTGATGGCAAATGCCTAAAAGGTGATTATGAAATTTTTAATTTTTATTGTCGTACTGGTGCTGATCGTTATTTATTTTTATAACCGTATCGTTGCACTACGTGAAGCGGTGGTTTCTAGTGAAACAGAGATTTCTGTGCAATTAGATCGCCGCGGTAAGGTGTTTGATAGCTTATTGGCAACAGTCAAAAAATATTTAAGCCATGAAACGGAAGTCTTTACCAAAATCACTGAACTCAGAAGCCAAGCTCAGAATGCGACAGGGGATAAAGCTCGAGAAGCAGAGGATGCATTATCTAAAATGGTGAGCAGTGGTGCTATTAACGTAGCGGTTGAAGCGTATCCAGAACTGAAATCTGATGCAATTATGGCAAACTTGCAAGAAGAGATCGTCTCTTCTGAAAATAAACTTTCTTTCGCAAAACGTGGTTATAACCGCTCTTTAGAAACATATAATGCTTATATTGCTTCTATGCCTGCTGCATTAATTGTTGGCATTATTCCTAGCCTAAAAATCAACAAAGAGTATTGGCGTTTAGACGAAGCTGATATCAAAACGGAAGAATCTCGTCGTATTAACTTCGATTAAATGGATGTTGCCATTGGCAGGGTTTAATTATGGATTTTAGAAACGTTATACGTAAAAACAATATCCGTACTCGGTTAGTTGTGATGAGTTACATTGTTTTGATGCTAGTCATTGGTTTGCTGGCAGATACGGCAACACACCCAGATGAGCGAATGGACTTCGCAGCTAATCTGATCGCATTTGCGACATTACAACAACTGCCTGTGGCAACATTTATTATTCTTGGGCTGACATTTCTAGGTTTACTTTATATTCATTTCTTTGGGCATAAATTGATGCTTGCAGGAATGAATGCGAAGGAAATCACCCAAGAAGGGGCTTCAACCCCGGAAGAAAGACAGCTATTCAATATTTTAGAAGAGCTCAGCTTAAGTGCGTCATTACGCTATGTGCCGCGTCTGTATATTTTAGATACAGATGAACCCAATGCATTTGCCGCAGGGTGGAACCAGCGTAATGCGTTAGTTGGGGTGACTCGAGGATTATTGCAAACGCTAAATCGTCAAGAAGTTCAGGCCGTAATGGCCCATGAAGTAGGGCATATTATCCATGGCGATTCTAAATTAACATTGTATGTGGGAATTTTAGCGAATGTTATTTTGACGGTAACGAACGTTTTTGCTCAAGTATTTATTCGTTCAGCAGGGCGTAGTCGCAATAATTCAGCAAACAAGGCACAGACAATCTTATTGTTGCTAAATATCCTATTACCGATTATTACGAAAGTGCTCTATTTTTATTTATCGCGTACTCGAGAATATATGGCAGATGCTGCCGCCGTGGATTTAACGTCAGATAACCAAGCGATGATCAGCGCATTGAAGAAAATTTCGGGGGATCATCAAAAGCATGATTATGATGATGAAAGTACTGGACAAGCGTATCGTCAGGCGGCATATATCTTTAATAAAGGTGACTCTGTTTTTTCTACCCATCCTTCCATTGAGAATCGAATTGCAGCCTTAGAAGGGCGTAAGCAGTTTTAAATCGAAGATAATAAATAATCGGTGCGTTTTTTATCAGTCTTTGACGAGATAGGCTGGTACAGCGCACCATTACACCCTATAATTCCCGCCAACCATAACACTTCGATGTTATGCATTTCATTTCTAAAATTTTTAACCAGGTTACCATTTTATGACTGACACATCGCATCACTGTACCATTGTAGGTATATCTGGCGCTTCTGCATCTGGCAAAAGCCTTATTGCAAGCACCTTATATCGGGAATTAAGAGAAAAGGTTGGTGATCATAATATCGGTGTTATTCCAGAAGACTGTTACTATAAAGATCAAACAGATATTCCTATGGAAGAACGACTCAAGGTGAATTACGACCATCCAAACTCCATGGATCATAGTTTACTTTATGAACACCTCAAATCACTGAAAAGTGGTCAAGCCGTCGAAATTCCTCAGTATGACTATGTCGCTCATACTCGCAAGCAGCAAACCGTCAGTTTTAAACCGAAAAAGGTTATTATTATTGAAGGTATCCTATTATTAACAGATAAGCGTTTACGCGAAGAGATGGATTTCTCTATTTTTGTGGATACTCCGTTGGATATCTGTTTAATGCGTCGTATTAAACGTGATGTTAATGAAAGAGGAAGAACATTAGATTCCGTCATTGAACAGTACAATAAAACAGTGCGTCCAATGTTCTTACAATTTATTGAACCATCGAAGCAATATGCCGATATTATCGTACCTCGTGGTGGTAAAAATCGTGTGGCAATTGATATTTTGAAAGCGAAAATTGGTGAATTCTGTCAGGACTAATCGCCTCGAATATCACCAGCGATAAGCTGCCATGAATATATAAAATAATGAAGGGGGAAAGTGATCATGCGTCTTTGTGACCGCGATATAATTCAGTGGATGGATGAAGGTCGACTTGTTATTAGCCCACGTCCGCCCGTTGAAAGGATCAACGGAGCGACTGCGGATGTTCGTCTTGGGAACCAATTTCGTGTTTTTCGCGGACATACAGCGGCATTTATTGACCTTAGTGGACCAAAAGATGAAGTGAACGCGGCGCTAGACCGTGTAATGAGCGATGAAATTGTTCTTAAAGAGGACGAACCTTTCTTCCTTCATCCTGGCGAGTTGGCGTTAGCTGTTACGCTAGAATCGGTTACGCTACCCGACAATTTAGTGGGGTGGTTGGATGGTCGCTCTTCTTTGGCGAGACTAGGGCTAATGGTCCACGTCACGGCTCACCGGATTGATCCCGGTTGGCGTGGACAAATTGTGTTAGAGTTTTATAATTCAGGTAAATTACCTTTGGCATTACGCCCTGGCATGGTAATTGGTGCTCTGAGCTTTGAGCCATTATCAGGCAGTGCTGATCGCCCTTATAATAGCCGACAAGATGCAAAATATAAAAACCAGCAAGGTGCCGTTGGCAGCCGTATCAGTGAAGACTAGCTGATACGATAACAAGTGAGCTCGCCTCTTCTATGGAGTTTGAAGAGGTAAGCAGTCGCTAGCGTCAAGGAATGACAGGCGAAGGGCGTAACAAATAAAGTAAAAGAGAGGGATGAATGAAACGGTTTTTAACGACGCTGATTATTTTACTTGTGGTGGTAGTCGCTGGGCTAACAGCCTTAGTGATGTTAGTGAATCCGAATGACTTTAGAAGCTACCTCGTTCAACAAGTTGAGAAGAAAAGTGGTTACCAACTTGATTTCAAAGGTGATATGCGTTGGCATGTATGGCCAACATTAAGCATTATTACCGGTCCTATCTCGGTGACAGCACCTAACGCCAGTCAGCCTGTTTTAAGTGCAGATAATATGCGCTTAGATGTTGATTTATGGCCATTAATCTCCCATCGCTTATCTGTTGAGCAAATTGTCATTGATGGTGCGGTGATCCGAAAAACACCAGAAAGTGAGCCTGTTGCCACAGTCAATACCCCAGTTGCTCCAGGTGGCAGCCAAGTACCAGCAGACACATCCGATAAGAGCAAATGGTTATTAGATATCAGTAAGATTGATATCACCAACAGCTTAGTTATTTGGCAAACTCCGAAAGACGAATACAATTTACGCAATATTAATTTGTCACTGAAGAAAAGTGACGATAAACAAGTTGCGCTGAAATTCAGCGGTAATTTAAATAAAAACCAGCAAGAATTTAATTTTGATATTAAATCAGATATCGATTTATCTAAATTATCTCAGCAAGTGAGTGGGAAAATTACTCAGTTTGATTACCAACTCAGTGGTGTTGATTTACCTGAAAATGGGATTAGTGGCAAAATAATCTCAGATTTTCTGTATACAAAATCTAATTCAGGTGCAATTAGCCTTGATAACATCTTCATTCAAGCGAATGAAAGTGAATTAACAGGAACAATAAGCGCAAATTTAACTGATATTCCAGATGTGAATGTTAATTTATCCTCGCCTTCTTTGAATCTCGATAGATTAATTGGGCAAGCTCCTGCGGCAGGTAAATCTAATACAGCCAGTGCCGCATCTGAAAATACCGTTATTAATAATGAGCGTGTAGGAGTCAAACCGGTGATTTCTGGTTCCAACATGCAGAAGTATGATTTAACGGGGCTGAACGGGTTTACTGCTCAATTTAATGTTTCAATGGATACACTGATTTACCGCGGTATGTCGATGACCGGGGTAAAAATTAAGGGTGATAACCAAACACCACGTTTAACCATTTCTCAGTTAGAGGGCAATGCGTTCGGTGGGCAATTCTCACTGCCCGTAACCATTAACTACAGCGCTATTCCTGCGCAGGTTTCGGCAAAACCTGTATTTAGTAATATTAATCTTACTCCGGTATTAAAGGCATTTAGTATGCCTGAAAAACTGAGCGGGATTATCTCATTAAATGCCGCATTATCCGGTATTGGCTACGATGATTATGCGGTTAAAAATCAGTGGCAAGGACCGGTTAATTTTGAGCTACGCAACGCTAAATTGGCGGATTTAAACATTCCACAGTTGATCCAACAATCGGTGTCCCGTTTTACTAATAAAATCAATATGCCAACAGATACCAATAGTTTCACAGAAGTGGATTTATTCACGGTGTCGGGATATCTCAATAAAGGGAATATGAATATTTCCTCTCTTAAAGCAACGTCTTCACTGTTGAATATTACAGGGCAGGGGCGCGTGAATATACCAAAAGAAACCATCGATGTTAATTTAGGCGTAAACATTCTCGGCGGATGGGCTGGTGACTCTCGTTTAGTTCAGCAGTTGCGTAGTATGAATATTCCACTGCGTATTTACGGTGGTTGGAATAACTTACAGTATCAATTGGATGTGGAAAAATTACTGCGTAATGAGCTACGAACTCAAGCGAAAGAAGCAATTGGTAACTTTTTGAAAAAAGAAGAAAATAAAGGGTTGAATGATTTATTGAATGCGTTGTAGAGACGGTAATTTACAGCATTTATTTATAAACCGCTTTTAACCATACTAACTAAAAGCGGTTTAGTCATTAATCTCAGTAATTACTTAGATTCATTTTCAGTAAAATCATGTTCTCTTTGTTTTCTAGCCACGATTTCTTTAAAAAATCCTTTTGACCGGATATTTTTGCCTTTCTTTTGTTCTGCTACCAGTTCTTGAGAGTTAGAGCTAGATTTTTATTTTTTAATTTATGGTACGAGTAGCTTTCGTTATTTAGCTCAGATTCTGAAGGTCTTTGATTGTTTTTCTTAGCATGGTTATTTCTGTCTTTATATTTTGACCAATGGGTAAATCATTTGTGTTTAAATGTTGCGTTGAAAGATTTTTTTTAGTCAGAACAGTATCACTTATAGAGGATATGAGTGCATTGGCTTTATTATGAAGATCTTCCTTATGAGTGGCTTTTTTATCCGTAATGACTTTAGGATATGCTTGTGAATCATTTTTTACATTATTTGCGGCACGAGCAAACTCAGTAGTTTTACTTTGCTGGTCAGTGATGCTGACTCGGCGAAGATGAATGTATGCGATATTATTAATATTATCCATTATAGCGGCTCCATTAAAGATTAAAGATTGATTATTAAACATATTTAATTATTCAATGAGTCAATGATCATTTCTTTAAAAAAACGCGACTACATTTGAGGTATAACGATTGCGATGGGAATAGATAAAAAAATACCGGCTCTATATGACAATAGAACCGGTATTCAATCTTATATTAATCGTAACTAGTCATCGACATAGTCGTAGCCATCACCCACAGGTGCAGGTGGTGTAATCAAGACTTTATTAACGCGATGGCTATTCACCTCAAGAGGTTGGAAAATACAGCCATTGATTTCGACTTGCTCACCCACTTCAGGAACGCGTTGTAAATGTTCCATTAAAAGACCGGCAATAGTTTCATACTCACGCTTATCATCCAGCTCCATTGGGATATACATAATTAAATCTTCCAGTGGCATAAAGCCATTGGCAATCCATGTACCATCGTCCAATTTTTGAATGTCATGGCGGGAGTCATTTTCTTCATCACCAACAGGTAAGTTACCTGCGATAGTTTCCATCACGTCAGTCAAGGTAACGATACCTTCAACAGAACCAAATTCATCCACAACAAACGCAAAGTGTGTATGCGCTTTACGGAATTGTTCTAACGCTTTTAACAGTGATAAACCTTCAGGGAAAATAAGCGGTTGAGTGACCAATGCTCGCAAGTTCAGTTGTTCACCGCTAAGCTGCTGCTTCACTAAATCCAGCACATATACCACACCAATTGGGTCGTCACTGATACTTTCATCGACAACAACAAAACGAGAGTGTGGATTTTTCTCCATTAGGTCAATGAGTTCAGCGGAGGATTTATTAATATCCAAATAATCTACGTCATGGCGGGACGTCATAATACTTTCTACGTTACGTTGCGCCATACCCAGCACACGAGCGATCATTAAACGCTCTTGAGGGTCGAAAACGGATTGGTTATCTGAAATTAAGTCAGAGGTTCTCGCGTCTAATTCACCACGTTCAGCTTTACCGCTTAAAATGCGCAATACGGCTTCTGCGGTACGTTCACGCAGAGGGCGGCTGCCTTTTAAGAATTTACGGCGGTTAAACTGCGCAAACTGGTTAAGCACCTCTATCATGATAGAGAAACCAATTGCCGCATACAGGTAACCTTTTGGAATGGCGTAACCAAAACCTTCAGCCACTAAGCTGAAACCAATCATCAGTAAGAAGCTTAAGCATAGAATGACGATGGTAGGGTGTGCGTTAACGAAGTTGGTCAGTGGTTTACTTGCCCAGATCATTAACATCATGGCGATAGTCACTGCGGCAACCATGACACCGATATGGTCAACCATACCGACAGCGGTAATCACCGAGTCTAATGAAAATACCGCATCTAATACGATAATTTGCGCGACAACAGCCCAGAAATTGGAGGTTTTACGTTGGTTATTGGTATGCTCGTCTTTTCCTTCTAACCGCTCGTTTAGCTCCATCGTGGCTTTAAACAAGAGGAATATCCCCCCGATAAGCATTATCAGATCTCTGGCACTAAATGGATGGTTAAATAGCGTTAGAATCGGTTGAGTTAGCGTGATCAGCCACGAGAGGCTGAATAATAGAATAATACGCATAACCAGGGCACACGTTAACCCTGTGATACGAGCTCTATCACGCAGTTTAGCTGGGAGTTTATCGGCCAAGATGGCGATAAAAACGAGGTTATCAATACCAAGAACGATTTCAAGAACGATTAGGGTAGCTAAACCCGCCCAAATCGAAGGATCTGCGATCCATTCCATACAGTTTGTTTTACCTTCTGATATGACGGCTTATACCGACGGATGAATAATGAGGTTTGTTGACAGAAATATCAATAAAAATTCATCCAAGTAGCGTGATATTTGACAAAAAATGATTCGATTAGTTTATCGATTGCATCAATAACTACCATGGAGCATCATCCTGAGTTAACATGTGATCCCGTTAACAGAATGTCAGCACAATCGAGGCTGACTTGGTCCTAATCAGACAGGAGTTTTTCATGTCAAAGCAGCAGATTGGTGTTGTCGGAATGGCTGTCATGGGTCGCAACTTAGCCCTAAATATCGAAAGCCGCGGTTATTCAGTATCGATTTTTAACCGTTCAAAAGATAAAACAGATGAAGTCATTGCCGAAAATCCAGGGAAAAAATTAGTTCCCAACTACACGATTGAAGAGTTTGTCGACTCTCTGGAAAAACCACGCCGCATCCTGTTGATGGTTAAAGCGGGTGAAGCAACGGATAAAACCATTGCTGCATTAACGCCACACTTAGACAAGGGTGACATTTTAATCGATGGTGGTAACACTCTGTATAAAGACACGATCCGTCGTAATCGTGAACTGTCTGAACAAGGATTTAACTTCATCGGTACGGGAGTTTCCGGTGGTGAAGAAGGAGCATTGAAAGGTCCTTCAATTATGCCTGGCGGACAAAAAGAAGCTTACGAATTAGTTGCACCAATCTTAAAAGAGATCGCAGCAAAAGCGGAAGGCGAACCATGTGTGACTTACATTGGTCCAGATGGTGCTGGTCACTACGTGAAAATGGTTCACAACGGTATCGAATACGGTGATATGCAGCTCATCGCTGAAGCTTACTCTTTATTAAAAGGTTCACTGAACCTGAGCAATGAAGAATTAGCGGACATTTTCTCTGAGTGGAACCAAGGCGAACTAAGCAGCTACCTGATTGAAATTACGGCAGATATCTTCAAGAAAAAAGATGAAGATGGTAAGTATCTGGTTGATGTGATTTTAGATGAAGCAGCTAACAAAGGGACAGGTAAATGGACTAGCCAAAGTGCTTTAGATCTTGGCATCCCACTGACCTTGATCACTGAGTCTGTCTTTGCTCGTTATCTTTCTTTCCTGAAAGATCAACGTGTTGCTGCATCTAAAGTATTAACGGGTCCTGCACTGAAAACCGTTGAAGGTGATAAAAAAGCCTTTATCGAGAAAGTCCGTCGTGCGCTTTACTTAGGTAAAATCGTTTCTTACGCTCAAGGTTTCCAGCAATTAAAAGCGGCGTCAGATGAATACAACTGGGATCTGAACTACGGCGAAATCGCGAAAATCTTCCGTGCTGGCTGTATCATCCGTGCGCAGTTCCTGCAAAAAATCACTGATGCTTACAATGACAACGCGCAGATTGCAAACTTACTGTTAGCACCTTACTTCAAACAAATCGCAGATGAGTACCAACAAGCTCTGCGTGATGTTGTCTGCTACGGCGTACAAAACGGTATCCCAACACCAACATTCTCAGCGGCTATTTCTTACTACGATAGCTACCGTTCAGCGGTACTGCCTGCGAACTTGATTCAAGCGCAGCGTGACTACTTTGGTGCTCATACTTATAAACGTACTGATAAAGAAGGCGTTTTCCACACTGAGTGGATGGAGTGATTCATTAAAACAGTAGGTTAGCGTTCTTAGGGGTGCTATAGGGGTGCTGGAATATCCAGCCCCTTACTATTTAGTTCGCTTAAATTCTGCTACTGCATCATTTCTTTGGCGGTCGATGTACTCCGCTAAATCGTTAACATGGATTATTCTTGGTGACTTTTGGCTGTCATTTAATCTATATGTAGGAATAGGCAACTCTCCAGCATTAGCTTTTCTTTCCGCAGTTGTTGAGCTCATTTTTAAATATTTCTCTGCTATTGTCGCCAATGGAATTTGTGAAGTTTCAAATTCAGCCATTAATAAAAATACTGTATTCATATATACTCTCATTATCTATCGCATATAGATTTAAAAATTAGATATCGTCGCTAAGTGGCTCAATTAAATGCTGATGGATATTAGATACATAATTAACTTGATAAATTAAACTAACCAATGCATTATGTTATTCTCTTTTGGTAATGTACTATTTTGAGTCAATAAGAATATTTCTAACTAGTTCTAGCATAATTCACTTACGCTATTTTCCATTCATTTAATATTTTATTGCCGATATTTATTAATTCATATCTATCGACAGTGCTAATTATCTTTCGTGGTTTAATATACGGTCGCCATATTAAAAGCATTGACCCTTTATTATTTCCGTTAACTGGTTTGTTTGTACCGGCATTGATAAATGATATTCGTCCTCCTGTAATTAACCTCACCTCATCAACTGTTTCTAGTGCAGAATTAAACCAACCTACAGATGTATCTGAAGGAATTAACATCACGACAGGCTGTAATTGCTTTTTACATTGCTCAGCGGCTTTATTAATCCAAGGCTGAATTTCACTATAAGGGGGATTGCAGAATATAGCCCCATAACTTTCCCAATCACAATTTAGCGAGTCGTCTTTTTCGGTTAGGTAATGAGCACAAAGATGGTTATTTTTATCGGCTGCGGCATCTAAATAGAAACCGAATTCAGCGTCCAATGCTGTAAATAAAGGTAGGGGAGTTTGCCATCTATCACGCAATTCCTTTGGTGTATGGCTACCTCCGTAGTCAGCCTTCATCCTTGCTATCACTAATATTAAAAGGCAATCCATCGGCTTCCATTGGCTTTATGTCAGTAAACTTACATGGAATAATTAAACCACCGAACTCTTGAGCGAACATCAGCGCTTGCTTTGCCTGAAGATGTACATATTGTTTTGGTAATGCTATTTGATACGTAATACCATCAATTAATACCAGCGTCGTTATTGCTTGAACTTGTTTCATTGTTGTTTTCCGCATCCTTCATTAATAAAAATAATTCCATAGCTGCGCGGTATGGGTTTTTATTTACTGAGATAAAGTCATAATCAAGGCTGTCAGCTGTCCATTTATTAGAATGGTAC
>NZ_ABXW01000061.1 GCF_000173415.1 Providencia alcalifaciens DSM 30120 | reverse complement strand
AATGAATTTGACGCTGAATTAACAGCTTCGCTTATTGTTGCCTTAGATGATGACACTATTGACGTTAATGGCTTTACTGCAAGGCGATTAGAGTCATTACTATCGAGCGTGAAAGCTATTAATAAGCGTGCGATTGATAGCGCTTTTACGTTGTTAATAGGCGAAATGCGAGAGCATGCCTTGTATGAAGCGGGTTATTATTCCTCATTATTCGATGCTTTATTACCTGATGCTGTTCTACGCCAATATCCGCTTATGGGTATTACAGAGGAGATGTTGTTTTCCTCAGCAATGTCTCGTCCATTTCAAGGGAAATTACTGTCTGAGTGGGCTGCTGGATTAGAATCTGACCGCATGACACGCATAAACAATGCTGTTCGCAATGGTTATTTAAATGGCGATAGTGCGCTAGAGATTGGGCGTAAAATCAGAGGTCATGCAAATCAAGGCTATAAAGATGGTGCCTTACAACTTAGTAGAGCTAACGTAACAACGATAGCGAAGACGGCAATCAGTCACTTACAAGCGACAGCAAGAGAACAATTTGCTGAAGCTAATAAAGATATCCTTGACTGCAAACAGTGGCTATCCACTCTCGATAATAAAACCTCCCATGATTGCATTGTCCGGGATAGGCTGAAGTATACTCTGGAAGGTAAACCAATAGGACACAAAATCCCCTATCTACAAGGTCCCGGTAAAATCCATTTTAATTG
>NZ_ABXW01000062.1 GCF_000173415.1 Providencia alcalifaciens DSM 30120 | reverse complement strand
CAGGCTCTAAACTGGTAAGTCTTTTTTTTTATTGGTCACAAATAATATGCCGACCTTAAAATGATATGACTGTTTATTGAATGTTTGTTTGCTGCACGTTCGTCAAAAGAGTCGAGACGTTACCTAACTCAATAACACTCACTCTCTTTATTTCAAACTTTACGTTTTACCACAAACTTCAAAGACCATCGCGGCTATGCATTAATGGTACTACGCACAATAAAAGCCAGATGCCATTTCTGCTATCGCAACACCGGATGCCTTCAAACGACACATTGCCGTTAATTCATCACTTGCTCGAATAAATAAACACATCTCTTTTTGCCATTCCAAAATAGCATTGTCGATTTGCATTTCTGATAGCGACTCGGACAGCTGCTTCATTGCAATACAATCTGTTGCACAGTCATGGCTGAGTAATTTTAGCCCCACCAGCTTATCGCTATTCAGATCATTCATAGGGACTACCTCAACATCGGTACCTACTTTTCCTGATAACCAGCGGTAGCTTTGCGGTAGCCTGTGCACCACCGAAAGACCTAATTTTTCCACAAAAATTTCCTATTAAAACATGTCATCATTTTGCCAAGTAAACCGACTAGCGAGTTTGCTGTTCAATTTACATTTCACGCCATGAATATCGATTCTTTTAGATACTGAAACTCCCCAAGAGACACCGTCCCCTTCCTTGTATCTCTCTCTACATTAGAGAGTGAATAGAGCTACATATGCCTTAAAGAAATCCTCGTTCAAACCGAACTTTTAACGCATTAAAAAAGTAACGTGATTGTTAAAAGTAAGAACTTAAATATAACATTAAAAAAGTAGCATGTCGTTAAATTTTTGTGACACACATCATTGCATACGAATTTTTTTGACAAAAAAGTTAATTTTTAAACAAATTTTGAGACAGACACTCAAAATAAAGCGCAATAAACCCATTTATTTTTTACTTCATTGTTTAAATAAATTAACAATTACCGTTTTTTTAAGCTCACATTCGCTAATAAAGAATAAATAACAGGATCATTTCAGCCAATTCACAAAACAGAAATTTAACAAACATTCCACTTAAGATAATTGATATGGATCATTTTTTGATAAGAACCTTAGTTTCACTCAGAAACAAATCGGTTTTAACGAACTTTATTACAGGTTAGTCTATAGGTATTATGAATGATATATTCGAGGTATAAATTAGAATGGTATAAATAAAGGAGAGGAACTAATTAGCTAAACAGTTTCATCCTTGAAACTGATATAAAATATGTGATGTTATTTTGCTCTTTTCGCTAATAATACAAATAACATTGAAAGCGCAACACATCCCACCATCGACCCCACCATCGGCCATGCATTTTTTGCAGGGATCATCGACAATACGGTTCCGACCAATGCCCCAATAGAGAAACGAATAGTCCCAGCTAAAGAGGAAACAGTTCCAGCAATATGTGGATAGTTATCTAGGATAACCGCCATGGAATTTGATGTGATCATCGCAATCCCACTGACATAAATCGCAACCCCGATGACTAGCGTCCAGAAATCCATATTCAAGGCTGTCGTCGTTAATAACCAAATTCCCATCACGAACTGAACAATGATCCCAAAATACAACATCCGCTCGGCACCGAACTGCCTCACAAACTTGCCATTAATCGTCGTCATAATAAATAAGAAGACAATATTAATGCCAAAATAATAACCAAAATGTTGTGGCGATACACCGTTAAGGTCAATATAAACAAATGAGCCCGCATTTAAGAAAGAGAACATACCGGAAAACGAAAATGAACTGGCCAAAATATAGAACAACACTTGACGCGCTCTAAACAGCGTCGCAAATTGGCGCAATGTAGTGCCAATATGAAATTTTTGGCGTTTCTCAACAGGCAACGTTTCGCGAATAAATAAGCTGACCAGCACCACGGCAATCACCGCAGCGAGAGCAATACTCCAAAAGATGGCATGCCATGAGAACCAACGCATCATTTCGCCGCCCATGATAGGAGCCATCAAAGGCGCAATCGTCATGACTAACACGACGAAAGACATGCTTCTGGAAAACTCGTCTTTCGTAAACATATCTCGCATTAACGCATTGATCACCACACTGGCAGCCGCAGCAGCAAATCCATGTAGGAAGCGCAGCCAAATAAAAGTATCGATAGATTCCGCAACCGCACAAGCCGCGGAGGCTAATGCGAAGACAATCACCCCCCCCAAAATGACAGGTTTGCGCCCTAAACTATCCGCCATTGGACCATAAAATAATTGACCAATTGCAAAACCAAAAATGTAGCTGTTTAGGGTCATTTGAATGCGCCCTTCATCTACATTGAAGTACCCTGTCATTGCAGGGAAACTCGGTAAATACATATCAATCGCTAATGGCATTAGCATTGATAGCAAACCTAAAATTAAAATCAGCCCCAGATAGGATGAACGCTGTTGTTGCACTTATTTACTCCTGTTATGACATCATTTTCGGGGGACAGTGATACTCTTAATCTCTGCTTCAGTCAGTGGACGGTATTCCCCAGGTTCTAACTGTTCATCTAAGTGGATCTCCCCCACTCTCTCACGGTGCAAACCACACACATGATTCCCAACAGCCGCAAACATGCGTTTAACTTGGTGATAACGCCCTTCACTGATGGTCAACAACACTTCTCGCGGAGAAATAATCTCCAATTGCGCGGGTTTTGTTGGTGATTTTTCACCGTTTAACATGACACCTTGCTCAAATTGAATTGTGACATCATCAGCAATATCTTCACTGAGTTGAACACGATACGTTTTTTCACAATGGTGTTTAGGTGATGTGATTCGATGAGACCATTGACCATCATCAGTTAAGAGAACTAACCCAGTCGTATCAATATCTAAACGACCCGCTGCATGTAAATTTTGTGCTATAGGTTCATCAATAAAATAGAGGATTGTCGGATGCGTTGGATCATCAGTAGAACAGACATAACCTTCCGGTTTATTAAGCATAAAATAGCGCGGTCCCGTAACTTGCACTAATACATTACCGTCATAGGCGACTTCATTATCGAGACCAACTTGCATTGAACCTGATTTCACTACTTCGTCGTCAACCGTGACATTACCGGCACGCAGCTCACGCGCCACCAAACTCCGGCTTATCCCTAGTTGCTGGGACAAAAATTTATCCAGTCGCATAGATTCTCTTAACTTGATGGAATGTCAGCGAGAGGTACAATAGATCACGCTGTCATGGGTAGAAAGATGGATTGCTGTGATTACTATCACATAATTTATTATATCAATAACCCCTTGTAAGTGATAGCGCGGCAAAGGTAACTCTTAAATTTAGACCTAGCCACGGAATTAACTTAAATTTAACATTAATAATCTGACTTTTTAGAAAAAACTAACCCATATGCCTGCTGCCTCACCAACATTTACACTGCGTCCTTATCAACAAGAAGCCGTTGACGCTACCATTGCGCACTTTCGTCGCCACACTGAACCGGCAGTCATTGTATTGCCTACAGGAGCGGGAAAAAGCTTAGTTATCGCAGAACTCGCAAGATTGGCAAGAGGACGCGTACTCGTTTTAGCGCACGTAAAAGAGTTAGTCGAACAAAATCATGCTAAGTATCTGACTTATGGATTAGAGGCGGACATTTTTGCAGCCGGATTAAATCGTAAAGAGTCGCACAGTAAAGTCGTTTTTGGGAGTGTTCAGTCAGTCGCACGTAACCTGAATCACTTTGATGACAAATTTTCGCTTGTGATTATCGATGAGTGTCATCGCATCAGCCTAAACGAAAAAAGTCAGTATCATCAAATTATCCAAAATTTACAGAAGCATAACGCGGCATTACGCATTCTTGGTTTAACTGCCACCCCTTACCGCCTAGGGCATGGCTGGATTTACCAATATCACTACCACGGAATGGTGAAAGGTGATGAACACTGTTTCTTCCGAGACTGTATCTATGAACTCCCCTTGCATTACATGATTAAACACCAGTTTCTGGTTCCTCCTGAACGGCTAGACATGCCTGTTTTACAGTATGACTTTAGCCAAATTTCAGTCAATCAATCGGGGATTTTTAGCGAACAAGAACTGAATTTATCACTGAAAAAACAGCAGCGAATTACGCCTAAAATCGTTAATCAGATCATTGAATACGCATCGCCACTCCAAGGATGCATGATATTTGCTGCCACGGTAGAACATGCCAAAGAAATTTTGAGTTATTTACCTAAAAACACGGCTGCATTAGTCACCGCAGAAACGCCATCTTCTGAGCGACAAGCGATTATTCAACAATTTAAAAGCAAACAATTACATTATCTTGTCAACGTTTCCGTACTCACTACTGGCTTCGATGCCCCCCATGTTGATCTGATTGCAATCTTACGCCCAACAGAGTCCGTCAGTTTATATCAACAAATCGTTGGACGAGGTTTGCGTTTGAGCGAGGGGAAAAAACAGTGCCTAATTTTAGATTATGCGGGTAACCCCCATGACCTTTTCCGTCCAGAAGTCGGCAGCAGCAAACCCAATTCCACCAGCGTTCCTGTCCAAGTCTTCTGTCCGCTATGTCAATTTGCAAATATTTTTTGGGGAAAATGCACCTCTGATGGGCAAATCATCGAGCATTATGGACGTCGTTGCCAAGGCTGGGAAGAAAATGAACAAGGGCATAAACAGCAATGTGAATTCAGATTTCGATTTAAACAGTGCCCCCACTGCGGAGCGGAAAATGACATTGCAGCACGACGATGCCATAAATGCCAAGAAGTGCTTACTGATCCTGATGATATGCTCAAGGCAGCCCTACGCCTTAAAGACGCATTAATTTTACGCTGTGGAGGAATGGAACTCACTTCAGGAGCCGATCAAAAAGGCGAGTGGATAAAAATAGCCTATTATGATGAAGATGGCACATCGGTATCTGAACGTTTTCGCTTGACCACGGCAGCCCAAAAACGCGCTTTTGAATTTCGATTTTTACGAGAACACTACCGAGCACCCGGAGTTCCTTTTCATTGGAAGAATGCCAATGACATCATTTCGCAGAAAATGTTATTACGTTACCCGCAATTTATTGTCGCTCGTAAAAAAGAAAGTTATTGGGAAATCAGAGAGAAAATCTTTGATTATCAGGGACGCTTTCGTCTTGCTGCCCCTTTAGCTTAATATAAAAATAAATGGTTATTGGCGGATAAACCATGCCCAATCAGAAAGATAATGATCTTAATGATTGCCCACCCACCGTTTTTTCGTTAAAATGCTGCCCGCCTTTATATGTCTCGCGATAGCGAAATGATGTTACGAGGCCAAATCTCGAACCTGCTGCTGGGTCGCCTGTAGCAGGATTTTTATTTTTTCTTTTATAGAGAAATTGTAATGTTAACTATTAATGCAATTGAACGTAAAGAGCAGGGTAAGGGTGCGAGCCGCCGCCTGCGCAGAGCTAACCAACTGCCAGCTATCGTTTACGGTGGCAACCAAGAAGCTATCTCTGTAACTCTGAACCACGATGAAATCATTAACCAAGAAAGCAAAGCAGAATTTTACGAAGTTCTGACTCTGGTTATCGATGGTAAAGAAACTAAAGTAAAAGTTCAGGCTGTTCAACGTCACCCATTTAAGCCAAAAGTGACGCACATTGACTTCCTGCGCGCTTAATTAAGCCCATAGCCGAGCTTTAAAGTTTTTTCGGGACGCCGAGTAAATAACGCCGCAATTGCGGCGTTATTTATATCTAACGTAAAATTTCTAACACACGATTTTTACTGAAATTTAGCGTTCACTATTTATTGCCACGACGTTGCAACTGGTCACGTAAATTTGGTGGAGTACCACGGATAGTTAATGTGTCCGTCACCGGATCCCAAAAAATACGCTCCCCCATTAACATCGCATCGAAACTAATGGTGATTCCACCACCACTTCCTGAAAATTTCGTTAATTGTTTCAACGTCCCGCGATCTGCTGGGAAGCTCTCTTCCAGTTGGTAATCATTTTGGCGCGTAAAATCTTCAAAACTTTGCTCCTCTACCATCGGTAGCTCTTTTGAAAGCGCTTTTAGTTCAATTTCCTCGCCTGATTGTAATTGCTCACTACAATAGCTATGAACTTGCTGACGATAAGCCTGACGTGTGTTTTTATCCATTTGTGCATTATCGCAAAAATCGTCTAATGCTTGGACCAACCCTTTATTTTGCACTTTCGCATTCAGACCTTCAGACGCTGCTAAAAAGTCCATAAAGAAATCAGAAACTTTGCGCCCTACTCGCCCTTTCAGGAAAGTTAGGTAACGTTTAGATTCCGGATTAGTTTCCCACTCAGTCAAATCAATACGCGCCACGATATCTGCATGAGGAATATCTAAGTAATGTGTCGTTCCTAAGTCGAGAGATTCCGTAACAAACATGCTATCGCAACTATTCAGGACCGCAATGAGAAGATATTCCACCGCCAAATAGCGATATTGGCACAAAAGGACAATCCCCCCTTCTGCAAAAGGATACTTTGCAAGCTCATCCTTCAAGCGAACGGTCATCGCACGGCTAAAACCTAAAAACTCTTCTTCACCTTTACGGAGTAATGTCAATGCTTCGGCAAGCTCACTTTCTTCATTAAACTCACCGAATGCCTTACTTTTCGCACTGTATACACGATGTAATTCTGCCATCATGTCTTGCACAACATTGTCTGTCGCTAATAACGAATCACGTAACATGACTTCTAAGGTCTGTTCATCTCGTTTAATCAACTGGTGTAACGCTATCTGGGTAATTTCCAGACTCATTGTTGGCTCCTTTCACTAGCAGAAATAATGTCGCGTATTCAAACACTGTTAGTATTTGTCTGCAACTGAAACTATCGTTTGCCATTTTTTTGTGTCTTTTATGGCGAACTATTATCCACTTCGGCGATCTAAATAAACATTATTATCAATTAAACGAAAATTTGTTTAAAGAAAGAAGAAAAGTCACCCACAATGGGCTATCATATGGAGCTTTCATTAATTTAGGATGTCACAATTTATGCCACAATCATCTCGCTATAGTGATGAAAAAGTTGAAGGTTTACTGTCTGACCTTGTTAGTGTGTTAGAAAAAAACCATACTCCAGTTGATTTATCATTAATGGTACTCGGTAATATGGTTACCAATCTGCTCAATACGTCTGTCCCTCCGGCACAACGTAAAATGATTGCAGAATCCTTTGCCAATGCATTACTTTCTTCTGTAAAAGAAGATAAATCACACTAATTTGGTTGATAAATAAACAGCATGGTCACCCATCAGCGCTACCGTGATAAAGTCTCCAACATGATTGGTTGGGGGCACTGGTTTGCACTTTTTAATATACTACTTTGCCTTTTGCTAAGTAGCAGCTATCTGTTTATTTTTGACTGGCCAGATACCCTAGCTGGTCGCGTTTATGCGTTTGTCAGCTGGTTAGGTCATTTCAGCTTTGTGGTCTTTGCCACCTACTTGCTAATCATCTTTCCGCTGACCTTTATTGTCATGTCTCAGCGATTGCTGAGGGTCATTTGCGTTGCACTCGCGACTGCGGGTCTCACCTTATTACTCTTTGATATACGTGTTTTTAGCCAATTCGGTCTGCACCTTACGCCACAAGTATGGGATTTAGTCATAAACCCTGCGAAGGGAGAAATGACGCGTGAATGGCAATTGATGTTTATCAGTATTCCCATCATATTCCTTGTTGAAATGCTATTTGCAACATGGAGTTGGCAAAAATTACGTAGCCTAAGCCGCCAAACCTTTGGTCGACCACTGGCAGCGGTATTCATTGCGGCTTTCGTGATGACACACCTAATGTATGCATGGGCAGACGCGAACTTTTATCGCCCAATCACCATGCAACGTTACAATTATCCTTTATCTCAGCCACTAACCGCTCGTAAGTTGTTGGATAAATATGGTTTGCTTGATCTCACGGCGCACCAAAATCGGGTGTTCCAGCAAGGTAGCCCAACCGCACTGAAACTCCAATATCCATTAAAACCCCTCAGTTACCAAGACCAAGGTACCGGTTATAATTTACTCTTATTGGTTGTCGATGATTTAGGTGATGTTTCTCAGCAAAGCCAAATGAGTTCGTTGAAAGAATTCAAAGACATCAGCACGCAGTTTACCAATCACTATACATCTGGGTTGCGTAATGATACCGCCCTATTTGGGTTGTTCTACGGGATCTCATCCAGTTACATTGATAATATTCTTAATGGGCGCCACCCTTCTGTGCTGGTCGAAGCGTTGCAGCATCAAGGTTACCAATTTGGTCTGTTCTCAACTGATGGATTTAGTTCACCACTTTTCCGCCAAGCTATTTTGTCTGATTATTCATTGCCGACAAAAGCAGCAGACAGTGATAAGCAGACCATAGAGCAATGGCATTTATGGCTGGATAATGTGAAGCACGGTTCTCCTTGGTTCTCCTTCTTGAATATCAAAGGAAGCCCAGGCAGTCGCCAAACAGACAACCAAATTAACCAAGTGATTGAAACGCTGAAGAGCCAAAATAAGCTTAACAATACCATTGTCGTTATCACGGCTAACTACAATAGTCAGGGTGCTCAAGATACTGATTGGATCAATAAAAAACACTTTAACCGCGATAACATGCAGGTGCCGTTATTTATCTACTGGCCAAATACGCCAGCACAACAAATTGATAAACTAACCAGTCATCAAGACGTGATGACCACCATCATGCAACGTGTACTGCATGTCAATAATCAGCCTGATGATTACAGCCAAGGTGAAGACTTATTTAGTGCTCAACGAACCTACCCATGGATTATCACTGGCGATAAAAGCGATGTGGTGATTACCACCAACAATGCAACCATGTATATGGATCATAACGGACAATTTAATATCTATGATCTTCAAGGTCGTGAACAAACAGATGACAAGCCAGATCTTGCTGAACTGCTAAAAATATTTACTGAACTTAAACGCTTCAATGAAAATTAGTGTTTAAATTTCAATCAGTCATCAAGTGTGCCTCTTGATTTCATCTCTGTTTTAGGTAGTATATTTTTGGCATTTTTCCTTACAGTAACAGGAATGCATCAAATATATCGGCACGTAGCGCAGCTTGGTAGCGCACGGTCATGGGGTGTCCGGGGTCGGAGGTTCAAATCCTCTCGTGCCGACCAAATCCTCACAGAAACCAACCTATTACGGTTGGTTTTTTGTTCTATCAACCTCATGTTATTTAACCATTCTCTGATAGCCAAATTGTGTTTTTAACGAAATAATAACTGCCACTCTTTCATCTTTTGTTGAGATACATCATGCCTCTCTCTGTCACCATTGAACTCACTCGTCAAGAATTTATGGCTTATAGCCGCTATTGCTACAAAAATAATTACTTCTTCCCTGCAAGCCGCAACCTAATCACCTACATTCTGCTTTATCTGGTTTTTTTTATCCTCATGGCAGGTGCATTCACTCTACTTCAACAGTGGAATATTAACTTTAACCCCGAGCAGTTTGCTGTCTCTCTCCTAATGGCTATATTGCTTTACGCGATCTTTGCAGTCCGTCTTTTTAAGAAATTGAGCAACGCAACTCCTGACACAGATAGTGCAACTTTCTGTGAGAAAACATTTATGGCTGATGAAAATGGATTACACATAAAAAGCGTTTATGGGGTAGTGCACTTTAATTGGAATTCGATGCGATTTATCAAACAAAATGGTGATGCTCATTATCTATTTATTGATAGAACCAGCGCCTTAATTTTCCCTAAACGCGCTTTTGATTCAAAAGAAAATTATCTGAATTTTATACAATACCTAGAACTGAAAATATAATTTTTAAATTTTTACGAAATAAATTTCAAGAAACAATATTAATTTAGGATAATTATCCATTATGCTTAAATTAAACTCTGAGCGTATTTATATTCAATACACACTTTTTTACACTTTATTTTTAGCTTTAATTAACAGTTTATATTAAAAAATAGAAATAACTCCATAAGTAGCATTTCATCTATATTGCCCACCCACACCACTCTCTATATGTGTAGAAATATTAATATATTCTATTTTTCTTAATAATCATCCTTGTTTTCACCTACCAAATATTCATATCCCCCTATCACCCACAACGGTGGAAATATTTAATATCGTTGATTTTGAATGTTTTTTTATTATTTCAATAGAAAAAAACAAGTAAAAACACCTACCCAAAAATGCAGAAACAAAAAACATCCATTAGAATCCTTGATCTATTACCAATAAGGTATATAAAATAGCGATCTGATTTAAGCCAAATTATCAAAAAACAATATTTTTCATTTACCAATAATTCGAATTTAAAGCGAGTAATACCACTAAAGGACCCCTAAAATGTCAGATAGCTTCCAAAATGAAGTGCCTAAGGCACGGGTTAATATCAAATTAGACTTGCACACGGGTGGTGCACAAAAAAAAGTGGAGTTGCCACTTAAGTTACTAGCCGTTGGTGATTACAGTAATGGACAAGACAACCGCGCATTATCTGAACGTGAAAAAGTGAATATCAATAAAAATAACTTTGATAGCGTCCTCAGTGAATTCACACCGACAATCAACTTAACCGTAAAAAATACCCTTGCTGGCGATGGAAGCGAAGAAAGTGTCAATCTCTCTTTCAAAAATATGAAGGATTTTGAACCTGAGCAAGTCGCCCGCCAAATCCCACAACTGCGCGCAATGTTAGCGATGCGTAATCTGCTGCGCGACCTGAAATCTAATCTCCTCGATAACGCAACGTTCCGCCGTGAATTGGAAAACATCCTTAAGGATCCAGAACTCAGTGATGAACTTCGCGAAGAGCTAGCTCAACTGGCACCGAAGAAAGATTAATTTGGATTACTAAAGGATTATGCTGATGTCTGTAAAAACTGAATCAACCCAAGGTGCAACCACTGTACTTGACGACACCTCTAATCACGGTGTTTATGCTTCATTATTTGAAAAAATCAATTTAACGCCAGTCGCATCAATCAGTGATATTAATGCGTTTCAAGATAACGCTGCGCTAGCGGATGCAACAGCTGACGAGCGTGTCACCGTCGCTGTTCAAGTCTTTTTAGACCGCTTAAAATCATCCGGTCAAAAAGTCGAGCGCTTAGACCGCAACCTGCTTGATCATCATATTGCTGAACTTGATAAGCAAATCAGCCAACAACTTGACGAAGTGATGCACCATCAAGACTTCCAAAAAGTCGAATCCACTTGGCGTGGTTTAAAATTCCTCGTTGATCGCACCGATTTTCGTCAAAACGTCAAAATTGAATTACTTGATATCGCCAAAGATGATTTGCGACAAGATTTCGAAGATAGTCCTGAAATCATCCAAAGTGGTCTTTACCACCATACCTACATTGCGGAATATGACACCCCAGGCGGTGAACCTATTGCAGCGATGATCTCTAACTATGAATTTGATCGTAGCCCACAAGATATCGCCTTATTACGCAGTATCTCTAAAGTCTCTGCATCAGCTCATATGCCATTTATTGGCTCCGTGGGACCTAAATTCTTCGGCAAAGAAACCATGGAAGAAGTCGCGGCAATCAAAGATATTGGTAACTATTTTGACCGCGCTGAGTACATTAAGTGGAAATCCTTCCGTGACTCTGATGATGCGCGTTATATTGGTTTAACCATGCCTCGTGTGCTTGGTCGTCTGCCATACGGTCCAGATACAATTCCTGTTCGTAGCTTCAATTACGTTGAAGAAGTGAAAGGTCCAGATCACGAAAAATACCTGTGGACGAATGCCACATTTGCCTTTGCTGCAAACATGGTAAAAAGCTTTATCAACAATGGCTGGTGTGTCCAAATTCGCGGACCTCAAGCAGGTGGTGCCGTCAAGGATTTACCAATCCATTTATTCGATTTAGGGACTGGCAGTCAGGTGAAAATCCCATCTGAAGTCATGATCCCAGAAACACGTGAATTTGAATTCGCGAATCTTGGTTTTATCCCACTGTCTTACTACAAAAACCGCGATTATTCCTGTTTCTTCTCCGCTAACTCAGCACAAAAGCCTGCGTTATATGACACAGCAGATGCAACGGCTAACAGCCGTATCAACGCCCGTTTACCTTACATTTTCTTGCTGTCTCGCATCGCCCATTACTTGAAACTGATTCAACGCGAAAACATTGGTACCACCAAAGACAGACGCTTACTTGAATTAGAACTCAACAACTGGGTTCGTGGCTTAGTGACTGAAATGACCGATCCAGGTGATGATTTACAAGCCTCTCACCCACTTCGCGATGCAAAAGTGGTTGTTGAAGATATCGAAGATAACCCTGGCTTCTTCCGTGTGAAACTGTATGCCGTTCCACACTTCCAAGTCGAAGGTATGGATGTGGATTTATCGTTAGTTTCACAAATGCCTAAAGCCAAAGCCTAACGGTTAGTAAAGGTCATTCAGGATGAAAATCTACCGTCCCCTATGGACAGACGGGGCCTTTTTGGCCCCCCAACAATTTCAACAACAAGCCCGTTGGGATAGTCATGTTGCTGAAGTCGTTGCTCAAATGGGCATTGCCTCAACGTGGGGTGTGATTAGCACTGAGTTTGATGCCAGTGCTTTAACTCTCTCTCGAGTCAGCGCACAAAAAATGATTGTGCGCTTTCACGACGGCACACTTATTGACACGACGCTGGCTGATACGCTTCCTCCGGTGCTATCCCTTAATGACTACGCAGATCGCCAGTCATTAGATATCGTTTTAGCACTACCTCTCATGTTAGCCAACGGCGGCAACTTGGTTCCTGAAACGGGAACCGATCGTCCACGTCGATTTAGCCAAGAGTGGGTCAAAGTGCAAGACTTACTCGGGCATGAGCAAACGGATATTGCGGTATTACGCCATGCTGCAACGCTACGTTTTGCCCACGATGAGAACGAAGCATTTATGACATGCCCGGTTGCGCGACTGATCCGCAATGCGCAAGGTGCATGGGAATTCGATAGCCGTTTTATTCCCCCTTTGCTCGCCTGTCAAGGAAGTCTGGAATTACGCTCTTTACTATCTGAATTCATGCATCGTTTAGTCGCTAAACGCCGTCGACTAATGGCTCTGCGCCGCGAAAGTAATGAAAAAATGGCCGATTTTGTGGTTGCTGATGTTTCATTATTTTGGCTATTAAACTCACTTAATAGCGCGGAGCCTGTATTAAACGAGCTCAGTCAAGCATTGCATCGTCATCCTGAATTACTCTATCGGGAACTTGCTCGTTTAGCTGGGAGCTTATTAACCTTCTCTTTAGAAAGTAAACTGGAAGATATTCCGCTCTACAAACATGAGCTCCCTGAGCAGGTTTTCCCACCACTCTTTGCTTTACTAAATACGCTGCTTGAAGCCAGCTTACCTTCACGTGTTATCAGTATTGAATTAGCCAAAGAGGGTCCTTTCTGGAAAGGTCAGCTTCATGATGGTCGTTTACGTGAAGAAGCGGATTTCTATCTCTCCGTTCGCTCATCTTTGCCAGCACACTTGCTGATTGCTCAATTTCCTCTTCTATGTAAAGCGGGCAGTAGTGATGATGTTGCCGATGTGGTCAATGTGGCACTCAATGGTATTCCATTGAAACCGCTCAGCCATGTTCCAACCGCAGTCCCACTTCGCTTAGAAAATCAATATTTTGCGCTAGATATTGAAACACCTGCGGGTCAAGCCATGCTCTCTTCAGGGCAATGTGCCTTTTACGTCCCGAGTACATTAGGTGATATTCAATTAGAGCTGTTTGCGGTACTTCGCTCATGAACAATACAACGTCACACCACACGATTGACATGATTTTTGCTCAAACTTGGCTGATGGTTTGTCAACTTCATCAAGGTACAGCCATCACCCATGGTGAGAGTTTTTACCGCCGCGTTTGCCAGTTGATCGATGAAACACGCCAAAAACTCCTTGAGCATGGCTATCCAGAACCCGCCATTGAACACATGCAATATGCCCAATGTGCGTTAATTGATGAAAGCGTCATGAATCGCCAGCATCAAGATGATGGATATAACACATGGATACAGTCACCTCTGCAAGCCCGCTACTTCAATACATTAGAAGCGGGAGATAAACTTTGGGATCGCCTACGCAGTATTTTAAATGAAACCGCTCCGAATCCTGATGTTTTACTCTGTTTCCACCGCGTTCTCACTCTCGGGTTTGTCGGAAAGTTTCGCCAGAAAGACGCGCCTGAACGTGAACGCATTGTGGCTCAGCTCAATGTTCAACTTCCTGATTATCTGATCTCGTCAGACTTACCTCTTGTCGTAAAACCTAAATTGCGTTTTAGCCGCCGTCGACTTTACTGGTTTGGTTGGATTGGTGGCGTTCTTCTATTGGCAGCAATGTGGTGGGGCTTCAGTGCATCATTAGAACACTTACTACAACAGTGGATGACTCAAGGATAGGCATGCAAAATCCAATCAAACAGTGTCTGACACTTTTTGCTACAGGTCTTTTTCTGTGGCTCCTCTGGGGATTTTGGTCTCTAGGGCAGACTGTCACTATCTTTGTATCGGTCTTAGTGTTGACGCTCACTGGTGGGATGCTATTTTGGCAATATAAACAGCGCCGACAAACGCTTTCCACTGAGCATGATTATACGGGCGCATTGCCTGCCGATAACTATCAAGGTCCTGTTATTCTGGTTTGTGGTCAATCCCACGCACTGTTTCTCAATGACCAATTACACCGAGAAACAAATCAAGGTTGGTATATTCGTGTATCCGCGCCCACGGATCTCGTTAAACTGATTGCCGCATTGGTGGAATATGCCCCTTCGCTATCTGGGCACTTATCCTTACTTTACGTTGTCTTGCCCGAGCAACTTACCCAGCAAGAAACCCTGACACAAGCACTACTCAATTGGCGTCGAGCTATTGGGGAAGGTCGTCAAAAAATCGGTGCTAAATTGCCATTTTGGGTAACGGTATACCTTTCTAAACCTTATCATGCTGATACTGCTATGCATGTTGATGATGAACATACCCCTTGGATGACGTTACTCAGCCACCAAACTGAATTTCAGGTAGAGCAAGAAGGCTCCATGTCAGCGCCCTATTCTGCTTGGCTGCCAGCACAGATTGGACAGTCAGAACAGAGCCTGCAATTTTCTCTGTGGCTAGATACCTTACAAAGCTGGCTAAACCAAGTTTTAGTGCCTCAATTCACAATGCCTCAAGCGGGAGCGCCAAAGCAAATCCCTTCAGCATGGGCCATTCAATGGATAGATATCACAAGCCAACCCAACAACTTATGGCAGCAATTTATCCAAGAAAAAACCACATTGCCATCACTCCCATCCATACAAACAGCCGACTTGCTGCCATTGCCGGATGTGATGTTACGTCGTTTACGTCATGATATTAGCTTAAGCCGTACCGAAAAACTCTTCGGCGCTATTGGTCTCATTTTTGGTGTATTCCTGATGGGCGCATTGGTCGGAAGCTACCACCATAATCAGCAACTAATTCGTCATATTGGCGAAGATGTCACCCGCTTCTTGCATCTCTCTGATACCCCGCTTACGCCAAAACTGACGGCATATCAGCAATTGCAAACTGATGCTTCTGAGCTGGCGCGCTGGGAACGAGAAGGCATTCCAACGTCTCATTCCTTAGCGTTATATCAGGGAAACAGAATTTTACCTTACTTGCACACGCTGCTCGGTAGCTGGGCACCACCGCAACCTGACGTCGCGCCTGAGATTCCTGCACTTACTCCCGCAGCTCCTCAGATGGTCACCCTAGACAGCTTATCGCTATTCGACGTAGGTCAATACACACTCAAAACGGGCGCGACCAAAGTATTAGTCGATGCCTTGCTCAACATTAAAGCCAAACCCGGCTGGTTAATTATGGTTTCTGGTTATACCGATAACACCGGAAATCCTGAATTAAATCAAACACTGTCTTTAAAACGCGCAGAGTCTGTCCGTGATTGGATGATCCAAACCAGTGATATCTCGCCAATCTGCTTTGCAGTGCAGGGATACGGGCAAAATAACCCCGTCGCCGACAACCGCACCGCTGACGGACGCACTCGAAATCGGCGCGTAGAAATTCGTTTGATACCTCAAGCTGAAGCTTGTCAGGTCTCAGACGTCAACACCGTACCATCGATGGATGGTGGTACACATTCCACACAAAAGGAGAAGTAGTTATGGCTATTCCAGTTTATTTATGGCTGAAAGATGATGGCGGTGCTGAAATTAAAGGTTCTGTCGACGTACAAGACCGTGAAGGCAGCATCGAAGTGGTTGCTCAAGACCATAACCTGTACATCCCAACGGATAACAATACCGGTAAATTAACAGGTACTCGTATCCATACGCCATTCATTTTCGTTAAAGAAATTGATGCTTCAAGCCCTTATCTTTACAAGGCAGTGACCACGGGTCAAACCTTGAAAGAAGCGGAATTCAAATGGTATCGCATTGATGACGCAGGACAAGAAGTCGAATATTTCAACACCAAACTTGAAAACGTCAAAGTCGTGAAAGTGGCTCCAAAAATGCACGACATCAAAGATCCAGGTAAAGAGAAGCACAACCATCTCGAAGAGATTGAGCTGCGCTATGAAAAAATCACTTGGACATATAAAGACGGCAACATTATCCATTCCGATTCTTGGAATGAGCGTGCTACCGCTTAATTAAGATAAGCAGGCGTTTCGGCGTCTGCTTTTTTTCTTGCGTCTCTTGCGCAATCTCACTCACACACAACACATTTTGCCATTAAACAAGCTATACGCGCTTTCAACTGCGCATTCCCATCGCGAATATCACCTTATGAACCTCGGTTAACGGTTAGGGGCGGTAGCGTGCCTAAACACATTGATATCCACCAGATTATCTAGGGAGAGAACATGGAAAATTCTTCAGTTATGTTATTGCGTCGCCTAAACCCTTTCTGTGCTAATGCACTAGAGGCAGCAGCTTCCTTGTGCCAAACACGCGCCCATGCTGAGGTCACCATCGAACATTGGTTACTCAAGCTACTTGAGCTAGGAGAGAGTGATATCACTGTGTTAGCGCGTCGCTATGAATGGGATATTTCTGCACTATGGCAAAGTCTGTTAACAGAAATCGACAACCTGCCCCGCTCTATTCATAGCCGCCCTTCGCTATCAAAATCACTCCTAAACTTAATTCAAAACGCATGGGTGATAGCCTCATTGGATGAAGATATCGAGCATATCCGCAGTGTGCATATTCTTGCCGCGATGGTGAAGCAGCCCTCTTTAGTTCCGAACGATGCCCTTTGGCCATTAATGACCTTAAGCCTCACGCAATTACAACGCTTAAGACCGATGCTTGATGCGCAATCCGATGAGCGCCCTGAAGTTCAGCAACTTGCGGTACATAATCAATCTTTACCGGCGGAAGCGCCGCTTGAGGCTCAATCCTCTAGCGAAACCCCTGCACCGAATGTCATCGGTAACACACTGAATGATGCCTTATTGACCGTGCTGAATAAATTTACGGTGGATGTGACCGAAAAAGCGCGCGAAGGTGCGATTGACCCCGTCTTTGGACGTGATGACGAAATCCGTCAAATGGTGGATATTCTGTCTCGTCGCCGTAAAAATAACCCCATTCTCGTGGGTGAACCGGGTGTCGGGAAAACGGCGTTAGTGGAAGGCTTAGCCCTGCGTATCGTTGAAGGTAACGTTCCTGTCAGTCTGCAAACCACATCATTAAGAACCTTAGATTTGGGGCTGCTACAAGCGGGGGCTGGCGTCAAAGGCGAATTTGAACAGCGCTTAAAAAACGTGATTGAAGCCGTACAACAATCTCCAACCCCTATTCTATTATTTATCGATGAAGCACATACCATCATCGGCGCAGGCAACCAAGCAGGTGGCGCGGATGCCGCTAACTTACTCAAACCCGCCCTTGCCCGTGGTGAATTACGCACGATTGCCGCAACCACTTGGTCTGAATATAAGCAATATTTCGAGCGTGATGCCGCCTTAGAGCGCCGCTTCCAAGTGGTCAAAGTGGATGAGCCGGACGATGAAAAAGCCTGCTTGATGCTACGTGGACTAAAACCGCGCTACGCAAAATATCATGGCGTTCACATTACCGATGATGCGGTCAAAGCCGCCGTCACCTTATCTCGCCGTTACTTAACCGGTCGTCAGCTCCCCGATAAAGCCGTGGATTTACTCGATACGGCCAGCGCCCGAATTCGCATGAGCCTCGATACGCTCCCTGAAGAACTGACTCGTTTAAAAGCCAAGCGCAATGCCTTAGAACTTGAACAGCAAGCGATTCTTGATGACTTGGCGATTGGCAACACCACCAACCAATCCCTGCTGAGCGAATTAGTCACTCAAGATGCGCAATTAGCCCTGCAAATGGCGGAACTGGAACAGCGTTTTGAGCAAGAAAAAAATCTTATCAGTGAGCTCTTAGAACAGCGCCGTCAATCCCAAGATGTCAGCAATATCCAATCACAGTTAGAACTCGTTCAGCAAAATGAGCCGCTGATCACCCCCGATGTGGATGTCAGAACCGTGGCTACTGTCATCGCCGACTGGACCGGTGTGCCATTATCCAGCCTATTAAAAGATGAACAAACCGAACTGCTGGAGTTAGAAGACTCGCTAGGTAAACGCGTAGTCGGTCAAGAAAGCCCATTACTGGGACTTGGACAACGGTTACGTGCTGCACGTACAGGTCTGGCGTCAGAAAACGGTCCTCAAGGGGTATTTTTATTAGTGGGGCCAAGCGGAATCGGTAAAACTGAAACCGCTCTCGCCTTGGCTGATGTCCTGTTTGGTGGCGAAAAATCCTTAATCACCATCAACATGTCCGAATATCAAGAAGCCCACACCGTCAGCCAATTAAAAGGCTCCCCTCCAGGTTATGTGGGGTATGGTCAAGGCGGGATTTTGACGGAAGCCGTTCGCAAGCGCCCATACAGCGTCGTGTTACTCGATGAAGTGGAAAAAGCCCACCGCGATGTGCTCAACCTGTTTTATCAAGTTTTCGACCGTGGATTTATGCGCGATGGCGAAGGTCGTGAGATTGATTTTCGCAATACCGTGATCTTAATGACGGCAAACTTGGGCAGTGACTTGCTTATGCAGCAACTCGAGGAGTTCCCTGAGTCTACCGACGGAGAGCTGCAAGAACTGCTGCGCCCAACATTGCGCGAACACTTCCAACCAGCCTTACTCGCACGTTTCCAAACCCTAATTTATCGCCCATTAGGTCCTGTCGCTCTGCGCCAAATTGTTGAAATGAAACTGGGTAGCGTCATTAAGCGTCTTTACACACACTACAAGCTTGAAGGCATTATAGAAGAAGCGCTGTATGACACTCTTGTGAGCGCCTGTTTATTACCCGACACTGGTGCCCGCAATATAGACAGCCTGCTGAACCAGCAGATTTTACCGGTACTGAGCCAGCAACTACTGATGCGCCAAGCTAACCACCAGCAAGCGCAAAGCCTGACGTTGGGGTATAGCGAAGAAGACGGGATCACCCTGAGTTTCAGTGATATTGAGGAGATAAATCTATGAGCCTACTCGATACAACCAAAAACCTCCTTCAAGGTCAAAACCGCTATCGCTTAGAAGTGCAAGGCTGCTCAGATTTACTGGATGTTGAACATTTTACGGGGCGTGAGGCAGCTAGCGATACCTATCGCTACCAAATTACGTTTACCTGTTCCACCCAGGATCTTTCTGCTCAACAATTATTGCGCCGTAATGCCAGCCTGACCTTTTGTGCGCCGATAAGTAACTTAATGGGGCTTGCCACTCATCCGAGCGTTGCCAAGCGCGTTCATGGCGTAGTGACGGATTTCCGTCGTCTCTCTGGCTCTGCGGATGAAGCTCGCTACCAGCTAGTTATCGAGCCTTTTTTTGCGCTACTCCGCCATCAAATTCGCAGCCACCGTTTCTTTATCAACCAATCCATCCCTGATGTGGTTGAACAAATTCTGCGTGAACATAATTTCAAAGGCTGGGAGTTCGAATTTCATCTCGACAAAGCGTACCCAAAGCGCGAACAAATCAACCAAATTAACGAAAGTGACCGCCAATTTATTGAGCGTTTACTCAGTGAAGTGGGTATTTTTTATCGCTTTGGTTTACAAGATGATACCCAAACCGAGGTACTCCACTTTACAGACAGCCAACGAGGCTATGTGTATGACAAAACGCTGCCACTCAATAGCCCGTCTGGGCTGAGCGATAACCATGTTGACAGTGTTTGGGGATTATCTTTACGTCATCAAGTGGTTGAAAGCACTGTTTTTGCCAAAGACTATAACCATCGACTGGCGGAAGATACGTTGATTTCCGCTGTCGCGGATATGACGCGCGGTGACGGCGAAAAAATTAACTACGGCGATGTTTATCACTATAAAGGTCGTCACCTAACCCGAGGGGACAAAATTCGCCCTGAGACTGAAACCGCTAACTTCTGGGCAAGACTCGATCACGAGCGCTTTTTAGCCCGTCAGACTTTGCTGCGCGGAGAAAGTAGCGCTGCGGATCTTACTCCTCTATTAGTATTAAGTATTCAAGATAACCCGCTCAGTTCGACGTTGCCCAGCGTATTCAAATCGCCAATTCTAATTACTCGCCTACGCTTTACCGCCAGCCGAGATAAAGCACTAACCGTCCGTTTTGACGCCGTGCCATACACGGAATCACTGTGCTGGCGCCCTGCTCTAAAACCACGCCCAGTCATTGCGGGAACATTAATGGCGCGCGTCACCAGCGCAAAAGACCACGATATTTATGCCCACCAAAATGAACACGGCTTTTATTGGGTCAAATTCGATGCGGATCGTGATGATAAAACCAAGGGCTATGAAAGTATGCCCGTGCGTTTGGCGAAACCTTACGCCGGCGATACTTATGGGATGCATTTCCCACTGATTCAAGGCACTGAAGTCGCTATCGCCTTCCATGAGGGCGATCCAGATCGCCCTTATATCGCCCACGCACTGCATGATTCCCGCCATCCCGACCACGTGACGGATAAAAATAACACCCGCAATGTGATCCGCACGCCTGCGAATAACAAACTGCGCATGGAGGATAAACGCGGGCAAGAGCATATTAAGCTCAGCACCGAGTATGGCGGAAAAACCCAATTAAACCTGGGGCATTTGGTCAACGCCGAACGCGAACAACGCGGTGACGGTTTTGAGCTACGTACTGACAGCTGGGGCGCGATTCGTGCAGGGAAAGGGTTGTTTATTACCACCGATAAGCAGGATAAAGCCGGTGGGGATGTGTTGGCGATGGAAGAAGCTGTTGCCCAGTTAAAACAAGCCCAGCAGTTAACCGAATCTCTCAAAGAAGCGGCTAATGTTGCAAAAGCTGAGCTGGCTGATTTACAAACTCAAAAAGATCTCCTCTCTGACACTCTTCACGAACTTAAACAATCTGCGTTGCTTGTTTCTTCTCCAGACGGTATCGCACATACCTCACCTAAAAGTATTCAACTTTCATCTGGTGAAAACATTATTGCAACCGCACAGAAAAGTACCGATTTTAGTATTGCAAAAAAATTCACGGTTGCGGCAGGTGAAATTATTAGCTTGTTCGCTCAAAAATTAGGCATAAAAATCTTTGCTAACCAAGGTAAAATTTCCATAGAAGCTCAGCACGACGAAATATCATTAGATGCATTAAAAGATTTAAGCATCAGTAGTCATGATGGCAAAGTCATCATCAAGGCTAAAAAGGAAATTATCTTAACCAGTGGCGGTGGTTATATTCGTATTGCCGACGGTACGGTGGAATGTGCCGCACCGGATAAGATTATTGAACGCGGGGCTGTGTGGCAAAAATTTGGCGGGCAGAGTATCAATGAAGCGATGCAATCATGGGAAAGCTCTGAATTTGCTGTTAAGCCTCAATTGGTACATTTAGACGATTTGGGCAGTCCTCATCTACCAAAACCTGTTGGTATTTATGCCGAAGGCACAAAGAGTGCCAGTGCGAGTGATGCCCAAGGAAATTTATCTGAACGTAAGGGCTTAGGGTTAGATCAGCTCGACATTAAACTTAACGATAAGTAGTGGCTATCTAACGGTCAGCGAATTCATTTTTAGGAGCTTTTATGACAGATAAATCAGACAAGTCCGCAATAACTAGTGAATGCCAGCATATTTCGTATTACTTACCACAATGGGATAAAAACGGGAAATGCCGTTGGGTTGATATTCAACTTCAACATAAATCACTCAATGCAGATGCGAAATGCATTGTTCCGCCAACAAAGGTAATACCTATTATTTTTATCCCTGGGGTCATGGGAACAAATCTTAAAAGTAGTGTTGGTGAAGATTCTTGGAAAGCGGAATCGATTAAAGGGGCTGATACTCTTTGGTTTGTCCCTAAAGACGGTCATGAACGTAGAAAAACTTTAAACCCAGACACTACTACTGTTGAAAACAGGAAAACAAGTATTAGCTCTCGAGTTCATTCTCTCTTCCCTGATAATGGAAATCTACTCCCTACTAGACAGGAGCGGCATTGGGGTGAAGCGTTATATTTAAGTTATGGAAAATTTTTAGAATTTTTTCAATATGCTTTGTTGGATGATTGGCAGACTGATGTTTATCGTATGTATTCTGACGCTAAACTAAAACAATTCAAACGTTCAGGTGTATTAGCTAACTTAGTTAACCGAAAATTAGGGGATACTCATGACTCTCCGCTAACCGATCCTGAGCTAACGCACTTTAAACGCTTCCTCTTTTCTGTTCATGTTTTTGGCTATAATTGGCTGAAGGATAATGCTATATCCGCTGAAGAACTGACTAAATATATTGATGATGTTTTAGATATCTACAAAAATAAGCATGGGTATGGTTTAGCAGTAGAAAAAGTCATTTTAGTCACGCATTCTATGGGGGGATTAGTCGCTCGTTACGCAATGAATCCCCCTGAAGGGGTTGAATTTAAAGGTTGTCAAGATAAGGTTTTAGGCGTTGTTCACGGGGTTATCCCTGATTTAGGGTCTCCAGCAGCATATCGCCGAATGAAAACCGGAGCAGGTAAAGAAGATATTCCAGGGCAAGTTTTAGGAGGAAACGCAGAAAAATTAATGCCTGTTTTAGCTAGAGCGCCAGCGCCATTACAATTACTGCCGTATCCGTCATACCCATCAAGATGGTTAAAAATTGATGGTGAGAGTGAATATCCTAAAGTAGACCCTTTTGACGAAATTTACTTACGTAATGATGTGTGGTGGAAACTGTATCAATCCGACATTATTGATTCTGATAATGCGAAGGTTAGAAAAAATTGGACTGAATATACGGAATTGATGAAAGGTGAAGTTAAAAAATTCATGTTACATCAAGAAAAAGGTTTTTATCATCCCAATACGTACGTATTTTATGGTGATGAAAAAGAATCCGATAATTATCTTTCATGGCGTCGTGTTTCATATAAACGAGAAATACAACTGAGTGAAGATGCATTGCGACGTTTACCGGCCGTTAAAAATGTTCGATTTGAAAAACAATCAGATGGTAAAATGTACGTTATTCCTACAGGAGCTGTTCCGCATTATTATTTCAAAATAGATGACGATAATGTTTATGAGTTAGTTTCGTCGTTAGGAAAAGGTGATAGTACTGTTCCCATTGAGTCACTCAATAAAATAAAAATACATGCATCAATTAAAAGTGTCTTAGCGACAAATGTTGATCATCAAAATGCTTATGAGTTAGATGATACAGCTTATTCTGAATTTAGTGATGCCATTAAATTTACATTAAGGTCGATTATTAAAATTGTACAAGAGGTTGATGCCCGTGCAGCTGACTAAATTACAAGCATGCTTCATGATAATTTTGGTTATACTAATAATTTCATTTTTATGGCTCATTCGTGAAGTTGCTCCAGCTCCGTTAAGTGACAAGGAAAAGATTGTGATAGAAACTCTGTTTGATAAAGCAAAACCTCAATGTATTGGTCGTTATGTTATTAATGTTCCTGCTTCATTTAATAACAAATTGCAGGATAAGATATTTATTGATGATTTTAAAATTGAGAGCAAATTTATTTACCCTCCTGCATTTCAGCAACGAATTGAGTTACGAGAAAAGGAGTTAATAGAAAGAACTACGAGTAAAGAAAACGCACCTGTATTGAAAGAAGTTATTCAGTTACCTGATGGAAAAGGCGTTATTTTTGATAGTAATAGGTCAGGTACAGATGACGCTTATAGAACATTAGAAGCTCATGTATATGATAATCACATTGCCTTTATTATCACAACAAATATCTTAGATTTATCAGCACCAAAATATGCCGATGAAAAAAAATCATATATTGAAGTATCAGGTTTTAGTGAAATAGAAACAAATACTCGGCCAACTAAACTTGCGGCTATGCAATCTTTGATCTCACGATTAAGTGGGCGGTTAGATCATGTCGTTCCCACAGAAAACGGGGTTTGCATTCCTAATGGTTTTATTTTAGATGATAATAGTAAACAACAAGAAGATATCTATTTTTTATATGAAAATAGTGATTTTAGTTTAGCCATAAACATGGATCATCATGAGACGCCTCAAGATGAAATATTATTAAATAAATCTTTTGAAATAAAAAAAGCGATGGCGTTAAATAATATGCACACGTTTAAAAAAGGTGAAATAAAACCCAATGGCGTTCCCGCTCAAGAATGGCTAATGTATGGGAGACAAAAAGTTTATAACAAAGAAAATAACGAAGAATCAGGCTTTCCTTATTATTCTTTTCTTTTGAAGGTAAATCAAGGTACATCCTCTTTCGCTAAACCATTTTTAAGTATAACTTTATTTAACAATGATAAAGAAACAACATACAGTGATGCCGAAATGGTCGAAATATGGGATCGAATTGTCGGTTCTCTCCGCTATAAGCCCAATGCGTTTTAATCTATACAAGAGGGATAATAAATATCTAAACAGTAAGCCACATTTCTGATACGAACCCGAAAGGGAACGATAAAATAACAGTAAAAAAATACTGAGTATTTTGGTGGTTCAGATAAAAATGGTCTTCCATTATCAATGACTGAACTTTCGCATAAAGATAATAACGTTATTTCCAAAAAATAGGTTCACAATGAAAGGATTTGTCTGTCTTGGTGACAAAAATACCCATGGAGGCCATGTGCTCTCGGCTTCATCCACAATGTACATTGATAGTAAACACGTTGCACTCGTTGGGGATCTTGTTTCCTGTCCCAAACACGGAAATAACACCATTATAGAAGGAGCTGATTCCGCTTTTGATAATGGTATTGCCATTGTAGTGGATCAGTGCCTATGTGCATGTGGATGTAGAGTGATCAGCTCGGAGCCCACAAACCATACAAAATAAGCAGATAAGGATATCGAATCAATGTATTGGAAGATCCCCTCTATTCCGAATAAAACACCGATAGAAAAACCCAATTATAAGGTGATACTCTTCTTTTTCGTAACGATAATGGCTGCCGTTTATGCCTATAGTGTCACATTAGCGGTAGAGCAAAAAACACGGTTATTATTTATCGCATTCCCCATTATCGCTCTCCTCTTTTTTGCCTGTATCAGTTTTTTATACGTTCGTTATCAACATTCCGTGATCACATGTCAGAACTGGGAAAAAGAGAAAGAAATCACAAAAAGGGAATGGCAAGCATGGTGCCAATCTTCAGTGATCTCTATCGCAAACGTTATCTATACCCCCGATAAAGACGGTACTGACGTGTTTTTGCAAGAAGCAGAAGCCGTTCCGATGTTTCCAAATAAACCTCGTCGTTTATTCAATCTTTTGCAATTTGATAATAACTTCATTGCAACCCTTGATGCACAACTCGAAAAACAGTCTCCTCTTTATCGGTCTTATCTGTCAAAAATTTACCTCTTCGACAGTAATGATAGCATCAGTAATGAAAAATTAATTTATGAACATTGGCAGCTCAAACCTATTCGATCACCTCGCTACCAAGATATTTTTTCAGCGTATGATGATGCAGAACAAAACAAGATGTTTTTAATTGTGACGATCCAGTCGCAAGCAAAATACAGCGAATTTATTTCAGCTCAACTATTTTCAACAAACCAACAATTCATGAATTCAAATAATACCAACGTAAAAGTCGAACGCGTCATGGAAATAAACACTAAAGATATCAATAATGAAATAGTGAAATACATGGATTACAGTGGGATATCGAGAAAGAATACATTCCAAACATGGATAACAGAAAGTCAGCAAGATATCGTAGATAACGTTCTCATCACCTACACTGAAAAAAATATTGAATTTGATAAAACTATTCCAATTCGTTCTTTAGCATTATCTTATTCAACACCTCATCCTAATGCATTTTTAACATACCTTTCACTCGTAACCGAAATATCATTAAAAACAGAATTAGACCAAGTCCTCATTCACCCAAATCCTCATGGTGCCAGTTACGCGGTTTACATTCGTAGGTCTTAATATGAAAAATAAAATATCCGCGAGTTTTCCTCGTGGGAAGCTATTTGCGATTTTTTTAGTCTTACTCCTAAGTTTATCAATCGTTTTATTTGTCACTTATCAATATCAACCGTTTGACTTAACACCCTACTATATCGGAATATCGACATTCAGTATCATTGCTTTATGCGGTATTTATTTTTATCCGATAAAAAATAAATTTTCACAAAAGCAAGAGCAGAAGGCGTTTAAGCCACAGAATACCCCAATCAATTTAAATGCGCCGATTAAAAAAATAATTTTATTGCATGATGAAATTATTCAAGCACTACGCAACCAATACGGCACTTTCTGGCATTCCAAAGTCTCCATCCAGCTCCTCCTCGGTTCCCATTCCGCCGTCGAAAAACTGGCTCCTAGCCTGACACAAGAAATCTGGCAAGAGTGTGATGGTACCCTGCTTATCTACGGTGGCGATATCGGGAGTTCCATTGACTCTGAGCGACTAGAAACCCTCAAACAACTGCGCCGACGTCGTCCGCTCGATGGCGTGATTTGGGTGACAGAAAACAGCATTTCCTCCCAGCTTTTAGACAACAGCGTCACGTTCACTAACCTCAATACCGCAACAGCCCACAATGCAGGGCGTGCCATCCAAAACCTCTTCCAAGAATTAGGTTGGCGTGCGCCAGTTTGGGTATGGAGTGTCAGTGACCAACAGTCCCTCAGTGCGGTTGAAACGCCCTCTATTCTCTGCATGACAGAGCAAAATATGCCTGCCGAAGCGCTATCCCCTAGCTTATTAAGCCTGATCCCTGCTCTTGTGGTCAACGGAACCCAAGCGTTACTGCGTGAACAGAAACACACCTATCTACTCGCCTTAGCCCAATTTTTACAAAACGGGGGAAGCCAGCAGCTTGCGACCGCATTAGCGCCACTCAATACCCAATTACGTACGCTGCCTTTTTCCGGCATCGCATTTAGCCCTTCTATCAATCCGTTAAATCAGCAACGCTTGCCCAATAGTTGGCACCCTGATACCCGCTGGACAAGCTGGTTGAATGTACAATCTGAACTGGCATCCGGTTTACAGCCAGCCTCTTTAGGCTTTGACAAAAAACGTCTCGCTCAATATGGCGCTGCCACCGCCATGACCTTGTGGGGCGCAGGGATGATTGTCTCTTACCTTGCCAATCGCCAGCTCATCGAAGAGAGCTACCAAAGCGCGAACGTCGCCGCTAACAGCCAATTACCGGAAACTGAACGCCTCAAAGCCCAGTATGATTTTCAGCAAACCCTAGGCTTACTCAATCATCGCGAACAAACTTCTGTGCCTTTCTGGCTCCATTTTGGGCTAAACAGTAATCAGCCACTATTAGCCCATTTATGGCCGCTATATCAACAAACGGTATTACCGCCTTTGCGTGATACCCTCGCTCAACAATTGACTCAACAATTACAAGCCTATGCCCAGTTATCCCCTAACAGTGATGACCGTCGTCAAGCCACCCAAGGGGCGTATCAAAGCCTAAAAACCTACTTAATGATGAGTACCCCTGAGCGCATGGATCCGGCATTTTTTACTAATAGCGTGCTCACGACCCTCCCCGTCCCACAAGGAATGAACGAAGGCGAATGGCAAACCCTCGGCAAAGAATTACTCATGTTCTATGCCCAGCAGCTACCAAAGCACCCTGAATGGCAATTAATTGCGAACAATAACCTGATTAATCAAAGCCGTACCTTACTTATTCGACAAATTGGTCAACGCAGCGAAAGTGCTACGCTATATCAAGAAGTGTTACTACAAGCGCAGCATCAGTTCCCTGATATGACCTTAGATGATATGACGGGCGATACCGATGCCAGCTTTTTATTCACTACCGATGAGTTTGTGTCGGGTATTTTTACTCGCAAAGCGTGGGAAGAAGCGATTGAACCCGCCATTAAGAAAGTGGTGGAATCACGTCGCAATGAAATTGATTGGGTATTGAGTGATAGCCAGCATGAACTTAGCCAAGATATTTCGCCTGATGCACTTAAGCAGCAGCTTACTGAACGTTATTTTGCTGATTTTTCAGATAGCTGGTTAAATTTCTTAAACAGTTTGCAATGGCGTCATACTGAAAGCTTATCCGATACTATCGACCAATTATCTTTAATGAGCGATGTCCGCCAATCGCCTGTAATTGCACTAATGAATACCGTGGCTTATCAAGGGAAAACCGGACGTCAACAAGAAAAGCTCGCCGACTCCTTTATGAACTCCGCGAAAGACCTGCTTAATAAAGAACAGAAACCGGTCATTAGTCAGAAAGCCGATTTTACAGGCCCCCTTGAAGATACCTTTGCGCCTATCCTGAATTTTGTCGATCCACAAACCAACACTCAAGCCAGCGATAACCTTAGCTTGCAAGCTTATTTAACCCGCATTACTCGAGTGAGATTGAAACTTCAGCAAGTGGTCAATGCACCTGACCCACAAGCCATGTCCCAAGACTTTGCCCAAAGTATTTTAGAAGGCAAAAATGTTGATTTTGCCCAAACAAAAGACATGGGAAGCCTGATTGCCGCAAGCTTTGGGCAAGAGTGGCAAAGCTTTGGTGACTCGCTGCTCGTTGAGCCAATGACGCAAGCTTGGCAACAATTACTCACGCCAACGGCTCAAGGGATCAATAGTGAGTGGCAAAATGCCATTGTCAATGAGTGGAACAGCGCCTTTGGCGGGCGCTACCCTTTGAAAGAGACTCAAAGTGACATTTCCTTACCGCTGATGGCGCAATATCTTCGCCCTGATAACGGGCGTATTCAACGTTTCTTAGAAACCCGTCTGCAAGGCGTATTACGCAAAGAAGGGAATCACTGGGTACCGAATAGTACGAATGCTCAAGGATTGCGTTTTAATCCTGCGTTTTTAAACGCATTAGATACCCTGACCGAATTAGGTGACGTCGCCTTCGCTAATGGTGAAGCTCGACTTTATTTCGAAATGCGCCCAGGAACCAGTAAACATGTTATGCAGACGATATTGGTGATCGATAAGCAAAATCTCACTTACGATAACCAATTCCCTGAATGGCAGCGGTTTGTTTGGCCCGCGGATACGGTCGCGTCAGGGGCATCATTGACTTGGATGACGACATCATCAGGCACGCGACTCTATGCTGACCACCGTGGTGTTTGGGGATTAATCCGCTTACTTGAAGCCGCCCATGTTGCGCCTTATGCAGGAAGTACCAGCAGCTACACCGTCACATGGACTGCACCGGATGGTAATACCCTCAATTATCAGCTTCGTACCGAGATGGGACAAGGTCCGCTAGCATTATTGAAGCTACGCAACTTTGTCCTGCCTGAAAAAATCTTTTTGGATTAGCTATCGATAGGACATCACCTATGCCTTTATTAACTGCTTTGCGTACAGCCTGCTTTACTGGAAATCCGCTTGCCGCTAATCAATTAGTGGAGCAACAAGTCGTGTTATGGGAGCGCTGGTTATTACCAATTACGGCTGAAAACCCAGTTGGCGATGATCCCGGCTACGACGATGACTTCGAACGCATGAAAGAAGAAGTCAACAAGCTCTCAGGCTCAGATACTGAGCTGATCTGCGCTCTTGCCGAAAATTTGTTAACTAACGTATGTAAAGACGTACGTGTCATAACCTACTACATTTGGGCGCGCTTACATCGCGAAGGCGAAACAGGCTTAGCCGATGGGCTAGGGTTACTGGTTGGATTACTTCACCGTTACCACGACGAGCTATTACCAAATCGTCCAAATAGCCGAAAATCTGCCATTGAATGGTTGGCGGGTCAACGGGTCATCGACAGCTTATCCCTTTATCCTGAAGTCGATAGCAATGAATTTGCACGCATCGTGGCACTACTTAGTGCCATTGTGGATGAATTTAGTGCATGGGATGAGCCAAACCGCCCAAATCTTGCGCCGTTACTGCGTGCATTAGAAAATCGCCTTGCACAATCTGGTGGTGCAGACAGTGTTGTTCCCCAAAATATTAAATCAGCCGAACATACATCCACGAAACAAACGTCATCTGGCATCAGTCCTATCGCACCGATTCAGTCGGGTCGAGAATTGCTTGACCAAGCCAAGGTACTCGCCAATTACTTACGTAATCAACCCAACGGCTGGTTATCGGGTCACAGGCTGATGACCTCCGTACGCTGGGATACGCTGCACCAATCCCCTCCACAAAATCAGCATGGATGCACTCGGTTAGCCCCTCCACGCTCAGATGCCAAAGCCCAACTCAAACGTTTATATCTGCAACAAAATTGGCTCGAACTCACCGAACAAGCGGATAGATTATTTGCAGAAGGCGTTAACCATTTTTGGCTTGATGTACAGTGGTATTTACACCAAGCATTGAGTAAATCCCCAGCCCCATGGGATGGTTGGGCGGATGTGATTGCTTCTGATTTAAAACAGTTCTTACTCCGCTTACCGGGTTTAGAACATCTTGCTTGGGAAGATGGCACACCTTTCGCTGATGAAGTCACGTTAGCGTGGATTAAACAGCATATTCTGGAAGACAATATTCAGTCCCTCCATCACATGCCCGTTCAAGGTGCTGATGACGATGATAACAGTTCGATATTCGCATTAGAGCAAGAAGCGTTAACCCAAGCTGACACTGAAGGCGTTGAAACAGCATTGGCTTGGTTAATGTCACGACCGAATATCCAAACATCCCGTCAAAAATGGTTGCTGCAATTAGTGATGGCAAGAGTGGCTGAACAATTTTCTCGTCATGATTTGGCACTCAATTTACTTCGCGAATTAGACCGTAGCGCTGAACAGATGCGCCTTGCTGATTGGGAGCCGCATTCCCTATTTGAAGTGAAAGCTCGCCAGCTGCAACTGTTACGCGGCAAAGTACAGCGTAATACCCCTGATAAAGCTGATTTACATCACCAAATGTCTGAGTTACTGGCTCAGCTAACACGATTAGACCCTGTGCGAGCGTTAGTGCTCTATCCCTAAATTAATCAAAGAGAACCACACTAATGGATGATTTAACCCTTCGCTATTATGATGCGGAGATGCGATATCTGCGTGAAGCAGCAAAAGAGTTCGCTCAAGCTCACCCCGAACGTGCGGCATTATTAGATTTAGATAAAGCGGGCATCCCCGACCCTTTTGTTGAACGATTATTTGAAGGTTTTGCCTTCTCTATGGGGCAATTGCGCCAAAAAATTGATGATGATTTACCGGAATTAACGGAAGGTCTCGTTAGCCTCCTTTGGCCTCATTACTTACAAACCATTCCGTCACTGTCTGTGGTTGAGCTCGCACCGGATATTCACGACATGAAACTTTCATCCGTGCTCCCCGCTAATTTTGAAGTGCTTTCGCGTCCGGTTGGTCCTAAAAAAACCGTTTGCCGCTATCGAACAACACGAGATTTAACACTCAATCCCATTTCATTATCCTCGGTTAATTTAGCCACTGAGCCCGATGGGCGTTCCGTGATCCGCTTACGCTTCGATTGTGCGAAGCTCGCTGATTGGAAACAAACCGCGCTAGATACCCTCTCCTTTTATCTGGCTGGCGATGTCCCAACGACCTATGCATTGCACTTAGCACTGACTAAGCAAGTGGCTGCTACCTACATTCGCCTACCATCATCACCAGACCGAATTCGCTTACCTCTGTGGTTTTCTCCTGGTGGATTTGCCGAGGAAGATCAACTGTGGCCCAAAGGCGACAGTACCTTTAGTGGCTACCAGTTACTGCTCGAGTATTTTTCTTTTCGTGAAAAGTTTCTCTTCGTCAATTTACAAGGACTTGGAGAAATCAATTTACCTGAAGGGTTAAGTCATTTTGAACTGGAAATTGTGCTTGATACGCTTTGGGACAGTGACATTCCGTTAAGCGCTGACAATGTAAAGCTGCACAGTGTTCCCGTCATTAATTTATTTAATATTGAGGCGGATCCGCTCACTGTTAACGGGTTAGAAAGTGAGTATCTGCTGCGCCCTCGGCGCCTACAAGACGGGCATACCGAAATCTATGCAGTTGACACAGTTCATGGCACACGCCGCGGTGAACATATTCACTATGTCCCCTTTAGCAGTTTTCGCCATCGCGGCGGTATGTTGCGCCGCAGTGCACCAGAACACTACTACCACACTCGCGTTAAGCGTGGTGTCAGCGGGTTGCATGATACGTGGCTAATTTTGGGCGGAGAACGCGAACAGCCGACCGCCACTCTGGAAAGTGAAACCTTATCGTTGCAATTAACCGGCACGAACGGGCAACTTCCGCGCAAAGCGCTACAAAGCACTTTGCTGGACAGAACGGAAGAAACCTTGCAGACACAACTGCGGGTTCGTAATTTATGTAAACCGACTCTGCCTTGCTACCCTCCCGCTGAAGACAGATTTCATTGGCGCGTACTCAGCCATCTTGGCGCCAGCTTCCTCAATATGATGGACAACGTAGAGGTATTGCGCGGCACATTAGCGCTCTATGACTGGCGAGAAGATGATTTAAACAGCCGCAAACTCGATGCCATGATCCACGTTGAACAGCATCTTATCGAACGCTTCGAAAAAGGCTTTTTACAGCGCGGTATTGCCATCGATATCACCCTTGATAGCAGCGGATTTAACGGTGAAGGCGACATCCACTTATTTGGTGAAATGCTCAACCGCTTTTTTGCCCTCTATACCGACGTGCATCTATTTAACCAATTGACTCTCCATATTTTACCAACAGGAAATAGCCTCACATGGACAGAGAATCATCCTCAGTAAATCAGCTTTTTGATGCGCTAGGGGAGCGTCTACCACGGGTTAACTTCTATCGGTTTTGCCAACTAATAGAACAGAGTAATAAACAGCGCCCACCCCTTGGCAGCACCCAAGACCCGAAAACAGATGTTATCCGGTTTCGTCCCCATCGAGGGATGGGTTTTCCTGTCACCGAAATTAAAGGCATCGACATTGAAGACCGCTACCGAGATAGCAATACGCCCAGTATTCGAACGACCTTTTTAGGGCTATATGGCGTCACTTCACCACTACCGACAAGCTATCTCGATGATATCGCTCAACGACGTGAAGGCACCGAATCTCTGACGGATTTTTTAGATATTTTTAATCATCGGCTCACGACACAGTTTTACCGTATTTGGCGAAAATACTCCTACCCAGCGACCTTTTCCGCGGGTGGTGAAGATGAAACTTCCCAGTATTTATATGGATTAATTGGCTTAGGGATCCCCGGCACAGCTCAACATGTACAAGCCCCCTTATCCCGATTTTTAGCGTTATTGGGCACGCTACGTTTTCCGACTCGTACCGCCGAAGGGGTTATCTCATTAGTCAAATTACTCGCACCTGATACCCACGTTAAAATCAAACCCCATGATCCAAGGCGCATCGAACAAACGCGCCAAACCGGATTATCCTGCAAAACGCCCATCACCTTAACGAATAAACCCGTTTTAGGTCAGTATGCGACTGATGTTAATAGCCAAATTTTGATTGTCTTACAAACCAATAACCTTGAGGAAGCCCGCAACTGGTTACCGGATGGATTGCTGTATCAAGATTTAATGGCGCTGTTGCATGTTTACCTAGGCTCAAGAGTCAATGCCCGTCTTTGTCTCAAATTACCCAGAAAATTACTCCCTAACGCAACGTTAAGCACGCAATCTCACCAAGGTGTTCAATTGGGGCGTACCGCCGCGATGGGCGCATTAACCCCTAATGCCCCTCACCGAGAACACATTATTACCTTAAATTTAGGGCGCTATCAGCGATTATCGGCAACATCACACTCTATGCCGCCCTCACATTATGCTAATTATCGATTCTAATTCTGGGACTCTCCGATGAAACACATCCCTTTATTGCCATTTTGCGGCAAAACATTGGTGCTTCTGGCAACATTAAACCTCACAGGATGCGGGCTCACTCAAATGGTCAGCGATGGCACTCGCAGTGCAGCAAACGCGATATTTTATAAACAGGTGAAAGTCATCCACCTTGATTTTGTCGCGCGTGAAGCATTAAACACCGATGATACAGGCGCATCCTTATCCACCATCATTCGCGTCTACCAATTAAAGGACAGTGAAAGCTTTGATGAGAGCGATTACGCTTCTTTATTTGCAAAAGATAGCCAAGTGCTTAAGCCTTCCATCGTGACACAGAAAGATTTACGCATTCGTCCAGGAGAATCTATTTCGCTTGATATGCCTCTTGAAGAAGGTGCAGAATTCGTTGCTATCGCTGTAATGTTCCATCATCCCGACCTTATCACTGATGACTGGCGTGTTGTGATCCCCAAAAAACGGTTATTACCGGATGACCCTCGCTTGCTCACTCTCGCAGATAACTCCATGACCTTAAAACCACTTGGAGAAAAATAGCATGTCCCAACCTTCGTTATATGAAATGTTGACGGGGTATTTTGCGGGAGGATTGGATATCGATGCTATCCCTGAACATGACCAAGTGATGGTGTCAGTGATGGACAATATTCGCCGTATTCTTAATGCCAGAGCAGGTAGCATCGAACACCTTCCCGATTATGGACTACCTGATATGAGTAAAATGATCCAAGGGCTTCCTGGCACCGCTCACAATATGATGACCATTTTATCGGCAACATTGCTCAAGTATGAGCCCCGCATCAAATCGCTCTCTTTAGTGTTGTTACCGCAAAACAGCTTTGGAGCACTCCATTACGCCCTTGAAGTTGAGTTGCACGAACAAGGTTTGATTCGTTATGGCACAGAGTTTATGCCAGATGGGCGCATTCTCGTACATCATCTAAAAAAACAATTCGATACGATTTAAACCGACGATAGCGTGAGACGACTATGAATCCAGATTTAAATACATTACGCCTTGGTGGCGACCCGAGAACACTCGCTGATTTTGCTGCCTTGAAAGACGAATTAAACAAACGCTTTCACCCCGCCCGTCCTGATGTAGACTGGGCGCGTGCCCATGGGCTTTGTTTGTCTTTATTCAACCAAAATGGGGCAGATTTGCAAACTTGCGCATGGTTTACTCTGATCCGCCAACATCAAAATGGCATCGCGGGATTAAACGAAGGCTTGTCTTTGCTCCAACATTTACTGAGCCGCCACTGGCAAGGACTTTGGCCACAACAGACTCACGCTCGCGTCGAAATTCTCGCCACATTGAGCCAACAATTAATGACGGGATTACGTGCTCACGCGCCCGTTTATGCTGACCTTCCAGCACTTTACCAAACTGAAACCACGCTGAGCCAAATTGGTCAACAGTTGCAAACATTAGAACTCAAGCACCTGACACAGCTAGAGCGCTTACAAAATTTACTCGCCTCTCAGGCAAGGCAATTAGAAAGCATTGATGTGCCAGATAGCGGTTTTACCCCATCGACTCCGCTACAACTTCCGAAAACATCACCATCGACATTTCGGGCGCATACCGCAGCAACCCCAATATCCATAAAAGCCAATGCCACGATCAGTGCTCCTCCCTCATCCAAACCGTCTTATCGTAAAGGGCTTTGTGTGGGATTAGCTTGGGGGATTGTTCTCACCGGTGCACTTTGCGCAAGCACCTTATATGTGCTTCATCCACAAATCAATAACCATGTTTTAGCGCAAGCACTGCCACAATTACCTGAATTTACACCCAATATTGCCTCGATTATTGAGCAACAATTACAACCCAATTCCGCCCAACCGAGTAGTTTTTCGCCCGAAAAACTCAATATGATCGATAATTACCTTGTGGAATTGGAATCAGTTTCCCCGATTTGGTCTCAGCAATATGGGCTTAGCATGGTAGGTTACCTCACCAAGCAATATGGTGAACGGCAAGAAGTCAGCGCATTTAACGATAAATGGCAGCAAAATATGCAAATTAACGCGTTATCTAACGATAAATTGCAACAATGGTCTGAAGGAATGGCAGAGTTAAATAATCTCAGTACGCGCTTAGACAGTCTCGATGGTAAACCTCGCAGCTATATCACGGGGTCTGAATTAAAAACCATTATTTTCAATGCCCGCCAGCATTTCCACCAAAGTGTGCCACTAGAAGAAGAATTACGTCGACTCGAACAACTTCAAGCCAAAGGAACGGTGGCTGAATCCGAATATCAGCGCATTGACAACCATTTTAAGCAATTACTTAATCGCTATGCGCTGATAAAGCAAAGTCAAAAATAGAATTAATTATTTTTATTCACTAAATTATGGAGCACCTTATTCGTGCTCCATTTTTTTTCGGTGATATACTCGTTTTTAATTAACGTGATGATTATTTTTCAAGGAATATCCCATGCTTCGCTATGCTGCTCGTATCACCCATCTGCTACGTCATGCATTTCATTCTCGACCGCGCTTTTTGGTCTCGCTTATTGTTGCTTTTATCACCTTCTTTGCCCTATTTAATACACAAAATCTGATTATTAATTTAATTATCAGTTGGAACGCATTTGCATGGTGCTATTTACTGTTCCTGTTCCAGCGGATTATTAGCAATAATGTTAAAGACATTCGTAAGCTCACGAAAATTGAAGATGAAAGCGCTCGTATGGTGATATTTTTCTTGATGTCGGGTTGCTGTGTGAGTTTATTAGCGCTGTTTTTTGCCTTGGGAGGGCATAGTGATATCCCGAAATCCGATAAAATCTACTCTTACATTTTAACGGCTTCCACACTGATATCCTCATGGTTGTTATTACCGACAGGCTTTACCATGCACTATGCTCATTTGTATTACAGCAATAATGAAAATGAAAAACCGTGGTTAATTTTTCCTGATAAGATTACCCAGCCAAGCTATTCAGATTTTATGTATTTTTCATTTACGATTGCCGTCGCTTCGCAAACCGCAGATGTAGAAGTTGCCTCGACACCTATGCGTCGCGCTGTATTATTGCAATCGATCATTTCATTTATCTTTAATATGGCGATTTTAGGGTTATGTATTAATATTTCTGCTAGCTTTTTTTAGGCGGTAGATTCACTGCCTCGAAATAAAAACATTTAGCCGACAGTCAGAATAAAAAAATATTCATGGAGGATATTGACAAGGTCTCCATATAGATCTAAAAATACTGTATATTAATACAGTCTTTAGTAGAGGCTACTATGTTACGCATCGAAGTGTTATTTGATAAAAATTCACCACAAAAACCAAGTGGCTTAGTGCTACAGGCATTAGAATCTGAGATTCTACGCAAGCTACAGTCACAATACCCTGATATGGTCACTCGTGTAGGCTTTAGCTCTCAGCAAGCCATTAATATTTCAGGCACAAAAATTGCGGATGATAAATTACGCATTGAAGAAATTTTAGAAGAAATTTGGATGGATGACGGCTGGCTACCGGAAACAAATACCGATGATTAGCTGAACAGAAAGAAATGGAAGAAGGTCCAGTGATAGCTCTTCCATTTCTCAATTTGTTATTTTTTGATTTAATTTGAATCACTTGCTGTATTGTAAAAAACGATCAAGCCCCCCACTCACACTATTTTCTGTCTACTCTAGAATAGTGCGAAGTACTTGAAATATCCCCATCCCCCATCTACTCACCGGTAGAATCATTAATAGAGTTTTTGTCGAAGATAGGATTTAATCTTGGTGACAGGGTTACGCTTCGCTTTACTTATTTCAAGCACCCGCGCTTCCACTAAACAGGTCTTAGTCTCAGTGCATAATGAAACTTCATTTAACTTTGTATGGTTAAATGTCATTTTTGGCTTATTAAAACTTTCCCCCATAAACACCATGGCGATAAAAATAATCACGATAAATAGAGGCACTTCAATATAAACTTGTTTCATGGTAAAGGCTCTTGTTATGGTTGTTGATGCTATATTATTCGTTTTACGTTTTCATACCTTAAAATTTGGTTAAACCAACCTTAAGGGATACTTAAGGCGACAAATATCCGAGTTGCTGGGTGGAAGCAGTCTGCTTATACTCCGCACCAGAGGGAGTAAATATGAATGTTTTATTGGTAGAAGATGATCTTCAGTTGGGAAAAGCGTTATGTCGAGGGCTAGAACTAGCGGGTTTTAATCCTTGCTGGGTTAGATTATTGGCTGATGCTAAACAACAATTACAGTCTCGTAATTTTGATGTCATGTTATTAGACCTCGGTTTACCCGATGGAGACGGTCAAGACGAGCTCATTGCATGGCGCCAATCAGGGGAATCAATACCTATTATTATTCTTACTGCTCGCAACAAAATGGATAACTTAGTAACGAGTTTAGATTCAGGTGCTGATGACTTTTTAACAAAACCATTTGAAATGCCAGAGCTAATTTCTCGGGTCAAAGCTATCAGTCGTCGTATGGCTGGCTTTTCATCTGAAATTTGGCAATTAGATAATCTGCAACTAAATCCGTTAAACCACCAAGTCACTTTAGATGGTCAATTATTATTACTTTCCGGTAAAGAATATTTGCTGCTGTATGAATTAATTAAAAATGCGGATAATGTCGTCCGAAAAACAGATTTAGAGCAACGTTTATTTGGTTTAGACGATGTGGAGAGTAATTCCCTTGAAGTCCACATTCATAATTTACGCCGCAAAATTGGTAAAGACCGAATTATTACTATCCGCGGTATTGGTTATTTATTAAAAAAAGAAGCGCAATCTAGTGAAGATTAAATCCTTTCTTGTTTACACATTTGGTATTCAGGTTGGCGCAGTCATCTTTTTATGGCTGCTGTTAGTCGGCTGGTTGCAATTTTTTTACCTGCCTGATTTAGTCAATGATGATGAATTTAACCAACAACAGCAAATTGTCACGCAAGGTATCGCCCGTACATTAGGCACGGTTTCAGACACGCCTGAATATTTCGATAAACTCGCGGTTATTTTGCAAAAAATGTATACCGATGCGATGGAAAACGGCATTGATACCAGCTATAAGCCCTACATGGTCGTCAGAGATCCCAAGGGACATGTGTTATATCGAAATAGTGAAAAAATATCTGACCCTTCATTAAAATCCGTAGAACAACTCACAAATCAATATAAGGATTGGCATTTTACTTCCGCATGGGATGACGACCACTCCCTCGAAGTTGTCATTGCGGAATCCTACCTTGAACGTCGAAAATTAATTGGAAACCCCGCCGAAGAAACCGCAATTCCTCTCGCCTTTATTCTGGGAATAATGCTAATTGCTATCTTAATTACTGCCTATTTTAGTATTCGTCCAATCAAACAAGTCGCCAAAGTTATTTCTTCGCGTCAGCCTGGAAATTTAACGGCGATAGAAATGAAAGACGTACATAAAGAAACACGACCTATTATTTCCGCTATAAACCAATTAATGGCACGAGTCGATGCGGCGAATTTGCGGGAAAAGCGCTTTATGGCAGATGCGGCTCATGAACTGCGCACCCCCATAGCGGCAGTGACTGCACAATTACACCTGTTAATGAATATTGATAACCCCAAAGAGAAAGCTGAAATTATTAATGATATGAAGGAAACACTCACGCGTGCAGCGTCCTTATCTCATCAATTAATTGACCTTGCACGCTTAGAAGCGGAAGATTTTTCAATACGTAAAGAACAGGTTGATTTACCGATGTTGATCAGTAATTTGATTTCATCCCATATCCCGTACGCACTCAATAAACATATTGATGTTGAATTATCGAGCCCAGAATCTTTTTATGTCGACACCGATAAATTAGCGCTCAGTAATGTGTTTACTAATTTACTTGAAAATGCGATTAAATATTCGCCTGAAAAAGCTAAAATAAAAGTAACGCTGAAAGATATCACGCCTTTTGGTGCCACAATTACAATTCAAGATAATGGTCGCGGCATTCCAAAAGAGAGTCATGAACATCTATTTTCTCGTTTTTATCGCGTTCCTGGAACATTAGAAACAGGCAGCGGCTTAGGATTATCTATTGCCTATAATTTAGCATCAAAAATTGGTGCAACATTAAAAGTGACCGAGGGATTAGAAAATAAAGGAATTGGATTTATTATTGATTTACCTTAATTGAATAAATGGGCTTAAATAATATCCTTATTTAAAATAATGTTATTTAGTTAACATCCCTTACCCAGAATAAATATTACAATCCCCTTTTTACGTTAAATTACTTAGCCGCAAAAAGGGGCGATAATGTCACACGCACTCATCATCATTGATCTTATTAACGATATTGTTGGCAAAAATGGATTATCCAACAGTAGTTACCCGCAAGTTACTTCACGAAAAATAGTAGAAAAAGCCAATCAAGTCGCGAGCTACGCGCGCAACCAGCGTATTCCTGTAATTTGGATTAAGGTCGGATTTAGCGATAATTATCAAGATATTCCTTTAGGCTCTCCGTTATTTCAACATGCAAAGCAAGTCGGTGCCTTGAAATTAAGTGGACACGGATGTAGCTGGGTCGATGAATTAGAAGTTCACATGCATGACCGCGTCATGATTAAAAAAGGTGTTTCCGCTTTTGCTGGAAATAAACTGCACCAATGGCTGTATGACAATGGCATTACCCACCTTCATTTTGGCGGCGTCAGTTCCATGATGGCAATTCAAAGTAGCGTGAGACAAGCCCATGACTTAGGGTATTTTTGCCATGTACTGGAAGATTTATGTGCCGCAGCAACGCTGGAATTACACGAACAGAGTATGCAAGCCTTAACAAATTTAGCGACGATTTCATCAAGTAAAACGTTCATGCAAACCAAATAGTCAAACTGATGAACATGGATGTAAACAATAATTTACAATCACTGCATTAAAAATTAGTTTAATATTTAAAATATCTTTTGGTCGATTATTGACTTTGATCAATAAAAAACTAGAATGCTCCTACGTGATCAAGATCACACATTAATATTCGGAGCGAACATGAAAAGCATCAAAGAATTTTTCGTTAACCTGCAAGAAGTTGTTGAATTACTGTCTAAACGTTTTATGTAATTTGCTTTAAACCATAGTCAATCAAACCTTTCATTTACCTCATTCAAGTATTTGCAAATTTTTTGCTAACGGCCTTTTTTAAGGCCGTTTTTTTATTCAAAAACATTTTCAATAATTTCCGCCACTATCGCGGTTTTCATCGCAACAAGCAGCAAATCCTTTCCACTCATCCGCCACTCATAGCCTGAATATTTTGGTAAACAAGCGCTAAATGAGGCTGGTAATGCTTTTTTAGCAATTCCCGGTGGTAATGGCTTACCTCTGCGAATTTGTTTTTCAATTCCAGGCGGAAGCCCTTGATATCCCACCAGCCCATAGTTGATGGCAACGGGACGAACATCGCCAAAATTGATATTAATACTCACCAGCGAGTTATCGTAACGACTGGCGTATTTTGCCGTATCACAGTGATATTTTTTACCTTTGTGTTTATGCTTCTTATGATGCTTATGGTGATGATCATCATGTTCATAATAATAACCGCCTCTGTGATGACCATTCCCTTCGTCCCCTTGATGATTCGAAGCATGAGACAATAACGGTACACACATCAGTGCTGGCAGTAAGAAAAACTGCAAAATAAACGATTTTTTGGCGCTTTTATCAGGATACATTTTATTGTGAATTCCTAACCATGTAGAGTCATCAAACCATATGTCTTCCCTTCTAGCCCAACAATAAGAAATAACTCATTCACAGTAATGTTATGTAAATGTTAGTAATTTCAGCCAAACTTAAGTCCTATTTGCTTATACTGGGGCGTCATTTATGGATAACGCAATAAAGGAGAATTTATGCAGCAGCAACTGCTCGACTGGGCTCGCCAGTTTAATCAAGACTATGCCACTCTCGCCTCTCTCTTAATGGTCCTTGGGTTGATACTGATTGTCGCCCTTATTTTGCACTTGTTCCTCCACAAGATACTGCTGCCTAGCATTGAAAAACGGGGGCTAAAAGCGGGTTCTGGTTGGCAACATCAACTCACGCAATACAATTTATTTAACCGCATTGCCTTTATTATTCAGGGTATTGTGGTCAATATACAATCCACCTTGTGGCTATCTTCTGGTTCCACGCCACAGATGGTGTTAAATGTGGCCTCTCAAGCATGGTGTTTACTCTTTGGCTTGTTAACCATTTATTCCATCTTAGATATCACATTAGGCATATTACAAAGAGCGGCGAAAACAGCGCATCTTCCTCTGCGTGGCATTTTTCAAAGTATCAAATTAATCGCTACCGTCTTAATTTCTATTATGATCATCGCACTACTGATCGGAAAATCTCCGTTGATTATCCTCAGTGGTTTAGGGGCAATGACTGCTGTGATGATGTTGGTGTTTAAAGATCCTATCATGGGGTTAGTTGCAGGTATCCAGCTTTCTGCGAACAACATGGTCAACATTGGTGACTGGCTAGAAATGCCTAAATATGGGGCCGATGGTGCAGTCATTGATATTGGGCTCACTACCGTTAAGGTCCGTAATTGGGATAATACTGTCACAACTATCCCAACGTATGCATTAATTTCAGATTCATTCAAAAACTGGAAAGGGATGACAGAATCTGGAGGACGAAGAATTAAACGTAGTCTGCGTATCGATGCCAATAGCATTCATTTCTTACAGCCTGAAGAGATAAAAAACCTTGAAAAGGCAAACTTGCTTGAGCCTTATCTCGATCAGAAAGTCTCTGAAATTCAGGTCTATAACTCTGCATTACCTGAAGATAAAGCGACTCCACTTAACCAACGCCGTCTAACGAATATCGGGACATTCCGAGCTTACGTTGAGGCGTATTTACGTGCGCACCCACAGATTCACAAAAATATGACCATCATGGTTCGTCAACTTGAATCAGACTCAAATGGTATTCCTATTGAAATCTACGCATTCACAAATACCACGGTTTGGTTGGAATATGAGCGTATTCAATCGGATATTTTTGACCATATTTTTTCGATTCTTCCTCAGTTCAATCTACACATACATCAATCACCTACCGGTAATGATGTTCGATTCCTCAGTCATTCAACAATTAAATAACTCATCATAGGTAACTTATAAATACTACTTAATGATTAGTGAACTTAGTCAGCATACCCAGAGGGGGAAACCCCTCTAATTCTAGCCAATCCTACTCTATCATTATATATTTTAGAATATAACGATTGATAATAAAAACAAAACAAAATGGACCTTATCATCAAAAAAAACCCTTATAAATTATATAAATAAAAATATTTACCCTGATTTTTTCAAGGATATTGTTGATGCATATCATGTTAGTAAGTAGAGATTTTTCCTAACATATTGAACATACCTAATACGTTATTTACATATAGGCAATGTCAATGCATAAAAATAAAACAAATACTCAATTCGCAGAACTGAGCAGGAGGGAGTTTCTTCAGACCTCCGCAACCGTAGCGGGTGCAGCCGCTATTGCAGGCTCAATCACTCTGCCTTTTGCTGCTCAAGCAAAAACACCAGCCATCATGCCAGATGAAGTCAGTGAAAAAATCAGCTATAGCGCTTGCTTAGTGAACTGTGGGAGCCGTTGTCCTCTTAAAGTTCATGTTAAAGATGGCGTCATCAGCCGCATATCCAATGAAACCATGTATGACGATTCAACACTGGGAGAGCACCAAATTCGCCCTTGTTTACGTGGTCGTTCTGTTCGCTGGAAAACGTATAATCCAGACCGCTTAAAATACCCAATGGTGCGTGTAGGTAAACGTGGCGAAGGTAAATTCAAAAAAATCAGCTGGGATGAGGCGACCACCATCATTGCTGAAAAACTGAAATACACCATCGATAAATACGGTAGCGATGCGATTTACTATCAATATGGTTCCGGTTCAACGGGCGCCAATTTACACGGTCGTGCTGCCTGCAAACGCCTACTCAGCTTAACTGGCGGTTTTTTAGGCGACTACGGCACTTACTCCTACGCACAATTAATGGAAATTACCCCTTATGTGTACGGTAGTGTCGAAGAGTCTTATTTATCTGAAATTCAAAACTCTGATCTTGTTGTCATGTTTGGCCACAACTTGGCTGAAACCCGTATGTCCGGTGGCGGTCAGTTTTATGAAACCTTGAATGCACTAGATAAGAGCAAAGCGAAAGTCATTATCATCGACCCACGTCGTACCGACAGCGTCACGACACTGGGTGCTGAATGGATCCCTATTTATCCAGGTACTGATGCCGCATTAGTGGCAGCACTGGGTTATGTGATGATCCAAGAAGGTTTAACTGACGAAGAGTTCCTGAAAAATTATTGTGTGGGCTGGGATGAATCAACCCTACCTGCTTCGGCACCACGTAATGCTTCGTACAAAGATTATATTTTAGGTCATGGTCCAGATGGCATTGCCAAAACCCCTGAGTGGGCAAGTAAATTAACGGGTATCTCTGTTTCTCGCATTATTCAGTTAGCCCGTGAAATTGGTAACGCTCAACATGCGTGGATTTCTCAAGGTTGGGGTTTACAACGTACTGAAAATGGTGAGCAAGCGTGTCGTTCAATCATGATGCTGCCAATTATGTCTGGTAATATTGGGCGTTCCGGTACTAACACTGGTTTATGGGGAAACAGTTATGCTTACCCTGTCGCTGGATTCGGTTTACCAAATCCAGTAAAAGCCCTGATCCCAACCTACATGTGGTCTGAAGCGATTGTTCGCGGAAAAGAGTTAACGGCGGAAAATGCCGGAATTAAAGGCGTTGATAAACTGAATAATGACATCAAATTTATGTGGTGTTATTCCAGTAACGTCATTGGTAACCAACATGGTGACCTGAATAAAACCCATGAAATTCTGTCCGACGAATCTAAATGTGAGTTTATTCTTGTTTGGGATAACCATGATACCCCATCGGCAAAATATGCTGATTTACTCTTACCGGATGTGACCACTGTCGAAACTAACGATTTAATCAATAACTCCTACGCGAGTGGGGCTTACCACTATCTGGTTCGCCTACAAAATGCCATTGAACCACTGTGGGAAAACCGTCCAAACTACGATGTATTAGTCGAAATCGCCGAGAAAATGGGCGTTAAAGACCAATTCACTGAAGGACGTACTTACGAAGAATGGATTGAGTTTTGCTACAACAAAACTCGCGAAAAAATGCCTCATCTGCCAGAATTTAGTGAAACTGATGGTGCGGGAATTATTGATCGTAAATTCCTTAATAGTGCCGAAAACATTGCACTGAAAAACTTCCGTGATGACCCAGTGAATAACCCACTGAAAACACCATCTGGAAAAATTGAAATTTACTCCGAAAAACTAGCTGAACGTGTGAAAAACTGGGAATTACCAGAAGGTCAGCGTATTCCAGCGATTCCTGAATATTGTGTGAATAGAGAAGGCGTTGAGGCTCAAGCTGCGCAGAAGAAACACTCATTATTAATGACCGGTTTCCATGACAAAGGGCATGTCCACTCAACCTATTACAATGTGGCTATGCTACGCGAAGCCATTCCACATCAATTCTGGCTCAACCCAATTGATGCACAAGAGCGCGGCTTGAAAAACGGCGATTTAGCTGAAATTTTCAATGATCGTGGGCGTATTCAGATTAAAGTCAAAGTGACTGAGCGCGTCTTACCCGGTGTGATTGCGGTTCCTCAAGGTGCATGGCGCACATTGAATACCGAAGGTTTAGATGTTGGTGGTTGTATTAACACCCTAACCTCCCATGTTCCTTCTCCACTGGCGAAAGGCACACCACAACATACTAACCTTGTTGAAGTCAAACGCGCTTAAGGAGTTAATTGATGAAACAGTATGGCTTTTATTTTGACTCCACAAAATGCACTGGCTGTAAAACTTGTCAGGTCAGCTGTAAGGATGAAAAAGATTTAGATTTAGGTCCTAAATTCCGTCGAGTGTACGAATTTGGGGGAGGTAGCTGGCAGAAACAAGATGGTATTTGGCAACAAAACGTCTATAGCTACTATTTGTCTATATCTTGTAATCACTGCTCCAATCCAACCTGTGTAGAGGGCTGCCCAACAGGTGCTATGCACAAACGTGCTGAAGATGGTTTAGTGGTTGTTGACCAATCTATCTGTGTAGGTTGTCGATATTGTGAACTGCGCTGCCCATACGGTGCACCACAGTTTGACGAAAAGAAAAAATTGATGAGCAAATGCGACGGCTGTTATGAGCGTGTCGCCAAAGGAATGAAACCTGTTTGTGTAGAGTCTTGCCCGCAGCGTGCTTTAGACTTCGATGACATTACAGTTTTACGCGAGTTACATGGTAGCGAATGTGGTATTGCACCTATGCCAGATCCAAGCCTGACTAACCCGAATATCGTCATCAAGCCACACAAAGATGCGAAGCCATCTGGTGATAAAAGTGGCGAATTGAAAAACCCTGCGGAGGTCTAATATGCATGAGTTACCACTGGTTTTCTTTACCGTTTTAGGGCAATCCGCAGCAGGTTTATTTCTGTTAGCGTATATTGCGAAAAAAATGGGTTCAATCGATGATAACCAACTGAAAACTGCCAATATTATTGGATTTATCATTGTTATGGTTGGTTTGGGTATTGGTGCATTGCACGTTGGTCAACCACTACGTTTCTTCAATATGTTGTTAGGCGTCGGTCGTTCGCCAATGAGCAATGAAGCTTTCTTAAGTGGTGTCTTTGTTGGTTGTGCGGCTGCAACACTGTTTTTCACTCACTTTGTCAAACAAGCGGCACTGCGTGAGCTATCAAACATTGCGGCAGTAATTTCTGGTTTAGCGTTCGTGTGGTCAATTCCGCAGGTGTATAACATTGCAACCATTGCCAATTGGGATACCCAATTTACTACACTGCAAATGTGGACCACTCTGTTTGTTGGTGGTGGCGCATTGGCAATGGCGATTGGAGCTCGAGGCTTAGGGCTGACCTCTTTCTTAGTGGGAACCTTTGCTATCTTTGCCAGCCGTGCAAGCTACCAAGCATTTCTAGGGGAAACTGCCCCAGCGTTAAGTGCTGAACAAACGGGTTTTTGGGGCTTCCAAGTCATTGTACTGGCCATTGCATTAGCCGCATTTGTTGGATTTGCGATTAAACAGCGTTCACCGAAAGTGCCATTACTGACCTGTGCTGCTGCCGTCTTACTTGCAGAACTTTCTGGTCGTATTGCCTTTTATAACCTGTGGCAAATCACCATGTAAGGTGCTATAACCCCAGATTATCATTAATAACTTAAGAGCCTGAATTCAGGCTCTTTGTTTTCAATAGAGCATTGTTTACAGGTACACCATGCACACTATCGATACCACTCTTTTTCGTATTTTAGGGGCCATGTTTTACTACTCCCCTGAAACACCTACGTTCCAGACTTTACAACCTGTATTAAGAGAGATCCCAGCTCTTGATTCGTGGGATGAGCCGGAACAACTCACAGCGATTTGTGAAGCATTAAGCACCATTCCAGCCACCTATCTCACCTACGACTTTTCGATTCTTTTTGAAGGTCAAGGCGCGATGCCAGCACCACCTTGGGGATCAGTTTATCTGTCTCATGACAATACCGTTATGGGCGATTCCACCCGTGCCTACCGTCAATTTTTAATGGCTCATGGTTTAGTGACCGATACCGGGCTGCGGGAACCGGAAGATCAATTTGGACTGATGTTAATGGCAATTTCAGCCCTTGCGGAACAAGGGCAAGATGATGCGATTGTAGAGTTATTAGAGCAACATTTATTACCTTGGGCGGGGCGCTATTTAACGTTGGTCCAACAAACCCAAACCGAGCATGACTTTTACCCTCAACTGGCAAGAATTGCCGAGGCGTATTTAACTCGCTTACAGATACAGTTGGGCTTACACCCAGCAGCCGCAGAGCTCTTTCGTTAATACACGCAGTATTCGGGCGTCGTCGTCATCAAATGAGTTTGCTTAATTAATAGCAAACTCATTGATAGTAAAGAAAATTAGAATGATGAGTTTGGCTGTTGTAAAAAAGCAATCTCTTCCGCTGTTGAAGGACGACCAAGTATCTCATTACGATGTGGATAACGCCCAAATTTATCGATAATCGCCTTATGCCGCATTTCATAATCCAAGGTATTATCATCACCCAGCATGCGGAATAACTCGACGGCTTGTAGGTGGATAAAGCTCGATTCTGAATGCATAAACGGCATAAGAATAAATTTTCGCTGGGTTAACGTCAGCAGGTGATAATCTGGCTGCTTAATCGCCTCTTGAGCTAATGCAAGCGCCATCGGGTCTTGGGCAAATGCCCTTGGGGTATCACGCCATAAATTACGCGAAAATTGGTCAAGAATAATAATTTCCGCTAAGCGCCCACGAATAGACACGCGCCAATAAGCCAGTTCCCCTTTCGCCGCCTGTTCACTGAGCGCAGTAAACCGCTTTGCGATAGTTAAATCGAATTTCTCATTTTTCTCAAACCACTGTTTTGGGGTCGATTCTTCGAACCAAAATGAAAGCACTTCTTCCATGGCATTCATAAGTTACCTATTTATATTATTCTTGCGATTATTATTACGTTGTCTGGTTCATCGTAGATAAAAATCGTAAAAATTGACAGGATGGAGATCTGAAAACACAAATTTGCAGATAAAAATTTTGTTATTTGCGAGCTAGCCCAAAAATAACCCTCACATCCCGCGCTTTTTTTCTCATTTTCCCACGGCTAAGATTAATATTCTTTTTTTGATGGCTTTAAACTTCTCTTCATAATCATTGTTTGTTGTTTAATGTGAATTTAAATTTATCTATCGTATGAATACATACATTTATCTAATCCAATGTTAGAATTTGACTTATATTTTGTAGACAAAACGAACGTTCTTTCATGTAGAACGTGTTGATTTTGCATCTTGGGTGTACTTCATTGTGTGGGAAGGCAAGATAAATGGCAGGACATATGGTACTTATTGGTTGGGCTTTGTGGGTCAGTCCTTGTGGCTCTGATTCATGTGATGCATTACCTGTGACCGAAACCATTTTTACCCAAGAACAATGCATGAGCCGAAAATCTTATTTAGAGGCTAAGCGCCCTAATTTGTTTTTCTTGTGTGGTGAGGTCTACCGCGATAGCGATGAAATTGCGAAAGAAGAAAAAAGCGTGATCCCCGCACCAAATCCACCACTGCGAGGCTTACCGGAACGTAAGCCTCGCTGAGGTTAAGGTGGCTTTTGCCACCTACCGTTACTGACTAATTAATCTCCGCAATTTTACTCTCTGCGTTGATAAAATCCCCTTGATTAGCTGCATATTTTAGCTGTCCTGAACGATGAGCGACCACTTGAACTTCCATCTTCATGGCTTCCATCACACCAATCACATCACCTTCTGTCACCTTATTTCCTTGAGGAACTAACCAATTGAACAATACCCCCGAAATAGGTGCATTCACATGGTTTGGGTTGCTTTCAATAGCGTGTAATGTTTGATGGGTAGCGTTTTGATTCACTGCCATTCCTGCAAACAGTTGTGCGGGTAACCCCAATTCACACCGTTTTCCATCAATCTCTATAAATGTTCGAGTTAATTCCTGCTCAGATTGAGGTAGCTGGCGTTTCGCCGGTGGGATAGCTACGCTAAACTCTGTTTCAATCCAACGCGTATGCACGTTAAATTGTTCGCAAAAATCAGCTTGTTCCATAACCGCACGATGGAAAGGCAACACCGAGGCAACGCCTTCTATCTTAAATTCTGCTAATGCACGGCGGGCACGTGAAATAGCCTGTTCACGGGTTTGCCCAACGACGATTAATTTAGCCATTAAAGAGTCAAAAGTACCGGGAATGGTTTTACCTGCGGCAACACCACTGTCAACACGGATACCCGGTCCTGATGGCGCATCAAATCGTAACAGAGTACCCGGGGTCGGTAAGAAACCGTTACCTGCATCTTCTGCGTTGATACGAAACTCAAAAGCATGCCCTCGCGGTTTCGGTGTTTCTTGGATACTCAACGGCAAACCTTCGGCAATACGTAATTGTTCAACCACCAAATCAATGCCAGCGGTCTCTTCCGTAACCGGATGCTCAACTTGTAAACGCGTGTTGACCTCTAAAAATGACAGCGTCCCTTCTTGGCTTAATAAGAATTCCACCGTCCCTGCGCCCACATACCCAGCTTTTTGACAAATGTCTGTTGAAGCGCGGATAATTTGTTGTTCGATATCGCGGGATAAAAACGGTGCAGGAGACTCCTCCACCAGCTTTTGGTTCCGACGTTGTAACGAGCAATCTCGAGTTCCCACCACCACTACATTGCCGTGAGTGTCTGCAATAACTTGCGCTTCAATATGACGAGGATTGTGCAAAAATTGCTCAATAAAACATTCACCACGACCAAATGCAGCCGTCGCTTCGCGCACCGCTGAGTGGTATAACTCTTCAACTTCATGCATGTGCCATGCGACTTTTAACCCACGCCCACCACCGCCAAAGGCGGCTTTAATGGCAATCGGTAATCCATGCTGATCCGCAAATTGCACCACTTCTTGGGCGGTCTCAACGGGGTCCGGAGTCCCAACAACTAACGGTGCGCCAACCTGTAAAGCAATATGGCGAGCTTGGACCTTATCCCCCAAAATACCGATACTTTCAGGGCTTGGACCAATCCAAATAAGACCCGCGTTCTGCACTGCGCGGGCAAACTCAGCCCGCTCAGACAGAAAACCATACCCCGGGTGCACCATTGTAGCCCCTGATTTTTTCGCAATCTCAATCAGTTTTTCAATATTTAAGTAGCTCTGAGCGGGTGAATTTCCCCCCAGCCCATAGGCTTCATCGGCCATGCTGACATGCAATGCATCAATGTCGCTATCGGCATACACCGCGACAGATGTAAACCCGTAATCACGGCACGCGCGAATAATACGCACCGCTATCTCGCCACGATTGGCAATCAATACCTTATGTTGGTTTTTTTTATTGTTGGTATTCATAAGCTTCATGACTCCCTTCAAGTTGATAAAATTCACGTAATGGATTAAAGCGGATTTTGCCGTTCACTGGAATTTGCCCAGCTAAATCTAAATGATAGTCACACACTGAGCCAATCACCGGATACCCCCCAGTGAGTGGATGGTCATTTAAAAATAAAACTGGCTGTCCGTTGGCGGGAACTTGGATAGCGCCAATGCAAGTGCCTTCGCTAGGTAACTCTTGTAATTGTTGACGGCTTAATGGCGTTTCCCCCATAAGGCGTAATCCAATGCGATTCGATGCTGCAGTCACCTGCCAAACTTGTTGAGGCAATAATGCCGCTGCCTGCTCCGTAAACCAGTCGGTTCTTGGTCCCATGATAACGTCGAGTACAACCTCATCATCTGCAGTGGGATATTCAAACGCGGGTGTTTCCGTAAGAGATATCGCTCGATGATTATTTTTTTGATGAATCGAGAGAGATTGCCCAACCATGATAGGCGCTGGTCCGACTTGCGCTAACGTATCAAATGAGCAGCTTTCTAAAACTGGTGTAACAGCGAAACCGCCGCGCACTGAAAAATAACTCCGAACACCTTTAGTGGGAGCGCCTAATTGAATTACATCCCCTTTAGCAAGGTGAATAGGACAATACGTTGCCGAGACATAAACGTGTCCTTCTTCGGTTGTCACCGTGATTGGACATTCTGCGCCCGTGATGCCGACAAGCACATCGCTATTCGCTCGCACTTTTAATCCGCCTTGGGTGACCTCAAGCACTGTCGATTGCGTATCGTTTCCAACAAGTCGATTGGCACTGTATAACGCCGACTTATCCATCGCGCCTGATTCCGAAATACCTAACGCTGATTGCCCAATGCGCCCACGATCTTGAAACAATGTCTGTAACCCTGTGGCAAGCACCGTGAGATCATAAGTCTGCGTATTTTCTCTCGGTTTGATTTGAGGCTGCTCAGGTAAGCTATAACTCACTGCATGCTTACTTTGATCGATAAAATTCACTCGATAACCCGCTTGTAAAAGGGCAGGCTCAGAACGATTGATATCCCACACAGCCAAATCTGTTCTACCAATCAGCTGCCAGCCCCCTGGGCTTGCCTGCGGATAAACACTGCTGAATTCCCCCGCCAATGCTACCGATCCCGCGGGAATACGTACACGAGGAGATTGACGACGCGGCACATGCAGTTGTGCTTGCGTCGAAACCATATAACCAAAACCTGGAGCAAAACCGCTGAATGCAACGAGATATTCGCTTTCCGTATGGCGACGGATCACTTCCTCAATGGTGATCCCCAAGTACTCAGCAACTTCGGGTAAATCCTCTCCCGTATAATGCACAGGAATAGTGACCAATTTCCCTGCTTGAGACGCTATACACTCAATATTACGCTGAGAGATTTGCTGAACTATGGCAGTGATATTTTCGCGCGCGGGGTTATAGCGCACTAATACCGTACGTGCTGCAGGGGTAATTTCCTCAATGCCTTTAATTGGCTGACGAGTTAATGAATCGGTCAGTGCCATGGTCTGTTCAAGGCTTTGCAGCTCAACCATAAAGGCGCTTAAATTAACAGGTAGAAAACGCATAAGCACCTCTATACGTGATAAGCATTGTCAGGAATATCCGTGATGAACATATACCCCGGAGCATGACTTAATGCGAAAGGCACCCCTGATTTCATCACTGCGGCTTGGGGAGTCACGCCACACGCCCAAAATACGGGAATTTCCCCCGCCTCAATACGCACCGCATCCCCAAAATCTGGACGCATAATGTCCTTAATACCTAGCAATTCCGGTGCTCCAATATGTACAGGAGCCCCATGTACCGCAGGAAAACGCCCTGAAATGGTCACCGCATCCGCAACGCGATCCGCAGGAATTGGGCGCATTGAAACCACCAGCTCCCCCTGTAAACGCCCTGCGGGTCTGCATAATTGGTTTGTTTTATACATCGGGACATTAGAACCATCCGTAATATGACGAATATCGATACCTGCTTCGATCATCGGTGTTTCAAAGGTAAAGCTGCACCCAATCAAAAAAGTCACTAAGTCAGGATGTTGCTGATAAATTGCCGTTGCATCGGTAATTTCATCCACCAACTTGCCCTGTTCCCAAACGCGATAACGCGGAATGTCGGTACGTAAATCCGCATCGTCGGCTAATACGGTTTGCCAGCGACCAGATTCACACACATCCAAAACAGGACAACTTTTGGGATTTCGCTGAGCATAGAGTAGAAAATCAAACGCCCAGTCTCGAGGTAGTGCAATCATGTTGGCTTGCGTCATTCCCGGCGCCATGCCCGCCGTCGGTTTATCATATCCCTGACGAATGGACTCTCGAGCGGCTTTTGCCACTTGAATCGCCTCTTTCGAGGCTTTCATTAATGTTGTCATATTTAGCCCCTCGCCCCAGCAAACCCGCAGATGTTGATGCCTTGTTGCTCAAGTATTTCCCGAACTTTCGCCGCCATCTCGAGCGCCCCTGGACTGTCACCATGTACACAAATGGAACCCGCGTTAATCAGCGTAAATTGACCATCAATGGCGATAACTCCGCCATCATTGACCAACTGCAACATCCGTTTTGCGACCAATTCAGGATCATGTAGAACGGCGCCAGCAAGCTTTCTTGAAACCAACGTGCCATCACTGTTGTAAGCTCTATCTGCAAACGCTTCAGCCACCACATTGAGGCCTGCTTCCTGCGCCCAGCTGATAAGCGGAGCCCCTGCCAAAGCAACCAAGGTTAAATGGCTATCAATTGCGAGGATCCCTTCAATGACTGCCATTGCTTGGCGCTTATCATGAGCAATCGTGTTATACAGCGCGCCGTGAGGTTTGACATACTGCACCTCAGTGCCCGCCGCTTTGGCGAGCCCCTGTAATGCACCGATTTGATAAATCACATCTGCGGTTAATTCGTTAGATGCAATATCCATATTGCGGCGACCAAATCCGACTAAATCCGGATACCCCACATGAGCGCCCACCGTGACATCGTGTTTTTTCGCGGCAATTAAGGTTTTTAAAATCCCATCTGGAGAACCCGCGTGAAATCCACAAGCAATGTTAGCGCTGCTGACAAGACCCAGTATTGCCTCATCATTGCCCATCTGCCATTGACCGAAACTTTCACCAAGGTCGCTATTTAGGTCGATTTTTTTGTTCATTATTGTCCCTCACTCCCTGATAACGTCTTATTTTAAGTAGTTGAAAATGGCAGTTACAGACATCGCACCCATGTACCAAGTGAGAGCACAGGTCACAACACCTGACCACAATAACCAACGTGGGTAGTGATAACCTTCCATTAAATCAGCGCGTTTCCAGCCAATGTAAACAAACAACGTTAAACCAATCGGTAAAATAAGACCGTTAAAGCCACCCGCAAAAACTAACAGTGCTGCTGGCGCAGTTCCCATTAAAAGATAAACAGCGAGTGAAACCGTGATAAATAAGATAGTGGCAATATTGCGTTGTCTTTCTGTAATGGAAGACTTAAACGCTTTTAAGAAACTCATAGAGGTATAGGCTGCACCAATCACACTGGTCAATGCGGCCGCCCATAAGATTAAACCAAAGATACGTAAACCGTAGTTACCCGCTGCCGCTTGGAAAGCTTGTGAGGCTGGGTTAGCTGCTTTTCCAGAAATATCAATCGTCACCCCACTGGCAACGACACCTAAAATGGCTAAAAACAGGATGTAACGCATTAACCCAACCACAATAATCCCTTTGGTTGCCGCACTGGAAACGGCTTTGATGTTCTCAACACCAACTTCGCCTTTATCCAGTAAACGGTGCGCCCCTGCATAACAGATGTAGCCCCCCACGGTACCGCCAACAATAGTGGTGATCATGGCAAAATCCACCGTATCCGGCAGCACGCTCTGGCGTAGTGCTTCACCAATTGGCGGGTTAGACGCAATCATGACAAATAACGTCAAGCCAATCATCACCAACCCTAACACAATGATTAATCTATCAATAAATGTGCTGGCTTTACGCGATGAGAAGATATAGATCGCTAATAAGGCGCTGAGTAAACCGCCCCATTTCGGATCTAATCCAACAAGTGCATTCAGACCCAACCCTGCCCCTGCAATATTTCCGATGTTAAATATCAATCCACCAAAAATAACGAGTACCGCCAACAAATAGCCGCTGCCCGGAATGGTGGCATTCGCGATTTCAGACGAATGCATTTTTGTGAGTGTGACGACTCGCCAAATGTTTTGTTGGACAACGAAATCAATCACAATAGAGGCCAAAATACCAAACGCGAATGCGGCCCCTAAGGTGACCGTAAAGGTCGCAGTTTGAGTGATAAATCCGGGACCAATCGCGGATGTTGCCATTAAGAAAATCGCGCCGATAAGCGAGGAACGACGCTTTTTCACATATTCTGCTGTTGAGATATTTTCCTGAGCTGCCATATGCATACCCCTCTGTGGTTTTGTTGTTATCTGTATTTTGATGTTATTTGTATTTGTTGATGTTGTGCTGAGTTATAAAGGCAATTTTCATGCCATTGTTCTATCAATAGGAAGAATTGTTAATTTATTGAACATGGATTGTTGAACAATTAATACGGAGCGATGAATAATTAAGCAATTAAAATCGTTTCTGAGGAGTCAAAAATCGAATCTTGATCACTTTTTTAACATTTGATTCTTATTTGTAACATTCAAGATGGGATAGGAAACATGCAAAAGCACCAATCTAGTGCTCTTTATATGAAAATGCCCTAATTAAGTGCAGAAAGGAGTCTTGCTGCCCTACAACGAATATGTGAAGATAGCGCTCGAATAGCAATTTCACTGAATTTTTTATCTCATTTTTCTTCAACTAGGCTCGCCTTTTTATGAAAAAACCGTCCGTCGCGCAAACCTTGTCAGTCACCATTGCAGAAACTATTCGCCAAAAAATTACCGTGGGTGAGCTAACGCCAGGGCAGCGCTTATCGGAAGCCGCATTGAGTGAAGAATTGGATATTTCCCGCAATACTCTCAGAGAAGTGTTCCGTGTATTAACCCAAGAAGGTCTGCTCACCTATGCGCCCAACAAAGGCGTTTATGTTTCCGTCCCTGATATGGCTGCAATCATTGATATTTACCAAGTGCGCAGGCTGATTGAATGTGATTCATTGACCCATGCTTACGCGCTCCATCCTGCGGTCCAAAAAATGAAACACGCGGTGGCTGAAGCCCGAGAACACGAAAAAACAGAAAATTGGGTTGGAGTGGGAACCGCTAATATGAAATTCCATACGGCGATTGTGGAACTTTCAGACAGCGAAAGGCTGATTAAGCTGTACCATAATATTGCGGCAGAATTGCGTTTAGCTTTTGGTCATTTGAATGATGCAAAGTTGCTGTATGCACCCTATATTGATAAAAACCAAGCTATTTTAGAGTTATTGGATGCAGGTCGAAATCAAGATGCAGCCTCTACACTATTAAATTACCTCGATGTCTCTGAGCGCACCTTACTCGCAGCCTATAAACGCAGCCACTCAATATTGTAAATCGTGAATGCGGTGATGAGTGTATTTTTCCTATGGCATTCTCCTATGCCATCCCTCTATTTGTAATCCTATCTCCATTCAAATAATACCGTATAAACATTCGCAGAATTAATCACGCCATAAAAAATCAAACTTACACAAGTTGTATTTAACAATTTTTATAGATTTAGTTTATCACTTTTTATTATCAATTTAATTACATTAATGGAACAACCTGAAACATTGATTAACAAAATAGTTAATTTCAGCAACTTAATTTACATTTTGTTATAAGTAACTATTGTAAATAACTCTACTTTCTCGAATAAACGATTGTGGTTTTTCCGAATATTAGTTATAAAACTGAGCATAATAAAAATACAATGTTAAATATTATTAATATAAACGAGAATTATTTATGACATTAAACAACATCGTTCAAAAAAACCGTTTAAATTTGGTTTAGGCTGGCAGATTCTAGTCGCCCTCATTTTAGGGGTTATCCTCGGTGCTTTATTGCATGAAAGCGTAGAGTACAAAGATTGGTTGATCCTGAATGTGCTTTCCCCCGCAGGTAAAATTTTCATCCAGTTAATCAAAATGATTGTTGTACCTATCGTCATTTCAACCCTGATTGTCGGGATTGCAGGCGTTGGAAATACAAAGCAATTAGGTACACTCGGCTTCAAAACTATTCTCTATTTTGAGATCATTACCACCATTGCCATCATTGTCGGAATTTCGTTTGCGAATATATTCCAACCCGGTGTAGGCATTGATATGTCTCAACTTACTCAAGTGGATATTTCTCAGTATCAAAAAACGACCCAAGAGGTTGCTAGTCATCCTTCAGGGATCGTGAATACCCTGCTCTCTTTGGTACCGAGCAATATTTTTGCTGCTATGGCTAGCGGCGATATGCTTCCTGTTATTTTCTTTGCTGTGTTATTTGGTTTGGGATTATCTTCCCTTCCTGTAGCCAAAAAACAACCTCTGTTAGATGTTCTGCAAACTTTCTCTGAGACCATGTTCCGTGTGACCAATATGATCATGCTGTATGCGCCAATCGGTGTATTTGCCTTGATTTCTGTCACTGTTGCCAATTTTGGTTTCACCTCACTCGTCCCACTGCTGAAACTCGTTATTTTGGTTCACTGTGCCATTATTTTCTTCGCAGTTGTCGTACTCGGAATTGTTGCACGCTATTGCAAAATTAATATTTTTACTCTGATGAGAATATTAAAGGATGAGCTGCTGCTCGCCTATTCAACAGCCAGTTCAGAAACTGTACTGCCGCGTATTATGGATAAAATGGAGAAATATGGTGCACCAAAATCTGTCACCAGTTTCGTGATCCCAATTGGCTATTCATTTAACTTAGATGGCTCAACCCTTTACCAAAGCATCGCCGCAATTTTCATTGCTCAGTTATATGGAATCGAGCTGTCATTAGGACAAGAATTAATTTTAGTGTTCACTCTCATGATCACATCAAAAGGAATTGCTGGAGTGCCTGGTGTTTCATTCGTGGTGTTGCTAGCAACCTTAGGTTCTGTGGGTATCCCATTAGAAGGCTTAGCCTTTATTGCCGGTGTTGACCGTATTCTTGATATGGCAAGAACCGCGCTAAACGTGGTTGGTAATGCGTTAGCTGCATTAGTCATCGCAAAATGGGAACATAATTATGATGAGAAAAAAGCCCGTGAATATGAGGACAGTTTTTGATTAGGGGTTAGATTTTTACTTCTATTTATTATGCCAGAATAAGCCATCTTTAATCTTTTAAAGATGGCTTTTCAAATCAAAGATATCTCAGCATACGCATTTATACGTAATTTGAATTTTTTCACCACTTATCTAATATTTTTCAGCGAAATTTTATTTCCTTGCTATGCTGAATATACGTTTATAACTTAGATTATTTTTATTTGGGCTCTTATCAATGAATCAAGTCAGGCGTTTTCTTTTATTCTTAAAAGTTCTACAACATCTCATGACGATCTTTGTATTCACCCTGTCATACTTTATGTTTCAAAATTGGATATAACCCCCTACTAGTCATCATTAATCAGCTCGTTAGAGGGATGTAAGCAAGGAATCTAGATTAAATATCCAATGCCGGTTTTATTTTAAAATGCAGCATCCATCAGAATAAATCGAGGCTCTGCTTTTTGATGACGATTAATCATTGGAACTAATCGTTGAAAATGTTCCGATGCACAATGCGCATCTAATGCCGCTTGATTCGACCACTCTTCAATAAACACAAAATGTCCAGGGTCCTTTTCATCAATATAAAGGTCATAGGCAATACATAAAGGTTCTTTTTTGGTTGCTTCTACAAGTTCTTTATAGAGTGGCAGAACAATTTCTATCGCTTCTGGTTTGATAAAATCTTCAGCAATCACTTTTAACATTACAATACCCTCGACTCAGTTTAATCACTATCAAAAACTACGGATGCCCCAAAGCACAATACGTTGATATATCCGCATTCAAAAGACTGCTCCTATCTTACCATCCACACTTTTCATTATCTGAGCTAATTGGGTCTTATCTTTCTCATAAAAAGCAACGTAGCACTTATCCACTAAATGATAAATTCGTTATGCTTTCGTCATCGTCGTTCGAACCGCTTTATTGAGAGTATCATGATTAATATCTATTTAAATTTCGTCAAGTAAATTGATTGAAAATCAAAAAGTAAGATAAATGATGGACAAGAAAAAACCATCATTACATCATGCTTTGGGTACAACCCATCACACTAAAATTGATGATGAGAAATATTGTTGAACCGCATTTTTTATCGTAAATTTTATTCAATAATTTGCTATCCTTGAGAATAAATTTTGTACAACTACAAGTATTAATATTTTCGTTAAAAATGAGCACTCCCATGTCAGAAAACAAGCTTAAAACATGGTTTTTAAAAACACTTTATCGGCTGTTTCGCAATAAAAAGTTTCACCATAATAAAAATTTTTGGTATTTATTTAATGTTTCTAGAAATCAAAATGATGAAATAGTGGAAGTTACGTATAAAAATGAAAAATTAAAAATAAACACATCTCCGATCCACTCAAAGAAACACAAAACTTTGATTATTGTGGCTACAGGTCCATCAGTGAATGAGATACCTAAGAACCTCTTTGACCCAGAACAGTACGACTTTCTCGGTGTAAATGGCGCAATCTCACTCTCAGAAATTAAATTTCGATTTTACTGTATCATTGACCAATCATTTATTAAAAAAAGAGTCGACTTAGTACGAAAAATTGTTAGCAATGATGAAATAACGTTATTTTGCAATTACTTATCACTATATGAAATACTAAAATTCATTGATTTATCTGAAATAAAATGCTCATTTAAGATATTAGACTTAGTTACTGATGGTATAGGTTATTTATTTATGGATGAGAAAAAAGTAATTAATGAAGATTACATATCCGATCATCACTATTGGTTTAATAGCTATGGTTTTTCATCTAACATAAATGAACTCGTTTTTGATTACGGCACTGTAGCGTATCCTGCATTACAAGTCGGGTATTCTCTGGGTTATAAACAACTGTATTTTGTCGGCTTAGATATGAATAATTTCGATAAACCTCGGTTTTATGAAAATCGTTCAAATATGCTTCCAACATCGTTAGATCACCATTTCATCACAATCCAAAATGCCTTTCATTCCGCATCGCACTTCCTTGAGAAGGCTGGAGTCAACGTTATTAATTTATCGCCTAATAGCGCGATCACCTCTTTTCAAAAAGAAAATATAGATGCATTAATGAAAAATAAAAGCACAGAAAATACAAATAAGTAAGCGATTCGCACATTATTTTTCTCTATATGTGATTGTCTTTTTTTTACCATTGCAGCGCCTTTTCATTAACGTTATGATAATAAAAGATAATTACTTAATGAGATAAGTTAAATGCGTTTTGCATTACATAATTTAAAGAAAAATAGCATTCTAAAGCTTTGTATTTTATTGTTTTTTGTTTGTTTCTCACATGTTGCCCTCGGGTATGAATTTAAAGCTATTTATGCACTCGCAGTGTTTTTATTATTACTCGCCGTAAACGCCAATAAATTTATATACTTAACATCCATAATCTTTTTGGCATTTATTGCTGCAATTTATTACCCAACAGCGATGTTATACGGCGAGCCTAGCTTCAATATTGCGACGGCAATGTTATATACCGATAGAAAAGAATCATTCGAGTTTCTTTCTAATATTCCCTATTTCTATTACGTTGTATCATTTCTCATATTACTGCTTGGTTATACTGCAACCCGTTTAAAATTTGAAATTTCAAACAAATTTCGATTATCTTTCGTTTCAATTTTTGCTGTTATTTTCCTTCAAGCGCCTATAAAAACAGCCATTAGTGAGCATCATTTTTCCTTATTAAATACTGGCATTCCAGAAGTTAAATTTTTAAAGCAATCAGTAGCAGCCATCTCATCAACAATTGAAGAGCATAAACGTATTAATGAAATGCTATCTAAAAATGACGATTATCCAAAATTAATTAGCACTGGAGAGTATGATACTTATGTTATTGTTATAGGCGAAAGTGTTAGAAAAGACTTACTACATTCCTATGGATTTGCATTAGAGAACACTCCGTTTCTAGATAAAATAAATGGAAAAATTTTCACTAATTATATATCAGCTGCACCATCCACAGTTCCGTCATTAACACACACTATTTCAGAGCATGTAAAAATTCAAAACAACATCATTACTCTTGCTAAAAAGGCAGATTTTTATACCTATTGGATCTCGAATCAAGGTTCTATCAGTGGCGCAGATACCCCTATTGCAAGTATTGGAAAACGAGCTGATACACCAACATTCATTAAAAAAGGCTCATTCACATCTATAGAGAATGATGACGAACTCATTCCTTATATTAATGCTGCGATTAAGCAAAAAGTAAAAAATAAGAAGTTGATTGTTGTTCACTTAATGGGAAGTCATACCCCTGCCTGCGAAAGAACAAATAATGAGTATGATCAGTTCTATCTTAGTAACCGAGTTTCTTGCTATGTCCAATCAGTGCAGAATACAGATCGATTACTAGGCACCATTTACGATAGCTTAAAGTCGAGTAATGAACGATGGTCTATGATGTATCTTGCAGATCACGGCGTCTCTTTCTCAAATAGAGATATGCCATCTAAACTCGATTTAATTCACGGAGATGAATATAAAGAAAACTACTCTGTTCCTTTTTTTATTACATCTTATAACGACGTAAATAGAGAATTCATTACCGCACGAGTCAGTGGGATGAACTTCCTTTCTCTCTATTCTGAATGGCTTGGCATAAATATATATCAAAAACCGAACTGCCAATTTATCTCAAATCAAGACTGCAAATTTAGCAATAGTGTTTTGAATTTTAAAAATGATGTTGTCAATTTTGATAAATTACCTAATGATATTATTCCTATCCATTGATCTCTGGTGGGGCTTTTGCCCCACTAACATCTATATTAATTAATTCTATACTCATTCATTAGCATAATGTACGTATTAGTTATGCTAATGGCTAACCCACCGTCAGTATTACCGATAGTGCCCATTATGCAGAGTTAATTTTTATTGAGACAAGAAAAAACCCACTATCTCTTTCGAGATAGTGGGTTCTTATTTGGTGCCGGCTACCGGAGTAATATTTGATTGTCTATTCATATGATTTTATTAAATAAGTGGAACGCTTAATAAATAAGATACCCAAATAGATACCCAAAATTACTTCTATTCCCCGCCTGATAGTTTTTACGATGCCTTTCCATACTGCATATAAATACACTGTATAAATTAACAGTTAAATGAGAGGTTACATTATGCCACGTATTGAAATTCTCTTTGATAAAGAATCAAAGCAAAAGCCTTCTGACAAAACTCGCAACGCCCTGCAGGAACAAATTATAAAAAGGATTGGTGACCGGTTTGGTCCATTGAGTTTACGTGTCGCTATGAGTTCCTCACAATCACTAACTATTAGCGGCACTAAAACAGATGATGAGAAAGAAGAGATAGGTCAAATATTAGAAGAGATCTGGCAAGATGATTCGTGGGTGTCGGCATGAAAAAGGGCGAATGTGTAGAGCTTGAAGCTGATAACGCGGAATTCATTCCCAAACTAGAGAAAGCACAGGTATCTGAGAAAGCACAGGTATCTATTGATAACCCACCCGGCTTTGTTTTCATGAAATTTGTTTTTTCTGATCCTAGATTCAATGAAGAGATACGAGAAATGCAAAATATAGAAAGGGAGCCTGTACAATCTTTTATGGTTGAAAGTGTCGCTAAAGATTTGTTAACCCAGCTGGAGCAGCATTTTTATGGTAGCTCTGATTCCGATAAAATTGAGTTTATAAAATACCTTATGTGATAAGAAGCCACCATACCTCGGTGGCTTTTTTATCGATACTTATAAAGCTTTTTATTTTCATTGTCTAAAAATGGCATTAACGCTATGATCACAAAAGATAATTACCTAATGAGATAAGTTAAATGTGCTTTGCGTTACAAAATTTAAAGAAGATTAACATTCTAAATTTCTGTATTTTATTATTTTTTGTTTGTTTGTCGCATCTTGCCCTCGGGTATGAATTTAAGGCTATTTACGCATTCGCTGTATTTTTATTGTTGCTTGCCGTAAATGCAAATAAATTTATATACTTAACGTCAGTGTTCCTTTTGGCATTTATCGCTGCAATTTATTACCCAACAGCGATGTTATACGGCGAGCCAAGCTTCAATATCGCAACAGCAATGTTATATACCGATAGAAAAGAATCATTAGAATTCGTTTCTAATATCCCATATTACTATTATGCAGTGTCATTCCTCATATTATTGCTTGGTTATGCTTCAACCCGCTTCAGATTTGAAATTTCAAATAAACTTCGATTAATTTTTATTTCAATTTTTTCTATTATTTTCCTTCAAGCGCCTATAAAAACAGCCATTAGCGATCATCATTTTTCTTTATTAGATACAGGCATTCCGGAAGTTAAATTTTTAAAGCAGTCTGTAGCAGCCATTTCATCAACAATTGAAGAACACAAGCGCATTAGTGAAATGCTAGCTAAAGATGATGATTACCCCAAATTAACCAGCACTGGAGAGTATGATACTTATGTTATTGTTATCGGGGAAAGCGTCAGAAAAGACTTACTACATGCTTATGGGTTTGAATTAGAAAACACACCGTTTCTTGATAAAATAAACGGGAAAATTTTCACTAATTATATCTCAGCTGCACCATCCACTGTTCCGTCTTTAACACACACCATTTCAGAATATGTAAAAATTCAGAACAACATCATTACCCTCGCTAAAAAAGCCGGTTTTTATACCTATTGGATCTCGAATCAAGGCTCTATCAGTGGCGCAGATACTCCTATTGCCAGCATAGGTAAGCGAGCAGATACCTCAATTTTTATCAAAAAAGGCTCTTTCACATCTAATGAAGATGATAACGAACTTATCCCTTATATTAATACAGCTATTAAGCAACAAGTGAAAGGTAAAAAGCTGATCGTTGTTCATTTAATGGGAAGCCACACACCAGCCTGTGAAAGAACAAACAATGAGTATGATGATTTCTATCTTAGTAACCGAGTTTCTTGCTACGTTCAATCAGTGAAGAATACAGATCGCTTACTGCGCACCATTTACGGTGATTTGAAGCTAAGCAATGAACGATGGTCTATGATGTATTTTGCAGATCACGGCGTCTCTTTCTCAAATAGAGATATGCCATCTAAACTCGATTTAATTCATGGGGATGAATATAAAGAAAACTACGCAGTTCCTTTTTTTATTACATCTTATAATGATGTAAATAAAGAGTTCATTACCGCACGAATCAGTGGCATGAATTTTCTTTCTCTCTACTCTGAGTGGCTTGGTATTAGTTTGTATAAAAAAGCTAACTGTCAATTTATCTCAAATCAAGACTGCAAGTTTAGCGACAGTGTTTTAAATTTTAAAAATAATGCTGTCAGTTTTGATAAATTACCTAATGATATAATTCCTCACCATTAAATATTAAATGGGGCAAATGCCCCATTTCCATTAACTAACTCTATACCATCCCATTAACATGATATATGCGTTAGTTACTGTTATTGGCGAGCCACTACCTGAGTTGCCAATCGATCCTGTTACCGTATGTGTATGAGCTCCGCTACTTGATGTATTCCCAGTCCACGCACTAGCGGCATTCATGTTTATTTGGGTTACCGAACTATCAACAACCCCAGAAGCAGTATTAACTTTTAATGTTCTTGTCGTTTTACTAAAAACCCCAGAAGCAAAGCCCGGAGCTTGCCCTTCTGATTTTCCGCCGCCAATAGCAAAAGCCCCTGTGATATTCATAGTTCCTTTATCATGGGTATGCCCTCCAGAGGAAGTAGCCGTACCTGAGAAACTATGGTTATGTACTGGCATTTGAGATGCATTTAAAGTTATCGAGTCAGAACCACCTGTAGATAAAACATTAGCACCACTAGCTGCGGCTAATCGAATGGTTCTATTTTCACCAATGTACTGCCATTTAGTACCAGGGAATAAGGTATTCGGATTTTTGTTTTGAGCAAACCACACCACAACACCAATAGGGTAAATAGTATCCAGGTTAACTGCATTCTGTAATGCATCGGTAACCGCTTTTTGGCTCATGACATTAGTTGTTGAAGTGCCCGTTGCTTGAGCGATACTACTAATATTAAGTTTAGTATTTAATCCGTTGGTTAGTGCCGTATTTGTTGCATAGTCGCCTGCGGGCGCATAGTTTCCTTTCGACTGATATCGCCCATCCCCTTCTGCTTTCGTGTAACTATCACCTTTCATGGCATAGTTACCTGCGGGTGCATAATTACCTTTTGGCTGGAAATTAGTATCTGACTCTTGTTTGGAGTAGCTATAGCCCGCAGGTAAATAATTACCTAAAGGCTGGTATCGTTTATCCGATTCTTGCTTATTGTAAACGTCGATATCACCTGCTGTTAAGTCTGCTTTTAATTCAGCCCACTGAGTGCCAGCAACGGGCTCAACCTCGTTATTTTCAACTTTGGACTGCCACACTTTGTTTTTATGATAAACAACCGCTCGAATAGGATAAGGCTTGCCTTCTTCCGCCCATTTGGGAAAGCCGTAATTTTGAACTTCTCCAATCGCTTCAGTGATATCGTGAAATATCCCGTTCATTTTTTCACGTTCGATATCTTTAGCGGCAGGGTCTGATACTTGATCGCGCTCATAGTCATATCCATAGCCTTGCGTGTAAGACACGGCGCCGTCAGCTTGCACTTCATTTGGAATAGAGGTTCGATCCCCTTGTGTTGCAAAGGGGACTTTAAAGATTTTAGTCATTGGTTTTATGCTCCGAAATTACTGCTCAGGAAGTTTTTACGGAATTTTCCGTGACCGAAGGATTTCTTCGTTACAATACGATATTTGACGCCAACACCCGACGGGCGAGGCATAAGGTCGAAGTTTTCTAAAAGGAGTCTCAGGCGTTCATCAGGGTTGTAGTTGAAGACGTAATACATGTAAGTCATGTCGAGTGGGTCTAAAACAAAGACTTTGCTGTCTTCTTGCCAGAAAAATCGACGCAGAAACTCATTAATATTGGTCACGGTGGGGCTTTGAGTCAGATTGAAGTAGCGCATGCGGATAATCAGCCGCTTTTGTTCTACCGTCAGTGATAATGTGTAATCTGAGTTTCGCCGAAAGTTAGCTTTAAAATTGGCTTTCTTTTTACCAAAACCAAGCCCCACTTTCGTTTTATCGCTGGGAGGAACGTCAATCCCTAACGGTACATCGAGGATACGTGACCAGATATTGAGCCCAAATTCATTTGCCGTGTCGATATTAAAAACATCGCGGTACCAGTTACGCCAAAATTCTATGGTGGAACGCTCAAAGTAATCTGACTTGTATTTTGCTAACGCCTTTAAGTTATCCGCATCTTCATACTGCCAAAGAATGGCTTTCAATAAATCCGAATGAAAATCAAATGATTGTACTGATTTCATACGATCACCACTTGTACAGCACTGCCTTTTATACGAGCCACTTCATTCAGCTTTATCGTGAAGTTATCAGAGGACCACGCTTTACCATCTGTTGAAAGCTCCACGCGCGTAATAAACAGTCTTGGCTCTACGGTGTTAATACCGGCAGAAATTTCAAAGGGAGAAACATCACGCCCAACCACTAAACCGCCGTCCCCCTCCACATCACCGTTAGCCCAAGACTCGACCGCTTTGGGAATAATGGTTTGTGCATCTACTGTGGCTTTTTTTACGGTCACCCGGCAAAACAACACGATTTCTTTTGCTCTATCAAATTTCACGGGGTACGTTTGACCACTGATTTTCTCCAGCACATCAACTTCTTCACTGCCGTTAAAGGCTGCGCCGAGTGTTTTAGTTCTCAGCAAAGATTGAGCAATTTGATTTTTGTCGCCGCCCTCGACACAAACATAAACGCTATGAGGTACTAAGGTAATCCCATCAATAATAACGGACGTATCACCATAGTTCTCTCTATAAGCTAAAGAACGCACGCCTTCCAACTCATAGAGTGCCGATGTGATTGCTTCACCAACACTCACGGTGTTTCGCGCAAGTGTTTGCTTGCGCCTACGTCTAGCATGTAAATCAGACTCTTCAATTCGCCCTAATATCGCTGCTGTTGGGTTACTCACTGTTTCCCAGCCAAGCACCGAACTCGCTACTTTATCAAGTTGTCCAACACCACACTCGATAGGACCCGTATCAATAGATCGCATATCACCTATAGTGATGCCATCTTTGCCAATAATTAATACCTTTGTCGTTTCAAAGATATCGCCCCCCCTCGTCGCTGCCAGAGAACCTTTAGGAATAATAGTACCGGCAACACCGCTAAACTTAACCTGCGTCAGAAATGAGTGTGTCGCATCAAAACGTTGTCCGCCCATAAACGCCCATATTGCATCAAGAAAAATGCCTCCGGATAAATCAGGGTTAATTTGATTAGCTAATTCAGCATTATTTCGTGCAACCGCATCTCGGTTCTCCACTTCCATGGTGATTAATGCACCTTGTGGGGTTTCAGGATTAACATCTAAATCCTCGCCAAAAATCCCTTTAAATTCGTTTTCAACATCTTCACGTAACTTGCTAGTATCGGGAATAATCACGCCTTGTGATGTAATAAATTGATAATCAGCCATTGAGCATTATCTCCCCATAAATCGTTTGTATCACAGCGGTATATTTCAGCGTGTTATCCGTCAACGAAGCCGAAAACGACACCACCGATATCACATCATCAAGTTCACGCATACGGTCACGGAACGCAGATTCAAACAGCGGAATATCGGCTTGCCGTCCAAACGTAGTTTTCCAATACGGAATACCCAAGTCCAACTTATGTAACATCTCGCCGCGTAATGCCTTGGCATAATGTTCGCAACGTTTTTCTGATGCCCGTTCACCACTCACAATCGACAAATTTCCATCATTGCCAAGGTGGATATCGTTATTGCTGTTGACGTTGAATGTCTTCATACGGGGGCTCCTGAATTGCTACTACCAGTTTGAATTCCACTGTGTTTGTGCGTGGAACCGATATCTTTACCGTTGTGTTTCATCGTGCCACCGTTTGAGTCGCTATTTCCGTTCACCGCATGGTTACCATTGATGGTCACATTGCCGTTAAACGTGGTTTCCGGCACATTGGCTTCGAGAACAGGCGAATCTAAAACCACCTTGCCCTCGTGCAATGATAAACATACGGATCCATCCATGGATTGAATCACCAAAGCATCCGTATTTTTACCATCAATTAACCAGCCTTTAAGTGTATCGGGAAAGAACATCGCATCGCTGAAGGTATGTAAACGAGCCGTATTAGGTTCATCTTCCAACCCGCCACGCTGGAAAACTAAACTAACATCTCGGTCATTGGCTTTGAGCCAACCAAAATCCCCCGGCTTAATTGGCATTCGAATAAAAAATCCACCACCACCAAAACGAAAAACGGGGATGTTTGGTACCGTAGCTCGCCCCATTTTTTGCCCTTCGGTGGAAACCATCATGACCAACGGTTTGATAACGGCGCGATTGGTTTTATCGTCATAACTCACCACCGTCGCGGGGAGCATGTCATCAATATTCATCAGGAAATTGCGAAATGCAGCCGAGAGCTGCCCTGCCAAACTGCCTTCGCTAGCAATATCACTATTGGGCTGGTTCATTTCTTACCTTTAAATTAGAGAGAGTCGACGGACTAAATTGGCTTAAGCTCGTTTACAGATTGCTTGGTAAAAGAATGGCTCGTCGTGAGAAGCAATATCGAATTTGAGTTGCTCAATAAGATAATCGCCGTTTAAAGCAGGGTTAAACTTACTTTCAAGACTCAACATGCCACCCAGTGACGACTCCGCATCAATGAGATAAGTAACGTCCACACCTTTTTCAGTGGCTTTTGGGATGCCTACCATGCCTGATTTTTGGTTTAAAATACGCCGGCGACTAGATAACGCTTTATCCTGGTCTTTCACATACAACACATCATCGTCAATAAACGCTTTGACTTTGCCAGCCTCTTGAAGTTTTTCAACTTGCTTGAGTGCCGAGCCGCAAAAATACCAGTTGGCAATGTTCTTATCAGTGGCTTGAAAATCGAGCTTAACATTGCAGTCTTGTGCGATATTTTTTGCGATATCACTCAATTTATTGATTGCTCCACCAGAGGTAGAGATCATTTTTCTGGCTGTCGCATTATTTGTTTTGGCTTTTAAGGTCAGTGTAACATCCGGTGGTGATGCTATTTCAGCACTGACAATATCGCCCACATAAATCCGAAACACTCCGGTACTGACGCGACCAGCTTCAACAATTAACCGGTGCGGCGTTTTACTTTTTGCATATGGACTGGTTTCCGTTAACAGCATATTGCGCGTATCCGCATTTAACCCGTCAATGTTGACCGTACACTCATTCTGTAATGGGTTGGCGTACTTAGTGCCATTAGCTTTTATACGCAAGCCCTCATACCACTGTAGTCGCCCATTTACCTCAATGCCGACTCTAATGCGGCGTAAATCAATCATCGTCACCCCACCACACAAGATAGTGAGCCTTTCCGAACTGCTCCCACCACGGTAACTCATCGTTGTCTGTGATGAATGCAAAATTACCGTTTCCAGCTAAATAGCGATAGGGGATCAATGGTTGGTTCGGCATCACACGAACGCCCTGTATTAACATGTCGTCATTGCGCTTGATATCGCAGAGCATGACACTACGGGCAACTTTTATTGTTAACTCCCATTCGTCATCGCCAAGGCTTACCCTCAATCGTTGGTTGGGGACTGCGTTTAATGGAATTTCTTGCATCACTACCACCCAAATTTAAATTCGCCATCAGCAACTTTAGTGGCCGCAGATTTTTTCTTTTTCTCCGGCACTGTCGATGTTTGAACCTTGCCGCGGTTAACCGTGCTAGATTGCCCTTTTTTGGCTACTTTACGTGGTGGCAAGTCACCATATTCCGGCTCGACCGTTCGCCACTCGGTGAAGCGTAATGACAACTTGATCGCATCAGCCATCTCGGGGATTTCGTCGTGATAGAAATTCACTAACAACATGGGTTGATAGGTTTTAACGCGCGTCTGAATGCCGACTAATTGATGTTTGTCATACGCTTGCTGCATAAGCTCAAACGCATTTTTCATCTCGCCAGAGAGAATTAAGTCCATACCAATTTCAACCGGTTGAACAACGACATGATCGCTACGCGTCTCGCCTGATTCAACAGCAAACTGCGTCGCTTTATGCTCGTCACGGACATTGATTTGAATCGGGCTTGCGGTTTCAAATAACGTCGTAAAATTATCCACATTGAATATTTTAACTTCGGTGATCATTTTCTCCACCCCGTATCATGTTGCTGACCAACATCCTGAAGCTGTGACTGTAGAGCATCTTTAGCTCCATTCGCCATGCCTTGAGCATCCGTTGCCTGAGTCAATACCTTTAACTCACCAACGTTAACCGTGTTTTCGTTGACGGTGCTGGATTGATTACTAATCGCTTGACTGGTAACAGGATTCATCGGGTTAGTCGACATGGCCGTTATTTGTTGGTTAAGCCCTTTCACAAGCAAGGCGGTATCATCTTCAGATAACTTTGGCGTTTCAGGGATCGAGTGTTCGATTGTTCCATCTGCAGAGACTTTACGCTCAACAGTCTGAGTCACTTCCGCATCTTCAAAGCCAAACCAACCTTTAACGGTACTCCAACCGTTTTTTATGGCATCTAACCCGTCATTGATCCAGCCGAGGTATTGCTGAATTTGAGCCCATAGCCATTTAAAAATGCCGACAACGGCATCTGATACGGTGTTAAAAACACCCTTGAAATCATTTCCCCAACTGACTATCGCATTGATACTTAACACTAACCAATCAATGAATTGATTGAGCGCATTATTCATCGTGTTATAGGCATCAACGACAACATCAGCGACGAACTTCACCGCAACCATCAGATACTCAAACAAAATTTTAAACGTTTGCCAGAGCCGTAGAATGACCTCTTTTAATTCAGGATATTCATCAAGAATACGACCAATCATGGAGTCGTTGCCGTCGATGAAATTCATGATGTCGTCATAGACAAACGCGAACGCTGCCGCGAGTAACGCGATAATCGCAACAATTGCCAATATGGGCCACGTTGCCGCAAGCGTAGCGGTTGCCGCTGCTATCATTGAAGGGACATAGAAAATCGCGACTGCAGAACCAATCGCAATGAAGAAGCCAATCATTAATTGCTTGTTGTCTTTACAGAAACCAACAAACTTATTAATCCACTCCAACCCTTTGATTAAAACAGGGATCACCATTTCAAGAAAACTATTTTTCAGTAAGCCGGAAGATTGCTTAAACCCCTGCATGGCTTTGTTAAACTTGATAGATTGCTCAATACTTTCTTTATTGATACCAGAATATTCTTTTTGAATACCCATCATCCGTTCAAGCTCTTTACGCCCCTTCATCATGAGTTCGACCGTTTTATCATCGGTCACGCCCAATGCAAACAATGTTGCTTTGGCTTTGTCGAACTTCATGCCCTGCACTTTATCTGCCGTTTTCAGGACTTTTTCCATTGAGTTTTTAGCAAACCCAAACGATTTTGCCATCGCGGATAAATCGGCTTGAGCTGCATCTCGCGTCCCGCCAAGCTCAGCCATTGAGCCTGCAAATGCGTCCACATCGGCGGTGGCTACATTAATTTTTTTACCCAATTTATCGAGGGATTCAATCTCAGCGGAGCGCGTGACAGATTCGCTCACCATCGCAGTCGCGCCCATCAACAAGCCCACAGCACCTAATGCCTTTTTCGCAAAAGAGACGACTGTATTACCTGTTTTTTGGTATTTAGCATCGGTGTTATCTAAGGCTTTTTGAACCTCACTCTGAGCTTTGACTTCACTATTTGCAGCCTCAATTCCCTTGGCTCGCATTTCATCAACAATGCGGATCAGCTCTTTATAATTGCCTTGCAAGGATTGAATTATCGCGTTAGCTAAACGTTTAGTTTCTACACTTTGACTTTCTGTGTGTTCAAGCTCAACCATACCCGTAGATAATTGAGCAATATCACCGTGTAATAATTGGTAATGCTCATCCAGCTCACCCAATGTCGACTGAGTTTCACTCCAACCGGCATCTGTGACCTCTCGCTGCTCATCCAAAGCGACTAAAGCGGTGCTCACAGAATCCAATTGTGACTTAACAGCGTCAGTCTGTGCGCTGACCTCTTCAGCATTAGTCGAAAAATCAATGGTGTGTTCACCCGATAGCCCTTGGAGCGATTGCCATAACTCGTTCATTACACTGCCGAACGTGAGTGAGCTCTGCTCTGCCGCCTCTTGGGTTTTCTTCATGCCTTCGATAATGTCGTCCGTAGAACGCTTGACTTTGTCAAAGGCTTTATCGGCTTGCCGGGTGTCAAATTCAAAGACCTGAACAAACGTATCCATTAACGACATTATCTATCCTTTGAAGCGGCTAAGGCTTCGTTGTAGCGATTAATGATAGCGATTTCCCACAGGTCCATCGCTTCTTCTAAATCTATTGAGGTTTTGAGCTCTGAGAGGGTGGCGAGGTCTTCACTGAGGATGACTGCAAAGAACCCATCAGCGTTTTTATAATCGACGGGAGTGAACCGCTTACCTTGCTGAGCAGGTAATGGAGGAAGCCTGAGTTCCCGTCTCCCCCGAAAAAACTGGTGTTATATTTCAGCATCTCCAGTTCTAAGCGGATCAACGATTCACCATCCGGCACGTGGTTATCAATCAAGGTTTGCGTTTTGAGTGGAATTTCATCCCCATCAACCACAACACAGACATATGCCATCATTTTCAGCATGGCTTCTTTACTGACATCGTAATCACCAATTTTCGGTGCGTTAGACAGTGGATATTTAGCCAAAATTTCACGCCCAACCGTTGCCGGCAGCCGGCTGATCACAAATAGCTTTTCGTCACCATCAACGTCTTTGATAGCGACTTCTTTGGGTTTAATTAACATGATGTGAACCTATAAAAAGGCGGGGATCCCCGCCATAGTTGGAAATGAATTAACGGACTCGCGTGCTGTCGAAATCTTGGAAAACAAAGGTGTATTGCTTCGCTTTCAACTTACCTGCGGATGCCGCTGAATTACCACGACTGCCATTGGTCATTTTTCCGTTACGCGCCGTGACTGTAGAACCATCACCATACGATGCCACCATCGTGATAATATCGCCGGCATGACGACGCCCTTTTTTCGCCGTGTTTGCTTCGAGCAAAATAGACAGGTTTTGGTCTTCTTCACTACCGGCTAAAACGTTAATTGTCACCGTCTGCGGCGTCGGTGTTGACCAGCTCACTAAATTACCGTTAATGTCCATGCCAGTCTGCGCGATATCGACGGCAGGTAAATCCAGTGGATCGGCATCATCAGCAAATGTGGTGATTAAGATACCAGCTGGAAAAGTTTTAGAGGCTTGAATCGTTAAACTCAAGCCTGTTGCTGAAATGTCGCTCATTATCTATTCCTTACACTAAATTATGTGAGCCTTCGACTTTACGCACCCAGTCACCTTTGCCATAAATCAGTACGTATTTCATGACGTATTCGGGTAATCCACTCTCACCTGTGCTTTCAACGATTTGTGCGTTGTACCAGTAGCCCTTGTCTTGCACGTCATGCCATGCGAGGTCATCACCTGAAGCATCTGCAATCGCTAGTTTTTGAACCTCAGTGATTGTCTTGCCGGCTAAAATCGTGCCGTTTTCTAATGCCTTGGTAACCGCCCCAGCAATAACCATGAGCGCACGGGCTTCCCCATCTTTGTTCGCAGGAACACCACGCGTAGCGAGTAACACACTGAGCCATTGCTGAGTGATATAAGCTTTTAGCCATTGCTCGTTAGCATGAACACTCATATCCAGTGGATTAGATGGACCACCGCACAAAAATCCACGCTGATAAAAACGAATTTTCGAACCTGCAACCGCCGTTTCGCCGTAATAGTTCACGCGAGATTTATCGTAAAGATTGGCATCTTTATCAGTCGTCACTTGTGCAGGGAACGTAATGCTAAACTGTCGAAACATATAGTTCGTTGTAGCATTGGTACGCTCATAATCAGTTGCAGCCATGATTGCCATTGGCAGCGCTTGAACGTAATAGAGACTTTCTGTTTTAAGATTTAGTCCCACGGATGCAGTACTGATTAATGCTGCACTAAAATCCTCAACCTTATCTTTACTCACGCTCAAGTAGAGTTGGTATTTCACATTCTCACCGGCGACATATTGCGCCAGCGGTACCGCCTGTTCTAATGACATTTCATCTAAGAATGTCGCGCTACCAAAGGAGTCAGAGACTTGTTCAGCCACAATGAAAGCTTCGAGAGGTGTTTGGGCTGGGTTGCCTTCGGATGTGGTACCAGATGATAATCCCATCGCATTAGACAGCACGGAATAAGCGACACTGATAGAGGCGCGTTCCTGAACTCCACCACTTAATTCAAAGACACTATTCAATGAGTTAAACGTCAAATAGCTGCTTGAAAATTGAGGCTCAGGCTCAGCATTCAGTTTCGCTTGGATCATTGATGCAATATCGGCATACGATTCCACCTCAGACAAATCCAAGTCTTTGTAATCTTTGGTGATAGCACCGATAGTGATAGACAAGGTACCATCCGCAATCATTTTTAAATCTGCTAATGCCGCTGCCTTGGTACCGAACAGCGTAGGTGCTCGCCCTACGGGTTCGTAAGAAGCAATTTGCAGCGCTTTGGGCTTGCTCACTGGAGCAGGGCTAACATAGCTGAAATACTGACGGGCAAAGTGCGCTTCCGGCGAATCCGCGCCCAGCAATTCATCAACTTGGCCACTGGCAAACTCTAAAACCTTACCAGCGGGAATTTTAGGGTTGGTTGAAAATAAGCGACCGATTAATTTACGCATCGGAACAGCAGACGCGCCAATAACCGCTGATGCGATATCAACGTATCGATTTTGTTTAATTGGCATAGTAAAACCTTATATGCGGTGAATGTCAGGATATAGCGCACTAACAGCCGCTGTATCGGGAAATAATGTCCGGGTGAATGAAACGGTAAGGTCGAACGAGGGGTTTTGTTCGTAGTTGCCATGATCATTAAGAAAATAAGGTCTACGAATTGTACTTGCACGTTGAATGCCAACACCTTGCTTTCTTAATGCTTCAACAAATGGCAAAGAGTTGGTAATCATTCTGACAATAGCGGTAATGTCTCCCGCCGTATAACGCCCTAAATCGGTTATTAGGGCTTGAAACTGGTATGTCTTTTCAGATAACTGGCTTTCTTGGTGATTCGCCTTTTCACCTTGAACGTTGTACTTTCGACCCTGCCACCCGTGTCCATGCTCATCAATGGGGAAAAACATCACCATGTTTTCTTCGCGACCTTGTTTGGTCGATTGAAACCCTGCTTTTACGGTGATATCAACTCCTGCCTCTTTGAGTTGAAAAAGAAGCTGTTTACGAATGGCGATATCGACATCGTTATCCGTCATAAGTACCTACCTCAATACAAATCACTGATTTCCAGCCGTCCTGCTCATACCAATCCGCATCGCCCATCACATCGTATTTTTTACCATTAATAACAAGGAAGTCGGGAGACGTACCACGCTGAATGCCTTTGATATCATGAGAAGTATAGAAACGCCGATAAACTTGGCTTGAATCAAATCCCATGCTTTGAGCATCTTGGGTATCTACCGCTTGCCAACTCCCGCGAATTTCAACTGGCTCATGGTACTGATTTTGGTCATGCCCTAAATCATCGGGCTCACGGCTTTTGAAGCGAAACCACAGGGCTTTTTGCTGAGGAATATAGCGCGAGGCAATACGGTGTAAATTACCAAACATTATTTGTCCTCCACTACGAAAGTGACCGCATTCAACATTTGTCCTGTATCAACTAAAGGCTTATTGGTTGATTTACCTTTGCTATGCCGCCGCGCGCGGGCTTTCACTGTGGCATCATCTAACACCGGTGTTGTTACTGCTTTGATAGCTAACTTCACATCACTTGCGGCTTTTGCACCAACTTGGGTTAGCCCATCATTGACAGTGATATTGCCATTCGCAGCTGCTTTAGCCACGCGGAAGATTAACTGGCCATACTCAGTTTTTTTGTTCTTCATCGTTGGGCGTAAAAAAGGACGAGGAGGAATACCACCGGCTGGATAACCCAACTCTTGAATAGCGGCGACATATGCAATGGGCGTACCGTCAGGGTATTTTGAATGCTCAAAGAAACCAACTTTAAGCTGTTTTTTTCCTAGCTCGTCATAAATTGCTTTGAGTTGAGATAATTTCGCCATTAACGCAACCGACCTCCCCGAGTGAATCGACCTCCAACGCCACGGAATGCCGAGCGCTCACCCGCGCCACCAAAGTATTGAGGTACACTGCAACGTTTAATTAGCGCTAAGAACTGCTGACCGTAGGTGGTCATTTTGAACCAGTGAGACCAATCAGAACCGGCAGGGGGCGCAGAATATGACACGCTGATTTTGTCCATAGTAACACTAGTGACAACACCCGTTGGCGCGGCACCTTCTGCAATTTGTTGATTCAAGTCCAGCATGTGGGCAACAACCAACATCCACAATTCATTGGTACAAACACCACGGCAAGGCGAGAAGTAATTCAACGCAGATTGGGCGATAACATAAAGATCACCATCAGGTACCCCGTTGAACTGCGGGCGGAGCACACGAAATGACTCAATGGGAAATGTGCTCGCATCCATCATTATTTCGCCTTTTTGTTAGTTTTCGGAACTTCCTGCTTAGCCGCTTCCAGTGATTCTGGTGTTTCAGGTGCTGAGTTGTCGCTGGCTTCCATATTTGTAGCCACCTTGTCTGGATCTTCTTTACAATTTTCCACACTGATAAACCCGTTTTCTTTATGCAACTGAAATACATGGTTATCTTTAAGTTGGGCGTATTGTTCATCACTAATTTCCGTGACACGCCCACGCGGTGTGTACATGTGCTTAGTCATGATGTTGGCTTGACCAGCAATAAACACTTTACCGTCTTTAACGGAGTAATTTTGGTCGTTTGATAGCGTGCAATAAACATAGAGAGACATAGATTTCTCCAATAAAAAAGCCCTCAAATGAGGGCGTAAAAAAGAAGTGGTTAGGTTAGATGCCAGTTAGACGGGTGATCGCCCAAGGACGCGTGACAAATACACCTGCGGTTGCGTTAGTCGCATCCTCTAAATACCCTTTAATCTGAGCTTGTGACCCCAGTAATTGGTACTTAACCGGCACGACTTGCAAGATTGTCGCGCTGGTTGCGGTTGAGCCATCATCCACAGTATCAGCGAACATATACGCTACATCAGCCCCACCATTCGCGCCGACAAATTCAGGCGAGAACACAAAGCGCATGTTTGGATAGTTTTCTTTCACCCACTGATACACGGTCTCACCTCGCGCCACAGGGTTAGCAACATTTAGCGCTGAACGGTAGCCCAACGGCAACGTCAAGGTGATATTGATGTCATCTTTAATAATACCGCCAGAGGTGATCTCAATGCGTGAGAACATGTCAGTGATATCTTTGGTAATATCCGCAAACGTACCACCTTTCCATTTTTTCGATGCGGTTTCATAAGCCGGTAAATTAGGCTCATTTAACAGACCGAAAACACGGGTTTCAGGGGCATTAAAGCCGTAATAACCAATACGCTCACGACCTTGCTCTAATGACTCAGCCGCCACATTACGTTTCTCTGCTGCTGATTCAAACCCTGCTGCAGACTGGCGCGCTTCTTCTAACTTACCAACTTGGAAGCCTTGTTCAAAACGCACGATGCCGCGACGCTCTTGGTCTTGAATGTAAGATGCTAACGGCACATTGGTATGATCACCGTAGAGCTCGGCTTTACCGGTTGGTGTTGCCACGTTTAGGATAATTTCTTCATCGTGCCATTCACCAGCATTCAATACACCAGTAATTTCATCCAGTACGCGAACGCGAGTTGCAGTACGAATGAGACCAGGAAGAACGTGTTGTAACATTTCACGCTGAATTAACCCGCCTTGCATTGCCGCACCACTAATTGCGGAGTCCATCGCGGCAAGACCACCAAAACCAATTTGCTCGAGTTCACGATACGTCCACTTCTGGTCCGGTTGGATATTCAGTTGACCATGCTTGCGAATATCACGACCGGACATATAAAACTTTTGTTGACTGACTGGCATTATTCACCTTCCTTTACTGCCACTGGGTATGGAATTTCCGTTAAGCGAATAACACTTAAATGGGCTGATTCACTGGATTCAACGTGACGACTAACAAAACCAATCACGCGGTCACCAGCTTCAGGAACAAGCTTGGAGGAAAGCGAACCGTCTGTTTCATCAAAGACAACCGGCGCATTGATTTTGCCTGCGCCTTCTTTGAGCTCGACATACACTTCACCCATCGACAAAAACTCACCTTGGGTACCGTTACGCGCATAACCGACTTCAACGCGATATGCCTTCGGGTTAATCATGATCCCAGCAAATGCGCCATTACCACCCACTTGAACAGACTCCACAGAACCATTTTTGTAGGTGTAGGCTCGACCAAAGATGTTTTCCTTTTCATCAGTAGAGCTAAGAATTGCAGCAACGGCACGAATAGGTCCTGCATGGCTGATTTCACCTACAACACCTGAAACTAGACCATTCGCCACTGAATTAGGAATTGCCATTATTTCGCACTCCATTTGTCTAAAATTGATTTATTGCTAACCGCAGAATCCATCGTTGTGGTGGCTTTCTGTGAATCCGGTACGCGCCCTTGCATCCACGCATCTAACGCAATCGCTTCATTGCCTTTACCACATTGGATACCTAATTTATCAACGCCATACTCCGCCACTTGCTGCTTGGTCATAGCTGCATGATCAAACACACCAATGAACGGGGTGAGCTTATGCGCTAATGCATCGCGCTCACCGATTTGTTTTAACAATGCGCCTGTGTCCATGGTTGGCTTTGACGCTTCCAAACGCTTAATCTTGCGCTTTAAAGATGCAATCTCATCCATTGTGCTGATGCCGTTTTTTAAACGTTTGAGTCGGCGATTTAAGCTATCCGTTGTCGCTTGGTCGAGATGCTCCTTAGCTTCTTCAATAGCTTCAACAGCGGTCTCAATCGCAACTTCGGCAGCTTCTACGGCTTCTGGTGTACCCGTTGAGGCTTCTTCCGCTGCAACTTCGGCAGCGGCTACAGCTTCTTCCGCTTTTTGTTCTTCTTCGGGATTAGCATCAGTGGATTTCTTTTCTTCTTCCAGATTTTCATCGGTTGAAGGCTTAGTTTGTGCAATCACCTCTGCAATAATGCTTTTCAGCACAGTGACTTGCTCCGCTGTAAACGCACCTTCATCAGCGGTTTGCTTCTCTTTGTTTTCTTCTTCGTTCATGCGAATAAGTTCCTTTGTGTCGATAGTGATAACGAGGTGATCTTGCACAGCGACGTCAGGGCCGGTTCGCCCTTCATCGACTAATGCGAGGTGATTTCCACGTAGGTGACGCTGAATGGCGTCATAGTGCTGCCCTTCATAAATACCAGAGGTGAATTCATACTTACTGCGATAACCGGGTGAAAGGTCGATTTTGCCGCTGTCAATATTGCTAAGTGCGACATCAGAAAATATTTTGATATTGGCTCTGAGATACGGTGGGTCAAAATACACGTTCTCACCAATAACACCTTGAATGCCTTTCTTCTCCGCTGGGGTGGCATATTTACCCAGCATTTCATGTTCAATAATGAACGGGGTTAACTTGAAAGAGTTGATGGTCTCTTCGCTGGCTAATTCTTCCGGTGGGCGCAATACGCGATAGATTTTGTCAGGTATCGGCGCACCAATTTCAGCCCCCAAATAATCAAAAACCCCAACTTTAGAGATGGGGTTGTCTTTTACTTCGAGCCAGCCGTTGTTGTCATAGGTTCGTTTTGTCATGTCTCCTCGCCAAAATCGATAACGGGTGACCAAAAGCACTTACAATTAGGTAATTGCCCCGGCAATCCGCGTTCGCCCGTTTTTGGGTCAATGATGGGTGGGTTATCTAAATCAAAGACTTCACCATCTAGCTGTAGATGCCACTCTCTAGGTTCAGCGCTGCCACCAGAGTGATGCCAAATAGCCTTGCGTATCCCCGCTGATTTCATGCGTTCATAGTTCGCCGCAGTCGTAATTTTTCGCGTTTGGTCAACGGCGATAAAATTCGCTCGGCTTTCCGTGACGCTTCCGATATCCCGTATTTCATCTAGCAGCGTTTTAGCCCCCTCTCCGCTTTGTGAGATAGAGCGCAACGCCGCACTTTCAATACGCTGATGAAATTGAGTAGGAATGGATTTAATCAGAGAGACATTTTCAGCTGTTGCAGCAATCATTTTGTCTTTTAACGCTTCGGGCATCGAGGGTGTTTTGATTGTGATGCCGCCTGAAAGCTGCTTGAGGGAATCGTCTAAATTACGCTGCGCACCGATGTCGACTTGTGAAACAAACTTATCAGCCATGGCGCTCGATTGTGTCGTAAAGATTTTATCCCATTTACGTTTTAACCGGTTGAGCCAAATACGCGTTTGACTCGCGATACTGGCGTCCATCGTGGCGCCGTCAAAACCATCACTCAGTTCACTAAATACTTTTTCATAGTCCTTAATCATTGAGTTAATTAACCGTGACATGTCACGATGGTAACGGCTGGACGGCGCTGCTGAATACTGCAGGGGATTTCCCTTCAAGACTGCTTGTCGGGAGGTTGCCCACCTCTCCTTTTTCGTTCGGATTCGTATTCGCCTCGACATAATCGTCCTCGTTTACATCAATACCGTAATAGCTCGACGCTTTATCTGCTGCGATTTTTTTACGAATATCTAACCCATCAATGGCGCCAGTAGCCGCTAGAGCCGCATCCGTCTGAGCTGATTTCAGCTCAATTTCGGCGCTCTCTGTTGCCGTTGGGCTATCGAGTGGCGCCCACGTCACTGATATTTCGGTTAGTGGTAGATCTTCGCTGCGTATCAACATGTCGTAATGTCGCTGTAAAAGCTCGTCTAAGTCGTTTGATTGGATGCTTTCTAGCTCTTCACGGTAGTTCGACTCTTCATACTCACCCGTCGCATTAAAGCCCTTTGGCGTAGTACCCAGTAACTTAGTTGCTGGCACATTTGCCGCCGCTGCCACCAGCTGGTATTGCGTCATAATGGTGGCGTCTAAATCCGCTAACGAAGTATCGAACTGCTGTGCGACGTCCTCTTTCCCCATCACTTGCACACCGTAGTTATCGCGCATCTCCATAAAATAAAGCATGTTTTCCTGAATGGTGTTCTTATCTGCACCTTCAGGATCAGCCATACCAATGGTTAATAGCCGTTTGGTCATTGCCAGTTGTGGCGCTTCATTGGCTGTACGTTCGGAGGCATAGACCCGTTCATAAATACGCTCTGGCACAGATACGCCAAAGTAGTTATAAAGTGGCTTAAGTACATTAGGCACAGGGAATGGCACAAACTTAACAAAGTGCGATTTATGGTATTTACGACCACCAATGATGTAATACGTGGGGTCGTAAAAATCCATGCTGGCAGGGTCTTGAATGTTGGAGTCAGTTAAATCAGGCGTTACCCATTGTGGGTCAATTTGCTTGATCCCCTTATACATTCCTTTGGTCACGCCATCGAGATTAAACGGATTTTCATACCACTCTTTCGGGTTTGAGGTTTCCACTACAAATAGCGCTAATCGACCGCCATACACGCGCCCAAAGTGAATCAGCTCCTTCAAATGATGCTGTATACGGTACTTTTTATCGCGTTTACGCAGCTTTTTACTGATAGCTCTGTCATCGTCATTATCGCAATCAATATCATACCCTTGGCGAATGGCATCACGAGCCGGCATATTACAGGCTTTATCTACCAACCAATGTTTCGCAATGATGGCGCACATGTTGTTGCCGATGAACATTTGGCTCGCATACCACGCCGCCTGTGATTCGGGCACACCATAAACTTGCTCACCTTTGAATGACGGCACGGAAGTATCAATACTGTCCATCCCCACGCCATTAATCACCGGCTGCGGCAAATCTAACCCGTTAAATCCCTTCTCTTTTGCTAATGCAGGGTACAAATCTGTGGTAAATGCTGACCGCTTCGGCGGTGCAAGCTGCTCTGCAATTTTTCGCCTTTTAAACGGCCACATAGAATTACCTCTTGGTTGTGAAAAAACTCCCGCCTTTTTTATTGATATATCCATCTAATCCGTATCGAACAGCGTCCCAACAATGGTTGTTAGCGTCCAAAATCACAGGCAATACTTCACCTGTAATACGATCTGTTTTATATGAATAAAGACGAGCTTCTTTTGCTGTTTCTTTACAACGGGGATGAATGATTATCTGCTTAAATCCGCGTAAAAATGTTATTCCATCTTCAACACTACCTTGCCATTTTTTAGCAGCAGAGATATTAAAACCCTGACGCCGGAGATAACTGATAGTTTCAGGCCTCGCTGAATCAGCTTTTATAGACCATTTACGTGATTCAGGTATCTTGTCGTAAAACGCTGGCATATGGTCAAGCTCAATGCCTAACCCATACATTTCGTATTCAATATAAAGACAATCATCTAAAATGAATTGGCGTAATAGCGTGTTCGGATCCTTAGCAAAACCAAAGTCAGCACCAAATAGCAGTCGGTCTGCTTTTTTCCATAAATCATCAGAAAAAGACCTGATTTCGTACTTACCAGCGAGGACTTGTTTCTCCGAGTTTTCTAAATAAGCACCTTCCCACACCCAAGCGTAAGTTGCATCATCTAGTCTCTCTCTATCCTTTTGCCTAACTCCTTCTAATACCGAAGGAAACCAAGGATTGTCAGAATAATTCATCTCTACGGTAATGCAGTCATCACTAGCATTCTTTCTAAACCGTTTATCCGTGGCACTACCATCTTTTTCAGGGTTCCACGTTACCCATATTTCCGAGTTGTCTTCACGTACTGTCGGATCCAGTTTTTGCCACGCTGTTTCACTTACAGTTTCAGCTTCATCAACCCAGCAAAGTAGAATTCTTGCCTTAGATTTTATACTGTCCAAATTGTGGCGTAGCCCACAGAAAACATAACTAACTTTTCGGTCAACGGTCCTAATGTACTTTTCACCAATATCAAAATGGGCTGCTAACCAGGGAACCGCTCGTATCGCTTGTTTGACTTCCTCCATCGAGGATTCTTCAAGGGAGTTCATGAACTCACGAGCGCAAAGTATCACCCCTGATTCGCCGTTATTCGATGCTTGATAAGCTCTAACCGCACTCATGAGCGCAAATGTTCTAGTTTTAGCGCTCCCCCTTCCCCCATAAGAACAGCGATATCGTTTATTCGTAGCTATAAATAACGGCGCTAATTTAGCAGGTATAGGAAGTTGTACCGCACTACTCATTCGTAGGCTCCACAGGAACAAGTTGAATAGTTGTAGGCTTCGGAGTCATTGAGCCGTCAGAAGATTGATGATCCAGTTGTTCTCGGAAAGCCTGCACAGATACGTGTTTGCCTAATAACTCAAGATTACGCACTTTATCAGGCCACTTAATTTTCTTGAGTAAGCCAACCATTTCACGGTCATCGCCCCGCCCTTCAAACATTTCGGCAAGATCAAAGCCGCTAAGGTAACGCCGCCAGACTTCGGGCCAATCGAGAATAGGTTTAAGGCTCATATCATCATTAAAAATATCTGCCGCATCCATTTTGTCGATTTCAACCAACCGCATAAGCACATAGTTAGCATCAATACCTAACTGTTTGATACGGTTCTGTTTCAGTTCATCAATGAACGCACAGACATTAGGTTTGTTTAATAGCTTGTAGCCCATTTCGCTAGCGCGTTTAGGTGCATAGCCCGCGCGTATGGCAGCTTGGGTTGCATTGAGATCGACAATATACTCATGGCAAAACATTCTTTGTTTTTGCGAGAGTTTTGTTGTCATTGTGATTAACCTGTTTGTTATACAAAATTTTATCAATGCCACTCATCGAATGGCATTTGTAGAATTGTGCATATGGGTTACCGAACACACTGCGTTTTAATATAATCTTGCAGTCCTAATACCATTCGCGTTAATTCTGCAATTCTGTTTCTGAGTAACCAATAATTTTGGATAGCGGAGTCAGTAGGTCGGGCGGTGGCTGCATCATCCATGCCGGAGGTGCTAGGACCTTCGGCTTTTTTACAACTGGCTTTGATGTACACCCGCTCAGGATTATGCTCAACAGCAATACGCAACTTATCAATTTCACTTTTTGCATTAGCTAGTTCCTGAATATGTTTTGTATCGAGTTTATAGAGCGCTTGAACACGTTCTTGGTAATCTTCATTGATTTTGACTTGCTCTGTCAGTTCAACGAGCAGTTCGGCATTCTTAGTATTTAACTCACCTATCCTTTCGTGTTGTTTCCACATTCCCCATATGGCCACCCACGCAGCAATAAATAACGCTATTCTGACTGTATTCATGGCTGTTACCATACAGAAGATTAAAAATTAACTTGTCGCCCTTTGTAGTGGTCGATAGCTTTTTGACAACGCTTTTCTAAACTAGCTTTATCAAAACCGCATGTATTGTCAGTGAGTCTGTAGGCACCAAATACAATCGTTGATATCTCTAGCAGCATAAAGAAAATTACAGCCACTATAGGTTTCCATGACATATAGCTGCCTCCGCTTCTCTGCGATTAACTAACCCACGCCATACCTTTCCACCAGCGTAAACCCATTTTTTTAATTCTTCACAGGCACCGTATTGATCACCCGCGTTAAGTTTTTTAAGCATTGTCGACTTAGCAAATGCGCCGGTACCAACATTAAATGCAAATGAATACAACGCGGCTTTGGTGTAATCGTCAGTTGGCACCTTAACCAACTTATCTACCTGCTGTTTCGTGCGCTGAAAGTCTGACTCAAGCAGTTCATTACATTCATCTTTTGAGTAAACTTTATTAGGAATGATGTCCTTTCCTGTGTGGCCATAACAAACCGTCAGTACACCACCCACGTCTTCATAAGGCTCATATCTAACACCTTCAAAATGTGCAATCACTGTTAGAGCGATAGCCGTAGCCCCTGCGCTAACAAGCACAGTTAGTTTTTGTTTGAGTGACATTAGATATCCTTAGGGGCTTTTGCCATTAATTCGGCGGCTTTTCGAGCGGTGGCAGAGGGGTTTTGTGGGTCTGTCTTATTGACCAGCTCTTCAAATAGACGGGTTCGTTTTCGTTGTTCCCGCCTATTCATGAAGAAAGTCGCCAAGCCTAAGATCATGCTGAACGCCATTCCGATAATAAAGCCCCATTCATAAAGTGAGAGGCTCGCAAAAAATGCTGTTAACCCAGCACTACCGTAGGCTGCGTTGCTATATTTATCCATACGCATGATTTCACCCCCTACGGAGTGCCTGAGATTTAGTTAATAAAAAAGACCACCGAAGTGATCTTTGAGATGGGGCCAGTTAAGCGACTGGCGACGCATTACCTTATCTGATATTGTTAAATCGCCAAACGTAACAATTCAAAAAAGGGAACCACATGAGCTACAAGAAAAAATCCAGTAGCATACCAGTTGGAGACAGTATGCCACCAGGTCTAGCTAAAACGATATATGAACAAGCGAAACAACAGTCGCAGCAAACAGGAACGCAAACCAATCAAACCTCCAAATCAAACGGAGGCACCGACAAAGGACAGTGAGGAACTATGAACCGAGCACAATTGTTATACCAGATTTATTACTCATACCGGCTACACACAATGTTCAGTGTGCTACTTGGTAGAATAGATAAATTGTTGTCATGTCTACTTTTATTGCTCGGTTCTTCCGTCATTGGAAGTTTAGGAAATCAGGTGTTTATCGGTATATGTATCGCGGTAATCACATCGATAAGAATGGCTTTCTCATTTGAAAAAGCCTCTGAGTCAGCTAGAAAACAAGCAATAAACTACTTAAACCTATATATGTCTAAAGCACCTGATGAACAATTAACAGAAGAATTAATAAGTACTCAAGTTAGTGATTCAAATGTCTGGATTTCACTAGTTAATGCAGCTGAAATTCGTACGCAACTAACTTTTGGAGAGCCTATTGAAGTGAAACTTAGCTTCTGGGAAAAGTTTATGGCTTTTATATCAGGTGACTTACCAAAAGTTAAGAAAGCAACCTAGTAGTTCTGATAAAGAAAAAGCCACCTAAGTGACCAACTATTTGTGCTCTGCCGTTGAATGATCACGCCGCTTACATATGCAACAATGGCGATTCATATATCGCTCACCATCGTACTTTTGGCTCAGATCATCAAGGCTAGGTAAAAGCGCCCAAGCAACATAAAAATCATGAGGTGTCATTTCTGATCCCATCCAAGGGCGAATACCGATATGAACCCAATCACCCTCTTTTTCCACGCGAACTATACCAAGGTGCCAACCATCACAAGGATTTATAAGGATCACATCCCTGCCGTCTAAATCTTCAGTAGGCAGCTCACTGGCGGGTCTAAACACTAATTCAGTAGGTATTTGCATTGATGAACCTCAGAAAGCAAAAAAGCCCCCGAAGTGACTTTTAGATAATTTCGTGAAAAACGGTGCTATTTAACATAATGACCCTTACACGCCCCGCGATTTTTGAACTCAATTAAAATGTCACCCCAAAAGGTTAAAAATCACTATCTTCTATGCCGTTTTTACCGTTTATCGCGGATAACATTTTATTAACAAATCATCACTATTGCAGTTCAGCTAAAACCTAAGGCGTAAGGTTTATTTTTGATAATTTTCTTGCGGAAACCCAAAAAGAAAAGGCCCTCAAACTTGAGAGCCTTTGCCGTGGACAGAAAACCATTTTTGTCAGATTAACACACATTTTGCGACCGCACTAACTTTAGCGCACTGATTGATTGTTTTTTATACAAAATATCTATATCCAATTGAATATTAAGCGCTTCTAAGAAGCCTAAAACAAAGCCCTCCGCAATTTGCATCTGCCTACGTACTTCATCCTCTCGTATTTTGAACTTGCGCCCAATTGCACGTTTAGATTTACCCTTGATGTAATATTCTTCAAGATAGGCGCGTTCACGCTCCATGCCTACCGTAGCGAGCTTAGCAACGCATAAGTCAATGACTAAGCCGTCTTCATCGCTACACGATAGCCTATTGCCGCTAGAGCTTGGCGAATAGTCGCTAAAGCCTGCCGCCACTGATGACCAGCCCACCGCAGCGCAATGATCGCCAGCCGACCAACCGCCCCAATGTGTCAAAATTTTCTGTATGTCTCTGCTCATAGTTTCTGACCTGTGTTTTTCTGTACCAGTTGCGCCCAATTTCAAGCATCGATAACGACAAAATGCATTTGGTTAACTGGAATGTGTAAAAAGTTACTAATATATCGCTGTACCGACCTGTACCAACTGTACCGACCCTTTTCTATTAATACCTTTTAGAGCCTTATATACTTATGTATGTGTAGTTTCTTAAATGGTTGGTACGGTTGGTACGGTTGGTACAAGCTTTAAAAATCAATTAATTAAGTGTACCGACCTAATAGTTAAAGGTCGTTACAGGTCGTTACAGGTGGCTCATAGACACGAGTTACCTTTCCCTCGACGCGTCTTTGTACCGATTTATACCCACAATTTTGCAAAACATTACCAATTCGCATTTGTTCGCGTCTTGAAATGTTTTTAGGGTCAAGGTTCAACGCTTCTCGCAAAACTTCGGCAGCACGTAAAAAACTACGAGTTCGCGGTTTTTCGCCTGTCATTAAATCAGGCTCATCTAACCAACGTTCAATAATTTCTAACCAAGCATCTTTAATGGTGTACTTCTCGTGAACCTGAGCGGCTAAATGTTCAGCAGCTTCATATTGGATACCGTCAGCTTTAAACATTTCGCGCGCTTCGGCCCACAGCTGAAGAACATCACGTGTAATGTCATCAACATTGACCTTAATCACTTCAACAGGCAGCCAACGACGGTTACCTGTACGGTCGGCTAAGAACTCGTCCTCGTTAGTAGTACCAATGATTAATGAACGGCGTGGGAACTGTGTGGCGAATTCTTTAAACTTAGGGATCCAGTTCTCATGTGTGCGGGTAACAAAAGCCTTGATAGATTCAAGATCCTTAGTGCTGAGTCCGCGTAGTTCGCCAATTTCAGCGACTAAGCGGCCGCGCATTTTACGGGCTAAATCATCGTCTTTTTCAGCGAACGAGATTTCCGTAAAGAAAGTCGGATCAGGGGATAATGCCGCCACCCCCGAAGATTTACCGCAACCTTGAGCACCAACTAAGATTGGTACCATGTCGGCTTTAATACCGGGTACCATTACACGACCTGCCATAGCCGTCCACATGTAGAGAGAAACGGCGCGGGTATAAGGTGTGTCCTCAGCACCGAAATGTGTATGATAGAACTGCTCAACACGTTTAATGCCATCCCACTCGAGGTTAGTAAGCCACTCGATAGCAGAGTCGAATTGGTTTTCTTCAGCGGCAAGTAAAACAACATCGCGGATCAGCTCACGGCCTACGGGTTTGAAGTCACGCTTTTCCATGGCAATACGTAAACGTGAATAATCCGCGTCACTAAATTGTTGCCACTCGTTGGTACCGGTTGGTGCAAACATGATTTCATCGCGAAAGGTATCAAAGCGAATTTCGATATCGATAAAATCAGGTCGCATAACCGCTTTAGCCACATTATCAATAGTCGCTTCTATCTGGCCATACTTATCACGCTTAAATGAAGGTAGTGGCATCGGCTCATTAGCGACTCGGATATCATCAAAATCGTCTGCAGTTGCAACCGCTGTTTTTAAACGTTCCGTGCCAGGGTTAACCCATCCTTCTTTTTGGGCTAGGGTGAATATCGCTTGATAACCGGTACGGTCGGCGCAGAGTTGGGACCACTTGTTTATTGCGGCTTCTTCATCACCCTTTTCTGCTTTCGCGGACCATTCAACCCACAGTGATTTGGCTTTATCTTCATAATCAGTATTTTTGAACCATGCCAAGCGGTTACCCATATCAACCCAAGTTGGGTAATTTTCGGCAAGGCGTAATACCTGCGGATGCCAAAGCGCAGAGCGAATATCATCAAAGGTATGACTGTTGATATTGTCTAGATCGACCAAGCGCGACAGGTCATCATCCGATACCACATCGAAATCGGAGATATCTGCAGCGTTACTGTGCAATACAAGTTCCGATGCTAGAACTGTACAAACATTAATCACCGCACCATCGAACTCTAAGAATTGAGCGCCTTCGTGTGGGGCGAATACCATATGTGATGGTTCATAGACAGAGCGATCCCATTTAATAGGTTCATCATCAAGTAGCTCGTAACAGTCCATGATTTCTTGTTCAACGCGTGGGCCTAATTCCGCATACATTTGAGCCGTCACGCTACTATCTAGCATAATGCCGATACGCCAGCGTTGCACATTATTGGCAGTTGGGTGTTCATGGCTAGCTGTCGTATAACAGAAACAACGATACATACTCAAAACACCTTTTAACGTGTTCCAAGCATCTAAAGAACAACCATCCATATCTAACCAAAGAACATGACGATTACCAGCATTAGCCGCACTACGCCCTTTGGTCTTATTGATCAGCGCACCCCAAATATAATTGAGACGTGCCTTTTTCTCTCGCATTACCTCTGTTGAGTCACTCGGAGAAACATTAATCGTTTTTTTAAGCGCTTTGATAGCCAATTTATATTCATCAAAGCTAGACGCTTGCGCTAATTGAGGACGGTTATCTCTAGCGGAGCGCCCTACTGAATAAGTGATCCGCATAGGTTAAGCCTTTTGAGTATTGATAACCGCGATATATAACTTCTCAATAGCTCTTGCGTTAGAGTTTCTAGGGTCCTTATGTTTACCAGATAAAATACGAGACAAAATACTTTGGCGTACACCTGTAAGGTTTTGTATTTGTGTTTGGGTATAACCAAAGCCAGTAATAGTCTCTAACATTTCTTGTGGGCTTTTATCATGCATGGGTATTCTCCTATATAATGCCCATACTCTATACGGTTTCGTATAGACAAATCAATACAACATTGCATTACTTTATATCGTAAAATATCCGTTAACGTATAATTATGACTTTATAAAATTACATAGGTCGTAAGAAAATGAACGATATCAACGAATTATTAATTAAAAACATAAAGCATCTGATGGATACAAAAGGTATTTCAAATCATACTGAGTTAGCTAGACGCTTAAAAATGCATCAACCTACTATGCATAGACTGCTGAGTGGAGAGGTAAAAGATCCTAAAATAAGCGTTGTCAAAAATATTGCCGACTTTTTCCACGTACCTTTAACAGACTTAACGGATGCTGACTTAACCAAAAAAGAAAACGGGGTTCCCCAAAGCGCTATAAGTGTTAACTACACATCAATCCCTGTCGTAGGTAGAGCACAATTAGGAGAAGGTGGATGTTGGTCAGATCTTCAATACCCTATAGGGATGGGAGAAGGTTACATACACTGGCCTACTAGTGACCCTGACGCTTATGCACTTCTATGTGTTGGGGATTCAATGATCCCTCGTATAAAAGAAGGAGAGTTTGTTATCATTGAACCAAATCACACCTATAGACCAGGGGATGAAGTCCTACTAGTTACTTCAACCGAAGAAACAATGGTAAAAACTTACTTATACGAAAGAGATGGTTATATTCATTTATCATCTATCAATGATGCACACCCACCGATTAAAGTAGAACAAATCAAAGTTGATAAAATTCACTATGTCGCAGGTATTGCAAAACCATCCTTATGGTACGAAAAGTGTGATTAACTCTACAAATTAATTCATTTTGTTATAGCCACTTATACCAAAGTGGCTTTTTTTATTCTTTAAATTTATACGAAATGGTATTGACCATGATAATTCAAACCTGTATAACAATACGAAAACGCATAGATGTAATTTTTTGCTCTTTAACAATCTAGAAAGTCGGAACAGTACAAAGCCATCTGTTTAGACCCCTACGCAAAAATGCGACGTATTAACAGGCACGATCTGTTTGTTAAGAAGGTTACTTCCGCACGAGAGTGAGAACGGCAAGGAATGGGCAACACTGGCATTTAGGGTTTGTACAAACGCAGAAAAACTAATTATAGGCCATTCAATGAGTGGCCTATGGTGAGTAATAGATTTGCTTTAAAGATCTTTATTCAGAAATTTATACTCAGAGGAGCAAGTATGGCAAATAAGGATAGCAATTCCCCCCATTCCACCGAGAGTTTTATACTGAAGTATCGACTTCATATGCGCGCCATAGCATTTAGTACAAAGATAGTGAGGTTTTTGATTCGATTTGCTATCTATCTTGAGTTTGTAAACAACAGTAGCAGGCATTGGGTAATAAAGTTCATAGTTAGATTTTTCCTCTTCCCAGTCAGCACGTTGATTTATAATGTCTTCAAGCTCAATGATGCGATTTTTAGCCACTATAAGAAGATCTTGTAATTCCATTTGCTGGTTTTTAGCTTCGTACATTTTATCAAGCAACTCATAAGTTTTTTCTTTAGTTGCATAATCCACATGCATTTCTTGAATTTCTTTAACCGTACCAAATGCTGATTTTAAAAAACTTCCCGAACCAGAAATCATGTCGGTAATTTTACCAACTATCCCTTTTTCTTCGGACATAAATAATTCAATCCTTTTATTACGTTGCGGTGGATGAATTATACACAAACTTCTTACGTTGCGGAATGTAGGAACCTCAGCCGCCTGATGAGGTAAAGATAGTTCAGGCATCAGTTAATTTTAGTGATTGGTGAATGCTAAGACTGATTAGCTAAGCATGAGGGTGATCGGGTTCCTAGGCCGAGTGTACCGATTGTTAGCGTGTAGCTCAAAGGTAGAGCGAGGCCATAAAGCTAGGGTTGCGGGTTCGAATCCCGTCACGTAAGTAGGAGATCAGCACCTACCGCCAATCACTAAAATTAATTACCTTTAATTAAGGACAGAAACCATGACTGTACGATTAACTAATGCAATTAAAGATAGTATTAAAAATAATGCGCTGGCTAAAGCTGGTGTTTTTAAACAAAAAGAAGAGTTGAAAAAAGAATTTAACCAATTCGCGTTAGATGTTCGAATGGAAGCTTTAGGCGGTGAAGATAAAGCAAAAAAAATGGAGTTAATATTAGAAGTAGCTATATCTAATTTAAAAATGCTTGAGGAAGAAGTGAATTCTTATATAGGCGTGTACAATGCGGAAAGTAATTCACTTCGTCCTGCCTTTGGGGGGCAGCGAGTACGCTTGCGATATGGCAAAGATAATAATGGTGAGGATATCTATTTATTAACTCCTGATGATAATAAGTGTTTATTCCCTGCTGACCACGAATTAAGTAAACGCTTTGAAAAACTCACTCAAAAAGAAAATAAGCTTAAAGAGAAAGAAACCGAAATAAACACAACCGTGCAGGTTGCTTTAAATTCAGTAACTACAATTAAACGACTCATTGAAATATGGCCGGAATCGAAAGAACTTATCCCAACTGATATTAGTAAATCAACTTCTACGTTACCCGCACTTCAAGTTGAAGACTTAAATAAATTAATCGGTTTACCAACTGATAAAAAATAAACCTTTATTATCCATCGGAAATAATTCAATGAAAAAAGCCCAAATTTTGCCATCGGATAAATTTCCGATGAATAACAACGTTCGCCGTTTACGTTATCAACAAAAACGTGAAGCCCTTAAACAAAACCCTAATACCACCTTCCCTATCACCTTGTATCTTTGAGGTATCAAAATGAGTCTCGAACTAGCAATTAAAGAAAACACCGAAGTCATACGCCAATTAATTGCCACGATACAATCAGGCGCAGTTGTGCAAACACCAACTTCAACGTTAAAACCAAATGAAAAACCTCAGCCTACTAAAGCTGAAGCTAAAGCAGCTACCGATAAAAAAGAGGTTGCTAAGTCTGAAGCAAAAGTCACTGATGAACCGGTTGATCTCAGTACACTTAATTTAGGTCACATTGTTGCGCATGCCGTTATGTTCAAAGGTAGCTTCAATGAAATAACATCTTCTCAACTCAAAAAAATCAATAATGCTTTGGCTGAAATTGGCGACAAACGTAACGGTCAAATTGATGCGCTATACGTCACGCTTTCCAATCTAAAAGAAGTAGCAGCTTTACCAAGTGAAACTATCCACGACCTTTGTTTAGAAATGCTCGAAAACTGGGACCAAATCACCGGTATCACTGAACGCAGTGAATTCGCACTATCACTACTTAGCGAAGGTAAAACGACTAGCAAAGAGCCAGAGCCAGAGCCAGAGCCAGAGCCAGAGCCAGAGCCAGAGCCAGAGCCAGAAAATACGGATCCCAAAATGCTATTTGAACAAGCGGAAAAACTTATTCTGCAATTAGCAAAAGGTGGCTACCGTAATGAAGCCGTTGAAATTCTCACTAAATTCAATGCCAAGAAATTAGGGCAAGTGCCAGAAGATAAACTCTCAGAAGTGATCGAGCTAGCTAAAAAAGTATTGGAGGGATAAATGCCTGATATCCATGCACGGCTCTCCCCATCATCGGCGCACCGCTGGATGGTGTGCAGTGGGAGTTTAGCCTTAGAATCAACGGTTCCTGATAAAGGCTCACCTTTTGCAGTAGAAGGTACGGCCGCCCATGCTTTGGGTGAATGTGTTTTACGCAACCGACAAGAAGGCTCAGGTAATTTAGGACAGAACACCTCTGATTACTTAGGGACTTATCCGTTAAACCAAGCGGATACACCTCAAGTTAACGAAGAAATGGTCGAAGCCGTAGGACAATATGTCGAAACTGTTTGGTCATTAGCCGAGGGCAAAGAGCTGTTAATTGAGCAGAAAGTTGATTTCTCGGATGTCATTGGTGTTGAAAACTCATTCGGTACCGCCGATGCCATTATTTTAGATCCTGATGAACTACAAATTCACGATTTGAAATACGGCAAAGGCGTTAAAGTTGACGCTGAAAACAATGAGCAATTACAGCTTTATGCCTTAGGTGCTTTAGACCAATTCAGTATGCTTTACGACTTCAAAACCGTTCGTTTATTCATCCACCAGCCACGCTTAAATCACGTTTCAGAGTGGGCGCTAACAGTTGATGAGCTAATTGCTTTTGGTGAGAGAGCAAAAGAAGCAGCTACCGAAGCGGTTGTTACTTGCTCAATAGCTGAATGTGAAGGCGTAAATACACTGCCACCAACAAGCTTCAATCCGGGTGAAAAACAGTGTCGCTTCTGTAAAGCCAAAGGCGGTTTATGTGCAGCCGAAGCACAACACGCTCTTGAACTGGTGAAAGGTGACTTTGTTGATTTAACCGCACCACTGGAAGGGCAGCTTAGCGAAGCACCGCAACGTATCACTGTACTTAAACCATCTCAGTTAGCTGAGATTTACAAAGGCCTCGATTTTGTAGAGAACTTCTGCAAGACCTTACGTATTCGTGTCTCTGACGAACTCAACTCTGGGCACACCATACCAGGATTAAAACTGGTCACAGGTAAATTAGGTAACCGCACTTGGGGCAATGAAACCGAAGCTGAAGCCACATTAAAAGCCTTCAGACTTAAGCGTGAAGAAATGTACAACATGAAGTTGATTAGCCCTACGCAAGCCGAAAAGCTAATCAAGAAAGACAACCCTCGTCGCTGGACAAAACTAGAATCGCTCATTACCCGAGCCGAAGGTAAACCCGTTGTTGCATTTGAATCAGATCCACGCCCCGCTCTTGTCATCAACCCAGAAAACGATTTCGACGATGTAAGCGACGATTCACTCGCCGCTGACCTCATTTAATTAAAGGTACCCAATATGAAAGTTAAATTATCCAACGTCCGCTTGGCATTCCCTGACCTATTCGAAGCAACCCAAGTTAACGGGCAAGGCGATTACAAATTCCGCGCTACGTTTCTCATCCCAAAAAATCGCACAGATTTAATCGAAGCGATTGAAAGTGCGATTAAACAAGTGGCTACAGCAAAATGGGGAGCCAAAGCCGATGCGGTTCTCAAATCCATTCGCGGTAATTCAATGCGCTTTAACTTCCGCGATGGTGACGAGAAGATTGAGTACGACGGTTATGCAGATCATATGTACATCGGTGCAAGCAACAAAGCGCGACCGCTTGTTATTGACCGTGACCGCACTCCGTTAACTGCACAAGATGGACGCCCCTACTCAGGCTGCTACGTCAATGCAACTATCACTATTTTTGCCTACGACAACCAAGGCAAAGGTATTTCAGCTTCACTTGGTGGTGTTCAGTTCTTCCGTGATGGTGACGCCTTCGCAGGTGGCGGTGTCGCGAGTGAAGATGACTTCGACGACTTAAGTGTCGCCGAAGAGGAAGAATCTCTAATCTAGTTCTCTTGTTATATTAGACGGGAAGGAATATTCGTATTTCTTCCCGTAAATAGAACTATAAATTAAAGTAATTTCAAAGTTATAAATATTGTCACCCATGGCCTTTTCCATATATTTAGTAAAAGGAACACAATTGAATCTATAATTTTCGGTATTATTACAAGTAATAAAAGGTTCCATTGTATTTATAACAATAGGTGTTCCTTTTATCGGCATTCCATACCGTAAATAACTATCACCATCATCAATTATAGATTTTAATACTTTTGTTGGATGTCTCCCGAAAGAAGTCAAATTTGTTTCCATCCCACTAGAATCTGTAACCTTTAATTCATTTACATAAGCAACCCCTAACCCCCCATTAAAAAAATAAAACCCTAGTTGCTTATTTACTTCGGGATCAATCGTAGGGACGATGGTGACATAAGGCTGGACCTCTTTTTCGTAATTTATATTTTGAGAATTATATTGTTGATAGCTTATAAAAAGAGAGAAAAAAGCAATTAATAATGAAGCAATAGAAATAATCAAACGTCCATCTATCTTTTTTAAAATCATAACAAACCTTAATTTATACAATATGAAAAATACACTCTGGCTCGACCTCGAAACATTCAGTGAAAAGCCAATTAAATACGGCACGCATTCTTATGCGGAAACTGTTGAAATTATGCTTTTTGCTTGGGCGTTAAACAACAATTTAGTTCAAGTGTGGGATGTTACAGATAAATCCCCTATACCTACTGAATTAAAGCAAGCGTTATCAGACCCTAACACTATTATTTATGCGCATAACAGCCATTTTGACCGCACCATGCTCAACCATAGCGGTATCAAAATAGATGTTAGTCGTTGGCGTGATACGATGGTACAAGCACTAGCACACGGTCTACCCGGTGCTTTAGGCGCATTATGTGAAGTACTTGGCGTTCCTTTGGATAAAGCCAAAGATAAAGAGGGTAAGGCCCTAATACAGTTATTTTGTAAGCCTCGACCTAAAAACTCAGCATTACGTCGTGCCACAAGTAAAACCCATCCCGAAGAATGGAAGCGTTTTGTTGCTTACGCGGGGCTAGATATCGAAGCCATGCGTGAAGTGCATAAGCGTTTACCAAGTTGGAATTACTGCGACAATGAGTTAGAACACTGGCATCGTGACCAACGAATTAACGATCGCGGTGTGTATATGGATATTCAACTCGCCACCGCAGCCATTGAAGCAGTTGAAATTGAGCAAAAGCGCTTAGCCAAACTTACCCAAGATTTGACAGATAATGAAGTGCAAGCAGCAACACAGCGTGATGCGCTGTTACAACATATCTCTGCCGCTTTTGGGGTCGACTTGCCTGATATGCAAAAAAGCACATTAGAACGCCGTATCAATGATCCGGATATTCCTTTGCCGTTACGTGAGCTATTAGCCATACGATTACAGTCCAGTACCACCAGCACCAGTAAGTACAAAGCGCTGATGAATGGTGTAAGCTCCGATGGTCGTTTACGCGGAACATTGCAATTTTGCGGTGCTTCTCGCACTGGTCGTTGGGCAGGTCGCTTGTTTCAACCTCAAAATTTACCAAGGCCAACACTCGACCAAAATACCATTGATAAGGGTATTGAAGCATTAAAGGCAGGATGTGCAGATCTCATTTACGATGACATTATGCAACTGACCAGTTCGACTTTGCGTGGTTGCATTATGGCGCCAGAGGGTAAAAAGCTCGTTGTCTCTGACCTTTCGAATATCGAGGGACGTATGCTCGCTTGGCTAGCAGGTGAAGCGTGGAAGATTACAGCGTTCAGTGAATTCGATAAAGGCATCGGCGCTGACCTCTATAAATTAGCCTATGCTCGAGCATTCAATATTTCTCCTGAGGATGTTGATAAACATATGCGCCAAATCGGTAAAGTGATGGAACTAGGCTTAGGATACGGCGGCGGAGTTGCAGCATTTTTAACATTCGCCCTCACATATAGTCTAGATTTAGATGAACTTGCCGAAGCCGCATTACCTAACATTCCACCAAAAGTAAAACACGATGCGCTTAGCTGGTATCAAAAATCCGTTGAAACCAAGAAAACCTACGGGCTAAGTGAAACAGTATTTATCACCTGCGATTCACTTAAGCGCATGTGGCGAAATGCTCATCCCGAAACGGTCTCTTTCTGGTATGAGTTAGAAGATACCGTACGTCATGCAATTTCGTCTCCGGGGATCACCTTTCCTTGCCGTAAGCTTAAAGTTAGACGTGATAAAGCATGGTTACGTATTGTTTTACCTTCGGGTCGTGCAGTTTGCTACCCATCCCCGCGTAATGATAACGGTCAAATCAGTTATATGGGCGTTAACCCGTATAGCCGCAAATGGCAGCGTTTGAAAACCTACGGTGGGAAATTGGTGGAGAACGTAACCCAAGCAGCAGCGCGTGATGTTCTCGCGGGTAACATGCCAACAATTGAAGATCACGGCTATGACATCGTGCTCACAGTACATGATGAAGTATTGACTGAGGCTCCCGATAACCCCGCATTCAATCATGAACACTTATCTGAGTTACTTGCTACTAACCCCGAATGGGCTTTAGATCTCCCGCTTAGCGCCGGAGGTTTTGAGGCTTATCACTATAGGAAGGATTAAAGGATGATAACTGTTAATTCTTATTTAAACGGAGATACCGCAATAATCCAGCACTGCGGCATCTAAATTAGTTAATCAACAGGATACGCATCATCATAGCAATCATCACAAACGGGATGATCTTGAACATATGAAGTCGCTAAGTTATCGCAAAACTCGCATTGAGTACCTTTAGGAGGAGTTGTTTCATCACAACGAGGACAATAATCTATTTCTGAATCATCATATACGTATTCACAAACTTTACATTCTACTTTAGCCATGTTGCTAGTCTCCAAAAAGCCACAGTTTAATTATTAAAACTGCCATAAATACTAGTAATTAAAAATGATCATGATCTAGTTTGATTGCAATCATAGGTAAAAATATATGACATTCATAAACAACGATAGCCCGTTGTATTTCCGCGCGGCTCGGGATGCTATTCGTCTTGAGCAAACCGGAAAATACTTCGAGGCTGCTACGGCTTGGTTGCAAGCACATCGATTCGCACGAGCAAGAAACAATCAAATTTGGAGTGAACACCGCTCCGATTTTTGTATGAAACAACTTAAACGTGAAATGTACAAAGGCACTAGTAATGAGCAAAATACGTGAAGATGTAATCGAAAGGCACTTGGTCTATAAAGTGAAAAAAGTAGGCGGTATCGCTTATAAATTTACTTCCCCAGGTCGTCGAGGCGTACCAGATAGGATCGTACTTTTGCCTCATGGCAAAATCATTTTCGTTGAGTGTAAAGCACCCGGTGAGAAGCCCCGCCCCGATCAGTTACGGGAACACGCGAGGCTTTTTGCATTAGGGTTTCACGTTGTCGTTTTGGATAGTAAGGATTTAACTGGAGTTTTATAAATTAAATAATAAGATAGTTAATATATTAATTGATTTAGGATGCACAGATATTATGGTCAAAGAAAAAACACCATCAGCCTTACCTATATGTGGCGTAATTATGCCTATTGCTCCTACTGATGGATACCCAACTTCTCACTGGGAAGACGTACGAGCAATAATATATGAAGCTGCAAAAGCGGCTAATTTCGAGCCGAACCTTGTCAGTTTTGACGATGACATAGGCGTTATACAAAAAAGAATAGTTCAAAATATTTATGACAATCCTATTGTTATTTGTGATATTAGTAGTAGAAATGCAAATGTAATGTTTGAACTAGGCATGAGACTTGCTTTTGATAAACCAACAATCATTATTAAAGACAATAAAACATCCTATAGTTTTGATATATCACCTATTGAACATTTAGAATACCCATCTGATTTACGTTACCAAAGTATTAATTCATTTCAAGAAAAACTTAAACAAAAAATAATTGATACATACCAAAAATCTCAAAACGACCCTAATTTTACTACGTTTTTAAAACATTTTGGCACTTTCAAGGTTGCACAGTTAGATGAAAAAGAAGTTTCTAGTACTGAATTCCTCGCATCTGAAATTAAAGATCTAAGAAATTTAATCCTGAATAATATAAAAAGCAATTCCCGTTTCAACCATCTTTTACCGTCTAGAAATGGTGTTCAAATACAGCACGAAGGGTATGAGTATTCCTTCATCAAACCTAATGAACATGTCACGCTAGATAAAATATGTAATTTTTTAAATACACAAGGTTATAGTATTTCACTTGCTGCACAAGGTGATGAAGATAACGAAATCTTTTTAATTTCCCAAAATCATTTGGGGGTTCTAGAAAGAACTAAACTACAACATCTTCTTGATAAAACCTTCAAAAATAAAAATTAGATAACCGCACAGTACTTATTAAAGAGCAATCTTACATAAAGTAAGAATGCTCTTTTTTTTGTCCAACAATTAATACCAACTAACTGGCGTAACATGAATTTCTCTAAAAACTTCACCCCTCGCCCCTATCAAGATCTCATACTTAGCCACGAAATTGATATTAAACGCTCGAATGTTTGGGCAGGTATGGGCATGGGCAAAACAGTAGCAACATTGACATCCCTAGAATATTTGTTTATGGCTGGAAGTGAAACACAGCCAGCCTTAGTTCTTGCTCCTTTACGAGTCGCAAGTTCAACATGGCCAGACGAAGCGGTTAAATGGAATCACTTACGCAATATTGATGTGCAACCGATTATTGGTACTGCCAAAGAACGTATGGCAGCTATCAAAAATACCAATGCCAGTGTATTTACCATTAATTACGATAACCTTGTTTGGCTAGTTGAAATATTCGGTGAGCATTGGCCTTTTGGAACTATCATTGCCGATGAAAGTACAAGGCTAAAGTCATTTAGACTTCGTAAAGGTGGCAAACGTGCCGCAGCACTAGCAAAAGTAGCTCACAAACATGTACATCGATGGGTAAATTTGACTGGAACACCTTCCCCTAACGGGTTGATTGATTTGTGGGGGCAAGCGTGGTTTGTCGATCAGGGTCAGCGATTAGGTAGAACCTATAGCGCTTTTACTTCGCGTTGGTTCAACAACATTCAATTCCCTGGTCAACAGTGGTCTAAGTTAGAGCCTTGGCCTTTTGCTCAAGAGCAAATGCAAGATGCTTTACGGGATGTCACGATATCTCTAGATGCCGCTGATTGGTTCGATATTGAAGAGCCTATCCACAATATTATTAAACTTGAGCTCCCCACTAAAGCCCGAAAGCAGTATCAAGAAATGGAAAAAGAAATGTTTCTTGAGCTAGAACACGAAGGCGTTGAAGCCCTAAACGCGGCGGCTAAGACAGTAAAATGTTTACAAATCGCCAGTGGCGCTATCTATACCGATGATAGTAAAAATTGGGTAGAGCTGCATGATACCAAAATTCAGGCGTTGGAAAGTATCATTAGCGAATCTGGCGGTATGCCGATACTCGTTGCTTACCACTGGAAGCACGACCTTGAGCGTTTATTAAAAGCCTTTCCTAAAGGTAGAAACTTAGATGCGGATCCTCAAACATTACGTGATTGGAACGCAGGCAAAATACCGATTCTGTTTGCACACCCTGCTAGTGCGGGTCATGGCTTAAATTTGCAGGATGGCGGTAATATTCTGGTCTTTTTCTCGCATTGGTGGGATTTAGAACAATACCAACAAATCATCGAACGTATCGGCCCTACTCGACAAATTCAAGCCGGTTATAACCGACCAGTATTTATTCACCATCTTATCGCCGCAGGCACAATGGACGAAGTTGTTATGGAACGCCGTAATTCTAAGCGAGAAATACAAGACCTTCTGTTAGAAGCAATGAAGAGGAAGTAATACCGTGAAAAAAGATGAGCTAATTAAAGCTACACGGCAAATTAAATATGAATCACGCGATGCTATGAACAGTATGGATGATGATTATATTTCATTCCCTGCGGAGCTGATTTATAGAATATGTGATGAACTGCTCAAGTACCAACAACTTAGCCCCTACGCTTGGGAATATCGGAACGCTCGAGGCTTAAACTTTACTAAAGACAAAAAGCAAATCGAGCTCGTTAAAGAATATTGCCCCGATGCAAATATCATTGAACTCTTTAAATTGGATACTCAAAAATAGGATACTAACATGATTGAAACTAAAGAACGTGACGACGATTTACTCACAATGAAAGAAGTCGAAAAATTAGTGACTCTAAAAAAATCGACTATTTACGAAATGATCAAACGGAAAGAATTCCCCTCGCAACATAAAATCGGTGTGCGTGCAGCACGCTGGTTACGAAGGGAAATTAATGAATGGAAACAACAACGAACTGCATCTTAAATTAAACAAAGCTTATCAATATAATCTGCATACCACTGCAGCATTTCTCTCCGCCCTTCTAAATATTGGGCATGGTTATATGTTCCTCGAATAACATTCTTGTCAACGTGAGCTAATTGTAATTCTATCCAATCAGCGGGAAACCCTTGGTCGTTTAGAATGGTGCTCATTGTATGGCGAAAACCATGCCCAACAATTCGACCTTCCCAACCTATCCTTTTTATCATCGCATTAATTGTGTTTTCGCTCATCACCTTCATAGGATCTGAACGATTAGGAAACATATATTTAAAGCGACCGGATAATCGACTTAACTCTTTCAATAAAACAATTACTTGGTCAGACAGAGGAACAAGGTGATCTTTCCTTTTCTTCATTTTATCTCTAGGAATTGCCCATAGCCGGGCATCAAAATCTATTTCCGTCCATTCGCCAAATCTTAGCTCTGCCGTTCTTAGCCCAGTAAGCATTAATATTCGGGTTGCGAGTACCGTAGTTGGGTCGCCACTATAATCAGATACTGCCGATAAAAAATCAGGTAGCTCATTAGCTGTCAGAAAAGGAAAACGAGTAGATACATGCCCTTTCATTGCGCTTTTCAATTCGGCGACTGGGTTATACTTCGCTCTACCCGTTGCAATTGCATACTTAAATACTTCACTTGTCCAACGCCTAACTTTGCTTGCTTTTTCAGTGGCGCCACGTTGCTCTATAGCGGATAACGCTTTTAATGCATAGATAGGTTCAATGCTATCAACAGGCAAATCACCGATAACCGGATAAATATCCATTTTAAATGCTTCGAGAATATCGGATGCATACCCTGCTGACCAACGTGATTTTTTAAATTCATGCCATTCAATCGATAACTTTCGAAATGTATTCTCTACATCAGAAACAGCTTTAACTTGCCGAGCCTTAACGGGATCAACACCGTCTAAGACTTTACGTCTTGCTTCGTCACGTTTTTGTCTTGCTTCTGCTAAAGTAATTTCAGGGTATACACCAATCGCATACATTTTCTCCCTGCCAGCAAATTGATAGCGGTAACGCCAATATTTTGCGCCATTGGTTCGAACTAGTAAAAAAAGCCCTGCACCATCAGAAAGCTTATAATCTTTTATCTCAGGTTTCGCAGTTTCTACTTGGCGTGCGGATAATTTCATAATAGGTACCCAGTTTCCTAACTCAGATACCCATCTTTGTACCCATTTATGCGGAGGATTGCAACGGATCGGACCGGAATTAACTGGATAAAAACACAGTTAAATTTGATTAAAATAAGAAAAAACCCGTTATCTTTCATATTTCTATGGAAAATAACGGGTTCTTATTTGGTGCCGGCTACCGGAGTCGAACTGGTGACCTACTGATTACAAGTCAGTTGCTCTACCAACTGAGCTAAGCCGGCTAATTTGGCGGAGAGATAGAGATTCGAACTCTAGGATGGTTACCCATCGGCGGTTTTCAAGACCGCTGCCTTCGACCGCTCGGCCATCTCTCCATGGGGCGCGATTATGGAGGAATCCCGAGGGCTTGTCTACCCCTGATAGTAAAATAATTGCATTTTTTTGTTCGTTTGACTAATCTTCACTCAATTGTTCTCTATTCCCCTCAAAAAATGCTAATATCTGTGCAAAATCGGTGTCTACAATGAGTCTAGGCGTATGATTTTTAATCTGATTAATCTAATTTGCCAGTGTGGCAGCGTGGGACTGTATGTACAAACAATCATTATTAAAACCGAATATTCTTTCTCGCATTTTTATTGCCTTTATTGTGCTACTCGTCACAATGCTTTCGCTGTCTCTCTATAATTATTACCACGCTTGGATGCTAGCCCATCAAACTGCGATAAATACCCTTGCCAATCGACTTGCTTACCAAATTGAAGATTATCGCTATCAAGCTACTCATATTTATAAGCTAGCCAATGATAAAGCCACGCCAGATTCGATGAGCGATATTTCAGTCACCGAAATGCGCCATGATGTTTATTGGTTAAGTAGCGCCAATCAAACAATTGATTCCGTTGTCTTTGGTCTCAACAAACCCAGTAGTAAAGTGTTGGCAACTAAATTAGCCAATTACATGGAGATCGTGTGGGGTGCACGAAATGAATTTAACTCTATGTACTATCTGAACGGTCAAGATAATACTTTAATACTGGTGACTACCCATTCCATCTTAAAGCCTGAGCTACGCTATAAAGAAAGCTATTTGACGCTGACCGCAGAGGATAAGCGTTCTGATATGATAGCCCAGTCGACCTTATTGGATCGCCGAGAAGTGCTCTCCAATATGCAGAAAAATGCACAAGATAATGTCTACTTCTATACTTACCGCTTAGTTTTTAACTCCCCTGGTCGTCTAAGCAGCGTCATCTCTTTTGATATCTCCATTAATTCAATTCTTCCATTTACCTTGAAGGGAGATGATATTTCCATTTCACAAAGATCAAACAATCAAGATATGAGTCAGTCTGGCAGTGAGTTGACGGGGACTAACCTCATGCTATCGCAACCTATCGAGGGCACAAGTTATCAGATTAACTATAACCTCTCATTAAAAAGTATTATTTTCGGCGTGATCAGTTACAACTTTTGGCTAATCACCTGCATGTTTGCAGTCAGTATTCTGGCGTTGCTCACCACCATGTTTATTCGCAAACGGATTATTTCACCCAATGCATCCATGCTTGATGAGCTCCAATTCAAGGATGCACTGAATAATGACATTCTCAATCACATCGCTTATGGCATCCTAGTCTTCGATTTCAATAGTAATAAAAAACTATTGAGTAACAGCATTTCTAACCAGTTATTGCCATCGATGGATCTTATTCATATCAAAGAGATGGCAACCGATCATAATGATGTCATTCAGGTCTCCATCGAGAATAATGTCTATGAAATCATTTTGGTAAATAGTCAAATTAAAGAAAATACGGTCTTGTTTATCATCATTGATAAAGATAAAGAAGTTCTTACCCAAAAACGTCAAGAAATGGCTACTCGCGAATACCAGCGAAATATTCAGCTTAGAAAAGTGGTCTTCAAAAATATTTGCCAAGAAATTCTGCCCGCTATTGATAAAGTAAACGCTGAGTTTAGCCAATTGGCGATGACGCTCAATGAGCGTAATAGCCCATTACTCACTGAAATCCAGAATCACCTATTTTATATCAATAATTGGTTTAAAAATATTGCGTTAATTAGCCAATTAGAAACTCAACAAATTGATTTTAAGACAGAAAAATTTGCAATTAGTCAAGTAATTAGCCAATTCCTTAAATACAATTTATCTCATTTAAATTGCAAAGGACTCTCATTTTATTTCTATAATAATATCAATCCTGATTCATTAATCGAAAATAACCCTGCTTATTTCCAGACTTTATTCCAATTAATTTGGGAATATTCAATAGAAACTACAGCCTTTGGTAAAATTATCATTTCTATTGACTACATTGAAGACAAAAATGAAATATCCATTGATATAAAAGATACAGGAATTGGATTAACGAATATTGAATTAAGTAACTTACAAAACCCATTTATGGGAAAAACTCAAGATTCAAATAAATTTAAGCGTTCTGGCATGACATTTTATCTCTGCAAGTTATTGACTAATAAAATGAAAGGCTCATTTACGATTAAATCTAGTGACGCTATTGGTTGCCACTATCAAATCCGGCTTCCGGCACTCATTCAGCAGCATGAATACCCTGCATTGCTTGAGGATGTTTTTATTCGTTTAAATATTCAGAATATTGATGCTCGTCGAATTGTTAAACAAACTTTATCCCATTATGGTGCTGAATTTCTTGATATAGATGAAAGTTCACCGCATAACCATTGGGATCTTTTGATCGCTGACAATGATGATGTTCCATTTAGTAATATTATTAAAATTAACGGTAATATATCTTCACTAAATTGTATTAAGTCAAATTACATTGAAGTTAACTACAATTTTGCAGATGAACTTATTGATGCTATCTCATTATTGATAGAACAAGCCGATAATGTAGAAGATAATAACGAATCAAGCCAACACTCATCGCAAAATCTCCGCGAAAATAGTCAAAAATCAAATGAATCTACCGATAACATTCTTTCTGAGTATCATTTAATTCTGGCAAATAGCGATTATAAAGATTTGTTTATCTCAACAGTACCGATAGATATTAATAAACTGTATAATAGTGAAAGTGTTGCGAATTTAGCCGAATTAAAAGACACTGCACATCGTTTAAAAGGAGTTTTTGCTATGCTTGAATTCCATTATCTTCATAAACTTTGTGAAGATTTGGAGCATTTCATAGCAGATGAAAACGGATTTGAAATAAAAAATTGCATTAGAGAACTGGATGTCTCAGTGAAAAGACTAATGCCAGAAGGTAACCAATAATATGAATAACCTAAATGTCATTGTTGCCGATGATCATCCTATTGTTCTTTTCGGTATAAGAAAGTCTCTTGAACAGATTGAATGGGTAAACATCGTCGGTGAATTTGAAGATTCTACTTCTTTAATTAATAACTTAGCACGCCTTAATGCAGACGTTCTGGTTACTGATTTGTCTATGCCTGGCGATAAATACGGTGATGGTATTACGTTAATCAAATACATTAAACGTCACTACCCTGATTTATCGATTATTGTCCTAACCATGAACAATAATCCTGCGATCTTAAGTGCTATTCTTGAGCTTGATATTGAAGGTATCGTGCTAAAACAAGGCGCACCAGCAGACTTACCAAAAGCACTCGCCGCTTTACAAAAAGGGAAAAAATTCACCCCTGAAAGCGTCAGTAAATTGCTTGAGAAAGTTAATGCCAGTGGCTATGGTGACAAACGTTTATCACCAAAAGAAAGTGAAGTTCTTCGCTTATTTGCTGAAGGCTTCTTAGTCACTGAGATTGCTAAAAAACTGAATCGCAGCATCAAAACCATCAGTAGCCAGAAAAAATCAGCAATGTTAAAACTGGGTGTTGAAAATGATATTGCCTTACTGAACTATCTTTCATCAGTCAGTATTGATAATACCCCGACAGAATAATCCTTATTCTGACACCAAAATAAAAGCCCGTTATAGGGCTTTTATTTTTTCTATTCAATGTGTTATTGATTCGCTCGGCTTCACGTATTTTACCAACGATTCACGCAATATGCTGATAGACGTTGGCTTCGATAAGCAATCATTCATGCCAGCATCCAGACAGCGCTGTTTCTCTTCTGCCATCGCATTGGCAGTTAATGCCACAATTGGCTGTCTAAAGCCTTGTTCACGTAATGCTCTCGCTAATTGATAGCCATCCATATTTGGCATATTCACGTCTGAAAGCACAATATCGGCATGACAATGTTCAAGGTGTTTTAGTGCATCTAATCCATCTACAGCCGTGCTTGTCATGAATCCTATGCTTGCTAATTGTTCTGTCAGGAGCATACGGTTAATCGGATGGTCATCAACAATTAAGACTTTAAATTCATTCAGATCTGCATCCGCCCCTTCAAGCTCATTATTTTCTAAGCTTTCTTTTGTCTCTTGAGTCAATTTAACGATAAATTTATCAATCAGCATCGGCAACTTATCGAGCTGATAAGTGTTATACAGCCATTCGTTAGATTGCGTTTCAAATAACTCACCTGAATATAAACTACTGAGTCGAAGTAGATTTTTACCCTGTGCGACAAGGTATTCTGAATTATCCGTAATCATCAAATCATACGTTTCATTCTCACTCGCCTTTACCACATTAAAATCATGGTGTTCCAGCAACCTTGTGATGAAATCAAGCAAAAATGAATTCAATCCGGTCACAGCAATACGATAACTTTTGCGATATTCAGGGATATTGGACTCAATATATTGCTGACCATAAAGTGGAATACGGATCGTAAATCGACTTCCTAATCCCGCTTGAGAATCCACGGCAATATCACCATCCATTAAGTTAATGAGTTTTTCGCAAATAGCTAATCCAAGTCCTGTCCCTTTATGCCCATTATTTTGATCGTAAACTTGGAAGAATGGGTCAAAGAGTTGCATCACCACCGCCGGTGTCATACCTATTCCTGAATCTTTGACCTCTATTTTTAGGTAGTTTTCATCTTTCCACACATGCAGCATGACAAACCCAGAATCGGTGAATTTAATACTGTTATTCACAATATTAGAGATAACTTGTTGTAAACGTACCGGATCGCTGAGCATTAAATCAGGAATATTAGGCTCAATATACGAATAGAGTGAGACTTGTTTTTTCGTTGCCAACGGCACATAGTTAGCAAGTACATAAGCAAACACGTTACGACAATTGAATAATTTATTTTCTATTTTCAGTTGTTTAGATTCAATTTTGGAAAAATCTAAAATATCACTAATGATTTGCAGCAGTAGCGACGAAGAGTTATCCATTGTCGAGACTAATCGAACCGCTTTATCCGATAATTCATAGCGTTGTAGCAACTCAATATTACCGATGATTCCATACAGCGGAGTTCTTAATTCATGGCTAACGGTCGCCAAGAACATGGATTTGGCTTGGTTCGCTTGTTCTGCAGCATCCGCGACGTCCTGTAATGATTTCTCCATCTGAACGCGGATGCTGATATCAATCAGTACACAAATCGCTACATCTTCATTTTGATAACGTGAATTCACGAAACTAATCTGTAAATGGGTACCATTCGTCGCCACAACATCAATGTAGTTGCTGGATTTCTGGCGAATAATTGTCAAAATGCGCTGCTTATCATCATCATTGAGCAAACGAAAATAGTTATGAGCAAGCTCATTACTCAGAATATTTCCACCATCACTTAGTCTTAAGATAATGATCCCAACAGGTGCTGATGCCACAATTTTGTGGTTAAATTGCTCATGCTCCTCCAAGCGAATCGCCGTATTTGCCGCTGGCTCTAACATACGCCGTTCTAATAACCAAATTAAAAAGAAAATCAACGCACCTGATAAAATATTGATCAACAGTGCATAAATGATTGAAGTTTTAAGATTATCGATTAAATACGACGTTGAAATAGAATAAATAACAGTAAGCTGTGAAGGTGCTAAACATTTCTTGAAAAAAAGTTTTGTGTAATCAGAGTTAAAACCAAAGTAGTTTATTTCCCCTGACGTCAGTAAGGGTGAGTTTTTAATGTTCACATCTGACGAGGTATAAAGGACTGGTTGATTTAAGTTGTTAATTAACGTGATTTCAACCGCTGCATTATTACGCAAATTGAATTGGTTTAAATTAATAGTACGCTCTATACCAATAAATCCAACAATTATGCCTTTCTCATAAATAGGGATCATCAAATAAAGTTGACCATTTGATGGCTGAGAATTGTGAGTGATGGTATATAAATTTCGCTCTTGACCCTGCTGCTTTAATTGCTTGTAGAGACGCGTGTTGTCATAAACGACTTTCTTTAACACGTCGATATCAGAAACCGCAGCACGAATAGAGTAATCCATCATGCAATAACTACCTGTACCAAAGACAAATACGTGATTTACCCCTTGAGGGATCGCAATACTGTCTTTCCAAAACATATTGAGTTGTTCAAAGGCAGAAAGATAGTTTCTCGTTCTTTGCTTAAAGACTTCACAGTCGGCTGTTGGGCTCAAGGGATATAAAGCATATGAGGCAGATGTCGGTAGCGTAATTTCTTCCTGTTGAATACCCATTTTTTGTTGATATTCTTGGTCTTTAAGTTTCTGTTGCCTCGTCATCGAGTGAATTAGACGCAACGTAGCATTGGACTGTTGAATGTAAACTTGCAGATTTTCATAACCGGAATGGAATTGTTGGCGTAGGTCCGATTTATGCTCATTGAATTGCGTATAGAGGAAAAATAGCGTGATGAAAAGCCCCATTCCCCATAGCATAATGCCTAGGACACGAAAAAGATCTCTAGATAATCTGAGGGATGTCTTAAACGAGGGTAAATATCTCAATCCGTTACCTACAAGTACATTATCACTAACCCTGAGTATACTCGATTAACTCAATGAAAAGCGACAACCAATAACTTCCATGCATATTGCCAGTGTAAACATATAAAAACGGGCGGATAATCCGCCCGTTTAATTTGTGTTTTATACTTACTCTTCAGTGTCTACGCTGGTATCAACATCACCGTCAACATCAATACCATCTTCATCGGTATTTTCATCGTCTTCAGTTTCAGCAACACGTTGCAAACCAACCACTTTTTCATCTTCAGCAGTTCGGATCAGAGTAACACCTTGGGTATTACGCCCTACCACACTCACTTCGGAAACACGAGTACGAACCAAAGTACCTGCATCCGTAATCATCATGATTTGGTCTGTGTCTTCCACTTGGATTGCTCCCACCACATGACCATTACGCTCGCTCACTTTAATGGAGATAACCCCTTGAGTTGCACGAGATTTCGTTGGGTATTCAGCCTCTTCTGTACGCTTACCGAAACCATTTTCAGTGACCGTCAGAATATGCCCTTCACCACGTGGGATAATTAAAGAAACAACTTTGTCGTTGTCCATTAATTTAATACCGCGAACACCTGTCGCTGTACGTCCCATCGCACGAACCGCATCCTCTGCGAAACGAACGACTTTACCTTGCGCAGAGAACAGCATGACTTCGTTACTGCCATTGGTTAAATCAACACCAATGAGTTCATCGCCTTCATTCAAGTTTACCGCGATAATACCCGCGCTTCTTGGACGACTGAAATCTTGCAGAGGCGTTTTCTTCACAGTACCGCTCGCGGTAGCCATAAAGACATAATAGCCTTCTTCGTACTCACGCACAGGCAATATAGCCGTAATGCGCTCATCTTGTTCCAATGGTAGTAAGTTAACAATTGGGCGTCCACGAGCACCACGGCTAGCTTCAGGCAATTGATACACTTTCATCCAATATAAGCGACCACGACTTGAGAAACACAAGATAGTATCGTGGGTATTGGCAACCAGCAGACGCTCAATAAAGTCTTCTTCTTTAATACGTGCTGCGGACTTACCTTTACCGCCACGACGCTGTGCTTCGTAGTCAGACAATGGCTGATACTTCACATAACCTTGGTGAGATAACGTCACAACCACATCTTCTTGGTTGATCAAATCTTCAATATTGATATCTGCGGTATTTTCTGTGATCTCAGTACGACGCGGGTCATTATAAGCATCACGAATTGCTTCTAACTCTTCACGAATGACTTCCATCAAACGCTCTGGGCTACGCAGAATAAACAGTAACTCTTCGATTTGTTTCAGAAGTTCGCGGTACTCTTCCAGCAGTTTTTCATGCTCAAGACCAGTTAATTTCTGTAAACGCAGATCCAAAATCGCTTGTGCTTGCTGTTCAGTCAGGAAATATTGACCTTCATGAACACCATATTGTGGCTCTAACCACTCAGGACGCGCAGCATCATCACCCGCACGTTCCAGCATTGCAGCAACATTACCCAGAGCCCAAGAACGGGCAATCAGCCCAGCTTTTGCTTCTGCTGGTGTTGGTGCTTTACGGATCAATTCGATAATTGGGTCGATATTCGCCAGTGCCACCGCCAACGCTTCAAGGATGTGCGCACGGTCACGGGCTTTACGCAGTTCGAAAATAGTACGACGTGTAACAACTTCACGACGATGGCGAACAAACGCGGCAATAATATCTTTCAGGTTCAAGATTTTTGGTTGACCCTGATGCAGTGCCACCATGTTGATACCGAAAGAAACTTGCAGTTGAGTTAGGGAATACAGGTTATTAAGAACCACTTCACCCACTGCATCGCGTTTCACTTCAATGACAATACGCATACCGTCTTTATCGGACTCGTCACGTAGTGCACTGATGCCTTCAACACGTTTTTCTTTGACTAATTCTGCAATCTTTTCAATCAAGCGCGCTTTGTTCACTTGATATGGAATTTCGTTGACAATAATGGTTTCGCGACCATTTTTCTCATCAACTTCGACCTCGGCACGTGCACGAATGTACACCTTACCGCGACCTGTACGATATGCATCGATGATACCACGACGACCGTTGATAATTGCAGCTGTCGGGAAATCAGGTCCCGGAATGTGCTCCATCAGGCCTTCAATGCTAATATCTTCATCTTCTATATAAGCTAAGCAACCGTTAATCACTTCCCCTAAGTTGTGAGGAGGAATATTGGTTGCCATCCCGACAGCAATACCGGAAGAACCATTCACCAATAGGTTAGGTATTTTGGTTGGCATCACTTCAGGGATTTGCTCTGTACCATCATAGTTAGGAACAAAGTCTACGGTTTCTTTTTCTAAATCAGCCAGCATTTCATGGGCAATTTTTGCCATACGGATTTCCGTATAACGCATTGCAGCGGCGGAGTCTCCGTCAACTGAACCAAAGTTCCCCTGACCATCTACCAGCATGTAACGCATAGAAAAAGGCTGCGCGAGACGGACGATTGTCTCATAAACGGCGCTATCCCCATGTGGATGGTATTTACCGATGACGTCCCCGACGATACGGGCAGACTTTTTATAGGGTTTATTCCAATCATTTCCCAGTACATTCATCGCAAATAAGACTCGGCGATGTACTGGCTTCAGCCCATCTCGAACATCTGGAAGTGCACGACCGACGATAACGGACATTGCATAATCCAAATAGGAACTTTTCAGTTCTTCTTCGATATTGACTGGGGTGATTTCTCTGGCAATCTCGCTCATGGAACCACTGTCCCTCATAACTTCAGATTCAAAGAGTAAACTATACCACAACTCCCTTATTTAATTAAGAGATAAGAGAAGTGAGTATTTGTCTTTCAAGCTATGTATAATAGCGGAAAAATGAGCTTATGTGTCCGAATCTTGTAGAATTTCAAGCAATAGTCTCTCAAGGATTTTCATATTTGGTCCATAATCCCAATAAATCAACTCACGGGCGGCTATCGTCCCATTACTGATTTAAGCCTATATCTGCATTTTGCAAATTAAATATAGTTCAATAGGTAAAAATAAGTAATGCGCGGATAGAAATAGATATAGGAGTTCCTCAGATGAATGATACCCAAGACCAAACGTATTTAAATGTCGATAAACACGAAATTGAAAAGTTTGAATCGATAGCGTCGCGTTGGTGGGATCTTGAAGGCGAATTTGCCCCACTGCACCGAATTAACCCTCTCCGTTTGGGTTATATCATGCAACGCGTAGACGGTATTTTTGGTAAAAAAATTCTCGATGTGGGCTGTGGTGGTGGAATTTTATCTGAAAGCATGGCGCGTGAAGGTGCAGATGTCACGGGGTTAGACATGGGCGCAGACCCTTTAATGGTCGCTCGGCTACATTCTCTGGAATCAGGGATCCCTGTCGAATATGTTCAAGAAACAGTGGAACAACACGCTGATAAACATCCACAGAGCTACGATATTGTCACCTGTATGGAAATGCTTGAGCACGTTCCTGACCCTGAATCTGTCGTTCGTGCCTGTGCGAAGTTAGTCAAACCGGGTGGGCATGTCATATTCTCCACCATTAACCGTAATAGAAAAGCATGGTTAATGGCTGTCGTGGCAGCAGAATATGTGATGAAAATGGTTCCGAAAGGCACCCACGATGTCAATAAATTTATCCGTCCATCTGAATTAATCAGTTGGGTCGATAAAACGCAGTTAAAAGAACAACATATGATGGGATTACATTATAATCCAATCACCGATAAATTTTGGTTAGGACCTAACGTTGATGTGAATTATATGCTTCACACGGTCAGCGAATAAATAGCAAGCGGTACGTTTAAGAAAACAGCAAACGGTCTCAACTTTACAAAATAATTTTTAGGTTAATGTCGGTAAGTCAATTTTTAGCAACTCCACTTCTCATGCAGCTTACCGACATGATCAATTTTTCTTATCCAGTTGTTATCCACAAAAACTATCAGATTTGTACACTTGATAAAATCACACATTAACATTATCTTGTTATTAGATTCTTAACAAACTACTACATATAGTGGTACTCACAAATTTAATATACAAGTCTCATGATCATCCATCATGAGCTTTTTTACGTTTGGGACCCTCTATTTGTAACCCAACCAAGGTGTACTTGCTCATGAACCAGAGTCTGTTAGTCACAAAACGTGATGGACATAAAGAACGCATTGACCTAGACAAAATCCATAAAGTTATTACATGGGCAGCGGAAGGTCTTAGTAACGTATCAGTTTCACAGGTGGAGTTACGTTCTCAGATTCAGTTTTATGATGGGATCAGAACTTCTGATATTCACGAAACGATGATTAAAGCCGCTGCTGACTTAATCACCGGTGAAACACCAGATTACCAATACCTTGCTGCGCGTTTAGCGATTTTTAACCTGCGCAAAAAAGCCTACGGCCAGTTTGAGCCACCAAAATTATATGCCCACGTAAAACATCTGGTTGAAATGGGTAAATATGATAAGCATTTGCTGGAAGACTACACCGAAGCAGATTTCGAGCAAATGGATGGTTTTATTGACCATTGGCGTGATATGAATTTCTCCTACGCAGCGGTTAAACAGCTAGAAGGGAAATATTTAGTTCAAAACCGTGTCACCGGTGAAATCTACGAAAGCGCCCAGTTTTTATATATTCTGGTTGCTGCATGCTTGTTTTCTCATTACCCACAAGCAACCCGTTTAGATTACATCCGCCGCTTCTATGACGCGGTATCAACATTCAAAATTTCTTTACCTACGCCAATTATGGCGGGGGTACGTACGCCAACACGTCAGTTCAGTTCTTGTGTCCTGATTGAGTGTGGTGACAGCCTTGATTCTATCAATGCAACCTCAAGTGCTATCGTAAAATATGTGTCTCAGCGTGCGGGTATCGGTATCAACGCAGGTCGCATTCGTGCACTGGGTAGCCCAATCCGTGGTGGTGAAGCTTTCCATACGGGTTGTATTCCATTCTATAAACACTTCCAAACTGCCGTAAAATCTTGTTCTCAAGGTGGCGTACGTGGGGGTGCAGCAACTCTATTCTACCCAATTTGGCACTTAGAGGTGGAAAGCTTACTAGTTCTGAAAAACAACCGTGGTGTTGAAGGTAACCGTGTTCGCCATATGGACTACGGTGTTCAGCTCAACAAGTTAATGTATGAACGCCTGATCAAGAACCAAAACATCACTTTGTTTAGCCCTTCTGATGTCCCAGGCTTGTATGACGCATTCTTCGCAGATCAAGACGAATTTGAACGTTTATATGTGCAATATGAACAAGATGAGACAATCCGCAAATCCAGCGTGAAAGCGGTTGAGTTGTTCTCATTAATGATGCAAGAACGTGCGTCAACAGGTCGTATCTATATTCAAAACGTTGACCACTGCAATACCCACAGCCCATTTGACCCACAGATTGCTCCTGTCCGTCAATCCAACCTGTGTCTGGAAATTGCGCTGCCAACAAAACCATTAAATAACGTCAATGACGAGAATGGTGAAATCGCACTGTGTACGTTGTCTGCCTTTAACTTAGGTGCGATTGAAAGCCTTGATGAATTAGAAGAATTAGCAATCTTAGCCGTTCGTGCGTTAGATGCACTGTTAGACTACCAAGATTACCCAATCCCAGCCGCGAAAAAAGGCTCAATGGGGCGCCGTACTCTGGGTATTGGTGTGATTAACTACGCTTACTACTTAGCGAAACACGGAGTGCGCTACTCTGACGGAAGTGCCAATAACCTCACTCACAAAACATTCGAAGCGATTCAATATTACTTGCTGAAAGCGTCGAATGAATTGGCTAAAGAGCAAGGCGCTTGCCCATGGTTCAATGAAACCACTTATGCACAAGGCGTGTTACCTATCGACACTTACAAACGTGAACTCGACAAGTTAACCAACGAACCACTGCATTATGACTGGGAAGCACTACGTGCAGAGATCAAACAGTATGGTCTGCGCAACTCGACGTTGTCAGCATTAATGCCATCAGAGACCTCGTCTCAGATTTCGAACGCGACCAATGGTATCGAACCACCACGCGGTTATATCAGTATTAAAGCATCAAAAGACGGTATCCTGCGCCAAGTGGTGCCAGATTATGAAAACCTAAAAGGTGCTTACGAGCTATTATGGCAAATGCCTTCTAATAGCGGCTATTTGCAGCTAGTTGGGATCATGCAGAAGTTTATCGACCAGTCGATTTCTTCCAATACAAACTATGACCCAACCCGCTTCCCAAATGGCAAAGTACCAATGAATCAGCTGTTAAAAGATTTATTGTTAGCCTATAAGTTTGGTGTGAAAACACTTTACTATCACAACACCCGCGATGGTGCTGAAGATGTTCAGGGGGATCTGGAAGAAGTTGTAGAAAGCGCAGATTCTGATTGTGAAGGCGGGGCTTGTAAAATTTAATAGGGATGGTTATGTCACATTCATACACGATTTTTTCTCAGAAAAAGAATAACCAGTTGCTGGAACCGATGTTTTTCGGTCAGCCTGTAAACGTTGCTCGATTTGATCAGCAAAAATACCCTATCTTTGAGAAACTGATTGAAAAGCAACTCTCATTTTTCTGGCGTCCAGAAGAAGTTGACGTGGCTCGCGACCGTATTGACTACAACGCGCTGCCTGATCATGAGAAACACATTTTTATCAGTAACCTGAAATACCAAACGCTGCTTGACTCTATTCAGGGTCGCAGCCCTAACGTGGCATTTTTGCCACTGATTTCAATCCCAGAGTTAGAAACTTGGGTTGAGACTTGGTCATTCTCAGAAACTATCCACTCACGTTCATACACGCATATTATCCGTAATATCGTGAATGACCCAGCGATCATCTTCGACGATATCGTTGAAAACGAAGAGATCCTCAAACGTGCCCGTGATATCTCTGCGTATTACGATACGCTTATCGAGATGACCAACTATTACCATATGTTTGGTGAAGGAACGCATACCTTTGAAGGTAAGGAAATCACTGTTTCACTGCGTGCACTCAAGAAACAGCTGTATTTATGCTTAATGAGCGTAAACGCTCTCGAAGCTATCCGCTTCTACGTCAGCTTTGCGTGCTCTTTCGCTTTTGCAGAACGTGAACTCATGGAAGGTAACGCGAAAATCATCAAACTGATTGCTCGCGATGAAGCTCTGCACTTAACGGGTACTCAGCATATGCTAAACCTGCTACGTTCAGGACAAGATGATCCTGAAATGGCCGAGATTGCTGCTGAGTGTGAAGAGGAATGTTATCGACTGTTTGTAGATGCCGCAGAACAAGAAAAAGAGTGGGCTGAATATTTATTCAGCGAAGGCTCTATGATTGGTCTGAACAAAGATATTCTGTGCCAATATGTGGAATATATCACCAACATTCGTATGCAAGCAGTAGGTCTGAAATTACCATTTGAAGCGCGCTCCAATCCGATTCCGTGGATCAACGCATGGTTAGTGTCTGACAACGTTCAAGTGGCACCACAAGAAGTCGAAGTCAGCTCTTATTTAGTCGGTCAGATTGACGCTGAAGTTAATACCGATGATTTGAGTGATTTCGAACTGTAATTATGGCAAGTCATAAAATCACCCTGCGTCTTACGCAGGGTGTGCAAGTTCCCTACCATACCGATGTTCACTCAAGTTTATTGGAAGCACTTGAAGACAGCCGAGTCCCCGTTGAATACCAATGTCGAGAAGGATATTGTGGCTCGTGTCGCGTAACATTACTCAAAGGTAAAGTCGGCTATAAACGTAAACCCATTGCGTTTATTCAAGAAGGTGAAATTCTACCTTGCTGTTGTCACCCACTTTCCGATATTGAAATCGAGTAGCGGCGCTAGTAATACTGTGTATCTAACCATAACATAATAAAAAGCGACTGCTTTGATGACTCGAGCAATCGCTTTTTGCTTATAAAATAATACCCAAAATAATTCGAGTTATAGGTAGGCTGCAAACGAAGCTAGACGGGGAGCCCCCGGCTAGCTAAGTGAAGCTAACACCCCTGCGGCTTTAAGTATGATGGAGATTTTTATAAATAACCGTACATCGCGGCAAAAATCCATCCAAACACACAGGATACACCTACCCCAATTAAGCCTGGCAGGATAAAGCTATGGTTGATAACAAATTTACCAATACGTGTTGTACCCGAACGGTCAAACTGGATAGCAGCAAGGTCACTTGGGTAAGTCGGTAGGATGTAGTAACCATAACACGCTGGCGCAGATGCAATAATATACGCAGGATCAACACCGATACCCAATGCAATTGGTACTACTGCGGCTAATGCTGCAGCTTGAGAGTTAACAAACTTAGAGACTAATAATAAGATAACCGCATAAGCCCATGGGAAATCTTTCACTAATGAACCTAAAGTGCCTTTTATTTCATCCATATGGGCACCGAACATGGTTTCAGCCATCCATGCGATACCATATACGGCAACAATCGCTATCATCCCTGAACGGAACACTTCGTTCTTAGAAATCTGCCCTGGATTGGTTTTACAAATGATAATAATCAGTGCACCCGCCAGCAGCATAAACATCTGAATGACCAGAACCATGGATAATGGTTTACCGTTAATCAATGGTCTTAATTCCGAGAATGCCCCCAGCAATGCCACGACGACGATAGACGCTAAGAAAATCCACATTGCTACCCAGTTGATTTTCGGTAACTTTTTATCTAGTAGCGTGACGCTATCGCCATAAACGTAATCATGGTTTTCGGGAACAGAAATAAACTCTTGAAAAACAGGGTCTTTATCTAAATCCTTCCCACGGAACCAACTAAAGATACCAATGGCTAAAATACCAATTAACGTTGATGGGATGGTAATCGCGAGTAAATCTAAGAATTCTAAAGATTTACCATTGATAGAAACGCCATTTAGCATCGCAACTAATGAAACAACTGCCACAGAAACAGGGCTGGCAATGATCCCCATCTGCGCACCGATACTACTCGCCGCCATCGGTCTTTCAGGGCGAATATTATTTTTGATCGCTGCATCATAAATGATGGGCAAAATGGTATACACCACATGCCCTGTACCACACAAAATGGTTAAGATGCAGGTGACAAAAGGTGCAACAATGGAAATGTATTTTGGATTTTTACGCAGTAAACGTTCTGCTATTTGTAGCATAACGTCCAAACCGCCTGAGGCTTGTAAGGTTGCTGATGCGGCAACAACAGCAATAATAACTAACATGACGTCTACAGGCGGTTTTCCTGGCGGTAAACCAAAACCAAAGACGAGAATAACTAGGCCCACACCACCTAGCAGTCCGAGCGCCATCCCCCCTTTTCTTGCTCCGTAGAACAAGCAGACAAGAATAATGGCAAGTTGAATCATAAAGTCCATAGGTCCATCCTTTATTTATAGGTTTCCACTATTATCCAGATGGTCTTAACTTATTAATTTGATTTATATTAATTTAAAAAACAATATTGTTTTATTTTCATTCGCAATATTTTGCCTCCATCACAATATTTGCCTTTAGTTGCTGCCATAATGCTCAGTTAAATAACATAATGAGTAAAATCAATCTAATACACTCTTATTTTTAACATTTAAAATCTATAAATTTCACATAAATTCCGCTTCATTAACCCGCTTTTACACTTCACGATCAACACACTTTCCGACGCAATCATTAAGGAATCTTGTCTCTTATTTTTGATGTAAATAATACATTACACTAGCTGTAATTCAGATTTGACAGGATAAACGCAATCGCATAATCTGCTTAAATTATTAATAACCCGAATTCAATCAGAGGAATTTGTGAAGAATCGTACCCTTGGCAGTATTTTGATCGTAGCAGGAACAACAATTGGTGCAGGAATGCTAGCAATGCCGCTAGCGGCAGCAGGTGTTGGCTTCACTGGAATAGTCTGTTTATTAATTGGTTTATGGATGCTGATGAGTTACACCTCATTGCTGCTCGTCGAGGTTTATCAACACAATCCTGCCAATATGGGTCTCGGTAGTGTCGCGAAAAAATACCTCGGTCCTGTCGGTCAAATTGTCACTGGCTTGAGTATGCTATTGCTGATGTACGCTCTGACGACTGCCTATATTGGCGGTGCGGGCGTGCTGATCGCTGATAGCCTATCTTCTTGGTGGGGAGTTACTGTTTCGACTCAAAGTGCCATTATTATGTTTACTGTTGTGGGTGGTGCAATAGTCTGCGTGGGTACGCATTCTGTTGATTTCATTAACCGCATTCTGTTTACAGCCAAAACGATTTTCTTAGTGATTATGCTTGCCGTCATGATGCCCCATGCAGAGGCGATTAACTTAAGCACTATGCCGCTAGAAAAAGGTCTTGTATTAGCCGCGGTGCCAGTCATTTTTACCTCTTTTGGATTCCACGGAAGCGTACCAAGTTTAGTCAATTATATGAATGGTGATGTACGTAAGCTGCGTATCATTTTTATTACAGGGAGTGCGATCCCGCTCGTCGCCTACATTTTATGGCAAATTGCAACCCTTGGTGCTATCCCATCCGATACTTTTATGGGTATCTTGGCACAATCTTCCGGATTAAATGGGCTATTAACGGCAATCCGTGATGTCGTCGCGACTCCTCGAGTGAACATGGCTGTTGCACTGTTTATGGACTTAGCATTAGCGACTTCATTCTTAGGCGTTGCGTTGGGCTTATTTGATTACCTTGCAGATTTGTTTAAGCGTAGTAATAACTTTGCTGGTCGCGCGCAAACGACGCTATTAACATTTGTACCGCCGTTACTCGCAGCACTATTCTTCAGCAGCTTTGTACAGGCATTAACTTACGCCGCAGTCGCATTATCTGTCCTCGCATTAATTATCCCAGCACTGTTAACGATGCGAGTTCGTAAATTAGAGGCCAAAGGAGTTTATCGCGTCAAAGGTGGCACACCAATTTTAGGTTTAGTTCTGCTCTGCGGTATTGCGGTCATCGCTATCCAATTTGCCATCGTGGCCGGCTTCCTACCGAATGTTGGTTAATCCCCACAAAATTTCACTCATAAAAAAACACCCCAATATGGGGTGTTTTGCTTTTTAAGCTTTTAAAAATGTCTCAATCTATTTTTCAAAATAGTTCATGTTGTAGCTAGGCGGCAAACGCGCTAATCCCTAGGAGCATACACAAGTATGTGACTAGGGTTAGCAAGAGCAGCCAACAACGCTACAACGTGAAGTATGAAGAAAAATTAAAAGGACAGGCCGGCGCCTACATACCATCCGTCTGCTAACTTCTCATTACGATCATCATGTGCACCTTTCATTTCAATCAGGCGGTAACCTGCATCCACTGAAAGTGGTTTAAATACGGTGTAACGAGCACCAGCTTTCGCTTCCATGTAGGATTTGCTACCTGAAGTCAGTGATTCTGGTGCGCCGTACGCTTCACCATAGAAACTTAAAGATGGCAGAGCTTGCCAGCTTAAACCACCGCCTAACGCTGCAGCCGCACCATTGGAACCATCTTCAGGAGATAAATAGAGTGCTTTACCACCGACATAGGCATTGAATGGTCCTAATGGCAGACCGAAAGTTGCCCCTAGGCTACCTAACTCACCATTGTGGTCACTGCGTGCCCAAGAGCCATTAAAGGCTAAACCTGAACCTTGAGTTCCTAAACCAGCACTTAATTCTGTAAAATGTTCACCCGCGCTGAAATCAGCAGAAATGGCTTGAGCAGCACCCATGTAAAATGCAGAGGTCGCTGCAACAGCTAAAAGAACTTTGCGCATCATTATTTCCTTTATTATTAAAAATTGAAGTATCGTGACGATGTTACGTGATTTACTGCACACACTCAGTCTTTTTTGCTTAAATTTACGTTAGAACACCTTGTAACGCACAATAAGTGAAATTGATCAGTAGTTTACTTCAATCTCGCCCGCCTTTTTCTGATAAAACCTCGGACTATGATTACAGTGATTGGTCAGAGCGATTAGCTAATTAATTCTTTGCTTATTATACTCTTCATCAAGTTTATTATAGAGATGAAGTGATATTCTACAAATATTCATCCAGTTAGTTACTTTTGTGTAGTCTATAAATCTAATAGCTTGGGAGTATTGTGATGAAAAAAAGAGGTCTAACTACCGCTTCAGGTGCACCTGTTGTGGATAACAATAACGTGATGACTGCAGGTAAGCGTGGTCCGATGTTATTGCAAGATGTGTGGTTTTTGGAAAAGCTCGCTCACTTTGACCGTGAAGTGATCCCTGAGCGTCGTATGCACGCCAAAGGTTCAGGTGCATTCGGTACTTTTACGGTAACCCATGACATTACTCGCTATACTCGCGCTAAATTATTTAGCGAGATCGGTAAGAAAACGGATCTGTTTGTTCGTTTCTCTACCGTTGCTGGTGAGCGCGGCGCTGCCGATGCAGAGCGTGATATTCGTGGCTTCGCGATGAAGTTTTATACCGAAGAAGGTAACTGGGATATGGTCGGTAACAACACCCCAGTCTTCTACTTACGCGATCCACTAAAATTCCCTGATTTAAACCATGTGGTAAAACGCTGCCCTTATACCAACATGCGCAGTATGGCGTACAAATGGGACTTTTTCTCTCATTTACCCGAGTCTCTTCATCAGTTAACCATTGATGTCAGTGACCGTGGACTGCCAAGAAGCTATCGCTTCATGCACGGCTTTGGTAGCCACACCTATAGCTTTATTAACGCTAACAATGAACGCTTCTGGGTAAAATTCCATTTCCGCAGCCAACAAGGCATCGAAAACCTGATGGACGACGAAGCCGAAGCGTTAATTGGTAAAGATCGCGAAAGTTCTCAGCGTGACCTATTTGAATCAATCCAACGTGGTGACTACCCTCGCTGGAACTTACAAATTCAGATCATGCCGGAAAAAGAGGCATCTACCGTACCTTATAATCCATTCGATTTAACCAAAGTTTGGCCACATAAAGATTACCCATTAATTGATGTGGGTTATTTTGAATTGAACCGCAACCCAGACAACTATTTCTCTGATGTAGAACAAGCGGCATTTAGCCCAGCAAACATCGTTCCGGGGATCGGTTTCTCCCCAGATAAAATGTTGCAAGGTCGCCTATTCTCTTACGGGGATACTCAGCGTTACCGTTTAGGTATCAACCACTATCAGATCCCAGTTAACGCACCACGTTGCCCATTCCACAATTATCATCGTGATGGTGCAATGCGTGTGGATGGAAATAGCGGTAATACCGTCACTTATGAGCCAAACAGCGCAGGAATGTTCCAAGAGCAGCCAGATTACAGCGAACCCCCATTATCCATTGAAGGGGCAGCCGATCATTGGAATCATCGCGAAGACGAAGATTACTTCAGCCAACCGCGTGCTCTGTATGAATTACTGGATGATGCGGAACATCAGCGTATGTTCCAACGTTTAGCTGGTGAGTTGATTGAAGCATCAGAAGAGACACAAAAACGTCAAATTGACCTGTTTAAGAAAGTGCACCCTGAATATGGTGCTGGAGTTGAAAAAGCGTTGAATGCACTGAAATAATCTTGTGTTTTAAACACACCAAGCGCTAGAATTCTCTAGCGCTTTTTTATTTGTTCATACGGTACGTTGAGCCAAAACCCACCGCTTAACTTGCTGGCGAGACACTTTAATTCCCCCCGCTTTCAAATCCGGGTCTAAACGATAAAATACCATCGGAAACTGGTAGGGTGCTAATTTATCTTTTAGCCAATCCGCCAGCATGGTTAAGTCAGTTGATTCATCAGCTTCAATCACCGCAACAGGTCGTTGTCCAAATTGCACATCATCAACCGGAATAATAAAGCTTTGGTGTACATCAGGATACCCATTAATGACTGCCTCAATATCTTCAGGCTGGACACATTCTCCACCACTGATAAACAAATTATCTAGACGCCCTAAAATCTGATATTCACCTTCTATGAATGCGCCTTTGTCATTCGTTTTAAACCAGCCATCAACCCGTTTTAGGGGATGCAGTTGCCCGTCAAACCAATATCCTAATGATTGACTATCTGACTGGATTTGGATTTCCTCATCCACAAGGCGAACTTGCTTACCTTTGAGTGGTAAACCAACCCCTTTTTTACCATCCGCGCGTTTCGCACAAACCGTTGACGCCATTTCTGTCATACCATAGCCACTCCAGCAGACAATGCCTTGCGAAGCAGCCAGTTCAGTTAATGTCGTTGGGATCATTGCCCCACCAAGTAGAACTTCTTTTAATGCGACTTGCTCAGGCATTGTATCATTCAGCAATCGCCATAATTGTGTCGGCACTAATGATGCATGACTCACACCTTGTAACGCTTCGGATAATGGTGTTGAACGTACGGCAATTTTTGCCCCTCTGAATAACCAGCGCCACACAATGCCTTGACCAGAAACATGAAATAATGGCAATGAAAGTAACCAACAATCATCTTGTTGATAATTCATGGCATCAAGGACACCTGCTGCGCTATTGAGATGAGCTGAAACACTGTGAACGGCCGCTTTAGGTAACCCTGTCGAGCCAGAGGTTAAAATTAACGTTGCAGGTTGTTTATAGGTATTCTGAAAACAAATAGAAGGAAAATCATCATACTCAGTAAAATGAGCATGCAGTTGATAATCCAAATGCCGATAATCCGATAACACATTGTGCTCATTCGTAAAATCAATCACTGCGCTAATATCAAGATGCGGAAGTAAGTCATTTAACAACCGCTCAGGAAGACGGGGATTAAGTGGTAACACCCTCACCCCGCAAGCGATCAGTGCTAGCTGGCTGAGTAACAAATCTACCGAATTTTTACCACGTAACGCCACACATTGCCCTTCGCTCACCCCTTGCATGGCAAAGTAAGTCACTAAATCAGCAATATGTTGGTTTAACTCATACCACGAGACTGATTCAGTGTCAGTCAGTAATGCCGTTGCATTTGGCTGAAGACTGGCCCAGTGCTGCCAAGGCCAGTCAGTGAATGGTGTAATCGTGGATTCTGTTACAGTAGATGGGGTTAACTCTGCCATACAACCGTCAGTTCATCTAACTGTTGAACAGGAATTTGGCACCCAGGCCATGGTCGAATCAACTGAGATTGGATCAGTGAAACGGTGTCTAACCCCGGAATGGTATCAGGCGTCAGCCAATTTGCGATGCGCGCTAACTGAGTTAAACCAAAGCTGGATTCAATGGACGAGCTGATGACTGCCTGCATACCTAACTGATGCGCTTGCTCCACTAAACAACGACAATAACTCAAACTGCCAGTTAGTGTTGGTTTAATGATGATCGCAGCAACACCCGCTTGTGCTTCCACTTTAAAACCGTCTTCTCGTACACTTTCATCCCATGCAATGGCAATGCCGGTATCCGCAGAAAATTGCAAAGACTCCTCTCGGGTTTTGCAGGGTTCTTCAAGAAAAGCAATCCTACTACGGTAATCAGGATTCACATATTTGGCGAAGCCATCCGCTTTTGCCCGAGTCCAACTGCGATTAGCATCTAAACGCAATTTGAGTTCAGGAACGGCTTCCAATAACAAGTTAGCCACCATACCATCACGTACAGCTTCATAGAGCCCCACCTTCACTTTAGCCACCTTTTCCCCTTCCATGGCATCAAGGCTGAGGATTAGATCGTCAGGGTCACCGCTACATAACGGCGCTTTACGATAGTCGGCTTGTTGAGGAAGTTCGCCCTTTAATTCCGCTAACGCGCAGCTACAGCCAAAGGCGACAGAAGGTAAATGGCTTGACGTCATTGTGCCTTCATTCACCCATCCATTTAGCCATGCGATGGTTTCAGCAGTTGCTTCCTCCAATGTTTCACGGCTAAATTCAGGTAAAGGAGAAATTTCCCCCCAACCTTCGCTATCCCCATCTTGTAAACACACTAATAACCCATCTCGAGTTTTCAGTCGTTGATAGCGAAGGATAACGCCTGCCTCCATGGGCAGGCTGAACGAGTAAAGTTTGGCTTTTCTCATTATGGATTACGCTTATATTTAGAGAAATCTGGAGCACGTTTTTCGTTGAATGCGTTACGACCTTCTTGACCTTCATCCGTCATATAGAACAGCATAGTCGCGTTACCTGCTAATTCTTGCAGACCGGCTTGACCATCACAGTCAGCATTCAAGGCAGCTTTCAGGCAACGTAATGCCATTGGGCTGTTTTCCAACATTTCACGACACCAACGCACAGTTTCTTTTTCGAGATCAGCATAAGGAACAACGGTATTGACCAGTCCCATATCTAAGGCTTCTTGTGCATTGTATTGGCGACATAAGAACCAAATTTCACGTGCTTTCTTTTGACCGACAATACGCGCCATATAAGATGCGCCCCAACCGCCATCAAATGAGCCTACTTTTGGACCTGTTTGACCAAAAATAGCGTTATCAGCCGCGATAGTTAAGTCACACATCATGTGTAAAACATGACCGCCACCGATAGAGAAACCCGCAACCATTGCTACCACAGGTTTCGGACAAGTACGAATTTGACGTTGGAAATCTAATACGTTCAAATGGTGTGTGCCGCTTTCATCACGGTAGCCGCCGTAGTCACCCCGGATTTTTTGGTCACCGCCTGCGCAGAAGGCTTTTTCGCCTTCGCCAGTGAGGATAATTGTGCCAACATGGTCATCATAACGCGCATCAGACAATGCTTGGATCATCTCTTTTACGGTCTGTGGACGGAACGCATTACGCACTTCAGGGCGATTAATGGTGATTTTAGCAATCCCTTCAGGGGATTTATGATATCGAATATCTTCAAAACCTTCTGAGCAATCTTGCCACTCAATCGGTGCGTACAATTTTTCTTCGCTTGGATAAATCATTATCAAGTTCCTTTAACCACAGTGTGATAAAAAATGGTGAAGTGCAATCACATAATGTTGGGGGTTTTCCCGATGCGCATTATGCCCTGCATTCTTAATTAGCGTAAACGGCAATGCATATTGTTGCGAAACGCTTCGAAATTTTTGGTCCTTTTCTCCGCAAAAATAGCAGTAAGGGACCGATAAATGCATCAAGGGTTCGACTAAAAACGGCTGTTTGGATAATGAGGTATTTTCCAACATATCCGCTACGGCTAAGGGATTATTCAGGGCGCGTAATGCAACCAAATTAGCACGTTGTTCGTTGGTAAGATTGGCAAAAACGGCTTGCTGATACCAGTCATTCAGTACTCGCTCAATAGGTTGGTGGCGAAAACGTTCCGCCCATTGATGGTCATGACTCTCACGAGCTTGGCGTTCTTGTGCATTCTGTAAACCCACATTCCCACCTTCAATCACCAAGCCTTGTAATCCTTTATGATTTGCAAAGCAGGCAAAATGCATCGCCAAACGAGCACCGAGTGAATAACCGACCAAAACAAACCGTTGAACGGTGTACTGCTCCAGCAAGCGAGACAATTGCTGATTAAAATCACTAAAACCTTGGCAAGTAATGTGACACGAGTCACCATGCCCCGGTAAATCGACGACTAAACGGGGGTAATTGGGGCAAGCCTCCACAATGGATGACCAGTCATCAGCACTTCCCAGCAACCCATGCAGAAACACTAAACAAGGTGTTTGGTCATTTTTTTCTTGGCTGGGATAACTGTGCGCGGCTAACACGGCAAACTTTCCACTTCTTGCAGTAATTTTTTCAGAGTGCGAGCCCCTTCATCACCGTCAACCACCAGCTCAACAAGCAGCGTTCCATGCTGGTTATGCCAAAATTCATCAAGCGTCTCTTTTAAGCTTGTCCAATCTGTCGGGGCGCAATATTGCAGACCAAACATCATCGCAGCGCCAGCAAAACTCACATTTTGAGGCATGCAGTAATAATTTTGTCGAGCCTCAGGTGACGTTGGCAACATGGAGAATATTTGCCCACCATTATTATTCACGATAATCAAGACGCTCGGCGCGGAAGGCTCACGTAATAACGCTAAACTATTTAGGTCATACAGCGCTGAAATGTCACCAACGATACCTAACGTCGGTTTAGCGGTAGCGCGTTGCACCCCTGCCATCGTCGAGATCAGCCCATCAATACCACTTGCGCCACGGTTACTGAACACAGGATATCCTGCCGGTAACTGGGCGAAGGCATCAATTAAACGAACAATTAAACTGTTCCCCACAAAAAGTTGCCCACGAGGAGGAAGAAGATCGGGCAATTGATGCGCGACTGCAGCTTCTGAAAATTGGTTTTTCAACTGTATTTCAATATGTTGTGAAGTACGATTCGCTAAATCAGCAAGATCTGCACACCATGGGCTACGTGGCTGAGTTGGGTGTTGTTCCAACCATCCTTTAATGCTGCACGTGAGCTTGCGCCCCTGATGATTGGCTGGGTCTAAACGTCCCGGTATTGAATCCACTATCCAATACTCTTGGGGATGACATTGACTTTGCCATTGCAATGCGCGTTTTCCAGTCAGGCTTGAACCAAATTGCACCACTAATTCAGCCTCATCTAGCCAAGCCTTAGCGTTCGGGTGCAGTAACCATAAATCAGCACAAGGGTAAGGCTGCCCGGTTTGAGAAAGTACGTCACCAATAAGTGGCCACCCCAATTCGGCAGCCCATTTAGCCACGAGCTCGCCATCACTGCTGCTCATACGCCCGGCGACTACCACGCCTTTTTTCTGACGCCAGAAATACCAATCAGCAACCAGAGCTACAGTATGGGTCAATGGCTCAATCAACCATGGATGGGATGATTGCCACCAATCACCTAAACTTGCCTGCCAGTCAGTATCGCCTTCTGTTTCTCCGTACAATGGCTCAGCAAAAGGGCAATTCACATGGAATGCACCATGTCGCAACTGATTCATCCCATTATCAATCGCAGAAACCAGCCATTTTGCGGAAATATCACGGGTTGGTCTTGGCAACATTAAATTTTCGAAAGGATGACTCGCAAAAATATGAGTTTGGCGAATAGCCTGATTCGCCCCGCAATCAATCAACTCAGGCGGTCTATCGGCGGTGAGAAAAATAACTTTTTCCCCTGTTAATCCAGCTTCAATGAGAGACGGATAGAGATTGGCTACCGCAGTCCCTGAAGTCACAATAACGCCAACAGGCTCGCTACTCGCCTTCGCAAGCCCTAGCGCAAGGTGCCCTAATCCGCGCTCGTCAAAGTGCGTATGGCAATGAAGTTTCGTGTTATTGATCGCTGCCAACGTCAATGGTGTGGAACGAGATCCTGGTGCAATACAGATATTTTTCATTCCGTGACGGGCGAGCGCCTCAATAATTACCTCAGCCCAACGGAGATTAAATGCTGAATTAGACATAATGTGCTCGGTAAATTATTCATGATGCTGAGTGTAATAGGATTAAGAAAAATTTCTTGATCTCAGAACAATTTTTCATGAACTAATTGAAAATAAAAAAGAAATAACCATTTTAGCTATAGGGTTTTTAGTGTGTTTTGAGTAAGGACTTTAGCCCAGCAGCTTTGTTTTCAATTTCTTCCCATTCTTGTTCAGGATCTGAATCTCTCACAATCCCCGCGCCTGAATAGAGCGAAATTTGTCTATTATCAATTTGAGCACAACGCAGCGAAACCGCAAATTCACTTCGATTCAAGCTGACAAAACCTCCCGTTCCCGCATACCATCCTCGAGAAAACGGTTCATGCTGAGCTAAAAACTCACGTGCCACTGAGCGAGGTAAACCACAGACCGCAGCCGTTGGTTGTAAACGTTGTAAACAGTCGCTATCCGAAGGCGTTAATAATGTCGCCGCGATAGAGCGATACAAGTGCTGGATTTTTCGAAGGCGGATAACTTTTGCAGATGAAACGTCAATACCTGTAACTGCACCTTGTAGCTGTTGGCAAATATCATCAACCACCACCAAATTTTCATGTTGGTTTTTACTGTCTTCCATTAACCACTTAGCATTTTCAGCCGCAATCACATCATCAGTATGATTTGCGACGGTTCCGGCTAATGCTTCTGAGTTAAGTTGAGTTCCTTGGCGCAAATAAAGGCGTTCTGGCGTCGATGACATAAACCCTGAGTGAGCACTAAAGGCCATCATGAAATGGTAACAATGATGATTGACCTTTTGGCTGGCGGATAAAAATTCAGCGACAGTAATAGGCTGGGTTAACGATAATATCGTTTCCCTCGCCATCACGACTTTTTCCATTTTACCTGCGCGCATATCTTGGATAGCGCCAGTTAATCGCTCACACCATTCATCATGATCGGGGATATGTTGCTGCCCAATAATCTCAGTTGATAGTATAGACAACGTATTCGATGTTGATTTCAGCTGCTGTAAAAATGCCATTGCATGCGGTATGTCTTCAGCACCGTCGATGTTTAATGTCACCGTAACGGCGGAACGTAAACGAAATATTTCTAAGCGAGGTAAAAAATAGAATGCGGATTCCCGTTTAAGCGCATCGCTAATCCCTTCACCCACTGCGTTCCAACCATTCAAACCCCATAATCGCATATCTGGCATTTCTGCATGTTCAGCGATAAATTGTTCGGCATCAGTGATGGAATTAAACGATTTTACCGTACCCAAAGCACTGCACTCTTCGGAACCGGTACGATGATACCAATAGAACTGAGGATAGCTATCTTGGGCTGATAACCATGCTAACCCTGGGAATACCTCTTTCGTGTCCATTTGCCACACTAAACGGGTATATTCGTGAGGATTAAGTACTAATGTCGACAAATGATTCAGAATTTCAGTTAATAATTTATCAATTTTTGTTTTTGTCACTTTAGATTCCCACTGCTACATCACAACGACATCGATTTACTTATAATTATTATATATCGCAATGTAATTTATTAACACATTCATTATTAATGACATAATCCGTTCAAAAAACAGCCGCAAAGAGAGCGAAAGTGGTACTTTGCAAGTCATTTAAGACCACAAAAATTATTGATTATCAAAATGTTAAGTAAGCTTTTTTCTCGCTATCTCACTTTAAATGAAAATCTCAGAAACAGATAGAAAATATAAAATAGCAATAATTTATATTATAAATTATTTTTATTCTTATCTTTTTTTAGAGGATAGACTTTCTATTTCAGTACTTTTAATTTGAATATAGAAATCTATTTTTTTACATGATTCGCATTTTTACCTGTCTGAATAACGGTAACTAGATTAATTGTTAAATATTAAAAACTACAACCAAGGAGTTATTTTTTAGCGAGGATTTTCATTTTTTAATATCAACGTAAGCTCTACGTTTCTAGTAGGTTATGAACTATAAACTTGAAAGAGTAAATCCTCCTGATCATGACCATTAAAAACTCATTATGATTAGAAAATTACAACTATTAACAATGAAATATTCAAAAAACAAATCGTCATATAAGTGAAAAGATAATTAGTTTTCTAATTTTATCATTCTATCTTCATTCAATTAATTGGAAATCCACAATGAATACTCAGTTTAATTATGACAGAATCATTGAAAAGGAAAGTATTGGTGACGCAACTCTTGCATTATTAACCAATCAAGATTCTCTATCCGCAAGATCAGCGGGTATATTCACCCTTGAAGACCTCATCAGTATTCATCGGCATGTTCAATTCGCATTGGCACTTCCGGTAAAAGACAGTGACATCTTAAAATGGTTTGGTATTAATGATGAAAATAGCGCATCACTTCCTGCAATTGAACTAATGGATATCATCATTGATATTCGCAAGCATGCTAATTCCTGGAATAATGTCGAATTGAAAGTTAAAGAACAATCCATCGATTTATCGCTAACAAGTCGAAATATCATGCAAACTGGCGGTCAAGTTCTTGAATATATTAATCACATGCCGATTATTAAAAAAATTTCTGATACCTTAGAGGATTTATCTGAAGAAAGTTTAAGTCAGATTACTTATCAAAATGATGACCAACAAATTGCCACTGAACTTTTAAGTATTTTACATTTAATTAAAGGAGATATAAAACAACAGTCAATTAAAACCATTCATATTAAAAATACAGTCTCTGATTTTCGCGCCTATATTACTGGTGGATATCTTTCAGACTATACCCATGTAGAATCATTACTTTTCACTTTAAAAGGACTATATCAACAATTAGAATCTAAAGAGGATCCAAGTAATAATGAGTCATTCTTAAAAGAATTGATTACTTTTAAGAAAAATGAACTGCACCAACTCGAGCAAGAATATAGCCACTTTATCAAACTCTGCTTTACAGGACTTGCAGGCGGCATTATAGGTTTAATCATCACAGGCAGTATTTTTGGTTCAAAAGCAGAAAATATTCGTCATCGAAAAAATATGCTGATTAAAGAGATTGAAGAAATAAACCATAAATTGCATCAAGAGCAGTTATTACAAAAAACCATTTTCGATATCCAAATTAATTTACAGAAAATTGATGGCTTATTTAAAGATGCTCGTCTCGCAATTGACCATTTAGATTATATGTGGCTGGTGATCCTCACAGAAATCAAACAATCTATTGATATATTTGCAAGGATAAATAATGCAGAAAAACTGATCCAATTTATCACGCAATTCAAACGTATCATCATGTCTTGGTCCGCTATTCAAGACTATTCAATTCATTTGATTAAGCTATTTGACGAGCTACAAATCAGTGAAAAAAATTCACAATAAAAGGCGTTAATATGCATGATAATCTTGATTTACCTATGTTACCCTCCATTGATATTTATCAATTAAGGTGTATTTCAAATAGTATTAGCTCTTTCAATAAAAATATTCTCAATTATGATTATATCATCTATGGTCGAATTCAAAAAATTGCTGCTAAAGTTGAAAGGCTTAATGAACTCATTCGCAATTCAGTCCCTATTCTGAAAATAAAACTAAATTACATTATAAAGAATGATGCCTATGAGTTACTTACATTAGAGGACAATAATGATGCCTACTCAGACATTAGACGGAAGATAGTCATGACCGGCTTTATTGATGACTTATTAGATATTAAATCAGAGTTGGAAAAGCTTATTGCAAAAACCCGCTATGCTCTAGAATCACTACTAGTATTCCATTTAAATGAACCTAATAAATTGAAACATTCTCAATATCTGAAACAAAAAGAATTTTTGGTCAATTCTAAAAATGGAAAACAATCAAAAATTAATGAATTAAACAATCATCTTTCGATTATTCTTGCAGCAGAAGAGATTATCTTAAAGCATAGAATTACAGACTTCTTCGATAAGTATTTTCAGGGTAAAGAGTTAATTGATTCTATTGATATTCAACCCAATAAAAAAGATATTTTAAAAGCCGCTATTAGTTATATACGCAACCTGCTCACTATGGTTGATGATGGTCTTGAGTTTTCCCAACTTGTGGATGTCAGAATCTATGTTAGTGACCAAATTATTGAAGCACGTGAAGAAATCAATACGATTGATAATAATATATTTCGGATCTCCCAAATCATAAGCTATGCCAATGATATTAGCCAAATTGAGAGCCACAAACAAACCATTATCACACAGACTGGCGCTTTAAAATCCTATTGGGAATCTTGGTGTGGTTTTATGAGTGAAAAGATATCTGAAGAGTGTCTAAATCTTGAACATATTAAAACCATGAGTCAAATGTTCATGACCTATTTAAATGACATTGAATACCAATATCAACGGCAATTACCGGATTAAAAAAAGCCCCGTTACTGTAAAGTAACGGGGCTTTTACTTGAAGCAGATAAGAACTTAGTTCACTGCCGCCATTGTTAATGTTGCAATATTAATAATCGGTTGTGGCCACAGACCAAACACAATCACCGCAATTGCACACACAGCAGCAAACACTGTGCCTAATGTCATTTTTTCTGGACCAGTATAACGATCTGCATGCTCTGCATCACGGCTATATAAGCTCGCCATAAAGCGCAGATAGTAGAATAACCCTAATGCACTACCTACCACGATAGCACCCGTTAACCACCACAGTTCCGCATAAACCACAGAAAGAATCGCGTAGAACTTACCGATGAATCCGAGTGTGATTGGAATACCCGCCAGAGATAACAGCATTACCGTCATGACCAACGCTAATACCGGCTTATGCCAGAATAAACCACGGAACGCACTAAAATCATCTTGGTCATCACCACAGTATGGGCTTGAAATCACGCTGACCACACCAAATGCCCCCAAACTTGCCAGTAAGTAGCTCACCAGATAGATAGCAATAGTGACTTGTGCTAATTGTGCATCAACACGCATTGCCACTAATGTCACCAATAGGTAACCCATATGTGCGATAGATGAATAACCGAGTAAACGTTTTGCGCTCTTCTGAGTTAGTGCTAATAAGTTACCAAACAGAATCGAAGCGACTGCAATCACACCGACAACCACTAATAATGTGTCGGTTTGCGCCAGTCCATCTGTATGGGCGATTGGTGCTTCTAAGAAGATACGAACCAATACGGCAAAAATAGCAATTTTACTGCCCGTTGCTAAGAAAGCCGCAACCGGTGCTGGCGCACCTTGATAAACATCAGGTGTCCATAATTGGAATGGGAACAGCGATAATTTAAAGCCAAAGCCCACAATCATCATTCCTAAACCAACTAAAATCAGCGGAGCATGAACACTGCTATTCGCTAAACTTTGACCGACGACGCTAAAGCTTAAGCTGCCTGATTCTGCGTATAACAAAGCGATACCGAACAGCAGGAATGAAGAGGCTGCTGCGGATAACACCATGTACTTGATACCCGCTTCTAAAGTGCGACTACGTTCGAAGGTATAAGCCACTAAACCGAACAGTGGGATAGAGATCAATTCAATACCGATAAACATCGACGCCATATGGTTCGACATCCCCAGTAACACTCCACCGGTTACTGCAATGGTCAGTAATAAGTAAAACTCTTCTTTGTTATCATTAAAACCGTCTAACCAATGATAAGCAAAGATAGCCGTACCCATACCCGCGATCAGAACCAATCCTGAGTAGAACAGTGCAAAACCATCAACTAACAGCAGTGAAGTCACTGCTCTTGGTAGGAGTGTTTCTTCGCCCAGCTCTGTCGGAAAGGTATAACCGTAAACCCAAATCAGTGAAACTAGCGTTAAAAGAAAGCCAACCACTGTTATCGCGGCACTGGTTAAATGATCGCGCCGCCACGCAATTGACAGCATCACAATCACTGCAGTTAATCCAACGAGGATCAACGGCAGCATTGCTAACAATTCTAAAGGTGTTATTGTCATGGCGAATTACTACCCTTGTGTTGAAAGTGAAGCAGAATACAGGTTATGCAGTGTTTCCATCGAGCCCGCTGATGTATCCAAGATAGGCTGAGGGTAGAAACCAATGATAACCAATAAAGCCGCCAGAACCAGTAGAACACCAAACTCACGGGCGGTTAGCCCTTTCAGTTCAGTGTCTGATTTCGGCGTTCCGTAGTAAGTCTGCTGCATCATCCATAGTGCATAGATAGAGGCAAACACCACACCAAATACCATAATGCAGGTCACTAATGTGAATTGGCTGAAGCTACCGAAGAAGATCATGAATTCACCGATAAAGTTACCAGTGCCTGGCATACCTAACGTTGCTGCTGCAAAGAACAAGGATAAACCCGGTAACCATTTGATGCGCTTCCATAACCCACCCATCATGCGCATATCACGCGTTTGAGTACGCTCGTAAAGCTGACCACTGATAATAATCAGCGCTGCACCGGACAGACCGTTTGTGATCATTTGGACCACAGCGCCTTGATACGCCAGCGTTGATCCTGCGTAGATAGCCACAGTGACAAATCCCATATGAGATAAGCTACTGTACGCCGCTAAACGCTTAATATCTGTCTGTTTAAACGCTAACCATGCACCGTAGAAGATACTGATAACACCCAGTGTCATCGCCACAGGTGTAAATTGCAGTGACGCTTCTGGGAACAGAGGTAACGTAAAGCGTAATAAGCCATATGCCGCTGTTTTCAGCATGATACCGGAGATATCCACGGAACCCGCAGTTGGCGATTGTTCTTGGGTATCTGCCATCCACCCATGGAATGGCACTAATGGCATTTTGACGGCGAAAGCAATAAAGAAGCCCAGCATCAGTAAGAAGCTAGTCGTTCCAGACAGCGCGCTTTCCGTACCCAGTAACAAGTTATAGTCGAATGTCAGCTCACCGGACTCAATAAAGTGAACGATAACTAAGCCAATAATCGACACCAGCATGATTAAACCGCTGACTTGTGTATAGATAAAGAATTTTGTCGCGGCATTCACATGCTGACGGTTACCTGAACCTTTGTGTCCCCAATTCGCAATCAGGAAGTACATCGGAATCAGCATCATCTCCCAGAAGAAGAAGAATAAGAACAGGTCAACCGCAGTAAAGATCCCCATCACACCCGCAATAATCCATAGCAGGTTAAAGTGATAAGCACCTTGGTTTTCTTGCTGTTCGCTCCACGAACTGAGGATGGAGAACGCTCCCATAATGGCCGTTAATACCACCATTAGTAGAGATAACCCATCAACCGCTAGCGAGAAGTTGATACCCAGCGCAGGGATCCACTCAGTTGAGTATGTATTCTGCCACTCTGGAATACCTTGTGGGTTTACCAGCGAATAGTCCCCTTGCAGCCAAAATAGTACTGCGAGGATCAGCGTCGTTCCCATTGTCCCCAGCGCAACCCAACGAGGTGCGCGGTGACTGAATCGGTCAGCCTGCCAGCTTAGCAGGGCACCGATAAAGGGAATAAGTATTAGCCAATATAATTGCATGGCGCAATGTGTCCCTTAATTAAACCAAAAGCAGCAGAGCAAGAATCAGCACTGCACCCAGCCCCAGAGAGGCAACATACCAACGGATCTGACCGTTTTCACTCACTGCTAGCCCTTTATTTGCCCAACGTGAAAGATGTGCAGGGATATTCATCAGTGAGTTAATCGGATCGCTTTCGAGCAACCATGCGATACCTTTGAATGGTTTCACAAAGATAACGTCATACAGCCAGTCGAAGCCCCATGCGTGATACCACCACGTAGAGAAGAAACGACCAATCGCTGTCTTAGCAATCGCATCAACGATAGAACGTCTAAACAGGTAGAGGAACGTCGCAATCAACAGACCAGCGATAGCAAAACCACCCGAGATAGCTTCGATAAACAGTTTACCGTCTCCAGCTTCCATTGGTTTTGCAGGGAAAACGCCCTCTAATGGCTGATGGATCATCGCACCCACAAAGGTCGCGAGGATAGCCAAAATAGCCAGTGGTACGGTGTGAGTGATGCCTTTAACTTTATGCGCTTTGATTTTTGCTTCACCATGAAACACGATGAAAATCATACGGAAGGTATAAATAGCGGTCATCAGAGCACCGATGATACCTGCCCATAACAGCACAGTTTGTCCATCCACTTTCGCGCCCCACAAGATGGCATCTTTACTGTAGAAACCAGAGGTAAACAGCGGCAACGCTGCCAATGCACTACCACCGATTAACATTACAATATAAACGAATGGAATTTGCTTACGCAGCCCACCCATCTTGAAGATGTTTTGCTCGTGGTGACACGCGATGATCACCGAACCTGCGGACAGGAACAGTAACGCTTTGAAGAAGGCGTGTGTCATTAAGTGGAAAATTGCCGCATCCCATGCTTGAACACCCAGCGCCAAGAACATGTAACCAATCTGGCTCATGGTGGAGTAAGCAAGAACACGTTTGATATCCGTTTGTACCAGTGCAGCAAAGCCTGCAAACAGTAACGTTACTGCGCCTATGACACCCACTAAATGCAGAATGTCTGGCGTTAACAGGAATAACCCATGAGTACGTGCGATTAAGTACACACCTGCTGTTACCATGGTTGCGGCGTGGATTAATGCAGAAACCGGTGTTGGACCTGCCATTGCATCGGCTAACCATGTTTGTAATGGTAACTGAGCCGATTTACCCACAGCACCACCCAGTAACATCAGCGTTGCCCAGTTCAGCATGGATAAGCCTTCTGGTGACAGCTGAGTTGCACGTTGCGCCATTTCGCTGAAGTTTAATGTGCCCAGTTCGTTGTACAGGATAAACATGCCGATTGCCAAGAACACATCACCGATACGGGTCACGAAGAAGGCTTTCATCGCTGCTTTGCCATTTTCTGGGTTGGTGTAATAGAAACCAATCAACAGATAACTGCACAGCCCTACCCCTTCCCAACCGAGATACATCAGCATCATGTTATCGGCCAGCACTAATACCACCATGCTCGCGATAAACAGGTTAGTGTAAGTGAAGAAACGTGAGTAACCTTCCTCGCCACGCATATACCAAGAGGCATACACATGAATAAGGAAGCCCACACCCGTTACCACACCTAACATGGTCAAAGAAAGACCATCGAGGGATAAGCTAAATGGGATAGTGAAATTACCCACAGACATCCAAGTCCATAACATTTGTGGATAAACATACCCAGCTTCATGAGTTAGAAACTCAGAACCAGCATAAAATGCAACTAGAGCGGCGAGACCCACTGAGCCTGCGCCGATAATCGCGGATACATTTTCTGACCAACGACCGCGGGAAAATGCGAGAAGCACAGACCCTAACAGCGGGAACAGAATCGTTAAATAGAGTAAGTTCATTCGCGCATCTCACTGACTTTATCAATGTTCAGGTTTTGACGATGACGATGGAGTTGCAGTAACAACGCCAATCCAATACTCGCCTCCGCTGCCGCCAGAGTGATTGCCAGAATATACATAATCTGACCATCTGGTTGCCCCCAAAAACTGCCCGCGACCACAAAGGCTAATGCCGTTGCGTTCACCATGATTTCCAGTCCGATCAGCATGAAAAGCAGGTTGCGGCGAATAACGAGGCAGCTAAGTCCCATTACGAAAATAATTGCCGCTAAAATCAGACCATGTTGAAGAGGTATCATTGTTTCTCCCCCGCATTACGGCTGTTGCTGACAAGATCAGCACTGTTTTCTGAACGGTCACGACCCACATGGAATGCAACAACCAAACCTGCGAGTAACAATAACGATGCCAATTCAACCGCTAAGACGTAAGGACCAAACAAACTGATACCCACTTCTTTCGCCGTGATAATTGCACCTTCCGTTTTATCTTGGTGAGAAAGGCTAGTGATCCCGTAAACTAAAATGCCCAGTAAAACGGCAGATAGCACTGCGGGACCTATCCACGTTTTCGGTGTTAACCAAGCGCGCTCTTGCTCTTGTACAGAGCGCCCTAAGTTCAACATCATCACCACGAAAACAAACAAAACCATAATGGCGCCTGCGTAAACGATAATCTCCAACGCACCCGCGAAATACGCGCCTAGCGAGAAGAACACCATTGACAGTGCCAGCAGAGAAACCACCAGATACAGTAGCGCATGCACTGGATTGGTATTGGTTATCACCCTCAAAGTTGCTAAAACAGCAACCAGACCGGCGATATAAAAAGTAAATTCCATGAATATCGCTCCTTACGGCAACAGGTCTTTGACGTTGATTGGTTTGGCTTCGTTATCCGCTTCACCTTTATCTTTACCTGCAATCGCCATACCTGATTTACGGTAAAAGTTATAATCAGGATATTTACCCGGACCCGAAATCAGCAGGTCATTCTTTTCATAAACCAGATCCTGACGACGCCAATCTGCCATTTCAAAGTCTGGCGTTAATTGGATTGCCGTCGTTGGGCAAGCCTCTTCACACAGACCACAGAAAATACAGCGAGAGAAGTTCACGCGGAAAAATTCTGGATACCAGCGTCCATCTTCATGTTCCGCTTTTTGCAGTGAGATACATCCCACAGGGCAAGCCACCGCACATAAGTTACACGCAACACAACGCTCTTCACCGTCAGGATCGCGCGTTAGCACGATGCGTCCACGGTAACGGGGTGGCAGATAAACCGGCTCTTCTGGGTACATCTGCGTTTCCCGTTTATCGAACGCATGTAGACCCACCATCCAAATACTGCGTACTTGGGTGGCGAAACCGACCAATAACTCTTTTAATGTCATGGTTCAATCACCCCTTACTGAGCGTTGTATAAAATCACTGCTGCGGTACCCAGCAGGTTAAGCAGTGTCAACGGCAGACAAATTTTCCAACCGAAAGACATGACTTGGTCATAACGTGGACGCGGTAAAGACGCACGGATCAAGATGAACATCATCATGAAGAATGCTGTTTTAATCGCAAACCACAGGAAAGCAGGCAAGAATGGACCATGCCAACCGCCAAAGAACAGTGTCACAATCAGAGCAGACACTGTCACGATACCGATATATTCACCCACGAAGAACAGACCGAATTTCATACCGGAATATTCAACGTGATAACCGTCGGCAATTTCTTGTTCCGCTTCGGGTTGGTCAAATGGGTGACGGTGACACACCGCAACACCCGCAATCGCAAACGTAATGAAGCCAAAGAATTGTGGGATAACGTTCCACATGCCCGCTTGGGAGTTCACGATGTCAATTAAGTTGAATGAACCCGCTTGCGCGACGACACCCATCAATGACAATCCTAAGAACACTTCATAGCTGACGGTTTGAGCGGATGCACGCATCGCACCCAATAATGAGTATTTGTTGTTACTTGACCAACCTGCAAATAGCACCGCGTAAACAGCCAGACCTGCCATCATCAGGAAGAATAAAATTCCGATGTTCAGATCCGCAACATGCCAAGTCGGGCTGACTGGCACAATCGCAAATGCTAAAAACAGTGAACAAAATGCAATAACTGGCGCCAGCGTAAAGATTTTCTTATCCGCAAACTCTGGGATCCAGTCTTCTTTAAACAGCATTTTGAACATGTCGGCAATCAGCTGACCCATACCAAATGGGCCAACACGGTTAGGACCGTAACGGTTTTGGAACAAACCGAGAATACGGCGTTCGCCGAGACTCATGTATGCCCCGCAGGTCACAACAACCAGCAAGATAACAACTGATTTAAGGATGGAAATCAGGACTTCCATCACCGCCGGAGAAATCCAATCCATCATGCGCCCCTCCGCAGATTATTCACTGACACGCCAGCCATGACAGGTGCAATTCCCGGCATACCAAGAGGTAAACCGATTTGACCCACTGCAAGGTGCTGGCTGATGCGTACTGGCAGATTAAACGTTTGACCTGCATGGCTAAACTCGGCTTTTACGCCTGCATTTAAGCCCAGTGTCGCCGCATCTTGTGCATTCAACATGATATAAGGCTCTGGCATACGTTGCTGAATCACATCGGCTCGTTGTGATGTTTCATCACTGCCAAATAGATGATAGTAAGGTGCAACGACCCATTGAGATTCACCGCCTTGGTAAGCTGCTGGGATCTCAGTGAAGTAAGCCAATTTACTGTCTTTGGAATTGAATAAACGCACGCCTGGGTCACCAAATAACAGGTGTCCACCCACTTCCGCTTGGAACTTGTTCCATGCTTGTGGTGAGTTCCAGCCCGGTGCCCATGCAAATGGAATTTGCTGACGTGGTGCTTTCGGTTGGTTATTCCCTTCCATTGAGAACGCAAATGGTGAGTCGATATCTTGCGGTTGACGCGGTTCATGAACCGATTTGTCCGCCAGCATTGCCGTACGACCGCTGTAACGATGCGGTTCACGCGCCAATTTCTGTCCACGAATGCGGAAAGAGGCTTTTGGTGCGGTATCTCTGATACCTGCAAATTGCGGCAGTGCAGCCACACACTCTTCAATAACGTGATCTAATTGCGACCAATCCGCATCACGTTGCTGCGCTTCAGTTTGCAGTGAATGCATCCAACGCCAGCTTTCGTTCATCACAATGCTGTTATCGTAGTAAGTTGGGTCAAACACTTGGAAGAAACGTTGAGCACGACCTTCTTGGTTGATAAGCGTACCATCTGCTTCAGCAAAACTGGCTGCTGGCAGCACTAATGTCGCTTTATCCATAATGTCAGTGTGCTGGTGGTCTGCCACAATTAGGTGTTTCAATTTCGCTAATGCGCTATTGACGGTATCCACGGTGCTATGACGGTAAAGGTCATTTTCCATCACAATCGCAACATCGGCTTCTTTGGCTTCAATGCGAGCAAAGGCGTTTTCTAACGGCAGTGCGTTCATCATCGCCAGACCAAAGCTATTTGCATGAGATGCGACATAAGACAGACCGACGTTTGCACCTTTCGCTTTCAGCGCAAATGCCACGTTCGCTGCGGCTTTAATCATCGCATCACTAGCGCTATGGCTACCACTGATAATCAGAGGCTTTTTCGCACCTGCTAAGGCCTGAGCCACAGTTTCTACTTTCGCTTTCACATCAGCCGGTAAATCATTCACCGCTGGTGCGTCACCGTTGATCAGGTTAGCAATCGCAAAACCGAAACGCGCTTGGTCAGCCACTGGCGCACGGTAATTGTATGCCGCGACATCATCTAAACGCGTGTCATCCACGTTGGTGATAAACAGTGGATACTTGGCGTGTTGACCAATGTTTTGAATCGCTGCGATTTGCCAGTCAGCGACTTTCTGTGCCGCTGCCATTTCACGGGCTTTGCCCTTCACGGCTTGGCGAACAGACAGCGCCATACGCGCACCCGTCTGGGTTAAATCTTCACCCAGCACTAACACCGCATCATAACCTTCGATTTCACGCAGTGTTGGGGTGTAGATGCCACCATTTTGCAGGATATTTTGCATCAACGATAAGCGACGTTGCTCGTCCGCAGAAATGCCCGAATAGAAGTTTTCCGCACCAACCAGCGCACGCAGAGCATAGTTACTTTCAACGCTCGCACGCGGAGACCCGATACCAATCACTTTTTTCGCTTGATTGATAATCTGCGCACCGCTTTGCATCGCTTCAATTGCTGAAATCACTTGCTGCACGCCATCTTTAGTGAATAGTGCTTGGCGAGGACGGTCTTTGCGGTTTACATAACCATAACCAAAGCGACCGCGGTCACACAGGAAGTAATGGTTTACTGAACCGTTATAGCGGTTTTCAATACGGCGTAGTTCACCATAACGCTCACCTGGGCTGGTATTACAACCGATACTGCATTGTTGGCAGATACCCGGTGCAAATTGCATATCCCATTTACGGTTGTAGCGTTCTGAGTGAGTTTTGTCGGTGAATACCCCTGTTGGACACACTTCGACGAGGTTGCCAGAAAACTCGCTTTCCAGCGTACCGTCTTCAGTACGACCAAAATAGACATAGTTATGCGCCCCATACACACCTAAATCAGTGCCATCCGCATAATCTTTGTAATAACGAACACAGCGGTAACACGCGATACAGCGGTTCATTTCATGACTAATGAAAGGACCAAGATCTTGGTTAACGTGTGTACGCTTAGTAAAACGATACTTACGCATCGTATGACCAGTCATGACCGTCATATCTTGTAAGTGGCAGTTACCCCCTTCCTCACAGACTGGGCAGTCGTGTGGGTGGTTGGTCATTAGCCATTCAACAACACTTTCACGGAATTGTTTGGCTTCTTCATCATCGATTGAGATGTAAGTGCCTTCCGTTGCCGGTGTCATACAAGACATTACGAGGCGACCACGAGTGTCATCTGCGTTTTGATACTGCTTCACCGCACACTGGCGGCAAGCGCCAACGCTTCCCAGCGCCGGATGCCAGCAAAAATAAGGAATATCTAGCCCCAACGATAAGCAGGCTTGTAACAGGTTTTCTGACCCGTTTACGTCATATTCTTTGCCGTCTACATATATCGTAGCCATAGTCAGCATGCTTCCCAAAGGCCCGCGTTAGCAGGCGTTAAACATAAATACGTTCTTCGTTAAAAATTCGTTTAGCGGTTGCTCAATCGCTAAATGCTTACCAACGCTGCTTCAGCAGGTTTGGTTGGATCCCGGCAATCTGCACGATGTTACGCAGATCTTTTTTCGAGATACCCGCTTCGAACTCTCCACGGAAATATTTGATGGCGCTTTGTAATGGCTCAACCGCACCCGGTGCGTGTGCACAGAACGTTTTACCTGGACCTAAGAAACGGCAAAGTTGCTCAAGAGTTTCGATATCCCCTTCTTGACCTTCGCCTTTTTCCAGTGCTTGTAAAATTTTCACGCTCCATGGCAAACCATCACGGCATGGCGTACACCAACCACAGGATTCACGTGCGAAAAAGGTTTCTAAGTTACGCACTAAAGAAACCATATTGATTTCGTTATCCACTGCCATTGCCAGTGCAGTCCCTAAACGGCTGCCCGCTTTTGCAATATTTTCGAAATCCATCGGTAAATCGAGGTGATCATTGGTCAGGAAGTCAGTTCCTGCACCACCCGGTTGCCATGCTTTGAGTTTTAATCCATCGCGCATACCGCCCGCGTAGTCTTCTAAAACTTCACGCGCTGTCGTACCAAATGGCAATTCCCATAAACCTGGATTTTTCACACGACCTGAGAAGCCCATCAGCTTAGTGCCTGCATCTTTACTCTTACCAGCACTTAAATTGATATACCACTGGTCACCGTGCTCTAAAATCGCAGGAACGTTACAGATGGTTTCCACGTTATTCACGCAAGTCGGTTTACCCCAAGCCCCAGAACTCGCAGGGAATGGTGGTTTAGAGCGTGGGTTTGCGCGGCGACCTTCTAATGAGTTAATCAGTGCGGTTTCTTCACCACAGATATAACGACCTGCGCCCGTGTGCACAAACAGCTCAAAATCAAAACCTGAACCAAGAATATTTTTACCTAACAGACCCGCTGCTTTTGCTTCTTCGATGGCGCGACGTAAATTTCTTGCCGCTTCCACATATTCACCACGTAGGAAGATGTAACCGCGATATGCTTTAAGTGCATATGCGCCAGTAATCATCCCTTCAACTAAAAGGTGAGGAAGTTGCTCCATCAGTAGGCGGTCTTTATAGGTGCCCGGCTCCATTTCATCCGCATTACATAAGAAATAACGCAGTTTCATGTTTTCGTCTTTTGGCATCAGGCTCCATTTCAGACCCGTTGAGAATCCCGCACCACCGCGTCCTTTCAGACCCGCGTCTTTAACGAGATTAACAACTTCATCCGGTGCCATGCCTTTAAGTGCACGCTCAAGACCTTTGTATCCGTTTTTACTGCGATACTCATCTAACCAGACTGGCTGCGCGTCATCACGCAGGCGCCAAGTTAGTGGATGAGTTTCTGCAGTTCGGATCACTGGATTAACAGAATTTGTCATGGATACTGCTCCAGTAGCTTTTGAATATTTTCAGGCTGGACGTAACTGTGGGTATCCTCATCGATCATCATCGTAGGCCCTTTGTCACAATTGCCTAAGCAACAGGTTGGTAGCAGCGTAAAGCGACCATCAGCCGTTGTTTGTCCTGGGCGAATATTCAGCTGTTTAATAATTTCAGCTTCTAAGCCTTGGTAGCCGGTAATATGGCAAACAACGCTGTCGCAATAACGAATAATATGGCGACCAACAGGTTGGCGGAAAATTTGGCTATAGAATGTCGCAACCCCCTCAACATCACTTGCAGGGATACCTAAAACATCAGCGATAGCGTGAATTGCGCCATCTTCAACCCAGCCACGGTTCTTTTGCACAATTTTCAGCGCTTCAATCGACGCTGCGCGTGCATCTTCGTAGTGATGTTTTTCGCCTTCAATTTCCGCACGTTCGTGTTCAGTTAACACAAAACCGTGGTTCACTTGCGGTTCAAAGACATTCACAACGTCTAATTGCTCGTGTTTATTTTGTTCATTATGCATGGTTAGCGATCCACATCCGACATTACAAAATCAATACTACCCAGATAGACAATCAAGTCAGACACCAAGCTACCTCGAATAACCGCCGGAATTTGCTGTAAGTGCTCATAGCTCGGGGTACGAATTCGTGTACGATAACTCATGGTGCTACCGTCACTGGTCAAGTAGTAGCTGTTGATCCCTTTGGTTGCTTCAACCATCTGGAATGATTCGTTCGCTGGCATCACCGGCCCCCACGACACTTGTAAGAAGTGGTTAATCAGGGTTTCGATATGCTGCAATGTACGCTCTTTTGGTGGCGGCGTAGTCAGTGGGTGATCCGCTTTAAATGGACCTTCTGGCATATTCTTCAAGCACTGCTCAAGAATACGGATACTTTGGCGCATCTCTTCCACTTTGATCATCACGCGGTCATAGCAGTCACCGTTGTGAGCGATTGGGATGTCAAATTCAAAGTTTTCGTAGCCAGAATATGGACGCCATTTACGCACGTCGAAATCTACACCTGTTGCACGTAAACCTGCCCCTGTGACGCCCCACGCTAACGCTTCTTCTTTGGTATAAGACGCTACGCCAACAGAACGACCTTTCAGGATGGAGTTTTTCAATGCAGAGGTAACATAAGATTCTAGGCGCTTCGGTAACCAATCGAGTAATTCGCGCAGCAGTTTGTCCCAGCCACGAGGTAAATCATGAGCCACACCGCCAATACGGAACCATGCTGGATGCATACGGAAGCCCGTGATAGCTTCAATCACGTTGTACACTTTTTGTCTATCGGTAAACGCGAAGAAAACTGGCGTCATCGCACCAACGTCTTGGATATACGTACTGATATATAGCAGATGGCTATTGATACGGAAAAGTTCTGACATCATGACACGGATAGTTTTTACGCGATCCGGTACTTCAATACCTGCCAGTTTTTCAACCGCTAAAATATAAGGCATCTCATTGACACAACCGCCAAGATATTCGATACGGTCTGTGTAAGGAATGTAGCTATGCCATGATTGGCGTTCACCCATTTTTTCTGCGCCGCGATGGTGATACCCAATATCTGGCACGCAGTTAATAATTTCTTCACCATCGAGTTGCAGAACAATACGGAATGCACCGTGGGAAGATGGGTGGTTTGGACCCAAGTTAAGGAACATGAAATCTTCGTTTTCATTTCCTCGAGACATGCCCCACTCTTCTGGTTTGAAAGTCAATGCTTCCATTTCCAGATCTTGTTTCTGCTTAGTTAGCACAAACGGGTCGAATTCAGTGGCACGCGCTGGGTAATCTTTACGCAGTGGATGACCTTCCCAGCTTGGTGACATTAGAAGGCGGCGCAGATTCGGGTGACCTTGGAAGGTAATACCGAACATGTCCCAAACTTCACGTTCATGCCAGTTAGCATTAGGGAAAAGAGAAACCACGGACGGCACGTTTAAGTCATTCTCGTTAAGAGCCACTTTCAACATGATATCGCGATTTCGGTCAATAGATATGATGTGGTAGAACACACTAAAATCTGCTTCAGGCAGACCTTGGCGATGGATACGCTGGCGTTCATCGACTCCGTGTAGGTCGAATAACATCACATACGGTTTAGGCAGTTTCTTTAAGAAATCTACAATTTCCAGTAATTGTTCACGGCGCACCCAAATCACTGGCATGCCAGTACGGGTCGCTTGAACAGAAAAGGCATCCGGGCCAAATTGATTGCGCAGTTCCAGAAGCACAGGATCATTAATGTGATCCTGTGTCTGCCATTCTGGCTGGTTACGACTCGCTTGCGCTATCTGATCTGTCATCATTCTTCACCATAACGCTTGATCAGGTTTATTATTTCGCAACAACATTGCTCTGTTACGCTGTATGGCTAAAAGCCTTAAATTTCGTCTGGGGTACGCAGGTTAGTCACTGCGATACGTTCACCGTGTTTTCTTTCTCTTTCTGACTGCATGTTCGCACGATAAACACCCTGATCACCGACAACCCATGAAAGTGGGCGACGTTCTTTGCCGATGGATTCTTGTAACAGAAGGAGAGCCTGCATATAGGCTTCAGGGCGTGGTGGGCAGCCTGGAATGTACACATCCACGGGAATAAATTTGTCGACGCCTTGCACTACAGAGTAGATGTCATACATCCCACCCGAGTTTGCACATGAACCCATGGAGATAACCCATTTTGGTTCAAGCATTTGGTCATATAGGCGCTGAATAACGGGAGCCATTTTAGTAAAACAGGTTCCCGCAACAACCATGAAGTCGGCTTGACGAGGAGAAGCACGTAGTACTTCCGCACCAAAGCGGGCTACGTCATGAACAGCCGTGAACGACGTCACCATTTCTACATAGCAACATGAAAGACCAAAGTTGTATGGCCACAGGGAGTTCTTACGACCCCAGTTCACTACATCATGAAGTGCATGGGATAATTTCCCCATATACACACTGTTTTCAACTTGCTGCTCAAGAGGATCAGTAACGATTTCTTGAGTTTGCAGTGGGTAACGGTCGTTCTCACCGTTCGGATCTATGCGGGTGAGCGTATAATCCATTGTATATTGCCTCGCTTTTTACTGCGGATGACGATTGCTGATTTTAATAACTTCACTAGGACCTTTAACTGCGCGACGTGAACGGATTGGAGTCCAATCCAATGCACCAACGCGGACCAGATAAAATAATCCCGCCAACAATACCAAGATAAAAATAGCGGCTTCGATGAAACCGACCCAACCCGCTTCGCGGATGGAGACAGACCATGCAAATAAGAACATAGCCTCCACATCGAAGATCACGAAAAACATCGCGACCAAGTAGAACTTGGCTGACATACGAAGACGAGCACTACCGACTGAATCAATACCTGACTCATAGGGAACGTGTTTTGTTCTGGCTTTGGCGCGGCTACCCAAGAAATGACCAGCGGTCAACATGAAAGCGCAAAGACCAATAGCGCCGAGAAGGAATATAGCAAAGCCCCAGTTATGGGCTAACTCTAGGATTGATGTAGACATACTCGTTGCTTACTCATTACTTATGATGCGTAACTGCTCTTTTTAACAACATGGCAGTGTTGCAGCACAATTGCCCAGTTAATCGAGAAGAAAGACCAATATGATCCCCAAACTGCAAGATCACCAAACTAAAATCAGTCTAACGACTGCCGTTTGGTTCGTCCTCTCCCACTACATTTTATTTTGCTCAAATGAACAAAATAACCCGTACTTATTACAAAAAATTCACACACAAAAAACATCAGCGAAACAAAAAGTACTCATTATCTGCTAAAACGTGTCAGTGTTACTATACACAAATAAACACGCAAAGTAGTCTAACTGATTATTCGTTTTTACTACACCATTATCTCAGGAAAAACCTGTCTTAACAGACGAAAAAATGTGCTTTTTATTTGATCTAACGCACAGATTTATTGAAAAAATACTCAATTTGTTTACATAACATCCGAATTTAATTTAAGAGGCAATAACGATTTTTTATTCATCATGCCCACTAAGCCACTGAGTACTCTCAGCTATTTTATCAATTCAGCAAAAAATTATTGTTAACGACGTAACAAATCGTTAACTAACTAATGAATTTCATGTTATGCCATATACATCACAATTATTTCATGCTCTTACGCGTTAATCCATACTTAATAAGTGGGTAATACGTGTGTTTTATCACCTATTGAACAGAAATTTTGTTCACTTTTTTATCATCTCACTCTTAAGTAAAATATCGTACGACTAAAATTGACTTAAGTCTCTATTAACCACTTGATGAGTAAGGAGAGAAAATTGGCATTAAGATCATTTTGATAACAATCGAGAGGCAGCATTGCGCAGAGGAAAAAGCAATAAGTAAAAAATAAAAACGGCCGAATCAGATACACTGATCCAGCCGGATACACATAATACTGTTTTGCCACTTACCCTTGATAAAAAACCTATTTTATCGATAAGGACAAAGAGTGATCTTATTGACCACTGTTCTCTACTTGCTCAGCCGCAGGGGCTACTGCATAAGGGATTTTTTTGTTTTCAATCGCGCTAAAGACGGTAAGCACAAAATCTTTTTGCTCATCCGCATTTTTGTATAACCAGTATTGGATATCTGGTAAACGCGGTAAACCATCCGCTTCACTCAAAATACGAAGATCCGCATTTTGCATTTCCATTGGACGCGCCGTCACACCGACTTCAGCATTCACAGCAGCGCGAACAGCTGGCAATGATGCCGCTTCATACGCCACATGCCATGGTAAACCAGCCTCATCTAATGCATGAGTACATAATTTACGGTATGGGTTAGTTTCATCCATCACTACCAATGGAATCGGTTCATTTGGGCGTAACTGAAAATCTGGTGCACTGTGCCATAAAATAGGAACAGTTCTTAATGCAGTTTTCGGGTGTTGAGGAATACGGCTCGTCGTTAAGGCTAAATCAATTTCGTGGTTATCTAACATTGATTCAATAAACTGAGCACGTTTAATTCGAACTTCTACCGCGATACGTGGAAAAACGGAAGCGATACGGTTCAATAAAAATGGGAGTAAGATATCGACTGTGTCATCGGATGCTCCGATGCGTAATTCACCATCTGCATCGTTATACGTTAATGATGCCGTTGCATCATCATTGGCGCGTAGAATTTGTCTCGCATAACCGAGCAATTGTAAACCATGGGCAGTTAATAGCTTATTACGCCCGTGGCGTGCAAATAATTCACGACCAACTAATTGTTCTAAACGTTGCATCTGCTGACTAACAGCGGACTGAGTACGACATACTGCGGCAGCGGCAGCGGCGAAAGTGTTAAGATCAGCCACTGCGACAAATGTGCGTAGTAAGTCGAGATCTAAGTTCATTATGGGACGATTGGAATTTATCATCGTACATTCTCTTTATATAATTTTATGATACCTGGTGTTTCTGCTCTCCTCCGTGAGAATCAGCGAGTCTTAAAAATGATCCAACTTTTTGCATTTCTAATCCATAGATCTGCATTTATTGTATTCAAATACTCTACATTGCTATACCTATCTGATAATTAACTAAAGTTACTTTAATTATCTAAATAGCATTTTAAGTTTCTATCAATAAAGCGGGCGCTGATTAACAAAAAGCGTAATAAACCCGCAATAATTGAATAGGACTAAATAGTAACATATTTAATGTAGTTGCAATTATTTTAATGTAAGCTCTTTATGTAACATATGATGTAAATTAACAATTTTATTAATTATCAATACGCTAAACATTATAAACACGTTTCCATTAAGAATATTCTTATTAAAATAATCAATATTGCTAACAAAAAAAGCCAAAAACTATCAAAACCCCCCCGACCAATAGTTAAATTTATTTCTAGTTTAATGATTTAAGATTCAAACTTACAGAGTGATACAATTTTGACACGTTTGTCATAGCGTCATTTTTTTACTTTTCCACTCCAAAACAGCGATAATTATCAGAATTAGATTCCAACTTAACAACCACAACCAGAATCAACATCTAACTTATTCAATACTTTAAGATAGCATATATCTGATTCATGTCTAAACCAACCTTTTGCACCAAAAATTATCTAGCATCTTCAAAAGCTTCCGAGGGAGGAGTACAGTAGATAACAACGCCGGAAATCCCCTATCATCGCAAGCCCGTTAGGGTAATGAGAGAACCATGAACAACATACTGAAATCCAATAAGCTCGATAATGTCTGCTATGACATTCGTGGGCCAGTTTTAAAAGAAGCAAAGCGCTTAGAAGAAGAAGGCAATAAAGTCTTAAAACTGAATATTGGTAACCCGGCACCGTTTGGCTTTGAAGCACCTGATGAGATCCTCGTTGATGTCCTGCGCAATCTGCCAAGCTCGCAAGGTTACTGTGATTCAAAAGGCTTATATTCAGCGCGTAAGGCCATCGTACAACATTACCAAGCCCGTGATATTCACGATATGACGGTTGAAGATGTGTATATCGGTAACGGCGTTTCTGAACTTATCGTTCAAGCGATGCAAGCACTGCTTAATAATGGCGATGAAATGCTGGTGCCTGCTCCTGACTACCCACTTTGGACCGCAGCGGTTTCCTTATCGGGTGGTAACGCAGTGCACTATATGTGTGATGAACAGCAAGGCTGGATGCCTGATCTTGACGATATTCGTAAAAAAATCAGCCCACGCACCCGTGGTATTGTCATCATCAACCCGAATAACCCAACAGGGGCGGTGTACAGTAAAGAACTGCTGATGGAAATTGTCGAAATTGCCCGTCAACATAGCCTGATTATTTTCGCTGATGAAATCTACGATAAAATTCTGTATGACGATGCGCAGCACCACTCTATTGCAGCACTGGCACCTGATTTACTGACAGTCACGTTCAATGGGCTATCAAAAACCTATCGCGTTGCAGGTTTCCGCCAAGGATGGATGGCGATAAACGGCCCGAAAAAACACGCTAAAGGCTATATTGAAGGCTTAGAAATGTTGGCCTCTATGCGCTTGTGTGCAAACGTTCCGATGCAGCATGCTATCCAAACTGCGTTAGGCGGCTATCAAAGTATCAGTGAGTTTATCCAACCAGGTGGACGCTTATATGAACAGCGTAATCGTGCATGGGAATTGATTAATCAAATTCCAGGCGTCTCTTGTGTTAAACCACAAGGTGCCCTGTATATGTTCCCTAAAATTGATATTAAACGTTTTAATATTCACGATGACCAAAAAATGATCCTTGACTTATTACTACAAGAAAAAGTGCTATTAGTCCAAGGAACCGCATTTAACTGGCCAGAGCCTGACCATTTCCGTATCGTGACGCTACCTTATGCTGATGATTTAGAAATGGCTATCAATAAGTTTGGTCGTTTTTTAGAAAATTATCGCCAATAATATTGGCGGCTTGGTGAAAAATAAAAATAGCCCGATATGGGCTATTTTTATAACTGAAAATTTAATATCTAAATATGAGGCTCTTTATTGGATAATCAAATAATGGAAATTAAATAAACAGCCGCTAAGAAAAACAACACCAATATTACTGGGAAATATTTCATTTCATCCTCGATCAGTTTAATTATCTACCTCTCGATTATAGTGACTAAAAATATCAAATCAATTTATTATTGGATGATAACTTGTTTACTCTTGCACGTCTTATTTAGATAATTGAGTATGGACACTCTCAATTTAACTTTTTTATTTCATTCTTTTTTGATCATTTCATTGCATGATTATGAATCGAATATTAATTATAGCCAAACTTGATTCATACTGTCAGAACAACGATCTCCACTGTCTAGCACTGTGTAAATTCGTTTAGACTCGCCATTGACTCCAACAATTACATGCCCCTCCGTCGGAGTTCCCGTTTCATCAATAGAACAATCATACATAGGTTCTGAGCGATAACGTGTATTGTCTTGAGTCACAATGTCTAAAATCCAGTAATCTCGCGGCTTTCCAATACCCCTTTGATAAATAAACTCCATTGCATTTTTAATAATCGCCCCTTGAGGTACATCCTTTAGTTCAACAGTGGATGTTCGTAATGATAAGTGTGTAAGTTTCATCAATTTTAAGGGCTCTCCCCAAAAGTTCTCTAATGTAACCGTACCTTTTGCTGATAACGCGACTTCCATATAATCTCCTCGATGCTATTGGATTGATGCTTGGATAATTCATGGGAATTTTAATGCATTTCGTCCTATACTTAATTCATTTAAAACATTAGCTTTCATTAAGTTATATTCACTTATTCAAAATAGAAGTGCTTAATATTAAATATAAATTTACTTGTATCTGATGTATGATTTTCACATATGATTATTTCAATCAAGGAGGAATTATGAGTTATTTTTTTGCCCATCTTGCTAGAATGAAACTCATTCATCGCTGGCCCCTAATGCGTAATGTGCGTACTGAAAATGTGTCAGAGCACAGCCTACAAGTCGCGATGGTGGCACATGCACTCGCAATCATTAAAAACCGTAAATTTGATGGTAATGTTAACGCCGAAAAAATTGCACTATTCGCCATGTACCATGATGCAAGTGAAGTCATCACAGGTGATTTACCCACGCCAATTAAGTATCATAATCAGCAAATTGCCCATGAATACAAAAAAATAGAAAAATTCGCGCAGCAAAAATTACTGGATATGTTACCTGAAGAACTGCAAGAGGATTTTAAATGCTTGCTGGTGGAAGATCTTCAATCTGAGGAAGAACATTTTATTGTGAAACAGGCTGATACCTTATGCGCCTATTTAAAATGTTTAGAAGAACTATCTGCTGGCAATAGCGAATTTAAGCTCGCTAAAAAGCGCCTTGAAAAAATGCTCGCTGAGCGCAATAGCCCTGAAATGGAATATTTTATGAAAACGTTTGTCCCGAGTTTTACGCTTTCATTAGATGAAATCAGCCACTAACTAAACAAAATATAAGGAATGGCATATGCCATTCCTACTTTTAACATTCTGTTCAGCTTGATGTACACTTCCACTTACTCATCTACAATATCGTTTACTTAGATGTTCGTGATTTTTATCATAAAACATGATGAGTCATTCATGCTTTATTTTCAATTGAAACAGGATAATGGACGTATAAATTTTCAGATTCGCCATTGATGCCAAGAATCACTTTTCCTTCATCGGCTCTTGTCATCGAGCAATAAAATTTGCTCTTTGTATGATAGCGTTTTCCATCTTCTGTTGTTATATCTACATACCAGTGATTATAAGAATCCTCGGTATCTAGCTCGTAACTGAACCACATAATATTATCTATCTTTATTTTATCGGATATATCATGATAAATAGTATACGCCATTTTATTTCATTCTGAATTAAAGCTATTTATTATAAAACTTCAATCAATTCTGTCTTGCATCCTGATGATGATGAAAATGCGATATATAATGTTTTCGCCGTACCATTCACACCAATAATCGCATCTAAAGAATCATAGAAGGCATAAGAACAACGAAATCTATCTTTCGTTCTAAAAACTCGCCCACTTTTAGTATGCATGGTCATATCCCAATAGTCATACCGATCCAGCTGTCCCATCGCCGTTCGTATGAAAAACACTTTTTTTAGCTCTGTTCGATCTGCAATATTTGATAATTCAACTGTTGTTAACATATGTCTCGTTTTATCAATCATACCTGAAACATAATGTTCTAATCGAACAGAAACTAATTCTTCACCCCAATAGTTTTCGAAAGTACAAAAACCATCATTTCCATAAACTACTACTTTCTCTTTTGTTATTTCAGTATTCATTATTACCTCACCATAATTATCTGTTAATTTTAAGGATTGTTCCGGTAATAAAAATAACAATATTCTGCAGGTAGGCGGTAATGGATTAAATATTACGAATTGATCTTTATCATCATGGGCAGTAAGTTTTATTGAGTTTAATAGCGCCTTAATAAAGTAGGCGCTATTGATTTAATTAGAATGGGAACAAAATAGGGATCACAGCCACACTGATAAACATCACGATAATCGTAAAGGGAACACCCATCTTTAGAAAATCGGCAAACTTATAGCCACCAGGTCCGAGCACTAAAGTATTAACTGGGGAAGAAACCGGTGTCATGAATGCGGCGGATGCCGCGATACCAATGACCATAGCGAATGGCAGTGGCGAGACTTCCATTTGACGCGCTGCGGCAATCGCAATGGGTGCCATTAATACTGCGGTTGCCGTATTTGAGATAAATAACCCAATCGTTGCACAGAGTATAAATAAGCATACCAGCATTACATGCGGACCCAATCCTCCCGCGACCTTCATCAGTGCATCTACCGCCAGGGCTATCCCCCCGGTTTCCTGTAAAGCGATAGCGAATGGCATCATACCAACAATCAAAATAATGCTCGGCCAGTGAATCGATTTGTACGCGCTTTCCATATCAATACAGCGAAATTTCCCCATTAATAAGCAGGCAATTAACGCTGCAATAAAGTTAGGGATTTCATTGGTAACCATCATCGCTACCATGAGCGCAAGGCAAAATAACGCATGAGGGGCTTGCGAAGCAGCTGGGGCTACCGCCTCAACTTCAGCGGCTAAGTTCAATACAATAAAATTACGCGGTTTGGTCGATAGAATACGAATCAATTTCCAATCACCGATGACCAGCAAAATATCCCCTAAGCGCAGAGGCTCATCCACTAGTTTGCCATCAAGGGCCTTTCCATCGCGGCGTATCCCCACGACGTTTAAACCATATCGGGTACGAAATTTAATCTCTCGTAAACTTCTACCCAATAATTCTGAGTCTGGGTTCATAGACACTTCCGCCATCCCCACATCCCTTGATTGTTCGGAAAAATAATCTCCACGCAAGATCATTGGCTCAAGGAGTTGTTCACTACAAAATTGACGCAGCTCATCGTCAGTCACTGAAATATCAATCAGCAAAACATCGCGCTCGCGTAGCTCAGTCCCCCCCGTTGCACTCACCATCACACGACGAAACTTGCGCCAGCGTTCAATCCCTACCACGTTCGCGCCGTAACGGGAACGCAAATGAAGTTCATCAAGCGTGTGTCCAATCAGTGAAGACCCTTTACGAATAGCTAACCGACGGGCACGCCCCGCCAGTTTATAATCGCGGATCAAATCACGGAAACTACGCTGATATTTTACGGGTTGTTTATCGGGTTCATTGCTTCCTAGCCAGCGACGAGTCAGCCACATATAACCAATGCCCGCCAATAAAATGAGGAGTCCAATCGGGGTAATTGAGAAAAATTGAAAACTGGGTAGCCCTTCACGAACTAATTCGCTATTCACGACCATATTGGGTGGCGTAGCGACTAACGTCATCATGCCACTGATCAGACCGGCAAAGCCTAATGGCATCATTAATCGACTAGGGGATGTTTTCATCCGTGCAGCAACACTGAGCACGACGGGAATGAAGATGGCGACAACGCCAGTAGAACTCATGAATGCACCGAGTCCCGCCACCGTCATCATTAAAAAGACAAGCATTTTACTTTCGCTGCTGCCTGCAACTCGGACGAGCCACTCCCCCATTTGGTAGGCAATTCCGGTACGAACCAGACCATCTCCGATGACAAACAGAGCGGCAATCAATAAAACGTTAGGATCCGCAAAACCCGCGGTTGCCTGCTGTAATGTCAATGTATCACTCAATACAAATGCAACAATGACTAATAAGGCAACCACATCCATGCGGATTTTATTGGTCGTAAATAGAACAACCGCGATCAATAGTAGGGTTAATACCCACAGCAATTCTCCGTTCAAAATATCCCCTTTCGACGAAAAAAAACAGGCTAAAGATTTTAGTTAGTTAACCATGTTTTTAAGAGGATTTCTTTGATTAGATCGTAATTAGGCGTTTTTCGATACGAAAAGCTCAAAATAGCCGTTATTGTCAGGTCCAGTCACGGAGATTTGCTCTAATGTACTAATAATCGCAGAGATTTCATCTCGTCGAAGCATACCTTCTGGTGCATGAACAGCAATCACTTGGCAACCTGCACTTAGCGCAGAATGAATACCCGCGGGCGCATCTTCGAAAGCGATGCAGTCTTCAGGTGAGAGAGACAGGCTTTTCGCCCCTAATTGGAAAGGTTCTGGGTCTGGTTTACCTTTAGAGACTTTTTCAAAAGTGACCCAATGTTTAGGTTCAGGCAAGCCGGCGGCGGCTCGGCGTCCGTGAGCGATTGGCACTGTTCCTGATGTCACAATCGCCCAAGGCGCACCTAATTTATTCAGTGAAGATAACAGCGCTATTGCCCCTGGCAGCGCAACAACGCCGTCCATATCTTCACTTTCCATTTTTTCTAACCAACGAAAATGGCTTTGTAGCTCTTCTTCGCTTGCATTAGGTAAAAAATGACGCAATGTCGTCATCGCAGGTTTTCCATGGATATAATCGATAATTGCTTGCTTATCCTCACCAATTCTATCGCCAAATAAACACCAACAGCGCTCAACAACAGCGAGTGAATCCGCCAATGTTCCATCGAGATCGAATAAAAAACCTTTTGCTTTTAACTTCACATTGAACCCTTTTATTTACCTAATGCAAATATGCTCTGTGTTTTTACCTAAAATACGGTTACGCATTTAAAATCTGAGAAATCTCGACCGCTGAAAGATGATATTGACGAGGGCAAGCTTGCCAAATTTTCAGCATTCTTAAATATTTATCCCACATTGGCGTTTGAGAGTTAAAACCGTGAGTACCGCTGTCAAAGTGCGTATAACGCCCTTCGGTATTCACCATAAAGCGTACATAGCTCAGATAACGAGCCTCTGTCGCCGCATCAAAACCTAAAAATTGCACACGGCGCTCATCCACACCATGTTTATCTTCCATGTTGCCGTAGGAAACCTGCAATGCATGGTACATTTCCATCACATCAATGACAGTACGGCACGTTTGTTCACTCAACTCACCAAAATCTCTATCCAGTTCGCGCATTTGCAAACCGAATCCACGCTCAACTATCGTTTGAAGACGACGGTAACGCTCTGCGTTATCAGGGTCTAGCATGGTCATCATTTTATATTGATTGGATATAATTAAGCGTTCAGCGTTGGTCATTTCCATCACAGCTCTCCATAAATAATTTACTGCCATCTTCGCATTCAATGTTAATAATGCACAGATGAAATATCATTTTTATTGATCTAAACAACTATTTTGTATTAGTTATTGTTAAATAGAGCTTTGTTGTTAGACCTGACTTTAATTAGGATCAAAAATAATGTTAGATATCTTCCATAAAAGTGTGATCTAACTGCTTGAACGCTTTTTTCAATAATTCGGCTAGCGCCAGATAGTCCGGCTGTTGTTCGATAGGCGCCATTGCAATTCCCGCTTCAGTAAATTTATCGCGGATTTCATAAAACCAACTCAATAACCCTGCAGGTAATGGCGTAACAGCACGTTTGCCTAACCACCATAACCCTTGCATTGGCAAGCTACAGGCGAATAGCGCTGTGGCAACCGCAGGTCCTAACTGCCCACCTAAGGCGATTTGCCAAGCGAGCGTAAATATTGCAATTGGCGGCATGAAGCGGATCCCAAACCGGATCGCTTTATTGATACGTAGCTCAGGAAACAGCGGTGTTAGCTTTTTTTCCATAGGAAAAACCTTCAGATAGTGATTCCCTAATCTGAATCGTTTAAAAAAACCTGGAGGGGTACTTTGTATTGTGCTCATCAATAAATTTCCTACTACCATCACAAAAACAATATCAATCTTCGGCTAGCTTACGTCAAATTGAGTATGAACGCACACTCAGTTTTTAAGTTCATTTTCACAAATTTAGCTTTAATCCAGCTAACTTAAATGAAACCCACTATTCTAGTGAATGCATAACTTACCGCTATAACTACACTTTATATGGCATTTATGATTTTAATCAACCAAACGCCCTATTTTTAAAAAAACATATAAAATATAAAATAGTTTTAGTAGAATCGACCGCAATTAGAATGACTACCGGGCTATGTTGCTTAATAGTTCTCTTTAATAAGTAAACAACAGTGATATATTGGGGCTCTGCACGTTATTTCAACACGATGCCGTGACTTATTTTTCACAGTTATTTAACAGCATTACGTAACGTTTGCTACAGAAAACCCTGTAAAATTATCGACCCATGTTCTTTTTTGCACATATCATGATATCAATCATGAATTGGTCGGATATAAATACGCTAGGCTCTAGCGACTTACATTTTTCAACTAAGTCTGTGTGTCCTGATAACGGGCTTCACAACATCAACTAAGATAGGTATTTCCATGTCAAGTAAGCTGGTACTGGTTTTAAACTGCGGTAGCTCCTCACTGAAATTTGCAATCATCGATCCGACTAATGGAGATGAATTTCTATCAGGTTTAGCTGAATGTTTTAATTTGCCTGAAGCTCGTATTAAATGGAAAATGGACGGCGAAAAACATGAGGCGCCTTTAGGCGCGGGTGCTGCGCATAGCGAAGCATTAAATTTCATCGTGAATACTATTCTTGCGGCGAAACCTGAACTGTCTGCTCAAATTTCGTCTATCGGTCACCGTATTGTTCACGGCGGCGAAAAATTCACGTCTTCTGTGGTGATCGACGATGAAGTCATCGCAGGTATTAAAGCGGCAATCCCATTTGCACCTTTACACAACCCTGCTCACCTGATTGGTATTGAAGAAGCAAGAAAATCCTTCCCTCACCTGATCGGTAAAAACGTCGCTGTATTCGATACTGCATTCCATCAGACAATGCCTGAAGAAGCTTATCTGTATGCACTGCCATACGAATTATACTCAGAGCACAGCATTCGTCGTTATGGCGCACACGGAACTAGCCACTACTATGTTTCTCGTGAAGCAGCGAAAAAACTGAACAAACCAGTTGATGAACTGAACGTTATCACTTGCCATTTAGGTAATGGTGGTTCAGTATCAGCAATCGTAAACGGTAAATGTGTTGATACATCAATGGGTTTAACTCCATTAGAAGGCTTAGTAATGGGTACTCGTAGCGGCGATATCGACCCTGCGATTATTTTCCATTTACATGATTCATTAGGCATGAGCGTTGACCAAATCAACAAAATGCTGACGAAAGAGTCTGGCTTACTAGGCTTAACGGGTGTGACTAGCGACTGCCGTTATGTTGAAGATAACTATGGCACCAAAGCAGATGCAACCCGCGCAATGGATGTATTTTGCCACCGTTTAGCGAAATATGTTGGTGCGTACAGTGCGCTGATGGAAGGACGCCTTGATGCGATTATCTTCACTGGTGGTATCGGTGAAAACTCCGCACAAGTTCGTGAAATCACATTGAAGAAATTAGCTATTCTTGGTTTCGAATATGACCACGAGCGCAACTTAGCGGCACGTTTCGGTAAAGAAGGTGTCATCACCACCGATAACAGCCGCCCAGCACTGGTTATCCCAACGAATGAAGAGTTGGTGATTGCCCAAGATGCTGCACGCTTAACAGCATAAAGACTTTCTTGCCGCCAGCCTTATGCTGGCGGTACTGCTTTAGAGTAACCAAAAAACGAGGTTCCCGTGTCCCGTACAATTATGCTAATTCCTACTGGCACCAGCGTTGGTTTAACCAGCGTCAGTCTGGGTGTCGTTCGCTCAATGGAACAAAAAGGTGTCCAGCTGAGCGTATTTAAACCAATCGCACAACCACGCGTTTCAGGTAATAAAGACCAAACCACCGAAGTTTTACGTTCACACTCCAGCATCACGACCATTGTTGAACCTTTAACAATGGAATATGTTGAATCTCTTCTGACATCATCTAAAAAAGATATTTTGATGGAAGAGATTGTGGCTCGCTACCACGAGCACACCAAAGATGCAGAAGTCATCCTGATCGAAGGTTTAGTCCCAACGCGCAAGCACTCTTTTGCTCAATCATTGAACTACGAAATTGCGAAAACCTTAGGCGCAGAAATTGTTTTCGTTACCGCGCCAGGCAACAGCTCAATTCAGCAAATGCAAGAACGTTTAGAGCTGGTTCGTAACGAGTTCGGTGGTCAACGTAATGAAAATATCATCGGGGTTATCGTTAATAAAGTTAACGCACCTGTTGATGATCAAGGTCGTACTCGCCCTGACCTGTCTGAAATTTTCGACGATTCGACCAAAGCGACGGTGGCTAACATCGATGCGAAAGCGCTCGAATGTTTGAATCTGCCAGTATTAGCGACGATCCCTTGGAACTTTGACCTGATTGCCACCCGTGCAATCGATATGGCAAAACACTTAAATGCACAAGTAGTTAACGAAGGTGAAATCAACACTCGCCGCGTTAAATCAGTAACCTTCTGCGCACGTAGCATTCCACACATGCTGGAACACTTCCGCCCAGGTTCACTGTTAGTGACTTCCGCAGACCGCCCTGACGTACTGGTTTCAGCCTCTTTAGCCGCAATGAACGGTGTAGAAATCGGGGCTATCTTATTAACAGGCGGCTATGATATCGATGCACCTATTCGCAAACTTTGTGAACAAGCATTCGAAACGGGCTTACCTGTGTTTATGGTGAACAGCAACACATGGCAAACTTCGCTGAATCTGCAAAGCTTCAGTCTTGAAGTACCTGCTGATGACCATGAGCGTATCGAGAAAATTCAAAACTATGTGGCTCGCCACATTAGCAGTAACTGGATTGAATCTCTGGTTGCTGATTCTGAACGTCCAAACCGTCTGTCTCCTCCAGCGTTCCGTTATCAGTTAACTGAACTGGCTCGTAAAGCAGGCAAACGTATCGTCCTGCCTGAAGGTGATGAGCCACGTACCGTTAAAGCGGCATCGATTTGTGCTGAACGTGGTATCGCGACCTGCGTATTGTTAGGTAATCCTGATGATATCCGCCGTGTTGCAGCATCTCAAGGTATCGAATTAGGCGCTGGTATCGAAATCGTTGACCCAATTAAAGTTCGCGAAGAATATGTTGCGCGTTTAGTTGAGCTGCGTAAGAGCAAGGGCATGACCGAAGTGGTTGCTCGTGAACAATTGGAAGATAACGTTGTTCTGGGTACATTGATGCTAGAAAAAGGTGAAGTAGATGGACTGGTTTCTGGTGCGGTTCATACCACAGCAAACACCATTCGCCCACCATTACAGTTAATCAAAACTGCACCAGGTAGCTCATTAGTCTCTTCTGTATTCTTTATGCTGCTGCCAGAACAAGTCTTTGTTTATGGTGACTGTGCAATTAACCCAGATCCAACTGCTGAGCAACTGTCTGAAATCGCGATCCAATCTGCCGATTCAGCAAAAGCCTTTGGTATTGAACCTCGTGTTGCGATGATTTCATACTCAACGGGTAATTCCGGTGCGGGTAGTGATGTTGAAAAAGTTCGTGAAGCAACGCGCTTAGCACAAGAAAAACGCCCAGATCTGATGATTGATGGTCCGTTACAGTACGACGCGGCGGTTATGGCTGATGTAGCAAAATCTAAAGCGCCAAACTCACCTGTTGCGGGTAAAGCCACTGTATTCATCTTCCCTGACTTGAACACCGGTAACACCACTTATAAAGCCGTACAACGTTCTGCGGACTTAGTCTCTATCGGTCCAATGCTGCAAGGTATGCGTAAACCAGTTAACGACTTATCTCGTGGTGCTCTGGTAGACGATATCGTTTATACCGTTGCACTGACAGCAATTCAAGCTGCACAAAACGAAAACGCATAATTTTCGTTATTAGGCATTACGTTAAAAGGTCAATCAGGAAACTGATTGACCTTTGTTTTTTCATCGCTATATGAAAATAACATTTTCCCTTTTTCATATCATGATCCTCTATATTTTCACAAGAATATTGAGGATGGTTATGATTATCCCCCAAAGAGTCAGTGTTAAGTTTAAACAGATAAAATTAACTGACCATTTTAAAGATACTGCTAAAAATGAGTTTTCCCGTAATATAATCGGCATTAAAAATATTCAAGAAGCCGAAAAAGGTGTTTGTTATGGATTAACACATGCTTTCTTATTTTATGCTCATGCAAATGATGAAAAAACATATATAAAAAATCTGGCGCGCGCATTAAATAAAACACATAACGCCAAGGGAAACATTCGCCATTATCACACTTTTTTAAATGACGCTTTTTGTCAAATAATTGATAGACAAAAATTAATTGATTATAGTCTACATATTGACCACGCCATAAAAAATTTTGATTTTTCAAATGACAGCAATGAGTTAAAACAAAGAAATATGCTTAATTCTATCAATGCAGTACTTTTTAAAAACGGTGCTTTATTACTGAATAATATAGGGGAAGATAATGCTATTAATTTAAAAAAATTATTACATCAATTATATTTTTATACCTATTCCACATCAAAAAATACCAAGAAGAACGTATTAAAAGGAAAAAGTCATTTTGAACTTAATTTAATGAAACTAACAGCTCGAGAAATTAAGAAAAAATGTTCTAATTTTACACTAACTGATTTATCACAGATCGGCATTAAACCGTTTTTTGAACTGGTTAAAAATCACCAGAAAAAAATCATTAAGCATCAAATAACACAAAGAAATAACCAATATAATATAAGGTATGACACCTATACGATTATTGATAATAATGTAAAATTAAACCCACAAAATTATATAACCTTTGAAGAATTTAAACAGCGAATTAATAATCGACTACAACAACAAAAGGATACCATTTGTGATTTTCTAACGAAAGATCATGCTATGGGGATTACGATTAAACATATCAACAATAAAATCATATTCAAGTTCTTTGAACCTAATAAAGGCCTTTATATCACAGAGAAGAAGAAAAATTTTTTTAGTCTCATTGAAAAAATAATATCTCAGCAAGAATGCTTAGTTAATGCTCGACATGAGAAAATCATCGAGGTTAATACCTCCTACGCCGATAAACTTCATCAATATCCGCTGCCGAATAAAATCAACAAGCCAAAATTTTATAAATCATAAAATATAAAAGGACTACCAAGGTAGTCCTTTCTTCTCATATCCGAGCTTACTCTGGGCTGGAACAGCTAATCGCTTTATCCGCTTCATTATTGCGCGTTAACCATAATGACAGTGCTTTAAGTGAATCAGGCGTGAATTCATCGCAACGTGCTGTAATCTCTTTTGGCGTTAGCCAGCTCACCTCAACCACTTCGCTTTCTTGTAATGCGAAAGGACCATGACTCACACAACTAAACAACCCACCCCATACTCGGCAGATTTCGTTTTCATAATAGAAGGTACCATGTTCCGCAAAAGGAACACCCGCAATGCCCAGCTCCTCTTCAGCTTCGCGCTTAGCTGATTCAAGAATATTTTCATCTTGCATCACTACGCCCCCAGCGGTTGCATCCAAAAGTCCAGGGTAAAAATCTTTAATGTCAGTTCTTCTTTGCACCAAAATTTTACCCATACCGTCATGTACCACGATATACGTTGCGCGATGACGTAAATTTTCAGCCCGCATTTGGCGACGGGTTGCTTGAGCTATCACATTATTATCTTCGTCAACAATATCCACCCACTCGACGAATTCGGTCTGTTGTTCCATCCTGAAAACCTTATTTAACTTGCCCAACGAAATACTTTGATACAAGGTATTCTTTTCACTTATACGTTGCAAGGGATCCTAAGCAAATTTGTGCTTTGTCTCCCCCATAAAAATCAACACATCCCTTTAAGATATAGCACAAAATTCTTTTTTTTGAACCGTTAACTGAAACCCAACAATTCTTATTTGCAAATGCTATAGTTAACTCAAACTAGATGGTAAAAATCGGATTATTTAGAGCGTTATAACGCTTTAAATAGAGGGGATAAAAATGAGAATACTAATAACAGGCGGAACAGGGTTAATTGGTACCCAACTGGTTCAAGCGTTAGTGATGCATTCACATCAGGTCACGGTATTAAGTCGCTCACCACAAAAAGTATACAGTCTATTTTGTAAAGCGGTTGAATGCTGGACAACCCTCAGCGATAGAAAAAATCTCAACGAATTTGATGCAGTCATCAACCTTGCCGGTGAACCCATCGCAGAAAAACGCTGGACGACCGCACAAAAACAAATCCTCTGTGAAAGTCGCTGGAAAATAACCCAACAGTTAACGGATTTGATTAAAGCCAGTGAAACCCCACCGAATGTATTTCTTTCTGGATCTGCTGTTGGCTATTACGGTGATCAAGGTCAGTCTGTAGTGACTGAATCAGACCAACCCCATGACGAATTTACCCATCAGTTAGCTGCACGCTGGGAAGCCATTGCCCTCGAAGCCCAATCAAGCAAAACGCGCGTTTGCCTATTGCGTACTGGATTAGTTTTATCCCCTAAAGGTGGTCTACTCGCCAAAATTCTGCCTATTTTCAAAATGGGGGCAGGTGGACCGATTGGTCATGGAAAGCAATATATGCCGTGGATCCACATTAACGATATGGTAAAAGCGATTTTGTTTTTAATGGAAACACCGGATTTATCAGGTCCGTTTAATATGACGTCGCCTTATCCTGTCCATAATGACCAATTTGCTGCCATGATGGGAGATGTACTCAATCGCCCTTCTTTCGTGCGCACGCCCGCTTTCGCCGTAAGAGGCGTGCTTGGTGAATCTGCCACTTTATTATTAGGGGGACAGCAAGCCATTCCAAAACGCTTAGAAGAGGCTGGCTTTGCATTTGAATTTATTGAACTGAGAATTGCTTTGGAAGATTTATTAACACCAACACCGTGATTATTTAGCGCCCTGCCAACGGGTGAACAAATCATGGTCGAGCTGAATATCAAACTGGTCAAGTACGCGATTCACGGTTTGATCGACAATATCTTGAATAGATTGAGGCTGATGATAAAACGCAGGCATTGGGGGCATAATCACGGCACCTATTTCAGCGGCTTGAACGAGCAATTTTAAATGCCCTAAATGCAGTGGCGTTTCCCGTACCCCTAACACCAGTTTTTTCCCTTCTTTTAATACGACGTCTGCCGCACGGGTTACTAATGTGTCTGTATAGCTGTGTACGATGCCTGAAAGCGTTTTCATAGTACAAGGCATGATTACCATACCCGCAGTGCGAAATGAGCCTGAGGAAATTGCAGCGGCGATATCGCGGCTATCATAAACATGGTCAGCAAGTTGTTGAACATCTTTCACACTGAAATCGGTCTCCAGCGCGAGAGTTTGACGTGCTGCCGCACTCATCACTAGGTGGGTTTCCACATCTTTCACAGGTTTAAGCACTTCCAGCAATCGAATACCGTAGATTGCCCCACTCGCTCCCGTTAACCCAATGATAAGTTTTTTCATGCTCAACCCCAATTCACGTAATTTCCTGCATTATATACCAAATATCGTGAAGAAGTGAGAGAGAGGCAAGGTGTAGAGGTCAGTATAGTAAAAATACAGAGCAAAACTTTACTCACGGAATAAGTGGGTATAAATAAAGGAATGAAGGAAACATGAGTGAAAGGTAATTCAGACTAACTTCATTTTCAGCTTAGTTTTAGATTTAATCCTCTAAATAATTCATGCTGTAGCTAGGCGGCAAGTTAGCTAATCCCTAGGAGCATACACAGGTATGTGACTAGGGTTAGCTAATACAGCCAACAACGCTACAGCGTGAAGTATGGCGAGGCTCCCCGAAAATTTAGCCTTCGTTGTATATCTCTAAATCCTCAACATCACTCTGATCTTTCAACTTTAACTCATCGTCCTTACGCAGATTTTCCAGATAATTTAAATAACTTTGGTCAATATCTTTCGTCACGTAAATGCCGTCAAATACGGAACATTCAAATTCATTAATTTCTGGGTTTTCTTCACGAACTGCGTCCACGAGGTCGCTGAGATCTTGGAAGATTAAGCCATCTGCACCAATCAATTTTCGAATTTCATCGACTTCACGACCGTGTGCAATCAGTTCATTCGCATTTGGCATGTCGATGCCGTATACGTTCGGGAAACGTACTTCTGGCGCAGCGGAAGCAAAATACACATTCTTCGCACCAGCTTCGCGGGCTAATTCCACTATTTGCTCAGATGTGGTCCCGCGCACAATCGAATCATCCACCAGCAGAACGTTTTTATCACGGAACTCAGCACGGTTTGCATTCAGCTTACGCCGTACTGATTTACGACGTTCTTGCTGCCCTGGCATGATAAACGTGCGCCCAACATAACGGTTTTTCACAAACCCTTGACGGTATGGTTTATCTAAGATGTGTGCGATTTCCAAGGCGATATCGCAAGAGGTTTCTGGGATTGGGATCACGACATCAATATGCAGATCTTCCCACTCTCGTGCAATTTTAGCCCCCAACTTTTGCCCCATGCGCAATCTTGCGTTATACACCGAGATTTTATCAATAAAGGAATCTTGGCGAGCAAAATAAACATATTCAAAAATACACGGCGTCAGTTGTGGATTCTCTGCACATTGGCGAGTAAATAATTTACCATCTTCAGTGACATACACGGCTTCACCGGGTGCGACATCACGAAGGAATTCAAAGCCTAACGTGTCTAATGCCACACTTTCAGATGCCACCATATATTCGTGTTCGCCAGTTGCCAAAATACGGCGACCGAGAACTAATGGACGAATGCCATATGGGTCACGAAATGCCACCATCCCGTGACCAATAATCAATGCCACACAGGCATAAGCACCACGGATTTTTTTGTGCATTGACGCGACGGCACTAAAAATGTTGTCAGGTTCGAGAGGAAAATGGTCAAACTTATCTAATTCATGCGCTAATACATTTAGCAGAATTTCGGAGTCTGAGGTGGTATTCACATGGCGACGCGCTGTTTCAAATAGGCTACGAGTCAGTTCGTGAGCATTTGTCAGGTTACCATTATGTGCAAGGGTGATACCAAAAGGAGAGTTAACGTAAAAAGGCTGAGCTTCAGATGCACTTGAGCTACCCGCTGTAGGATAACGTACATGTCCTATGCCCATTGAACCTTGAAGTCGCAACATATGGCGAGTTTCAAAGACATCTTTTACTAAACCATTTGCTTTACGCAAACGGATATTGTTTTTACCATCGATGGTCGCAATACCCGCTGCATCTTGCCCACGATGCTGTAGCACCGTCAACGCATCATAAATTGATTGGTTTACCGGTGAAACACCGGCGATACCGACAATACCGCACATTTAGTCTTTCCTCATCAGCCAGACGGAGAAATATTCTCCGGTAGGAAACTTGACGCATTTTGCAGGTAGTCAAAGAACCACCTAATAATATGACTGAACTGTGGAATAAGCTGTGAACGATGCCAATCCTCACTTTGAGGAAGCGGAGTAAATGTATCGAGAAAGAACAATAGCGCCGATACAATTAATACCCCACGCAACGCACCGAAGCAAATCCCCAGTACACGATCTGTACCCGATAATCCGGTTTTTTGTACCAGTGAGCTAATCACATAATTCACTACCGCACCTACAATCAGGGTTGCAATGAATAATGCCGCAATGGCAATACCGTTACGAACCAAAATATCCTCAAAGTTCGTAAAATAGCTCGCCAAGTAGGGATAAAACGTACTTGCAACGAAGAACGCACAACCCCATGTGATTAACGATAATGCCTCACGTACAAATCCACGAATCAGGCTTACCAGTGCCGAGAAGCCAATAATGGCGATAATTGTGTAATCAATCCAGACCATATTTCATTCCAAAATTCGCATTCACGTCAGCGGCGAATGCATTCTAACAGAAAACGAAAACGTTTGCGTAACCATTTTTTATTGAATTTAAAAAAATCAGCGGCGAAAAGAAAAAATCATAATCGCCGCAGTAAGTTACTAAATACCCTTATTTTTTAGGGATAATCCAATGTCATTTTAAGGCTTAAACGCTTGAATAATCCCTTTTGTACCTGTTATCGCATTAAGTTCAGGTAATGCAGATTCAAGTTTCTGCCTTGATGCCTCAGGGCCTACATAAATACGGGTTAATTTATTGTTCACCGGTTTTGCTGGCACCGTATAAACCTGATACCCCGACAATCTCAGTTTAGCCACTATTTCCTCAACCTTACTCGCATTATTTAGCGCGATAACTTGTACCACATACGCTTTGCCTTGAGGTTCTTGCTTAGGCTCCGGCTTAGGTTCAGGTTTTGGTTCAGGTTTTGACTCTACTTTTGGTTTAGGTTTAGGCTCAGGTTTAGGTTCCGGCTTTGGCTCCACTCGCGGTTTTTCAGGTGCAACATTTGTCGGAATCGCGCTCCCATTTTGAGCGCCATTATTTTGATTTGTCACACTTTGATTTGCACTGTTTGCGGCTACTGGCGGCTGTTCACTTTGCTTTTGCTCGGTGATAGCTTCCGATAACATCGCTTCAGAAGTTCCTTCTGAAGAAGCCGTTGATGCACTGTGTGTAATCGGTGCAATCGACTCAATATCTTCTTCATCACCCGGTTTGGGAATAATCGGAATGGCTGCAAATTCATTTTCATTGTATTTCTTATCGCCATCCAGTAGCCCGGGCAGCACAATGACCCCCGCAGCGACTAATACAATGGCGCCAGCAAGACGATTCTGGAATTTACTAGCCACTGACTTTATCCTTCTGTTTTCTCTAATAGCATCATGACGTGTGCTACTGTATGGAATGATCCACACACGACAATCACATCTTGTGGTTTCGCATCCACGCAGGCTTGTCGCCAAGCGGCTTCCACTGAATCAAATTCGTGAGCACCATCAATATGTTTGCTAAGTTCAGTCACATCCGCACCACGAAATTCTCTTAGCGGCGCAAGATACCAATCTGTAACTTGTTGGGATAAACAGGTTAATGTACCTTGAATATCTTTATCCCCTAGCATGCCTACTACCGCACGAATTCGACGACCTTCTCGCCTCGGTAATTGTGCGAGTTTGGAAACTAAGTAACCTGCAGCGTGCGGATTATGCGCCACATCTAAAATCATTAACGGGTTTTCGCCAATGATTTGGAAACGCCCCGGTAACTGAGCGGTACTTAAGCCTTGGTGAATCGCTTTGTTGGTTATTTTCTGCGCTAATACAGGGTCAATCTCCATCAAGCAGCTGATCACCCCCATTGCCGTTGCCGCATTGGCTAATGGCACATTCGGTAAGGGTAAATCTTCCCATGAACGCTGTGGGCTTTCCCATGACCAATGATCTGCATACTCTTGATAATGCCAATCTTTGCCACGCCGAAATAACATTGTGCCGATTTTGTCAGCATAAGCACCAATGGCGTCAGGCATGTCAGGTTCACCCACTACACCATAGTGACCTTGACGGAAAATACCCGCTTTCTCATGACCAATATGTTCGCGGTCAGAGCCTAGCCAATCTGTATGATCGAGAGCAATACTGGTGATAGCTGCGATATCCGCGTCCACCACATTCGTAGCATCAAGACGACCACCTAGGCCCACCTCGAGGATCACAATATCCAACTCAGCTTGCTTAAATAATTGTAGTGCAGCTAAGGTGCCATATTCAAAGTAGGTTAACGAAATATTTCCACGCTGCGCTTCAATGGTTGCAAACGCTTGGCAGAACGCATTTTCAGTCAGTTCTTTACCTTGGATACGAACACGTTCAGTGTAGCGAACTAAATGGGGAGAACTATACACACCCACTTTCAAGCCCGCCGCCATTAAAATAGCTTCAAGGGTATGGCATGTTGTGCCTTTCCCATTGGTTCCAGTAACGGTAATGACGCGCGGAGCAGGTTGGGTTAAATTCATTTGACGGGCAGCTTGCCCTACTCGCTCCAACCCCATATCGATATTTTGGCTATGCAGGTCGGTGAGATAAGAAAGCCAAGCCTCCAAAGGAGACTTGGCTGTAGGAATGATTAGATTACTCATCATCTTTTTTATGTTTAGACCCTTTTGCGTTTTCTGTTCCATCGACAGCGTCAGCAAGATCAATTTCCACATCAACAACTTCAACAACCAGTGTTGGCGCAGTATTCGGACTTGGTTTATTCGTTAACATCGCTAATACATCAGCCAGACGGTCACGCATATCTTGGCGACGTACGATCATGTCAATTGCCCCTTTTTCCAACAAGAACTCACTGCGTTGGAAACCTTGAGGTAATTTTTCACGTACTGTTTGCTCAATAACGCGAGGTCCTGCAAAACCGATCAAGGCTTTAGGTTCAGCAACGTTGATATCACCTAACATGGCTAAACTTGCAGAAACACCACCCATAGTTGGGTCGGTCAGTACAGAAATATACGGCAACCCGCGCTCTTGCATTTTTGCCAATGCCGCACTGGTTTTTGCCATTTGCATCAACGATAACAGCGCTTCTTGCATACGTGCGCCGCCACTTGCAGAGAAACACACTAATGGGCAGTTATCTTCCAGAGCCTGTTCTACAGCACGGACAAAACGTGCACCCACTACCGATGCCATTGAACCACCCATAAAGGAGAATTCAAACGCTGCGGCAACGATAGGCATCTCTTTGAGTGTCCCTTTCATAACAACGATAGCGTCTTTTTCGCCCGTTTGTTTTTGTGCTGCGCTAATTCTATCTTTGTATTTTTTAGAATCACGGAATTTGAGCACATCCTTTGGCTCTAATTCGCTACCTAATTCCGTTGTTGAGTTTTCATCAAGGAAGGATTCAAGGCGTTGACGAGCATGAATACGCATATGGTGGTCACATTTCGGACACACTTGTAAGTTACGCTCAAGCTCAGCGCCATAAAGTACTTGCCCACAGCTATCACATTTAGTCCAAACACCTTCAGGAATGTTTGCTTTATGGGATGGGGTTGAAGTACCTTTTTTTAAAATTTTCTCAATCCAGCTCATTAATGGACCTTTTCGTCTGATTGCACTCTGACAAGACTCCAAGTAATACCAATCACTGAATATCAGGGATGGTGATATAAGGAGTATCTATCAGTATGTTATTTTTTGCCATTAAACCACAATGATATCTCACTGTAGATAAAAACTTTTTTCAAACCGATTATTGGTTATCGTTTTTTTGCGTCGCCGCACTGTTTTCTTTTGCTACTGCATTTTTTTCTTTTGCAGCAGCACGACGGTGGCGAATAATTTCAATGACACCCGGTAGAATTGAAATAAAGATAATCGCGACTATCAGTAATTTCAAATTCTTTTGTACTATCGGCAAATCACCGAATAAATACCCTGCATATGTAAAGAGTAACACCCATAATAACGCACCTGTCACATTATAAAAGGCAAAATGACGGTAAGACATTTTTCCCATACCCGCAACGAAAGGCGCGAAAGTTCTCACGATTGGGACAAAACGCGCCAAGATAATCGCTTTTCCACCGTGTTTTTCATAAAACTCATGGGTTTTATCTAAATAGCTACGACGGAAAATTTTTGAGTTTGGATTTTGAAATAGCTTTTCACCAAAGATACGACCGATGGTGTAGTTCACTGCATCACCAATAATTGCCGCAATAATCATCAACAGTACCATGACGTGTACGTTTAAATCATTACTTGGCAATGCTGCTATTGCACCCGCAACAAATAATAATGAATCCCCTGGGAGGAAAGGCGTCACCACCAACCCCGTCTCGCAGAATAAGATCAGGAATAAAATACCGTAGACCCAAACACCATATTGGGCGACCAATTCCGCAAGATGCACATCAATATGCAAAATAAAATCAATGATAAAACTGATAAACTCCATGGGGTTCCTCATGTGGAGATTTATATTAACGACATTTATAGTAGATCACCTGCAAGAAATAGTGGTCCCATCACATTCTGTGGCAGGTCAAATTTTTCAGGATAATCCACGCTCACTAAATACAGTCCTTCCGCTTTGGCTGTTGCCGCTGCTTTCGTTCTATCTTTTAATTCCAGAAGATGTGCCATCCAATCAATATCTTGATTTCCGCAACCAATCTCCAACAAACTGCCAACAATGTTTCTCACCATATGGTGCACAAACGCGTTAGCTTTAATGTCCACAACTACATAGTTTCCGTGACGCGTCACATTAACGTGCATCACATTACGCCAAGGAGTTTTGGACTGGCATTGGACTGCTCTGAATGAGGTAAAATCACGCTCACCCAGTAGAGCTTGTGCCGCTTGGTGCATACGCTTCTCATCAAGGGGAAAATGAAAATGCGTTACGCCATTCGATAAAATGGCAGGACGATAACGATGATTAAAAATAACATAGCGGTATCGGCGCGCTGTTGCACTAAAACGCGCATGAAATTCATCATCCACTGGCTTACACCAACGAACCGCAATATCATCCGGAAGATGGGTATTCGTGCCCATCGTCCATGCGGCCTCTTTACGAATGGCAGAAGTTTCAAAATGCACAACTTGCCCAGTCGCGTGAACGCCTGCATCCGTACGTCCGGCGCAATTAACACTGATTGGCTCAGCCGCAATTTTCGATAGCGCAGCTTCAAGGCAGCCCTGTACACTTTGCACTTCTTGCTGACGTTGCCAACCGTAATAACGACTGCCGTTATATTCAATCCCGAGAGCAATACGATGCAGTTTTGGGGATTCCGACATCAGTAGTACAGCTCCTGAGCCAGTTTTTCTGCTGTCTCAACTGCCATCAGTGCACCGCCAAAACGTACGTTATCCGCGACTGACCAGAACTGTAAAACTTCCGGCATACCATAGTCATTACGAATACAACCTATGCTTAAAAAGTCATTGCCTGATGCATCAGTCACTTGAGTTGGATAATCACCCTCTTCTGAGACCTGAATATCATCAAAACGTTCAAACTCTTCACTCGCTTCTTCTGCGCTGACTGGACGTAACGTTTCTAAATGCACAACTTGTGCATTACCGTAGAAAACAGGTGATTGAATAAAACTCACCGCCACAGGTAAACCGTCGTCTTGCAGCACTTTACGCACCTGCTCAACTAAACGGCGCTCATGCACAACACTGCCTTCAGCATCCGCTAATAATGGCAACATGTTAAATGCCAGCTGCTTACTAAAGCGTCCCTCTTCAGCAGGAATACCATTGAGTAAACGCGCGCTCTGACCAGCCAATTCATCCACCGCAGCCTTGCCGTAAGCTGACATAGACAGCATGTTAGTCAGGGTAATACGCCCTAATCCTGCCGCTTCAACCAATGGTTTAATTGACGTTAATAACTGACTAACATAGCTATCTGCGACAGAAATAATATTACGATTGCGATAATCGGCTAAAACTTGCGGGTTAACGCCTGGCACCACTAAAGGTACATCCGGCTCTAATGCAAAAACGCCGCTGTTATCGATAACGATACAGCCTTCTTGCGCCGCGACTTCAGCATACTGTACCGTAGCAGCTTCACCTGCTGCAAAAAAGGCGATCTGTGCCTGCGACCAATCAAAGTCAGCCACGTTTTGCACTTGATAACTTTTACCGTTGAAGCGAATGCTCTCTCCTGCACTACGCTCACTGGCTAGTAAATAAAGCTCACCAACGGGAAACTCTCTTTCTTGAAGTAGGGAAAGAATGCCTTCACCCACTGCACCTGTTGCCCCAAGTAATGCGATATTCCAACCTTCTGTCATGGTTTTTCCTCTAAAAAAATCAAAGTGAAACAAGCGCCAATAAGCCACTCATTTCACCTAAAAAATTGTGATTAAATTTTTGCGTTAAAGCCTAACTCATTCAGCAATTGCGCTGTTTGTTCGCTATCACACTGAACGGTAAGCGATGACCATTCGCGACGCTCTTGGTAATGTTTGCGTAATTTATCGAATTCACCGGGAATACCTGCGACTGCGCGCAGTGATGAATCATCACGACGCACATCATACACGAGATGAACTAATCTTTTGAGTTGGCTTTGCGTTAATTTACCATTGAAATTAATGCAATCGATATCTGGCTTCGGTAACAATGATGCGAGTGAAATGTGGGTAGGTTTACCCAAAAATTCACAATAGGCTTCAAACACTTGCGTTGTTCCACGCGCTTTACCTTCTAAGGTATAGCCCGCAATATGTGGTGTACCGATATCCACATACGCTAATAATTCAGTATCTAAATCTGGCTCAGGCTCCCAAACATCCAATACTACACTCAATGGTTTACCTTGCTTAAGTAAGTGTAATAACGCTTGGTTATCCACTACTTCGCCACGGCTGGCATTCACTAAAATAGTGCCATCACGTAAATTGGCGAGTTGAGAAGCGCCCATCAAATGGAATGTTGAATACTTTCCATTCATATTAAGCGGCGTATGGAAGGTTAAGATATCTGCCTGCTCTAAAACGGTATCGAATGAGACAAAGGCTTCTTGGTCACCATTGTCTGCACGAGGCGGATCACACAATACCGTTTTGACTCCCCACGCTTGCAAGCGTTTATACAGACGTCCACCCACATTTCCCACACCGATAATTCCTACGGTTTTATCGCGTAAATCAAAATTATCGCGTTCCGCTAGCATCAAGAGTGCTGAAAAAACATACTCAACGACGGCAATCGCATTACATCCCGGCGCAGAGGAAAATCCAATATTGGCTTCTGCAAGCCACTGGGTATCCACATGGTCAAACCCTGCAGTTGCCGTGCCGACGAATTTTACTGGCGTATTGCTCAGCAAGGATTTATTCACTTTGGTAATTGAGCGCACCATCAATGCATCTGCATCGTTAAGTTCTTGTTCTGGCACTGGACGCCCTGGCACTGCTTTAACTTCGCCTAGCTCACTAAATAAGGCTTGAGCATATGGCATGTTTTCATCAACCAAAATTTTCACGAAATTCGTCCCAATAAAATGTTTAGTCATGCCCGATTTGGCAGCCACACTATACTCCAAATCGTCGATGTGCTGAATCATTTACATGATAATGCGTTTTAACATGAAATCCAGAGTCTCGCAGGTAGCATTATTTAAATTTTCTCTTTGATTTAACAACGTTACAGACGAGTCTGACTACCTAATCTAATAGATTTCATGTTTAATCAGCAGCACTACATTAAACGTTATTCATTTTTCAGGAAGGCATTTATTTTGAAAGGCATATTGATTGTGAAAAAAGTATTATTATCGCTACCCCTAATGTGCTCGTTTTATGCCTATGCTGGCGAGCAAAACTGCTCGGCGGACACCATCGCCACCAATAACTTCAATAATTTTGTCTTTGCCCAAGAACGCCCTTTTAATGACTCATTAAAAGAGATGAATGTACTTACCACCAGCCAAGACGATTACATCAACAACACGGTTCAAACGAAGTTTGATGATTGTGGAGCCTTAATCGAGCTAACTGGTCATGAAGTTGTCAAATTCAGCATCCACGACAGTGTATCCGTCAAATCCATTGATATGAACATGAAAAAAAATGGTAACGGTTGGGACTACAAGTCCGCATTTAAGCTGTCTGTTATTAATCAAGATAATGTTGAAAAAACCATTTTACAGCAAAAAATGAATGGGAAGTTTTTCACTGACCAGAATGGGAAAATAACCGAAGCCAAAGACTCTTCTTATACGACGACTCTCGACAAAGAGCGCATGTTAACAAGAGCAGTAACACGTTTTTTAACTGATGATAAAGGACGATTATCTGAATCCAACCGAGTCAGTACGCTCGAAAATGATAGTGTGAAAACAACCTTCTATTATGATACGAAAAATCGCTTAATTCGCATGCAATCTGATTCAACCGTCGAAGAGTTTACCTATGGTGATGATGACAGACCGTTAACCAAAAAAACCATTGAAGAATTTTTTACCACCGAAACAACTGTGACGACCTGTAAAAGCTGGAATAAGTTCGGAAGATGCACTGATGCAGAACAAACTATAACTACGTTAATTAAAGATGAGCACGGAGGGAAAGATAGCGTGTACAACTACCACGCTAATATCAAATACGATTATGTATATTGATTTTTCCGCAGCTATGGGGCCAGCTCTTTCATCCGAAACCGGTCAGGAGTGACCCCTGAAATTTGCTGGAACATGGCGATAAATGCGGATGCGGAGCTATACCCTACATCGAGCGCCACTTCATGCACACTCTTGCCTTTGTCCAATCCAGCAACTGCATGTAAGTAACGTAGTCGCTGACGCCACTCGCTGAATGACATGCCTAACTCTTGCTGACAACGACGAGATAATGTGCGCTCCGAGGTATAAAACCGTTTAGCCCACTGTGCTAGCGTTGTGTTATCCGCAGGATCTTGTTGCAATTCGTTTAAAATAGGAGCCAGAAATTTATCTTTACTGGTCGGTAAGTAGGTATCTTGGCATGGCGAAATCGCAAATTGGTCTATCAGAACCTCCCCCAAACGAATATCTTGTGCTGTTTCAGGTTGTACAATTCCCCGTTGATACATATCTGTCATGATTGTGTGAAAAATCGGGCTTAATCGGACAACACACGCCTTATTGGCGAGCCTAGGGGTATAGGCTTTAGCAAAATCAATGATACGAAACTTTACGCTCTGTTTATTAAAGCTCGCATGCTGAGTATTCGCAGGGATCCAGATGCAAAATTCTGGGGGCGCCATATAATGCTTCCCTTCAACTTCCATTTCCATAATTCCGCAGACCACATACAGTAACTGACCAAATGTATGGGAGTGGGATTTGTACTCAGTTTGTTGGTTAATCTGCTCATGGCGCAACGCAATGAATTCAGGCTCAATAATATTGCATTCATTAATTTGCAGTACATCATTCTTTAAATTATTCATCGGCTGTCTGAAAAACGTTATCGATTGTCTGAATATCAGTATATATAATATTTCGGACAGATGTATACTCCTCTGACTGATTTAGGGAGAACGTTGTTAATGAAATATTTCCTGTTTCCGCTCGTCGCGGTGTTGTTATGGTCTGTCAATGCTATCGTCAATAAAGCAGCCGCAAGTGCTATTGACCCTGCAGCTATCTCATTCTATCGCTGGGCATTGGCCTTTTTAGTCATGACTCCATTTGTTCTGCGATCGGTATTACGCCATGCCAAAATTGTTAAGCAACATTGGTGGCAATTGGCTATTTTAGGTGCTTTGGGAATGATGCTGTATCAAAGTCTGGCTTATTACGCCGCGCACACGGTCAGTGCAACATTTATGGGCGTGATGAACTCATTTATTCCACTGCTGACTGTCGTCATTAGTATTTTTGTTTTGCGCGTGATCCCAACAGTTGGGATTGTTGTCGGTTCCGTTTTATCATTGTTTGGTCTGGCTTGGTTAGTCAGTCAAGGGCATCCGAGTTCATTACTTGATAATGGGTTGGGTCAAGGTGAGTTACTGATGATCGTCGCGTCAGCCGCTTATGCCTTGTATGGCGTATTAACCAAACGCTGGGCGATTCAACTCTCCAGCTGGGATTCACTCTATGTACAAGTGTTCTTTGGGGTATTGCTATTAATTCCTAACTTCTTAATGGCAGACGATGTCAGTCTTAACCGCGATAATATCGGGTTAGTCCTGTTCGCTGGGATTGCGGCATCCATTCTTGCTCCAGCCATGTGGATTCAAGGTGTACTGCGTTTAGGGGCCAATACAACCTCTATCTTTATGAACCTTGCGCCCGTTTTTACCGCCATTATTGCTGTCTTCACGTTAGGTGAAGAACTAAAAAGTTATCACCTCATCGGCGGTGGCATCGTGTTACTCGGTGTGATGTTAGCCCAACAGCTACGTACACCGCTTACTCAAGTATTCACGCGTAAGAAAAAGGCGTTGGCAGAAGATACTTGTCAGTAAGTGATATCAATTAAGTAAGTGCCTTAAAAAACCCTATTAGTTCTGAAAATTAATAGGGTTTTGTTTATTTGCATTGTTTATTTGCAATGTTTATTTGCATTTTTTCATCGCCCTGTCCCCGATGAACGACTTAAGGCATTTTCACGTCTTCCTCGGTGCCCGACTCATTTTTAAAGTAATACGCACTAGCAAGCCGCCAAGCTGGTCACTTTTTAATAACTGCAATTCGGAACCGTGGTAGCTAGCGATATCTTTCACAAGAGCCAAGCCTAGTCCTGAACCTTCCAGCCCTTTTGCATTATTTAAGCGCCTGAAAGCTTTTAATGAACGGTGAATATATTTATTCTCAATACCGGGTCCCGAATCTTCCACTTCCAGCGTTACCATCGATTGCTGAGTCTCATCGGTGACAATACGCACCGTTACCACCCCTTTCTCTGGCGTATATTTAATCGCATTATCAATCAAGTTCGCACACATTTCCGCCAGTAATATCGCATCGCCTTTAACCCAGCAATGTTCTAATCCTTCATAACCTAAATCAATCTTCTTGCTTTCTGATTTTCCTAAACGAGTAAAGCAGACTTGTTGGACAATATCGACCAAATTAACGGCACGATAGAGCCTAATAGCCTCTTTTTCATGCTCTTTCAAACGAGAAAGTTGCAAAAGCCGATCAGTCAAAACGATGGTGTTATCTAATGTTTTGTTAATGGCTTGCAAGCTTTGCTGCTTTTGGTGTTCATCCTCACTATTAAGGGCCACAGAAACTTGGGTTTTTAATACCGTTAATGGGGTTTTTAATTGATGAGATGCATCCGCACTAAAGCGTTCTTGGCGTTTTAACATCCGCTTTAACCGTTCCACATAGCGATTCAGTGCATCCACTAATGGCGATAACTCAGACCATGGCAGTACATTAGGAATCGGGGTGAGATCATTCGCCGCGCGCCCTAACATCAAATTAGAGAGTTTCTTCAGCGGAGTTAATAATTTACGTAAGAGTAAATAAGCCAATATCAGTGTCACAACAACGACAGTACCTTGGCTCATCAGTGCAGAAATAAGCAGTTGGTTGGCGAAATCTTGCCGCGCATAAACAGTTTCGGCGACGCGGATCTCCACCATGCCTTGTATTCCACCTTCATTGATCGGTTGGAAAAATGTCGCGACACGAATGGGTAGACCCCGATATTCGGCATCGTAAAAGTAGACAAGAGCGGTGTAATGTTGGGAGCGCATCCAATAAGGCGGGATTGGCGGTAAATCATCATAGCCCGAGATCGTTTCCCCATGAGGAGCGATCACTTGATAAAACAGGCGGTCATTGTTGTTAAGCTCAAAGCTATCAAGCACTACATAGGGAACATTCACTGAGAGATGTTCATCAACGACCTGTAAGCGTTCCGCAACCGTTCTGGCTGATGCAAGCAACGTTCGGTCATAGGCTAAATTTGCCGCATTCTTAGCACTGTAATAGTGGGTATAAACCGAAAAACTGCCCAATAAAATGAGGGGGATACCGAAAAAAAGCAGTAACTGATGAAAGAGAGAGCGTGGATGAGAGACTAATTTCATACACTACACTGCTCTAATCGGTATCCCAATCCGCGTAAAGTATTGATATTCACATCTGAGCCCGCAAGCTTTTTGCGAACTCGGTGAACATAGAGCTCAATACTTTGTAAATTGGCTTCATCTGACAGTGAAAATACCTGCTCAAATAATTGTGTTTTTGAAACAGGTCGCCCTCTGCGATGAAAAAGTGTGTTCAATACCGCATATTCCCGCGGTGTTAAGCCTAATGGCTCCATTTTCAGTGAAAAGTAACCTTCTTCATGAAAACAAAGATCACCAAAACATTGGGATTCATTAATATTTCCATGGCTACGGCGTAATAACGCACGAATTCTGGCTTCTAACTCAGCAATATCAAAAGGTTTGGTAAGATAATCATCCGCCCCCGCATTCAGCCCTTTTACACGATCAGCAACATCAGAATTCGCTGTCAGTAGCAGCACCGGTGTTTCTTGGTGACGCTTACGCATCTGAGCTAACACGTCTAAGCCATTCATTCTTGGTAATGAAACATCTAATACGACTAACGAATAATTTTCAGTCTGTAATAGCTGATCCGCAATATAACCATCACTCGCAATATCCACAGCAAAGCCAGATGCTGCTAGGGCTTTCTGTAACCACAATGACAATTCATCATGGTCCTCAACCAATAACATTCTCATCAGTCGCCCACTCATTATGATTATTTATGCGTATAAGTTGGCACTCTATCGATTGAATGAAAAGTGTTAAACGCAATTTTTACCGAAGCTATCACAACAATCCTTCGTTAACTTGCTGCCACCAATAGAAATTAACATTAAATTAACATAATTAAGAAGCGAGAATATAAAACAATCTGATATGTATCACATAAAAATAATTTTATTTGTTAATGAAAGGTAAATGAAAGGTTCACCGTTCAATGATGAGTGGCGAACACACATTGTCTACAATCACACCAATAACGACATAACTGACAACAACCAAGTAACTTAATTATTGTCTAGTGAGGAATAAAGCATGAAGAAGTTCACAATCAGCACCTTAGCAGCAACGATTTTTTTAGTTGGCATTAACCAAGCAATGGCTTTACCTGAAAGAACAGAATGTATTGCCCCTGCCAAACCTGGTGGTGGTTTTGATTTAACGTGTAAGCTGGTGCAAGTCTCTATGCTAGAAACTAAAGAGATCGAAAAACCAATGCGAGTCACGTATATGCCGGGTGGGATCGGTGCCGTCGCCTACAATGCTATCGTCGCTCAGCGCCCTGCTGAACCGGGAACTATCGTGGCATTCTCTGGTGGCTCACTCTTAAACCTCGCCCAAGGTAAATTTGGTCGCTACAACGAGAATGACGTCCGCTGGCTAGCCAGTGTGGGCAGTGACTATGGCATGATTGCCGTACGCGCTGACTCCCCTTATAAAACTCTCGGGGAGCTGATGGACGCCTTCAAAAAAGACCCCAACAGTATTGTTTTCGGCGCAGGTGGCTCAATTGGCAGCCAAGATTGGATGAAAACGGCGCTGCTTGCTAAAGCTATCGACCTCGACCCTCGCAAAATGCGCTATGTGGCCTTCGAAGGTGGCGGTGAAACGTTAACGGCACTCTTAGGCAACCATGTTCAGGTCATCTCTGGAGATATCAGTGAAATGACCCCGTATATCAGTGATGGAAAAATTCGCATTCTGGCCGTATACGCGGATAAACGCTTGCCTGACGGTTTAGCCAATATCCCAACCGCCAAAGAGCAAGGTTATGACATAGTTTGGCCGATTATTCGTGGGTTCTACATGGGACCTAAAGTCTCTGATGCAGATTACAACCAATGGGTTGAAGCCTTCCAAAAACTCCAACAAACCGACGAATTTAAAAAACAACGCGACCTACGCGGTCTGTTTGAATACAACTTAACAGGACCAGAATTGGACGCTTACGTGAAAAAAGAAGTTGAAAATTATCGTGAGCAAGCCCGTTCCTTCGGATTAGCGAAATAACGGAGTCATTCCATGAGCCAACGCATATTTGCCATAGTCTGGCTGATACTGTGTGGGATCGGGTTGTATATCGGCTGGGGTATCCAAAGTGAGTTTACTTACGAACCACTGGGTCCCCGCCCTTTCCCGATAGCCATACTGTCCTTAATGACCTTATGCGCTCTTGCACTCTTATTCGGTCGCCAAGAGGCGGTTGAATGGCCAAAACCGTATGTTTTACGCCGTTTAATCTTGTTAATCATTGCATTAGTGATTTATGCATGGGCATTTGAATGGTTAGGTTTCCCATTAGCAACCACATTACTAACCATCAGTGTCGCCTTGTTATTTGGCGCAACACCGATTGCCGCCCTGATTTCAGGTCCGATTCTTGGCATTTTGCTCTTCTATGCCTTCGACAAGTTACTTGATGTCACATTGCCAATCGGCGAACTTTTTAGCTAAGGAGAAAAGTATGGAAACGTGGATGTATTTATCTCAAGGCTTTGAGGTGGCGCTGATCCCTCAAAATATTATGATTGGGTTGATTGGCTGTTTTATCGGTACGATTGTCGGCATGTTACCGGGTCTCGGTCCTATCAATGGTGTTGCCATCCTATTACCGTTAGCGTTTGCCCTAAAGCTCCCCGCAGAATCTGCGCTAATTTTATTGGCAACCGTCTATTTAGGCTGTGAATATGGTGGGCGCATTTCTGCAATTTTATTGAATGTACCCGGTGATGCCGCGGCAATTATGACCACATTAGATGGCTATCCGATGGCAAAAGAAGGCAAAGGTGGCATTGCGCTGTCTATTTCAGCCGTCAGTTCATTTATCGGTTCCACGATTGCGATTGTTGGGATCATTTTATTTGCACCTTTATTGGCACAATGGTCTCTCGCATTTGGTCCCGCTGAATATTTCGCGTTGATGGTATTTGCTATCGCGTGTTTAGGCAGCATGATGAGCCAAAACCCCGTCAAGTCGCTGCTCGCCGCCCTGATTGGATTGGCGCTAGCCACGGTGGGTGTCGATGCCAACTCCGGGGAATACCGTTTTACATTTGATAGTGTCAACTTATCCGATGGCGTCCAATTTATCGTCGTGGTCATCGGCCTGTTCTCCGTCAGTGAAATTCTGTTAATGCTCGAAGGAACCGCTACGGGGCAAGGGTTGATCCGCAAAACCGGTCGAATGCTATTCAGTAAAAAAGAAGCAAAAGCTTGTGCGGGTCCGACATTACGTTCGTCATTTATTGGCTTCTTTGTGGGCATTTTGCCGGGTGCAGGAGCAACTATCGCCAGCGCCATTACCTATATGACAGAGAAAAAGATTGCCGGTGATAAGGGTACGTTCGGTGACGGGGATGTTCGTGGCGTCGCGGCCCCTGAAGCAGCGAACAATGCTTCAGCCTGTGGTTCGTTTATTCCCATGCTAACGCTTGGGGTTCCAGGTTCAGGCACCACGGCTGTCATGATGGGTGCGCTAACGCTGTACAATATTACACCGGGTCCGGGGATGTTCACTGAACAACCGCATATCGTATGGGGGCTGATTGCTGCACTGCTGATTGCCAACGTAGTGTTGTTGGTCATGAATATTCCGCTAATCGGCTTGTTTACACGTATGCTCACAGTGCCATTGTGGTTTTTAGTTCCGGCGATTGCCTGTGTCTCTGCGGTCGGGGTTTATGCCGTACACAGCACCACATTTGACCTACTCCTGATGATGGGACTTGGGGTATTCGGGTATATATTGCGGAAGATGAATTTCCCTCTTTCCCCGCTGATCCTTGGGTTCGTTTTAGGTGAGATGCTCGAGCAAAACTTGCGTCGCTCACTGTCTATCAGTAATGGCGATTTCAATATTCTGTGGAGCAGCACTATTTCGAAAAGTTTATTAATTTTAGCGATACTGGTTCTGGTGCTACCACCTATCATTAAATTAATCCGCAAGCGCCGTCACCATACTGCTCAAGCATAATTCCAACTGTACGTTATGACTGTCAGATTTCGCCCCATGAACATGGGGCTTTTTTTTTAAATATTAACTTTATCGTTCAATTAAATCTGCTTTCTCTATTTCTAGCGCTATTTTCTTTTAAACTAAACTTTCTTATCTCACTATTCTGTATATTTAACTCTAAATCTCGAAACCTATATTGATTACTTCTTTTATTAAAAATAATAATCAATATAATGCGCCCTTCATATTTATTATTCACAAGGAAATAAAGTGTCAACTGAACTAAGATGTGAACAACCAAATCAAGGAGCTCCAAACGTCATTTTTATATTATTAATGATCATTGGTATACCTTGTATTCTTTTCCCTGCTTTAACCCTATTTATTATCCCTCTTGTTATTTTCAGTTCTTTTTGTTTCTTTATTCATTACTTATATTCTGAAGGGCATTTTTCCGAGATACTTTCAGGGATTGTGATAGGGATCATCATTACAGCTGTAGCCATGATCATTCCTATTGTCGGTCCAATAATCTTAGTACTTTGGATTATATATAACATTGCTAAAGCTGTTGGCAGTATTAAAGGTTTAGTTCCAGATGCCATCATCAGTATTTTACTTGTAGCAAGTTTACTCATACCGTTCATTTTAGACGTAAACCGATCTCCTTACCGCCATGACAATGATCTACCTGAAAGAATAGCTTGCGCTGCCACGTATATTATTATTTCTGCGGTTTATTATTTCAGAATGAAAAATTATCCAATGACAACAAAAGATTACCTTTTTAGGTTCTCGATTTTATGGATTTCTGGTCCATTAATTATGTTGTTAATTATGATGATTGCAATGTCGATAAAAGCCGCGTTTAGAATTACGGTCAATACAACATTAACGCCAACGACAGTGACACAAAACGTCTCAGCACATATGAGAGGCGAAACGTTGGTTAGCGCTTATACGCGAGAAGTCACTCGCAATATCGCAACAACTACAACACATGTTCTTCCCGGTGCTGGCGCTGTAGCGGCATCAGTATTAGGACAAGTTGCACCTAAAATTGATCAGAGTGAATCAGAATTAATAGCGGAAGCCTTACCTATTAAAGATCATGAATTTTTGCTAGATAATACTTACCAAACTAACACTGATCATAATTTTTATCGCTATGATGATTTTGATGACAAAAAAATCAATAATTTTGTTCAATGTGCTAACGCCAAATTTCCTAATCAACATATTAATAAAAATGACATTCTATTTTATTACAATGAAACACTGTTTGGCAGTGGTGATCATGGCGTCATTTTAACATCTGAGTATGTGTGTTGTTCACTAGGTAGATTATATGAAAGCTTTATTATTAACTATGCCGATATCAAACATGTCAGCATAAAAGGTTCTTTTAATAAAACGATCACAATCCTTAGCCAGCAAAAGAAAATGCACAAAATTGAGCTCACACAGTCAAACAAAGGTGCGATAAAGCTTTATGAATTAATCAGAGAGTTTAGTTTATAATGCTTACATTCATTTCGTCCAAATACGCTCTTTGGTACATGTAAACACAGTTTTTATCAGTCAATTACTTAAGCATAATTGACTGATATATAATTAATAAAAAACCGCTTTCGCGGTTTTCTTTTCTAATCATTCATTTTCCGGCTTTGGATAACCCTGCTCGCGTAGCCATTCACGCCCCACATCAATGGTAGGAGTCTGCACTATAAACACAAATAATGCACCGATCATCGCCCCTAACAGCGCTCCGCCAAGAAAACCGCCTGAAAAGAAACCAAAGAAAAACAACATAAAGGCTAATACGGCAGAAAGTAAAACCGCGAGTCCCGTAAGCTTCCAATATTTAGCGCCCATACGCTTTTTGCCTTCTTTCAAACATTGACGAAACAGGCGTCCCTGTTCTTTTCGCTCTAGTCCTTTTAATTCAGGAACACTTTTTGCCGTCCAATACGCCATTTATCCACCTAGCTTTATGATTGAATTATTTATCGTGTATTTATACGCATTTTAATGATTTGATTCTCGCGGATAACTCTGATAAATCATCATAAAAACGAACTCAATAGTTCTCTGCTTTGGGATAGATGATGTGCTTGTGTTTTTTAAGCTAACCTCAATTATTTCCGTGAAAATTGCACGCATAGAACACCAAGAATAACTAAACCAATCCCTACCACTTTTCCAATTGGAATCGAGCTTTGATTCACTCCAAACTAGCCAAATTGCTCAATAAATGCAGAAATCATTAATTGTCCCGCAATAACCAAAACAAAAAATGTCGTACTGCCAATGTTAGGTACTAAAATTAAAGCCGAAGTGAGATAAAGCATCCCAGCAATACCACCAAACCAAATCCAGATTGGTTGATTAAATAGCTCAGTACTGAAATGAGGCTTAGGTACTTTAAAAATAATTAAGAGTGGAATTAATACAATTAAGCTGATGACCAGAGATGTTGCACTCGCCCATAATGGATGACCTAATTGCCGCGCTAATAGGGCATTACTTGCCGCTTGGATTGGTACAACAACACCCGCAAGGTAAGATGAATTTAGCGAATTGGCTATCGCATCCCCATATTTTAGTGAGTATGAAGCCTTTTAATGCGAATGAAATTGATCATCAACTGCAATTAAGTCATCAACAACGCCGTATTGCAGTCACCGTACCTTACTGGCAAATTTACAATATTTACGCCTCCACTGATTTGGACTTTCAAATGGTCTGGCATCAACGCAGTGATGCCAATAAGGCATTAGAGTGGCTTAGAAGAATTATCGTCGAACAATTGAAAGACGAAGGCGAGCTTTATGGCAAAAACTCCGATTAATCCGTGTTACCCTATTTCGCTATCTATCAAAATTCATAAAAAAAGCGAGAGCCTTAGCCCTCGCTTTCTATTTCGTGCATTTCAGTAAATGAAACTTACGCTTTGTATTTGCTCATCACTAAGGTTGCGTTGGTACCACCGAAACCGAAGCTGTTAGACATCACTGTGTTCAGTGCTTGCTCAGTTGGTTTAGTGATGATGTTCAAGCCTTTCGCTTTTTCATCTAAATTTTCAACGTTAATGCTTGGTGCAATAAAGCCGTGCTCTAACATCAGCAAGCTATAAATGGCTTCTTGAACACCTGCTGCACCTAAAGAGTGACCGGTCATCGCTTTAGTCGCAGAAAGTGCAGGGCAATCATGACCAAACACTTCTTGGATAGCTTCTAACTCTTTAGTATCACCGACTGGCGTTGAAGTCCCGTGTGTGTTGATATAATCGATTTTATCAACACCGTGCATTGCCATTTGCATACAACGCACTGCACCTTCACCAGATGGAGCCACCATGTCAGCACCGTCAGAGGTTGCGCCATAGCCAACCACTTCCGCATAAATATGCGCGCCACGTGCTAATGCGTGCTCTAACTCTTCAACAACGACAATACCGCCGCCGCCAGCAATGACGAAACCATCACGGTCTTGGTCATACGTTCTGGATGCTTTTGATGGCGTTTCGTTGTACTTGGTAGACAGTGCGCCCATTGCATCGAATTCACAGGTCATTTCCCAGCTTAGCTCTTCACCACCACCCGCAAATACGACATCTTGTTTGCCCAGTTGAATCAGTTCAACTGCGTGACCGATACAGTGTGCAGAAGTTGAACATGCAGAGCTGATTGAGTAGTTAACACCTTTGATTTTGAATGGTGTTGCTAAGCAAGCAGAAATACCGGAAGCCATCGCACGGGTTACCATGTAAGGACCCACACCACGCAGACCTTTTGCACGCATGCCGTCAGAACCCGCAACTTGGTTACGTGGGGAACCGCCACCAGAACCGACAACAACACCCGTACGCAGGTTAGACACTTGGTCTTCCGCTAAGCCTGAATCTTTAATCGCCTGTTCCATTGACAGGTAAGCATAGACAGAGCAATCACTCATGAAACGGCGGACTTTACGGTCAATCAGACCTTCAGTATCCAGCTTTACATTACCCCAGACATGGCTACGTAGCCCTGCCTCTTTAAATTCTTCTGAGAAAGTGATCCCGGAACGACCTTCCTTCAGAGAAGCCAGTACTTCTTCCTGGTTATTACCAATGCTGGAAACAATACCTAGGCCAGTTATGACTGCACGCTTCATTCGTTACCTCATGTCTATAATTATATGATTACGGGATTACAGGTGTCACTTTAGCTTACACTTGTACGCTGAACAAGTCCGATCAGGGTAAATATTTGTATTTTTTTCTCTGTGACACAAATAAGGCTTTTATGTGACGGTAGCCTTACATTCATATCGGCGTTAGAATTCAGGCATGATTTTGCAATGACGGACCTAAACGTGAAAAAGACAGCTGTACAAACCGCTCACCTCAGTTGGAATGAGGAAGGCACTCCGATCTCAGAACAGTTTGAAGACATTTATTTTTCTAACCAAAATGGGTTGGAAGAAAGCCGCCATGTGTTTTTGCAGGGAAATCATTTCCCACAACGATTTCTAACACATCAAGATGAAACTTGTGTGATTGCGGAGACTGGATTTGGTACTGGCTTGAATTTTCTCGCTTTATGGCAAGCTTTTAATCAATTTAAACGTGAAAATTCCAATGCAACATTACAGCGACTCCACTTTATTAGCTTCGAGAAATACCCGCTATCAAAAGCCGATTTAATTGCTGCACATCGCTGTTGGCCAGAGCTTGCTAGCCTTTCACAACAATTATGTGAACAGTGGCCACCTGCCCTTCCTGGTAATCATCGACTTATTTTAGAAAATGGCGCAATCACCCTCGATTTATGGATTGGTGATGTAAATACGCAAATATCCGTACTTAATGATAATTTAAACAATAAGATAGATGCATGGTTTTTAGATGGTTTTGCACCCTCAAAAAATCCACAAATGTGGAGCGAACAGTTGTTCGCTGCAATGGCAAAATTTGCTCGTCAAGGTGGGACATTTGCTACCTTTACAGTGGCCGGATTTGTTAAACGCGGACTCCAGCAAGCAGGCTTTACCATCAAAAAAGTGAAAGGGTTTGGTCAGAAACGTGAAATGTTGACTGGCCTCTTAGAAAACAACCTGACAAGCCTGACGGCACCTTGGTTTACTCGTCAACCCGCCACCCGCACCGATGATATTGCAATTATTGGGGGTGGGCTCGCCAGCCTCACCTTGGCTCGTGCACTCAAAAGCAGAGGCGCTAACGTAACAATTTATTGTAAAGATCAACAGGTTGCCCAAAATGCCTCTGGCAATCGTCAAGGTGCGGTTTACCCTTTACTGACAGGGAACGATAACGCCTTGGAGCGTTTTTTTGTGAGTGGATTTCCATTTGCTACCCGCTTTTATCAACAACTCCACGCGCAAGGGCTGCCTTTCAATGGGCAATGGTGCGGGGTGAGCCAAATGGCGTATAGCCCTAAAGCCACCCAAAAAATCGATAATATGCTGCAAATTGAATGGCCAGAAGAGTTTGCAGTGGGTAAAGACCGGCAACAGCTAAGTGAACTCAGCGGTGTAGATGTAAACCATCGCGGGATCTATTATCCAACGGGCGGTTGGCTATGCCCTGCTCAGTTGTGTGAAAGCTTAGCGAAAAATCTAACTCAGCAAGGTATTAATATTCATTTTGGGCAGCAAGTTACTGACTTACAGCATGCCGAGGATGGCTGGGAACTCACGTTTGATAACCAACAAAAAACACATCATCAGACTGTCGTCATTGCCAACGGTCACTTATTAAGCCAATTTGAACAAACGAAAAATCTGCCTATCACCCCTGTTCGTGGGCAAGTCAGCCACATCCCAACTAACCCAACACTGCGACAATTAAAAACTGTATTGTGTTTTGAAGGCTATATGACCCCCGAGGATGTGACAAATCAACATCACTGTTTAGGCGCTAGCTACCAACGCGATAATTTGGATCTTGAATATTCAGAGGCAGAGCAGCAAGAAAACCTGCAAAAATTACTCACTAGCCTTCCGGATGCCGATTGGACGGCACAAGTGGATATCACCGACCAGCAATCACGCCAAGGAATACGCTGTGTGATCCGCGACCATATGCCGCTTCTGGGAAATGTGCCTGACTTTAATGCATTGATACAACTTTATGCCGATTTACCTAACCAAGTACGTCGGGAACAACTTATTTCATCCTCGCCAGCGTATCCAAACCTGTTTGTATTTGGGGCGTTAGGTGCTCGAGGGCTTTCCACTGCACCTCTTTGCGCTGAAATTTTAGCGGCACACATGTTTGGAGAGCCCATACCCGCAGATGATGACGTGCTAGCAGCACTGCATCCAAATCGTTTCTGGGTAAGAAAATTACTGGCAGGACGTCCAATCACCACGAAAGAAGCATAAACGAAAAGAGGGCTTCTACTTGGAAGCCCTAATATTTAATTGACGCTCAATTGCATAGCGCAGCGATCTGCTGCTTGAAACCCTGCATCGACTTCCTGTTGTAAAATCGCGTCTAGCTCAGGTGTTAACTGAGATGCCGCCATAATAGAAAAGCCTAAACGCTGATAGTAAGGTGCATTCCACGGAATATCTCGGAATGTGGTCAGTGTGACATGACTCACTTGCTGGGATTTAGCGAAATCAATAACCTGCGTGATAAGCCGTTTACCTAAGCTTTTCCCTTGCGCTGATTGCTGTACCGAAAGCTCCACAATATGCAGACTACCTGTTAAGTGTTCTACCATAATAAAGCCAACAGGTTGATCATGGCTGTCAACGACTAGCCATTCTAAGCCTTTACGGATACATTCAACGTGATTTTCTACCGGCTGAACCTCACCTTTAGCTATCCAATCAAACTTAGGATGCCCCGCGAAGGTTTGTCCTGCAGATTCTTCCACCGCAGGTAAAAATTGAGCATCTTCATGGGTTGCTAATCGAATGGAATACATGCAATCAATGGGATCCATAAAACTAACGCACAGTATCCAGCAGAGTTTTCCACATTCCCAGCACTAAAACTTGGTCTGGTGGTGTTAATTCACCTGCTTTGATGGCATTTTGGATACTCAGCTCAACACGCTGGTACAGCGCATCAACACTGGATTCATTCTCTTCTTCTAACTCGGCGACAGCAAGGGTTAAGTGACCACGCAAATAACCACCAGCAAACAGCTCATCATCGCTGGCGTGTTCAACCATATCATCAATTTTCGTCAGTATGCGTGTTTCAAAATCCGCAAGCATGCTTAATCCTTACTGTAGTGGGTGATTCTATTAGGCGAAAATATCTTCCGGATAAGGAAACAGTTCCGCAGAAAGTGGAGGTGTATTGTAAAACGATTGTAACGCATTAATAAAGCGTAGCGGTCTTTCTGGGATACCTTTTTCGAGGTACTCCATCACTTGCCCATGGACTTTACGCATAAATGCGATACGGTCAGGTTCAAAATCCCCTTCCAAGTTGTCACAACTCACATTGAAAGGAATACCTGCTGCAACACAGAAAAACCAATCAAATGCCTGAGGTTTGATTTCAACAACCTCAAAATCACATTGGGTTTTCTCATCGCGACCATCTGGGCAATACCAGTAACCATAATCTACCTGCTGACGACGGGCTTCCCCAGCGATGCACCAGTGAGAAATCTCATGAAGTGCGCTCGTGAAAAAACCGTGAGCAAATACGATTTGGTGATATGGCGTGGTGTCATCTGCGGGTAAATAGATAGGCTCGTCATCCCCTTTTACCAACTTGGTGTTGTACTCTTTGCCGAAACATTGTTCGAAAATATCAATAAGTTGCTGATAGTGATGTTGGGTCATGGAACGCTTAAATCATCTTAAAATAATGTGAGAAACCAAGCTTTAATGTCGTCACCGTGGCTGTCATTTAACAGCTTGATGCTCATGAGTAATGAAATCACGACGATCATCGGCCTGATAAGTTTTTGTCCTTTGGTTAACACTAAACGCGCACCCAGTCTCGCGCCAACCATTTGACCGGCAAGCATAACAAAACCAAGCACCCAAAGAACATGACCTCCGATAATAAAAAAGATCAAAGATCCAAAATTGGAGGCAAAATTTAACAATTTCGCATGTGCCGTTGCTTTGGCGAGGTTATACCCTAATAACAGAACATAGGCTAGCGCTAAAAATGACCCCGTACCCGGACCAAATGCGCCATCATAAAAACCAATCCCCATCCCTGCCGCTACACCGAAAATCGGCATACTGACACGCTGAGGTCTATCTTGTACTCCTAAGGAAGGCGTCAGTAAAAAATAGAGCCCAACACAGATGACCATCACCGGTAAAAGCTGTTTCAAAAAGGCAGTATCGATAGATTGGATTAAAATCGCCCCGATCATCGCCCCAATCATGGTCATAATGACTGGGAAAATTTGCTCTCGTAAATTGATCGCTTTACGCCGAGCAAAATAGAGCGTGGCTGAGAAAGAGCCGCCAATCGCTTGTAACTTATTGGTTGCCAACGTTTCAACCGGGGTAATTCCTACAGACAGTAACGCGGGGATAGTCAGTAAGCCACCGCCTCCTGCAATAGAATCGATAAAACCGGCAAGTAGAGCGACAAAGAACAACAGAGCGTAAACTTCAGGCGCAACGGCGGTAAGCCAATCCATTTTACATTCCAGATAAGTGAACTATCACGATGTAGATTTGTTATCTATTTACTGCCTCATTGATAGACAATAAATATCACAGCCCGGATGGATTATAATCGAGGTTTCATCCTAACCTTTAAAACACAGTGGATACCCCGACGGATATCCACTAAAAATACCGGTAATTACTCAAATGGCGCCATTGTTGACACAACATCCGCACACTGTCCACGGTGGCGCAAGAAGTGATCCATTAGCACAATCGCCATCATGGCTTCCGCAATTGGCACTGCACGAATACCGACGCATGGATCATGGCGACCTTTCGTGATCATCTCGACTTCTTCACCATGGCGATCCAAGGTTTTCCCTGAAACCGTAATGCTTGAGGTTGGTTTCATGGCGATATGCGCAATAATAGGTTGGCTGCTACTGATCCCACCTAAAATGCCACCCGCATGATTAGATGTAAAACCGTGGCGAGTGATTTCATCACGGTTTTCACTGCCTTTTAAGCTTACGACACCAAAACCATCGCCAATTTCTACGCCTTTTACCGCATTAATGCTCATCAGTGCATGAGCGATATCCGCATCTAGGCGGTCAAAGACTGGCTCACCTAACCCCGCAGGCACATTTTCAGCGACAACAGTAACTTTCGCACCAATAGAGTCCCCTTCTTTTTTCAAGCCACGAAGCAGCTCATCAAGGGCATCTAATTTACTTGGATCTGGGCAGAAAAATGGGTTTTCTTCGACAATCGACCAATCTTTAATTTCACACTCCACGCTGCCCATTTGCGTTAGACAAGCGCGAATTTGTATACCAAATTTTTCTTGCAGATATTTTTTAGCAATTGCCCCAGCCGCAACGCGCATCGCAGTTTCACGTGCAGATGAACGTCCACCACCTCGGTAATCGCGCATGCCATACTTTTGCTCGTAGGTGTAATCAGCATGTCCTGGACGAAACACATCTTTAATCGCGCCGTAATCTTGAGAGCGTTGATCCGTGTTTTCAATTAATAGTCCAATGCTTGTGCCCGTTGTCACACCATTGAAAACCCCAGACAGAATTTTTACTTGGTCAGGTTCACGTCGCGCCGTGGTATAGCGAGAAGTACCTGGACGGCGGCGATCTAAATCGATTTGTAAATCCGCTTCAGTTAGTGCCAATCCCGGTGGAACACCGTCAACGATACAGCCTAACGCGAGTCCGTGCGACTCCCCAAACGTAGTCACACGAAACAGTTGCCCAATTGAATTTCCAGCCATTCCCTGTTTCCTATTTGCTTGCGATTCTTATTTTGTTAAAAAATATGATGTTGTGCGTAATTATTATGTTTTATTTGATTATCTCGAGTAACGCAACTCTTTATTAATCAATGTATAATGCGAAGTGTTCGTGATGTTCAACCAACTGCTCACGGGTTAACATAAACACGCCATCACCACCAAATTCGAAATCTAACCAGATAAATGGAATATCTGGATATTGTTCAATCAGATGCACCATACTGTTACCCACTTCACACACTAAAATTCCGTCTTCATTTAAGAAGCGAGGTGCATTCGCTAGAATACGACGGACTAATTTCAGACCATCACTACCCGCAGCCAGTGCTAACTCAGGTTCGACACGGAACTCTTGTGGTAGATCGTCCATGTCTTCTGCATCCACATACGGTGGATTCGTGACAATCAAATCATATTTAACTTCAGGCATATCTCTGAACAAATCTGAACGAATTGGGATCACTCGATGCTCTAAGCCATGATTCGCAATATTTTGCTCAGTCACCGCCAATACATCCGTTGAGATGTCCACTGCATCCACTTCTGCTTCAGGGAATTCGTACGCGCAAGCAATAGCAATACAACCACTTCCTGTACACAAATCGAGGATCGTTTGCGGTTCGTCAGATAATAAACCCACAAAATGATTGTTAATCAGTTCACCAATTGGCGAACGCGGGATCAACACACGCTCATCCACATAAAACTCATGACCACAGAACCATGAGCTGTTAGTCAAGTAGGCAACTGGAATACGCTCATTGATGCGACGTAATACGCGCTCAATAATACGATGGCGCTCCGTTGGCGTCAGGCGCGAAGTCAGTAGCTCATCCGGTAAATCCATCGGTAAATACAGGCTTGGCAATACTAACTGTAAGGCTTCATCCCATGGGTTATCTGTGCCGTGACCATAGTAAATATTTGCAGCGTTAAAGCGGCTCATGGTCCAACGTAAAATGTCTTGAATGGTATGAAGTTCTGCGACGGCTTCATCAACGAAGATCTTTTCCAAGAAGGGTTTCTCCTACCTGTCTATTAAAAAGGAAAATTTGAATGGCTAAAGTTTGCCATGAAGTGAGAGACAAATCAGCAGATTAATGTAAGAAAATACACAGATGAGCACTTGTTTGCCTATTTAGGTGCCCAAATAGCTGTGCCCCTGACTTTCATCAAGGGCACTGTACGATGCACTATATTGTATGTTTTACGCTAACTCTTCGACTTCTTTTGCTTCTTCTTCTGGTTTTTTCACCCAAACAGCGTAGGCAATCGTCAACAATACTAACCAACCAATACCGACATACAGCGCAATTCGAGTACTTTCGAAATACCCTAAGACACCAAAAATAAACAACATAAAGGCGATCGCGAGGATGGGCGCAACAGGCCACATTGGCACAGGGAATTTCAATTGCTGGACTTGTTCCGGCGTCATCTTACGACGCATCGCAAACTGAGCCAACAAAATCATCAACCAAACCCAAATCGTTGCAAAGGTCGCAATCGATGCGATAACTAAGAATACATCTTCAGGGATCATGTAATTCAGTACCACGCCGATAAACAGTACCAACACCATGACCAAGACGGTCATCCAAGGCACCCCATTTTTCGTTAACTTAGTAAATGATTTTGGTGCCTGCCCTTCATGAGCCATACCATACATCATTCGACCTGCACCAAAAATATCACTGTTAATCGCGGAAATTGCAGCAGTGATCACCACCACGTTCAAAATATTCGCCGCCGCTGAAATGCCTAAGCTATCAAATATTTGAACAAACGGGCTACCGTTTTGACCAATTTGATTCCACGGGTAGATACACATGAGGACAAACAATGTCAGTACATAGAAAAGTAAAATACGTACAGGCACCGCATTAATCGCTCTTGGGATCGTCACATCAGGATTTTTGGCTTCGCTAGCCGTAATTCCAATCACTTCAATCCCGCCAAAGGCAAACATTACTACCGCAAATGAGGCGATGACCCCGCCTATTCCATTTGGCATAAACCCGCCATTATCAAACAGGTTTGATACCCCAACGGCATGTTCAGAAGCTTGACCAAAACCAAACATCATAATGGCAGCGCCGCCGACAATCATGGCTACAATCGCCGCAACCTTGACAATCGATAGCCAAAATTCCATTTCACCGAAGGTTTTAACGTGACATAAGTTAATCGCACCAATAAAACAGATAATACTCAGTACCCAAATCCACTGTGCGACATCGGGGAACCATAACTTCATATAAACCCCAAATGCGGTCACATCCGCCAAGCAGACGATCAGCATTTCAAATACATATGTCCACCCCGTGAAAAAACCAGCTCTCGCACCTAAATAGTGGCTCGCATATTGAGAAAATGACCCCGCAAGTGGGCTACGTACTGCCATTTCACCAAGGGCGCGCATAACCATAAAAACAGCGGCGCCGCCGATAATATAGGCAAGCAGGACCGCCGGACCCGCTGTTTGTATCGCTTTTGCTGAACCATAAAACAACCCCGTTCCTATTGCTGAACCGAGGGCCATAAATCGGATGTGGCGCGCAGAAAGTCCACGCGCAAGTTGTGATGTGCTTTGCATGTTGTGTCCTTCGTTTTTATCAGTCGTTTCGAAGAGAATTCGCAGCCGATACATAGTCGGCTGCTTTTAAAACACTTACTTATAGGAACTATAGGTATATGAACTACAGGTTTTTATGAATGAAAAACCGAGTTTGCTGCAAACAACGTGGCAAGTTTATGTTGATCAATAAGCGAGATAGCTGCCTCGATATCCGGCGCGAAATAACGGTCTTTATCGTAATACGCGACTTTATCACGCAAGGTTTTACGGGCTTTTTCCAGTTTTTCACTCGATTTTAAGCCATCGCGGAAATCCATTCCCTGACACGCAGATAGCCACTCGATGGCTAAAATTCCCGTAACGTTTTTCGCCATTTCCCACAAACGACGACCGGCTGCTGGCGCCATCGAAACGTGATCTTCTTGGTTCGCAGAAGTTGGTAAGCTATCCACACTAGATGGATGTGCTAACGCTTTGTTTTCACTTGCTAATGCTGCTGCCGTTACCTGCGCAATCATAAAGCCGGAGTTTACCCCCCCATTGTTGACCAAGAATGGCGGGAGTTGGGACATATGCGTGTCCATCAACATAGCAATACGACGCTCTGACAACGCACCAATTTCCGCTAACGCCAACGCGATATTATCCGCTGCCATCGCGACTGGTTCAGCATGGAAGTTACCGCCAGAAATGATGTCGCCGTTATCCGTAAATACCAGAGGGTTATCGGAAACTGCGTTTGATTCAATTAAAATCACCTCAGCGGCTTGGCGAATTTGCGTTAAACATGCGCCCATCACCTGCGGTTGGCAACGTAATGAATAGGGGTCTTGAACTTTCGAGCAGTTCGCATGGGATTGTGACAGCTCACTGGTTGGCGACAGAACATCACGGAATAATGCTGCCACATCAATTTGACCTTTTTGACCACGAACTTCTTGGACACGTGCATCAAATGGCTTACGTGAACCTAATGTGGCTTCGACACTTAATGCGCCACACACAATACCCGATAACAATAAATTTTCAGCAGCAAATAGACCTTTTAATGCAAATGCTGTCGAGGTTTGAGTCCCGTTCAGGAGTGCTAAACCTTCTTTAGCTTCCAGCGTTAATGGCTTCAAGCCCGCTTTTTCTAACGCTTTTTTCGCCGGTAACCATTGACCATCAACACGTGCTTTACCTTCACCAATCAGAATTAAGCTCATATGTGCCAATGGTGCTAAGTCGCCAGATGCACCTACAGAACCTTTTGCAGGAATGAACGGATACACTTGCGCGTTAACTAACGCAATTAATGCCTCAATCACTTCCAAGCGAATACCTGAAAAACCGCGAGCAAGACTGTTGATTTTGAGCACCATAATCAAGCGAACCAGATCATCATCCAGTGGTTCGCCCACTCCCGCCGCATGGGACATTACAATAGAGCGTTGTAAAGATTGCAGATCTTTGCTGGCAATACGGGTGTTAGCGAGTAAACCAAACCCAGTATTAATACCGTATGCTGTTTTATCTTCAGCAATAATTTTATTGACCGTCGCGACACTTTTTTCAATGGCGCTGTGTGCATGTTTATCTAATGCTACGGTAACGGATTTTTGGAAGACAACGCGTAATTCATCGAGTGTCATTTTCCCTGGATGGATCGTTAATTTAGTCATCAATGGCACTCCTAACGTGTTTTTAGCATAGGTAAGTTTAAGTTTTTCTCTTTCGCACATTCGATAGCGATGTCATAACCTGCATCCGCGTGGCGCATCACGCCAGTTGCAGGATCATTATGTAATACACGCGCAATTCGCTCTGCGGCAGCATCGGTACCATCACACACAATCACCACACCAGAATGTTGAGAGAAGCCCATTCCAACGCCGCCACCGTGGTGTAATGACACCCACGTTGCTCCGCTGGCAGTATTGAGTAATGCATTGAGTAATGGCCAGTCAGACACGGCATCAGAACCATCTTTCATCGCTTCTGTTTCTCGGTTCGGGCTTGCTACCGACCCCGAATCCAAGTGATCGCGCCCAATGACAATCGGAGCAGATACCTCACCACTTCTCACCATTTCATTGAACGCTAAACCTAATTTGGCACGATCTCCTAAGCCAACCCAGCAAATACGTGCTGGCAAACCTTGGAAACTAATACGCTCACGAGCCATGTCCAGCCAGCGATGCAGATGTTTATCATCAGGCAGTAACTCTTTCACTTTTGCATCGGTTTTATAGATATCTTCAGGGTCACCTGAGAGTGCAACCCAACGGAAGGGACCCACACCACGGCAAAATAGAGGTCGAATATACGCAGGCACAAACCCAGGGAAATCGAACGCATTTTCAACGCCCATTTCTAATGCCATTTGGCGAATATTATTACCGTAGTCGAATGTCGGAATACCTTGTGCTTGAAATGCCAGCATCGCTTTCACATGTTCTGCCATGGATTTCTTCGCTGCCAACGCGGTGCCTTGAGGGTCTTGTACGCTCTTCTCGCGATATTGTTCCCAGCTCATGCCAATGGGTAAATAACCATTAAGTGGATCATGGGCACTCGTTTGGTCAGTCACCATATCGGGCTTAACACCACGACGGACAAGCTCAGGCAAGACCTCGGCAGCATTGGCACATAATGCGATAGAAACGGCTTTGCCTTCTGAGATGTATTTCTTGATGCGTGCTAACGCATCATCTAAATCTGTCGCTTGTTCATCCACATAGTGGGTTCTTAAGCGGAAATCGATGCGGCTTTGCTGGCACTCAATATTTAACGAACAAGCACCGGCTAATGTTGCCGCTAATGGTTGTGCGCCACCCATTCCACCTAAACCTGCCGTTAACACCCAACGCCCGGTTAAATCACCATTATAATGTTGGCGGCCAGCTTCAACGAAGGTTTCATATGTACCTTGGACAATCCCTTGGCTGCCAATATAAATCCAGCTTCCCGCAGTCATTTGACCGTACATTGCTAAACCTTTCGCATCGAGTTCATTAAAATGTTCCCAATTCGCCCAATGAGGTACAAGGTTAGAGTTAGCAATGAGTACGCGAGGCGCATTTTCGTGAGTTTTAAATACGCCAACGGGTTTACCCGATTGCACGAGTAAAGTTTCATCGCTCTCTAGCTGCTTTAGGGATTCAACAATTTGGTCATAACATTGCCAGTTACGGGCTGCGCGACCAATCCCACCATAAACCACTAATTCATGGGGATTTTCTGCCACGTCAGGATCGAGGTTGTTCATCAACATGCGCAGTGGTGCTTCTGTCAGCCAATTTTTAGCCGTCAAGGTGGTTCCACGAGGTGCTCGAATTTCAATATTACGATATTTGTTATTTAACTTTGTCACGAATATACCCTCACTTAGATGCGTGTTTGACTTATAGCGTCTCCCTATAGATATAGTTGTATATACATGTACAATCAATTTATTTTTTAACAATTGAGATGGCGATAACGAACATCGAAGATAAAAATAACTCATTAATAACAATTACATAGAAAAACACCCTTTGATTTTACTGGTGTTTTTTTATTCTAAATCTGCCTACCAGATCACATTTGTTTCACAGTTATTTTACATTTATGGCGGGAGTTTGAGGTTCGCACAGCTACTTGTGGCTGTGCGAATGTCGACATGGCAGCACGATGCATTTTGTGCCTACCATTAGGAAGAAAAGCTGCCTTTAAGTTTATATCGGTGACCAGGGAATAATAGCTTGGTACTGGTCACGATATGACTTTGTGACCATGTTCGGCGGGTAATTTGCAAGCATGATGCACCCACGTGAACCTGCAAAAGCCGTGCACTTCGGTCATCGGCTTCTACCGCCTCAACGATGTGCTCGCCTTGAGTCAATGGCGCAACACGAGATAAATAATCATGAGGCGTGATGGTCATAAAATCTTGTTCAAGGTAATCAGGGGCAGCCAAAGCATTCACAAAACGGTCTTCGATTTGTACCGGAATATCGTTTTCCAAATGAACCATCACAGAATGATAGACGGGGGTTTCTGGGGGAATATTTAATTCTTTTGCCAGCGTTACGGAGGCAAGAACTTGCTCTAATTTAGTAATTTTACAACTGTATTGATGATTCCTTGCGAGGATTTCATTCTCAATACTATGAATTTCGAACAAAGCAGATTGCCCTTTCGGCTCGGCAACAAACGTGCCAACACCTTGAAGACGCACCAATAAGCCCTCTGCAGTTAATTCCCGCAGGGCTCGATTCGCCGTCATGCGGCTACAATCAAACTGTACGACTAACTCCGCTTCCGACGGTACACGGTCGTTCGCTTGCCATTCCCCTGCTTGTATTTTTTCAATAATTGACTGCTTAACTTGCAAATACAATGGAACAGGAGTTTTCAGCTTCGGTTTTTTTTCGGCTGTCACGTTTATTTCCAAATAAGTAATGAGTGTGAGTAGTCAACATTGAAAATTAATCAAACAATCGCTGCCTATCGTGGCGATAACAAACCGAGGCAGCAATCAGAACTTTATGAATAAATATGATTATAACCTGAAAAACGAAAACACTTTTTCTATTTTAAATTAATTGAACAGTTAATTTTGATGGGTCACTTTTCCTTGGTAAACACGCTGATGTAATGGATTACTCCCTTGCTCATAAATCATTTCAACCGGATCGTGTGCATTCCATACCACAAAGTTTGCCTGATAACCGGCGCTTAGCAGCCCTATAGCATCCTCGCGACCTAATGCTTTTGCGGCGTGGCGCGTCACGCCTGCCCAAATCTCTTCCGGTGTTAATCTAAACAAGACCGCAGCCATATTCATCACCATACGCAGTGAGGCAAACGGGCTAGTGCCCGGATTAAAGTCAGTGGAAATGGCGATAGGGACTTGGTGTTCACGTAATAAGTCAATGGGGGGTAACTTGGTTTCACGCAAGAAATAGAAAGCGCCAGGTAGTAGCACAGCGACCGTACCACTGCGTTTCAGAGCCTGTATACCGTTAAGATCTAGGTATTCAATATGGTCAACGGACAAACCTTTAAACTGTGCGACAAGTTCACTTCCCCCTAAATTAGAGAGTTGCTCAACGTGCCCTTTCACTGGAATTCCCAATTTTTGAGCAGCCAAAAATAGTTTTTCACTTTGCTTAAGAGAAAAGCCAACACTTTCACAGAATACGTCTACGGCATCAAATAAGCCTTTCTTCCATAATTGCGGCATGATTTCGTTGCATATAAGGTCAATATACTCGTCGGCTCTGCCCTTATATTCAGGCGGAACGGTATGAGCAGAAAGTAACGTTGAGCTAACCTCTATCGGATAAGCTGCAAATAATCGCTTTGCAACTAACAATTGCTTTTCTTCGCTTGCCAGATCGAGTCCATAACCCGACTTCATCTCAACTGTCGTGACACCTTCATGGATCAGCGCTTCAAGGCGCGGTTTAGACACATCAAATAATGCCTCTTCGCTCATTGCCCGTGTCGAGCGTACCGTCGAATTGATCCCACCACCCTGCGCACTAATTGTTTCATAGGAAACACCATTCATCCGCTGTTCCCATTCTGCCGCACGGTTACCACCAAAAACTAAATGAGTGTGGCAATCAATTAACCCAGGCGTGATTAAACGACCTTTAACATCAATAATATCGCAGCCATTAGCTTCCACGTGGTCGCTAGGATGGATCGCGATAATTTGTTCACCACGAATGATCAAATCGTGATTTTCCAGTAAGCCGTATGCCGTGCCCAATTCGGTATTCATTGTCGCAATCCGACCGTTACGCCAGATCACATCATTCGCATGTGCTTTAAATAACATAAATCATCCTATGGCAACAGAAACCCAATTAGGCTTCACATATGAAAGGTAGGGATACAAAAGTATATATATGTATATACAATTAGACTACTTATCTATCTATTGTCAATGGATAGACGTGCAAAAGTTATAAATTTGTTACGTAGCGCTAAAAATATTCTATGATAACCGTTCATGCAAAAAATGGGTTACACTACTGGCAGTTTTACCCATCTCAAAAGAATGATTTATTAACCATGAATAAAAAGAAATTTGCCTTAGAAGACGGCGACATTAATCTATTTAAAGAAGCGATTCGGGGTGCCAAAAAAATTCACCAAGACCAAATAGTGCATGCCCCTATTCGTGAAAAAGTCACTCAGCCATCCCGTAAAAAAATTCACCAAGAACAAGTAGATGCTTCATTTTATTTTTCTGATGAATTTCAACCACAGCTAGATAATGACGGTCCGACTCGCTTCTTACGGCCGGACTCCAACCCCTATGAATTAAAAAAATTACGTCGTGGGGACTATGTACCAGAGCTATTTCTTGACCTTCACGGGCTCACCCAAATGGAAGCAAAACAAGAAATTGGTGCATTGATAGCAGCATGTAAACGGGAAAATGTGCATTGTGCTTGTATCATGCATGGGCATGGTAAGCATATTTTGAAACAGCAAACACCCTTATGGCTAGCCCAACATCCTGATATTGTTGCCTTTCACCAAGCCCCTAAAGAGTGGGGAGGTAATGCCTCACTGTTATTATTAATTGAAACAACGGAGAGTGCTCGCCGTTAAGCACTCATTTACGGACTGTTTCATCACCATGATGCTCAAACTTAGGATTGGATCAATGAGATCTGCGATGGACTGAGCATCCATTCTAAATGACATTTCATCTGCTCAGTATTCACCTCAACGCACGCAATAGTCGAGGTTGTAAACATAGGCGGTGCTTCTTGAGGGCACAATTCCGACACCAAATAACCCACGAGTGGAAGATGAGAAACGACTAAAACCGCTTTGGCGCCACTAAATGCATAATCCCGAATTTGCGCAGCAACCCACTCTGCATTTCCGCTAGGTGTTAAACCATCCATAACCTGTACTTGCGAGGGTAAAGACAGTTCATCGCGCATCACTTGCCACGTTTGCTCTGCCCGTAAATATGGGCTCACTAATACCGTATCAATTAACGGATGACGCGCTTGCAACCACTTCGCCATGAGTATGGAATCATCTTTCCCTTTCTGGGTTAATGGTCTTGCCGAGTCACTCGCTGCCTGTATCACAGCATCACCATGACGCATAATATAAACTTGCATAATCCACCATCTGTGCCGCTATTCCACATGAGAATATGGGTCTTTTCATTTAGATAATTATAGTTAAAGATAACCATCAGTTGGGGTGAGAAGAGATTCTGCAACAAACCCGTTGCAAATAAAATGATTTACATTGTTTTTTACTGACATTTTTCGTTATTCAGCCATAAAAAAACCTGATAACCACAGCATTTAACTGCGGCATCAGGTTGATTAAAAAGCAATTATAATTTAATTAGTGCTGCTATTCTCTTCCGATGATGATGCATTTTTTTCATGATCATCCGCGGGATAAAACTGACGATTAGACTGTGCCATATCCACCAGTAATTTACACGGCGTAAATTTATCACCGTGTTTTTCGGTCAGCTGTTGCAGTATTTCGACGACTTTGCCGACCCCAAGGCTATCCATATAACGGAAAGGCCCACCAAAAAATGGCGGGAAGCCAATACCGAATACTGCGCCAATATCCCCATCACGGGCACTACAAATAATGTTTTCTTCTAAACAACGAGCGGCTTCATTCAGCATCAGCATGACACAGCGCTGGGCAATGTCTGTTTGGCTTGTCGTCGTTGAGGGATGAATGCTAATCAGTGAATAAATACCGTGGTCAACTTGGCGTTTTGTGGATTTTTTCCAGAAAGTAAGCTTGCCCCCAGTTTGCCCATAAACATAAAACCCACGTCCATTTTTCTTGCCTTTACGATCGTCATTAATCACTTTATCAAGCACATCTGGCGCTTTAAAACGATGACCAAACCGCTCAACCAAAATAGGGAGAATTTTAGTTCCCACATCAATACCCACTTCATCTAACAGATGGAAAGGTCCCACTGGGAAACCAAATTTCACTAATGCTTTATCGATGTGGTCGATGGCATTTCCTTCAACAAGGCACTGTGCAGCTTCACATAAATACGGCGCTAAAATTCGGTTTACATAGAAGCCAGCATCATCTCCGACCACTATCGCGGTTTTGCCTTGGCGCTTAGCAAACGCAATAGTTGTCGCTACTGTGGCTGCATCGGTTTGCTGATGCGGGATCACTTCCACCAGCGGCATTTTATCAACTGGGCTAAAATAGTGCAGTCCAATCACCTTCTCGGGGTGTGGGCTACCTTCTGCAATGCGATGAATAGGCAACGACGATGTATTCGATGCAAATATCGCTTTCCCTTCCGACATTTTTGCTGTTTCTTGCACCATTTTACGTTTCAGCGCCAGATCCTCAAAAACCGCCTCCACCACGATATCTGCAGTTTCTAACCCTTGATAAGTGAGCGTACCAGAGATTCTCGCCATAATGGCATCTCGCTCCCGCACAGGTAAGCGCCTTTTACTGACACGCTGGGAGAGCAAATCCCAGCTGTAACGCAACGCTTGAGAAATGCCTTTGTCTGAAATGTCTTTAATACGCACGGGGTATTTACCAAATACAGCGCTCACATAAGCAATCCCGCCCCCCATTAAGCCGCCACCCAATACGCCAACTTGCTTAATCGTTTTAGGTTTAGCTTCTGCACCTGTTTCATTTTTAAGTGCTGTAGAGGCAAAAAATAGGCTACGTAAAGCGGCTGATTCTGGTGTCATTGCCAGTTCACCAAAAGCTTTGGCTTCTTCGGCAAAACCGACTTTTAATCCATGGTTCATCCCCGCTTTAACAACCTGAATAATTTTCTCTGGTGCAGGATAATGCCCTTGGGTTTTCTTGACCGTTTTTTCTTTCGCGCTAGCAAATACTTTATTGCGCAGTAATTTACTACTGAGTAAACGCTGCTGCCAAGGTAGAGGCTTACGTTTCACACCGCCTTTTTGCGCTAGTTCCACAGCGGTATCCAATAAAATCGACAAAGGAACCACATCATCCACTAACCGCATTTTTAATGCCTGTTTGCCTTTCAGTTGGCGCCCTGTCAGCATAATATCCAGCGCATTAGGGATACCAATTAAGCGAGGTAAACGCTGTGTTCCTCCCGACCCAGGAAGTAGACCCAGCTGTACTTCAGGGAGACCCAATTTGGTTTTATCATCATCAGAGCAAACACGCGCATGGCAAGCCAGCGCTAGCTCCAAGCCGCCACCAAGGCATGCTCCATGAATAGCAGCGATAATTGGCAGCGGATAATTTTCAATTTTGTCGAACAGTGTATGCCCTTGTTTCGACAATTCACTCGCCTGCTCTTTGCTAGTACAATTGGCAATCATGCTGATGTCTGCACCGGCGATAAAATTGTCTTTTTTTCCTGACGTAATCACCAAGCCTTTCAGACCTGAAGTGGATTGAGCTTGCTGTAAAATAGCATGAAATTGCTGTGCAAATTCAGCTTTCAAGGTATTCACTTTTTCATTAGGAACATCAATATAAATCACACCAACATTGCCATTAACTATCTTTAATGTGAATGCTGGCTCCGTGACTACCGTCGAATGTTGCGTCATTATTCTGCCTCCAAAATCATTGCCACTCCGAGCCCACCTGCCGCACAGGCTGTTGTTAACCCAAAACCGCCGCCACGTCTACGTAGCTCGTTCAATGTTTGAGTGACCATTCTTGCCCCTGTCGCAGCAAACGGATGCCCATACGCAATCGAACCACCTAATACATTAAACTTGTCCATATCAATTTCCCCTATCGCTTTCGATAGACCGAGTTTTTCTTGGGCAAATTGTTGACTCGCAAACATTTGAATATTAGAGAGCGTTTGAGCAGCAAAAGCTTCATGCATATCAATCAAGGTAAGATCTTGCAAAGTCAGTCCCGCCTTTTTTAACGCAATCGGCGTCGCATAAGACGGTCCCAATAACATATCTTCCCAGACATCAATCGCCGAGAATGCGTAGCTTTTAATATAACCTAATGGAGTGTAGCCCAATGCTTTCGCACGAGATTCAGTCATCATCAACACGGCTGCCGCACCATCCGTAAGTGGTGTACTGTTCGCAGCAGTAACACTACCGTGTTTTCTGTCAAAGGCGGGTCTGAGCTTCGCGTAAGACGTCAGAACCGAATTTTCACGCACGTTATTATCGCGAGAGAAAGCTTGCTTATAAGGCGGCATATACGCCGTCATCACTTCATCATCCAGTACGCCACTTTTCCATGCTTTCGCCGCCAATAGATGAGAGCGATGTGCTAATTCATCTTGTTGCTCACGGCTAATATGGTAGCTTTTTGCCATCTGTTCCGCCGTATCCCCCATGCGCAACCCCGTTGAGTATTCCGCTACACCCGGCGCGACCGGCGCTAAATCTTTCAAGCGCAATTTGCTAATCAGCGATAATTTTTGCCCGAATGACTTCGCTTTACTTAATGCTAATAATGTTGCAGCGAGCTTCTTCGAGACACCAATGGGTAAAACAGAAGAGGAGTCTGCTCCCCCCGCAATACCCACAGAGATATCACCCACCATCATACTTTGTGCCACATTCACGATAGCTTGGAAGCTGGTAGCGCAGGCGCGAGATACACTGTAGGCATCTGTCGAAACACTCATTCCTGTGCCCAAGACAATTTCTCTCGCAATATTGGGCGCTTCAGGCATTTGAACAACTTGACCAAACACCAGTTGTTCAATAATCGATGGATCGATATCACTACGATGAAGTAGTTCTGCAACGACAGTTTTGCCTAAATCCACAGCGGGAATATTGAGATAAGCCGTAGATTGCTTAGCAAAAGGCAAACGTAATCCGCTAACAATGGCAATTCTTTCTTTTACTGAATGCCGATTATCGCCATGGTGAGAGAGTTGATTCATGGTCGCTCCTGCTAAAAGGAAAATAAAGTAGAGTTGTTGTGATTAAAATAAGAGGTCTGACCTGTGTAAATAGTTAACATATTCGTCACATTTATCAATCAGTGTCGATAAAAAATGCGAGCTCACACACAAGTTACAATCAATTGACCATAATGGTAGGAAATTTGGTGGGTTTTTAGTAAGAAAAAACCCATTCACTTCTAAAAATGACGCATACGCGAAATAATAGAGTCAATGGGCTATGAGAAGGAATTCAAACGTTTGATTAACGTAAGCCTAATTGGAAAATCAAGCTTTCTGCTTCACAGCTAAATGTAAAGTTCGCGGATAACTCCACACCACCTGCAACAGGGTTGATTGAGTGAGTAATTTCGCACGGTTCTGACTCTACTGATTTCGCTTTTTCAGTGAGTGTTTTCAACATCGCTTCAGCGTCTTGCTGAGTGGCGAAAACTTGCTGATACGATGCGGTGCAATCCTTATTTTCCAGTACAGTACCGACATCTACACAGCAGCATGCAGCCGTTTCATCCGCGCTACAACGTTTAATCGCATCAGTCATTTTATTCTCCCAATGAACAAACTGTTAAGTAAGTATCATAACGCTGAAAAAGTGCCAAACACTAGTGATATCAAATTTAATTGCTAATAATCCAACATAAGTTTGATCTAGTTCCTTATATGAGCATTTCTTACTCGTTAAGCTCATTTAAATGTTGCCATTTTGTTAATTGCATCGCATTTTCGAAAATAAAAATCGCACAAAAACAAAACAACCTTGCAACATACCCAGTGGTCAGACCTATACTCAGTGAACTGGTCTGATTTGTCATTGAGGCAAGCGACCCTACAATTCAGCGCTTCTTGCGATAGAAGTCGCTTATTTAAATAAAACTACTAGAGGGTTTTGGTCATGAACCAGAAAAACCTATTTGCTCGATCAGCTTTAGCAATCGCAGTGGCTGTTATCTCCTCCAATGCAAGCGCAGCTGGTTTTTTGCTGAATGAATATTCAACCTCAGCCTTAGGACGTGCATTTTCAGGCGCAGGAGCCGTCGGCGACAACGCAAGTGAAGGCAGCCGTAACCCAGCTGCAATGATGTTATTTGATCGACCAACCATGTCAATTGGTGCGGTTTATATTGACCCAACCGTAGATATCAAAGGGCGTGATGACGATAAGTATACTGCCAATAACATCGCCCCTAATGCCGTAGTACCTAACGCTCACTTTATCTTTCCAATCAATGATAAATGGGCAGTTGGTACTTCCATGACCACTAACTTTGGCCTCGCGACTGACTTCCATAAAGATTATGCAGCAGGCTTAGTTGGCGGTAAAACAGATTTAAAAACCGTTAACTTAAATTTAAGCGGCGCCTATCGTATCAACGACAACTTCAGTTTTGGTTTAGGTGCGAATGCCGTTTATGCCGATGCTGAAATTACACGTCACATGGGCGAGAAAGCTAAAGGTCTTGGTGGTTTGGGAATTACACCAAGCACAGATGCCGCTAAATTAAAAGGTGATGATTGGGGTTACGGTTGGAACGCGGGGCTTCTGTATGAAATCAACCAAGATAACCGTTTAAGTTTTACCTACCGTTCAAAAGTGAAAGTGAAATTTGAAGATGGTAAATATTCTAACGGGATCCCAAACCTTCCATTACCACCAATTCAAGAGCTTAACCCTACGGGGGGTAAGACTGTTAAGGGAACTTTAGATTTAAACCTACCTGATGTTTGGGAATTCTCCGGTTACCATAAAGTCGATCCGAAATGGGCACTGCACTACAGTGTTTCTTATACAGGTTGGAGTACTTTCAAAGACTTAACTGCCTATAGAAAAAGTGATGGCAAAGAGCTATTCCATAAACCAGAAAACTTTGATGATGCATGGCGCTTAGCATTAGGTACCACCTACTTCTACGATGATAACTGGACATTCCGTACCGGTATTGCTTACGATGAAAGCCCAGTGCCATCTAAATACCGTTCAATTTCTATTCCTGACCAAGACCGTTACTGGCTCACCGCAGGTACCACTTATGCATTTAACAAAGATACCTCTGTGGACTTAGGTATTGCTTATATGTACGGTAAAAAGGTCAATATTAATGAAAGATTGATCGAAAAAGATCCTACTTCCGAAGTTCGTTTCAAATCTGAAGGCTCTGCATGGTTATACGGCGTTAACTTTAACTATACCTTCTAATCAGTTTTCTCCTATCAGGGGAGCTCGCTCCCCTGATATCCCCCTCTTCTATTTCTTCCTCTGATCCACTTTCTTTTTCTGCCCTTCGCAGAAAAATCATCCTCAAACCAAATTTTTCTTGACTTTTTTTTGTACAGATTTATATATTAATTATAGCCCGATGTTATTTTATTGTTAAAAACATTCCTGCGGCTTATTCATGTACTGGTTCCAGTCATATTTATTCACCCATTCATTTTTAAATGCGATGCTGACCTTCATTTTTTTGACATGAAGAAACAGTACAATTGCTCACTAAGCGATCGTTTGAGGAAAACCATGAAGAAAACGTAGGAGGAAGTTATGGGAACATTATTTACTATCAGCTTTGTTAGCGTGTTAGTCGTCAGTGCCGTGATTGACACAGTCATCCAACGAGGAAAACAGGACAATGACTAGCAGTATCTTTATCACTCTCTGATGTCTAAAAAACATAGAGAGTGATAAACCCCATCCAATCAGTTAATCAATCGAATCCAATTCCCCTTCAATCACCGCCGCATTTGGGTTTTCAGCTGGCTGCAAGGTACCGCCTTTCGATAAGAAATCATTACGCTGGAAATATGCTTCACGGAACATCAAGTAAGGGTCGGAAGAACTTTTCAGTAGTCCATCAGAATCGAGCAATCTTGCACGAGTTTCAATACCTTCTAATGCCCATTTACCTGCCGACATCCAGAACGTTAAATAACTCAGCATTGGATAGAGATCGTCAGCAAGGTCACCGCCCTGTTCACGCAATGTCGCACTACCATAACCCGGTAAGACAACATAAGGACCATAACCGACATCATAGTAGCCTAATGTATTACCAAAACGTTTAGGTTCCTCTTTCACCAATTGAGGATTTGCCATACCGGCAACATCGATTAAACCACCGATACCAAATACGGAGTTTAAGAAGAAGCGGTTAAAGTGTTTGAACCCTTGCTCCACTTCCCCACGCAAAAAACTGTTTAGCATGCTAGCGGGTTCTTCTAGATTGCCAAGAAAGTTACTGAGTCCGTTTCGGGCAGGCATTGGCACATAATCATTCCAAGCAACCGCTACAGGTCTTAAGACATAGGGGTCTAAGACATTATAGTTAAAGTTAAACATTGCTCGGTTAAAGCCTTCTAACGGGTCTGAACGCTGCTGCGTTTCTGGGTCAACGCTAGCGCACCCAACCATTAAAACTCCCGCGAGAAGAACGCTACTCATGCGAAACTTCATCATTCTCTCCATCCTTTAGTCCACCTTGCCATGGTGTTTTTATCGTTATTGCTAATCGCCTTATCATAGAAGCAAATAGAAAAACGTGTTAAACGTTTTGAGTGGTTTAATTACCTTATTCGCATAATTATAACCTATTTAATTATCAACTTATCATAAGAAGTATAACTTGATCGCTTTGAAAACAACGATTACAACGGTATATGGCATTAATTAGCGAATTAACATAGAGATAGACTTATCTGAAATTATTTTTTCATTACGACGGAAATGATTAAAAACCCAACAAAGAAATATCGAAGAAAGATAAAAATAGAGAAATTGGTTGTAACAGCTTGATTCGATGGGAGGTGGACAGTAAAATGCCAAACGCTCACCCGCGCCATCTCAATGTCCCCTTAGTTAAATGGATATAACGAGCCCCTCCTAAGGGCTAGTTGCAGGTTCGATTCCTGCAGGGGACACCAGTTTTTATTCAAGATAAGTCAACCTAGTTCTTAATTGCCTAATCCAACTTAATTCTCCCTATATCAAGCTTATAATAGTAGTAAGGGTGTAATTACGGTTATCTCGCTTTCCGTACACATGGTGTTACTATCTTTGCCCTTGTTGTTTACATTCGTCAGCAAGGAGCCTGCCGCGTTGGTGACAAATTGATCACCCACTGACGCACCACCGGTGCTAAAGCCACCACTTTGACTATCCACCTGATAATCGGCTTTATTTTTGATATCCCCAAAACCCAGTGTGCCCGTATCCAATGTATTTTTATTCGCGTCTGCTGTGCTGCTAATCACGGCACCATCAAGTTGCGTATGCTTGCCCACCGTGATATCAAAACCGCCTTTGCCTGCATTAATGCCCGTTTGTTTATCCACCGATTGATAATCACTGTGCATTTCGATTTTGCTGGCATTGAGACGCAGTGAACCACCCGCTTGGCTAATACTGCCACCAAAAGTAGATAGAATCGCGAGAGTTGATAACCAAAAGCGAAGTGGTCAAAACCAGACAGTATGCAGTGGGTTACTTGCCGAACCGAGGAAAACCCAATCCCCGCCCACAACTGACTATCAGCGGTAAGTGGCTGAAGGACCTGGGGTTTGAGGTGGGCAGTCACTTCACCCTCACTCGCCAAACCGGACAGTTGATCATCCAACTGGCTGAGAGCGAGTAAGATTGTTAACGAAGATCCCTGTATGAGATGGGATCTTTTTATTAAAAATAAATTAATAAATGATTTTGTACATTACCAGTATTAAAAAATTCATACACGACTTGAATAATAAATGAAAAGTCAGTTATTATTTGGTTTCTAGGCCAGTAGTCACCTAATATACAAATTGCTTCTTTAGTACTTTTTTCATCATAATATGTTCTAACTTCATAATCATCATTGATTATCTCACCTAGCATTACTAAATAATTACCTAGCTCAGCCCTTACTTGTAACATTTGTGAGCCGATATCATTATCATGAATATCTAGTGTTAAGGTTCCATATCCACTTTTTAATAATGTAAGTTTTTTTTCAATATCATCCCATATAGGATTTTCACTGTTTCCTCCAGTACCGTTTAACGTCCAGCTCAATGAAAATAACATTATTTTTTCTCCTTCAATGATTTCATGCCAGGATTCCAATACAATGTTTTTCCAGTGCTTTCCTCATAAACGGTTAGAGATTTCAATCCTGCCTTATCTGCCATTGCTGCAATATCTCCACGACAGTATCCACATACAGCTTCTTTTGTAACTTTCATATTCATATCTCGACCAACTGTAATACCATCTTCGAACGCTTGCTGAATAGTGCCAACTTCAGCATGAGCAGAAGCCATATTTCCATTTGGTAAATATTTGCTAGGATTTTTTTCTACTTTCGCTTCTATTCTATCATTAATTAAAGTTGGTCGACTTTTATCACCTAAAAAATAATCAGGCCTATTTCCTTGGTTAGTGTCTTTAAATATTTTTCCAGTTTCTTTATCTATTAATTCCGCTTCTACCTTAGGAATGGATGTATGAGTTTTTTTATCTAAAATCTTACTACTTTCCTGAACTATTGTAGTTTCAGGTGAAACAATGCTACCTGTCGGTTTTTCAACCACTTTATTACCTGCAATACCACCAAATACAGCTAAAGAGCCAAGGCCAATATTAATTCCACCTTCCGTATAATTACCCTCAATAACTTGACCGACCCCTGTTCCTGTTTGGTAAGAGCCTCCCGCAATGAGCGTGTTTCGGATAATTGAGCCAGGCACACCAGGTAATGCAACCAGCGCATCAGCACCAACCGCAGCTTGTCCCGATTGAACGCCATACATTTTTAAGTAACTAAGTGCCTCGTTATACGCTTTCGCATCTGCATAAGCGGCAACGAATGCGCCACCATTAACCAAATTCTGAATAGCTGCCTTCGCCTCCGTTTCACTAAATCCATACACCGTTTGCAGCTCATAGCCGTACTGATTGAGTTGATTTGCTAAGTCTTGTTGTTGGCTTTCATTTAATTGGTCATTGCGATATTGCTCAAGTAACACATTACTCGCACGATCTTCATTGGTGAGGTAGACGATATTTTGAGAGGCTTGTAGGAGATTTTTACCTTCCTTTTGATCATCAAGGGCTTTCATCAACTTTTCATTTTTTGTCGCTGATAAAAAGTTATTCTCAACCGTGGTCTTCCCTGCCTCGGCAGCATTTACCGCACTCGAAGTATCTCCCCCCACTAACCCACCGGCTATCCCTGCGGCTAAAGTTGCAAACGCACTCACCGTCGCTTTTTCATCTTCCGATAGCTGGCTTACATCTTTACCGTACAGCTCTGTTGACAGCATACCCACGGCTTCCGCTGTCATAGCGCCCAGCGATTGCGCTCCTGAATTTTCACCTTTTGCCAGTGCCAATGCAACGTTGGCTATGCCATGTGCCGCTATCCGTCCTGCTTTATTCTCTTCCCCGATATGTTGCGCTATTGTATTCGCAATATACGGCGCACTCGCATTGGCAACCGCTTTACTCACATCCCCATTGGCTAGCCCTTGAACCAATGCGGTTCCTGCTTCGACAATCCGACGATTGTCACCGCCGACACCCCAACCGGATTGATTGATTTCAGCTTGAATCGCCTCTTCACGTGCTTTGCCCGTCAATGTTGGGTGATTTGCATTTACCTCTTTCGTGGCGTTAATGGTCGCATTCGTCACCGCGATATCGGTAATCTGCTTACCTAATTCGCCCACTAACTGCGTTTTCTCAATCCGTTTTTGCTCTTGCTCTTTATCAAAAATAGTATTGAGTTTCTCATGGGCATTGTCCGTATCACGGCTTAAGTTGTTGATATCTTGGTTCTGATTAGCCTTATCGCGAATAATAATTTCACCTTCCGATACCGCTGAGTGCGTGGTGTTGCTGTCTTTGCCCTTGTTATTCACATTCGTCAGCAAGGAGCCTGCCGCGTTGGTGACAAATTGGTCACCCACTGACGCACCACCGGTGCTAAAGCCACCACTTTGACTATCCACCTGATAATCGGCTTTGTTTTTGATATCCCAAAAACCCAGTATGTCCGTATCCAATGTGTTTTTATTCGCGTCTGCTGTGCTGCTAATCACGGCACCATCAAGTTGCGTATGCTTGCCCACCGTGATATCAAAACCGCCTTTGCCTGCATTAATGCCCGTTTGTTTATCCACCGATTGATAATCACTGTGCATTTCGGTTTTATTAGCACTCACCGAAGCGCTGGTATTCAACCCGCTACCAATACTGCCAGACACACTGCCACTCTGTTGCTTTGAGTCGTACTTATCAGTAACTTGTTGGCTCGATAAAGTTAAATCCCCGCCCACATTGGCTTTAACGGTTTCCCCACTCGCGTGTGCACCTATCAGCGTGGTGTCTTTGCCGCTGTTGAGGGTCAATTGTTTGCCCGCGGTCACTTTCGTATCAGTGTAAAACTGGCTGTCACCCTTTTCAAAGCCGCTGCCTTTATTCACACTCGCATTGACATTCCAACCGCCTGTACTGATACCCGCACCGATTGAGCCACCTTTACTTTCATTTTTGCCATCCACCGTTTGCGTATTCGTCGCACTGGTCAGGTTGATATCATTTTTGGCGGTTAACGTGACATTTTTATCTGCATCCAACTGACTGCATTGTACTGTCAGGTTTCCTTGGCTACCGTCTTTTTTACCTGTCGCTGTAAGATTGATATTGTCCCCAGCACTTAAACTGCTACCTGATGCGGTATGTTGCTCTGTTTTCGTGGTGGATTTTGAAGAACTACTGCCATAAGACACATTGACGCCAAAGGCATCTGCCGTACTACCGCCTTCTTTCAGACCAGCCAACTCACCCGCTTGCTGAGCCTGAACACCTTGCAGACCAGCCTTCATCCCTTTAAGGACAGCTAATTGGCTGTCATCTTCTTGTTTAGCCGATTTTGCGGTCTGTGCCATACCATCTAACATGCTGCCCGCTGCACCACCGAGAGAAACTGTCAACCCACTGGATTTGCTTTCCACTGTGGTGATATCGGTACGGCTATTTTCAGCCGCAGTAATAGTCACATCACTACCCGTCATATCGATGTCTTTCGCCGCAATCACATCACTACCATGAATGTTTGCTGAACCACCCGCGGTCAATGTAACATCACCAGCCGTACTACCAATCACACTGCCTTTTTTCTGGTTGCTGTCGCTCTCGGTAGTGACTTTCTGTGAGTGTGTTCCAACAGTGAAACCTAAACCACCTGTCCCCATCAAGCCTGACTTAGTGGTTTTGTTCATATGAGTTGCGTATAAGGTCTCGTCGGATGTGCTGACCGTCAGTTGATTGCCCGCATCGATGCTAACACCGTTCGTCCCGAGTACATTACTCCCTTGAACATTCACGTCGCGTCCAGCGTTAATATTAACGCGATCCCCGCTGAGTATGCTGCTGATGGCTATACGCTCATGACCTTCATCATGAGTTTCAGTTGTTGTGCTGGATAAAAAGCCTTTCTCCGTGTTCTTGGTGTGTTTAGCGTAGTCACTACTTTCAATACCCGAGGTAACATTGATGTCACGACCCACATTTATCGCCAGCTCACCATCGCTGGTGACATTCGCTGCACGAGCTGATAAGTCTTGACCTGCCGATAAGGTTAAGTCCCCTTGAGTTTGGATTTGTATGCCAACTTCAGTACTGTTAGCGCCACGATAGTAATTGCTTGAATTATGCGTGTAATCAAATGCCGAGCTAACATCGCGAGTTTCTAAGCTAATATCACGTCCCGCGATAATCGTTGTTTTACCTTCTACACCTAAATTACCCACATCCGTGGCAATGAAGCTGATATCGTGCACCGCTTTTAAGGTAAGCTGACCGTTATCACCCGTGACATAAATACTGGCAGGACGGTCGAGCCATTGTGATTGACCATCGCCACGCTGCGCAGTTTCACTGAGAATATCGCGCCCCACTGATAGCGAAACGTTGTCTAATCCACGAATTTCCCCGCCAATATTTTTAACGTCTTTTAGGGCATCTAGTTGGACATCTTTACCCTGAATGCGCCCACTGTTTTCGATATTTTCAGCGTGTAAATCGGTCAGTTCGCGGCTACTTATTTCACCACTGTTGAGGAATTTACCAGTCATGTTGGCAGAAATATTACGACCTGCTAACAATGCGCCATTACCGTTTAAGTCCCCTTGACGGGCTCGAACATACACCTGTGGAACACTGACCATTTCAATGCGACCATCTGGGAGTGTGACTTCTTTATTCACCATCCACACAATGTCAGTGGTTAAGTTCGCCATTTTTTCGGGTGATAATGCAATGCCTGGAGTCAGGTTAAATTGATGACCAAACGCAACGCCATTGGTCAGCAGTGCGCGGTATTGTTCTTCATCATTCTTATCGTTGCCTAATAAGCGCTGCCCTGTGGTTTCAATGAGTTGATTACGGACTAAACGTTGCTCATAGTAGCCATCCCCTAAGCGCTTATGCAGTTGCTCATGGGTAACGATATCGATACTTGATAACCATTTTTTGTAATTAGTGAAGCGAGGGTCTGTTTCAATTAAAAATTGGCTGTCACTGCTCGGTGTTAAGTTAAATAGGCTGTTATCGGGTAATTGGGTGTTTGGTCCAACGGTTCTTATCACGGTATCGAGGTTGTCTTTTCCTTGAGGTTCAGCCTCCACAGTAATTTTTTTCCCTTGACCTGCATCGACTTGCCCTTGAATATCAGCCTCTTTACCGATATTGGTATCATCAACGTGTAATGATGAGTCAACCGATTTGTCGTCTTGAACATCCACTTTCGCTGAAATTGAAGGTAATTGTGTCACTTCCATTTGCTGACCGGGCTTCAGGTCTAATGGCGTGTTTTTACCCTCTTTTAACGCTTGCTCAGTGACGTTTACACCTTGATTCTCTTGACTATTTGCATCAGAAACACTTTCTGCTTGCCCATCAAGTTGGTTCACTTTCACTGAATCGAGCTGCGTTTTATTAATCCCACCCGCATTCTCGGTCACTTCTAATAAATGTAATGCTAGATCTTCCTCGCTATTGACCCCTTGGTATTTTGACGTGCTAGTATACGTTTCCCATGTACCTCCGCCTTTATAACGATAAATCGTATTTCCATTTTCAACAATACGAAGAACACCTTGTGCTTCTGCGTTGTTGAGATCATAGCCTGTTAAGATCAGATTTTTCCCCGCAACAACGCGTGAATTTTCATTGTTCAGTTGCTGCCCATCAATCGTCAAATGCTGACCGCTGGTGATCAACGCTGCATCTCGTTTGATGACTTGTGTTTCGTAAATGATACGATCGTAAACATATTCATAAAAATCTTTAGTCCAATCACCATGTACAAACATTCGCCAACGGTTTGATTCTTCATAGTGAATACCCACATTTCTATTCAACGTACCATCATCATTAATGGCATAGCGCGTTTGGTTGCCACTACGAGGTTGAATTTTATAGCGTCGCCCATTTCCGAAATCATACCAATCAAAGTGCTCACGACTCACTTCCATGGCATCATCTGTCAGTTGCAAATGGATATCTTTATTTTCAAGCAGCGCAGTTTTTAACGTTAAATTACCCACGGCTTCAATATTGGCGCTGTAGTTTTTCACGCTTTTGGCATGACCGGTGACCTGTAGTTGATCATCTAGGGTATTTCCAATAACTAAATCCCCATCGCTGTATATCAGCGCATGGTCACGGTTTAGCAGATTTTCTACGGCAAGATTGACATGTTTACGCCCCGCAATAACCGCGGCTTTATCATTTTGTTTGTCATTTGCTAAATCGTTCCCATGGATAGCAAGGAAATCTCCATAAATACGACCTGTTCCCCGATTATCCAGAGAATTAGCCACAAGATGAGTTAAACTGCCGTCAATCAGTCCAGTGTTTGATATTTGACCACTCGCTTGAATACGCGTGCTCTGCCCACTGATTTCACCGGGAACTTGATTAATTATTGTGGATGTTGTTAAAACCAATTCTCCTAGGCTGGAGATTAACCCTCTATTGGTCACACCTTGGGCAAAATTGGCCGTTAAATATTCCCCTGCTTGAAGGCGTCCTACGTTTTCAAATGTTTGTTTTAGATTGAGAGTCAGCGTTTTTTGGGCAATTAACTTACCGTTTCCAGTTAATTGATTAGCAGATATGTTGGCTGAGCCATTACTTACAATGGTACCTTGCTGATTTGATATTGCTAAAACTTTACCATTAGTGCCATCAGTGACAGTGATCTGGTTTTCTGACGAGATCATACCTTGTTCATTATTGAGTTTTTGAGCGATGGTTGTTTCAACTGTTTGGCTTGCTCGTACAATCCCAGTTTGATTATTCAAATAGGTCGTGTGAAGTGCGATATTTTGGCCTTCAATTCCTTTTGCTGTTTGAGACGTATTTTGGTTATCAATGGAAAGTGCTGTGATATCCACAGTTTCGTTAGCTTTGATCCAACCTTGTTGATTTTGTAGTTGTTGTACAACGGTCAGCGCAATATTTTTCAATCCCTGAACCGTACCATTGGTGTTATCTAAATTTTGCCCACTAATCACGAGTTCTGATTCAGATTGAATTTTTCCTTGCTGATTTTCAATATGTTGGGCGATTGTCAGGTTTGTTTTACCTTGAGATTGTAGGGTACCTTCGCGGTTATTTAAGGATGATCCCGTAACCTCTGCTGAGGCTTGGCTTAGTAATATTCCTTTCTGGTTATCAATAGTTTCAGCATGAACATTCACACCTTGTTTACCTTGAACAGTGCCTTGCAGGTTATTTAAATTCCTAGCGGATAACGTCAACTGTGCTTGGCTAACAAGGACACCTTCTTGATTTAGTACAGAATTTTTTTGTGTATCAATACTTAATGAGCTGCCGGAATAAACAGAACCCTTTTGGTTATCAAGTAATTGAGAATTTAATATTTGGGCGCCAGCACTTTGGATCTGCCCTTGTTGATTATCGAGCTTGCCAGTGGTTAGTGTTAGTGTTCCCCCACTTAATATACCGTCGCTTTGTTGGGTATTATTATTGTTTAGTAACTGTCCGTTAGTATTGATGGCGATCTGCTGACTTGCTTGCATTCTTCCTTGTTGGTTATCAATTTCACCTGAGTTAGCTTGTAATGTCTCACTCGCCAGGACTTCGCCTTGGAAATTATCTATCTTATTTTGCTGAGTATTCAAGGTGATTTGATTTGCTTGAATATGACCATGGCGATTAATTAACTCGCCAACGGTCATCGCCAGATTTTGGCTCGCAAAGATACCGTGTTCCGCTTTATTGGCGAGATTGGTCAGGCGTTGCCCCTGTGTATCGAGATTAACAGACTGACCTTTAATTGTGCCTTGGCTGTTATCGAGTTGCTGAGTTTGCATTTTGTTAGCAGACTGGCTACCAATTAAACCTTGCTGATTATTGAGCTCTTGGTTATTCAATGCGAGTGTGTTTTTCGCCACCAATCGACCTTGCTCATTATTGAGCCCCCCTGTGGTTAGGGTTAGCCCGCCTTGCGAATAAATACCTTTATTGTCACCACTTTGCGTATTATTGAGTTGCTGCCCATGGGTATCAATCAGCATGTCACTACCGGATTGAATTGTCCCTTTCTGATTTTCCAGCTTGCCACTATTCAATGTCAGTTGTTGTTTCGCCAACAAAGAACCTTGGGTGTTATCAAGTAGCTGGTTATTGGTGTTGATATCAATGGTATTGGCTTGGATATAACCCAACTGGTTTTTCAGTGCTTGATTGCTCATCTGCAAAAGCTGTTCTGCGGCAATTAACCCTGCTTGGTTATTGATACCTTTAGCCACATCCAGTTTTGCATCGCCATGGCGAGCAACCAGTTTTCCTTGCTGGTTTTGGATATCACTGGCCGTTATGTTCAGCCCATACTCACCAATGAGTGCGCCGCTTTGATTTAATAATTCATGGATTAAATCAACCTTAAGATGACTCTTTTTGGCGGTGATAATTTGTCCATCGCGATTGTCGAGACGGTTAGCGGTTAATGAGAGGTCACCATTGCTGCCGATTTCACCCACTTGGTTATTGAGCGCTCCTTGTACGGTGATTTTCCCAGCTTTATCGCCAGTTTGTAATAGCTTGCCCCCTTGGTGCTCGAGGCTATTCGCCGTGATTACGATGTTGTCCGCTTGAGTGACAGCCTGATTGAGCGAAAGTGTTCTACCTTCAATATTCAAGGTGTTAGCCGCCAGTATTTCCCCGTCATCACTCTCAAGTAATTGGCTATTAAAGGTGACATCGCCCATGCTGGCAATCACTTTACCTGTGCGGTTAATCAGTGATTGGGTTTCAACAAATACACCTTGGCGGGCAGTCAATGTCCCGCCTGTGTTATCCAGCGTTTGTTGAATGAGTAAATCAAGCTTACCCATTCTTGCGCTGAATATTTTACCTTGCTGATTATCAAGGGCATGCGTTTTGATCAGCCAAGAGCCGTTACCACTAATATCACCTGCATTATTGTTAATCTGTTGGGATACCTCAATAGTACCTTGGCGTTCACTCAGTTGAGTCATTGTGCCATTTTGATGCGTTAAGCGGTTCGCAGTGAGTTGGATGTGCTGTGCTTGCGTATTGGCGGCTGTCAGATCAATGTCTTTACCACTCAGTGATAAGTCCCCTTGAGCGATGATCTCCCCGCGCTGCCCTTGTAAGTCTTCAGTAGCTAGCCGTATATCCCCTTGTTTGCTAATTACTTTACCGTCAATATTGGTGAACGACTGCGTGTTAAGGGTAAAGTCCTGCTGCGCAAACAAGGTGCCTTGGGTGTTATCGACATGCTGCTTGGCATTTAGGATTAACGCCCCGACTTTAGCTGCGACCATAACGCCTTGTTGGTTGGAGAGTTTATCCACATTGACACGCAACGTGCCTTGACTGCTGATATTTCCTGACTGGTTATCAAGGGTATGGGCGAGCTTGATTTGCCCTTTTTCACTGCCCGTTTGCAGCATTTTTCCACGTTGATGGGACAGGTTTTGCCCTTCAATTTGGATATTATCAGCCTGCGTCACCGCGTCATTAAGATTAAGTTCCTCTCCCGTTAAGGCTAATTTGCCTTTCGAGAGAATTTCCCCTTTTTCACCATCCAATTGTTTAAGCGCCAATTGGTTATCACCAAAGCTGGCAAGTATTTTACCGGATTGGTTAATTAAGCGCTCCGCTGCCAACTGAATACCTTGGTTACCTAATAATGTCCCTTGTGTATTATTCAGCACCTGTTGGATAGTCAACGTCAAGTGACCCAATTTGGCCGCAATAATCTTGCCGTCTTGGTTGTTTAGCCCATTTGCCACAATATCAATTTGGCCATTACTGGAAATTTCACCTTTCTGGTTATCAAATTGGTTTTGAATATGTAGCTCAGTTTTACCTTCGCCAGTTTGCAACAAGGTGGCACCCTGATGACTAAAATTGTTGGCAAAAATAGAAACTTGGTTTGCTTGTGTGAAACCTTGGTTTAAGTTGATATCGGCGCTTTCTATGCGCAATGCCGTCTGCGCAAAAATAGTCCCTTTTTCCCCCGCTAGATGATTCGCCGTTAATAAAGAAGCCCCGGATAAACTGCTGATTTTACCTTGCTGGTTAATCAGTTTATCCACGTTTATCATCAGAGTTTTATCGGTTTGAACAACCCCACGCGTATTATTCAATTCACCAGTAGACATCAGGTCTAAACGATGGTTCTTGCTGGTGAGTAATTTGCCATCTGTATTATCAACCGTCCCTGCTTGTACGTTCAAATCACCTTTGGATGCGACACTGCCTTGGGTGTTATCCAATCCATTAACCACATTCAGCGTCATCGCTTTGTCGCCCGTCTGCAACATATTGCCTTGACGGAGAGATAATGAATTGGCTTGTAAGGTGATTTGTTCTGCTTGTGTGGTACCTTGATCAAGATTGACTGATTTTGCGGTTAGTCCCAATGTACCACGGGTCAGAATTTCCCCTTTCTGCCCATCTAGCGTATCTGCTTTGAGTATCAGCCCTTGCTTACCAGGCGCCAGTATCGTGCCTTGACGATTATCTAGATTTTGGCTTTGGATATCGACTTTACCCTCACGGATGAATAGCTGCCCCGACTGGTTATTCAACTGCTGTGTCGTAATTGATGTATCACCAGCAAGGTTGATTTCCCCTTGTTGATTATTGAATGCCTTGGTATTCAAGGTGTTTTTTGAATTTTCTATTTGAACCAGTTTTCCGTGCTGATTATCAATAAACTCAGGCGCTGACAGAGTCAGTTGATTGGCAACAATCTCCCCTTTTTGGTTATCAATGCCACGCTTAGCAATCAATGTTGCGTTGTTTGTTGCCCGTAAATGCGCCTCTTGAGTGCGAATATCCGCAGTACTCGCTGCCAACTTCATATTCTTGGCTTGGATATTTGAATGGGATAGGTCTAAGTCGCTGCCTGTTGCCATTAATTCGTCTTTAGCAAGAATATCCCCTTGTAATACAACCGTTTTATCGCCTTTAACCGCCAATGAACCTGTGTTAGTGAGTTTTCCTTTACTGTCAACGCCAGCGGCTAATAAGGCTGTACGGTCACTGTTGATCTTCTCTGCACGCAGCACGGCATCACGTCCTGCAACAATTTGGCCTTTATCCGCATTGATTATCGTCTGTTTTGCGTTGAGCAGAATATCGTTTTGCGCCAGTACAGTTCCTGTGTTGTTTATACTTTGCTGGCTATCAAGGGCAATATGTTGGCTGGCCGTTATCACCCCAGCATTCCCAATTTTTCCCTCAGCCGAGAGCGTAATATCACCAGCCTCTGCACCAATATGCCCCGCATTACGCACGCCCACACCGTTTTCTGTGCCACGCATTTTGATGGTATTGGCGTACATTCCCCCTAATACCGCAACATCTAAAGCAAATTCAGACTTATCATCGGTCGACGTACTATCTATCTTGAGAATGGTTTTTCCATCCGCTGCAACGGTATTTTTCCCAGTGGTAATGGCTAAGTCTTTCGCATGCAATTTGGCATTAATATTGACTGAACGGGCAATCAGTGCGGTGTAGTTGGTACCATTGCCGTTATATCCTTGCCCAACAATATTGATGCTGCCTTTATCAACTTCAAATCCCTTGATTTTACCGTTTTCAATTAAGGTTTTTCCCGCCGATAGCAATGCTTTATCGGCATTGATAAACCCGCAACCATTACAGGTAATTCCTGCTGGGTTAGCGATGATCACATCCGCCTTTTTCCCAGCCACTTCAATAAAGCCATTGAGCTGACTTGGATCGCGGCTATTCACCTCATTCAGGATAATTTTGGCTTCACCTTTAGCAAGCCAATAATTACCTTGGATCATCCCACCAAGCTGTGTGTTCGTGTTGGTCCTGCTGTTGTTAAGGATAGCCCCATTCTTATCAACATCGAACTGGCTGTATTGGTTGCGAGAAACCCCCTCCCGATTGGGGGCTTGGATATTGACTTGCGGTAAACCATTTTGCGTGTTGACTACGGTGGGCTGCTGGTTACCCAGCGCGTTACCGTCCGCCACAATGGTGGATGATGACGCACTAAAGCTGACCATGCCTAATGTTAACCAAAGCGATGTCACAATCAGCTTGACTGACCAATGTACTCGACTTTTTGCCACATTCTCGACTCGATTCTCGCCAGAACCCGCAGGACTCGCACGATGGCTGCGCGTAATATCTGAAACCACCATCAGCATTTGGCGAGCCGCATTAAATATTAGGCGATAAAATAGCTTATTCATCCTGAAAGTCCTTAGTAGTTCCAGTTTACTGAGAATGCGAATGTAGCAGGATCGGTTATAAAGCCATCTGGCATAGAGAACGGCGTTCCAATTGAGAGGTCATAACTTAAATTGGCAGGAATAATGGCTCCGCGTAACCCAACAACCCCACCCGCGAGATGCGAACCCAGATTGATATCGATTCCACGCCCGCTAATTTCGCCATAGTCTGCACCGAGGTACAGTTCTTGAGAGGAAAGCGGCAGTGCCCATGATAGGGTGTTGCGCAATGTCCAGCCTTCATCGGCACTGAGTGTCCGTTCACCATCAAAGCTACGTACCGTCCAACGGTTACCAATGCTGAATTGATCTTGTGGCGTTAATGGGCGTTCACTGATTTGACGTAAATATTGCGAATCAAAACGCAGTGATTGGTCAGCCAATGAGAATGGAATACTTGCAGAAGCAGAAAATTGCATCACAATTGCCAGTGCGGTTGCATAATCACGGGACTCCGCATCTTGTAACTCCTCAAAAGCAGGCATGGCACCAAACCAACGCGTTCCGTGCTGGTAACTCACGCCGACATGGAGTGTGGATTGCCCTATGAATTGACGATGGTTCAGCCCAACTTTCCACGACGTGGTACGGCGTTTTTGGTTTTCAATTTCGGTGTTTTGCACAAAGTTGCGGGTTTCACGCATATTCACATCATAGGTGACGGTCGTTTTTGCGGTTACATCACGATATAACACGTTACTTAACTGTAAATTCAAGCTTCTGTTTTTACCGCGATATGCAATATCGCTGTTCGCACCGGCGATAGTTTGGGTGTATTCGTAATCACTCACGGTCGTTGAAAATTGCCAATAGCCAAACGGTACCGAATAATGAGCACTGTAGTTGGTTGTATCTTTGCTGCTGGAAAAACCTAAATCGCGGGTTGTGGTAATATAAAAGAGATCATTGAGTGAAGTGGGATTATCCAAGGCTAACATTATACCCGCTTGGTTTTTCCCCGTACTTCTTGAGCCTGTATTATCCACCCATGCCCCCACATGCCAGTAACGGAATTGCCGACGATGAATCACAATCTGTGTGTCACCCGGTCCATCCCCTGGCACCATCTCCATTGATGCCTGTACTGTTGGCAAGCGTTTCAAGTTCTCAAGCCCTTGCTCTACATCACGTAAATCTAAGAGATCCCCCACATGTGTTGGTATGGCAGTATATAAAGAACTGTAAGTGGAAGAGCCATCTGTAAAACGAATATGTTGTACCTTGCCCGGCATGACGACCAATGCCAAGATACCAGAGGATAAATCTTGCTCCGGGATAAGCACCCGAGTGGTTATCCAACCGTGGATAATCAGGCGATTTTGAATATCGGTGACCAATAAATTAATGCCGTTAATTCCTAGGCAGTACCCACTCGCTTGGTTGGCTAAACGTTGTACAGGTACCCAATGAGGAAGCATTTTTTGCCCGGTCATCGAAACATGTTGAATGGTAAAGCACGGTGTTTCTTTCGGAAATTGCACTGTGGATTTTATAATGGGAACAGATAAGCTGACCTCTGGGGCTTTGGCTTCAAATTGCAACTGTTGGGCTTGTTGTTGCTGAATTTGGTGCTGTAATAAGCGCCCTGTATTTTCAGGGAAGTGTGGTTCAGCGAAAGCCGTTAACATAGCGAACGAAGTAAAAGACAAGGCGCCATAGCGCCAAAAAGAATTCCGTTTCATTAATGTCATGTTAAATTATTGTATTTTAAATGTTAATAGTTTATTAAGGCTTACATAAGTTGATATTCAGGGCAATGAGGATGGTGCGAATTGGAGGTAAAATAAGACTGAATGCGAATGAAAGCATTGTGATACGATATACTCAATATCATTTATTATCGAAAATTCAACTACATGTGAGAAACATTTGAACCGTATTGATATCCCGTTTTTATCACACCATCATTTAAACGGATGATTTACCTCCGATGAATTAAGCTCCGTCCCAAACCTGCACGATTTGCTCACTTTTGATTTTAAGCTGTGAGAACTAAGAGTGAGTGCTTTATCTTTGCTATAAACACCTAATTGACCGAAATAACTATTCTGTAAAAAATGTTGGTTGTAGCTTCTTAAACCCGTAAATAACGCTTCTCTATCTTCAGTCGTAATCTCACTCGTTACGATAATTTTCATAACAGCCTCATTTTATTTATATTTATCTCTTTTTTATTATGCATAAAAATCAATACCCAACAAATTCATTAATATCAATAGGGTAAATTACATCGCATTACGAATGTCTTAGTTTGACTGCGTTTACTCAATTAAAAACTAAACGTTTTTTTATCTTGCCTGTAATCTTATTCACCGTAAAATCCCTCTAATCCTTCAGAATAAATGTGAACAATATGACACTTACCATTATTATTTTTGTATTGGTCTATGTTGCCATGGCATTTGGCAAGCTTCCTGGTTTTAAAGTCGATAGAACAGGTGCCGCAGTCATCGGTGCTTTAGCCATGATGGCAATCGATAGCATTACACCACCTCACGCGTGGAATGCCATCGATTACCGGACTATCGGCATGTTATTTGGCTTAATGGTGGTGTCTGCTTCATTTGTGGTCTCCGGCTTTTATAACTGGACTGCGGATCGCGTTGCCATGTTAAAAGTCAGTGCCCCAACCCTGCTAGCTGTGCTCATTGTTGTCGGCGGGTTACTTTCAGCACTTCTTACTAACGATGTGGTTGTCGTCGCAATGACCCCGTTACTGGTTTCTATCACGCTTTCTCGCGGGCTAAATCCCATTCCCTTTTTGCTCGGATTTTGTTTTGCAGCGAATAACGGCGCAACAGGTTCGCTCATTGGTAGCCCACAAAACATGATTGCAGCACAAGGATTAGATATTTCTTTTGTGGGCTTGCTGCAATCTTCTGCAATACCGGCATTATTGTCTTTACCTCTCACATGGCTTGTGCTGGTTTGGTTGTATCGAAACCGCTGGTATTTAGCCAAAGAGCCAAACAATACCCCCAAAACGGTTTCACCACCGACCCCGCTTGATACATGGGAAACAGCCAAAGCTGGTGTGATTACACTGGCGGTTATTGTGGCATTTGTGGTCAGTGACATCCCAAAAGAATTAATCGCCTTGACGGCAGCAGGTTTTCTATTATTGAACCGCTCAATCGCTTCTAGCGATATGCTTAAGCTGGTAGATGGCAACCTCTTGTTGCTCATCATGGGATTGTTTGTGGTCAACGCCGCATTTGCGGGTACTGGCTTACCTCAACAGATGCTCAACGATCTACGAGCCCATGGCGTTGAGCTCAATAACCCTCTAATTCTATTTTTAGTGACAGGCGTCTTGAGTACGATCGTGGGAAACAATCCGTCCGTTATGCTGTTAGTTCCGTTTTTAACCCCTGATGGTAATGCGGATGCATTAGGTGCGGCACTGGTGCTCGGCTCAGGCTTTTCCAGCAACTTATTTGTTTTTGGTAGTTTGGCAGGCATTATCGTGGTAGAACAAGCGGCTGCTTATGGTGTGAAAATTTCATTCGCTGAGTTTGCTAAATCAGGCGGGATTGTCGCTGTTTTGTGTATGTTGTTAGCCACGGCTTGGATTATATTTGCGCTATAACATCGGCATATTTTTCCGCTTATAACGCCTTTCTCCTCTTATATTGCAAGAAAGGCGTTTAAGATTTTTAGGGAAGAATGGCAAATGAACGAACAGGAAAACCACTCGCATTATTGGGTTTAGCCACAATATTAAAAATCACGGCACCGCGAATAGGTAATTGATCTAAATTTGCCATTAACTCTATTTGGTAGGTATCTTGTTCTAATACGTAATACTCACCTAACAGCCCATTATTTTGGCGAAAATCTTTTGCCGAATCGGTATCAAAAGTTTCATGCCCTATCGCTTTGACTCCACGCTCTTCAAATAAAAACTTGAGCGCATCCATTCCCCAACCGGGAATTTGATTATTACCTTCACCATCTTTGTTATCCATCGCGTCTTGAGAAGGCCAGCGCTTATACCAGTCAGTGCGTAATGCCACAAAGCTGTCAGGTTCAATTCGCCCATATTCCCGCTCAAATGCCAAAACATCGTCACGAGAAAATGAAAAATTGGGATCTTGTTCTGCGCGTTTTGATTGGTCGATAACAATCAGTGGCAATACCAATTCTTGCAGTTCTAATTCATGTAAAAAACGTTTTCCTTCAACAAAATGGCAAGGAGCATCAATATGTGTGCCGTATTGTCCAGGGAAAGTAAATTGCTGAGCAAAAAAACCGTCGGAATAATCAAATAATGTTTTAAAGTCTGCCGAATCAAACATAAAGAAATGCGGTGAGTCTTTGTCAAAACTGTGTGTTAAATCGACCCATTTTTTAGACTTTAATACATTCAGTGCATTCAAAACCTCGTTAGTCATCATTTTCCCCTATCTGATTTTGGCTTTTATTAAGACAATTTTATTTTGGATTTTTTATTTATTCTGAATAGGTAATAACCAACTCTATGACGTTTGTCTATCCTTCTTAGAGAATGAGTTGCCAATTGCGTCATCAAACTGGCAACCTTGTTCGAAAATTATTTAGCGTAATTAGCCCATGCTGCAGGCTCAATAAAGCCATCATACAGACGTTGAGAACGAATATAATCTGCGTATTCTTTTGATTCAAAAGCTTCTTTTAAATCTTTTGCCCATTGTGTGTCGAGGTCTTTTTGCAGAACCGTCACAATAACTCGATGTTCAAGCGGCGAGTTTTCGACAACTAAGCCATCAGCAATACGCTGACCTGCACTCGCCACATAGTTACCATTCACGACGACAAAATCCACATCATCCAATAAACGCAAACCTTGAGCTGCATCGGTTTCACGAATATCCAGTTTATATTTAGCAGGTTCAATATCATTCACACTAAAGTTAAGCGTACTCACATTAGGTTTGATTTTAATCCAACCTAATTGTTCTAAAATTCTCGCACCACGCTCCGCGTTTACTGGGTCATTAGACAGAGCCACAATCATGCCATCTTGCACTTCATCCAACGATTTATGCTTATTTGAACGTAAACTTTGTGGTGCGCTTGGTGAATCTGCCAATGCAACCATGTTGATATTATTTTTTTGATTATAAGCTTCCATATAAGCACGGCTTTGGTTTACCGATGCATCAATAGCACCTTCTTCAAATGCAGGGTTAATTTGCCTATTTTGCGAAAATTGGCGTAATGTCACCTGATAACCTTTCTTTTCTAAAATAGGAACAATGCCTTTATCCACTTGGTCAATATAATTCCCTACCCCAAAGCCAATTGTAATTTGCTTTTTATCTGCACTGTCTTTTTCTTTATTATCACCACATCCTGCTAATACAATTATTGCTGTTGCCACTAAAGATAAATTTATTATTTTTTGTTTGAACATTGAGATATTCCCCATGGTGGTTACCCTTCAATTACATTCCGTTTTTATATTGCTAATTGACCGGAGTATAAACAGGATTTATTTAACGTCTTAGATCTGATCGTTATAACTTAAATAAAAACAGATATAAAAATATGCCAAAACAAAATGGTTATAACCATATAACAAAATGGTAGTTCGAATAATGATGTGATTGATATGTAATGAAGGAGATAAAAAAATTTAAATAAAGTGAGTTATTTATGACAACAAAATATGATTTAATTAATTTTCTTCTTAACCTGACACCAGACTCTGAATTAGCAAAAACTCGCGCAGAAAGACCTGTAGCAACAGAAAATACTCAAGCCGCTTTTGATGCTATTTTTTCAGCACCTTCCAAATTATTGACACTCAATATGAAATATTATTTTGCGCATCTTGTGGCGAAAATAACAGGTTCCGTATTGCTCGAAAAATATTATGCTGAATTATTATCATCACACACAGAGATTGAAATCACCGCTCATCTCGCTTTAGCCGAAAAATATTTGCACATATTAGTGAGCAACCCTAATCAAGCCGATTACGCCTTAACACAGCAATTCATTCAACAAGGATGGTCTGAGCCCGATATTATTTTACTTGCTCAGCTCATAACTTTTGTCACTTACCAATCTCGATTGGTTACAGGCCTAGGTTTATTAATTGGACAAAATTCGAATACTGGGCATCGCGTCAATGAACCTCAAACCATTAAAGCTGGTATTTGGAACCATGCTAGTCAAACACAATTAGGACAAACGTCACCGACAGTGTTCACGCAATCACAATTAGGTTGGGAATCTTGGCTATCCGCACGGGACGCTAATACACTTGATGAGAATGAAACTCAGACCATGAAAAAACATGGTCAGCTGAATTCTGAATATTTCTTACTTTTGGCTCATCAAAGTGAGATTTTAGCGCTACGCACACAGATTGACCGCGGCATTTTTTATACCTCAGGAGGATTGCCTCGCTGGGAAAGAGAGTTTGCTGCTGCTGTCGTAAGTAAAGTCAATGGCTGTATTTATTGTGCTTCTGTGCATGCTCGCAAAGCGAGCCAATATTCAAAAGAACATTATGCTGATGTCGAAAAACTCTTAGCGACTCCCGCAGGCAGTGAGCTTGCCGAAGGTTATGAACCACGACTCTTAGCCATTATTGACCTTGTTGCTTCACTCTCAGCAACACCGATTCAAGCCTCCGTTAAGCAAATAAGCCAATTACGCTCACTCGGGTTATCGGAACTGGAACTGCTGGATTTGATTCAATCTAGTGCATTTTTCTCATGGGCTAATCGCTTAATGCTTACCTTGGGAGAACCTTTTGAACTCCCTGAAAATAAGGAGTAATGCCATGGAACCGGTTATTGGATTAGCGGCACTAGAAGCACAAATACAACAGGATCTACAGTACCTTAATTTACCCATTGGCACATGGACACTGTCTGATGAAAACCTGTTTGAACAACACATTAATGTCGCCATTATTGGTGCAGGTATGTCCGGAGTTACGGCGGCTTTCGCGCTTAAATTACGAGGCATCAATGCTGTCATTTTTGATCAAGCTCCCGCCGGTAGAGAAGGACCTTGGCAGACACCAGCATTAATGGAAACCTTACGTTCACCAAAACAGGTGGTAGGCCCTGCTCTCGCATCCCCTTCTTTAACATTCCAAGCGTGGTTTAAAGCCCAATTTGGGAATGAAGCATGGGAAGCTCTTGATAAAATTCCTCGTTTGCAGTGGGGTGAATACCTACAATGGTTTAAAACCATGACGGCACCGACACTGCTTAGCCAGCATCAACTCATTGATGTCAAACTAACCCCTCAGGGTCGTGAACTCACGTTTGAGACGCCTAATGGGTCAACTCACTTTATGGCACAACATGTCATTATTGCGACGGGCATGGAATCATTCAGTGAGCCTAATATTCCTGAATTTATGGATAAAATTCCCTCCGATTATTGGGAACACTCATACGCAGGCAGTGACTATCAACGATTTAACGGTCTGAGTATTGGCGTGGTAGGCTACAGTGCTGGCGCGATGGACAGTTCCGCTACCGCGTTAGAACACGGAGCTAAGTCGGTTGAGTTATTAATCCGCGCAAAGGAGATGCCGAGAGTTAACCGCGGTAAAGTCGCAGGCAGTGCTGGCTTTACTCATGCTTATGGGTATTTTACTGACGCACAAAAATGGCACTATGCCGATTATGTTTTGAAAGCGAAAACTCCCGCTCCTCATGGCAGTACTTTACGCGTTTCTCGCCATGCTCATGCCTATTTTAATTTCGATACCCAAGTCAATCATGTGGCTCTCAAAGAGAATAAATTGCATGTTTCCACGACTCAGGGGGATTTCTCTTTTGATTACCTTATCTTGGCGACGGGCTATCGTTTGAATTGGCATAAGCACTCTGCATTTCATCGCCTCGCACCGTTCATTAAAACATGGGGAGATGTCTATACCCCTCCTAAAGGTGAAGAGAATGATGAACTTGCTGCGCACCCCTATCTTGGAAAACATTTTGAATTACAAGCCAAAGCGGGTTACGAATTCCCATTTATTGACCATTTTTACTGCTTTAATTTAAGCGCTTCACTCAGCATGGGGCCTGTCATTGGTTTGATCCCAGGGACCAATACTGGGGCTGAGCGTTTAGCCGATCATATCGCGGCTAAATTGTATTTAGCTCATCAACAACAGCATCTTGAGCGGGTTAAAACCAGTACAGAGAATGAGTTATTAGGTGATGAATGGCAGCCCGCACTCCCTCCAGCTCAGCGCGTGCAACAGACTGAAAATGTGGAGTAAAAAAGGATGATTGAATTTAATAATGTCCAAAAAGTGTATAACAAAAATGGGCAATCTCTAATCGCTCTACAAGATATTAATTTGCATATTAATAAAGGAGATATCTTCGGATTTATTGGCTATAGCGGTGCAGGTAAAAGTTCACTCATACGTCTCGTTAACCAACTCGAAAAACCCTCGAGTGGCTCAATCACGGTCGGTCAACATAATCTGGCTGAGCATAGTCCATCGCAAACACGCGCCCACAAGAAAAGTATTGGTATGATTTTTCAGCATTTCAACTTGCTGGAGACTAAAACTGTCGCGCAAAACGTTGCCATGCCACTCGTGTTACTCGGTGTTGATAAGCATGAAATCATGCAGCGTGTGGATAACATTCTTGAATATGTTGAATTGAGTGATAAAAAAAACCAGTATCCCAATCAATTATCTGGGGGGCAGAAACAACGAGTGGGAATAGCCAGAGCGTTGATTAATAACCCTCAAATTCTGTTGTGTGATGAGGCCACCTCTGCGTTAGATCCCCAAACTACCGCATCTATTTTAGCATTACTGCAAAAAATCAATCGTGAGCAGAACATTACTATTTTACTGGTCACTCATGAAATGGAAGTGATTGAACAAATATGCCATCGAGTCGCTGTTATGGAGTCTGGGCGGATTGTTGAAGAAGGAACTGTCCTTGATATCTTCGCTCAGCCTAAACACTCCACCACTCAAAAATTTGTGGGTACCGTGCTCAACGAAAAAATTCCTGAACGTGTCCTTCATCAGCTTGAGCATCAAGACGATGTTTACCGGTTAGAATTTTTAGGTAAATCAGCGCAGGAACCCGTGGTAAATGAATTAATCATGAAAAACATTATTAAGATCAACATCCTATTTGCCAATATGAAAGAGATAAACGGTGTAGTTCTTGGCAGTATGTTTGTTCAGATGCTTGGCGATAAAATGCACATCGACGAAGCGATAGCTTTCTTACGTCATCGCGGCGTTGCAGTAAACAAGGGGACAGTATGAGTGATTTTTTTGAGACGGCACTGACAAGTAAACAGTTTTTATTAGCCATGTCAGAAACATTCACCATGGTCAGTATTGCGTTAGTTTTAGGATCTCTCTTTGGGATCTTATTAGGCATCTTATTGGTGATTACGCGGCCTGAGGGAATTTGGGAAAATAAACGTATTTATCGAATTATTAATCCTATTATTAATATATTCCGTTCATTGCCCTTTATTATTTTATTAGTGGCAATCATCCCACTAACGCGTTTTGTCGTGGGTACCTCGATTGGCACTACTGCTGCGATTGTGCCATTAGTAATTTATATTGCACCTTATACCGCAAGGCTCGTTGAGAACTCGTTATTAAGTGTCCACTCTGGGATTATTGAAGCCGCAGATGCAATGGGTGCCACAAACTGGCAAATTGTTTGGCATTTTATACTTCCCGAAGCAAAGTCATCCTTAATATTAAGTTTAACCGCTGCCAGTATCACACTTGTTGGAGCGACCGCAATGGCAGGCGCAGTTGGTGGGGGTGGTGTTGGTGATCTTGCATTAAATTATGGTTATCAGCGCTTTGATAATGTCGCCATGGCAATTACGGTTGTTACCTTAGTCATTATTGTCCAAGGAATACAATTCATTGGTGATACTCTTGCAAGAAGAGCCCGTTTTCACTAAATAACATAAAGTCGATGATATAAATTCATCGACTTTTATTTTGTTTATCATGTCATTAACTCCTCACATCTTTTTTTCTCTTTTCCCCAAATAACATTTACATACAAAAAAACCATAATTAACCTGAGTTTAATAAAAAATCAGGCTATTTCTAGAAATTAAATTTTAAAAAATGCAGTAAAATACCAATATGTTTTAAATGATTCATATATAATCATAATAGTATGAATGATAATGTTTATTTAGCTACTTTAGTATGAAAATGCTATCAAATGCATATTTTTGTCACTTTTATAACATCTTAAGCTACCTCATGCGCTTTGCGATGCATCGTCAGCGTTTTATTCACCTCTAACTGAAAACTGATTATGCCGACTATTGAACAACTAATATTACTTTCATCCATATTGATTTTACTCGGTATTTTTTCTAGCAAGTTGTCTGCAAGGCTCGGTCTGCCCATGCTAGTCATGTTCCTCTTTATTGGTATGCTTGCCGGTGAAGATGGGTTAGGAAGAATCACCTTTGATAACGTCAACGTCTCTTATGCCGTGGGTTCCCTCGCCCTTGCATTAATCCTCTTCGATGGTGGCTTACAAACTTCAGTAAAATCGATTAAGTTAGTTTGGAAACCTGCATTTACCTTAGCGACTTTTGGAGTGTTAATTACCGCAGGCATCACGGGGTTAGCCGCCGCCTATATTCTAGGTATTCCACTTCTTGAAGGGTTACTCTTAGGTGCCATTGTTGGTTCTACCGATGCAGCCGCAGTATTTTCCTTATTACGTAATGCGGGCATTTACTTAAATGAGCGTCTCCAAGCAACCTTAGAGATAGAAAGTGCTACCAACGACCCAATGGCAATTTTCCTCACTGTTGGACTATTGCAATTATTGATGAATCAACAGTCTTCTGGCAGTGAATTAATTTTACTATTTATTAGTCAGATGGGAATTGGCGCGATTGTTGGAATCAGTGTTGGTTGGATTTCAATAAAAATAATCAATAAAATTAAATTACTCGCAGCAGGTCTCTACCCTGTTCTTGTGGCAGCTTGTGGACTATTCTCCTTTGGCGTTGCCAGTAACCTAGATGGCAGTGGATTCTTATCCATTTTCGTAACAGGTGTCGTTATTGGTAACCATTCCTTTGTTTTCCAGCGTAATACATTCCTATTCCATGATGGGCTTGCTTGGTTAAGCCAGATTATTATGTTCGTCATGTTGGGTCTGCTGGTTAATCCGAGTTCCCTACTTGAGGTATGGCAGGAAGGGTTGCTTATCGCCTTAGTCTTAACGTTTATTGCAAGACCACTAGCGGTTGTCCCAGTGTTAAAACTATTCCGTTTCACTCGCAATGAAATCACATTAATTTCTTGGGTGGGCTTAAGAGGCTCAGTGCCGATTATTCTTGCCATCTTCCCCTTCATTTATGGGCTACCTGGCGCTAATCTGATTTTTGATGTTGTCTTCTTTGTGGTATTAATTTCTGCAACCTTACAAGGCTCCACACTACCTTACTTTGCTCGCAAACTGAATCTTATGCAGCCACCGCCATTACTTCCGGCTGCAACTTTGGACATTACTGCGGTAGATCAGATTGATGCTGACTTAGTTGAATATACACTTGGTGAGGACTGCTCTGCTGTTGGACGCCGTTTGTCGCAATTAGCGCTGCCTGACCAAACCGTTATCGCAATGATCACTCGAGAAAAAAGCGTTTTACCGCCGAGAGGTTCAACTATCTTAATGGCAAATGACCACCTATTTGTCGTTTTGAAACCACAAAATCGCTTATTCTTAGAAAGGTTGTTTTCCGAGCAAACCTCGACTGAGCTAACGGTCATGGAGCTACCTGCTTCAGGTTTAAGCTTAAAGGGCACTACACGGTTAAATGAAATTTATGAGTCATATGGAATTCAGGTTGAAGTAGATTCAGATAAAACACTCAACCAGTTTATTCACGTGAATACTGAAAATGAACCAATTCAAGGGGATATCATTAAATTAGACAATATGCAGTTAAAGATTGATGAAATGATTGGTCCTCGTATTGTCACCGTTATTTTAGAGCCAATACAAGCTGAACAAGATTAATAATTCAAAGATTAGAAAACCTATTTTATAACGGTTATAAACTTAATTTTCGCATAAAAAAATAAAAGCCCAAATGGGCTTTTATTTTTGTAAATACTCAAGATGAGATATGTATTAATATATTCAATTGCTGTGACCAATTAATTTAGATTAATTAATTATACCGTTCTAAATTGAAACAATTTAATTAACAAACTTAGTTTGTTTCATTATGAAACTTAAGCAATGAATTGATATTATACGAGAGAATAAAGCGAGTCATTGAACCCTTTAGATTCTCTTTCCTCTGAGGCGTTGGTATCATCTTGGAGAACTTCGCTGAAGAATTCGCCCATATTCACGCCTAATACCTTTAATACACGAACTAAACAGTCGATATCAATACGATTCACACCACGCTCATAACGAAATAGTTGTTGTTCACTAATGTCGATCTCTTTAGCTAATTGAAAAACTGTGTAGCCTTGAGCTTTTCTTAAAGATTTAATTTTTTGTCCAACTGCACAAGCGACAGGATATTTTGTATTCATAAACATTCTCGCTTCAATCTATATTAATTGAATAAAAATCGGTAGATATTTTCTACCATTTTTATTGTTATTTTATATGTACTATATAGTTCATTGATAAAACACGGTGATACATCCAACATCACTAAGCAAATGATATACTAGCCTTCTAATTAGTTTCAACTAGTCCAAAAATGACATTGCAACTATGTAACAAAATATTTTTCTCTATACAAATAAGACGGGTAAATGAATTACCTTTTATTTATCAATGCGTTATACAAACTGATAGCCAGTGAATACCACCTACTAAACTTAGGCGAAAGACCACATTGCGAGACAATTCACTAAAAACCACTCACTTTCCCGTCAAAAAATCCAAAAATAAAGGAAATAAACAGAATTATTTAACACTGTAACAAAGTTAATCGTTTCATGTTAACAGTGATTCTTTTTAGAGCGAAAAACCACTCCATGTGAACATTTTCTGTAAAAGAAAGTAAAAAATATATGTTTTACATATATAACTATTTTGCAACATAAGATATCAATCACTTACATTTTTGAACAGCATGCCGCAAATTAATTAATGCTATATTTTTAAAGTACCATAGTGAATGTAATGTACCGCCTTATTCAACATAACAAAACATTAACGTTAAGGAAGTCGAACATTCACTTTACTTGATGAGTATCACAAAAATATGAACTTTAATGATTATCGATAATCTTATTTTAATATTATTTATTCTCAAACATGATGAAATTATTGAAATTTAAGATTATCAAAATATGAGTAACTAGGATTATTCACTAATATACTACTTTACAGATATTCTTTATCTGCAAAAAAAGAAAATGTTTAATTGCAAACTTCCCTATTTAGATCTTAAGAATATTCTGAATAATTTATTTAAGCCAACATAAGACTATCTGTATCGTATAGCACTATTTCATTTCTATTGTACCTTTTATGAACCTAATTCTTAATCATCAAAATTCATTTCATACAAAAAATAGATATGATGATATACCCATTTTATCATGCATAAAATTTAACTTATGTAATTGTTATGGTTTATTTTAGTTAACTATATACAAACCTAGAAGCAATCCGCCCCCTCGCTACGCAAGGAAAAATCTTGTTATCGAATTATTCGATAAATAACAGTATCTGCAATTCAGTAATTTATGTGAATAATATAATAGTATATATAGATATCTATTGAGGCTTAATAGGAATAGCACGTGGCAAGTGAAATGACGATTTACGCAAGATAAATGATAATCATCATGAGAGGATGTGTTATTTTGTCTCGTTTGGTGTTTTATACTATAACCAAATGATTCAAAACATATCACAATACTTATTGATGAAAGACTAAGTAGGAAATAATAGGGATTTTTGACTCAAGAAAAGATGAAGTGGTGGGCGATAGCGGGCTCGAACCACTGACCCCCTCCTTGTAAGGGAGGTGCTCTACCAACTGAGCTAATCGCCCA
>NZ_ABXW01000063.1 GCF_000173415.1 Providencia alcalifaciens DSM 30120 | reverse complement strand
CGGAAAAGCTGAGTTTCGAGGTGTTGCTGGAGAAAGTTAGCCATTACGGTGCGCAAGTGCCTGAGCGTGCGGTGTATTTGACGGCTGGCATCGATTCACAACGTAATCGCTATGAAGTGTATGTGTGGGGATGGGGACCGGATGAAGAAGCCTTTTTAGTGGATAAACACATCATCATGGGGCGACCGGATGATGAGGAGACCTTGTTACGGGTTGACCGTGTGATCAACACAAAATACCGTCATGCGGATGGGAGCGAGATGTCGATTTCGCGTATTTGTTGGGATATTGGCGGGATTGATCCTGAATTGGTGTATCAACGTTCGCGGAAGCACGGTATTTTTCGGGTGCTCCCGGTTAAAGGGGCGGCGGTATACGGTAAGCCCGTGATCACGATGCCGAAAAAACGCAGTCAACGGGGTGTCTTTCTGTGTGAAGTAGGGGCAGATACCGCAAAAGAAATGTTATACGCCCGGTTAGGCGCACCCGCCGCGCCCTTTACGCAGTCAACCCCGTATGCGTTTCATTTTCCCGATAATCCTGAGATCTTCTCCGAGGTGGAAGCAAAGCAAATGGTGGCGGAAGAGTTGATTGAAAAAGTGGAAAAAGGGCGAGTAAAGCTGCTGTGGGATGCGAAAAATCGCCGTAATGAAGCGTTGGACTGTTTGGTGTATGCCTATGCGGCATTACGGGTATCGATGCAGCGTTGGCAGTTGGATTTAACGCAATTAGCCGCGGCAAGACGACAAGAAAACACGGAAGACGAGATGTCTTTAGACGAAATCGCTGCGGCATTGTCGGGAGGGTAACATGATGGAGACACAAATGATGTTAATGGAAGCTCGTCGCGCATTGCATGAATTGTTGTTGGGTGAAAAGGTGGTGTCCATCAATAAAGACGGGCGTCAGGTGCAGTATACCCCTGCGAGTATTCCGGCATTACAACAATATATTCATCAACTGGAAGGGGTATTAGGCGTTGGTCGTCGGTGTCGACCGGCAGGAGTTTTTGTGTGAAAAAACAACAGGAACTCGTGAATATTTACGGGCAACCGTTACGGGAAAGCCTTGGGTATTCGGGGGGCAGCAACGGCGTGGGGGGACAGTTGTCCGGATGGCGTCCTGCCTCAGAAAGTGCCGATGCCGCGCTGTTACCGTCACTGAATCTGGGAAATGCCCGTGCTGACGATTTAGTCCGCAATAATGGGATTGCGGCGAATGCGGTTGAGTTGCACAAAGATCATATTGTAGGACACCTGTTTCGCCTGAGTTATCGCCCGAATTGGCGCTATTTGGGGATGGATGAGCAGGATACCCAAGCATTTATTGAAGAGGTGGAGTCTGCATGGCAAGAGTATTGCGACCCGACCTTTGGTTCAATGGACGTAGAAGGCAAGCGCTCTTTTACTGAATTTATTCGTGAAGGGGGTGGCGTACACGCGTTTAATGGGGAGATATTTGTACAGCCTGCGTGGGAGGTGGAGTCTTGTTGCCTCTTTCGGACGCGGTTTAAAGCGATTAGCCCAAAGCGGATCTCGACACCTGGCATGGGGCGAGATACAAATCAGTTGCGCAGTGGGATTGAAATCAATCGGCACGGTAAAGCGTTAGCCTATCATGTGCGAGAGGATGATTACCCGATGGCGAGTATGGGGCGTTGGCGACGGGTGCCGGCGGTGTTGGCTTCTGGGCGTCCGGGGATGATCCACGTTTTTCAGCCTCAAGAAGATGGGCAAACGCGCGGTGCCAATCAGTTTTATTCGGTGATGGAGCGGTTAAAAATGCTCGATACGCTGCAAACCACGCAACTTCAGTCGTCCATTGTGAAAGCCATGTATGCGGCGACGATTGAGTCAGAATTGGATTCAGAAAAGGCGTTTGAGTACATCACCGGGGCTCAGGGGCAAGGAGCCAATCCGCTGAACAGCATCATGACCGCCTATGCGCGTTACTATGCGACCAATAAGATCCAATTGGGGGGCGTACGCATTCCGCATCTTTACCCTGGGGATTCCTTAAATCTGCAAACGGCACAAAATGCGGACAATGGTTTTTCTGAGTTAGAAAAAGCGTTGTTACGGTATATTGCGGCGGGGTTAGGGGTCTCTTACGAGCAATTATCCCGTGATTATTCGCAGGTCAGTTATTCCAGTGCGCGCGCCTCAGCCAATGAGTCATGGCGTCACTTTATGGGGAAACGTAAATTTGTGGCGAGTCGATTGGCGTCACAAATGTTTGCCTGTTGGTTAGAAGAGGCGCTGATCCGCCGCGTAGTTATTCCCCCAAAAGCCCGATATTCATTTTGGGAGGCGCGCTCAAGTTGGTGCCGTTCTGAATGGATTGGCGCGGGGCGAATGGCGATTGATGGACTGAAAGAAGTGCAAGAAGCGGTGATGCGTATAGAGGCGGGACTGAGCACCTATGAAAAAGAGTTAGCCTTAATGGGCGATGATTATCAGGAAATCTTCCGACAGCAATTACGGGAATCACAAGAGCGTCAAGCGGCAGGCTTGCCAAGACCGGTCTGGATCAAGGAAACCTTCACGCAACACATTCGACACACCACGGAGGAGGCACAGCGTGTCACGTAATTTATCGCATATTGCCGCGATGGTATTCAATGAACCCTTGTTATTAGAACCCGCCTATGCGCGGGTTTTCTTTTGCGCGTTAGGCAATGAAATGGGCGCGCTGAGTTTGGGACTCCCGCAAGAGGCGTCACTGTTATCTGCGCCGGATATGCAGAGAACGGTTGACGCCTTTATGGTGAATGGGAAACGCCCTGCCAAGTTGTATCGGGTAGAGCAGGGGATCGCTGTGCTCCCCGTCTCAGGAACCTTGGTGCATAAACTCGGTGCGATGCGCCCGTTTTCTGGCATGACAGGGTATGACGGTATTACCGCGTTTCTAAAACAGGCGGTAACCGATCCTGAGGTTAAGGGGATATTACTGGATATTGACAGTCCGGGCGGGCAAGCCTCAGGAGCGTTTGATTGTGCGGACATGGTCGCACGATTAGGACAGGAAAAGCCGATATGGGCGTTGTGTCATGACATGGCGTGCTCTGCCGCCATGTTATTGGCGAGTGCTTGCTCGCGTCGATTGGTGACGCAAACTGCGAAAATTGGCTCGATTGGCGTGATGATGGCACATGCCAATCGTGAGCAGCAACTCGCGCAAACGGGGGTTGATATTACGTTGATTTATTCAGGGGCACACAAGGTGGACGGTAACGCATTTCAGGCATTACCAGAGCGCGTCAGAGCGGATTTTCAGCGGCAAATTGATGAGGCTCGTACCTTATTTGTGCAGAAAGTGGCGGGGTATTTAGGCGTACCCGAATCGACGATTCGAGAGACGGAGGCGGCAACGTATCAAGGGCAGGCGGGGATTGATGTCGGGCTTGCCGATGACATGGTCAATGCGGCGGATGCGGTTGACGTGATGGCGTCGGCATTCATGATTAACCAAAGGAAAGAGGACAAGATGTCTGAAACACAATTAACGGCAGCGCAGATTGCTGCACAAGAAAATCAACGTGTGATGGGGATTTTAACGTGCCCAGAAGCCAAAGGACGTGAGGCTCAAGCACAAGTGTTGGCGAGTCAACCGGGGGTGTCTGTTGAGCAAGCCAGAGCCATTTTAGCGGCATCCGGTGTGGTGGACACAACGGCTTCTGCGGTGAGTGAGTCCGATAAGATTTTGGCGTGTGAGGAAGCTAAAGGGCGTGAAAAATTAGCGCAAGCCCTCGCTGCAACTCCGGGGATGACTGCCGAACACGCTAAGCCGATTTTGGCGGCAGCTGTACCTGAAGGAGATTCGGTGCGTGACGCCATTCTCGGGTGCGATGAAGCCAAGGGGCGTGAGGCACTCGCCCAGGTGTTAGCGGCAGATTCGACCCTGACGGTGGAGAAGGCGAAACAATTTTTAGCGGCAGCGCCGCAAGAAAAAGCGTCCTCACAAGAGGGCTTGTTTGACCGTTTTATGGCGCAACAGACCTCCGCCACGGTAAGTGCACAAACGCAAGTGGATAACAGTAATCCGTTGGCAGAGATGCCATAAGTGAATTTCATTGAACC
>NZ_ABXW01000064.1 GCF_000173415.1 Providencia alcalifaciens DSM 30120 | reverse complement strand
AAGCGGTTCGCTTTAACGCGCGCGAATACGCTAATCGGTATTGATGTTGTGTTGCCCCAACCTGCTCCACTATCTGACGCAAGGCATCCACATCAATATCAAACAATAAATGACGCGTTGTCATCACTTACCCCCATTCAGGCGTGACATACGCATGACCCGGTTTCCCTCTGGCTAACGTTAAATAACAATACCCATTATCATCCGGATCAAGGGTCACCACCCAATATGTCTGTCCCCCAATATCAACGCGAGCCTTGGGCGTCATACCGGCAATATCGGACGACTTCACAAATAAACGAGGCGCCACATCGTGGATCTGTCCCGCTTGACGTTTCAACTGCACATCGGCAACCGGCTCATCCAACACCCCGCGAAGGGAAATTTTTCGCCCGGCAATCTCAATCCAACATTGCCGTCCTAAGTGTTGTAAAATAGCGTTGTCGGCTTTTGCCATGGCGCGATCAAACGGATTGTCACGCATCGTCGTACTCACTCACCACAGCCAGCCCCGCATTCACCAATTCATTGACGCGATACGCCTCAATGAAAACACGTTGACCGGTTACCGTCAGTTGCGATTGAGGAAAGCCCGATCCATTGAGTGCCACGAGATGGCAAGACGCCAACATTCTGACCCACACCCCATCGCCCTTTGTCGGCACAGGCTCGTTTTTTTGTGATGTGACGCCCTTCAATTCGGAGGAGTTCGCCTCTGTAGACGGTAAAGATGCCGCTTCCTCTTCCCACTCCATCAATCGTTGCTCCAACTCCGCTTGCGTACCGGACGTATCCACATCACGCCCCAATATTTTCGCCAGCACTTTTAAGCGAGCGATCATTTGTGCTTTAGTCATGCGATATCCCCTTACATAAAAATCGGCGGGTTTCCCCGCCGTCATTTACTTAACCTGGACTACCACAAACACATCCGGATCCGGTAAAACCATCAACGGCGCGGATTGCGTCATGGTAAATTCACAGCTCGGATCCCCGGTGACTTCCCAGTGTTTTGGATAACGCACGGCGGATGTAATGCCTTCACTTAGCGCTTGGGAATCTTGGATAGCCCCGTAGCAGCGAATACCATTCGCTTCTGTATTGCCTAAAATCAATGTCCCTTCCGGCAGATAACGTTGAGTCTCGCCTTTTTCATCGACATAAGTCGTCTTGGCGACCATAATCGCTAAATCACCGTAATAACCTTTGAATGACACCACTGCCCCCAAATCCTTGGTCGCGGTTTCTAACTCAGATTTAGAGCCACGGCTCGTATCCAGCTTTTCACGGAACAATTTAAAACTGTTCAATAAACGCCACACCGAACCATCCATGATGGCAATATTGACCGTCCCCGAAGCCAAATCACAGTACGCATCTAAGTCATGGGTCGGATCAAAGGTCTCCGTGTTTTGTTGCGACCACTCTGCCCCGCCAGTTTGGGTGATAGTGTTTTTGGCTGAGCGACCAAAATCCACCTCCACCGTCTCAAACTGCTCCCCCGCCATCGTGTAACGCCCATTTAACACCGCCGACACCGCCTGCATCTCTTCCACTTGCACAATCGCGTGTTCTTCTTGTTTCAAGTTATCGGTCAAAATGCGTAAACGGCGATAAGCAGGGTCATTCAAACGCGCAGGATCTTCCCCCGGTAAACGCTCAACCGCCTGCTGGTAATCAAAACGATGCTTGGGCTTCACGTATCCCGGGCGCAGTACTCGTGTTTCGCCACCACGGTGACGAAGCACCTTACCTTCAATGATGGGAGAGACATACGCCGCAATCGGTGTTTTTCCGGTGATTTTGTCCAGCATCACCTCTGGGGTATCAAACGTAATTGTGCGCTTAAAAAACAGCTCTAAAAATAGCGCACGAAATTTCACTTTCTCTTCGGTATAAGTCAGTAATTGACGGGTTGAAAATAATCCCATGTCTCTTTTTTCCTTTAATCTCAACATTAACGATGGCTGATTGCACACCCAATGAACGCATTGGCTTTTTTGACGGCATCCACCGAGTCAGGCCAGTGCAATGCACCAGTCGCAAACGTCCCACTTTTGTAGTACGTCAAATGGGCTTCATTACCGGTTAATGCTAAGGCTAAAATGCCCACCGCTGTGCCGGATTTTTGTCCATCCCATACCACTAATTTGCCCGTAGCATCATCCAACATCAGTGGGGTTAATTCAGGAGTGGCAGTGGCAATGCCATTGACCCCCTGTGCCGTATGCGCAGTATCACTGCCGGCAAAAATGTGCACCTCGGCACGTTGTTCAACATGAGTTTGTTTTGTCATGTCCAGTCCTATCAATAATT
>NZ_ABXW01000065.1 GCF_000173415.1 Providencia alcalifaciens DSM 30120 | reverse complement strand
CAAATAAAAACAATATGTTAAACCCAAGAGGAACGGATCTGGTTTTTTCCTGAAAAAATCTCATAAATAGTTATCTTTTGCGCGGTTGCCACCCCTCGGTGTTTTAAACCCCAAAAAGTACCTTAAAACAACAAGTTACATCAGCAATTATGCACTAAGACGACTCTAGGTGAATTTCAAGTACAAGGAATATCATCACCATCCACAGCGTTCACTTTTTGAAAGAGAGCAAGCGCATTATAGATATTGATGAGATCAATAAATACCATCCCAAAAAAAAGAACAGAAATTGATTTAAATCAAAAAATGACGACGAATTTTGTTTTATTTTTTTGCGCGCTGTGTGTAGAGGTAGAAAAACTAATGTTTATTAGTCGCCTACTTCGGATTATGTTTTGCTCAACCGTGTTTCCTGACGACCAAAAGTCGTCAGTTTTTTTATTCGAAATAACACGCTGTTTAAGTGCCTATGTCTTGCATGCAACGATTAAAAACTTGAATAAAAGTAACGTTTTTTTACGATTTTTGTCATCACATAACGTTGTCAAGTGTATCATTGCGGATATATCAAGTGTTATTTCGGACAAGCCTACGAAACATCCCTTTAAGCCCCTGCCTAGGGGTTATTTTTTACCTTGATGCCAGAAAATATCTCAATCAATACCCCCCCTATTACTACCCAACGCCATTAAATAAACGATTAATTAAAAACATAACACACTAATTTTAAACTAAAAATAAAACATCAAACCTAACAATAGACAAAATATTGAAATATTACCTAATATTGCTTTAAACTAGCTGTCGAGATGAGTTATTGCTTATTCTCGCTTATATACGATTCCTATTACGCACATACGACCCTCATTGGAAACTTTGAGGGTTTTTTATCTAAATCTTCCGTCTATTACCCAAGATAACCAATTAAATATTCAATGAATTATCTCTATTAACTATTTTTAGATAGTGATTGTCAGTTAGCAATAAAATTGCTTTTGTAGCTCATAACAAGGATCCACATTACCTCTATCAGTCGATGAGCTTAGTACTGACACATCAAACAAACGCTTAATTAAAAACCATAATCAATTGAATTTAAATACAAAAAAACAGAAAAGACAGAATAACTCAATTTTATTATTGAAGCATAAGTGAGAAATAATAAAATCACTTATGAGGGTGAAAAACCT
>NZ_ABXW01000066.1 GCF_000173415.1 Providencia alcalifaciens DSM 30120 | reverse complement strand
ATGTGAGAGTAGGGAACTGCTAGGTTTTAAATATAAGAAGCCACCCAATGGGTGGCTTTTTGCTATCTATCGATTTGTATTTTTGAAAATTCTTCTCAGTTTCTTACTTCTCATATTATTTCCATCTACATGCTATTCACTGCTAGGTCAGGCTGATAGACTTATAAAATCTTAGATCTTATTTGAAAATGAAGGTAGCAATGAACCTGACCGCCGAACTCAAATCGCTTAATAGCTTCGGTATTGATGCCAAAGCTATTAAAGTGAACATTGTACAAAGCGCTGATGCTCTGTACCAACAGTGGACAACAGCAAAAAATGACAATCTTCCTGTACTGTTATTAGGCGGGGGAAGCAATGTGTTATTTATTGAAGATTTTGACGGTGTGGTCATTGTAAACAGAATTAAAGGTATCGAAATTACTGATTCTGCAGATGCTTGGCATGTACATGCATATGCAGGGGAAAATTGGCATCAGCTACTTGAAACATTGCTTCATAAGGGAATATATGGCGCAGAAAACTTAGCGCTGATCCCTGGATGCGTAGGCTCTGCACCGATACAAAATATTGGAGCTTATGGGTTAGAGCTAAAAGATGTTTGTGAGTATGTGGATATCCTCTGCTTGGATACAGGTAGGATCACTCGTATCCCTGCGGAAGAATGCAATTTTGGGTATCGAGACAGTATCTTTAAACATGAATATCAGAATTCGCATGCGATTATCAGCGTTGGATTGATTTTTTCTAAGGAGTGGTCACCAAAGCTAGCGTATGGCGATTTAGCTAAGCTCAATCCTAACACTGTAACGCCTTCTGATGTGTTTGAGACGGTATGTGAGACTCGCAGAAGTAAATTACCTGATCCCGCTGTAACAGGTAATGCTGGTAGCTTCTTTAAAAACCCAGTCGTATCCGCTGAACTCGCAGAGACAATCAAAGCTATTTACCCTAATTGCCCTCAATATGTTCAGGTTGATGGAAATGTAAAATTAGCCGCAGGTTGGTTGATTGACCAGTGTGGCTTAAAAGGCTACCAATTAGGCGGTGCAGCAGTTCATACTCAACAAGCATTAGTGTTGATAAATAAACATAATGCGACGGGAAAGGATATTGTAGAGCTTGCTAAATATGTAAGTAATACAGTTGCACAACGTTTCGATATTTTCTTAGAACCAGAAGTTCGATTCATTGGGCGTCAAGGCGAATTGAATGCAGTGGACTGTATACGATGAAAGAAATGAGTATTCCATTACAAATTATTGATATTTTAGCGGATGGGCAGATTCATTCAGGCGAACAGCTGGGTGAACGCTTAGGAATGACGAGAGCGGCAATTAATAAACATATTAAAACATTGCGCTCATGGGGTCTTGATATCCAAACTATCACGAGTAAAGGCTATCAGCTTCCTATGCAGATCAATTTGTTAAATAAACAGTGTATTGAGAAGTATGTTACTGGCACCCAGATTATTGTCGAACCCGTTATTGATTCTACTAACCAATATATGCTGGATAGGATCCCTAATTTGCAATCAGGAGATACTTGTTTAGCAGAGTATCAAAGTGCAGGGCGAGGTCGCCGCGGTCGTCAGTGGATTTCACCATTTGGATGTAACTTATATCTTTCAACTTATTGGAAATTAGAGCAAGGCCCCGCTGCGGCAATTGGATTGAGTTTAGTGGTTGGAATTGTGATTGCTGAAACTTTAAATAAGTTATGCGGAAATAAGGTCAAAGTTAAATGGCCTAATGACCTCTATATGAATGATAAAAAGCTAGCAGGAATCCTGGTTGAGCTAACAGGCAAAACAGGGGATGCAGCACATATTATTATTGGTATTGGTATCAATATTGGTATGAATAAAAGTATTATTAAAAAAGATGAAACAATTAATCAAGCTTGGTCTGCTTTAACTGATGAAGTTGAAAATATTGAAAGAAACGAATTAGCTGGCAATATTATCAACGCATTAAAAAAATCATTATTAATATTTGAAAAGCAGGGATTAAAGCCATTTTTGTCTCGTTGGTTTGAATTAGACAACTTTTTAGAAAGAAATGTTAAGTTATTGATTGGCAATGATATTATTGTTGGTGTCGAAAAGGGAATTAATGAGCAAGGTGCGTTATTATTGCAAAAAGAAAATGGAGAAATTATTCCCTATATTGGCGGTGAAATATCATTAAGATCAAATGAAAATTAGTTAAATAGGCCGGTATTAACCGTAACCGGCCTTATCAATTATTTCCGTAGTCTTACATTTTGAATAGAGTGATTCTCACCTTTCGTCATGATTAAACTTGCGCGTTCTTTTGTTGGCAAGATATTCTCTTCAAGGTTTAAACCATTAATTTCATCCCAAATTGAACTAGCTACATTCACCGCTTCTTCTTCACTGAGTTTAGAGTAATTGTGAAAGTATGAATCAGGATCGGAAAATGCACCTTGTCTAAATTTCAAAAATCGCCCGATATACCATTGTTTTAGTAGTTGAGGGTTCGCATCGACATAGATAGAAAAATCAACAAAATCTGACACGAAAACATGATGGGGATCTTGAGGGTAGTCCATATCGCTCTGTAGAACGTTTAGCCCTTCTAAAATTAAAATATCGGGTTGATCAATAATTTGTTGCTGGTCAGGAACAATATCATAGGTCAAATGTGAATAAACGGGAGCGGCAACATGACGAGCTCCTGATTTTATCTGAGAAACGAAGTTGACCAATTTGCGCATATCGTAAGACTCGGGAAAGCCTTTCTTTTTCATTATATCTTTGTCACGTAAAACTTGGTTTGGATATAAAAATCCATCCGTCGTGATCAGATCGACTTTCCTGTGTTCAGGCCAACGCGTTAATAATGCTTGTAGTAAACGGGCCGTCGTACTTTTTCCTACAGCGACGCTGCCAGCTATGCCAATAATGTAAGGAACCTTCGCGCCATTAGTTCCTAAAAATTGTTCTAACACAGCCTGACGGCGTAAATTGGAGCTGATATAAAAATTCAGCAAACGGGATAAAGGAAGATAAATTTCGATGACATCATCCATGGATAGTTCTTCATTGATACCTTTAAGCTCAAGAAGCTCACTAGATGATAGCGTTAGAGGAACGGAATCACGCAAAGTGGCCCAATGTTCTCTATCAAACTCTAAATATGGTGTTGTCATAAAATTTTCTTTTTGTTTCATAAACCAACATCTGCCTATTTTGTGCAGGTTGGACAGGTTGCCTAAACACCCATATCCATAAAATTTGGTAGCATCATAGCGAGTGAAGAGGGGGAGGCGTAGGATTTTTTGTGTTTTATGTGAATTTTTTTTGACGTATGCAAAAAAAAAGCACATTTTTGTTGAAAAACTAAACGATCAAAAAAGAAGAAAAATTGTGATAGTGGATAAAAAACTCGCAATCAACGAAATGAAACTCAACAGTGAAGCTTTACTCCCCAGATTATAATGGATTATAGTTAATGGCTGTTGTTGATGTTTTAATCTTAAAACAGATAAAAAATCAACAAAATCGCAAAAAGTGAATAAAATATGAGCGAATGAACAAAAAATTAAATTTTTTTGTTGCAACATGCGCTCAGTCTTCCTAGAATGCGCAGCACTTGATGCCGGCATAGCTCAGTTGGTAGAGCAACTGACTTGTAATCAGTAGGTCCCGAGTTCGACTCTTGGTGCCGGCACCATTAAAAATTTGGATAGGTGGGATACCCAAGCGGCCAAAGGGAGCAGACTGTAAATCTGCCGTCACAGACTTCGAAGGTTCGAATCCTTCTCCCACCACCATCTCCAAAAAGCTTCTGTGAGCTTTACGGAAAAACAGTTTAACAGCTGATAACTCAGGTAGCCGAGTTCATTGCGGGCATCGTATAATGGCTATTACCTCAGCCTTCCAAGCTGATGATGCGGGTTCGATTCCCGCTGCCCGCTCCAAGATGTGCTGATATAGCTCAGTTGGTAGAGCACACCCTTGGTAAGGGTGAGGTCGGCAGTTCGAATCTGCCTATCAGCACCACTTCCCCGATGTTCTCAATTATCTCCTGATTTGTCTCCTGTAAAGAAAGAATACAAGCGAATTTAATCCTTGCTTGGTTGATGTGGTTTAACCACCGATTCCGTGTCTTAGAGGGACAATCTAATGT
>NZ_ABXW01000067.1 GCF_000173415.1 Providencia alcalifaciens DSM 30120 | reverse complement strand
ATCATCTATGTTACGCTCATGTTGGTTACTTCATGTTACCTCCAGCCCCCCTTTTATCTTGCTCAACTTGGGGGGCTTTTTTGTCTAAACACTGTAGCACCCAAGTCATTTCATCTCACTTACACTCATAATATCCACGCCCTATATTCCCACTAATCTAACTGAGATTTTATAACCTAGTACATAAACCATACTAAAAACTAAGCTGAGTTTTTAAACAACGAAATTATTTGTCGTAACTATTGACTCATAGCGATGATTTAACATATATATTTCCAACATAAAAATACATTCGTAGATAAAGACAACAAATAAAAATGATTGAGTGTTCAACAACAAAAGACTTATGTCTATAATTAAAAATCCGAATATAACAGACTTAATACCAAGTTAGTTATTTCAACATATTTATATCAATCATCTCGATATCAAGACAAATTTATTACAAACATCGTTTTAAGGAGATATGTTATGCCTTTTTCTATCATGTCATGTTTTCGAGGTAGCACCCCGACAGGTCCTCACATCTCATCACCAATTCCGCCAAAACCACCAAAAGCATTAGCAACGCTCGATACAACAAC
>NZ_ABXW01000068.1 GCF_000173415.1 Providencia alcalifaciens DSM 30120 | reverse complement strand
GACGGGATTCGAACCTGTGACCCCAACATTATGAGTGTTGTGCTCTAACCAGCTGAGCTACATAGCCATCTTTTTTTGCTTAACCTTCATCGGCGTTGCGGGGCGCATTATGCTAATTACAGGCAAGACAGTCAACAGCTTTTTGCACTATTTTTTAGAAAATGCGTTTGTTTGTTTGATGAATAATCATTTTGTCGATAAAGACAGCAAAAAACAACCCCGAATTTGAAAAAATGTGATTTGTTATTATTAAGATGGTTAAAAATCACACTGTCATTTATGACGTTATTTCCACGTTAGTGGATAAAAAAGAAAGCAAAGTTAACTTTCTAATAATGTCTGGAGCAATTCTCCGTTTAGCATCGCCCGTTTTGTGAGTGCAAATGCGCCAATTGCTGAATTATGCACCAATTGTGAAGTGACGATGGGTAAATTCTCACGAAAACCTTTTAAGGCTTGTGTGTCGATGCAACTTTGAATCGCAGGTAATAAAACTTGCTCAGCTTCAGTAATGTCTCCTGCAATGACTACTTTTTCAGGATTGAACAAGTTAATTGTGATAGCGATTGCCTTACCTATTTGTCGCCCAACGTGCTGGATAACTTCCGTTGCTAACGGATCGCCTTTATTAGCGGCTTGGCAAATATGAGAGATTGAACAGGTTTCAGGGGTTAATTGGCTGCTATAGCCTTGCTCTAAACGCTGTTTGACTCGCGCTTCAATCGCTTGGTTGGAAGCAATGGTTTCTAAGCAACCAAAATTACCGCAATGGCAAAGCTCACCAAGTGGGTCAACCTGAATATGACCAATCTCTCCTAGATTGCCTCTATGATTTAGCAGTATCTCTTTATTGACAACTATACCGGCTCCAGCCCCCCTGTGAATGCGAACAAGGAGTGAGTCCTTACAATCTTGGGTTGCACCAAAATAGCTCTCAGCTAGCGCTAGGCTGCGAATATCGTGCCCAACATAACAGGTGAGATTAAAATGTGCTTGTAAGTTATCAATCAATCGCCAGTTATCAACCTTAATATGCGGCATATAGTGGACGATACCTGAATGCGGATTTACCAGTCCGGGCAAAATCACGGAGATAGCGATCAATTCTCTAATGCGACGTTGGTGTAGCGCAATAAAGTCTTCAAGAGCGGCAATCAGTTTTTGTTCTACAACTTGCTGGGTGGGTTCAGTGATAGGGTAGTGACCATCTGCCAGCATTTTTCCGCTAAGGTCATACAGGGCGATGGTGGCATCGTAACGCCCCAAGCGCACACCGATGGTATGGAAATGTTTGTATTCGGAGACGATGGATATAGCGCGACGGCCTCCGGTGGAGGCCTGCTGGTCTACTTCTTTAATTAAACCGCGTTCGAGTAACTGACGAGTGATTTTTGTGACACTCGCTGGCGCAAGTTGGCTCTGCTCCGCTATCTGAATTCTAGATATCGGTCCTTGTTGATCAATCAGGCTGTAAACGACAGCACTGTTGAGTTGTTTTACGAGATCAATATTACCAATTTGCTTTAGCGAGTGGCTTTGATTCATCAGCTAGTTACTCATTTTTATAGACTTCCTCTCCGTTTACATAAGTTGAAAGGACTTGGAAGTCTTGGTTAAAGGCAGTCAAGTTAGCCGTTTTGCCGGCTTCGATGGAACCTAATGTTGCCTCTACCCCAATGGCTCTTGCTGGGTAAAGGGTGGCCATTCTTAATGTTTCATCAAGAGGAATGCCAACATGTTCAACACTGTTTTTCACCGCATTAATCATGGTCAGGGAAGAGCCGCTCAGTGTGCCATTTTCATCGACACATAATCCATTTCGGTAGTATATGGTTTTACCTGCGAAGATAAAATGATCCATTTCACCTGTTTGGGGATCAATTCCGGCGGGTGCGGTCGCATCGGTGACTAAAACCAGTTTATCGCCTTTAAGTTGTTTACTATTGCGGATATTTGCCCATTGGACATGTAAGCCGTCAGCGATGATACCAGCATAAACTTCGGGAGTATCGTAAATCGCACCGACTAAACCAGGACCACGACCTGAAATGTAAGGCATCGCATTAAATAAATGCGTTGAAGCTCGGATGCCGGAGCGGAAGCCTTGGCGCGCTTCTTCATAAGTTGCATTAGAGTGCCCTGCGGAGACAACAATACCTGCCTCTGTGAGCTGGTGGATAAAATGCGGCTCAACAATTTCAGGCGCGAGGGTGATCATGCTAATTGCGTCAGCATGGGCCGATAAGTAATCCATCATTTCAACCGATGGCTTACGGATAAACTCTGGGTTGTGGGTCCCTTTCTTAATTAAATTAATGTACGGACCTTCAATATGTAGACCAAGCGCTTGGTTTTTATTTTTTTTCAGATAGTCAGTCATGACTTTTACGCCATGTTTCATCAGCGCATCTGAACAGGTAATTAATGTTGGCAGAAAGCTAGTACAACCAGCACGCTCATTGGCTTTTTGCATGATTTCGAGGTTTTTCAATGTCACGTTTTCTTCGTTATCATTGAATTGCACGCCGCCACAGCCATTCACTTGTAGATCGATAAAGCCAGCCGACAGAATGGCGCCCTGTAAGTCTTTACGTTCGATATCGTGAGTGAGTTCAGATTCTGGGCATACGGCTTTGATGATTTCGCCATCAATAATGACCGCGTGGTTATCCAGTCTTTCGTGACCTGTAAAAATAATGCAATTAGTTAGTGCATACATAGCGTAAAACTCCTGACCGCGAGTAAAAGGGTCACCGACCAGCATGAGTGGTAGCTGGTCGGGTGTTCGATACTCTCTCTATTTTAAATGGCAGTGCCACTTAAATAAGATTGCGTATAAATTAATTAAACGATTCAATATTTTCGCATTCTAATTGCTTGAAATATTTAAGCGTTTTGACTTTCAATTCTAATGTTGCTGGCTCATCGCAGACAATCAATGCTTTCGGATGAAGTTGTACACAACTGACAGTCCATAAATGGTTTACGGAGCCTTCAACTGCAGCATGGACGGCATCTGCTTTGTTTGCGCCTGTTGCTAATACCATTAGCTCTTTTGCATCTAATAGTGTAGCAACACCAACAGTCAGTGCATATTTAGGTACTTGATTGATATCGTTATCAAAGAAACGAGAGTTCGCTTGGCGAGTTTCTGGCGTCAATGTTTTAATTCGAGTTCTGGAATTTAAAGAAGAACCCGGTTCATTAAAGGCGATATGACCATCATTACCTACACCACCCATAAATAGGTTGATTTGACCGTAGGATTTGATTTTATCTTCATAACGTTGACATTCGGCGTCGACATCAGGGGCATTACCGTTCAGTAAATTGATGTTGTCAGCTTGGATATCAATGTGATTAAAAAAGTTTTGATGCATAAATGTGTAGTAACTTTGAGGATGATCTTTGGGAATACCAATGTATTCATCCATATTGAATGTGACTACATGCTTAAAGCTGACTTTACCAGCTTTATATAAGGCGATTAATTCTTTGTAGGTTGCCAGCGGTGTACCGCCAGTTGGTAAGCCTAGAACGAAAGGGCGTTCAGCTGTCGGATTAAATGCGTTGATTTTATCAGCGATGTACTGTGCGGACCATACGCCAACATCATGAGCATTATTTAACGGGATAAGCCTCATGTACTTTTACCTCGAGTGTTTCTTTCAATTTATACTTGTATGACCCCATCTCCAATTATGTTGATCATTTTCAACATATTCTTATGACTGAGGTACTTGGAGTATATACAGCAAATCATATAAAAAACTTATTTTTAATCATAAAATAAGTTTTCAAGAATAGCTACTAATTTAGTCAATATCAGGATCCTTTCGTTGACATTTATCACAGTTTCCAGCTATTTATTTTGTATCGCGAAAAAATTCATCTAGACTATGAATTGCTATAATTAAGCGACATCAGTTATATTCCTGATGCGTGAAAATAAGATCCTGAAATGGGACAAAAATAGAGCGATACAAAGGGGGAGTTTGTGAATATTCTTAGCTACTTACAGCGGATTGGTAGGGCGCTTATGGTGCCTGTCGCCGTATTGCCAGCCGCCGCAATCCTAATGGGGATTGGTTATTGGATAGACCCAGATGGTTGGGGTGCCAATAGTGCAATCGCTGCGTTACTGATCAAATCCGGTGCTGCCATCATTGACAACATGTCTGTGTTGTTTGCGATTGGTGTTGCTTACGGAATGTCTAAAGATAAAGATGGTGCGGCTGCACTAACCGGTTTTGTCGGGTTCTTAGTTGTGACAACACTGTGTTCACCTGCATCGTACTCAATGATTATGAGTGTACCAGTGGAATCAGTCCCTGCGGCATTCAATAAAATCAATAACCAGTTCGTCGGTATCCTTGTTGGGGTTCTCTCTGCTGAATTATACAACCGCTACAGTGGCGTAGAGCTACCAAAAGCGCTGTCATTCTTCAGCGGTCGTCGCCTCGTCCCGATTCTAACCTCATTCCTCATGATCATCTTGGCATTCATTCTGATGTATGTTTGGCCTGTGGTGTATAACGGATTGGTGGCTTTCGGTGAAAGTATCAAAGATTTAGGCTCTGTAGGTGCGGGTATTTATGCCTTCTTTAACCGTTTACTGATTCCTGTTGGGTTACACCATGCGTTGAACTCGGTATTCTGGTTCGACGTTGCAGGAATTAACGATATTCCTAACTTCTTAGGTGGTGCGAAGTCCATCGAAGCTGGTTTGGCAACGGTTGGGATAACTGGACGCTATCAAGCGGGCTTCTTCCCTATCATGATGTTCGGTCTGCCGGGTGCAGCTTTGGCTATCTATCACTGTGCACGCCCAGAAAATAAAGCGAAAGTTGCTGGTATCATGATTGCCGGTGCATTTGCGGCATTCTTTACGGGTATCACTGAACCACTTGAATTCTCATTCATGTTTGTTGCGCCTGTCCTGTACGTGATCCACGCATTGCTGACCGGTATCTCTGTCTATATTGCTGCAACGATGGAGTGGATTTCAGGTTTCGGATTCAGTGCGGGTCTGGTGGACATGTTCTTACAGACACGTAACCCACTCGCTACACACTGGTACATGCTGATTGTTCAAGGTTTAGTATTCTTCTGCATCTATTATGTGATCTTCAGATTCATGATCCGTAAATTCAACCTGTTAACCCCAGGTCGTGAAGAGAGCGCAGGCGATGAAACCGTAGATGGTTATGACGAAAACATCAGTGATGCACACAGTGATGAAAGCGAGATTCAAAAAGAAGCTCGTCAGTATATTGCGGCAGTAGGTGGCAGTGACAACATTGTTAACATCGACGCGTGTATTACTCGTTTACGTTTAGGTGTGAAAGACTCCGCAGTGGTCAACGATTCTCTTGCAAAACGTATTGGCGCATCTGGTGTTATTCGCTTGAATAAACAAAACGTACAAGTGATTGTTGGTACACGTGCTGAATTAATCGCTAAAGCAATGACAGAAGTTATTGCTAAAGGTCCTGTTGCGGCTTCGGCTCCAGTGTCCGCACCAGAAAAAAGTCAGCAAGCGGCAACGACAGAAAAAGCAAAAGGTAATGCGGTATTATCGTTAATCGCGCCTGTTAGCGGTGAAGTTTATTCGCTGGATCAAGTACCAGACGAAGCATTCTCTAGCCGTATTGTGGGTGATGGTATTGCTATCAAACCAACTAGCAGTGAAGTGGTTGCGCCAGCGGCAGGTACCATTGTTAAAATTTTCCCAACCAACCATGCATTCTGCCTTGAAACAGCAAATGGTGTTGAGCTGATTGTGCATATGGGGATTGATACCGTTGCATTAAATGGTGAAGGTTGTGAGCGTTTAGTGGAAGAAGGTGCTGAAGTTGAAGCAGGTACTCCGATTCTGAAACTCGACTTATCTTTCCTTGAAGCCAATGCTAAATCAATGATCAGCCCTGTTATTATCAGCAATATCGATGATTTTGCGGGTGTTGAGATTTTAGCCAAAGGTCAAGTGACCGCGGGTGAAACCGTTATTTACAACGTATTAAAATAGTACGACCATAAATAGCAACGATTCGTTCGTATACAAAATGCCAGCCTAACAAGCTGGCATTTTTTTATTCAAATTAAGCAATGATTAATATTCGAAATATTAATTGATAAATTAATCAATCATGCATTCGGTATAAACGAATTTAACTTTTTGACTCTTATGACTATTTTATTTTCCCCATTGACGAGGATATGGTTTTTTTAAAGGAATAAAATAATATGATGTCGAAAATCACGTTAGTGAATGAAGCTAGCGAATTTGTTTTACAAAAGATGAATCATTTTTTTCAATGTTCAGGTAACGCAATTCGCATTCGAAGAATGAACAAAGAAAACTTAAAGTATTGTCATATCAATTCATTATATACGGTAGATCCTTTAGCTTGGCTTGATTATAGCGAAATTGTTTTAACGAAAGAGAGCTTCAGTTTCTGTTTTAAGCTCATTAGCCGTAATCGAATTTTAGTACGAATCCCCGATAAACCCGCAGGAGGCTGTGTGTGTAGTTATGACCCCCACAGCCGCAGAGCAACCATTGAACTACTCCAAAATTTTGAGAAAAAAATAAAGTTTTAGATGGGAAAATGATGACTTATTCATTAGTCAGCATTTTATTTTTCCTGATTAAAGTGGAGGGGGATGGGATTTATATTAACAATCCAGTGAATGAAGACTTGCTGGACTATTATGTTGGTGAATTCGGCTTTCAGGATGTCTTTAAAGATGGCAGTTTGTTATATAGCACTAAACAGCAATTGTTTGAGGTTTTTAATTCCTTAAGGCAACCATGGCGATCAAAATCCAATAGCACAATGGCACAGATATCAAACGGAAGCAATGAACAGAATGCCGATGAATTTATGCGATTATTGATCAGCGTGGCTCAGGCGATTAAGCAAATGCCTAATGCCCCGAAAGGCGAGGCGGCAGGAAAGCGGATAGACGAGACCTATGGGTAAGCAGATACCAGCCAGTAACTCACTTAAGAAGTGTAGCGAAAAAGTTATATCTGTTAATTAAATTGGCGAAATCTCAAAGTGAGTTGGCAAAATGGCATAAGCATAGGGAAATGCACAAAGATAAGATAAAACCTCACGCACATCTGAGGATTGTCCTGTGGATTTACTACTCTGTTTATTCGGTTTTATTTCGGGGATCACTACCGCGCTATTTGGCTTTGGTGGTGGATTTATCGCCGTGCCATTACTGTATGCCCTGATTACCCTTGTATGGGGACCTCGGCACGATACTAGCGAGGTCGCCATGCAAATTGCGGTAGCGACGTCCACATTTGTGATGATTTTTTCATCAAGCCTATCTAGCCGAGCACATTACTTAAAAGGAAACTTGAATTGGCAAATTATTCAGCCCTTTATGATCCCTATCTCAATTGGTGGCATTTTAGGAGCATTAATCGCACTCTCAGTAGACAGTGAATGGATTCGGTGGATTTTTATCGGTTATTTAATTATCACCATTCTTGACTGTTTTATTCGCCCTGGATTTCTACAAACTCAAGCTGAAGGCAACACCCTAATCAGAGGAAAATGTGTTACTGATGCTGTTATCGGAACGGTGATTGGGACCGTAGCAGCTTTTTTAGGGGTTGGGGGGAGTGTGATGACGGTACCGCTTATGCGCCGTCGTGGGGCGAGCATGTTGCAAGCAGCGGCATTTGCTAACCCGCTTACATTGCCAATGGCCATCACAGGCTCGATTATTTATTTCTATTTTGCCATGGAAAAGCATTTTGAATTAGGAACGGGCTTTTTAGGCATGATTTACATTAAAGGAGCATTAATTTTAATCGCCACTTCTTGGATTGGTATCCGTTTTGCTTCGTTTTTAATGCCATATTTAAGTGATAAACGCCATGCCCAAAGTTATCCAATCTTATTAATGATCGTTCTTGGGGTGATGTTGTTTGTATAAATAGCCTATTTTTTGACAAAAACGCATCTTTGCCATCGCTTTTCCTGACTAAGCTTAATCAAACGGTTGTTTCTGGACGTATTATGGTAGAATATATTCGGTTACTATACGAATATAGCGCGCTTTTGGCACTGAGGAACGATGACAATGAATGAGGCAGATGCTCGCCCAACTAACTTTATCCGTCAGATCATAGATGAAGATCTGGCGACGGGAAAACACACGTCAGTACACACGCGTTTTCCGCCTGAACCGAATGGCTACTTACACATTGGTCATGCGAAATCAATTTGCTTGAACTTTGGTATCGCGAAGGATTATCAAGGTAAGTGTAACTTACGCTTTGATGATACTAACCCGGTCAAAGAAGATGTTGAGTATGTGAACTCGATTCAAAACGACGTCCAATGGTTAGGTTTCCAGTGGAGCGGCAACATTCGCTATTCATCGGATTATTTTGATATTTTATATCAATACGCGATTGAGCTAATCAAAAAAGGTCTGGCTTATGTTGATGAGCTCAGTGCTGACGAAATTCGTGAATACCGTGGCACATTAAAAGAGCCAGGTAAAAATAGCCCATACCGTGAACGCTTGATCGAAGATAACTTGGCGCTGTTTGAAAAAATGCGCGCAGGTGGATTCGAAGAAGGTAAAGCATGTTTACGTGCAAAAATCGACATGGCATCACCATTTATGGTTATGCGCGATCCAGTTTTGTATCGTATTAAATTTGCAGAGCATCACCAGTCTGGCAACAAGTGGTGCATCTACCCGATGTATGACTTCACCCACTGTATTTCTGATGCGCTGGAAGGTATTACACACTCACTGTGTACATTAGAATTCCAAGACAACCGCCGTCTGTATGATTGGGTATTGGACAACATCACTATTGATTGTCATCCACGTCAGTACGAATTTTCTCGTCTGAATCTTGAATACACAGTGATGTCTAAGCGTAAGTTAAACCAACTTGTGACTGAAAAACATGTTGCTGGTTGGGATGATCCACGCATGCTGACAATTTCAGGTTTACGTCGCCGTGGCTATACAGCGGCTTCAATCCGTGAATTCTGTCGTCGTATCGGTGTTACAAAACAAGATAATAATGTTGAAATGGCAGCATTAGAATCTTGCATCCGTGATGACCTAAATGACTCAGCTCCACGCGCAATGGCAGTTATCGACCCTGTACGTTTAGTGATTGAAAACATGCCAGCAGGGGAAGAAATTCTGAAGGCGCCAAATCATCCGAACAACCCAGACATGGGAACGCGTGAAGTGCCATTTAGCAATGAACTGTATATTGACCGTGCAGACTTCCGTGAAGAAGCTAACCGCCAATATAAGCGCTTGGTATTAGGTAAAGAAGTACGCCTGCGTAATGCGTATATCATCAAAGCAGAACGCGTAGAAAAAGATGCAGAAGGCAACATCACCACTATCTTCTGTACTTACGATGCGGACACGCTTAACAAAGATCCAGCCGATGGTCGTAAAGTGAAAGGCGTTATCCACTGGGTAAGTGCAGCACATGCATTGCCAGCGGAAATTCGTCTATATGACCGCTTATTCACGGTACCAAACCCAGCGGCAGAAGATGATTTCTTATCAACCTTAAACCCAGAATCTCTGGTTATCCGCCAAGGTTTTGTAGAACCAAGCCTACGTGATGCGCCAGCAGAAAAAGCGTATCAGTTTGAGCGTGAAGGGTATTTCTGCGCAGATAATAAACTGAGCAGCGCGGATAAACTGGTGTTTAACCGTACGGTTGGATTGCGAGATACGTGGGCTAAGATTGAGTCTAACTAAATCCTCGTCATACTTCGTGCTGTAGCGGCGTTGGCTGCGCTTGCTAACCCTAGTCACATACTTGTGTCGAGGGATTGGCTCACTTGCCGCCTTGCTACAATACGAATTATTTAGAGAATTGTTGAGAACGGTCTAAAAAAAGACCCCCAATAGTTGGGGGTCTTTTTATATCAACATACCGTTGTGGGCGCAGCTGGTCACCCACAGAAGATTCAGCGTTGGCTCGTGAAGTCTTTCAACCCATAAACCAATGCTTCTATCCAAGCAGCATAATCATGACCACTTGACCATGAATGGAAGCTGGTTTTGTAGTTTTTATCTCGCAAAACATGTTCAAGTTCTTGGCTATTAAGCCAAATGCCGCCATCAGCACCTTGGTTTTCAAATAACCCTGCTTGTATCCAGAAACTGATCGGATAATGCGGTGATTGCTGATATTGGCGAGTTAACCATCCTGGCTTTTCACCTTCAGGTGCCCACCAGTACGAGCCAGATAGGCTCAGCACATGACTAAATTGGTTTGGATATCGCAATGCGACCCAGGATGATGCCAATCCTCCATAACTTGCGCCAGCCACAATCGTCTTTTCATTATTTATTTCAATACCATTTTTGCTCACCCAAGGTAGCAGTTCCAGCGCCATAAAGTCAGCAAAGGCTTGGTTTGGGGGGAGTTCCTTGGAGCGACGTTTACTATCCAGACTATCTATAAAGACAATATTAATTGGGGGTAATTGATGATTAGCAATCAAATCATCAATTACATTGGCGGTGTGATATTTATCCTGCCAAATTTGGCCATCAAACAAAAATAATGTCCAACTAACGGGTGTCGTTGCTTTTGGGCGATAAAGAATGATTTCTCGACTATTTCTAAGGAAATTACTTTTTAATGTATGTCGAGTCAAAGAACCATAACGTATAGGCTGTTTCATTGTATCGCGGGTAAAATACCGTGAGGGTTTTAAATCAAGTAAAGATGAGGTGTTCCACTTATCATCATTTTCTATACTCATAGTCGCGGGATTTAAAGGGTCTGCTTGTGCAGTGACTAAAATTGCACGGCGTTGTTCACGCGCACTGCCATCTACTTTAGGAACGTCAGGTGCCAATTGATATTGCATACGCGTATCTGCGGGGACCACGTAGCTGCGAAACCAAACATCGGAGTCAGCAAGTTTAAACATGGGATCATGATCGCCTGCCGGAGACCCTAAAATAAACACGTTACCGCGCGCTGCGCGCCACAAAAAAGTGACTCGTTTATGGGATGTATCTACGGGTTCAACTAAAGGCGTACCGCTGAGCTGTTGCTTTTCCCAAAATGCATCTGTCGTTCCTCCTGCTGCCAGCTCCTTTGCGAGTTGCTGTAAAGTAGGACTGACCGGGTTAAGTTTTCGCACGCGATTGAGTGGCTGAGTTTCTGTCATTTGCCAGTTAAATTTCCATTCACTACCGCTATTTCCATATAACATTAATGATGAAACTTGCCCTATCGGGGATGAAAAAAGTAGCGATTTTTCTCCATCAGCAGGTCCTGCTTCCAATAACGTGCGTAAATGATGGTTTTGCTGGTCGAGCAATTGTGCCCCTGTAGCCCCTTTTAGTGTGGCAACAACATAGTTTTCATTAAGCGCTGGAAGCCTAAAGCAAACCTTGCCCTCGGTATCGAATACACCTTCCTGAACCCCTTGGAGAGGCAGTTCGTTGCAAGGAGCGGCTATTGCGGGTACTGCACTAAAAGCAACCATTACGTAAAGCAAAACAGACTTCATGAGCCCTCACTTTCAAATTAATCGTTATTATTAATGAGATAACAAAGGCTACATCTTAATTTGTCGTAGCCTTTGTTCTTACTTTTTGTTTTACCAGGCGTAATCAAACGTGACAGTACCAGTACGACCGATGCCATAAAAGCAGGCATCACTCATGCCACAGGATGAAACATAATGTTTATCCATTAAGTTATTAACGTTTAACTGTATCGTTGCGCCTTTCAAAGATGGCGAAATATTGGCAAGTTCATAGCCAACCATAGCATCGTAAAGTGTTACCCCAGGCACAGAAAAGCTATTATCTGCCCCAGCCTGACTGGAACCGATATAGCGCACTCCTGCGCCCGCTTTCAGTCCATTTAGCATCCCTGAGTTTTCTTCATATTGTCCCCATACGGAGACCATATTTTTAGGGATTCGAGGAAATTCTTTTCCTTTTTCAGCACTGTTTGACGTTTCAAGCACTTTGGTTCTGGTATATGAATATGCCCCTGTAACAGCAAATTTGTCGGTAAGCTTACTGTTTATCTGGGCTTCCACACCTTTGCTTTCACCTTTGCCGATTAGCGTCATATAACCTAATTCAGAGTCGTATTTAGGAATGTTTTTTTGCTCGATATGATAGAGAGATAAGGTCGCCAGCGTTTTTTGGTCAGGGGTGAGGTACTTAATACCGATTTCTGTTTGTTTTGCTGTTTTAGGATCAAACGGCTGACTTTCTGGCTTTCTGTTGGTAGCAAGATTCGGCTCAAAAGAGGTGCTGTAGCTAATATAAGGGGAAATACCATTATCAAATGAGTATAACACCCCAACTAAGCCGGTTAGTTTGCCATCATTTTGTTGTGATTTGTCACTGTTCGTTCTGTCTAGCGTTTTTACTTCAATCCAGTCATATCGGGTGCTAGCTAATAAGTTCCAGCTATTCCATTCAATTTGGTCTTGAATATAAATACCGATTTGATCGCTTTTTTGTAACTGGTCGGTGAATAGCGTCTGCTTGGATTCATCAATTTTCTGGTATTGGGGGTTACGCCAATCAATATCATAGTTACCGCTTCTGTCACGCCAAAACTGTTTATCCTCTTTAGTCCATTTGTAATCGACGCCGACTAATAGTGTTTGATAAAGCCCCCCATTATCAATGTCGAAATTTAAATGGGTATCAACACCAAATGTATTGAGTTTCGTTTTTTCGTGCTGAGCCATTCGTTTGAGTACATAAGGATAGTTTTTAGCTTCACTTGCTAAGGTGTTAAATACTAAATAATTATATTTTTCATCAATTTCTGCGTAGCGTGCCTTTTGTACCAATGAAATTTGATCACTAAAATTATGTTCAAATTCATATCCAATACTATGTTGTTTTTGTTTGGAAATATTATAGTCAGGATTGCTTATGTTGAAATCTTGTGGAATTTTTCCTTCAGGGGTTGATTCAAGGGTGCCAACTTTAGGAAGAAAATTTCGATAACCATTTTTCGGTGAGTTCTGTAGATAAGCCAAAAGAGTGAACGTTGTGTCTTCATTTAGGAATGATATTGCGGGAGCGATGGCATATTTTTCTTCTTCATAGTCTCGAACCTGAGTGTCTTTCTTTTTTGCCAAGCCATTTAAACGGTAGAGGATATTTCCATCATCCGTTAGCTTGCCACCCAGGTCAAAAAATCCTTCTGTTTTATTTCGATTACCTAGTCGTAACTGAATTTTATTGATGCTCTGCGCGGTTGGTTTTTTGCTTGTCATGGCAATAACCCCACCAGGACTTATTTGCCCATACTGCACAGATGCCGGTCCTTTAATCATCTCAACTCTGTCCAGAAACCAAGGTTCGGTTGTGCCCATTGACGAGGACGCATTTCCGCCAAAAGGAATGCCATCTAGAATTTTGTTCGCATAATCAAAACCGCGACTGAATACTTCATCATTGCGATTTGAGTCACCACGGTATTCTGTAACCACACCTGGTGTATATCTCAATGCATCCACAACAGTTTCTGCTGCTCTGTTTTCTATTTGGGTTTTGGTCACCACATTTACCGTCTGTGGTATTTTCATTATCTCAGTCTCATTCTTCGTTGCAGAAGAAGTCGTTGTTGCGGTATATGAATCATTTGAGCTTGGTGTAGTCACAACCAAAACATCAGTTGCTGAAGCGAATGGAGAAACTACTAACAGTGATAGCACTGATAGCTTATTTTTATTTAACATAGCAATACCTGTTCATCCCTATTTTCAACGTGAAATTTAAGACGGTATGGAAACCTAGTAGTGCAAGTTTTCACACGATGGATATTTTTTGATTTGGTCAGGAGGGGATAAAAGTGAGTTTTTCTTTTACCGTTCATACTTACACCGATGTATTCTTTGACATCTCTGGCGTAAATATATCTGAATTAAATCAATGTGCTCTCAATGTGAAAATGTAAAGTTTTTAGATGAAAAACATATAGATGCGCAAGCTAATACATTAGCATTCTATTGTTTTCAAACTTTAATTTTGCATTCTATATGATAATAATAATCATTTAAATATTATATGATAATAATAATCATTAAGAATAACTTATGATAATTAATCAGTTTTTTATGTTTTAGAAAGTCAGCATTTCAATCAAATTGCTTTTTGAACAATAAGGCAACTATCAACGTATTTCATCAGCGCATCTAATGCTTCGGTCTGTATAGGGTTATAAGATTCGGATTGTGATTCTGATTGGCGGATATATAGGGTCAGGGAAATGGGGCTTCTCGATCATGAAAAAGGTCTTTTCATTATGCGAGGAGTAAGGCGGTTCACGAAAGACAGCGACATAATGAAGTGCCCGCAAGCTATTGGGGCGCTTCATTAATCGGGAGGGGATAAAACGGGTTATTTGGTTTTTTATCAACGTTATTTTTCAATAAATCATGCAGATATTGATTGGCGCTGGTGACTTTACCTTGGGCATCGGTGACTTGATACTCTTCTCCGGTGATAGAGGATTTGGATGCCACATTGTCAATAAACTGCTCTGTTGTCTGTAAGCGCTTTTCGGTTTTACCCAGCTTTAAACGCAAATGGGATTCAGCTTCTGGTGCGGAATGACCGGAACCATTACGCGTGAACGTTAAATTCTGCTGTTTGCCCAATTCCGTTAACAACGCTTCAGTCCGCATTTTCTCTTCTGGGCTTAGCGCAAGGGCTTTGGTGGTGACGAAAATAGTTAAAAAAATCACTAAGATTGAAGCAAAACGGCGAGAAGCTTGAGTCAGTAACGATTGCACAGGAAACGCTCCGATAAATTAAGATTGGAGAGATTATAGGCAGCCGCGATGAATAAACTATCAGTAATAGTCTGAGAATCATGCGTTAAGACAAACTTAGGTTTTAAGGCATAAATTAAGGCATAAAACGGTAGCCAATACCGGTTTCAGTTAAAAGATGTTCGGGGCGAGCAGGGTCATTTTCCAACTTCTGGCGTAAATGCCCCATATAAATGCGTAGATAATGATTATGTTCGACGTAACTCGGTCCCCAGACTTGCAGCAACAAATGGCGCTGAGTGAGTACTTTTCCACTATTGGCGACAAGTTCGCTCAGTAACCGAAACTCAATGGGGGTAAGGTGCAGCTCTTCGCTACCTTTAGTCACGATGCGGTTGATAAAATCCACGGTGACATCGCCAAATTGAAACGTAGGGCTTTCTTGACCCGCTTTACCAAAGCGGCGCAAAGCGACTCGAACACGGGCGAGTAATTCACTGATACCAAAAGGTTTTGTGAGATAATCATCGGCACCCGCATCCAGTGCGGCGACTTTTTGTGATTCTTCTTCTCGAGCGGAAAGCACAATCAGCGGGATACTGCTCCATTGGCGCAAATCACGGATCAAATCTAATCCATCGCCATCCGGTAATCCAAGATCCAAAATCACCAAATCGGGCTGACGAGTACCCGCTTCAATGAGTCCTCGTTGGTAATTTTCGGCTTCAAAAATTTTCCAGCCTTCACCCTCCAGCGCTAATCGAACAAAGCGGCGGATCTCTTTTTCATCTTCAATGATCAGGATTTGATGGGAACTCACAGTACGCTAGATGCTCCTAAATTTCGTTTTCGCTTTCGTTTTCAATCTCGGGTAACGGCTTTAATGGCAAAACAAAATGGAAGCTGGCGCCACCTTTATCATTGTTTTGTGCCCAAATTTCACCGTCATGGAGATGGATAATAGCACGACAGATAGCTAAACCTAAGCCAACGCCTGGAATTGCTGACTCTTTTTGTGCGCGAGAAAATTTATCGAAAATGGTTTTTTCTTGCCCGTCAGGGATTGCATTACTGGCATCCCACACTTCGATATGGACCTGTTGTGCCTCAATCGAGGCTCGAATGCCGATAGGGGTGTCATTATCGCTATATTTGATGGCATTTTCGAGTAAGTTAATTAACACGCGTTCAATCAAGTTTCCGTCGCAATACAATAGTAAATCTGCTGGAATATCAATATCAAGAGGATGACTATTTAAAGTGTAATCTAAGATCCTAACTGCGCTACTGGTAATTTCTTGCAGAGATTCCCACTCTAGATTTGGGTGGATCCCACCTGATTGTAAGCGAGCCATATCCAGTAAATTATTGACCAGTCGTGATGTGCTCAAAACTTGCTGGCGCATCTGGTTAACTTGCTCCGTGAGAGGGGAGTTTTCCGCAGATAGCTCTAACATTAAAATTTCACTCTGCCCAAATAAGACCGTCAGTGGTGTTTTGAGATCATGGGATAGGGCAGCCAGCAGTGAATTTCGTAATTGCTCCCGTTCAACATCCAATTTAGCTGTTTCTGCCTGTTTGGTGAGTTGTAAGCGTGACAGGCTACTCGCGATGAGCCCTGTAAAGGTTTGCAGCATACGTTGCTGCTCAGGGATCAATAATTGGCGAATATTGCGCGGTTCAATTGCAAGAACGGCAAGGGTTTCATCGGCGGTCGTGATAGGTTGTAATTGGTATGGCACGCTGGGCAGCGTATCAGTTCCTGCGCCAGCCGGTTGGCGCTTATCAAAGCTCCATTTAGCAATGGCTTTGTCTATCTGTAATTGACTATAACCTTCACACTGTAATGGTGTGAGTTGGTTATTCTCATCAGGCAGAAGTAAACAGGTTTTTGCTTGGAAAGCATTATTCAAAAAATGATAGCCTGTTTTTCCGATATCTTCAGTGCTAAGTGCTTGCCCCAGCTCTTTAGTCATTTCATATAAATGGCGTGTACGTTGCTCACGGTAGCGAGCAATGCGCGCTTGATAGCGCATGCCAGCGGTGAGGTTCCCGACGACAACCCCCACAATTAGCATCACAGTAAAAGTCACTAAATACTGCATATCCATAATGGCTAATGAAAAGTGAGGTTGCACAAAGAATAGGTCAAAGCTGACTACGTTGATTAACGCGGCAAAGACGGAAGGGCGCCGACCATAAAATAGCGCGACTAGCACCACCCCAAGCAAATAGAGTGTCACGAGGTTAGCTTTGTCCAGTGCCAGTAAAAATGTACGTGAGAATAAAGTGATGGCAGCACACATGGCTATCGCCATTAAATAACCATTCATGTCTGAACGCCATTTTTCGGTGAATGGCTTTCTTTCCGGCTCTTTATCCCAATCACTTTTTTCTTCGAGAGCAACGATGATTAAGTCTAAATCAGGACCTAGCTTACCCAGTCTATCGGCAAAGCCTTGGTGTAATTTAAATTTATACCATTTGCGATGTTTATCACGCCGGCCAATTAAAATCTTACCCAGGTTATGTTCACGAGCGTAACGTAAAATCGCTTTTTCCTCGTTGGGATCAGACAGTGTGGCGGTTTCGGCACCCAAGTCTTGTGCGAGCCGAAGTGCTTTTAAAATGGCGCGGCGCTGATTTTCAGGAAGTTGGTGCAATGTGGGGGTTTCGACATATACCGCATGCCAAACACTGCCAAATTTAGCGGCGAGTCGGGCTGCTGCGCGTACCAGTTTTTCATTGCCAGTATTATGCCCAATGCATAACAATAACCCATCCCGAGTATGCCAAACGGGGGCTTCTCCTTTGCCATCGCGAAACTCTCGCATTTGATCATCAACACGGTCGGCTGTGCGTCGTAACGCCAATTCACGTAAGGCAATGAGATTACCTTTACGGAAAAAATGCTCGATAGCGCGTTCTGCTTGCCCCGGTATATACACTTTGCCTTCTTTTAGGCGCTGGCGAAGGTCATCTGGCGGCAAATCAACTAATACCACTTCATTGGCGGCATCAAAAATATGGTCGGGAACGGTTTCTCGTACGCGAATGCCCGTGATGCTTCCCACGATATCATTCAAACTTTCAATATGTTGCACATTCACTGTCGTAAGAACATCGATCCCCGCATCCAGCAGTTCTTCGACATCTTGCCAGCGTTTAGGATGACGGCTGCCATTTGGATTACTGAAGGCAAGTTCATCCATCAAGATAATGGCAGGATGCCTTGCTAATGCTGCATCAATATCGAAGGCGTGCAGGCGACGCCCTCGATGGCTGATTTTTAACGGAGGTAGTTGCGGGAGCCCATCCAGCAGTGCGGCGGTTTCTTCTCGTTCATGAGTTTCGACCACGCCAATCAGCACATCTAACCCTTGTGCTCGAAGGCGTTGCGCTTCTTGCAACATGGCATAAGTTTTCCCAACACCCGCACAAGCACCGAAGAAAATCTTAAGTTTGCCGCGTCCAGTTTCATTTGCCTTTACCAACAGGTCATCTGGGTTTGGGCGGATAGGCTCCTGATTATTCATAACTGACCTCAGTGATTTTGACTGTTAGCTTCCCGCTGATAGGCATCAAGGGCAAGGTTCAATTCTAGCACGTTGACAACTGGCTCCCCTAAGAATCTAAACAGCGGAGATTGAGTGTTATCAGCGATAATCGATTTTACTGTGTCTATCGATAACTGTCTGTTTTTGGCAACCCGTGGCGCTTGATATAAGGCGGCAGCTACTGAAATATGTGGATCTAACCCACTTGATGATGCGGTGAGTAAATCCACGGGTAGAGAGTCTCCGCCATCAGGTTCATGCTGTTTCAATGCCACAGCGCGCTCAGTTAATTCTTTTGTTAACAAAGGATTGCTGATCGCTAAATTGCTACCACCAGATGCCAGTGCATTATACGGTACATCTGCCGTCACTGAGGGGCGACCGTAGAAATAATGGTCATTTTGGTAAGACTGCCCAATTAATGATGAACCAATAACGCGATTATCTTGCAGGATCAGCGAGCCCATCGATTGAGCTGGAAAAATTACATTGGCGATCCCTGTGACGAGTAGCGGGTAAGCAATCCCCGTGACCAATGTCAGTAAAACTAAGATCATAAATGAAGAACGAAACATGTTCATAATAGGCTCCTTAAATACCAAATAAGCTGATGAACATATCGATAAGCTTGATCCCCACGAATGGGACAATCAATCCGCCTAAACCGTACAAGCTTAAATTGCGTTGTAAAAGTGACTGAGAGCTCATTGGGCGATAATTTACCCCTTTTAATGCCAGTGGAATTAAGAACACAATAATCAGGGCATTAAAAATAACCGCGGACAGCAACGCCGATGCCGGTGAATGTAAGTGCATAATATTTAATGCATTGAGCTGTGGCCATGTGACGGCAAAGCATGCCGGAATAATCGCGAAGTATTTGGCGATATCGTTGGCAATACTGAATGTGGTTAATGAACCTCGGGTCATCAGCATTTGTTTACCAATATGAACGACTTCAATTAACTTGGTTGGGTTCGAATCCAAATCCACCATGTTCCCCGCTTCTTTAGCGGCTTGAGTACCTGAGTTCATCGCGACAGCAACGTCAGCTTGTGCCAGTGCAGGGGCATCGTTAGTCCCGTCCCCCGTCATCGCAACGAGTCGACCTTCGGATTGGTACTGGCGTATTAAGGCGAGTTTTGCTTCTGGAGTGGCTTCCGCTAAGAAATCATCCACGCCTGCTTCCGCAGCGATTGCTGCCGCTGTCAGGTGGTTATCCCCCGTAATCATAACGGTTTTGATCCCCATGGCGCGCATTTGTGCAAAACGCTCTTTCATCCCACCTTTCACGATGTCTTTGAGTGCAACGACGCCGAGAACGGTTTGGCTATCAACAACGACTAATGGTGTTCCCCCTGCATGGGCAACTTGTTCGACAAGCTTGTCTGCTTCAACAGGGAATTTTCCATGATTGGCTTCTACATAGCGACGGATAGCATCCGCAGAACCTTTACGGATCATGCGCTCACCCACGTTAACACCGCTCATTCTTGTCATCGCGGAGAAGGGAACAAAAGTCGCATTCATTGCGTGGATATCACGTTCGCGTAAATTGAATTTCTGTTTTGCGAGCACCACAATACTGCGTCCTTCTGGGGTTTCATCCGCCAGTGAAGAGAGCTGAGCCGCATCGGCTAATTGCTGCTCTGTGACGCCGCTTAGCGGTAAAAAGTCAGAGGCTTGACGATTACCGAGGGTGATGGTGCCCGTTTTATCCAACAACAGTACGTCCACATCCCCAGCGGCTTCAACAGCACGACCGCTGGTGGCAATCACATTTGCGCCTAGCATACGACTCATACCAGCAACACCGATGGACGAAAGCAATCCACCAATCGTGGTTGGAATCAAACAGATCAGAAGGGCAATTAAAACAATAATCGAAACTGCACCACCTGCACCTGCATACTCAGTGGCAAACAGGGTGAATGGGTATAAGGTTGCGCAGACTAACACAAAGATAATTGTTAGCGCGGTTAACAAAATAGTTAAGGCGATTTCATTTGGCGTTTTACGGCGCTGTGCGCCTTCCACCATCGATATCATACGGTCTAAGAAGGTTTCGCCCGGGTTAACCGTACATTCGACGATCAGCCAGTCGGAAAGGACTCGAGTTCCCCCTGTGACCGATGAGAAGTCACCACCGGATTCGCGGATGACGGGTGCTGATTCCCCTGTAATAGCACTTTCATCTACCGATGCACCGCCTTCAATCACTTCACCATCACAAGGGATAGTTTCCCCAGCTCGGATCAGCACGATATCACCTTTGCGTAGCTGGTCTGAACTGACCATTTCTTGCGGTGCATCGAGAGCGGCTGTTGCCAGTTTGGTCGCACGACTTTGTTGTTTGACCCCTTTTAAGCTTTGTGCTTGGGCTTTACTACGTCCTTCCGCTAGCGCTTCTGCAAAGTTAGCAAACAGTACGGTAAACCATAACCATAATGTCACCATGCCACTAAACCAAGCGTTGCCTTCGCTATAGCCAGCGATCATCGCTATCCATAATAATGTCGTCATGATGCTGCCGATGTAGACAACAAACATCACTGGGTTACGCCATTGTGCTTGTGGTGTCAGTTTTTTAATGGCATCAAGGGTTGATTGGCGAACCAGTTTGCTATCAAATAATTGTGTTTTTTGATTTTTCATTTTTTCACCCTCATTATGCCGCTAACCAAATTTGCAGATGTTCTGCGATCGGACCTAACGCAAGGGCAGGTACAAAGGTCAGCGCACCAATGAGAAGAACTGTCATGATTAATAAACCGATAAACAGCGGACCGTGTGTTGGTAATGCAGCAAGGCTTGCCGCTTGAGGTTTTTTCACTGCCATAGAACCCGCGATGGCTAATACTGGGAAAATGACACCAAAACGACCAAAGAACATGGCTAACGCCAGCATCACATTATAATACGGCGTATTCGAGCTTAATCCTGCAAATGCACTGCCGTTGTTGTTGGCTGCGGATGAGAAAGCGTATAGCACTTCACTGAATCCATGTGCGCCTGGGTTAAGAATGCCAGCACGTCCCGCTTCAGTCATGAGTGAAATTGTTGTGCCGAGTAGTACTAAGGTTGGCGTGACTAAAATTGCCAATGCCACCATTTTCATTTCACGCACTTCAATTTTTTTACCAAGGTATTCAGGTGTGCGCCCAATCATCAACCCAGCTAAGAAAACTGCGAGTAAAACAAATAACAGCATACCGTAGAGGCCTGATCCCACGCCGCCAAAGACAACTTCTCCGATTTGCATTAGCCACATAGGCACCATGCCGCCTAATGCCGTGTAGGAATCATGCATTGAGTTCACTGCACCACAAGATGCTGCGGTAGTCACGACGGCATACAAGGCAGAGCCTAATGTACCGAAGCGATTTTCTTTTCCTTCAAGATTAGCGGTGCTTGTTGCATGCAACTCCCCTAAAAATGGGTTGCCAACGTATTCTTCGTGGATCACGACCGCTGCGGCGATCACAAAAATAATCGCCATTGCCCATAGCAGAGCATGACCTTGTTTGCTATCACTGACGGTACGACCAAAAGCAAAGCAGAGTGCAGTTGGAATTAAGAAGATAGCCAACATTTGGACAAAATTGCTTAAGGCTGTAGGGTTTTCAAATGGGTGTGATGAGTTAGCCCCAAAAAATCCCCCTCCATTGGTTCCTAACAACTTAATGGCTTCTTGCGAAGCAACGGGTCCCATCGGCAATAATTGTGAGCTGCTATCAAGGTTACTACTTAGAATATAAGGGGAGAAATTCTGAATAACCCCTTGGCTAACAAAGAATAAAGCCAACACAATGGATAATGGCAAAAGGAGATATAGCGTGATACGTGCTAAATCGACCCAAGCATTACCAATGGTTTTGCTGCCGTGTCGTGAGAATGCACGGATCAGTGCAAACACGACGGCTATCCCTGTTGCAGCCGAGAGGAAATTTTGCACCGTTAACCCGACCATCTGGCTCAAATAGCTTAAGGTGTTTTCTCCGCTATAAGATTGCCAGTTGGTATTTGCCACAAAGCTAATGGCAGTATTAAACGCTAAGTCCCAGCTCATGCCTGGGTAGTGTTGTGGGTTTAAAGGTAACGAGCCTTGGCACAGCAAAATAACAAATAGTAATCCAAACCCCAGCAAATTAAACATGAAGATGGCGATGGCATATTGCCTATAATTCATCTCAGGGAGATCTCGCCCTATTTGTTTGATTCCGCTTAACCGCCAGAATACCGATTCACTCTTTGAAATAGCACGAGGCATATCACCATCGATAAGATAGGCAATAAAGTGACCAAGTGGTTTGGCTAGCAGCATTAATACCAGTAAAAAACTGGCAATGAGTAAAAACGCATTGGTGGCCATATCAGAAATTCTCCGCGTTGAGCAGGGCATAAATCAGATAAACCAGCAGTACAACAACAAGAACTGCCCCAGAAATGGAAAGTAGCGACATTGTTATCTCCTTATTATTTCCATTGCGTTAGGTTAGGCATTTACTTGTAAATAAGCTGATAAAAAAAGAAGGTAGGGTGTAAAAATAGTATAAAAATGCCCAATTAAATTTACTCATTCATTATTCATGATGAAAGCACTAACCAAAGTATAGTCTGTTAATGAAATGTGATTTATTTGTTGGTTTATTACTGCCTTTTGCTACATTTCGTAATAAAACAACAGAATTAGCTAAAAAAAATGAATTTATTTTAATCTGAAGTGGTCAGATGAGTAGTTTAATTACACAAATTACGTTATTATAGGTTCAGTTAATGAAGATTAACGTTGGTGTTCGATTTTGGTGCCTCTTTTGTGACTTAGGTTGATGGGAGTAAAGAGCAATACTGGAATCGGCAAAAATTGAGTGGCTACTGAAGGAGGATATCGATGTCCACATATCAAGAATATTCCCGTAATCAGGTACTTTTACGCCGCACTGCTGCTGTAACAGCTGGCATTATTGCGTTTCCGGTTATGGTTTTTTATCCAAAAAGAGCACGATTTTATAGCTACCTGCATAAAGTCTGGGCGAAAACGAGCGATAAACCTGTGTGGTTGGCTAGCTCAGAAGTGACGATGGAAAGCCATCGTTAATCAGTGATTCAATTCACTAAAAAGATATCCCTGCAATAATTTAATTGTGGGGATTTTTTTATATAAAAATCATAATAATTAATTCCTATACTTCAATGTTATTTAAATTACAGTCATGTTATTTAATTTGAAATTTAAATTAATTAACTTATTTGACACTGAGAAGTGAATCACGGTAATTGTCTTTATCTCATTGCTAATATCCATTCCCAATAAAATTAGATTATATTTTATTAAAATTCAAAAGATATTTAATTATAAATAGCCAATGAGGAATATCATGATTCTATTTAAAAAATGTGTTATCGCATTGTCAATTAATATCGCATTAATATCATCTGGATTGGCTTGTACCACACTACTTGCAGGTAGTGAAGCTACGAATGATGGCTCGTTAATTATCGCGAGAAGCGCTGATAGCAGTGCATTAAAAGCTCAGCATTTTGTAATACATCCAGCCAAAAAAAATCAATCAGGAATATATAGTACAAAAGAACATAATGGTGCTAATAATTTCACCTACCCATTACCAAAAAATTCATTACGATATACAACTGTGCCAAATTGGAAAACACAATTACATGGTGCAACCGGATTTAATGAATTAGGTGTAGGAGTCAGTGGTACTGAATCTATATTTGCTTCTCCTAAAGCATTAGCGTTTGATCCCTATGTTGAAGAAACTGGAATTACAGAAGATGATATTCCAGATGTACTTCTTTCCCGTGCAAAAACAGCCCGTGAAGCGGTGGAGCTTTTAGGTAATATTATTGAAACCCAAGGTGCTGGTGAAGGTTTTGGTGTTGCTGTCGTCGATAAAAATGAACTGTGGTATTTAGAAACTGGAACGGGGCATCAATGGATGGCTCAAAAAATTGCAAAAGATAAATATTTTGCAACGGGAAATCAGGGGCGTTTACAAGCGTTTGAGGCTAATAATCCCGATATGCTTGGCTCTAAAAATCTCGTTGAATTTGCAATAGAAAAAGGTTTATACAACCCAGAAAAAGATGGCGCATTCAATTTTTCTAAAGCCTATACGCGTGATGATGAACGTGATCGTGATTATAACGATCCACGAGTTTGGATCATTCAGCAGCAGTTTAATCCGTCGTTAAAACAAGATATTGCAGATGGTAGAAATTTTGCTCCATTCTTAACACCAGAGAAAAAAGTCTCTGTAGAAGAAGCGAAAGCCATGCTACGTAATCACTTTGAAGGCACGGAACATGATCCGTATACCAACGGCTTAAACGGAAAAGAGCCATGGCGACCAATTAGCGTGTTTAGAACTTATGAAGCTCATGTGATGCAAGTACGTCCAGAGTTACCGCAAGAAATTGGTGAAGTGACATATGTTGGTCTAGGGATGGCGGATTTGACCGCATTTGTTCCTTACTATAGTGGGCTAGAAGCTTATCCAAAACATTACGGTGTTGGAACTGACAAGGCGGATAGCGATTCTATTTATTGGAAATACCGTAAATTACAAACATTGGTGATGACTGACTACCCTAAACTTGCGCCTATTGTTAAAAAAGCCTACCAAGAGTGGGAAGCGAAAACGGCGTTAGAGCAAAAAGCTATGGAAGTGAATTACTTAAAAATGGCCAAAACAGATAAAGCCGCTGCCAATAAAATGCTTAATAAGTTTAATCTGGATGTCATGGCAAGCGCCGAGAAGTTAACTGAAGATTTAACTAACCAACTTTTCACTATTCGAACTGAAGATATTCAATCTGATATTTTCTTTGCGAACAAATCGAAGAAAGACTAAAAATAGCCGTAATTCTGTAAACTCAAGAAGACTCTCCGTGGGGAGCCTTCTTGTTTAATTCCCTTTCTTTTTCAAATTCAGCTTAATTCTTAGCTTGTGTGAGTTTGCCAATAAATACAGCAGAAAAAAATGTGATTTACGTTTATGCTAATCAAATACCAATAAGTTAGGAATTCAGTAGGTAAAGGATACGATTATGCATAATTTTAAGTTAGAAGAGCTGATTAACGATGAGTTAAAAGTCAGTGAAATCCAAGACTTCGCACCAAATGGATTACAAGTGGAAGGTCGTCCACATGTGAAAAAAATTGTTACAGGTGTGACAGCTTGCCAAGCATTATTGGATGAAGCGGTAAGATTAAATGCAGATGCAGTGATTGTACATCATGGTTATTTCTGGAAAAACGAACCTGCCATTATCAAAGGCATGAAAAGAAATCGCCTAAAAACATTACTGGCAAATGATATCAACCTTTATGGTTACCACCTTCCGTTAGATGCTCACCCAGTCCTAGGCAACAATGCACAACTCGCGCACATTATGGGCGTGCAAGTAAATGGCAACATTGAGCCACTAATGCCATTTGGTTTCTTTGATCAACCAATTTCGCCAGCAGAGTTAACTCAGCGTTTAGAAACTCGCTTAGGACGCAAAGTATTACATTGTGGTGATAATGCCAAAGACGAGATTCGCCAAATCGCATGGTGTACAGGTGGCGGTCAAAGCTTCATCATGCAAGCCGCTGAATTTGGTGTTGATGCCTTTGTGACAGGGGAGGTCTCAGAACAAACCATCCATATAGCAAGAGAAATGGGTATTCATTTCTACAGCGCAGGGCATCACGCAACAGAGCGTTATGGGATTAAAGCGTTGACTAAGTGGCTGGTGGATCAGCATGGGATGGATGCAGTTTTTATCGATATAGATAACCCAGCCTAAATTTTCGTCATATTTCACGCTGTGGCTGTGTTGGTTTCACGCAGCCACTTGGGTCACATACTTGTGTATGCTCCCCAAGCTGTCTTTGCTCACCGCCTTGCCACAGCCTGAACTATTTAGAAAATACATATTTTCTTTGTCTTTCAAACCACAACGTTGTTGGCTGCATTCGTGAACCTTAGTCACATACTTATGTATGCTCCTAGGGCTTCACTCTTTTGCCGCCTAGTTGTGGCTCGAAATCCTTAGAAAATAGCTACGTAATCGAAAATAATTTCTCGATAGAAAATATTCTCGTTGTGCTTGATGAAAGAAATAGGTCAAGTTCGGTATTTTAGTGCAGTAAGGAGCAGTATTAGGCTTGAAGTGATGAGCACTAATCCTAGGTTTTGAACCTCGCCGGCGACCATTAATCCAAGTGCTAATCCCATATAGTAAAATAGCCCTAAAATTGCGCCTGCAGTGCCTTTTCTATCTTGATAATGATTTAATGCATGCGCCAGAATATTTGGGATGGCAATTCCATAGCCAATGACAATCCCCATCACAGGAAACACAAACCAGACACTGTCGTGTAGTAGATAAACTAAACAGCCACTGACCAAAGATAGCCCACTTGCTAACTTAACTAATTTTTCTGGTGGCTGTTTTTTCGCCAATAAATAGTGGTTAATCAGTGACCCCATTCCCACACCAAACGCCAATAAAATACCGGTTAGCCCAAATTGTTGCTGATTGAGCATTAATTGTTCAAAAATAAAGGGTCCAAGTTGGTAATAACTGAATAAATTAATGTTGAAAAATGCAATCAACATCACATTTTGGAAAATTCGTTTATCCCCTAACATGTGTAAAAACGTAGTCAAAAATGGGGTTTTGATCACGTTTTGTGGTTTGGTCTCTGGAAGCTTATAACATGACCATAACAAAAGTATGGTCGCTAACAACGCTAAACCCATAAAAACGGCTCGGTAACTACCTAGCCAAACTAAGCTGGCACCGAAAATCATGCCAAGAGCGGGACTTATTGCTAAGGCGATGCCCATCACCGAGAAAACTTTGGCTAACGTATGACCTTGAAAACTGTCACGCATCATGGTTTGTGTACCAATAGAGCCAACTGCTGCACCAAAAGCGGATAGCATTCGTAGCAGCAACAGCCAATAGAATTGAGATACAAAAAGCGCACTAACCGATGCAATTCCATATAGGGTTAAGCCCAATAAAATGGTGGGACGGCGCCCGATGACATCACACATTCTTCCCCAAAAAACAACGCCTAAGGCGAATGCAAAAAAGTAAAGAGAAAGCGTTTGAGATGCTTGCTCTGCATCGACATTGAATGCGCTAGCGATATCCGTTAATGCTGGGCTATATATGGTTTCGACAATCTGTGGAAACATCATTAATGCAATTGCCAATGATAATGAAAGTGCACGCTCCATATTGATTTACCTATTTATTTTCAAATTTGATGGAATGGCGCAAAGTTTAGTGGCTTTTTGGTTGTCTTATTACAATAATAAAGACAATAAATATCAAAAAAGAGACGTTTATGGCGTGGTTATTACAGTCGGATGAGTTTCAAACTCACTGGTATGATGCCCCTATTTTGGGGATTGCCGCACAGATGGGGCAGCACGATTCAGGCGCTCATTCCCATGAAATGGGACAATTGTTGTTCACTCAACAAGGATGCATTCGTATTAGTTTGGAAAATAAAATTTCGTTGTTACCTCCAGGAAGAGTGGCGTGGATCCCGCCATTTACAAAGCATCGAGCTCAAATGCGAGCTTCAGTGGGTTATCGCTCGGTTTACTTAAGCCAAGAATATGCTCAGCAAATTTCTGAACAGGTTTGTATTTTAAGTATTTCCCCTTTACTCCGAGAGTTATTAGAACGCATTGCAATTGCTCCCTTTGAGAGTGACTGGAAAAGGGGACGGCTAGCAAGGTTACTGCCTGTTTTTATTGATGAATTACAAAGTGCAACAGCAGAGCCAATGTTACTATCATTACCTCAAGACCGGCGCTTTAAGCACTTGAATATTGAGTTGTTGCCTCCACCGCTCAATCAACTCGCTAGAACCGTCGGTGCGAGTGAAAAAACCATTACTCGGATATTTTTAAAAGAAACAGGGATGAATTACCAAGTTTGGCGACAACAGTGGCGGTTTATCAAAGGGATAGAACTGTTAACGCTAGGAAAATCGTACGGATTTATTACCCAAGAGTTAGGGTTGACCAGCGACAGTGCATTTATCAGTTTTTTTCGTAAAATGAGTGGAATGACGCCGCGGGAATATCGTGATGGGTTAAGCCAAGAAATAGTGAATAAACAGTGAGTTAAAAGCCAAAAAGCCCCGAGTTTTCGAGGCTTTAAGTCTTAATCAGTCAAATTATTTTTTCTTTAAATCTGAACTGAATTCACGTTTGTCATAGCCGGTATACAGCTGACGCGGACGTGCAATTTTCAGACCTTCATCATGCATTTCGTTCCAATGTGCAATCCAGCCAATAGTACGGGCAATAGCGAAGATAACAGTAAACATTGATGATGGAATTCCCATCGCTTTCAGGATGATACCTGAGTAGAAGTCCACGTTCGGATACAGTTTCTTCTCAATGAAGTACGGGTCGTTCAGGGCGATACGCTCTAATTCCATAGCCACTTCAAGCAGGCTGTCATTTAGACCCAGCTCATTCAGTACTTCATGGCAAGTTTCACGCATGACGGTAGCACGTGGATCATGGTTTTTATAAACGCGGTGACCAAAGCCCATCAGGCGGAAAGAGTCATTTTTATCTTTCGCACGCTCGATAAATGCAGGAATGTGTTCGACAGTTTGGATTTCTTCCAGCATGCGTAAGCAAGCTTCGTTAGCACCACCGTGAGCCGGTCCCCACAGGGATGCGATACCTGCTGCGATACAGGCAAATGGGTTTGCACCGGAAGAACCTGCGGTACGAACTGTTGAGGTTGATGCGTTTTGCTCATGGTCAGCGTGCAGGATCAGGATTCTATCCATCGCGCGCTCAAGAACTGGGTTAACCACATATTCTTCACATGGTGTAGAGAACATCATGTGCAAGAAGTTACCCGCGTAAGATAGATTATTACGAGGATAAACAAAAGGTTGACCAATAGAATATTTGTAACACATTGCTGCCACAGTTGGCATTTTAGACAGCAAACGGTAAGCGGTAATTTCACGGTGACGTGGATTATTGACGTCTAGTGCATCGTGATAGAATGCCGCTAACGCCCCTGTGACACCACACAGTACAGCCATTGGATGAGAGTCACGACGGAAACCATTAAGCATACGAGTGATTTGCTCATGGATCATGGTGTGACGAGTCACTGTTTGTTTGAAGGTGTCATATTGCTCTTGAGTAGGTGCTTCGCCGTATAGCAGGATGTAGCAGACTTCAAGATAGGAGGCTTGGGTAGCGAGTTGGTCGATTGGGTAACCACGGTGGAGTAGAACGCCTTGATCGCCATCGATGTAAGTGATTTTAGACTCACATGATGCCGTTGAAGTAAAACCTGGGTCGTATGTATAAAACCCTTTTGAACCTAAAGCTCGTACATCGATAACATCTTGACCAATTGTAGGGCTTAGGATGTCTAGCTCGAATTCACCTTTACTTCCAGTCATTATCTTAGCTTTGTTATCAGCCATTTACGGTCTCCTTAGCGCTTGATAATCCACACTCAACAACCCAGAACTCAGCGTTATACTGCGTCTTTGAGCATTGTTCTATCGGTGTGTTGAGAAAATCAGCTGGATATCACATAAAACCTTGAAATCCGGCAACCGATAACAATGGGGTTAGGTTGTTTACGAGTGTATAGGGCGTTATGTTCTTTTTTTGTTGTTTTCTCTACAATATCATTATTTGTGGTAAGGGAAACAACTTTCATAACTTTTGTTTATACTTGCATACTCATTCACATTACTACACGACTCTGGGTCATCCGTAACGTATTCAGATAAATCTGTCAGGCATATATGTAAGATAAATGTTGAATCATTGTCAAATAAGATAAGCACATTTATATAAAATGTTTAAATCGTGATCCTTCTCACTGTTCGGGCTAAATGTCTCCAAACCTTTTGTGTGGGAATTGTAATAGCAATGTGAAGACTTTATACTGGCGGCAGGTCTCCGGATTACCCTGAGTAGGAGTTCCCAGCGTGATCAGTATGCAACTTTATTCAAACATGATGGATTAAAGTTTGTGTTAAGTTGCATTTTGTACCCCTGTCGCTGTCTGATTTCCACCCCAGGTCCGGAGGATGGAAAATAATAAAGAGCTGTGTGGGCAAAATTGTGAAAAAACAAAGACCTGTCAACCTTGATTTGCAGACGATTCACTTTCCGATTACTGCAATATCTTCGATCTTGCACCGTGTCTCTGGCGTCATTACTCTCATCGCAGTTGGTATTCTGCTTTGGTTGCTAGGGACTTCTCTCTCCTCTCCAGAAGGTTTTCAATACGCGTCTGAAATAATGACTGGCTTTTTTGCTAAGTTCATTCTTTGGGGAATCTTAACAGCACTGGCTTACCACATTTGTGGTGGTATTCGTCATATGCTGATGGATTTCGGCTGTGTTGATGAAACCCTTGCTGCGGGCAACTCATCCGCAAAAATTACATTTGTAATTACTGTAATTCTGGCAATTCTGGCGGGGATCTTAGTATGGTAAGTAATGCTTCAGCTTTAGGCCGTACTGGTATCCAGGACTGGCTGCTAATTCGTGGCTCGGCGATCGTTATCGTCCTCTACGTACTCTACATTGTTGGCTTTGTCGCAATCAATGATATTACCTATGAAGTATGGCGTGGCTTCTTTGCCTCCTCTGTGACCAAAGTATTCACTATCCTCACATTGTTCTCAATTCTTGTGCATGCCTGGATTGGTATGTGGCAAGTGCTGACTGACTATGTTAAGCCGTTAGCGATTCGCTTAGTACTACAACTGGCAATTATTGTCGGTTTACTGGCTTACTTAATTTACGGAACAATTGTTGTGTGGGGTGCATAAAATGAATCTGCCAATCAGAGAGTTTGACGCTATCGTTATCGGTGCGGGCGGTGCAGGTATGCGCGCAGCACTACAAATTTCTCAACAAGGCCTATCTTGTGCTTTGTTATCTAAAGTATTTCCAACCCGTTCTCATACTGTGTCAGCGCAAGGTGGTATCACTGTTGCACTGGGTAACACACACCCTGATAACTGGGAATGGCATATGTATGACACCGTTAAAGGCTCCGATTATATCGGTGACCAAGACGCTATCGAATACATGTGTAAAACAGGACCGGAAGCTATCCTAGAATTAGAACATATGGGATTGCCTTTCTCACGTCTTGATGATGGTAGTATTTATCAACGTCCATTCGGTGGTCAGTCTAAGAACTTCGGTGGCGAGCAAGCAGCACGTACTGCGGCGGCAGCTGACCGTACTGGTCACGCACTGTTACATACTCTGTATCAGCAAAACTTAAAAAATCACACGACGATCTTTTCCGAATGGTATGCGCTGGATTTAGTAAAAAACCAAGATGGAGACATCGTGGGTTGTACTGCAATCTGCATGGAAACAGGCGAGCTGGTTTATTTTAAAGCGAAAGCGACCATCTTAGCGACTGGCGGTGCAGGTCGAATTTACCAATCTACAACTAACGCTCACATCAATACGGGTGATGGTGTTGGTATGGCGGTACGCGCTGGCGTTCCACTGCAAGATATGGAAATGTGGCAATTCCACCCAACGGGTATTGCGGGTGCAGGTGTTCTGGTTACAGAAGGTTGCCGTGGTGAAGGTGGTTATCTGCTGAACAAAGACGGCGAGCGTTTCATGGAACGTTATGCACCAAACGCGAAAGACCTTGCGGGTCGTGACGTTGTTGCACGCTCTATCATGATTGAGATCCGTGAAGGTCGTGGTTGTGATGGCCCATGGGGTCCACACGCGAAACTGAAACTGGACCACTTAGGAAAAGATGTTCTGGAATCTCGCTTACCGGGTATCCTTGAATTATCTCGTACTTTTGCCCACGTTGACCCAGTTAAAGAGCCAATCCCAGTTATCCCAACTTGTCACTATATGATGGGGGGTATTCCAACTAAAGTGACGGGTCAAGCGATTCGCTATAACGAAAAAGGCGAAGACGAAGTCATTCCGGGTCTGTTTGCTGTGGGTGAGATTGCTTGTGTATCTGTACATGGCGCTAACCGTTTAGGCGGTAACTCCTTACTTGACCTTGTGGTATTTGGTCGTTCGGCTGGTTTACACCTGAATGAATCCATCATGGAGCAGGGGCCAATGCGCGATGCGTCTGAATCGGACATCGATGCGGCAATGGCGCGTTTCAATCGTTGGGAAAATGCGCGTACAGGCGAAGATCCAACTGAAATTCGCAAAGCACTGCAATCTTGCATGCAGAATAACTTCTCCGTATTCCGTGAAGGGGATGCGATGGCTAAGGGCTTAGAAGAGCTGAAGGAAATCCGTGAGCGTCTGAAAAATGCACGTCTGGATGACACTTCAACTGAGTTCAACACCCAACGTATTGAATGTTTAGAGCTGGATAACCTGATGGAAACCGCTTATGCAACAGCACAAGCTGCAAACTTCCGTACAGAGAGCCGTGGTGCTCACAGCCGCTTCGACTTCCCAGATCGTGATGATGCAAATTGGTTATGTCACTCATTATATCTACCGCAATCTGAAACGATGACTCGTCGTGAAGTGAACATGCAGCCTAAGTTGCGTGAAGCCTTCCCACCGAAGATTCGTACTTATTAATGCGTGGTGTTAATCCAGTTGCGGAGAAATAAACTATGAAACTAGAATTTTCGATTTATCGCTACAATCCTGATGTAGACAATGCGCCACGCATGCAAGATTACACCCTTGAAGTAAAAGAAGGGCGTGACATGATGTTGCTGGATGCATTAATTCAGTTAAAAGAACAAGATCCAACACTCTCATTCCGTCGTTCTTGCCGTGAAGGGGTGTGTGGTTCTGATGGTCTGAACATGAACGGTAAAAACGGGCTGGCTTGTATTACTCCACTGTCCGCTTTAACCCGTAGTGGTAAAAAAATTGTGATCCGCCCATTACCAGGTCTACCAGTTATTCGTGACCTGATTATCGATATGACACAATTTTATACCCAATATGAAAAAATTCGTCCGTATCTTATTAATGATAATAAGAATCCACCTGCGCGTGAAAACTTACAGTCACCAGTACAACGTGAAAAACTCGATGGTCTTTATGAGTGTATCCTGTGTGCGTGCTGTTCAACTTCATGTCCGTCATTCTGGTGGAATCCGGACAAGTTTATCGGTCCAGCAGGTCTGTTAGCTGCGTACAGATTCTTAATTGACAGTCGCGATACTGAAACGGATTCACGATTAGATGATCTGAACGACGCTTTTAGTGTTTTCCGCTGTCATAGCATCATGAATTGTGTCAATGTATGCCCTAAAGGACTAAATCCAACGAAAGCTATCGGTCACATTAAGTCTATGTTGTTGAAACATAGCGCCTAAATCGATACAGCCTGCGGTGCTTAGGTGCCGTAGGCTAAATTTGGATAGCACAAAATACGTACTTAAAGTAAAAAATAAGCGTAAAGTAAGTATAAGTCTTAAATTGAATCACTGAAACGTAAAGTAAAAAGTCAAAAAGTGAAAGTAAAAAGCCAACTGCAAAACAAGATGAAGACACTTGCGAAAGCAAGGAACCTTTAAAAACCGCAGACAGTTTTTAAAGGTTCCTTAAAAGGGAAACCCTTAATTGATAAGAGGGACTCCCAAAGTGAGAACATGCAAAAAGCACGTCCAAGAGAACCTTTATCGAGGTCGCTTAAATGCGGCGATTAGTTAACCACGGCGAAAACTAAAGCTTATAAAGCTTAAGGGATCACAATGCAGAACGGCGTAATGAAGGACTGGCTGGATTCAAGCTTTCTGGCAGGCGCGAACCAGTCTTATATAGAACAGCTCTATGAAGATTATCTGACTGACCCTAATTCCGTAGATGCCGAGTGGAGAGAAATCTTCCAGCAACTACCTGGAGCAGGTAATAACGGTGAACAATTACATTCGCAAGCACGAGACTACTTCCGTCGCTTAGCAAAGGAGTCCACCCGTTACCACACCTCTGTTAGCGATCCTACGATCGACGCAAAACAAGTCAAAGTTTTGCAGCTCATCAATGCCTTCCGCTTTCGCGGACACCAAAATGCAAATCTCGACCCGTTAGGACTTTGGAAACGCGAAGCCGTTCCAGATCTGGACCCTACATTCCATAATCTAACGAAAGAAGATTTCGACGAAACTTTCAATGTGGGTTCTTTTGCAATCGGCAAAGAAACCATGAAACTCAGTGAGTTATATGAGCATCTGAAGCGTATTTATTGCGGTTCAATTGGTGCAGAATATATGCATATCACTAACACTGAAGAAAAACGCTGGATTCAACAACGTCTTGAATCAGTCAATGTTGCTGAACAATTTTCTAAAGAAGAAAAACGTCGCTTCTTAGCCGAATTAACGGCTGCGGAAGGTCTTGAGCGTTATCTTGGTGCTAAATTCCCAGGTGCAAAACGTTTCTCTTTGGAAGGTGGTGATGCACTGATCCCAATGCTGAAGGATCTTATCCATCATGCAGGCAAACAAGATACCCGTGAAGTGGTTCTTGGTATGGCGCACCGTGGGCGCTTAAACGTTCTGATTAACATTCTGGGTAAAAAACCTGCTGAACTATTTGATGAGTTTGCAGGCAAGCATAAAGACCATTCAAGTGCAGGTGACGTTAAATATCACCAAGGTTTCTCTTCTGATTTTGAAACTGCGGGTTCTCGTGTTCACTTAGCGCTGGCATTTAACCCATCACACTTAGAAATTGTAAGCCCAGTAGTTATTGGTTCTGTACGTGCTCGCCGTGACCGTTTGGACGAAGGTCGTAGCAACATGGTTCTGCCAATCACCATTCACGGTGATTCAGCAGTAACTGGTCAAGGTGTGGTACAAGAAACCCTGAACATGTCTCAGGCTCGTGGTTATGAAGTCGGCGGTACTATGCGTATCGTTATCAACAACCAAGTTGGTTTCACAACCTCCAACCCGAAAGACACGCGTTCAACAGAATACTGTACTGATATCGTGAAAATGGTTCAGGCACCAATTTTCCACGTTAACGCAGATGATCCTGAAGCTGTCGCATTTGTGACTCGCTTAGCCTTAGATTTCCGTAACACCTTTAAGCGCGATGTTATGATCGACTTAGTGTGTTACCGCCGTCATGGTCATAACGAAGCTGATGAGCCAAGTGCAACTCAGCCAATCATGTACCAAAAAATTAAACAGCATCCAACGCCACGTAAAATCTACGCAGACCGTTTAATCGAAGCTGGCGTAGTTTCTGCGAATGAAGTTACTGAAATGGTTAACCTGTATCGTGACGCGTTAGACCGTGGTGACTGTGTTGTTGAAGAATATCGTGAAATGGGTCTGCATTCTTATACATGGGAACCGTACTTAAACCATGAATGGAATGAGCAATACAAATCTGGCTACGATATTAAGCGTTTAACTGAGCTGGCAACCAAGCTGAGCACGATCCCTGAAGGTATCGTTGCACAGTCTCGTGTTGAGAAAATTTATGCTGACCGCGCAGAAATGGCGAAAGGGACAAAATTACTCGACTGGGGTGCGGCAGAGACTCTGGCTTACGGTACGTTAGTTGATGAAGGTGTCCCTATCCGTTTATCTGGTGAAGATGCGGGTCGTGGTACGTTCTTCCACCGTCACGCGGTGGTACATAACCAAACGAATGGTTCAGTTTATGTCCCATTACAAAATGTTCATAGCGGTCAAGGCGTGTTCAACGTTTGGGACTCTGTTCTGACTGAAAACGCAGTATTGGCATTTGAATATGGCTATGCAACAACAGAACCTCGCGCATTAACAATTTGGGAAGCGCAGTTCGGTGACTTTGCTAACTGTGCGCAAGTTGTTATCGACCAATTCATTAGCTCTGGTGAGCAAAAATGGGGTCGTATGTGTGGTTTGGTGATGTTACTGCCTCATGGTTATGAAGGTCAGGGGCCAGAACACTCATCTGCACGTTTAGAACGTTACCTGCAACTGTGTGCTGATCAAAACATGCAAGTGTGTGTGCCATCAACACCTGCTCAGGTTTATCACATGTTACGCCGCCAAGCACTGCGCGATATGCGTCGTCCTCTGATTGTGATGTCACCTAAGTCACTGTTACGTCATCCATTAGCAGTTTCTAGCATGGATGAGCTGGCGAATGGCTCATTCCAACCAGTTATCGGTGAAATTGACGAAATTAATCCGAAAGATGTGAAACGCGTCGTTATGTGTTCCGGTAAAGTTTATTACGATTTATTAGAACAACGTCGTAAGAAAGAACAAAAAGATGTGGCTATCGTACGTATTGAACAGTTGTATCCGTTCCCTCGCGAAGATATCCAAAAAGTATTGGCTCAGTACGCTCATGTGAAAGATTTTGTTTGGTGCCAAGAAGAGCCACTGAACCAAGGTGCTTGGTATTGCAGCCAGCACAATTTCCATGAAGCCATCCCAGCAGGCGCAACTTTACGCTATGCGGGTCGAGCAGCTTCTTCTTCTCCAGCAGTTGGTTATACCTCCGTTCACCAGGAACAACAAGCGGCCCTGGTTAATGACGCTTTGAACATTGCATAATTAAAGGATAGAAAATGAGTAGCGTAGAAATTCTTGTTCCCGATCTTCCTGAATCCGTCGCTGACGCAGCGGTTGCCACATGGCATAAAAAACCAGGTGACAGTGTTCAGCGTGACGAAGTTCTGGTTGAGATCGAAACAGACAAAGTTGTTCTTGAAGTTCCTGCAAGTGAAGCAGGTGTTCTGGAAGCCATTATTGAAGAAGAAGGCGCAACTGTTTTATCTAAACAGTTACTGGGTCGCATTCGTTTAGGCGATAGCACAGGCATCCCTGCTGAAGTTAAAGAAGCAGAGCCAGCGCCAGCAGCACGCCAAACCGCAAGTTTAGAAGATGAAAGCAACGATGCGCTGAGCCCAGCGATTCGTCGTCTGGTTGCTGAACACAACTTGAATCCAGCAGACATCAAAGGCACAGGTGTTGGTGGTCGTCTGACTCGTGAAGATGTTGAAAAACACTTAGCAGCTAAACCAGTAGCAGCGCCAGCAGCTCAAGCTCCAGCAGCAGCTCCAGCACCATTAGCTCACCGTAGTGAAAAACGTGTTCCTATGACTCGTTTGCGTAAACGTATCGCAGAGCGTCTGTTGGAAGCGAAAAACAGCACTGCGATGTTAACGACCTTCAACGAAATTAACATGCAGCCTATCAAAGACCTGCGTGCACAGTACGGTGAAGCATTCGAAAAACGTCATGGTGTACGTTTAGGCTTTATGTCTTTCTACATCAAGGCGGCGGTTGAGGCACTGAAACGCTATCCAGAAGTGAACGCTTCTATCGATGGTTCTGATGTGGTTTACCATAACTATTTTGACATCAGTATTGCGGTATCAACACCGCGTGGTCTGGTAACGCCAGTTCTGCGTGATGTGGATGCAATGAGCATGGCTGATATTGAGAAAAATATTAAAGAGCTGGCTGTCAAAGGTCGCGACGGTAAATTAACTGTTGAAGATTTAAGTGGCGGTAACTTCACTATCACTAACGGTGGTGTATTCGGTTCTCTGATGTCTACTCCAATCATTAACCCACCACAAAGCGCAATCTTAGGTATGCATGCCATCAAAGACCGCCCAATGGCAGTTAATGGTAAGGTAGAAATTCTTCCAATGATGTATTTAGCGCTGTCTTATGACCACCGTTTAATCGATGGTCGTGAATCAGTTGGCTTCTTAGTGGCTATCAAAGATATGTTGGAAGATCCAACTCGTTTACTGCTAGACGTATAGAAACATAACAGGGCAGGGGGACAACCTGTCCGGTCTGAGGTAACCGATGCAGCCAGTTCGCTGGCTGCTAAATCTGTAACAATTGCAAGGGGCGATAAACGCTCCTCCAGACTCAATTATGGATAGAACATCATGAATTTACACGAGTATCAGGCAAAACAGCTTTTTACACGCTATGGTTTACCAGCACCAACTGGTTATGCCTGTTCATCAGTAGAAGAAGCAGTAGCTGCGGCGAAAAAAATCGGTAATGGTCCATGGGTTATCAAATGCCAAGTTCACGCAGGTGGACGTGGTAAAGCTGGCGGCGTAAAAGTTACAAAAGATATCAATGATATCCGTGAATTTGCTGAAAAATGGTTAGGTAAGAATCTGGTTACTTACCAAACTGATGCAAATGGTCAGCCGGTTAACCAAATTTTAGTTGAAAGCGCGACAGACATCGCTAAAGAACTGTATTTAGGTGCAGTCGTTGACCGTGGTACACGTCGTGTTGTATTCATGGCTTCAACTGAAGGCGGCGTTGAAATTGAAAAAGTTGCTGAAGAAACACCAGAACTGATCCACAAAGCTGTTATCGATCCACTGACTGGTCCAATGCCATATCAAGGTCGTGAATTGGCATTCAAATTAGGCTTAACTGGCAAACAAGTTAGCCAATTCGCGAAAATCTTCATGGGATTAGCGACCATGTTCTTAGAGCGCGATTTAGCGCTGATCGAAGTTAACCCATTAGTTATCAATACTGAAGGTGATTTAGTTTGCTTAGACGGTAAATTAGGCGTTGATAGCAACGCTCTGTATCGCCAAGCTGAAATGCGTGAAATGCACGACCCATCTCAAGAAGATGCGCGTGAAGCTCAAGCGGCTAAGTGGGAACTTAACTACGTTGCTCTGGATGGTAACATCGGCTGTATGGTTAATGGTGCGGGTCTTGCAATGGGCACCATGGATATCGTTAAACTGCACGGCGGTGCTCCAGCTAACTTCCTCGATGTTGGTGGTGGTGCGACCAAAGAGCGCGTGACTGAAGCGTTTAAAATCATTCTTTCTGATAAGAGCGTTAAAGCCGTATTTGTAAACATTTTTGGTGGTATCGTTCGCTGTGACCTGATTGCAGACGGCATCATTGGTGCAGTAGAAGAAGTTGGTGTGAATGTACCAGTAGTTGTACGTTTAGAAGGTAACAATGCAGAGTTAGGTGCGAAAAAACTGGCAGACAGCGGCTTGAATATTATCGCTGCAAACAGCCTGACAGATGCAGCTAAGAAAGCAGTAGCAGCGGCGGAGGCTAAATAATGTCTATTTTAATCGATAAAAACACCAAAGTAATTTGCCAAGGATTCACTGGCGGTCAAGGTACTTTCCACTCCGAACAAGCTATTGCTTACGGTACAAAAATGGTTGGCGGTGTAACGCCAGGTAAAGGGGGAACAATCCACCTTGGTTTGCCAGTATTTAACACTGTGCGTGAAGCGGTTGAAGCAACCGGTGCGACTGCCTCTGTTATTTATGTTCCAGCACCATTTTGTAAGGATTCAATCCTTGAAGCAATTGATGCAGGTATCAAATTGATCATCACTATCACAGAAGGTATTCCAACGCTGGATATGCTGACTGTTAAAGTGAAATTAGACGAAGCTGGCGTTCGTATGATTGGCCCTAACTGCCCGGGTGTTATCACTCCGGGTGAATGCAAAATCGGCATCCAACCTGGTCATATTCATATGCCAGGTAAAGTTGGTATCGTTTCACGTTCAGGTACACTGACTTATGAAGCGGTAAAACAAACCACGGATGCAGGTTTAGGTCAGTCAACTTGCGTTGGTATCGGTGGGGACCCAATCCCTGGTTCAAACTTTATCGATATCCTGAAATTATTCCAAGAAGACCCACAAACTGAAGCGATCGTGATGATCGGTGAAATCGGTGGTAACGCGGAAGAAGAAGCGGCTGCATACATCAAAGAGCACGTTACTAAGCCTGTTGTTGGCTATATCGCGGGTGTAACTGCACCTAAAGGTAAGCGTATGGGTCATGCTGGTGCCATTATCGCTGGCGGTAAAGGGACTGCTGACGAGAAATTCGCTGCTTTAGAAGCGGCAGGCGTGAAGACGGTTCGTAGCTTGGCTGATATCGGCGATGCCGTGAAGTCCCTGCTAAACAAGTAAGTGCAATATGAGTTTATAGCTCGTATAACGTAAGAGACGAAGCCCGTGCTTTCTAGGAAGCACGGGTTTTTTTATGCTTATTGATACCTGCACTTAATTTAATACTGGAAAAAACGTATGACCTAGGGTTTTTGGTAAGTAAAAGAGGAATAAATTAGCATAAATAGTAAGTTTTAGATAAGTGTCTTATTGTGGAAGAAATAGCACAAAATGAACATTTAGATAATTTGATATTAGATCAATTTTTTTATTTTTAAATTATTTTGATTAATGGAATATAAGGGATTTTCTACGGTAATTATCTTTATTAATAAATGAAGGAATAATTTAGAAATAGTCTACTATTATAAATGTATATTCTTTTTTAGATTGAAAAAACAAAAGTTACCATATTGTTTTAATCTTATTAAAAAAGTAAAAAAGTCTTTATCAATGAAAATAACAGGTAGTTAACAACTGGGTAACTATTATTGGAATAGGGACTCAATCAATTAACAAACCGGAAAAAATTGACATAAATCAATTTATTACCACTAGCTTTATTTGTTCAAATTGCTTAAATTGGTGCTCGATCAAATACTCATTTTTCTATTAAAGGGTATAATTATTGATATAACTTCAGAATTCAAATCTGAATCACGTAAAAGAAGTTTATTGTATGTGAAGATAGGCGTACTATTATTATGGTAGGTTTTTTCTTTTACTTTTGTTAATTATTTGTTGTTTTGAGGCATTTTTTGCTGGTAGTTAAGAGGCTTTTTCATTTAATACTGGAAGCCGGGTTGCCGCAAGTCGGTGTCTTCCTGCTAGGAGCAAGGAGTCAAGATGTTTGATATTGTCGAACTGTCACGATTACAGTTTGCCTTAACTGCGATGTATCACTTCCTATTCGTTCCATTAACGCTTGGTATGGCGTTTTTGCTTGCGATTATGGAGACGGTATATGTGCTGTCTGGTAAACAAATTTATAAAGATATGACTAAGTTCTGGGGTAAGTTATTTGGTATTAACTTCGCCCTAGGTGTTGCGACTGGTTTGACTATGGAGTTCCAATTCGGGACTAACTGGTCATACTACGCCCACTATGTTGGAGATATCTTCGGTGCGCCTCTGGCAATCGAAGGTTTGATGGCATTCTTCTTAGAATCTACCTTTGTTGGTTTATTCTTCTTCGGTTGGGATCGTTTAAGCAAAACTCAGCACCTTGCGGTGACTTGGTTAGTTGCTTTAGGTTCAAACTTCTCTGCACTGTGGATTCTGGTTGCGAACGGTTGGATGCAAAACCCTATCGCTGCTGACTTCAACTACGAAACAATGCGTATGGAAATGGTTAGCTTCTCTGAGCTAGTCCTGAACCCTGTTGCGCAAGTTAAATTCGTTCATACAGTTGCTGCTGGCTATTGTACTGGTGCCATGTTCGTTCTGGGTATCAGCGCTTACTATATGCTTAAAGGTCGTGACTTGGCATTTGCTAAGCGTTCTTTTGCAATTGCTGCAAGCTTTGGTATGGCTTCTGTTCTGTCTGTTATCGTTCTTGGTGATGAATCAGGCTACGAAATGGGCGACGTACAGAAAACGAAGCTGGCCGCAGTTGAAGCAGAGTGGGAAACCCATGCGCCTCCAGCTGCATTTAACCTAATCGCATTCCCAAGTAATGAGAAACAAGAGAACACGTTCTCAATCTCTATTCCATGGGCGATGGGTATCATTGCAACACGTTCGATCGACACTCCAGTGTTAGGTCTGAAAGATCTGATGAAGCAACACGAAGTCCGTATCCGTAACGGTATGGTTTCATATGGTCAATTACAACAGCTGTTAGCTGGTGATAAGAGTCCAGAATTACGTGCTGCATTCGAAGCAAGTAAAAAAGACCTCGGTTATGGTCTTCTGCTAAAACAATACACACCAAATGTTGTTGATGCGACAGAAGAACAGATTCAGAAAGCGGTTAAAGACAGCATTCCTAATGTTGCGCCTCTGTTCTGGGCATTCCGTATCATGGTTGCAGTTGGCTTTGCGTTACTGTTAATCATCGGTTGGTCATTCCTGTCAGTCGTTCGTAACCGTATTGGTAAAAACAAACTGCTGCTTCGTCTGGCACTGTTTGGTATTCCATTACCGTGGATTGCAATTGAATCAGGCTGGTTTGTGGCTGAGTATGGTCGTCAACCGTGGGCAATTGGTGAGGTGTTACCGGTTTCGGTTGCACACTCTAACTTAACCCCACAAGACTTGATCTTCTCTATGGCTCTGATCTGTGGTCTGTACACACTGTTCTTGATTGCCGAAATGTTCTTAATGTTCAAATTCGCTCGTAAAGGGCCTAGCAGCCTGAAAACCGGTCGTTACCATTTTGAACAGAAAAACAGTTCAGCACACGACGTTCAGTAAACAGGAGTCCACTTATGTTTGATTATGAAGTTCTTCGATTTGTGTGGTGGATCCTTATCGGCGTACTGCTGATCGGGTTTGCCGTCACGGATGGCTTTGACATGGGCGTAGGCTTCTTATTACCTATCTTAGGTAAAACGGATACTGAACGCCGAGTTATGATTAATGCTGTTGCACCGCACTGGGATGGTAACCAAGTTTGGTTAATCACTGCGGGTGGTGCAATGTTCGCTGCATGGCCACAAGTTTATGCTGCTGCATTCTCTGGTTTCTATGTTGCTATGATTTTGGTATTAGCTGCATTGTTCTTCCGTCCGGTTGGTTTCGACTACCGTTCTAAACTGGAGAACCCAAAATGGCGTAGCATGTGGGATTGGGGTCTGTTCATTGGTGGTTTCGTTCCACCATTAGTAATCGGTGTTGCGTTTGGTAACCTGTTACTGGGTGTCCCTCTGCAAATTGATAACCAACAGTATCTGACTTACACAGGTAATCTGTTTGGTCTGCTGAACCCATATGGTTTGTTAGCGGGTGTTGTCGGTTTGATGATGATTGTTACCCAAGGTGCAACTTATCTGCAAATGCGTACAACGGGTGAACTGCACTTACGTGTTCGTAAAGCAACGTATATCTGTGCATTCCTCACTCTAGCTGCTTTTGCTGGCGCTGGTGTATGGTTAGTGATGGGTATTGATGGTTATGTAGTGACTTCAACTATTGATACATTAAGCCCGTCTAACCCACTGAACAAAACTGTCGAAGTTGTTTCAGGTGCATGGTTAACTAACTTTAACACGTATCCAATCCTGTGGGCTCTTCCTGCTCTGGGTGTTGGGTTACCACTGTTAACGATGATTGCAACAAAAGCGGATAAAAATGGTTGGGCATTCTTGTTCTCATCATTGACTATCGCATGTATCATTCTGACATGTGGGGTTGCGATGTTCCCATTCATCATGCCATCAAGCATTATGCCAAATGCAAGCTTGACCATGTGGGATGCAACATCTAGCCTGTTCACTCTGCAAGTTATGACTGTTGTTGCTATCATTTTTGTTCCAATCGTTCTGGCTTACACCATCTGGTGTTACTACAAAATGTTTGGTCGTTTGGACAAAAATTTCATCGAAAGCAACAAGCATTCACTGTATTAAGGAGCATAACATATGTGGTATTTCGCCTGGATCCTCGGCACTCTGTTAGCTTGTAGTTTTGCAGTGATTGCAGCATTAGCACTTGAGCACTCTGAGAGCGCAAAAGAAGCTAAAACAGCTAAAGATGGTGAGTAAATAACATGCTGATGGATAAATCCTATCAGCTATTAGGAAAGGGCCCGATAAGGGCCCTTATCCTTATATTAGCTTTAGTAACCGCTGGCGCAGTGATGTGGGATCCTTCCCTGTTTGCAGCAAATACCAGTACATTTCCAATCTGGCAAGGTCTTCTCATGATATGGGCAACTTGCAGCGCCATCATTTTTGGGGTGGGTTTCCTCCCAAATAAATTGACGTGGCGACTCCTGTTCCACCCATTACCTGCAGCCATCATTCTTATCTGGGGACTTGTAAAAGTCTTTAGTTAATCTAAATTCAGATTGTGGGTCATGCGACCCGCAATTATTTTTGATATCTTTACCTGCAAAGTGATTCCAAAGCGGCACTGTCTTGCGTATAGTGGCACCGTTAATTAATTTAACCTAAGACGGAGTGGTTTTTTATGTTATTTCGCTGGCCCGTTCGTGTGTATTATGAAGATACTGATGCGGGCGGAGTTGTATATCATGCACGTTATCTGGCTTTTTTTGAGCGCGCAAGAACGGAAATGTTGCGGAATAAAGGTATCAACCAACAAAGTTTACTCGCTGAGAACCTTGGATTTGTTGTCCGTAATATGACAATCGATTTTGTTAAAGGGGCTCGGTTAGACGACCTGCTGGAAGTTGAAACAGAAATCGTTGAAATAAAACGTGCTTCTTTACTCTTTCAGCAAAGGTTAGTTGATTCGCAAGGTAACTTGCTTTGTGGGGCAACGGCCCTAATTGCTTGTGTGGACACATCTAAAATGAAGCCGAAAGCGCTTCCTAAGTCTATTGTCGCGGAGTTTAAACAGTGACTGACATGAATATCTTGGATTTATTCCTAAAAGCGAGCCTATTGGTTCAGATCATTATGTTCGTTTTGATCGGTTTTTCTATTGCATCTTGGGCGATTATTATTCAGAGAACCAAAATTTTAAATGCCGCAACGCGTGAAGCTGAAGCATTTGAAGATAAATTCTGGTCAGGTATCGAACTGTCCCGCTTATATAAAGAGAGCCAAGCTCGCCGTGATGCATTAGGTGGCGCAGAGCAAATTTTTTACTCTGGCTTCAAAGAATTTGTCCGCTTACATCAAGCTAATATTCATGCACCTGATGCCGTGGTTACAGGCGCATCACGTGCTATGCGTATTTCCATGAACCGTGAGTTGGAATCGGTTGAATCACATATCCCATTTTTAGGTACAGTAGGGTCAATTAGCCCTTATATTGGTTTATTTGGTACCGTTTGGGGGATTATGCATGCCTTTATCGCGTTAGGTGCGGTAAAACAAGCAACATTGCAGATGGTTGCTCCGGGTATCGCAGAGGCGCTGATTGCAACGGCAATCGGTCTATTTGCTGCAATTCCAGCTGTTATGGCGTACAACCGCTTAAACTTGCGTGTGAATAAACTTGAGCAAAGCTATGATAACTTTATGGAAGAATTCCTAGCTATCTTGCATCGCCAAGCATTCTCTGCTGATAAGAAATAAGACGGGGAGAACAGCGAATGGCGCGCAATAGTCGCAAACGTGAGCTAAAATACGAAATCAATATTGTTCCATTACTGGACGTACTGTTGGTGCTTTTGCTGATCTTTATGGCAACGGCTCCCATTATTTCTCAAAGTGTGGAAGTTGACTTACCGGATGCAACAGATACTCAAACGGTCTCATCCAATGATAATCCACCCGTCATTTTAGAAGTGGCAGGTGTTGATCAGTATAATTTATTGGTCGATGGTGAGCGTATGGAGTTACTGCCTCCTGAACAAATTTCAGCCGTCGCAAAAGAACAGTTAGAGAAAAATCCTAAAACCATTTTCCTAATTGGTGGTGCGAAAGAAGTTCCTTATGATGAAGTCATTAAGGCGCTGAACATGTTGCATAGTGCAGGAATCAAATCTGTTGGTTTGATGACTCAACCAATTTAATGTGCTGACGCCATGTTGAAAGTGGCGCAGATATAGTTGAAAAGAATCGATTCTTTTTTTGGAAACCAGAGTGGGAAAGACAAAAGAGAAACAAGATGACTTAAAGCGCTCATTAATGATGTCGATTGGATTGCACATCTTATTGGTCGCTTTAATTGTTATAGGTTCTTTAGTGACTGTCGTCCAACTTGGCGGCGGCGGGGAAGAGGGAACGGTCATTGATGCAGTAATGGTCGATCCTGGTGCAGTCGTGGAGCAATATAATCAAGCTCAACAGCAGCAAAAAAGTTCCCAGCAGGTGGCTAAAGAGCGTAAAGAACAGCAACAAAAACAAGATGCTGAGCTAAGAGAAAAGCAAGAGCAGGAACAAAAGCGCCTGCAAAAGCTTGAAGAAGAGCGTATTCAGACTCAGAGAGAAACTGAACAGCAGAAAAAACAGGCTGAGGAACAGCAGAAACAAGCCTTAGACGCCGCGAAAAAAGCGAAGGAAGAGCAAAAAATAGCGGAAGAAGCCGCGGCACAAGCCAAAGCTGAGAAAGAGAAATTAATCAAAGAGCAAGCTGTAGCGAAAGAGAAAGCAGAGGCTCAAGCTAAAAAAGAAGCTGAGGCTGCTAAAGCTAAAGCTGAAAAAGAAGCTAAAGAAAAAGCAGAAGCTGACGCTAAAGCTAAAGCAGATAAAGAAGCGAAAGCCAAAGCGGATGCAGATGCTAAAGCTAAAGCTGAAAAAGAAGCTAAAGCTAAGGCAGATAAAGAAGCAAAAGCAAAAGCGGCTAAAGCAAAAGCTGAGGCTGCGAAGAGTGCATCATCCGTTGATGATTTACTGGGTGATTTGACTGCTTCGGGTCCGAGTAAGCAGGGTGGACAAACAGCAGCGGGTAGCGGTGGCGGTAAAAAGTCAGGCGCATCAAATGCTGATGTTGATAGCTATGCGGGGAAAATTAAAGCTGCAATCCAAAGTAAGTTCTATGATTCAGAAAGTTATCGTGGACGCACTTGTGAGCTGCAATTGAAACTGGCACCAGATGGATTATTGGTTAGCATTACACCGAAAAGTGGTTCAGCAAATGATCCCGCGCTATGTGAAGCGGCAATAAGAGCAGCGAAGCTTGCAACTATGCCGAAACCACCTAGCAGAGAGGTCTATGATACGTTTAATAAATCGGGTAGCACATTGGTATTTAAGCCTTGATTTTCAATAACTCAGAGCAGTCTGTATTGTAAATCTTTAGGCAATGTAATAAATAGTTTGTGTGCTATCTAGTTTTGTTAGTATACCTTTGTTAAAATTCAGCGAATTATTGCGGTGGTGAATATCGCAGTAAGGGAGATCAGGATGAAGCAGGCGTTTAAAATAGTTCTCGGGTTCTTAATGCTATGGGCTACTGTTGCTCAGGCAGAGATCCGTATTGAGATTACTGAAGGTGTTAACTCAGCTCAGCCAATCGGTGTTGTCCCATTTAAATGGGCTGGCGCAGGTGCTCCTCCACAAGAAGTGGGGGGAATTGTTGGTGCTGATTTACGCAATAGTGGTAAATTTAACCCTATTGATCCAAACCGCATGCCTCAGCAACCGGGTACGGCTTCAGAAGTTACTCCTGATGCTTGGACTGCGCTAGGTATTAACGCAGTGGTTGTTGGACAAGTTCAGCCAGCAGCAGATGGTAGCTATGTTGTTAGCTATCAGTTAGTGGATGTTGCCGCTAACCCTGGTGCGGTTTTAGCTCAAAACCAATTTAAAGTAACTAAAGATTGGTTACGCTATGCAGCACATACTGCAAGTGATGAAGTTTTTGAGAAATTGACAGGTATCCGCGGCGCTTTCCGTACGCGTATAGCTTACGTTGTGAAAACCAACGGTGGTCAATATCCATATGAATTACGAGTTTCTGACTATGACGGTTTTAACCAATTTACGGTTCACCGTTCGCCAGAACCTTTGATGTCGCCAGCTTGGTCACCAGATGGCCAAAAGATTGCGTACGTAACGTTTGAAAGTGGTAGTTCTGCGCTAGTTATTCAGACTTTATCTAGTGGAGCGGTTCGTCAGGTGGCATCTTTCCCACGTCATAATGGGGCACCTGCTTTTTCACCAGATGGGACTAAACTGGCATTTGCTCTGTCGAAGACAGGCAGCCTGAATTTATATGTGATGGACTTAGGTAGTGGTCAGATTCGTCAAGTAACAGATGGTCGCAGTAATAATACTGAGCCAAGCTGGATGCCGGATAGCCAAACTTTAGTTTATACCTCGGATCAGGCAGGACGTCCGCAAATTTATAAAATGAATATTAATGGTGGTAGTCCTGTTCGAGTGTCCTATGAAGGATCACAAAATCAGGATGCTGATGTAAGCCCGGATGGAACTTTCTTAGCGATGGTCAGCTCCGGGGGCGGTCAGCAACATATCGCCAAACAGGATCTGGCAACGGGTAACGTTGAATATTTAACGTCAACGTTTCTAGATGAAACGCCGAGTATCGCACCTAACGGCACTATGGTAATTTATAGCTCCTCTCAAGGCTTGGGGACTATATTGCAGCTAGTTTCGACCGACGGGCGTTTCAAAGCGCGTCTTCCGGCAACCGATGGACAGGTAAAATTCCCTGCCTGGTCGCCGTATCTGTGATGCATAATAATAATGTGTGGCAAAAATATTAAGGATCAAAACGATGCAACTGAACAAAGTGCTTAAAGGGCTGATGATCGCATTACCAATCATGGCAGTCGCAGCTTGTAGCTCTAACAAAAACAACGACCAAACTGGTGACGATTCTTCTATGAATCAAACTAACACTGGTCTGTCTGCGGAAGAGCTGGCACGTCAGCAAATGGAACAACTGCAACAAAACAACACAGTTTACTTTGGTTTCGATAAATACAATGTATCCCCAGAGTACGCTGAAATGTTAGATGCACATGCAGCATTCCTGCGTAGCAACCCATCTGTACGTGTTGTTGTTGAAGGTCATGCGGATGAGCGTGGTACTCCAGAATACAACATCGCACTGGGCGAGCGTCGTGCTAATGCAGTTAAAATGTATCTGCAAAGCAAAGGTGTTTCAGGTGACCAAGTTTCACTGGTTTCTTACGGTAAAGAAAAACCAGCTGTGTTAGGTCACACTGAAGCAGACTACGCGAAAAACCGTCGTGCAGTCATTGCATACTAATAGATAAGCGAAATTATCTATTATGAACAGTAACTTCAGACAATTACTAGTTGGTCTGTCGTTATTGGTTGGCGTAGCGGTCCCTTGGGCCGCTATTGCCCAAGCGCCAATCAACAATGTCGGATCGGGTTCTTCCGCAGACCGCCTCACTCAACTTGAGACCGCTGTTAGCTCTCAAGGTCAAATTATTTATCAAATCCAGCAGCAATTAGCCGATAACCAGCGTGATATCGATATGTTACGCGGGCAGATTCAAGAAAGTGAATACAAATTGAATCAAGTTGTTGAGCGCCAAAAAGATTTGTATATGCAGTTAGACAAAGCGAGTGGTGGTGATTCTTCAAACTCTTCAGATGCAACTGATACCAGTGCATCAAATGCGCAATCATCTTCTTCAGATACACCCGCAGCAAGTTCTGGCGGTAATGAAAAAGATGATTATAACGCAGCGGTTAAGCTGGCGATGGAAAGTAAATCCAAAGCACAGATTGACGAAGCGATCGGTGCATTGCAAGGGTTTATCAAAACATATCCGAAGTCAGGATATCAATCTAACGCCAACTATTGGTTGGGGCAGTTAAACTACAACAAAGGTAGCAAGGATGACGCCGCATTCTACTTTGCGACTGTAGTTAAGCAATATCCTAAGTCTCAAAAAAGCAGTGAAGCCCTATTTAAAGTGGGTCTGATCATGCAAGATAAGGGACAGAAAGATAAAGCGAAAGCTGTTTACCAACAGGTATTACAACAATACCCAAATAGTGCTGGTGCGAAACTTGCAGAGAAGAAGCTCAGTACACTGTAATTGATAACCCCGAAGCGATGTAGCCGAATATTTCGGGGTTATCCGTATGTTTAGTGTGCACTTAATCTTTTTTTTTAAAAAAATCGTTGCACCCTCGTCAGAAATCAGTAATATAAGCCGCCGTTGATACGAGAAAGCGCGGATTGAAAAATCCTAGTTATATCAGCAAGAATCAATTACACATTGATTCTAAAAACATTTAGATGGATCGTTAGCTCAGTAGGTAGAATCGTTAACTGTTAATAAGATGGTTGCAGGTTCGACCCGAAGGGCAAAGAACCAAAGAATAATGTTTTAAGATGGGTCGTTAGCTCAGTTGGTAGAGCAGTTGACTTTTAATCAATTGGTCGCAGGTTCGAATCCTGCACGACCCACCATCAAAATATTAGCGTCATGAAG
>NZ_ABXW01000069.1 GCF_000173415.1 Providencia alcalifaciens DSM 30120 | reverse complement strand
GATGCCCTTTTAATGCCCCGTCAGCCCCTTCTTTTGTCACCAAATTGTATTTGCGCTGCGCTCGCATCAACTCGTCAAAGCTTTTCCCTGAGCGCTTAATCAACATCAACAATTTACTGGCTTCCCCCCCCAATAAGGCATCCAGTGCAAAAGAGGCTTTGGACTCATCCTCAAGTGACAGTGCTTTATCGATAATTTTTTCAAACTGAGCAATATCACTCAGCGCACCGAGTTCAAAATCCTTAATCCCCAGTGTCTCAAACGCTTCAGTGAGGGCGGTTTGTTCGCCCAATTGCTTAAATTCCCCTGCCTTATGCAGGTACTCTTCAAACAAATCACCGATATTCTCGCCGTTCATGCCATACTGTTTGGCTAACGAATCCCACTGCATGAACGTTTGAGTATCCACCCCGTAAGACGTCGCCAGACCGACCTGTTCGGCGGTCTCCGCGTTGGCGATCGCTGGGGTGAACAGTGCGGCTGCACCCGAAGCCACCATGCCGCCGCCGATTGCAATCCCGCCCCCTTTGGCTAAATTGACGCCTCGTCCAGCCAGTGTCTTCCCCATCCCCTTAAAACTGTCCAAACGCTCTGATTTTGCCAACTGTGTATTCAATTTAGCTTGAGCGGTATCCGCTTGATGTATTTCTCGGGTTAATGCGGCATACTGTTTTTTAAGATCTTTGACACTGGCACCGGCAAGTTTTTGCCGTTTGATTTCCGCCGTCAGCTTGACTTGCTCTTGCTTCAATCGCGTCGATTGCCGCTCAACATCCTGCAAGTCCTTACGCAAATCTGACGCCGAACGACGCCATGAACTGGAAATTTTACCGCCAAAAGAGACTGTCGCTTTAAGGTTTTGACTCACGCTTGCCACGTTTCGCCTCCTTTAATTCATCCAAAAGCCACTGAGAAAAAACCCGAAAAGGCATTGCAAGATAATCCGATAACGTAAAATGCAATCGACGCCCCAGAAATCTTAACGCGTTGTTGATGTCGGCTTCGGTCGCTTCGCGGGCGGTAACATAAAAACGTTAAAGGTATCCGTCAGCTGGGCATAATCCGCTGCCGTCAATTGCCAAATATCTTGCTCACTCAGACCGCACAGTTGCGCTATCATACGAGCTTCTTTTTCCTCTTCTGAGCCGCGATCTTTGGCAAATGCAATGCGATCACGTACCACAGGCTCTCGAAATGTGATCTCTGTAAGTTCAACGCCACCGTCCAATATGATAGGGGTATACAATTTAATTGTGCGCGTTTCACCGGGAAAACTCATACTCATCATCACTCCATAAAAAAAGCGACCCAAAGGTCGCTATATCATCATATTGAAAAAACATTACACGCGAACTTTTGCAGCCACTCCAGCCAACATATCCACGCCATTGACTCGACGCACAAACCGCTCGGTATCAATCATAAATAACTCTTTCCCTTCAAACGTTTTGCGGTAGTAATTCACGGCAATGTCCACGGTGAACGCCGCCTCGGATAAATTGCTATTGCCTCGAGCATCCGGCGTCACCGTCATCACAAACCCTTCAATCTCTTCAATGGTACCCAATGCAATATTGTTTGCCACATACCCTTGATAGGCGCTAAATCGAGAGCGTTGCCCGCTGACAAAGCCGAAACTGGACAACATCTCCGTATCCAGACCGTAAAACTTGATCTGACAGGTGAGCGCCTCCATCCCATCATCTACCGGCGTGGGGGCATCTTGTGCGCCCGTCCGTAAGTCCGTTTTCACTATCGATAACGTGGGCGGCATAAATTCATGAGCCCCTTGAATACGAATACCTTGACGAAAAAAGGTCCAGGCGCGTAATTGATTGTGATAACTCATAGTGCCGTTAACTCCTGAAGTCCGTATTCATTATTGATACTGACGCGCATCTGAATGAGCTCAGTTGGCGATTTAGGTCCAAAGTCATAGTTAATGTAAAGCTCTCCCGCGGCTAACGTTTCTGCCGTATTAAGTTCAGGATCTAACCACGCTTGCCCTCCAAATATCGCCCCTTCCCCCACCAGTCGTCGCAAATAGGCGTTCACTGAGCCGATAATATCGTCTGCATTTTGTCGATCTAATGGACGGTCGACATACCCCAGCATCGCGAGTTGAATGCTGTCCTCAATCACATCCGCTGTTCGACGTACCGATTCAAAATGCCATTGCGGGTGTGACGCACACAGACGATTGCCCCAATGTTTGAATCCCGCTTGCCGGATCAGCGTGGAAACATTTTGCATGTTGAGTAAGTTGGCATCACAGTTGCGTTCCCCCAAAATAAACTCATCGACTTGTTCCACGCCCAGAATGTTGAACACCGCCTGGTTGGATTTACTCCACCACCACCCTTTTTCGTAATCAATACGGGCTCGGAGCCCCGCCGCAAACGCCGAATACGGACGATACGCCAGTTGACCATCGAGTTGTGCCGCTAATACGCGCGGACGTAATAACTCCGTTCTTGCACCATAACGTTGTCGACGCTGAACAACCTCCGATAACGTCGCCCCTGCCGCACAATCCACGTACGCCACCGCCCGTAATTTTCCCGCCACGGTTTCTAAGGCTTTCCCCACCGCATCGTCTTCACTGAATCCCGGCGCAATCACGATGCGCGGCTGATACCCCACCACAGAGCGACTTGAAGAAAGTTGACGGATCCCGCTGAGGAGGTTTGCACGTTGTGCGTCTGCATCCGCTTGCGCTTCAACCCTCACCACGACCGAAAGTGCATGCCGCTGCTCATTAAGATCAATCAAGGCTTGCTTCAACGTCCCAGCATCGCCCAAACGCGATAGGGGCGCAGTGCCCACCACCACGACCGGGGTATTCAATGGAAACGGCTCATCTTCGCCCCCGTTGAGTGTGTCGGAAAAAGGCGACACAACCCCGCTTCCTGTTCCTGT
>NZ_ABXW01000070.1 GCF_000173415.1 Providencia alcalifaciens DSM 30120 | reverse complement strand
ACATATTTATTTCGTTCGCGTTTTTTTTAGCCAAATATGACTTAATACCGTAAATTACTACTGTTTTTTGACTATTTCAGCAGCAATAATTGATTTACTCACGTAACATATCAGTGATTAGTATCTGCATGGGATAAATCATGGAATTGAGTAAACAACAAAATGCCTCACAAAAAAACCTCTCTTTTATTATTGCTCGGAGTCTTGGGCAGCTCATTTTAAAAGAATCCTATTTATCTGATACTATTCTTCCCAGCGAATTAGAGTTATCAAAACAGTTTAATGCCAGCCGAACAGCCATCAGAGAAGCCATTAAAATATTAGCCGCGAAAGGTATGGTTTTAGCACGCCCCCGAATTGGTACTCGAGTGATGCCCGCTTCTAATTGGAACTTCCTCGATCAAGACTTGCTAAATTGGTGGATTAACAGTGAAGAAAAATCCGTGGTGATTAAACACTTTCAAGTTGTTCGTCTCGCCATTGAACCCCAAGCTTGTTATCTCGCAGCACTAAACGCCACAGAAGAACAAAAACAGACCCTGCAATTACTGTCTAATGAGATGACTCTCCTCGATAAGGAGTTTGATAGGTCTCATTGGATAAAAGTCGATTTTCGTTTTCATCTAACTATCTATCGTGCGTGCTGTAATCCATTTTTAATTTCGTTCGCCAATCTCTTTAGATCGGTATATCAACTTTACTTTGATGTAATAACGGAAAATGATGCAATAGAAGTAGAACTTCACCAACAACTTGCCGATGCTATTATTAATGGTAAGAGTCGTGAAGCTTGCGATCTCTGCTATACCTTATTAACGACAATGCAAAAATAAGCTAATAGAACGAATTCGCTCACCAAATTATCAATAGGTAACGGATGTTTAAGACTGCTAAAAATATGTCGGGTTTGCCGTGGATTGCCGCGATGGCTTTCTTTATGCAAGCGTTGGATGCCACTATATTGAATACGGCACTACCTGATATTGCCAAAAGTTTGCATCATTCCCCATTAGCGATGCAATCTGCCGTTGTGAGCTATACCTTAACCGTGGCGTTACTAATCCCAGTGAGTGGTTGGTTCGCAGACAGATTTGGCACTCGACGTATCTTTATTATTGCCGTCTCTCTCTTTTCTCTAGGTTCACTACTCTGTGCGCTTTCTCCCTCACTCACAGTGTTAGTGGCTTCACGAGTGATTCAAGGAATTGGCGGTGCGATGATGATGCCTGTAGCAAGACTCGCATTGATCCGTGCTTACCCCCGTAGTGAACTCTTGCCAATTTTAAACTTTGTGACTATTCCTGGATTAGTCGGTCCTATATTAGGACCTTTGTTAGGCGGGATTCTTGTCACCTATGCCACATGGCATTGGATATTTATTATTAATATCCCTATTGGTGTACTCGGTATTATTTATGCATTAAAGCATATGCCTGATTTTAAAATGCCGAAACGTAAGTTTGATACCCTCGGGTTTATCCTATTCGGGTTTGGCTTGGTCATGCTCTCAGTCAGTCTGGATCTGTTTGGCGATAAATCATTATCTAGCTATATACCTTTAGCGATAGTTCTGGGCGGTTTTCTTTGCCTTCTTCTTTATATACTTCACGCAAGGCGCATTAAGCATGCGATTATTCCGCTCAACTTATTTAAGACGAGAACCTTTTCCATTGGTATTAGCGGTAACATCGCCACTCGATTAGGTACTGGAAGTATTCCATTCTTAATGCCATTGATGCTGCAAGTAGGATTTGGTTATGAAGCCGTTGTGGCAGGAATGATGATGGCTCCGCTGGCGATTGGGTCAATTACAGCTAAATCTGCAGTCACCAGAATCTTAACTCGATTTGGGTATCGAAATACGCTGTTTACTGTCACGGTAATTATCGGGTTGATGATTTCACAATTTTCACTGCAAAGCCCCGATATGTCGATTTACTTGCTCATTATCCCACTGTTTATTTTAGGAATGGTGATGTCCACACAGTTCACTGCCATGAATACCATTTGCTTAGCGGACTTAACAGATAATAACGCTAGCGCCGGCAACAGTATGTTAGCCGTGACTCAGCAACTGTCTATTAGTTTTGGGATCGCGGTGAGTGCTACCATTTTGAGCTTTTTTGATAATCAGCCAAATAGCAATGTTGTGGATAACTTCCATTACACATTTATTACGATCGGAGCTATAACGTTACTTTCTGCCTTTGTGTTTCTATTACTCAGTAAAACCGATGGTGATAATTTAATTAAAGACAAAAAATCCGAGAAAACGCAGAATTAGCGTTTCCTCACTGATTGACGTTCCACTAGTTTTGGCGTTAAGACTAAAACAGATGGTTCAGCATCTGGATTATCCATTCGATAAATAAGTTGGTTAACCGCTTGCTGACCAAGTTCATCTTTCGGCTGATGAACCGTGGTGAGTGGCGGGATCATATAAGAAGAGAGTGCAATATCGTCATAACCAATAATGGAAATGTCGTCAGGCACTTTCATGCCTTTTTGGTAAATCGCTTGGTAAGCACCGACCGCCATCGCATCATTCCCCGCAAAAATAGCATCTGGGGGATTCGGTAGTGCCAAGAGTTTATTCATCGAGTCAAATCCACCCGAAAACTCAAAATCACTGAAGATAATGTATTCATCGTAGATATTCAGCGATGCTGCTTTCATGGCATGAAGGAAGCCTTGATAACGCGCCTGCGCTGGGGATTTATCTTGAGGACCGGCAATACAAGCGATTCGCGTAAAACCAGCATCAATTAAATAACGTGTTGCAATTTCACCACCAAGGAACGAGTTATCTTGGATAATATCGCCAGCAGATTCAAATGGAGACCAGTCCATCATCACTGTTGGAACCGATGGATAACGGGAAAAAACAGTTTTGGATGGTCCCTGCACTTCAGTACACATAATAAGTAGCCCATCAACGCGCTTTTGCAGCAAAGTTTCTAAGCTATGATCCATGCGTTTCAGATCCCCTTCCGTGTTGCATAGGATCAAACTGTAACCCAGTTCGTAGCAACTACGCTCGACTCCACGCACCACCTCAGCATAAAAAGGGTTATTACTCGCAGTGAGTAACATACCGATTGTATTTGTGCGATTCATTTTCAAACTTCTCGCTAAGGCTGAAGGTGCATAATTGAGTTGTTCAATTGCACTTTTTACCCGTGAGGTCACACTTTCACTGACATAGCGATTTTGGTTGATAACATGGGAGACGGTGGATGTTGATACGCCCGCAAGGCGAGCAACATCTTTCATTGTTGCCACAAATTAATCCTATTGAAGAAGAAACTGGTCAATTTCATTACGCCATGGAACAGAAGGTTGTGCCCCCGGGCGCGTAACTGCAATAGCCGCAGCTGCGTGAGCAAAGATGATAGCATCTTCATCGGATTGGCCTTCAAGTAGCGCAGTTACATACGCCCCATTGAATGTATCACCTGCTGCAATGGTGTCTACTGCTTTCACTTTAAAGCCCGGTATTATTTTACCTTGCTTACCTGATTCGCTATACCAAACGCCTCTAGCACCCAATGTAATCATCACTTTATGAATACCTTTTTGATGAAGCGCTAGTGCTGCTTTTTGCGCACCATCGTCATCATTAACAGCAATCCCCGTTAAATGCTCAGCTTCAGTTTCATTTGGTGTAATAACATCCACCAGCGACAACAGCGAATCAGGCAACGCTTGTGCAGGCGCAGGATTTAAGATCACTTGAGTTTGATGTTGGCGAGCAATTTCAGCTGCCATTTGTACCGTTTCAATCGGAGATTCTAGTTGCATTAATAAGGCATCTGCATCAATGATTTTTTGTTGATAAGCCGCTAATCGTTCAGTAGAAAGGTGCCCGTTTGCCCCCGCATTAATCCCAATGATGTTTTCACCTTGACCATTAACATAAATCAGAGCGACCCCTGTTGTTTCACCTGCAACAGAGTCAATGCAGTCAATCTTGATGGAATCTTTTTGTAACTGTTTTTTGATGCTAATGCCAACATCATCATCACCAACACAAGCAATAAATGTTATATCAGCACCACTACGTCCTGCCGCCACAGCTTGGTTAGCCCCTTTGCCGCCGAAGGCAACTTGGTAGCGATCGCCTCTTACAGTTTCACCTGGCTGGGGAAACTGTTGCACATTAAGAATGTGGTCAACGTTGATACTGCCTAAAACAACCAGTTTAGCTGCTGCCATAACATTTATTTCCTTTTGCTACGCAATTAAATAAACCGCCGCTATAGTTCACGGCGGTTCTTCAATCTTCTTGTTTTATCAAGGATTGTTACTTTATATGGAATTATTGTTTTACCACGAGTTCTAATTCAACAGGAACTGTTGCTTCTACTTTTTCGCCTTTTAATACTTTATCTGCGATCTGTACCCCAACAATACCAATTTGATCTGGGCGCTGAGCAATTGTCGCACCTAATTTTCCACCTTGAACTGCCTTAATACCGTCATTTGTGCCATCAAATCCAACCACTAGCACATCATCACGACCCGCAGTTTGCAGCGCTCTTAATGCACCGAGTGCCATTTCATCATTTTGCGCAAAAACAGCCTGAACAGCAGGATGTGCTGTCAGTAAGTTTTGCATAACGTTCAAGCCTTTAGTTCTGTCGAAATCCGCAGGCTGGCTCGCTAATACGTTGAATTTATGCTCTTTCGCACCCGCATTGAAACCTTCACCACGCTCACGAGCCGCAGAAGTTCCAGAAATACCTTCTAATTGGATCACTTTAGCGTCATTACCCGTTTTCTTGGCGATAAAGTCTGCCGCCATTTTTCCGCCCATGCGGTTATCGGAAGCAACATGGCTCACCACTTCACCTTTATTAGCTGCACGGTCTAAGGTGATAACAGGAATTTTTGCTTTGTTTGCCATCAGAATTGAGTTGCCCACCGCATCAGAATCAGTTGGGTTGATCAGCATTAATTTGGTGCCGCGCACCGTTAAATCTTGTACGTTCGCTAACTCTTTCGCTGGGTTATCTTGAGAATCCAAAACAATCAGTTCATAACCCAGTTTATCCGCTTCTTTTTGTGCTGCATCTTTCATGGTCACAAAGAATGGGTTGTTCAGGGTTGAAATAACCAGTGCGATGCTCTCTTTTGCCATCGCATTCACACTGACGGTTGCTGTTAGTGCAAATGCGGTAAATAAAGTCGCTAATTTATTCAGTTTCATAAGAAAATTCCTGTCGTTATCGGGTAGGGGTCATAATCACTATTTTTTGTTATCAACGAGCACTGCTAATAAAATCACAACGGCTTTAACAATCATTTGGTAATTTGAAGAAATACCTAATAAGTTCAATCCGTTATTTAGGAAACCGAGAATCAAGGCACCAATCAGCGTACCAACTATACGCCCCTTACCACCAGCAAGACTTGTACCACCGAGGACAACCGCGGCAATCGCATCTAATTCATAGCCATTACCTGCCATTGGCTGAGCTGATGATAAACGTGCAACTTCGATGACACTCGCCAGAGCAGCTAATAAGCCACATAAGGCGTAAACGATAATTTTAATTTTATCGACATTAATCCCCGACAAGCGCGTTGCTGATTCATTTCCACCTAACGCATAGATATAACGACCTAAGCGAGTGTGGTGCAGCATGTACCACGCTGCAGCAAAGACGATAACCATTAACCATACAGGGGTAGGAATACCTAATGGGCGACCAATACCAAACCAACCGAACAAGTCAGCGTTATCACTAAATCCAGTATTAATTGGGCTACCATCGGTATAAACACGGGTCACACCGCGCAGTAATAACATCATCACTAATGTTGCAATAAATGCCTGTACTTTACCTTTAGCAACAATCACACCTGTACATGCCCCAATTGCTGCTCCGAGCGCTAAAGCGCCTGCCACTGCAACAAATGCATTAACATCAGCACCGACCATAGATGCCGCAACAGCACCGGTTAGCGCCAGTAGTGAGCCGACTGATAAATCAATACCTGAAGTCAGAATAACCAATGTCATTCCCACAGCCATGATAGCGTTCACAGAAGTCTGTTGAAGGATGTTAAACAAGTTGTTTACTGTAAAAAAGTTGGGGCTTAAGGTTGAAACAATCGCAATTAAAACTAATAGGGCGATTAAGGATTTTTGCTCCATTAGCCATGCTTTGCTGAAGTAGCGTTTTGATGGTGCGGTTGTTGAACTCATGCTGTTAACTCCTGAACTGAGCCGTAATTTTTACCGACTGCGGCCGCCATTAAGGCTTCCTGCGTTGCTTCTTTGGCGGAGAATTCGCCGCTGATATGCCCTTCATGCATAACCAAAATGCGATCGCTCATCCCAATGACTTCAGGCATTTCTGAAGAAACGAGGATGATACTCAGCCCTTCTTTTTTGAATTGGTTAATTAATTGGTAGATCTCTTTTTTTGCCCCAACATCAACACCGCGGGTTGGTTCATCAAGAATCAGAACTTTTGGACGGGTCATTAATCCACGGGCAATTGCCACTTTTTGCTGGTTACCACCAGATAAATTGCCAATTATCTGATCCATGGATGGGGTTTTAATATTAAATAAGCGGATAAAATCCCCCACGGTCATTTGCTCTTCACCATGCTTTAATGTACCGCCAAAGTGGCTGAAGTAACCTAATGCAGTTAAGGACATATTTTCTTTTACTGACATCCCCAGTACTAAACCATCGCGCTTACGGTCTTCGGAAATATAAACGATGCCGTTATTCAAACCATCTTGCGGGGTTTTTAAGGTGACGTTTTTACCTTCTAGCTGGATATTGCCGGATTTTTTCGGTGCTGCGCCGTAGATGATTTTCATCAACTCTGTACGTCCTGCGCCCATCAAACCTGAAACACCTAAAATTTCACCGCTTCTTAGTGTGAAGCTAGCATTGGTTACACCGGGACCAGAAACATTTTCAACTTGAAGACGAATATCACCAACAGGCACATCGACTCGCGGATATTGGTCTTCCAGCTTACGTCCGACCATCATCTCAATCAGTTTTTCTTCTTCTAATTCACTGACGGGCTTTTCACCAATAAACTGACCGTCACGAAAAACGGTCACATCGTCGCAAATTTCGAAAATTTCTTTTAAACGGTGAGAGATATACACAATCCCACAACCTTGGGATTTTAAATCTTCAATCACGCGAAAGAGTGAGGCGGTTTCGGTATCAGTCAGCGCATCTGTCGGCTCATCCATAATGATGACTTGAGATTGGAAACTGAGAACTTTAGCAATTTCGACCATTTGCTGTTCACCAATGGATAATTCAGCAATGGTTTGGTGACTATCGTAATTAAGATTGAGTCGCTGGAGGAGTTTATCTGACTCACTAAACATTTTGTTCCAGTCAATTTTGCCAAACTTGTTTACAAACTCGCGACCTAAAAAGATATTTTCAGCAATGGTTAATTCTGGAATTAAGTTTAGCTCTTGGTGAATGATCCCGATCCCCGCTTCTTGGGAACTCTTTGGACCATTAAATGCCACGTCTTTACCAAGGTAACGGATCGCTCCCGCATCTTTATTGTAAATCCCCGTGAGCACTTTCATCATGGTGGATTTACCAGCACCATTTTCTCCCACTAGCGCCATCACTCTACCTGGGTAGACTTTTAGAGCGGCTCCAGAGAGTGCTTTTACTCCAGGGAAAGCTTTATCAATGCCGATTAGTTCTAATAAAGGTTGCATAGTCACCTCAGAAAGTCACACCGGAACAAAGAATGATATTTGCGTAGGGTGAACATTCCCCTGTTCTGATCACGGCTTTACTATCATGAGTTCGTTGTTTGAAATGCTCATGGCTGCAATAAATGACTTCAATGTGATTTCCCTGTGCCGCTTCTAATTCATGAAGATGGGCTAAAATAGCTTTTTCCATTTGTGGATTTATTTTGCTGATTTCTTGGGCAAGTATTGCTTTTTCTACTTGCATTTCTTGGGTAACGACCCGCAAAACAGACATGAAATCCGGTAGTCCTTGTGTCACTGCTAAATCAATACGTTCTGTGCCAGTAGGAATTGGCAAGCCAGCATCGCCAAGCGTGATATGGTCGGTATGACCCAATTTCGCAATCACGGCAGCAATATTAGCGTTAAGCAGCATACCTTTTTTCATTCTTTACCACCGTTTTTAGTCTGTTTTTTCTACTATGGGGTTTCGATACATCATGAGCGAAACGTTTCGCTCATACAATAATAGTAAAGAACAGCCACAACTCAATATTCTTATCTTGGTTTTGTGATCACTATCGAAACGTTTCGTTAGCCTATTTTTATGCATAAAAAGCTAACTTATTGAATAAGTTATCGCTGAATCGTTCCTGCTCAGTAAATATTCAATCCGCCAACACACGGATATTAGGTGTGCTTTATGCCAAATAATATCAAAGAAAAATCACGAAACTGATTGCACAATGAATAAAAGGACGGATAACCTAGCAATAGCTTGGTCAATAACCATCTCCCTCTAACCCTTAGACGAGTTATTTAGAGAAAAGGAACCCCTTATGCAATTAGCTGAACGGATAGCCCAATTGAGCAACTACCTTGAAGGTGGCTTGTATGAACGTCAGCAAGCTATTCGTTTGTGTTTACTCGCGACTCTCAGCGGAGAAAGCGTATTTTTATTGGGACCACCGGGAATAGCGAAAAGCTTAATTGCCCGTCGTATGAAATATGCATTTCGCCAAGCTAATGCCTTCGAATATTTAATGACTCGCTTTTCTACTCCTGAAGAGATATTTGGACCACTATCCATTCAAGCCTTAAAAGATGAAGGTCGCTATGAACGGTTAACCAAAGGGTATCTACCGGATGCGGAAGTTGTCTTTCTGGATGAGATCTGGAAAGCGGGTCCAGCGATTTTAAATACCTTATTGACCGCCATTAATGAGCGTAAATTCCGTAATGGGGACGTAGAAAAAAATATCCCGATGCGCTTATTAGTGACGGCATCTAATGAACTGCCGGATGCTGATAATAGCCTTGAAGCACTTTTTGATAGGATGTTACTGCGAATTTGGCTGGATAAAGTTCAAGAAAAACAAAACTTCCGTGCTTTATTAACGGGCAAATATCCACAAGAAGAGAATTTGGTTCCTGATCACCTAAAAATCAGTGAAGAAGAGTACCGGGAATGGCAAAAAGAAATTCCCAAAATTTCGCTGCCCGATCATTGTTTTGAACTGATTTATCAGTTACGCCAACAGATTGATGCAACAGAAAAGAATTTATATGTCTCTGATAGACGCTGGAAGAAGGCCGTTTATTTATTACAGGCAAGTGCTTTCTTTAACGGTCGGGATTCAGTTTCACCTTTGGATATTGTGCTGCTCAAAGATTGTTTATGGCACGATATGCAGTCTATGAATTTACTGCCCCAGTTGATCAAATCTCTCGTTCAAGAGGATGGCTGGCAACAACGTAAATTTACGCGAGAAATTGAGCAAGTTTACCAACAATGGATGTCATCCACGCAAGATCAAAATAATCAAGATGCGTTTAAGGTTTTAAAAAATAATGCGATGTTTGCACGCAAAGCCTCTTATGTATTACCTGAAAATATCAGCGAAGGACGTATGACCCTCTTTTTACATCGCCCATTGCAGCTGCATAATATGAAAGTGACATTTATCACGACTGAGAAAAAGGCGTTGGTGAATTTCTTAAATAAAGGGACTACATTATCTGCCCATCTTAATGGTATTGGTTTCGCCCAAGAACTGGCAGCTGAAGTGAATAATTTAAACCAAATCCAGCTATTAGATGTCAGCCATCAAGCATCAACCTTATATTTGCAAAATAAAAACGTCGCTGCGACACCCGCCACAAATAATAAAGAGTGGTTAGATAAACTGGATACCATTCAAAATGAGATTCAAGGGGCAAAATATCAATTTGAAAAACAACAACCCAATCTATTTATCGAAGCACATTGGCTGGCAGGTGTCGAAGAGAGTTTCATGAAGCTTACCGATAAATTAACACAGCTCCGTCAGCAAATACTGGGCAAAGTGGCTAACTAATTATGATGAGCCTAGCGTCGTTAGAGTTACTGCTTTCCGTGAATGAAAGCCAGCTCATTGAGGAGATTATTATTTCTCTTCTTGCTACCCCACAGCTGACCGTTTTTTTTGAAAAGCACCCGCGATTAAAAAAAGCGCTCTTAAAAGATCTCTCCAGTTGGAAAAAAGATCTTAAGCAAAAACTACAAGATGCTTTAGTTCCACAGCAATTATCTGAAGAATTTGGGCTATACCAAAAATCATTAGGGATACCCACGGATACTTTTTTCTCTCAATTACCCAGTTTCATCGCCAGATTAGAGCAGCTGGATTCACCGTTTTACCGTGAAGCATTACAACTACAAAAAGGGAAAATAGAAAATCGGAGTGCACGGCAATCTTTGATTGTTCAACGCTGGCGCATCAGTTTGATTTTACAAGTAACAACTTTACATAAAGAGCTCCTAGAACAAGAAAAAGAGCAATTGTTGGCGGAACTACAACGACGCTTAGCTCTCAGTGGTAACCTTGAGGATATTTTAGGTGAAAATGAACGCTCTTCAGGACGTTTATGGGATCTTAGTAAAGGGTTTAGTAACCCTGCTTCTTATAATGACCAGTTGATTGCCCGCTACAGTGATTTTTTACGTCAGCAACCTGAACTGGAGAAAATAGCCCAGCTGTTAGGACGTAGCCAATCTGCAAAATCTCTTCTGGATGATAACGTCATCCTTGAACCGATGACGGTAATGGAAAAAGTCCCAGAAACAGTGCCTGAACAAGTGAATGGTTTAAACCAAAGTGATGATATTTTGCGGTTATTACCCGCTGAACTCGCAATGTTAGGGCTAGAAGATATCGAATTTGAATTTTACCGAAAGCTACTAGAGAAACAGCTCATTACCTATCGATTGCAAGGGGAAAGTTGGCAGGAACGCAAGGTTTTGCGCCCAGTAACTCATCATCAGCATGAAGAACAGCCTCGGGGACCGTTTGTTGTTTGTATCGATACTTCAGGCTCCATGGGAGGCATTAACGAGCGCTGTGCAAAAGCTTTTTGTCTGGCTTTAATGAAAATTGCGCTGGCGGATAATCGAGCCTGCCATGTCATGCTGTTTTCCACTGAAATAGTCCATTATGATCTTCTCTCGGCAGATGGTTTAGAACAGTGTATGCGCTTCTTACACCAAACATTTCGTGGAGGTACTGACTTAGCGGCATGTTTACGCGAAACAACCGTAAAATTAGAATCAAAACAGTGGAGTGATGCGGATGCGGTTGTGATTTCGGATTTTGTGGCTCAACGTTTACCTGATGAGCTGATCCAAAAAATAAAATCCCTTCAAAAAGTTGGTAAATACCGCTTCCATGCGGTATCTGTCTCAAATTATGGGAAGCCCGGTATCATGAAGATATTTGATCATATCTGGCGTTTTGATACAGGGCTAAAAAACCGATTACTGCGCCGTTTTAATCGATAATTACAGCATATCTTCAACGGTTTCAGTCATTTCAGGTGACCAAACACCACACTGAACTTGACCAATATGTTTGCGTTGTAGCAGCAACATCACTAAACGAGATTGACCAATACCACCCCCGATAGATTGTGGCATTTCACCTTTCACTAATGCTTGATGCCATTCCAGCTCCATACGTTTTTCATCACCAGTTAATGCCAGCTGGCGAGTTAAGCACTCTGGGCTTACGCGGATCCCCATTGAAGAGATTTCAAACGCATCTTGTAGTACAGGGTTCCAGACAATGATGTCACCGTTTAAGCCTTTAAAACCATCTTCGTTTTCTGTGGTCCAATCATCGTAGTCTGGAGCACGAACATCATGGGATTCGCCGCTAGACAGTTTTCCACCTATACCGATTAAAAATACTGCCCCAAATTCTTTAGCAATTGCACGCTCGCGACCTTTTGCGTCTAAGTCTGGGTAACGTTTTAGCAGCTCTTCACTGTGGATAAAGTGAATTTGGTCTGGCAGGAACGGTGCCAAACCAAATTCTTTACTTACGGCAGCTTCTGTTTCTTTTATTGCCTTATAGATTTTACCCACTGTCTGCTTCAGATAAGGAAGTGTACGCTCCTCATCTGCCATCACTTTTTCCCAATCCCACTGGTCAACATAGACGGAGTGGATTGGGGTTAAGCGATCCTCGTCCGGACGTAACGCTTTCATATGTGTATACAGACCTTGACCTTCGCTGAAACCAAAACGACCTAAGGTTTTGCGTTTCCATTTAGCCAAAGAATGCACCACTTCAAACGTTGCACCAGGAATGGATTTCACTTTTACCTGAACGGCTTTTTCACAGCCTGATAAGTTATCTTGAGTACCATCGCCTAAGCGGCTCAGGATAGGACCTTGAACTTCAATGAGACCAAGCTCTTTTTCAAGTAAACGTGAGAAATAAGATTTAACAAAACTGATTTGTTGCTGATGTTCGATGAATGACTTGTCCATAATATTACCCATAATTTGTTTGCTGTAATTAGCCGATGTGTAGATTAAGCAACAAAACGAGGTATAAATTCAATATCCATCATTAAAAAAAGCCTTTACTGTTTATTTTGATTAAAAAAATGGGTATAAAAATGAATAATCATCAAAATGGAGACTAAATAATGCCTGAAAATTATCAAATCGATAATCTCGATCGTGACATACTTCACGAATTAATGGTCAATGCGCGTACACCTTATGCTGAATTAGCCAAAAAATTCTCAGTAAGCCCAGGGACCATTCATGTGCGAGTGGAAAAAATGAAGCAAGCGGGGATCATAAAAGGCACACGTATTGATATCAGTGCAAAACAACTCGGCTTTGATGTCTGCTGTTTTATCGGAATCATTTTAAAAAGTGCTAAAGACTACCATACAGCCCTTAAAAAATTGGATGCTTTAGAAGAAGTGGTTGAGGTTTACTACACAACAGGTCAATACAGTATCTTTATTAAAGTCATGTGCCGATCGATAGATTCTCTACAAGACGTACTTATCAACAAAATCCAGACCATAGATGAAATACAGTCCACAGAAACGCTGATCTCCTTACAAAACCCGATCATGCGTACGATCAGCCCTTAGAAAAAAAATGATATAACCACATTATCCACAGGTAGATCCCAGCTCATTCACAGCGTACAATAGCGCCCTGTTAATGTGAAAGAGAATAACCATGAGCGCAACAAAAGTAACCTTAATTAGCGGTAGTACCATGGGCAGTGCCGAATATGTCTCAGAGCATATGGCAGAGATTTTAGAAGAACTCGGCTATGAAACGGATATACAGCACGGTCCTGAATTAGATGACTTACCGCTTGAAGGGTTATGGCTGGTGGTTAGCTCTACACATGGCGCAGGGGATCTTCCCGAAAATATTCAACCTCTTGCTGAAGCTATCCAGTCTCAATCACCGGATCTCAGTAAGATCAAGTATGGTGCCGTAGGTATTGGTAGCTCGGAATACGATACCTTTTGTGGTGCAATCCACACGCTAGATACTTTATTACAAGAAAATGGCGCGAAAAGGATCGGTGATTGCTTTGAAATTGATGTTCAGCAACACGAAATTCCTGAAGATCCTGCAGGAGAATGGGTTAAAACTTGGGCAAACGAACTCTAATTTGTTCAAATTAGCAGCAATCAACTGTGGATAACTACGGTAAGATCATGGTATTAACCGGTAGTTATCCAGATTATAAGTTTTAGGTCGTTCAAGACCTGTGCATAAGTCCCTATTTAGATCCCAGCTTATACGCAATAGGATCACGGATCATTCACAGTATATGATCCTTTACACTTTGATGATCTTTAAAGTGAAAAATCACTTATCCACAGAAATGGTCGATCCTAATAAAAGATCTAATAAAGAGATCTTTAAATAAAAAAGATCTTTATATTATATAGGCGGGAGGTCAGGGCTTGGTCTCCCCAACAAACTTGAGTAGAATTCACTCCTCGAATGCAGAATCCGCATTTTCTAACGTTAAGGTTCACACATGTTTTATCCAGAGCAATTTGACGTCATCGTAATTGGTGGTGGTCATGCCGGTACTGAGGCAGCAATGGCAGCTGCACGTATGGGGCGTCAAACCCTATTACTGACTCACAATATTGATACATTGGGCCAGATGTCTTGCAACCCAGCCATCGGTGGGATCGGTAAGGGACATCTGGTAAGAGAAATTGATGCCCTTGGTGGTTTAATGGCAACCGCAACAGATAAAGCGGGTATTCAATTTAGAACGCTCAATGCAAGCAAAGGTCCTGCTGTTCGTGCAACTCGAGCACAAGCAGACCGCGTGCTATATCGCCAAGCGGTTAGAACGGCATTAGAAAATCAACCAAACTTGATGATCTTCCAACAACCTGTTGAAGATCTGATTGTTGAAAACAACCGAGTAACCGGAGCTGTTACTCGCATGGGCTTAAAATTTAAAGCCAAAGCTGTGGTATTGACTGTGGGTACTTTCCTTGATGGAAAAATTCACATTGGTTTAGAAAATTACAGTGGTGGTCGTGCAGGAGATCCTCCAGCCATTACGTTATCTCAACGCTTAAGAGAATTACCATTACGTGTAAATCGTTTAAAAACTGGGACACCACCACGTATTGATGCAAGAACGATCGATTTCAGTCAACTGGCACAACAGCTAGGTGACGACCCAATGCCTGTATTCTCATTTTTAGGTTCACAAGAGCAGCATCCACAGCAAGTGCCTTGTTACATCACCTATACCAATGAACAAACCCATGATGTGATCCGTAATAACTTAGATCGCAGCCCTATGTATGCAGGGATCATCGAAGGGATAGGTCCTCGTTACTGCCCTTCAATTGAAGACAAAGTGATGCGCTTTGCAGATAAAAACGCTCACCAAATCTTTTTAGAACCAGAAGGTTTAACAAGTAACGAAATTTACCCTAATGGGATCTCCACCAGCCTGCCATTTGATGTACAAATGCAAATTGTCCATTCTATGAAAGGGATGGAAAATGCAAGGATCGTTCGACCTGGCTACGCTATTGAGTACGATTTCTTTGACCCACGAGATCTGAAACAAACGCTGGAAAGCAAATTTATTGAAGGCTTGTTCTTTGCTGGTCAAATTAACGGAACCACAGGTTATGAAGAAGCCGCAGCACAAGGCTTATTAGCGGGTCTGAATGCTGCACAACACGCGTTTGGCTTAGATGGTTGGTTCCCACGTCGTGACCAAGCCTATGTGGGCGTACTGGTTGACGATCTGTGCACATTAGGAACCAAAGAACCGTACCGCATGTTCACTTCGCGTGCGGAATACCGTTTGATGTTACGTGAAGATAATGCGGACTTACGTTTAACTGAAAAAGGTCGTGAATTAGGCTTAGTTGACGATGTTCGTTGGGAACACTTCAACCGAAAAGTCGAATTGATCGAAAAAGAACGTCAACGCTTAAAAGACATTTGGGTTCACCCTAAATCAGATAACCATGAAGAAATTGACCAAATTTTGACCGTGCCATTATCCAAAGAAGCGAATGGTGAAGATTTACTACGCCGTCCTGAAATGACGTATCAAATGCTGACTTCGTTGAATTTGTTTGCTCCAGGCGTTGAAGATCCTCAAGCTGCAGATCAAGTTGAAATTCAAGTGAAATATGAAGGCTATATTGCACGTCAACAAGAAGAGATCGAGCGTCAATTACGTAATGAAAACACGTTGCTTCCTGTGGATTTAGATTACAAACAAGTCAAAGGTCTCTCGAACGAAGTTATGGCGAAGCTGAATGACCACAAACCAACTTCTATCGGTCAGGCTTCACGTATTTCAGGGATCACACCAGCAGCAATTTCGATTCTGCTCGTTTGGCTGAAGAAGCAAGGCATGCTGCGTCGGAGTGCATAATATGGATTTACTCAGCAAACTGACAAAGCTATTGGCAAAAGCCGATATCCAACTGACGGATAAGCAAAAACAGCAATTAGTTGATTATGTTGGCTTACTGCACAAATGGAACAAAGCCTACAATTTGACGTCGGTACGTGAGCCTGAACAAATGTTAGTTCGCCACATCATGGACAGCATCGTGGTGAACGGACATCTCAAGGGTAACAAATTTATCGACGTAGGAACCGGTCCAGGGCTTCCTGGCGTTCCTTTGGCCATTGTCCGTCCAGATGCTCACTTTGTATTGCTTGATAGCTTAGGGAAGCGTGTACGCTTTCTTAAGCAGGTTCAACATGAACTCGGTCTGACGAATATTGAACCTGTGCAATTTAGAGTGGAAGAGTATCCTGCCAATGAGGGATTTGATGGGGTTATCAGCCGAGCTTTTGCTTCACTTAATGACATGTTGAGCTGGTGTCATCATCTTCCCGCGAAAGAAGGGCGCTTTTATGCCTTAAAAGGCGTGGTTCGTGATGAAGAGTTAGCGCAGCTCCCTGAGGGTTTTGAAATTGAGTCAATCACAGAGCTAAAAATTCCTGAATTGGATGAGCAACGGCACTTGGTTAAGCTATTAAAAAAATAACTTAATTGTGAGCAAAATTATTTTATCTTTTAGAGCGGTAGCCGTACATTTACAATGTTACGGCTATTTTTATATTTAATTAAAATAAAATTATTTTAAATTCACTTATTATTTACATGATATTAACCAATATATATCAAAAATAATCACGTTAAGGGTAATAATATTCCCAATCTAATATTTTTACTAAATCGTTTTAGCATTAATAATGAAATATTCAAATTATCATTTGCTATTTTTTGTGTAAAAAATAACAAGTTTAATTATTTGATTTATGGCTTAAAAATAGGTTCCTAACCAGATAAAGAGTGTGGTTATTAATCAAGAGATTACTATTTGTTGTGATCTTAATCACATAAAGTTATTTTTAGGCGACTAATCGTTAATAAATTATTAATCTCACCTGTCTTAATTCTGCGCTATCTCGAAAAAATTAAATATTTATTCACCTTTTCGCTACTTACTGATTGAATTCATTTCGCCTGCCCGTATAATTTGCACGTTTTTGTCTCTTGACACATTTAAGCAAAGGCAGTTTTATACAACCCTTAGCGTTTCTTAGGCTGAGAGAGCTGGGAGTACACAAGTTATGTTTGTTTCCCTTTATGGCAGTAATGCGACTAAGCAACTGTCTATTCAGTTAATAACTTTTGTAATCCTCAGTGGGGCTTTCTGTGCAAATAGTATAGAATGGGGGGCCTCTGCTCTTGCTGGTGGGTTAGCATGCTGGTTACCAAATATCGTATTTATGCTGCTATCACGCTTTCAAAAAGCAAAAGAAGAGGATGAACCTATCCGCATAGCCTGGTTCTTTGCATTAGGAGCAGGGTTAAAGGTTGTTACAACAATTACTGTCTTAGTTGTTGCTTTTGGTGTGTTTAAAGCGTCACTAACACCACTGGGTTTGACCTATTTAGCGGTGCTGATTGTTCAGATTGTTGCACCAGCCGTTGTAAAACGGTAAGTATTTTTAAACTACAAAAGGGTAAGAGGCATCATGTCTGCATCAGGAGAAGTGATGACTACAAATGAGTACATAGGTCACCATCTGAGAAACCTTCAGCTGGATCTACGTACCTTTGAGTTGGTCGATCCCCACGCTAGTCCAACGTTTTGGGCGTTAAACATTGACTCGCTTTTTTTCTCAGTAGTTCTCGGGGCTTTATTCCTGTGGCTATTTAGAAAAGTTGCAGCCAATGCGACTAGTGGCGTACCCGGTAAGTTACAGACTGCAATAGAACTGATCATTGGTTTCGTTGATAACTCAGTCCGTGATATGTATCACGGGAAGAGCAAAGTTATTGCCCCTCTGGCATTAACAGTGTTCGTCTGGGTATTTTTAATGAACCTTCTGGATCTACTTCCAATTGATTTCATCCCATACATCGGTGAGCACTATTTAGGTTTACCTGCTCTGCGTATTGTTCCAACCGCAGATGTAAGTATCACGATGTCGATGGCAATTGGTGTGTTTATCCTAATAATCTTTTACAGCATCAAGATGAAAGGAATTGGCGGATTCACGAAAGAGCTCACTATGCAGCCTTTCAACCATCCGGTATTTATCCCTGTAAACTTGATTCTTGAAGGGGTTAGCCTGCTGTCAAAACCTGTATCACTCGGTCTGCGACTGTTTGGTAACATGTATGCAGGTGAATTGATCTTTATTCTTATCGCGGCTCTGCTTCCGTGGTGGTCACAGTGGTTGTTAAGCCTGCCTTGGGCTATCTTCCACATACTGATTATTACGCTACAAGCCTTTATTTTTATGGTTCTGACTGTTGTCTATCTGTCGATGGCATCTGAAGAGCACTAATTTTATTATCAATAATTGTATTAACTGAAACAAACTGGAGACTGTCATGGAAAACCTGAGTATGGATCTGCTGTACATGGCTGCCGCTATTATGATGGGTTTAGCGGCGATCGGTGCTGCGATCGGTATCGGCATCCTAGGTGGTAAATTTTTAGAAGGCGCTGCTCGTCAGCCAGATTTAATTCCTCTGCTGCGTACACAGTTCTTTATCGTAATGGGTCTGGTCGATGCTATTCCGATGATTGCTGTTGGTCTGGGCTTATATGTAATGTTCGCTGTTGCCTAATTAACGTTACGGCACATATTAAGAACATTAACTAACTAATAAATAAGAGGTATTGTCTGTGAATCTAAATGCAACAATCCTCGGCCAGGCTATCGCGTTTGTCCTGTTTGTTTTGTTCTGTATGAAGTATGTATGGCCACCAATTATGGCGGCCATAGAAAAACGTCAAAAAGAAATTGCTGACGGTTTATCTTCCGCAGAACGTGCTAAAAAGAACCTGGAACTGGCGCAAACCGACGCAACCGACCGACTGAAAAAAGCGAAAGCTGAAGCTCAAGTCATCATCGAGCAAGCGAATAAACAACGCACTCAAATGATTGATGAAGCTAAAGCGGAAGCAGAAGCAGAACGTGCAAAAATCGTAGCACAAGCGCAAGCTGAAATTGATGCTGAGCGTAAACGTGCACGTGAAGAGTTACGTAAACAGGTTGCGATGCTTGCTATCGCAGGTGCCGAGAAGATCATCGAACGTTCCGTGGATGAAGCTGCTAACAGCGACATCGTTGATAAACTAGTCGCTGAACTGTAAGGAGGGAGGGGCATGTCTGAAATCGCTACTGTAGCTCGCCCCTACGCCAAAGCAGCTTTTGACTTTGCTGTGGAAAACCAAGCTGTTGCTAAATGGCAGGAAATGCTGGCCTTCACCTCTGAGGTGACGCGCAATGCACAGGTTGGTGAGCTGCTTTCTGGTTCTATTGCACCAGAAACATTAGCTAAAACGTTTATCTCTGTTTGTGGAGATGAAATTGACGAGCATGTTCAAAATCTGATTCGTGTTATGGCGGAAAACGGTCGTTTAACAACGATGCCAGAAGTATTAGCTCAATTTATTCAATTGCGCGATACGCTGGAATCAACTGTTGAAGTTGATGTTCTTTCTGCGAACGAACTGAGTGAACAGCAGTCAGCTAAAATTTCTGCAGCGATGGAAAAACGTCTGTCACGCAAAGTTAAGCTGAATTGCAAAATTGATAAGTCTGTTATTGCTGGAGTGATCATTCGTGCTGGAGACCTCGTCATTGACGGAAGTGTCCGCGGTCGCTTAGAGCGTTTAACTGACGTCTTGCAGTCTTAAGGGGACTGGAGCATATGCAACTGAATTCCACCGAAATCAGCGAACTGATCAAACAGCGTATTGCTCAGTTCGATGTTGTGAGTGAAGCTCACAATGAAGGTACGATTGTTTCCGTTAACGACGGTATCATTCGTATTCACGGTTTAGCCGAAGTCATGCAGGGTGAAATGATCGCACTGCCTGGCAACCGTTACGCAATCGCACTGAACTTAGAGCGTGACTCTGTTGGTGCTGTTGTGATGGGTCCTTATGCTGATTTAGCAGAAGGCATGAAAGTTAAATGTACTGGTCGTATTCTTGAAGTTCCAGTAGGCCGTGGCCTGTTAGGACGTGTAGTGAATACTCTGGGTCAACCAATTGATGGTAAAGGTCCTGTTGAGCACGATGGCTTCTCTCCTGTAGAAGTTATTGCTCCGGGTGTTATCGACCGTCAATCAGTTGATCAACCAGTACAGACTGGTTATAAATCAGTCGATGCGATGATTCCAATCGGCCGTGGTCAGCGTGAGCTTGTCATCGGTGACCGTCAAACTGGTAAAACAGCTCTGGCGATCGATGCAATCATCAACCAACGTGATTCTGGCATCAAATGTGTTTACGTTGCTATCGGACAGAAAGCATCAACTATTTCTAACGTAGTACGTAAACTGGAAGAGCACGGCGCTCTGGAAAATACCATTGTTGTTGTTGCAACTGCATCTGAATCAGCTGCACTGCAATACTTAGCACCATACTCTGGCTGCGCGATGGGTGAATATTTCCGTGACCGCGGTGAAGATGCGCTGATCGTTTATGATGACCTGTCTAAACAGGCTGTCGCATACCGTCAAATTTCACTGTTACTGCGTCGTCCACCTGGACGTGAAGCATACCCTGGTGATGTTTTCTATCTGCACTCACGTTTACTTGAGCGTGCTGCTCGCGTTAACGCTGATTACGTAGAAGCATTCACGAAAGGTGAAGTGAAAGGTAAAACAGGTTCATTGACTGCTCTGCCAATCATTGAAACTCAAGCGGGTGACGTTTCTGCATTCGTACCAACAAACGTAATTTCGATTACAGATGGTCAGATCTTCCTGGAATCTAACCTGTTTAACTCTGGTATTCGTCCAGCGGTTAACCCAGGTATTTCAGTATCTCGTGTTGGTGGTGCTGCTCAGACTAAAATCATTAAGAAACTGTCTGGTGGTATCCGTACAGCACTGGCTCAATACCGTGAACTGGCAGCGTTTGCTCAGTTTGCTTCCGACCTCGATGACGCAACTCGTAAACAGTTGAGCCATGGTCAGAAAGTAACTGAACTGCTGAAACAGAAACAGTATGCACCAATGTCAGTAGCAGAGCAGGCACTGTCTCTGTTCGCTGCAGAGCGTGGATATCTGGACGATGTTGAGTTAGCAAAAATTGGTGCATTCGAAGCTGCATTAGTTTCATTTGCACAGCGCGAGCATGCTGACCTTATGAACGAAATTGGTCTGGCGGGCAAATATAACGATGATATCGAAGCTAAGTTGAATAAACTGCTCGAGTCATTCAAAGCCACCCAGTCCTGGTAATACTATTCGGCCCGTGAATTTTTATGGGCCGTCTGGTTAATAAGGAGAAGCAGAAATGGCCGGCGCAAAAGAGATACGTTCCAAGATTGGAAGCGTGCAAAACACGCAGAAAATCACTAAAGCGATGGAAATGGTCGCGGCGTCCAAAATGCGTAAAACGCAGGAACGCATGGCGGCCAGCCGTCCTTATGCAGAAACCATGCGCAGTGTGATTGGTCACCTTGCATTAGGTAATCTGGAATATAAACATCCATATCTCGAAGAGCGTGAAGTTAAGCGCGTCGGGTATTTGGTTGTTTCAACAGACCGTGGTCTGTGTGGTGGTTTGAACGTTAACCTGTTCAAAAAACTGCTGGCAGACATGAAAACGTGGTCTGAGAAAAACGTTCAGGTTGATTTGGCTTTAATCGGTTCTAAAGCGGTAGCATTCTTCGGTTCTGTAGGCGGCAATGTCGTTTCGCAAGTAACCGGAATGGGTGATAACCCAACCCTTTCTGACTTGATTGGCCCAGTTAACTCTATGCTACAAGCCTATGATGAAGGGCGTTTAGATAAACTGTATGTGGTGAACAACAAGTTCGTCAATACAATGTCTCAAGAGCCAACGATTCTTCAGTTACTGCCATTGCCTGCAAGCGATGACGAAACGCTGAAGAAGAAATCTTGGGATTATTTATATGAACCCGATCCTAAGGCGTTGCTGGATACCCTGCTGCGTCGTTATATCGAGTCGCAGGTTTATCAGGGCGTCGTTGAAAACCTAGCTAGTGAGCAGGCCGCTCGAATGGTAGCGATGAAAGCCGCTACAGATAACGGTGGAAACCTGATCAAAGAGTTGCAGTTGGTTTACAACAAAGCTCGTCAGGCCAGCATTACTCAGGAACTGACCGAGATCGTTTCTGGTGCTGCCGCGGTTTAACAGCTAGGTTTACGAATTACGTAGAGGATTCAAGATGGCTACTGGAAAGATTATCCAGGTAATCGGCGCCGTTGTGGACGTCGAGTTCCCTCAAGATAACGTACCAAAAGTGTACGATGCTCTTGAGGTTATTAACGGTAAAGAAAAACTGGTGTTGGAAGTTCAACAACAGTTAGGTGGTGGTGTTGTCCGTTGTATCGCAATGGGTACATCAGATGGTCTGAGCCGTGGTTTAGAAGTTGTAAACTTAGAGCACCCAATCGAAGTACCAGTCGGTAAAGCAACTCTGGGACGTATCATGAACGTTCTGGGTGAACCAATCGACATGAAAGGTGATATCGGCGAAGAAGAGCGCTGGTCTATTCACCGTGCTGCACCAAGCTACGAAGAATTAGCTAACTCAACTGAACTGCTGGAAACCGGTATCAAAGTAATGGACTTAATCTGTCCATTCGCGAAAGGTGGTAAAGTAGGTCTGTTCGGTGGTGCGGGTGTTGGTAAAACCGTAAACATGATGGAACTGATCCGTAACATCGCGATTGAGCACTCAGGTTACTCAGTGTTCGCTGGTGTTGGTGAGCGTACCCGTGAAGGTAACGACTTCTATCATGAAATGACAGACTCAAACGTTCTGGATAAAGTATCACTGGTTTATGGCCAGATGAACGAGCCACCAGGAAACCGTCTGCGTGTTGCGCTGACTGGTCTGACTATGGCTGAAAAATTCCGTGACGAAGGTCGTGACGTACTGCTGTTCGTTGACAACATTTATCGTTATACACTGGCAGGTACTGAAGTATCAGCACTGTTAGGTCGTATGCCATCAGCGGTAGGTTACCAACCAACGCTGGCGGAAGAGATGGGTGTTCTTCAAGAACGTATTACCTCAACTCAAACTGGTTCTATCACTTCCGTTCAAGCGGTTTACGTTCCTGCGGATGACTTGACTGACCCATCACCAGCAACAACCTTTGCTCACTTAGATGCAACGGTAGTTCTGAGCCGTCAAATCGCGTCTCTGGGTATCTACCCTGCGGTTGACCCTCTGGATTCTACTAGCCGTCAATTAGACCCACTGGTCGTTGGTCAAGAGCACTATGATGTTGCGCGTGGCGTTCAGTCTATTCTGCAACGTTACCAAGAACTGAAAGACATCATTGCAATCCTAGGTATGGACGAACTGTCTGAAGAAGACAAACTGGTTGTTGCTCGTGCTCGTAAGATCCAGCGCTTCCTGTCTCAACCATTCTTCGTTGCAGAAGTCTTTACTGGTTCACCAGGTAAGTTCGTTTCTCTGAAAGACACTATCCGTGGCTTCAGCGGCATCCTGAACGGTGATTACGACCACCTGCCAGAACAAGCGTTCTACATGGTTGGTACCATTGAAGAAGCTGTGGAAAAAGCGAAAAAGCTTTAATCCATCTGACGAGAGGTTGATATGGTAGCTGCAATGACATACTACCTGAAAGTAGTAAGCGCGGAAAAACAGATGTTTGAAGGCTTAGTACAAAAAATTCAGGTGACAGGTAGTGAAGGTGAGTTGGGGATTTATCCGCAGCATACCCCGCTGCTGACTGCCATAAAACCGGGCATGGTGCGCATTACGAAGCAGTTTGGTGAAGAAGAACTAATTTACCTCTCCGGCGGTATTTTAGAAGTTCAACCAACTGGCGTTATCGTACTCGCTGATACAGCGATCCGTGGTAAAGATTTAGACGAAGCTCGTGCAGTGGAAGCTAAACGCAAAGCGGAAGAACATGTCCGCAAAGCACACGGCGATGTTGATTATGCTCAGGCATCAGCAGAACTTGCAAAAGCAATAGCGAAACTTCGAGTTATCGAGTTAACTAAAAAGCTTATGTAATGATAGCAATATAGAAAAAGCCAGTTAGTTTGACTAACTGGCTTTTTTATTTGTGCGAAATATGTAGTAATTTATGCAGGAAATAGGTTTACTTTCACCCCAAAGTTGGAGTTTCAGGAAAATATGACTGTGCAAAGAAAAAGTGTCGTGATTTTAGCTGCCGGTAAAGGCACAAGGATGTATTCAGACTTACCTAAAGTTCTGCATTTGCTGGCAGGTAAACCAATGGTTCAGCATGTGATTGATACTGCGAAATCAATCGGTGCGTCGGATATTCATCTGGTATACGGACATGGCGGTGATTTACTGAAAGAAAAACTGGGTGAACAAAACCTCAATTGGGTTCTACAAGCAGAACAATTGGGTACGGGTCATGCTATGCAGCAAGCTGCACCGCATTTCCAAGATGATGAAGACATTGTTATGCTGTATGGCGATGTACCGCTGATCGCTAAAGACACATTACAGCGACTCGTTGAAGCTAAGCCGGAAGGCGGTATTGGTTTACTCACTGTTATTCTCGATAACCCTGCGGGTTATGGCCGTATTATTCGTGAAAATGGTGAAGTGGTTGGTATCATTGAGCAAAAAGATGCCAACGAAGAGCAGCGTAAAATCCAAGAAATCAACACGGGTATTATGGTGGCAAGCGGGAAAGACTTTAAGCGCTGGTTAAGCCAACTGAACAATAATAATGCCCAAGGTGAGTATTACATTACCGATATTATTGCGCTTGCTCATAAAGAAGGTAACAAAATTGCGACTGTGCATCCGAGCCATCTCAGTGAAATGGAAGGGGTGAATAACCGTCTGCAATTAGCTGCATTAGAGCGCATCTACCAGAAAGAACAAGCTGAAAAATTACTGTTAGCGGGCGTGATGCTGATTGACCCTGCCCGTTTTGATATTCGCGGAACCTTAACTCATGGGCGTGATGTGGTGATCGACACCAACGTGATCATCGAAGGTAACGTAACACTGGGTAATAACGTTCAGATCCAAACTGGCTGTGTCCTTAAAAACTGTGTGATTGGCGATAACTCAATTATCAGCCCATACTCTGTGATTGAAAATTCTGAATTATCCACGGAATGTACCGTTGGTCCTTTCGCTCGCTTACGCCCAGGTGCTAAATTAGCAGCGAAATCCCATGTGGGTAACTTTGTTGAAATGAAAAATGCGTCTCTGGGCTTAGGCTCTAAAGCAGGGCATTTAAGTTACCTAGGTGACGCACAAATTGGTAGTAACGTGAATATCGGTGCGGGTACGATTACCTGTAACTATGATGGTGTGAATAAGTTTAAAACGGTTATTGGTGATGATGTGTTTGTTGGATCAGACACTCAGTTGGTTGCCCCAGTCAGTGTGGCTAATGGCGCAACCATTGGTGCTGGTACCACTGTCACTCGTGATATTAACGAAGGTGAGCTGGTGGTGAGCCGCGTGAAACAGACGCACATTAAAAACTGGCAGCGCCCAGTAAAGAAAAAATAAGTAAATAAAACATAAGTAAATATTGAGGAGAGATATTCAAGTCTCTCCTATGATTAGCTATGAACGAATTAGTTATCTAAGAATTAGCAGTCTAAGCAATGTCGGTCAGTTTTTTTAATATAAAAATCGCTACAAAAGTAGCAAACAAATAAAACAATAAAATTCCCCGTTTCTACAAGGCTGGGGAACAGCGAAAGCTGAACAATAATCAGGTTGCGACAATAAGAGGGGAATAACCCCTTTATTTAGGAATAACTTAATATGTGTGGAATTGTTGGTGCTGTCGCACAACGTGATATCGCGGAAATTCTGTTAGAAGGTCTTCGCCGTTTAGAATACCGTGGTTATGACTCTGCGGGCATGGCGGTGGTTGATCATGAAGGTCATCTGCAACGCTTACGTGAAGTCGGTAAAGTACAAATGCTGGCGGAAGAAGCAGAAAAAAATCCTGTTTCTGGTGGAACGGGTATCGCGCATACTCGTTGGGCGACTCATGGTATTCCAAGTGAGCGTAATGCTCACCCTCATACCTCAGGTTATATCGCCGTTGTTCACAACGGAATTATCGAAAACTATTTAGAGCTGAAAGAAGCGCTGAAAAAACTCGGTTATATCTTCAGTTCAGATACTGACACCGAAGTTATTGCGCACCTTGTTCATCATGAACAGCAGCAAGGCGGTACATTACTGGAAGTGGTTCAGCGAGTGATCCCACAATTACGTGGCGCTTATGGCACTGTGATTATGGATAGCCGTAATCCTGATTTACTCGTTGCTGCGCGTTCTGGTAGCCCACTGGTTATCGGCCTTGGTGTTGGCGAAAACTTCTTAGCTTCCGACCAATTGGCGTTATTGCCTGTCACCCGTCGCTTTATCTACCTTGAAGAAGGGGATATTGCTGAAGTGACTCGCCGCACTGTGCGTATTTTTGATAAGCAAGGCGCACCAGTTGAGCGTGAACAGATTGAATCGAATGTTCAATACGATGCAGGTGATAAAGGCGCTTACCGCCATTACATGCAAAAAGAGATTTATGAACAGCCGATGGCAATTAAGAACACTCTTGAAGGGCGTTTTAGCCAAGATAATGGCATCGACCTGAGCGAATTAGGTTCGAAAGCCAGCGAAATTCTATCTCAAGTTGATCATATCCAAATCGTAGCATGCGGAACCTCCTATAACGCAGGTATGGTTGCGCGTTACTGGTTTGAATCACTCGCTGGTATTCCATGTGATGTCGAAATTGCGTCAGAGTACCGTTACCGTAAACCCGCTCACCGTAAAGGTAGCTTGATGATCACCATTTCCCAATCAGGGGAAACAGCGGATACATTAGCGGCTCTACGTTTATCGAAAGAGCTAGGTTACTTAACATCGCTGGCAATTTGTAACGTGGGTGCGTCTTCATTAGTTCGCGAATCTGAATTTTCCCTGATGACCAAAGCCGGTGCGGAAATTGGTGTTGCGTCGACGAAAGCATTCACAACTCAGCTAACCGTATTGTTAATGCTGGTGGCTTACATGGGGCGCCTCAAAGGGGCAAAACCAGAGTTAGAAGAGCGTATCGCAACGGCTCTGCATGCATTGCCAGCGCGCATTGAAAGCATGTTATCTCAGGATAAAGTGATTGAAGCATTAGCTGAAGATTTCTCTGATAAGAGCCATGCACTGTTTTTAGGTCGTGGTGACCAGTTCCCTATTGCCGTTGAAGGCGCACTGAAGCTGAAAGAGATCTCTTACATTCATGCAGAAGCTTACGCTGCGGGCGAATTGAAACATGGTCCATTGGCACTCATTGATGCGGATATGCCAGTCATCATCGTTGCACCAAATAACGAATTGCTAGAAAAGCTGAAATCTAACATTGAAGAAGTGCGTGCGCGTGGCGGTTTACTGTATGTGTTTGCTGACCAAGATGCAGGTTTTGAAGCGAGCGAAAATATGAAAATTGTTTCTCTACCTCATGTGGAAGAGTTAATTGCACCAATTTTCTATACTGTTCCTCTACAACTCCTGTCTTATCATGTAGCCTTAATCAAAGGGACTGACGTAGACCAACCACGTAACCTCGCTAAATCGGTGACGGTTGAGTAATCATCCACTGCTTTAAAAATACAGCCAGTATGACGGACTTAGTTATACTGGCTTTTTATTACCATCAAGATATTCAGTCTAAACTGTATTTTTCCGGCGATTTCATTCTTTTGGGAACCACCAGCTCCTCTCCACGAAAACATTCAAAATCTTCATAAAACTCTTCACTCGCTATTGAATTTCGTCGGCCTTGATAAGATAGAGTGACTTGATCAGCATCGATTAAATATAATTTACCCTGTTTATCTTTCTTCACATTTCCCTGTACATAAAAATCATGAAGGATACGTTGGTGAGATTTTATAAAATCAAAGGCTTCTAATGGTTGGGCATCTTCACCATCGACAAATTTAGTGATTAAAATACGTTGGCCTGTATCGGGTAAGGTGGAGGTTCTGGAAAAATGATGACCATTGATTTCATTTAATATACGCGAAGTTCTTTTGCAGGTAGCGTACTCTGGTGCGAACTGGTCTGGTTTTTTTGGCACTTTTATAACGTAATTTTCAAAACGATATGCATTTCCGTAGCTACCCTCGCCAATTTTTCTTAGATTTTTAACCGAAATATTACCGCATTGGATCTGAGCTGAAAATTTATCAATTATTTCAATAGATTTTCTCTTTATTAATTGAGATTGAATATTGTTAACAGCCAAGATATGGAGCTGTGATTTAGTTAATTCATTGGGGATTGTTTTATTTTGGGTGATGAGGTGGTCTACATATTTTGAGTAAGGAATCGGTATAATCATATTGTTTACTTTATTTATTATAGTGTTAAGAAATAAAGTAAAATGTATATAAAGTCACCTTTATAAACTATAACAAACCGATGGTATTTAGTTTGTTATATATACATCTATAGAGTATTAATTTCACGTATACTTAATTTTCTTGATGCAGTTTCGGGCAATAATTGAAAATAATAAAACCAAGATAAAGGCGACGTGGATGGCAGACATAGAATGGTTGAGTGCGGTTGTCATCGCAATCACAATAGGGTTTTGGGCGACAGGGAAGTTACCAGAATATCTGGTTGCATTACTGTTTTTAGCCGCAGCGGCATGTTTACATTTAGCACCGACCAATATCATTTTTTCTGGGTTTACCTCAGAAGCATTTTGGTTGGTACTGAGTGGATTCATTCTCGGGTTTGCCATCAATAAAGTGGGGCTGGCGGAGCGTATCGCTCAACACATTTCAGGGCGTTTCACGAGTTCATGGCTAAAGCTGATTATTGGTGTGGTAATCCTCGCTTATGGACTGGCATTTATTATGCCGTCGAATATGGGGCGAATCGCATTATTAATGCCAATTGTCATGGCGATTGCGGACAAAGTTGGGTTACAAAGTGGTAGCCGAGGACGCATTGGATTAGCGCTGGCGGTGGGTTTTGGTACTTTCCAACTGTCGGCAACAATATTGCCTGCCAACGTACCTAATTTAGTGATGGCGGGGGCAATAGAAACCACGTATCACCTTAAACTTTCCTATTTAAATTATCTGTTCCTGCATATGCCGATCTTAGGGCTTATCAAAGGTTCGTTGGTTGTTCTGTGCATTTATTTCCTATTTCCCGCTAAATTGCAGCCAGTAGCTGAGCAGAAAACGTTACCGCCGATGAGCCGTGATGAGAAAAAGCTCGGCATCGTATTAGCGATAACGTTGTTATTTTGGATCACGGATACCGCTCATGGTATTTCTCCTGCGTGGGTTGGGCTGGTGGCCGCGTGTTTTTGTTTACTGCCGAAAGTTGGGTTTGTCACCAATGACGAGTTTGTGAAAGCCGTGAATATCCGCACTTGTATTTATGTAGCAGGGATTTTGAGCCTTGCCACATTAGTGAGTTATTCCAATGTAGGCATGGTGGTTGGTACTTACTTACAGAAGATGCTACCACTTGATCCAAATAACCCATTTATAGATTTTGGTAGTTTGGTGGGTCTGACCAGCGGTTTAAATTTTGTAGTGACAGCCAATGGTGTTCCTGCGCTTTATACCCCATTAGCAGAGTCTCTCTCCAGTGCTACCGGTTTCCCACTGATTGCGGTTCTTATGGTGCAAGTGATTGGTTATTCAACACCATTGTTGCCTTACCAAGCGTCTCCGATCGTCGTAGCGATGGGGATGGGAAAAGTCCCGTTAATGGATGGGATTAGATTGTGCCTTATCTTGTTTATTTTGACCTTTTTCCTCTTGGTGCCGCTGGATTATTTTTGGTTTAAATTGCTGGGCGTGATCCCTTAATCACTATTTTTGTGATTAACATAAAGTTAGCGGTTTTATTAAGATAATAAAAATCCGGTAAGGAATGCGCCTTACCGGATTTTGTTTTTTAATCGATATCAACCTTACAAGAAGGCTTTATACGGCAATTCAGGTTCGTTTTTAAAGATATCTTGGAAGCCTCTGAAATGCTGATAATGCATACGCCCCTTATCCGTTGGGTAGGTATATTTTCCTCCGACTTGCCAGAAGAATGGGGCAAATTTATATTGTAAGCGCTCTTTTTTCATATTCCACAGCACTTCAATTTCACGTGGATCATTTTGGAAGTTTGCCCAAATATCGTGGTGGAATGGAATGACGGTGGTGCAATCTAAAGACTCTGCGGCACGTAAAATATCGGATGAGGTCATTTTATCAGTGACGCCACGCGGGTTTTCACCGAAAGAAAGCAGTGCAACATCGATATTGTAGCGGTTACCATGTGCGGCGTAATAGTTGGAATAGTGAGAGTCACCAGAGTGATAGAGTGAACCGCCTGTGGTTTCAATTAAATAGTTCACTGCACGGTCATCCATACCATCTAAAATTGCTTTGTCATAGGACGAAACACCTTTTGGTAAGGTCACTAGCGCTGTTCGATCGAATGAATCCAGTACGCGAATTTTCATGTCGCCCACTTCAATCACATCACCGACTTTTGCCACAATACAGCGATCTTCTGGTACACCCCAGCCAGTCCACAGATTGACACAGGCTTGTGGGCCGATAAATTTCACATGATCGCCACAGTTTTGCAGTACCGCCGCAGCGACGTTAACATCAATATGATCGGCATGATCATGGGATGCCAAAATGGCATCAACATCTTTAATTGCAAAGGGATCAAGAGGGAAGATTGAGGTACGTAGGTTAGGCTGTAATGCTTCAACACCCCCCATTCGCATCATTTGATGTTGCTGGTTCATCAGCGGATTTTTCTGTGTCTTTTTGCCAGTTCCACACCAAAAATCGATGGAAATATTGGTGTTGCCTGCGCTTTTCAACCAAATACCTGTACAGCCTAGCCACCACATAGAGAAGGTGTTTGGCTCTACAACGGTTTTTTCAATCTCTTCATTCAACCATGTTCCCCATTCAGGGAATGTGCTTAAAATCCAAGATTCACGGGTAATTTCATTTACTTTACTCATAGCAACACCTTTCCTATCCAGAATTTCAAATGTAGGGGATTAGCGCCTTATTAATGAAAATAAGGCGAAATACAGAATAAATTTGTTAATTCGTTGAATTAGATTGTTAGTCTAATTATACAAGGATGACTTGCGTGCCTTGGGCTTTGATGGCTTGGAGAATTTTCGGGTCGGCGCTTTTACCTGTGATCAGATAGTCAATTTTATTTGTGGGGCAAAAAAGCATGCCAGTTTGACTTCCCACTTTTGAACTATCCACAACGACAACCAGTTTATCTATGCGATCAAGCATCTGTTGCTCAGCAACGGCAGTCAGCATATCTGTTTTATACAGCCCTGCTTCCGTTAACCCTTTCCCTGAGGTAAACATCCAGTTTCCGGCATAGCCCATCAATGTGCTGAGGGCTGGGTTAAGAAAAATACCTTGTGTTCGGTTATATTGCCCGCCAATCAGAATCACGTCCTCGTGTTCTTCTTCAATCAAGTAGCTGGCTAGCGGGAAATAGTTGGTCACAATTTGCACGCCTTTTCCACAAAGCTGCTGTCCTAGCAAAAATGCGGTGGAACCACAGTTGATAACAACGCTATCTCCGGGTTGGCAAAGCTCCGCTGCTTTTACCGCAATCTGTGATTTCTCTTCGTAATGATCGGTACTGTTGATATTCAGTGGTGACCATTTGCGTTTTTTCTCTTCAATGCGCTCCGCACCATTACGTATTTTTTTGAGCTTACCTTGCTCATCCAGTTTGGCGATATCTCGACGGGCGGTTGCAGGCGAGATATTAAAATGCTCTGTAATGAAAGATACGTTAATGATTTGATTTTCTTTCAATAAAGACAAAATTTCATGATGTCTTTGTGTCTCATTCATGTGTCGCGCCTTATTTCTGTATAATCATTTTTCGTCGTGAGTGGTGATAGTCAGTATGACAACTTTTGATTCAAAATGATTGGATTTGATTCTATATGATCACAGTGAAAATTGTCAACTTACTAATTTCAAAAATTACCCATGTTAAATAAAACATATAACTAACTGTAAAATATCATTTTTACTATATTTGTTGTGATCGACACAGCAAATGTAGGGTTTTTTGCTGGTCAAAAAGTATCACTTTAAACAATCATAAATGAGCACTTAATGATTACTTATGATTGCAAAATGTATTTGAGTGATTGAATTGATAAACTGTTTGATTATAGCGTGAGAATGCTTGTCTGTGATCAGGGTAATGTACTTTTAAATAAGATAATAATTCACACTAAATTTGATTTAGGGGTAAAAATATGGATTTTCTGTACGACTCATTCTATATTTTTTACAGCCAAGTGATGACAAAAGCCCCGTTATTACTGGGATTAGTCACGTTGATTGGCTACTGGCTTCTAAAGAGAGATGGTACGACCATCCTAAAAGGAACCATTAAAACCATCGTCGGCTTTATGTTAGTGCAAGTGGGTGCCGACACATTAGTCTCCAGTTTCAAACCTGTCATTGCCAAAATGTCAGAGTATCATCACCTTACCGGCTCAGTTATTGACCCTTATACCTCAATGATGGCGACCATGGAAACCATGGGAGATAACTATTCATGGGTGGGTTATACGGTGCTGATTGCATTGGGTATTAACATACTGTTGGTTCTGTTCCGTCGTATTACGGGAATACGCACCATTATGCTGACGGGGCATATCATGTTCCAGCAAGCAGGATTGATTGCAGTATTCTATTTTGTGCTGGGAACCAGTATGTGGGAAACCATTATCTATTCTGCAATTCTGATGGCGCTATATTGGGGCATTTCATCCAATATTATGTTTAAGCCAACGGAATCTGTCACTGGTGGAGCTGGGTTTTCAATTGGTCACCAGCAACAAGTCGCATCATGGATTGCTACCAAAATAGCGCATAAGCTCGGTGATAAAAATGATAGCGTCGATAATCTTAAGTTGCCGAAATGGCTGCATATTTTCCATGATAGCATTGCTGCCACTGCCATTGTTATGACGGTTTTCTTCGGTATCATCCTCCTTTCCTTTGGATTAACTAACCTGCAAGAAATGGCAGGGAAAACCCATTGGAGTATCTATATTTTAGAAACCGGTTTGAAATTCGCAGTCGCCATTCAGATCATCGTGACTGGGGTGCGGATGTTTGTCGCCGAGCTGTCTGAAGCATTTAAAGGAATTTCTGAGCGTGTTATTCCTAATGCTGTCCTTGCCATTGACTGCGCCGCAATTTACGCATTCTCGCCAAATGCAATGGTGTTTGGTTTCATGTGGGGGGCATTAGGTCAGTTTACTGCGGTGTTAATCATGTTGGGATTAAGCTCTCCGATCATGATTATTCCAGGCTTTATTCCGATGTTCTTCTCTAATGCCACGATAGGGGTGTTTGCTAACCATTTTGGTGGCTGGAAAGCCGTTATGAAAATCTGTTTTGTGATGGGGATTATTGAGGTCTTTGGATCGGCATGGGCGATATCGTTATTTAGCCAACAAGGAACAGATTTTAGCGGCTGGATGGGAATGGCTGACTGGGCATTAGTTTTCCCTCCTGTGATGCAAGGTCTCTCTTTCTCAAAATATTTTTTCTTTGTGTTGATTGGACTGTCATTTGTTTATATGTACTTTGCATCGAAAAGATTGCGTGCAGAAGAAGATGCTCAAGCGGCTGCGGCGGTAGAGCCACAGGTAGCGCAGAATATTGAGAACGAGCAAACCCAGCAACCTATTTCAAGCAGTGCTAGACCTGTCAGTATCCTCGCCGTGTGTGGTAATGGGCAGGGTTCATCAATGATGATGAAAATGAAAATTGCCAAATATCTTGAAAGTAAGGGCATTCCTCATGTTATGGATTCCTGCGCGGTCTCGGATTACAAATCAAAATTGGCGAACACCGATATCATTGTTTCATCCAAGCATCTCTCATCCGAAATGGATGCAGGGGAAGGCAAATTCATTCTGGGCGTTCAGAACATGTTAAACCCGAACTCATTCGGCGATGAATTACTGTCAATTATTCATAATAACTTTAGTGAATCGAAATAAATCCAATAACTAAATTTGTCATGGGTATTCAGTGATGAGTGTCCATGACCATAGGAGAGCAATGCCATGGGTTTTAAACAATCTCTAATGGAGAACAATTCCATTCAGTTACACGCATCGGCGGATAATTGGCAGGATGCGATTAAGATTGGCACCGATATGCTCATTGCATCAGGTGCGATTTTACCGGACTACCATGAAGCGATTATTAGCAGCGTCAAAGAGTTAGGTCCTTATATCTGTATTGCTCCTAATTTAGCCTTGCCTCATGCTCGCCCTGAAAATGGTGTCTTAAAAACAGCTTTTGCTTTAGTCACTCTTAAAGAACCCATTGTATTTGAGGGGGAAAGTGAACCTGTAGATATCTTGATCACTTTAGCGGGTAGCTCTTCTGATGAGCATATGGAAGGTTTAATGGAAGTGACTCAAGTGTTGGATGATGAGGAGAGCGAAACGGGGATTGACCTCGATAAAATTCGCCGCTGTACCAGCGCTGAAGATGTTTATCAGGTGATTGATGCTGCATTAGCTTAAGCCGCTATGTATGAAATCTCCGAATTAATCTAAAACACTAGGATAATCAAATGACTAAACCTTTAATTCAAATTGCATTAGACCAAACGAATCTGAAAGATGCGCTGGTAGTCGCTAATAACGTTGAGTCTTTTGTTGATGTGATTGAAATTGGTACTATTTTAGCTTTTGCCGAAGGAATGAACGCGGTATCGACGCTGCGTCGTAATCATCCATCCCACATCATTGTGTGTGACATGAAAACGACAGATGGTGGCGCTATTTTATCCAAAATGGCATTCGAAGCCGGAGCGGATTGGATCACGGTTTCTGCAGCCGCGCATATTGCCACCATCACTGCGTGTAAAAAAGTGGCGGATGAATTTAAGCGTGAAATTCAAATTGAGCTGTATGGTAATTGGACATTAGACGATGCGCAGCGTTGGGTGGATTTAGGGATCAAACAGGCGATTTACCACCGTTCCCGTGATGCTGAATTAGCCGGGGTCGGTTGGGGGCCTGAAGATCTTACCAAAATGCGCCAACTTTCTGATTTAGGTCTCGAATTGTCGATAACAGGCGGTATTGTGCCAGAAGATATTCACCTTTTTGAAGGTATCAAAGCGAAAGCCTTTATTGCTGGTCGAGCGTTGGTCGGGGAAAAAGGAAAAGCGACGGCTGAGGCATTGCGTGAGCAAATTAACCGTTTTTGGTGATAATCCTGAATAGATAACACTGAAGAAAAAATCCCCTCTCAATGGTAGAGGGGATTTTTTATCTATTATCTATAGACGCTTACTAGGAAGTAGCATGACAGCAATACCGCCAATGACGGTTACGGCTGAGAATGCTGCAAAGTTCCAACTACTTGCGACACCCAAGCTGGCAATATACGCTCCAAACATCGGTCCAGACATGGCACCTACACGGGAAATACTCATTGTCCAACCGGTTGCAGAAGCCCGTACGCTTGATGGATAGAAATGCGCCACATAGCCCGTTAGGATGAGCGGCGCAGAAATGCAGCCAATCCCAGCAAGACCGACAAGTAAATAGTTCATATAGATATTTTGTTTAAATACCATCAAACCAATACCCATAGCGCCAAGCATAAAGAAGAACGCAACAGTTCCTCTAGCGCCGCATTTATCAGCGACTTTCCCGAGGAATAACCCACCTAGTGCTGAAGACAAACTGAACACCACTAAGAAGGTTAAGCTGGAGCCCAGATCGTAACCTTCTTTACGCATAATGGAGGGTAGCCAAGTATTGAGCCCGTAAACAATGAAACCACCACAAAACAGCGCAACCCAGAAACAGCAAGTTGCTCGTAGGTAGTCTTTGGAAAAGATAATCGCAACCACTTCTTTTAAACTGCGGGAAGCTTGTTTTTCGTGTTTCACAGGTTCGTGATAGGTAACTTCAAGCTTTTCAGCCAATTTTTTCGCTTTATCGTGTAACCCTCGATTGTTGAGGTATTCAATAGATTCAGGTAACAAGCGAGACATCGGCCAGATTAACAGCAAGGGTAAAGCACCGACTATCATCACGCCACGCCAACCAAATTGGCTAAGAATAGCGATAGCAACGAGTGCAGCACATAAAATACCGAGTGAATAGCCCGAGTACATGATGGCATAGTTGAACGATCTTTTTTCGGTTGGGGAATATTCTATTGTGAGGGCGGCAGCGACAGGAATAACCCCCCCAAGACCGATACCACCGATAAATCGCATTAATCCAAAAAAACCAAGGTGTTGGCGCTAAAGCGGTGGCTAACATGGTGGACGAAAACAGCGTAACGCAAATTAATAGCATGCGTCGTCGACCATATAACTCGCTTAACGTTCCGATAATAAAAGCACCAAAGAACATTCCCACGAGGGTATAACTGCTCAAGGCGCCTAATTCAATTGGGGTTAAATTCCACTCTTTATATTCAGAGAGTGTGGGTAAAACCGCACCCATAACCCCAACGTCATAACCTTCAAATAAAATGCTTAGCCAGCAAACCAGCATGACTTTAAAGGTCGTGCGTTTTGAGGATACAGATGTAATTTCAGATGTTTGTATTGTCATAAATCACTCTCTAATCGTTATTCGATCGATATTTTTTTAATGGCAAGTACGTATATTTTTTAAATCTGAAAAGCCGACAATACACTTTACTTTTTTAAGTTAAATCACAATAGAAATGTTAATGAAATGTACAATAAATGCAGTAAGCGGATATTTCATGCATTTTTTGTTTTTGTATTAAATATTAATAAATCTTAAGATTTATATTTATTTCTCCTTTTATTTTATAAATGAAAATGTATTCCTATATTACTTTCATGCAGAAATTAAAAAGATTTAAAATTACGTAACAAATTGATTTTCAACTGTATAAAACAAAAGTAACGTTAGGTTATATTTGTAGTAAATAGGGTTTATAGCAGGTTATTCATATGTTTATAGCTTAAATTTTTAATTGAAATATTAGTTATGAATAGTGATAAAACTAAGCGTAAATATCCATAAAATGAAAATTAATATATATTTGACATAAAATTAACATATGAATAATATTCGATGAGTTTGATTTTTGAACAATGCAAAATGCAGGTAACTCGAAAATAAAATCGGAGAATTATTATGATAAAGCCATATGGTGTAGTGGGTTTAGTGCCAACAACGTGGGGAATAAAAACGCGTAGCGATATTATGAAAAATATCGACCATCTTGAAGAGCTATCCCATGGTGCGCTGTGGCTATCTTCATTAGATCTTCCCGTGAGGTTACTCGTCCTCCCGGAGGGGGCATTACAAGGCTTCAATGATGAAGCGCTGGATTTGCCTATTGCGGAATTCTTAAAAGACGGGGCTATTGATATCCCAGGTCCAGAAACCGATAGGTTAGGTGAGTTAGCGAAATCTCAAAATGTTTACATCATGGCGCAGGCGAAAACACGTGATCCTGATTGGCCGGGAATTATGTTTAACGTCGGGTTTATTATTGACCCGAAAGGTAACATTATTCTGAAACACCATAAAATGTCCTCTTTACTGCCCTGTGAGCGGTCGGCATCTCCTCATGATCTGTATGATGAGTGGATTAAAAAATATGGACGCTCATTACAGTCTTTTTGGCCTGTTGTTGATACCGAAATTGGTCGTTTAGGGATCATGATGGCGATGGAAGGAAATTTTCCTGAAAATGGTCGAGGTCTGGCATTAAATGGAGCTGAAGTGGTGTATCGAGCATCATTGCCGACACCATTTACTGAAAATGACTTGTTTGAGATATCCAACCGTGCCCGAGCATTGGAAAATAACTTCTATGTTGTCGCGCCTAATATTGGCTCAATGTATATGTTTCCAACCACGCAAGCGCCTATTGACTGTGGTGGCGGCCGTTCACTGATAGTCGACTACAAAGGTAAAATTGTTGGTAAACAAGAAGATACTAACGGATCAACCTATGTTTACGGGGTGATTGACATTGAAGCGATGCGCTATCATCGCGCGAATGCTTCGGTCAGTAACTGGCTGAAAGATATTCGAACTGAATGCGCCCAGCTCATTTATGAAAATCCAATCTACCCAAAAAATACGTATCTGAATGAGCCACAGGGTAATCATAAACACTATCGCGAAACCATTTTGAACAAGCAAATTGAAAAAATGATCGAACGAAATGTATTTGTACCGAGTGTTTACGATAAAAAATAAGAAATAACAATCAAGTAGAGGCATATAGCAATATATGCCTTGCGATTAAGGCTTATTAAATTCGCTGATCATATCGGTAAAAATCCCCTGCCATTCTTCGTCATCGATATCCATTAAACCAAAATAGCGTAACGTGAAGGCGCCTTCAGTGGCTAAAAATAACAGTCGGGCACGTTTACCCCTTTCAGTCGATAAATCTAAGTTTGCAATACGTTCTCGATACCACTTACGAGTACTTTCTAAATATTCAGGCGTCTGAAGCAGTGATGCCATTAACGCAGCACCTTTGGCTATACTGGTTTTATCGTGATCGGCAGTGGCTTTCATGTGGGCAATTACGCGACCCTCAGGGGAATTATCCTCTGCGATTTTTTGGTTAAAAATTTCATCATAAGAGTGCCCCCAACGTTCAAACATCGCATCAATTAACGCTTCTTTATTACCAAAGCAGTATTGGACTCCACCTTTGGAAATCCCCATTGATTTGGCGACTGCATCAATCGTGAGTGCAGTAGCACCTTGTTTGATAACAATCTCTTCTGCTGCTTCCAGCACTTTCTCACGATCAATCGTTCGTTGACGTCCCATTTAAAAAAAACCTCTTTTCAATACGTACGTATGGAATTATATTGTAACACGATCATCCATCAAGGTGATCAATTAAACAAGTTGAGAAGATTTTATGATAACAGATTATAAACGTTGGATTATCCTCCTATTAGTATCGAGTGTGTTATTTCTCATCGTCATTGATGTCACCGTACTATATACCGCGTTACCTAAGTTAACCCATGATTTAGGTGCAACAGCATCTGAAAAATTATGGATTATGAATGCTTATCCGTTAGTCGTGGCAGGTCTCTTACCTGCTGCGGGAATGTTAAGTGATAAAGTAGGGCATAAATTTATGTTTCTACTTGGATTGCCTCTATTTGCACTTGCCTCTTTGTGTGCAGCATTTTCACCAACAGCATTCAGCTTAATTTTATCTCGTGGTTTTTTAGCGGTCGGTGCTGCGATTAGTATGCCAGCGACGTTAGCAATTGTTCGTCAAGTATTTTTAGATCCTAAAGAGCGAGCGCTGGCTATTGGTATTTGGTCTGCTGTGGCATCCGGTGGTGCGGCTATAGGACCCCTAGTTGGTGGTATATTGCTTAATCATTTTTGGTGGGGCTCTGTATTTTTGATCAACGTACCGGTGGTTCTGTTGGTGATCCCTTTTGCACTCTATTTAATTCCGAAAAGTAGTAAAAATTCTAATCAACCTATTGATTATTTAGGCTCTTTATTTATTTTGGTGGGCTTGATTGGCTCAATTTATGCCTTAAAAGAGCTGGGTAAACCGAATATTGATTGGTTTACGTTGCTGATAGCGGCTGCGGTAGGCATTGTATTTTTGGTTATTTTTAGCCGTCGACAGTTAACCGCCGAAAAACCCATGCTGGATTTCAAGTTGCTCAGTGACCCGCAATTTTTTGCAGGGATTATGATGGCAATTTTGTCTGTGGTTATTATTGTGGGGGTTGAATTGCTGTTGAGCCAGCGCTTGCAGTTGGTTCTTGGGTATACCCCATTTGAGGCTGCGTTGTACATTATTCCGATCCCTATCGCATCGGTACTCGCTGCGCCTTTAGCGGGTATGTATTTGCATAAAGTCGGTGCCAAATTGATGATGATTTTGGGATTCACTTGTACGCTAATTGGTGTTGCAGGGTTAACGTGGGTGTTCAAATCCTCTACAGGCATTGTGTTACTGTCATTTTTATTTTGCGTTGGCTTTGGGCTAGGTGCCATTTTTACCACGGCTTCCACCACTATTATGCTGAATGCGCCAGATGAAAAAGCAGGGATGGCCGCTTCCATTGAGGAAGTCGCTTATGAGTTAGGTAGTGTACTGGGCGTCACGTTTATGGGGGGGTTGATGACCGCAATTTATACGTCGAAGTTAACATTACCCGAAAGTCTATCTGTCGCGGATAAAGCTTACGATAGCCTCGATGAAGCGTTAATTGTGGCAGAAGGGTTACCGCAAGATAGTGCAAATCTCTTAGTAAATCAGGCGAGTATGGCATTTGATAGCGCATTTATGTCTGTCATGATTGCCACGATAATCGTGCTGGTGGTGAGTATTGTTGTGTTGCCGTTTTTCTTTCGCCAAAAGCGTACAGCCTAAGCAATGTTGTCTAAATTATATTGCCTAAATAATATGGTCTAAAAATTGAGAACAAAGTGCGCTAAATAAAAGCGCACTTTTCATTAATTTCAAAATTATCTAATAAGTATGTATATCTAACACCCTTTAAAATGGTCTATCTATCGCATTTTACTTACTCTGCATTTTCAATCTGGTAAGAATGAGAAATGAGGGTATTTATGCAATTAGAACAATGTGATAGTTTAATTTTCCGTGATAATTACTTGACTCAAAAAAGTTGGCTCGCGGCGAACAAAATGATGACAAAGAAGCTCCTAACGGAGCTTACCCATGAAAGAATTATCACACCGATATTAATCGATGAAGATAATTATGTTTTTAAGATTGATAGCCAACAGGTTCGCTATCATTTCAAAGCGAAGAAGTATCTCTTAGAGCATTTAGATATTTGTCTCGATTCCATTAAAAAATATAAACAAGAACAAGAAGTTCCTATTGATGCCTTAGAACTGTTCATTGAATTATTTGAGTTTTTAGAGGTAGATAAATCGCTACTACCCATACATGTTGATGAAATGATCTCGACATTAAACAGTTGGGCCTATAAGCGAACTGCGGATCGCCTTAACGCCGAAGCACTAATACATGCCGATTATCAATTAATAGAATCTACAATGGATGAAGGGCATCCCGTTTTAGTTGCCAATAAAGGGTGCAATGGGTTTGATTTCATTGATTCTCTTAAATATTCCCCAGAATGTGGCGCTCAACAACATGTTGTGTGGATTGCGGTTTATAAAGAGAAAGCTACGTTCAGTGCAATTTCCTCATTAAATTACCAAGATTTAATCCATTCAGAGCTCTCTAAAGAGGAAATTAGTCATTTCAATGAAGTACTTCAACAGAATGAGGTGTTGAACGAAGATTACTACTGGATGCCAGTGCATCAGTGGCAGTGGCGTGAAAAGGTCTTAATTCGATTTGCAGCTGATATTGCTCGTAAAAAAATTATTTACTTAGGAATAAGTTCTGATTCTTATAAGGCCCAGCAATCGATTCGAACACTGTTCAATATCAGTCAGCCAAATAAGCGTTATATCAAGCTAGCCATCTCGATTTTTAATTCCGGATTTATGCGCGGGCTTTCCCCCTATGCAATGAAAACGGCACCGGCAGTTAATGAAAGTCTCGATAACATATTTTCACAAGATGCTTATTTGATTGATAAAAATTTCAAACTACTGAAAGAAGTTGCCGCAATAGGATACCGTGACACTTTGTTTGAAAGGGTCATCACTGAGGAATCACCTCAAAAACATATGTTGTCCGCACTGTGGCGAGAAAATCCATATGATAAAATCGATAAAAATCAGCGATTAATGACCATGGCGTCATTACTCCATATTGATAACCACGGTACATCTTTCCTTATTGAATTAATCAAAGCATCCGGTCTGTCTGGGCGAGAATGGATACGTGAGTATTTAAAACGCTATTTATCGCCGCTATTGCATCTCTTCTACGCTTACGATGTTGTATTTATGCCTCATGGTGAAAACGTTATTTTGATTATTGAAGAGGACAAACCTGCCGGCATTTTCATGAAGGACATTGCGGAAGAGGTCGGTATTTTAAACCATGAAGGTGAGTTACCTGAGGCACTAGTTGAACGCGCTTACACTATGTTAGACAGTGAGAAAATTGAACACTTTTGGACTGAATCATTCGACTATTTCTTCCGCTATATGGCTGTTATTTTAGATAAAAACCAATGCTTAGATGAGGATGATTTCTGGCGATTGGTTGCGGATAATATTCATGAATATCAGGAAGAGCACCCTGAATTACACGAGAAGTATGTGCGGTTAAATCTGTTTGAACCAGCATTTAAACAAACATGCTTGAATCAACAAAAAGTACTGCATGGTCCTGAATGTTTGTCGCTTATCGAAATCAAAACCAATAAGCATCTTAATAGAATGATATCTAACCCATTATTTTTATTTAAAAAATAGTTAATATAAGAAAAGGATACTCACGTTTGAGTATCCTTCAGCGACTTAATTATTTAACTTTGCGAATTAAAATTGCTGCCAAGAATGGGCTAATAGCAAACAGAGCAAATAGCCATACAGATGCTTGTTGAGCTCCGACTAACCCTCCAGGGCTAATCAACCCGCTATTATTGACCACCACACCCACTAATGCTGCGGATAATGCGGTCGCATATAATTGAATAGTGATAACAGAGGAAGAGGCGAGGTTTTCTTCTCCTTTTGGCGCAGCCTTAAATACCCGCAGTACCAAATGTGGCCAACATACGCCAATGCCTAAACCAACCCCCATCATGGCGAGTAAATAGAGAGCAAACAGCAGCATAGAGTCCACTAATGCTAAATTGGGTGTCAGTATCGCTAAAATAACCAATGATAGAAATATGATGACCGGACCCATCTTGAGAATACGCAGGACAATAGCGCCCGTTTTATTGGCGCTCAGTAATGCGCCCACCGTCCAACCCGCCGCCATGACTGCGGTTAAATACCCCGCCATCAAAGGCGAAAACTGATGAATGGTTTGCAAGAAATAAGGCACATAAATTTCTGTGGTCATTCCTCCCACTAGCAGGCACATCGTCAGGAAGATCATCCCAAGTTGAGTTTTCAGGGAGTAAGCTCCTGTAGGGAGTAAACGCTTTCCATTTTTTCCATCAATGAACGCAATGGTGATAAGCAAGGCAATACCGATGAGTAAGCCAACAAGATTGCTGAGTAAGCTTTCTGATAAGCTACCGATTGAGATGGCAAGCACGGAAATAACCAAGAGTGAAATAGCTAAAACTGGAATTTTATTTGACTGTGGTTGTTGATTTTTTTTTCTAGGTAGTTGATTGATAACAATGATTGCCAGTAAAACAGCGACGGGCAGTAAAGCCCAAAAAGCCCAGCGCCAATGACCGCCCTGCGCGAAAATTCCGCCAATGGCGGGACCACAAAGTGTCGCGATCCCCCACATACCGGAAATGACCCCCATGGCACGAGACCACAAGTTTGGCGTAAAGACAATCCGGATCAGCGCATAGCTAAGTGCGAACAACATTCCTCCGCCCAGTCCTTGCAAGGCGCGCCCCCCTAATAACGTCAGCATTGAAGGTGATAATGCACACCAAATAGAACCGAAGGAAAATAGCGCTAGGGCAAAGAGATAAGCCCATTTAGGTCCCAAACTGTCCAGAACTTTACTGGATAAGGCTGAGCCAATAATGGAAGTCGCCACAAATAACGTGGTGTTCCATGCATAGTATTCAAGACCACCAATATCGTTGACGACGCTTGGTAGGATAGTGGTGACGATATAAATATTAATGGCATGTAATGCAACGCCACCCGTGAGAGCAATGGTTAATAATGCATTGGTACCGCTGAGTAAATCGGCCCATTTTCCTTGTTGTTCGGTGCCTGTTTCATTGAGTTCAGTGACAGTTTTGTTGCTCATACACAGACCTGCTGGACGAAAGAGTGAAGAAAGAGGTATTATCCAAGTATTGACTTGGATAATAAAATCACATTATGAATAAAGCAAGTAATTACTTTGATAATCTAAATCTGACTCAGGCGGTGGATAAGGTGCTGTTTTGCATTAAAACGAAAGGACCTATTTCCACCTCCGTCATTGCAGATGATCTGAATTTAACGGGGGAAGCGGCTCGCCAGCATGTTCAAAAGTTGACGTCATTAGGGCTAGTAGAGGGGGTTCAATGTACGGCTCAGTCAGGTGCGGGTCGTCCTCGACAAAATTGGGTATTAACAGAATTGGGGCATCAGCGTTTTCCTGATACTCATGCTCAGCTCGCCTTGCAGTTAATAGATTCAGTAAAAACTATTTTTGGTGAGTCAGGGCTAGAAAAACTGATTGAGCAGCGAGAAGCGGAGAGTCGCAGTAAATATTTAGCACGTTGCCAAGGGTTACCATTAGAGAAATGCTTAACGGCATTAGCTGAGGTGCGTAGCGAAGAAGGTTATATGGCAAAAGTTGAGCATGATGAGGATGGCTGGCTGTTTATTGAAAACCATTGCCCTATCTGCGCAGCGGCGACCGCGTGTCAAAATTTTTGCCGCTCCGAGCTTGCATTATTCCGTGAAGTATTAGGGGAAAGCGTCCATGTTGAGCGGGAACAATATCTACTAGATGGCGCGGGGCGTTGTGTATATCGAGTTACTTTGGCGCGCCCTTCGGAGAATTAGCAGATTGCGCTATTTTCGATTTTTTATTGGCTATCCACGCATAGGCAATCCCTGCAATCGCACCTGCAATATGGGATTCCGTGGAAATTTTTTGATGAACGGGCAATAGTCCGCTTGCCATTGCACCGAAATAGAACAGCACCAACAGGGCGATGACGATGTCTAGCCATTTTCGGCGAAAAAAGCCTTGGGCAATTAACAAACCCCATAGCCCAAAAATCCAGCCACTAGCGCCAATGTGCAGTGCATTTCTGCCGATAAGCCAAACGATGGCACCGCCAATCACAATGATGAAGGCGCTGGCATAAGCGTATTTCCGGATGGAATCGTGTAGGAGTAAAGCACTTAAAATCAGTAATGGGGGCAAATTACTGAGAAGATGAGCCCAATCGCCATGGATCAGTGGGGCAAAAATAATCCCCATCAGCCCATGGGTTGTCCTCGGCTGGATGCCGAAACTGACAAGTGAATAGCCACTTAAGCTATTGACGATTTGAATCGCTATCAGTAAACCCGCAAGAGTAATAAGCAGTTTAATGCGCGGGCTTAGCCAAGTTTTCATTATCGATGTCCAAGAGATTGTACACTTTCAACCAATTGAGCGAGTTGGGTTACTACGCGATCGCCCACATTGGCATTATCACCGCCTAATGCTTTGTTTCGCAAGAAATCTTTCTTGATTTTTTGCCAGCGAGCGGAGTCTTCTTTGCTGAGTCTACCGCGTAACTCTGCCAGTTTGAGTAAGTTTTCTTCCGCACCCGTCGTCAGTAACTGTGCTTCACCGAGATAATGGTCATCCAACAATCTTTCCAGTTCATCATCATTCATGACCGACGAAACTTTTTCACTGAGTTTATTCATATTCCGGTAACTACCTTGTAGGCGGAATGCGGGTTCAGTTCGATATTTATCAGACTGTGCAGCGCTAGCAATGTATTGTTGATTCACTTTCAGCACGACATCACGCAAGCTTAGCAAGCGGGAAATAACGGCGGTTATTTCATTAATTTCGGCATCGGAGTAGGGGTAGCTGAGCGCATTGGTAGAAACGGATTTACCCATGGCTTTATCCACCAATAAGTATAGGTCGTTTAAATCACGCAGCGCCAGTGGTGCTAATACAGGATTGGATGTCAGGCTGTTTTCAATATAGCTCAGTGCAAAAGCATCATCCATGCCGCCTAATACCTCGCCGAGGTTATAAATATCTGCACGGTTAGCCAGCATATCTGGGATTCTGAATACTTCGCCAGATTCGGTATATGGGTTACCAGCCATCACGACGCAGAATTTTTTCCCACGCATATCGTAGGTTTTGGTTTTATCTTTCCATACCCCTTCAATGCGGCGGGTTCCATCACACAGGGAGATAAATTTCTGTAAGAATTCAGGGTGAGTGTGCTGGATGTCATCCACATACAGCATCACGTTATTACCCATTTCGAGGGCAAGATTGAGCTTTTCTAACTCTTGTCGAGCGGTGGCATTGGGGGCTTGCTCTGGGTCGAGAGACAGAACATCGTGTCCAAGGGCTGGACCATTAATTTTCATAAAGATCAGGCCAAGGCGGTCAGCCGCGTACTCCATTAAGGTCGTTTTACCGTAGCCCGGCGGGGAGATCATCAGCAATAGCCCCATTAAATCGGTACGTTTATTTTCGCCAAGGGCGCCAATCTGCTTAGCCATGTTGTCGCCAATGATCGGCAGATACACATCATTGATAAGTTTATTACGCACAAATGAGCTGAGTGGTTTCGCTTTGAACTCATGGAGTTTTAGGCGGCTGCGTTCTTCACTGACAATACGTTGGCGCAAAGCTTGGTATTGACGAAATGCAGGAATGAATTGCTTACGCTGTTCGCGCATTCGGCTGAAATAGTCATCCAAACTTAGCGAGAGAGTTTGGTTATGGATAGTGGGGTGATCGCCTAGTAGCCCACTGACTTTAAAGTATAAATCGGCTTCGCTATAACGTGCGGATGCCATTTTATCTAAGATAATAATCGCAATCGCACCTGGAATATAAGGGCGTAGGTGGGCAAACTCCTCGATAGAACATAACCCTTGCAGCCAATTTTGCAGTAATGCCCAGCGTTGGGCATAACGTGTACCAAGGTTTTGTTGTGAACGGTTAAAATCCAACCACATATGTGCGTCTTCTAAACGTGTTTGCAGTGCACTCACTAAGTCTCGCGCATACTTGCTGTATATCAGCTCAATTGGCGTTCTGGCTAAGGCAAAGCTCAGATATTCTGCGGCTTGAGCTTGCTGGTGAAGTTGGCAATCAATGGGGTTATCTTGCAAGAATAAGCTGATATCTGCTTCGATCTCTGCTTGAAGGTCGAGAAGTGCGTCATCGTTATTGAATAACTGACGAATGTTCATCGCGGTTCTTGCTCGCTCAGGCCACTGAGCAGGGTATTCCTGATTTTGGATATGCTGCCAAAAAATGGCGGCAATAGCGCGAGCGGTTGGATTGAAACGCAGTAAATCAGCACTTTCACCGATAGGGATCAGTTTTTTCAAGATAGCAATGGCATCGTGGTCATGGATCCCTTTTTCGTAGCCTTCTTTATAGCGCGGGGCGGCAAAATCACGAACCAATTTATCCATTTTCTCGGGGACAGAAAGGGCACTCTTTAGGGTGTCATAATCTAAACCATCTTGGCGTTTTGCGGCCGCATAGATGATGGAATAAGCGAGGTATTCTGCGCGATAAACGGTGTCGGATTCAGACTCAAGGTTTGCTGTCCAGTAAGGTTGTAAGGTCGCGAGTTCAGCGTTATCAATCGGCTCTTGGAAATCGGTGCCCGTAAGATAGACCCACAATTGGTTATCTTTCGGTAAAATAGTGAGGTCAAGCTCTTGTGTATTAACACTGAAACGGTGGCGACCCAGCTTAATGATGTTACCGCCATCTTCAAAGATGTCGGTTTTATCTCGCAGAATACGAATAGCTTGATCTCGGGAAGCTTTGAGCCTTGCATCGATATCATCGGCTTTAACGTTATCGTTGATTTCCCGAAGTTTTTCGATGATTTCACGGGTTTTCTGTGCCAGTGGGTCGGTGGCAAAAAACGCATTCAGTTCATCTTGGTTTTGCAAGCGTACAGTGCGGCGTTGAAGGCTTTCTAATAATCGGTCTGCGGCAGTGAGTAAATTCTGTGAACGACGTTGACGGTCATCAATGAGCGTTTGTTTATGAGACTCAAATGTTTCCAGCAGCTCTTCGCGTTTCGCTAAAATATCATCAAGAAATTCATCATGATGGCTAAACTGACTTTCTAGCTCTTCTAATTGAACCAGTAATCGAGATAGCTGATCATCACAACGTTCAGGGTCGGTCGCAAGGGAGAGTGCGTTAGTGATCCCTTGGCTAAACAAACGAAATTGAGCCCCAAATTGAGCCACACTTTCAACGCTAGTTTGGGATTTGCGTTTTTGTTGTAGACGAGCGCGAGATTGGTTTAATTGCGCATAAATCTGTGAAATAGCGTCAATGATGTGTGTTTGTAGCGTCACATCATCGAAACTCAGCGATGCCATTAAGTTAGAGAGCATATCCAAATCCGCTGACATTTTTTCCATGTCATTCATTGGCGTGTCTAACTGAGCACTCGTCTGTGCCTTGTCTATTTGCTCTTCAAAGGTAGCCAGCTGAGTTTTTAACGGTTGTAGAGCTTTATCACTGGCAAGAAACTGTGCGGTAGCTTGAGAAACACGCTGCTGAGCGTCAGTAATTTCTGTTTCCATCTCACTGAGGGTCGTGAGATCCATATAGCGGAATTCCCGTAGGGAAATCAGGTGTCCTTGTTGGGTATTTAAGGCATTTAATCCATCCACAAATTGTTGAATATTCGTCCATCCTTCCGGTAAGGTTAGGGAAAGTAAGGATTTTTGGCGAGTGATTGCCTCATTCATGGATTTTGCGGATTGCTGGCGGATACTTTCGACTTTTTCATACTCGTCGAGAACCAGCTCACTGGTTTGGGTTATTTCTTTTAATAACTTGCCAATGCCTAAGCACTGCTCGTCATTAAACCAGTAGAAAATATCCAGCAAGTTTTTGGGTTGTTGGCTAAGTTGTTCGTAGCGGGAAACTGACACGTGGTTACCGTCAATTTCTTTGGCGATATGGAGAATTTCGGAAATTCCACGGACTAAATCTGCGTTGCCAATACGCCCAAGAAAACCACCGCGAGCGGGTTGTTTGTCTGCAAACTCGTCAGAATAAAAAGGCGTTTGCCATACTTGCATGGGGTGAACGCGGGTGGCTTCATCACTTTCCCCTTCGAACAAGACCATCTTGCCATCTTCTAGCATGGCATAACCATGCCCGATTAATGGGACTGCAAGTTTACGTTCAATCAGATTGTAGTTGAAAAGGGCGATACGACCTTGGTTGGGGGAGTAAAATACATATAGTACATCTTCCCCATTGGGCGAACGACGTAAGCGACGAAAGCGCATCCCATCCATTGGCTGCTCAAAGGTTTTATACTCCCCATTTTGCAGGTAGTAGCCTCCTGGGAAAATAATGCCATGATCTTCAGGAAGCTGTACACAGGCTTGTCCAATCGCGTCGATACGCTGAACGGTTTGGTTCAGGATGTTGTAAACCAAATAACGCCAGCTTTCTTCACGATATGGCAGGATTTTGAGTAAAATCAGGCTGCCAGTCTGTGCGTATTCAATTTGGGCGTCATCAAGGGATTGGTTTTTATCAAGTACCGCTTCGCGATATATGCCTAGCCCATCTTCCGTGTTGTTTTCACATTTGATGGTCAGGTCACCGCCAATCGTTTCTACAAAGACGGTATCGAGAATATTGATATGAGGATAGCGCCCATTTACGGTGTTTTCTCGTGTGGTACGCACCCATTCGAAATCGTTGGTTGGCGGTAAGGCAATGTCTCGTTCACCGCGATTATCGATGTATTCAATACGCGATTTATCGCTGGAAATTGACCAGCGGAAAACCCGCACATCCGTTAACCGATCACCAATTTGAAAGCTCGCTAACAGCTTGCCATCACGTTCGACTAATTGAAGTAACTGCGTGTTTTTGTAATAGGTGTAGAGTTCAGTAAAATCCTGAACAAAGCGGGTGTCACTGAGGAAGGTGCCTTCATAAGGAACAGCATCTACATCAAAATCGCCTTCATTTTCAGTGAGCTGGTAGAGTGAAAAAACATCTTCAATGTGCGTTTCTTTTTTTAAACCAAGAAAAACGTTATAGCCAAATAGCAGCCAATCGCCGACTCGAACAATGTCTCTGGCTTGGCAATTATTTTCAGTACGAATACGGATACGCCCGATGATGTCCATCTGGCTTTGACCAAATTCAGTCAGTCGGCTGTCATTAAGTTGCGCCGCTTTTTGATGAAGTTGCTGCCCTTGTTCTGTCAGGCGCTTGCGCAGTATTTCATACGCGCCACCTTCTGCTACGGCATTGTCGAGAATTTCCTGTTCGCGATTCACATCTTGGGTTTCTGACATGTTTAACGAATTTCCTTGGTCTTAAAAAGAGATACGCTCATAAAACGTCAAGTCACAGATAAACTGTAACTTGACGATATTGAGGTATAAAACTTACCTGAAAAGCGAAAATATTGATGGATTAGCGTTGATTATCATCGTAAGAAACGGGCTTACTGACGATATTTTTTGCTGTTTGCGTTGCGCCTTTTGCTGCCATAAACCCATTGATTAAGTCTTTCACTTCAGGGTTTTGCAGTAAGGATGCAATATCAATTTTCTTCTCTTCTGTGGCGCGGTTTACCAGCTTTTCAAGATTTTCCTTGGCAAAGCTGCTTTTATCCATAAAGCCATCAACGGCTTTTCCTAAACTCAGTGCTTTGGAGAACGTGTTGAAGAAGTTACCATCACCACCGACAATTTCGATGTTGGTTTTGCTCAGTGCCGCAGCCAGCACATCCGCTTGTTCGCGAGCAATTTCTTTATTCGCTTCAATGGATGCCATAGATTGCTCAAACTCTTTCTCAAGACGCATACGGAATTCTTCATGTGAGCGAGCGGTGTCACTGAGGTGATCCATTGACTGGAATTTATCTGTCAGACCGTCAGCTTCGGCTTTCAGGCGTTGGCGAATCACTTCGGCTTGCGCTGCACCTAATTGACCTTCACCACGCGCTTGAGCGGCCAGTTTTTCTTCCAGAACTTTGGCATCAGCCAAGCCCAGCTTCTCTTTTGCATTCGCTTGTTGCTCTTCACCGCGGGCTTGAGCGGTCAATTTTTCTTCCAGAATTTTCGCTTCAGCAAGACCTTGCTCGCGTTCAGCTTGGGCTTTGGCTTCCATCACTTGGGCTTCGGTTAAGCCTTTTTCTTTCAGACCACGGGCTTCGGCTAACAGTTTTTCTGCGGTAATATTCGCTTGAACCAGCCCCTCTTTCTCTTCAGCTTCGGCTGTGGCTTGGCGAACACGAGCTTCGGCTAAACCTAATGCCGCGTGCTCGGCTTCAATTCCTTCGGCTAAGCGTTTTTTCGCTTCCGCTTGTTTCGCGGATGCTTCCAATTCAGCTTGTGCCATGGTGCTGATTTCTTCTGCGCGGTGTTTGGCACTCGCTTCATCGGCTTCAGCTCTTTTCACTTGACGGACTAAGGCTTCCTCAGCTTCTGCTTGGGCGTTAATCACAGTGACTTGCTTCATACGTTCCGCTTCAGAAATCTCACGAACCTCTTTGATGCGCTCTTCTTCTTGAGCCACAGTTTTTTCAACCGCTACACGCTCACGAATCACGTTAGAGATATTTTTGCGCTCTTCTTCTAATGCTTTTTCTTTATCAATACGTTGCAACTCAACTTCGCGTTCACGTGCAACAATTTCTAGTTCACGAGCGCGGTTAACGCGTTCTTCTTCAATAGCGACAGCACGAGTGCGGTTCTGCTGAGCCACTTCGACTTCACGCATACGGTTTTCTTCGCGAATTTCAATTTCTTGCTGCGTTTGAATACGAGCTTGCTCGGACTTGAGACGTTCTTCTTCTTGAACGCGCAAGGTTTCTGCTTGTTCGCGAGCGCGGATATTATCGATTTCACGTTTTTGGCGAGCTTCAGCATCGGCTTGTTGGCGCTCTAATGCCAAGCTAGCTTCGCGGGTTTCCACATTTTTTTTCTGAATGGCTAACTCTTGATCTCGCTCTTTTTGGTTCGTTTCGATGTTGTGGATAGCGGTAATTTCGGTGATTTTACGAATACCTTCGGAGTCGAAAATATTATTGGGGTCAAGGGCAGATTTCGGTGTTTGCTCTAAATAGTCGATTGCTACGTCTTCGAGAGCATAGCCGTTCAGATCCTTGCCTATTACATCGACGATTCGGTCGCGGAAATTTTGACGGTCTTCAAACAACTTAGCTAATTCAAATTGCTTGCCCACTGTTTTCAGGGCTTCTGAGAATTTAGCACTAAACAAGGAGCTAACAGCTTGATGGTCAGATGCACGGTCAACACCGATAGCCTTAGCGACTTTTAATACGTCTTCCGTGGTTTCATTCACGCGTAAATAGAAGGCAACGGTAATATCGGCACGCAAGTTATCTTGGCAAATTAAACCGTCTTTACCGCGGCGGTCGACTTCCAGAGTGAGCAACGAAATGCGCATAAACTCTTTTTTGTAGATAACGGGATACACTAATGCCCCTGTAAAGTGGACTTTAGGTTGTGACGACATGTCGTTGACAATCAGGGCGGTGCCTTGAGGGACTTTGATATAGAACGCTTTAAATAAGCCAAAAAACCCAAGAATGATGATTATCACTCCCCCAACAACCGTTAAAAAAGGCATGTATTCAGCCAAATCCATATTTCTTCTCCATGGGTTCTGACGATGTCGTCATTCTTTATTAATTAGCAAAGTGGTTTATATTTTGTTTTTACTGTCGGAATTCATTTTCAGTTACGACTTGGTAACTGTGGGATTGTGGGTCATAGCTGATAATCACGACGCGATCGCCGCGTTTGATATTGTCGGCGCTAGGTGCTCTAACCTGCAAAATGAGTCCTGCACCACCATCTTCTAATACGGCTTCCCCATTTTGTTCGGTTACCGTGCCGGAACGTACGGTTGCCAGCTTCCCCATTAACTGATGGACAGTTTTTGGTTTGTTGAGGTTAACCAATCGGTTACGAATAGGTCGTAGGCAGATTGCCGTCAATTGCAGGGAGATAAATGCGGTAATCACCAGTAGCGTTACGCCGACGGCGTAGCGAAGTAGGGTCATATCGATGAATCGGAGAAATAAATGCGCAGCAAAGTAGCTAATGAGCCAGCCAAATAGGGTAAATAGCGTCAAGATAATAGTAACGGGAATTCCCGCTAAACCTAATTTAGTGAGCCAACCTGCGAAGCCCGTGAGGTCGATACCCTCTGCATCTAGTTCCGTATCAATATTAAATAAATCAATATCTAACAAACCAAAAGCAGCACACAACCAGTAAAAAAGGACAATAATGAGTAAACCGCTAAAGATAATGGTAGGAAAAGTCAGGCAATTCTCTAAAAACAAACTCATTAGTTTTTCTCTTTAGTGAGGTCGTGGATGATGACCTTTGTCGACATTTGTTAGGCGGTGTGAGTGACCTTTACCTGTGTTTTTTATGGCACATTTATCAAAAAATGAGCGGAATTTAGTTAATCATAAGCACTTTTCAAACGAACAACATAGGACTAGTCTAAGTCTAAATTTTTGCAATATCTCGCTGATTTCTATGATTAATTCTGTGCAGTGACCTTGAATCGCGTAAGACGTTTAACTCATTGATTATTATTGAGTTTCATTGAAAATAACATAAATGATAACGATTCTCAATTGCGTTTTGTAAATTTGAGGTGTTCGTCACCTCTACTCCTTATAATTGTTGGAGTAGAGATGTCATAGCGGAGAGTTAGTCGACGAGATTCAGGAATGCGGCGCCGCGAGCACCACCGGAGGCACCGTAACGCGCTTTTTCAATGGCAGGCATTTTGGCGATGCCATATAAATATTGTGGGACTATTTCAGGCAATAAGCGATAAATTTCATCAAACTGCGATAAGCCACCACCGATCACGACCAAATCAGGGTCAAAGACAGTAATCACTTGGCCCATAAACATGGCTAGCACCATCATATAGCGCTCAACATGTTGTTTAGCAGCTAGATCGCCTTGTTGATATAACTGAATAATGTCGACAGCTGAACGTTTTTCATTGGTAAATGCCGCATAAATACGTTCAAAACCAGGACCCGAGAGGTAGGTTTCAAAGCACGCGGTTTGACCGCAACCACAGACGATTTCCGGAACAGTATCACCGAGATACTTAGCAGCACGAACACTCATATTCATGTGCCCAATTTCCCCTGCAATCCCGTTTTTTCCGGATAGCACTTTTCCGTTTATCACAAATCCACCACCGACTCCGGTACCTAAAATTAATCCGAGTACACTAGGGTAGCGTTTGAATTCAGGATCCCAGGCTTCAGAAAGTGCAAAACAGTTAGCATCATTTTCAACTTTTACTGGGCGATTTAAGAGGTTAGTGAGGTCGTGAATGAAGGGTTTATATTGTGCACTTGGCACATTGGTTGTAAATACAACGCCTTCCGAGTGATTAACGATACCTGGAACACCAATACCAATTTTACCTTGGCAGCTAAATTGTGCATCTGCTTCAGCGGTGAGATCGCGAAACGCATTGAGTAATGCGTGGTAATCATCTTTTGGAGTAGGAACGCGTTTTTGCCATACTTGATTGAGTGCTTGGTCAAATACTGCCAACTCAATTTTGGTGCCGCCCATGTCAAAGCCGTAATACATTTCATCTTCCTCAAATTGGTCTATTTCATTAAATAGAAATGTATCTATTTGATAAATAATGATAGAGAGTCAGTAATGGCTTAATTATACAAAAGTTTCCCAAAAAATGATTGCGGGATGATTTCAATTCCATTATTGTTACATTATAACATTACATTTGTTTTATTAGGAGTTATCGTGAAAGTCCTCAGCTCATTAAAAACCGCTAAGCAGCGCCACCCTGATTGCCAAGTTGTGCGTCGTCGTGGTCGTATCTATGTGATTTGTAAAACTAATCCTCGTTTTAAAGCAGTCCAAGGCTAGTATTCCGTTATTCTCTGTTTCTTCGTTCCTTGTTTTCGCCGTGGCAATTCATACTCCTTGCCATGGCGTTTTTTATGGATTTACAAAGTTAAGAATGCTGTTTTTGATTTGTTCTCTCAGCCATAAGGTTTTTGAGTTATACGCGTTACGTTTGTGCCACAGCATCAAGAAAGGGATTTCGAGTTGCTGATATAAAATGTCATCGACAGGCAGAGGGCGACAAACTAAATCAAGATTAAAATCATTAACATAGTGTTGGCAATAACCCGGCGAGCTCGTGATGAGGTTGTGCTCAGGTCGAGAGGCCATTAAGAGTGATTGTTCAAAGGTAGAGAAGGATAGATGAATTGGTCGATGAAACCCCATGGTTTCCAGTAAATCATCGAGGGCCCATGGAATGCGATTGCCAAATTCAGTGCTGATATGAGGATATTTTAAGTAATTCGTTAATGTCCATTCTTCTTGCAAAATAGGGTGGTCACTGCGGATAAACGCCAGAGGTTTATCGGTGAATAACACTTCGAAGTTCAGAATGTCAGGTAGATGATTAATAGACTCTTTGGATGAATGGAAGCTTTCACGACCCACTAATCCGATATCCGCATCTCCCGCGATCAGCGCTGCTAACGAGTTATAGTCCCAATCTCGCACAATGACCTCGGATTCTGGGTATTGATTGAGGATGTTCAGGGATAAATCATGGAGCATGATGAGGTTTAAGGGCGCTTCCATCATTAATCGAAACGTCATTCCTCGTGGCTTTTCAGTGTCTCTGATCTCTGCAATATAGTGAGATAAATTTAAAAACTCAGGCAGTGATTTTTCAATACGATGCATCAATGGGGTTGGAACCAGCCCTTGCGGGCTGCGGATAAATAACGGGTCATCGAACCATTGGCGTAGTTTAGACAATGACTTACTGACGGAGGAGGGGGTAATAGCAAGCCGTTTGGCGGCAAGGCTTACACTGCGCTCTTCCACTAAATATTGCAAAATAACCAGTAAATTTAAGTCTAATCGATGCAATTGCTTATTCACATGTAGCGACCTGTTGGTTGACCTGCGTAGTCGGTATTCTGAGTAACACCATGCCAATCATTCCTGCTGCAATCAAGATAATTAACAGCATACTCACTGAAGGGACACCCATCACACCCATCATCCAAATATAGGCTGAGGCGCAGCTTAATTGTGAGATAGCTAAAACGGAGCTGGCAATACCGGCTTTTTTCGCAAATGGAGATAAGGCTTGACTCATAATAATGCCAAACTGCATGGAGAAACCTATGCCACAGAAGGCAAATACGATGTACAACAGAGCTAAATGGGGAAGTGCGAGCAGATAGACTGAAAGTAGTACGCCATTAATCAAAAATAAACTTAACGCCGTATTGAGCAGCGAGCGGCTATTAAATTTTGAAATGAGTTTCGGCATTAAGAACGATGTTCCCATACTGACCATCGCCAGCAACGTCATGGCGGTGGAGTATTGACCCGTCGTGAAACCCAGATTTTCCATCAAGATAATCGGCGCAACGTTAACGTAAGTCAGGATTACGCCCATACCAAAGCAAGAGATAATCAAACGGGTAACAAAGAAAGTGTTAAATAGCTTTTCTTCTATCGCCGGTTGGGCATTTGATTGTTTCGTTGATGATGCAGAAGAGGGCTTCGTTTCTTTAATCGAGATTAGGCAAAATAGCATGCTGATAACCGCATAGCCTGCCATAAAATAGAACATCACTGACCAGTGGTAAATGAGCAAAATCGCAAATCCAATGACGGGAGCCAGCACAGGTGCAATGCAGGTTACGCCATTCATTGCGGCGAGTACTTTGGTACGGCGTTGGGGTGGTAATACATCGCGTAAAATAGCGAATGTCACGACATAACAGAAACCTGCACCAATACCTTGGAAGAACCGAGTGATGAGAAAGGTATCAATGGAAGTCGCATTTCCCGCAATAATAGATGCAATCGCGAAAATAGTCGTTCCAGCTAGCACGACGGGTTTGCGACCGATATGGTCGGCACACCATCCCGCAATTAGCATGGTGGATGCCATACCCGCTAAATAGATGGAGAATGCCACATGGAGTTGGCTTTCATTGGCATGTAAATCTGCGGCAATATAGGGAATGCCGGTTAAATGGAGGTCGACACCCAAAGGATAAATAAGGACGATCCAGAAACTAAAAAGGACATATTTGGTCATGAGATACGCTACGTTGTGAGGGTTAACCCGCTAATTTTAATTGGGTTGGATGATGGAATGTATGGATTAATTGGAAAATAGTATTTTCCAAAATGGAAATTTTTAATCAATAACTTCTTACTAATTATTAGCATTATTACTAATCTTCTTGCTATTAGTGATGAAATTCACTTGCACACTGATGCATATTTTGTCACGTTTAATACAATCGATTGATGATTCTCCATTTAATCTCCCAAGTCATTTCCAGTTTCGATTTGTCGGTAAGTCGATGGTTGAAATTTTTTGGGTGAAGTATGTAAACAGACAGGGTGAAGAGAATGAAAAATGTAGGATTTATTGGCTGGCGCGGAATGGTCGGCTCTGTATTGATGCAAAGAATGGTAGAGGAAGGGGACTTTAACGTCATTCACCCGGTATTTTTTACCACCTCCCAACATGGGGCTGAAGCACCCGTTTTTGGTGGTCATCGCAGTACGCTGCAAGATGCATTTGATATCGATGCGTTGAGTGCACTGGATATTATTATTAGCTGCCAAGGCGGCGATTATACCAATGAAGTGTATCCAAAATTACGTGAAGCGGGCTGGAAAGGCTACTGGATTGATGCTGCATCCGCACTGCGTATGAAAGACGATGCGATTATTATTTTAGATCCAGTGAACCACAAACATATCCAAGACGGCTTAAATAAAGGCATTAAGACCTTCGTCGGCGGTAACTGTACGGTGAGCTTAATGCTAATGTCGCTGGGGGGCTTATTTGCTAATGATTTGGTTGAGTGGGCCTCTGTCGCAACTTACCAAGCCGCTTCTGGTGCGGGTGCGCGTAATATGCGTGAACTTCTGTCGCAAATGGGTTCTTTACACGCGCAAGTGGCGAAAGAGCTGCAAAATCCTGCATCAGCTATCTTAGAGATTGAGAAAAAAGTCACTGACTTTACACGTAGCGGTTCAATGCCAACGGATGCTTTTGGTGTACCGCTTGCAGGCAGCTTAATCCCGTGGATTGATAAAGCCTTAGACAATGGTCAAAGCCGCGAAGAGTGGAAAGGTCAGGCGGAAACCAACAAAATTTTGGCAACGGGTAGCAATATTATTCCTGTTGATGGTCTGTGTGTTCGTGTGGGCGCACTGCGTTGCCACAGCCAAGCATTCACATTGAAACTGAAAAAAGATGTACCACTGAACGAAGTGGAGCAGCTGCTGGCTTCCCATAATGAGTGGGTGAAAGTGGTGCCAAATGACCGTGAAATTACCATGCGTGAACTGACTCCAGCCGCGGTAACAGGTACATTGAGTACACCGGTTGGTCGCCTGCGTAAATTGAATATGGGACCTGAGTATCTGTCCGCATTTACTGTGGGTGACCAGTTGCTATGGGGAGCTGCGGAGCCTCTGCGCCGCATGTTGAGAATTTTGCTGTAGTTCGCAATTCTTAAACGAGAAAAATAGGCATGGCACCTGCGTGACGAAACACACCGGTGCCATTTTTTATGGCTAAATTTTATACTTTAAACATTAAAATGAGACAAGGAACTTAGCATCAAGATTATTTTCTAAATATCCCTTGGTCGTAAATTGGCTGTAATCCACGGATAGCTTGGTATTGTCGGTAATCTGAATATTCGATCCTAGCTTGATTGTCACTCCATCTTGCGGTGCATTCACACCATGATAGTTAAGCGGTGGTGCAAGTAGGTCGCGCTGGGTAAATCGAAATGCCATTTCGCGTTCCTGCTTGTCATATTGATGTTGCCAGCCGAGTTCCCCGTGTACATCGATTGAGGATGATTTACCCACTTTCCACTGGTTATCTAAACGTAATCCCAGCGTTGTAGTGGTGGCATCAAGGGATTGGCGACCTGTAACGAGCGAGGCTTTTTTCCCTTTTTCTCTAAATCCATGACTTTCCGCATTGGTAAAGGCGAAGTTCACAAACGGCTCGGCGTTGATAAATGCCGATTTCCACGGGTAAGCGGCTTCCATAAACAGGTGGTTGGTCTTGCCTTTATAGTCGGCGGTATTGTGATCGGAATAAATGGACGAGGCGACTGTTCTATCAGTTTTGATGGTGTGCCATGTGTGCCCAAGCCCTGCACGTAAGGTGATTGGCGCCAATTGCAGAGAGCCATAAGCCGCTAAATAATAGTTGTTGCTATGGCTATGACCGACTCCTCCAGAGACGGAATTTTTTGTAAAACCGGAGCTCATGCCAAAAATAAAATCATCATTAAAGAAATGCTTATCTGCCCCTAAGAACACCCCATAATTGCTATTGGTAAAGCCGGATGCGTTGCCGTCGCTTTGGGTTCTATCCCAATGATAAGGTACGTTTACCCAGACGTTACCGCGGTTATCGCCACGCTCTTTGACGATATTTTCTGATGCGCGTGTTTGTTGCAGCAGCGTACCGTGATATTGGCGATGGTTATTTAACTGGCTAGCAAGGGTATCGATATGAATTTGTGGGGATAAGGTTCGAAGAAGATCGTTAACCCCTGCGGTGGTTTGGCTGAGGATTAAACGTTTATACAGGGTGTTATTCAATGGGAGATCTTCAAGGGCGTGAGCAATGGCGGTTTGGTTTGGCGTCTTTGCAAAGGCATCAAAAGTCAGGCCACTACGACCGACGTTGAGTGTGACACGTTGCATCGTGGGTGAACGAGGATCTGCGCCATAATTTAATGTAGTACCAATAAATAGATAGTTAGGTTCGATGCCGTCAAATTTCCCTTGAATATTGGGGGCGCGAATAATTTCATATTGAGTGCGGAATCGACCCTGAATTTCATCTTGGTTAGGTATCCGTTCATTGAATGGTTCTGATTCTTCAGCGAAGAACTCGTTGACCTTGCCCCCGTTGATGGTCACTGTACCGCCAGCATGTAGGGCGTCAAATTCCTGTATTACATCTTTTTGAATACTCACATAGAATTCACTGCCGGGCTGGAAGATGGCGGTGTTATTCACCTTGAGATGCCTTGTCGGGTCTCTAGTATTATCTCCAGGGGTTAAGATAGCACCACTGTTAATCACTAAGTCATCAACTGAACCAGAAGCAATAAATCGGGCTCCTTGGTTTAATGTCACCGTATTTTTGATGCTGTGACTGAGCGCTAATGCGCCATTGGTGACGTTGACTGGCGCATGTAGGATGTGTTTGACCTCAAGCTTTCCACCATTGATATTGACGGGGCCTGTTAAGTGGTTTTCTTGCGTTAAAACTACACGACCTTGCTGTATTTCAAGCCCTGCAAAACGGTTAATTCCAGCTAAGGTTAATGAGCCTTCCCCTTGTTTGATTAATCGCCCTTTGCCATCGATGCCATTACTCCAAATATCGGTAATGCCGACGTTCGCAACGTCGTCTTGAGTTACCCGTTGATTGACGACCCAATCTTCAGCGAAATGCGTAGGCCCTTTGTAAGCTTTGGATAAGTTAATCAGCCCCCAGTAGCTATCAGGCTGATTCTGTTTAACACTCCAGCCAGCTAAAGAATGGCGTGGGTAGGCGGTTCCGGCAATAATTTCCCGCCATTGTTCTTTATTGAGATAAGCAAAACGGGAACGCAGTAAATAAGCTGCACTCGCGGGTATTTGGTCCGCTGTAACGGTGGGAGAAGGATGCTCACTTTGCTTATTGTAATAGCCGGTATTTTCATCAAATGAGGGAAGCAGGCCGATAGGTGGTTTGCATTTGGCGGTATTCGCAGCACATTGAGAGTTTATTTCTTGGCGTACGTCTTTTGCTAACCCAATAAATGTATTGGCAGTTTTGTCATTTTTTAGTAAATGAGCGAGAAGATAGTAATTGGCGGCGCGTGAGGCAATAGTATCGGTTGGGAAGTGTGCGCCAACAATCACACGGCTCTCTCCATATCCCATGGCTCTATCAAAAAATTGTGCGCCTTTTTCTGGGTAAAGAGTGGCAAATATTGCTGCTTGCTTAAATCCGCTCCAAGTATGTCCACTGGGGTAAGAGGAGCCTGTGATATTGGTATAGTTTGGAATGTATTCCCCTTTCTCATTGAGAACTTGATTGGGGCGACCTCGTAAGTAATGATCTTTTAGAATAAAATCCATTGAGCGATTTTTATTTTTAATAGGGTCATAGGCAAAGCTGGCTAATTGAAATAAATTATCTAGACGGTTATAAGCCTCGATTTTTTTAAAATCATTATAATTAAAACCTTTTTGATTAAATAAATATTCCCTGTAAATATTAAAGATATATTCTGGTGTGCTTTGTTGATCTTTTTCAGCGCTCTTTTTACGTTTTTTAGTTAATAGTGTAACGTGTTGACTGGCTTCTTTATCCCATAGTGCGGCTTGTGAATGTGGCTCGGGATAGGGAGGAATAACATGGGTTTTGAGTTCATTAAAGAGTTGATTTCGTTGATCAAGAATGGTTTTTTGTGCCTCTAAATAATCAGATTGAGCAAAAATTGGATGAATGTTAAATAGCAAAAACAGACTTAAAGATACCGAGGGTATTATTTTGTTCATTATAGACCTATAGATTTTTGAAGAAGGAAAAATCTATTTCATCTTAATAGGGTGATTTTTATTTTCCATAAAATGAAAGTAAATAAGACAAACTTTATTTTATTTCATTATTCTATTTAGTTAATTAAATAAAGTGTGAAATTAGTTAACTTTAAAATAAAATTAATAATAAATATTTAAGATTAAAATTAGATAAAAAAATAACCCTATACCGAAATATAGGGTTATCAAATGAATGAGCCGGTAAGTCGATTAAATATCGATGTTCGCGGCTTTTAAGGCGTTCTCTTCGATAAAGGCACGACGCGGTTCTACGGCATCTCCCATCAATGTGGTGAACAGCTGATCTGTTGCAATTGCATCTTTGATAGTGACACGCATCATACGGCGAGTTTCTGGATTCATGGTGGTTTCCCAAAGTTGTTCTGGGTTCATTTCACCAAGACCTTTATAACGCTGTACGGATAAACCACGACGAGATTCACGGCTTAACCACTCTAATGCTTGCTCGAAGTTGTCGATATTCTGGCGACGTTCACCGCGTTGAATATAAGCACCTTCCTCGATTAAACCACTGATTATGTCACCTAACTCGGTGATACGACGATACTCACTACCATGTACGAAGTCGAAATCGAGGTTGTAGTCGCTATCAACACCGTGGGTACGGATACGAATAGTAGGCTCGAATAGCTGGCGTTCACGGTTTTCATGAATAATATAGCTGTAAGAGCTACCCGCTTGCTCGTTTTCTTCTAAACGCGCCACTAAAGTTTTCGCCCATTCTTCAACTTGGGCGCTATCTTTCAGTGCGTCTTCAGTCAGTGTGGATTGATACACTAAGCTGTTCAGCAGCGCTTGTGGATATAAACGCTCAAGACGGCGAATAATACGGTGCGCTGCATTGTATTCAACAACCAGTTTTTCCAGTTGTTCGCCTTTCATGGCTGGGGCTTCCGCACTTAAATGTAACTCAGCACCGTCCAGTGCGATAGAGATCAGATAGTCATCCATCGCTTCATCATCTTTAATGTATTGCTCTTGCTTACCGCGTTTCACTTTATACAGTGGCGGCTGAGCAATAAAGATATGACCACGTTCAACGATTTCTGGCATTTGACGGTAGAAGAAAGTTAACAGCAATGTACGAATGTGCGAACCATCGACGTCAGCATCCGTCATGATGATGATGCTGTGATAACGCAGTTTATCTGGGTTGTATTCATCACGACCAATACCACAGCCTAATGCGGTGATCAGTGTCGCAACTTCTTGGGAAGAGAGCATTTTGTCGAAACGCGCTTTTTCCACGTTCAGGATTTTACCTTTCAGTGGCAAAATAGCTTGGTTCTTACGGTTACGGCCTTGTTTTGCAGAGCCGCCCGCAGAGTCCCCTTCCACTAAGTACAGTTCAGATAATGCAGGGTCACGTTCTTGGCAGTCAGCGAGTTTACCTGGCAAACCTGCTAAATCTAACGCGCCTTTACGGCGAGTCATTTCACGGGCTTTACGTGCAGCTTCACGGGCACGTGCAGCATCAATGATTTTGCCAACAACGATTTTGGCGTCGTTTGGATTCTCTAATAAATACTCAACCAATTTTTCATTCATTAAGGTTTCGACAGCTGTTTTCACTTCGGAAGAAACCAGTTTTTCTTTAGTTTGAGAAGAGAATTTAGGATCTGGCACTTTTACAGAAATAACGGCAATCAAGCCTTCACGAGCATCATCACCCGTTGCACTGACTTTCGTTTTTTCTGATAGCCTTCTTTTTCCATGTAGTTATTCAGGGTTCGGGTCATCGCGGCACGGAAGCCCGCTAAGTGGGTACCTCCATCACGCTGAGGAATGTTGTTGGTGAAGCAGTAAACATTCTCTTGGAAACCGTCGTTCCACTGCATGGAAACTTCCACGCCAATCCCGTCTTTCTCAGTAGAGAAATAAAATACGGATGGGTGAATTGGGGTTTTATTACGGCTCAGATACTCAACAAAGGCTTTGATCCCACCTTCATAGTGGAAATGGTCTTCTTTGCCATCTCGTTTATCAATTAAACGGATTGAAACGCCTGAGTTCAGGAATGAAAGTTCACGTAAGCGTTTTGCCAGAATATCGTATTCGAATTCAGTCACACCTTTGAAGGTGTCCATGCTTGGCCAGAAACGTACACGAGTCCCTGTTTGGTCTGTTTCTCCAACAACTGTTAGAGGACCTTGTGGCTCGCCGTGTTTGTATATTTGTTCGTGAACTTTACCGTCACGGCGGATTACTAATTCAAGTTTTTCGGATAAGGCGTTAACCACTGAAACACCCACACCGTGCAGACCACCGGAGACTTTGTAGGAGTTGTCGTCAAATTTACCGCCGGCGTGCAGAACGGTCATGATGACTTCTGCGGCAGAAACACCTTCTTCTTCGTGGATGCCCGTTGGGATACCACGCCCATCATCTTGTACAGAGACGGAGTTGTCGGCATGGATAGTGATGACGATATCGTCACAGAAACCAGCTAAGGCTTCATCGATAGCGTTATCCACAACCTCGAAGACCATGTGATGAAGACCTGTTCCATCGTCGGTATCACCGATATACATGCCCGGGCGCTTACGCACCGCATCCAGTCCTTTTAATACCTTGATACTTGAGGAGTCATATGTATTCGACATCAACGTTTCCTGCTCTTTCTATTCCTGAGGTTGAACTTCTATTTTGCCTTGCTCTACACTAAACATTTTACTGTTGGCATCAATCATATCATTGACTTGCGCCGGTGTAATAGCACTTACAAACACTTGTGCTTGCGTAGCTTTGAGTCGAGCCGCTAATAATTGCCGGCGACCAGAATCCAGTTCTGAAGCAAAATCATCCAGTAGATACAGGCATTGTTGCCCGCTCTGTTGGGTGAAATATTCACCCTGCGCTAACCTGAGTGCACACATTAATAATTTCAGTTGACCACGAGAGAGCATATCTTCAACGGGAATGCCGTTAGCTCGAATTCGCAGATCAGCTTTATGTGGACCTGATGAGGTGTAGGTCAACGCTCTATCGCGCTCAAACTGCCGCTCTAACTGTTCTGAATAATCAATTTCTTTGTCCCAACCACGTTGGAAAGAGACCGAAAGTGAGAATTCGGGTAAAAACTGTTTACAGGTTTGCTCAATATTTTCTGCAATACCTGCAATATACTCGCCGCGCCATTGGCTAATTTGTTCGGAAATTGGGGCGAGTTGCTGATCCCAATGGCGAATTTGCTCATAACGAGTTACTTGCCGTAAAGCCGCATTTCGCTGCTTTAACAAACGTTTTAAGTCCGACCATGTAGAAAAGAATAGGGCTTCATTATGAAAACATCCCCAATCTATAAACGCGCGTCGGTATTTTGGACCACCATTTAGTAGGGTAAACCCTTCAGGGGTAATAAGCTGCATTGGCAAGAGTTTTGCCAGTTCTGCAATTTTATGCCCGTCGGTGCCATCAATTCTTACTTTACTATCACCTTCGCGATTCTTACTTAAACCGAGTGATAGTACTTTGCGTTCGGTATCTGGGTGTCCCAGTTTACCATGTAGAATAAATTGTTCTTGGTCATGACGAATAACGCGATTCGCCTGAATGCTGCGAAAGGCTCGTCCATGTCCAAGTGTATAAATTGCTTCCAGTATACTGGTTTTGCCACTCCCATTAGGACCAATTAAAAAATTGAACCCAGTTGCAAGGGAGAGATCGGCGTCTTCTATATTACGAAAATCGCGGATCAATAAACGCGAAAGGATCATACTGACTGCTTACAAGCGCATAGGCATAACAACATACACGGCGGAGCGACTTGCAGAGTCTTCAATTTGTACACTAGAAACGGCATCCGTTAAAAACAGTGTGACATTTTCGCTTTTCAGGGCATTCAAGACGTCGAGGATGTAACTGACGTTAAAGCCAATTTCCATTTCTCCGCCTTGGTAATTAACATCAACAATTTCTTCCGCTTCTTCCTGTTCAGGGTTATTCGCAGTGATACGTAGCTGGTTTTCACTGAAGAATAAACGTACGCCGCGGAACTTTTCGTTAGATAAAATCGCCGCTCGTGAGAAAGCTTGTTTGAGTAAATCACAGCGTGCTTCTAAGGTTTTATCTGGATTCTTAGGTAGAACTCGGCGGTAGTCAGGGAAACGACCATCGACTAATTTAGAGGTAAAGATAAAGTCGCCAACATGAGCGCGAATATTGTTGCTACCAATTTGTAGCTGCAATAAGGCATCGCCACCATCTAACAGACGCATCAATTCCATGACGCCTTTACGTGGCACGATGACAGAATGTGATGGTAGTTCTTGACCAATATCCATAGAGCAAACCGCAAGGCGGTGCCCATCGGTGGAAACGGTTCTGAGCATATTTCCTTCAGTTTCAAACAGCATGCCGTTGAGGTAATAACGGACATCTTGGTGTGCCATTGAAAACTGCGTTGCTTCAATTAAACGTTTCAGTATGGATTGAGGCAGAGAAAACTCAACTTCACTTTGCCAATCATCTAAATTCGGGAAGTCAGCCGCAGGTAAGGTGGATAATGAGAAGCGGCTGCGCCCAGAACGTACAAGCAGTCGGTCATCATTAAGTTCGACTTGGATTTCAGAACCTTCCGGTAAGCCACGCCAAATATCAAAAAATTTGCGCGCTGGTACCGTGGTTGCACCAATTTCATGCTCACGGGTAAGCGGAACATTGGCCATCATCTCCATTTCTAGGTCGGTACCCGTAAGTTGCAGGGCACCTTCTTTTACGTGAAGTAAAAGGTTTCCTAAAATAGGCAGCGTTGGACGCCCACCTAATGGACCACTCACCTGTTGTAACGGTTTTAATAACTGCTCGCGTTCGATAATAAATTTCATAGCAATTAAGATGATAATGTTCTGATTAGATTTGAAAAATCTTCTTTGATGTCATGGCTTTCTTCTCGTAATTGTTCAATTTTACGACAAGCGTGCAACACCGTGGTGTGGTCACGACCGCCAAAAGCATCCCCGATTTCAGGTAAACTATGATTTGTCAGCTCTTTCGCCAGTGCCATTGCCATCTGACGCGGTCGAGCGACAGAACGAGAACGACGTTTAGAAAGTAAATCAGCGACTTTTATCTTATAATACTCAGCAACAGTTTTTTGAATATTATCAATAGTTACCAGCTTTTCCTGCAGTGCTAATAAGTCACGTAATGCTTCTCGAACGAAGTCGATAGTGATTGCTCGACCTGTAAAATTCGCATTAGCAATAACACGGTTTAACGCACCTTCTAACTCACGTACATTCGAACGTAAGCGTTTTGCGATGAAAAATGCCACTTCACCGGGCAGTTGGATTTCGTTTTCATCGGCTTTTTTCATCAAAATGGCAACACGAGTTTCTAATTCTGGGGGTTCAATTGCAACCGTCAGACCCCAGCCGAAACGAGACTTCAAACGATCTTCCACTCCGTTGATTTCTTTTGGATAACGGTCGGAAGTCAAAATAATTTGTTGATTGCCTTCAAGCAGGGCGTTGAATGTATGGAAAAACTCTTCTTGTGAACGCTCTTTGTTAGCAAAAAACTGAATATCATCAATAAGTAATGCATCAACAGAACGGTAATAACGTTTGAATTCTTCAATGGCGTTATTCTGCAATGCTTTGACCATATCTTGAACAAATCGTTCAGAATGCATATAGACTACGCGGGCATTGGCCTTATGCTGCATAATGCTGTTACCGACAGCGTGTAATAAGTGCGTTTTACCTAAACCTGTTCCACCATAAAGGAATAATGGGTTATAAGCTCCGCCAGGATTTTCTGCCACTTGCCTCGCCGCAGCGCGAGCTAGTTGGTTTGATTTACCTTCTACGAAGTTATCAAACGTGTGTTTCGGGTTCACATTTGAACGGTATGACACGTCGGGTTGAACTTTGGCTGAATTGTCCCAGCTAGGCTTTACAGGTGCAGATGGCGCGGCGAATGCAGGCATTTCATTATGCGTGCGTACTTGAGGACTCACCGGCGCAGCCATCATCGGTTTGTTGCCTACTTCAAAGTGTAGAGCAGGGGCATCAGAACCGCAAAAGTCATTCAATAATTCATTGATATTATTGATGTATTTATCTCTCACCCAATCAAGGACGAAACGATTCGGGGCATAAAGTGCCAGTGTATTATCGTTTAATTCAGCTTGAAGAGGGCGTATCCACATACTGAATTCTGTGGCAGGTAGTTCATCCTGCAATCGGGCAAGACATTGCTGCCAAAGCGAAAGTGACACGTTGGACTCCCCTAACAAGGTCAATGAAACAAGAATTACGGATTTCGTTAAGAATTTTTTACTGGTAACTATTCCATTAGTCACTTTTCGTGGTCACTAAGAGAATAGGGGGCCAGAGAAGGTGTTTGACTAACTTTTACTCACCATATCTATCCACAACATATTCCTGATCCTCTGATCAGAAATAGACCTGCGATCATACCGCAAAATTCACCTAAGATCTCCATTCTTTTACACAGTTTTTATGCTTTTTATCCACAGGCAAATGTGATAAGGCGGCTTTGATAGGGGAGAATTTTGCTGGATGATCGCGGGCAACGACAAATTTTCCACATGTCTGGGGATAACTTTAGCCTATATATAGAAATTATCCCTCAAGATCAAAAAATATTTTTGGATCCCTCTAAGATCCTTGCGCTTTAGGGAGGAGTCCGTATAATCTTCCTCCCTGTGTACACTGCGAATGTCACTTTTTATGACGAATTTAAGCAGATGGGTTTTATGGGTAACGTCAATAAACGCTTGAGTTAATTGGTGGTTACATTGTGAGACTTGCTTAAAAGACAGCATAAATTGAGTTCCATACGCAGCTTGTCACGGCACATATCGGCAAACCGGTCAGCCAGGTTTAAATAAAAAGTGGTTTGATTACGTCATTTTATTGACGTGACCCCCTATGTTTTATTACAATCCTGCCTCTTTCTATATTGTTGCGATAGAGGCACAGGTGTAAATCAGTTTCCACTGGTTGCCAACGCGTTTACTGAATCAGTAATAAATTTTAAAGTTAGGTAGAAATCGTTATGAAACGCACTTTTCAACCGTCCGTACTGAAGCGCAACCGTTCACACGGTTTCCGTGCTCGTATGGCCACTAAAAATGGTCGTCAGGTTCTGGCTCGCCGTCGTGCTAAAGGCCGCGCTCGTCTGACCGTTTCATCTAAGTAATAAAGCTAGCCCTCTATAGTGGTTACGCTCGCTTTTACCCGGGAGTTACGTTTGTTAACTCCCAGGCATTTCGACAATGTCTTCAAGCAGCCGCAGAGGGCGAGTTCCCCAGAGATAACAATCCTTGGTCGCCTAAACGAGCTGGGGCATCCCCGCATCGGTCTTACCATCGCCAAAAAAAATGTTAAACGTGCTCATGAGCGTAATCGTATCAAACGATTAGCCCGTGAATATTTTCGTTTGCATCAACATGAGTTGCCTTCAATGGACTTTGTGGTACTGGTTCGCAGAGGGGTAGCCGATCTCGACAATCAACAGATTACGGAATCATTGGATAAGTTATGGCGTCGTCACCGTCGCTTGGCTCAAAAGTCCTGATCATGCTGATCAGAGGTTACCAACTGGCTATTAGTCCGTTGTTAGGACCTCGTTGTCGTTTCAATCCCACATGCTCTAATTACGGAATTGAGGCATTGCGCAGGTTTGGTATGCTAAAAGGTAGTTGGTTAACTGCCAAACGCGTATTAAAATGCCACCCTTTACACGCTGGTGGAGATGATCCTGTCCCACCTAGAAAAACTGATGATAATAGAGAATTATAACGATGGATTCCCAACGCAATCTTCTACTCATCGCTTTGTTGTTCGTGTCGTTCTTAGTTTGGCAGGCTTGGGAGAGCGATAAAGTTGCTCAGGAAACCAAGGCTGTTCAAGTTTCACAGCAAAAGACGGACATGCCGAGCAGCGCAAGCAATGATGGTCAAGCGGTCACAGGTAGTGAACAAGGTAAGCTTATTGCCGTTAAAACCGACGTACTTGATATTCGTATCAATACTCGCGGTGGTGATATTGATGAGGCTGACCTGTTAGCCTATCCTGCAACCCTGAATTCACCAGACCCATTCCGCTTATTGGAAACCACACCAGGTTTTGTTTATCAGGCTCAAAGTGGTCTGATTGGTCCTCATGGTCCAGACAACCCAGCGAATAACAATGGTCAACGTCCTCTTTATACTTCAGATGCAACGAGCTTTGAGTTAAAAGATGGTCAAGACGAATTACGCATTCCGATGACCTTCACCGACAATAACGGTGTGGTTTATCAGAAGACGTACATTCTGAAGCGTGGCAAATATACTGTTGATGTTGAATACAACATTCAAAACCCAACTGCGCAACCTTTAACACTCGCGTTCTTTGGTCAATTAAAGCAAACCATCGCTTTACCAGAGCAGCGTGATACTGGAAGCAGCAACTTTGCTCTGCACACATACCGTGGTGCGGCTTACTCTTCTGATGAAAATAACTATAAAAAATATAGTTTCAGTGACATCGAAGATAAAAACTTAAGCCTGACAACCAAAGGTGGCTGGGTCGCTATGTTGCAACAATATTTTGCAACGGCGTGGATTCCTGCTTCTTCTGAGCAAAGCACTTTCTACACCATTGACCTCGATAAGAAATCAGCAATTGTTGGTTATAAGAGTGAACCTCTGACTATCGCATCAAATGGTGCAGCGACCTATTCTTCAACTCTGTGGGTTGGTCCTGAAATTCAGTCAGAAATGGCGGAAGTGGCTCCTCACTTAGATTTAACCGTAGATTACGGTTGGTTATGGTTTATCTCTCAACCGCTGTTCAAACTGTTGAAATTCATTCACGGTTTTGTCGGTAACTGGGGTATTGCCATCATCGTTATCACTTTTATCGTCCGTGGTATCATGTACCCGCTGACCAAAGCGCAGTACACCTCAATGGCGAAAATGCGTTTACTGCAACCAAAACTGGCTGCAATGCGTGAGCGTATTGGTGACGATAAACAACGTATGAGCCAAGAAATGATGGCGCTGTACAAATCAGAAAAAGTAAACCCACTGGGTGGTTGTTTACCGTTGCTGATTCAAATGCCAATCTTCCTTGCGTTGTATTACATGTTGATGGGTTCTGTTGAACTGCGTCATGCACCGTTCTTTGGTTGGATTCAAGACTTGTCTGCACAAGACCCGTACTACATCCTGCCAGTTCTGATGGGTGTGACCATGTTCGTGATTCAGAAGATGTCACCAACAACTGTGACTGACCCAATGCAGCAGAAGATCATGATGTACATGCCAGTCGTGTTTACCGTGTTCTTCTTATGGTTCCCATCAGGTCTGGTTCTGTACTATATCGTGAGCAACTTAGTCACTATTATCCAGCAGCAAGTTATTTATCGTGGTCTGGAAAAACGTGGCTTACATAGCCGTGATAAGAAAGAGAAGAAATAATCTAAATTCTTATCGAGTTTAGAGGGCTTCACAAAGCCAGATTCTATAGTAACATTGAGGCGATCCACTTAGGGTCGCCTCAATTTTTTTAGTCATAGACAGAGAAACATCATGCAAATCAACGATACTATCGTCGCACAGGCAACCGCACCCGGTCGTGGTGGGGTTGGAATTTTACGTGTATCCGGTCCACAGGCAGCTTTGGTTGCTGAAACAGTGCTCGGAAAATTGCCAAAGCCGCGCTATGCCGATTATCTGCCATTTCGTGATGCTGATGGCTCTGTTCTTGACCAAGGGATTGCGATTTATTTCCCTGGTCCTAACTCCTTTACTGGGGAAGATGTGCTTGAGCTGCAAGGGCATGGCGGTCCCGTTATTCTTGATTTATTACTCAGACGAATTCTGACGATTGCCAATATCCGTATTGCCAATCCGGGAGAGTTTTCTGAACGTGCATTTTTGAATGACAAACTTGATTTGGCACAAGCTGAAGCGATTGCTGACTTGATTGATGCGAGCTCTGAGCAAGCAGCTCGTTCGGCAATGAACTCGTTGCAAGGTGCTTTTTCATCTCATATTCATCAGTTAGTGGAAGCACTCACTCACTTGCGCATCTATGTGGAAGCTGCGATTGACTTTCCAGATGAAGAAATTGATTTCCTATCTGACGGTAAAATTGAAGCCAAATTGAATGAAGTTGTGGCGGATTTAGACCAAGTTCGTTCTCAAGCCCGTCAAGGTAGCCTGTTACGTGAAGGCATGAAAGTGGTGATTGCAGGGCGACCAAATGCCGGGAAATCTAGCTTATTGAATGCATTAGCGGGTCGAGAAGCGGCCATCGTTACTGATATTGCAGGCACCACGCGTGATGTATTGCGCGAACATATTCATATTGACGGTATGCCACTGCATATTATTGATACCGCGGGCTTACGTGAGGCTAGCGACGAAGTGGAGCGTATCGGTATTGAACGCGCTTGGAAAGAGATTGAGCAAGCTGACCGTGTATTATTTATGGTGGACAGCACCACCACGGACGCGACTGAGCCACAAGAAATTTGGCCAGAATTTATGGCTCGCCTGCCAGAAACGTTGCCTGTTACAGTTATTCGTAATAAAGCCGATAAAACAGGTGAGTCAGTGGAGTTTGTCGCCGATGCTCGTTATCCGCTAATTCGTTTATCTGCCCGTGAAGAAAAAGGTATCGATTTGCTGCGCGATCACCTGAAAGAAACCATGGGCTTTAATAGCAATACGGAAGGCGGCTTCCTTGCTCGTCGTCGCCACTTACAAGCGTTGAATAATGCGGCAACCCATTTAGCTCAAGGCTATGACCAGTTAGTGAATGCTCGCTCTGGTGAGTTACTGGCTGAAGAGCTACGCTTAGCTCAGCAAGAACTGAGCGAAATTACGGGTGAATTTACCTCTGATGATTTGTTAGGGCGTATTTTCTCGAGTTTCTGTATTGGTAAGTGATTAAGTGAAATAAAAACAAAAACCATTTTCCCAGAGTTGGGAAAATGGTGGTTATCTCTTCATAGAATACAGAAAATCCTGCCTACTATTGAAAATTTATTCTTTTTAATATTTCTCATCGCAATTAAATTATAAAAACTAATACCAATTTTTATGCTCTTTAACGTAATCGATTTTAAATATAATAAAAACGATCTTTACAGATAAAACAGTTTTTATTCGATTCTAAAATAGAAAGGATTTAAAGTGGGTACATATCAAGATTATATTTCTAATGAAAGAGTTAATATTAGTATTATTAAAGAAAATAATAAAAGTCGAGTTCATGCACTCTATGTTGAACGAGAGAATTCATCATTTTTAAATCTTATTTTTTCAAATATAAATTTACCATCCAACGCATTTGTGGAGTTTGAATATGGTGAAAATATATTACAGAGAGAATTTTTCCATAATGTTGATGAGCCAGCTATTTTTATTCCAGGTCAATCGGTAAATATTCGTGTTATTTTACCTAAAGCATCTTATTTAGATCATGACTATTCATTGACGTTAAGTCATGTTTTACATGATAGTAATCCAAAGGTCATTATTGGCGAAGATGAGCGAAAACCCTATATTTGTTATGAAGGGACTCAAATTGCGGCGCATGGGCTGTCGTGTGCGGCAGCGAAAGTTGGCGGTCGAGCATCTTGTTCACTTATCGGGAATAAAAACCATCTACTGACGAACAACCATGTTGTCGAAAGCGACCCAGATTTAGAGAATGGTGAAATTTGGTTTAACTGGTTTAATGAATCTTGTGATTCGACATCCCCAGCGACTGAACCTGTGCGCTTAAAGCCGGGAAAAGTATTAAAACATGGTGTTAGCATTGGTGATTATGATTATGCACTGTTTACACTGGATAGTTTTGACTATGTTTATTCCAATGTAAAAGCACTGTTTGGTGGGTTAGCATTAAGTCAAAATAACCCTGTAGAAGGGGATAAAATTTATATACCTCAATATGGTGACGGTGGATTACGACCAATGCATATTGGCGATATCAAAGATGGCGAATATGCTGAAATATTAACCGTCATTAATGATGGGAAAAAAATAACCTACAATGCAGACTCTCAAGGTGGCTCATCTGGTTCTCCGGTTATTTCACGAGAAACACATGAAGTTGTCGGACTGCATTGGGGGGGAAGTAATGTCAATGTGGGAGTTTCAGCTCAAAACTTGAATGCAGAAATAGGCAGTTTAATTGAAAATAGTAATATACCGGTAATTGGATTAGGTAATGTATTATCAACTAATTTAGAATTAACGCCAATTAATGCCTCTGAAACAACAATTCCAATATCATTAGGTTCTGATAGTTATATTGAGTTTTTTGATACCGTTAAAATAAAGAATGAAGAAAATCACTCTTTATTAACTGTTGGAGCTATTAATTTAATCACACAGAAAATATTTCCAATTACCTTTAAAGCCAGCTTAGTCAGTGGGGAATATCAAACTCATCTTGAGGATAAAAAAGTGACTTGTGACGTTACTTTGAAAATATTTGATATTGATCTTAAAGAAAATGGCGTAATAAAATCTTGGATTGTATTTAAAATATTAAATGGTACGAAGAATATCAAAAATCACGTTATTCGCGTTATTTTTGATAACTATGATCCTTACGATGCACCTTTTGAAATAGAGAGCGCGGACGTTTTAAACTTAAGTGTTAATCACGCTCAAAAAAATTGTGTTGATTATCAGATAAAAGAGCGTGATGACCATGGATTTGTTGCGTTATATCGTCATGAAGGCCCCACATTCTTGGTTTTGTATGAAACTGCATATTCTAAAGTCAGGGCATTATTAAAGACCGAATCGGGTGACGAGATATTCGTGAATCTTCGAGGATGGCGTGAAACGGGCGGCTCCTCAGCTTCAATGAATACGGCAAAAACGAGCGCATCGTCGAATAAATACGCCAAGCTTATATTAGAGTACCTCCCTGAAGATAATCCATATCTAGAATTAAAACAGGAGGTTTATGAAGGAATTATTCCATTACAGGCACGCTCATGGGATGGAGAGGCAAGTAAAAATATTTTAGTGAAAGTGTCGTTGGTTTCTGCATAAGAGAAACACCATCGAACAGTGCATTTATGAGTGCGAAAAAGTGAAACTATCTTTTTAATTTCTTTATAGTTTCACGTTTGGATTCAATCCCTCACCCGACTCGGATGGGTAAACACGGTGGCTTTACCTTGGCGGCAAAAACCCACTAGCGTTAAATTGGCCTTCTCGGCGACTTCAATCGCCAATGACGTTGCGGCTGAAACCGCAAACAGAATTTCCGCACCACAACTTGCGGCTTTTTGTACCATCTCATAACTTGCGCGGCTAGACACCAAAATAGCGCCTTGTTGCCAGTCAGAGCGACTTTTCATTCCCAGTAGCTTATCCAACGCCACATGGCGACCCACATCTTCGCATCCTCCAACGAGATGACCTTCAGGAGAAATCCATGCAGCAGCATGAGTACAACCTGTTAATGCGCCAATTTCTTGAACTGTCTTCAATTCTTGCAGGGCATTATCGAGGTAAGATAAGGAAAATGTTTGAGTGAATGGCAGCGGAGTGAGAGGTTTGAAAATCTCGTCGAGTTGTTCTGTGCCACAAATACCACAACCAGTTCGCCCTGTAAGATTACGCCGACGCTCTTTGAGCGCCATAAAGCGGCGGCTCGACAGCTCGATATGCACCTCAATACCTCGATGACAGCCTTGAACAATATCAATTCCGCGAATTTCATCACGGGATTGTATAATCCCTTCTGATAATGAAAATCCGACAGCAAAATCCTCCAGATCTTTTGGTGTCGCCATCATTACCACATGGGATATGCCGTTATAGACGAGCGCGATAGGGATTTCTTCTGCAACGAAATCATTAACCAGTGAACCGAGGTTATTTTTTTGTTGCACAGTTGTAGGGTGAACACCGATCATTTTAGGTAATCTAGAGTTATTTGTAGTATTTGTTTCATACATTAGATGAATTCCTATCACTAATGATACATAATATTCGATATGGGTAAAAAGAATTTACACCATTTATCAGGCAATGAACCTGAATACGTAAGGAAGACGTTGAATAAGAACAGTTTACCTCAAACTTGGTGATGAAGTTAGGTAAACATGAGCAATGTATATGAGGAGATCCCCCATGCAAGTCAGCAGAAGGCAGTTCTTTAAGATCTGCGCTGGCGGTATGGCAGGTACAACGGCAGCGGCGCTGGGTTTTGCTCCAGCAACTGCATTAGCCTCTACACGCCAGTATAAATTATTGCGTGCTAAAGAGACTCGAAATACCTGTACCTACTGTTCTGTCGGCTGTGGGCTGTTAATGTACAGCCTAGGTGATGGCGCGAAAAATGCGAAAGAAAGCATTTTTCATATCGAAGGGGACCCGGATCATCCGGTAAACCGTGGTGCACTTTGTCCTAAAGGTGCAGGATTAATCGACTTTATCCACAGTGAAAGTCGACTCAAATATCCAGAAGTTCGCGAACCAGGCACTAACGAGTGGAAACGCATCACTTGGGACGACGCGTTTGACCGCATCGCCAAGTTAATGAAAGAAGACCGTGATGCAAACTTCGTTAAACAGAATAAAGATGGTGTGACGGTCAACCGTTGGTTAACCACCGGTATGCTGTGTGCATCAGCGGCAAGTAACGAAACAGGTTTTGTCACCCAAAAATTTAGTCGCGCCCTCGGCATGCTTGCCGTGGATAACCAAGCGCGTGTCTGACACGGACCAACGGTAGCAAGTCTTGCTCCAACATTTGGTCGCGGTGCGATGACCAACCACTGGGTTGATATTAAAAACGCAAACCTAGTCGTTGTTATGGGTGGTAATGCGGCAGAAGCGCATCCAGTTGGTTTCCGCTGGGCGATGGAAGCAAAAATCCATAACAAAGCCAAATTAATCGTAATCGATCCTCGCTTTACCCGTACTGCGGCTGTGGCGGATTTTTACACGCCTATTCGTTCAGGTACTGATATTGCCTTCCTGTCAGGTGTTATTAAATACTTGCTGGATAACGAAAAAATTCAACGTGAATATGTTGAGGCGTACACTAACGCTAGCTTAGTTATCCGTGAAGATTTCGGTTTTGATGACGGTTTGTTCACAGGCTATGACGCTGAAAAACGTCAATACGATAAAACGACGTGGAACTATGAGATGGATGAGAACGGCTTAGCGCTGCGCGATCCAACTCTGAAAAACCCGCGTTGTGTTCTGAACTTACTGAAAGAACACGTTAGCCGTTATACCCCAGAAGTGGTTAACAACATCTGTGGTACGCCAATCAAAGACTTCTTACAAGTCTGCGAATACATTGCAGAAACGAGCGCGAAAGACAAAACAGCGTCCTTCTTATACGCGCTGGGTTGGACCCAACACACCATCGGTGCGCAAAATATTCGTACCATGGCGATGATCCAGTTACTGCTGGGTAACATGGGTATGTTAGGTGGTGGTGTTAACGCATTGCGTGGACACTCAAACATCCAAGGTCTGACTGACTTAGGTCTGTTATCACAGAGCTTACCGGGCTACCTGACGTTACCATCAGAAAAACAAACGACCTTAGAAAGCTATTTAGCAGCGAACACGCCGAAAGCAACAGTTGCTGGGCAAGTGAACTATTGGGGTAACTACCCTAAATTCTTCGTTAGCTTAATGAAGACTTTCTATGGTGATAAAGCGCAGAAAGAGAATGACTGGGGCTTCGACCTGTTACCTAAGTGGGATCAGGGCTACGATGTTTTACGTTATTTCGACATGATGGATAAAGGTGAAGTGAATGGCTATATCTGCCAAGGCTTTAACCCATTAGCCTCATTCCCGAACAAAAACAAAGTCTCGAAATCACTTTCTAAGCTGAAATTCTTAGTGACTATCGATCCGCTGAATACAGAAACTGCAAACTTCTGGCAAAACCACGGCGAAATGAACGATGTGAAACCGGAAGAAATTCAAACGACCGTGTTCCGTCTGCCATCTTGCTGCTTCGCTGAAGAGAACGGTTCGATTGTAAACTCCGCGCGTTGGTTACAGTGGCACTGGAAAGGTGCGGACGCCCCAGGTGAAGCTATCAGTGATGGTGAAATCCTGTCAGGTATCTATCATCGTCTACGCCAAATGTACGCAGCTGAAGGCGGCGCGGCACCTGAGCAGGTTCTGAGCATGACGTGGGACTACCTTGACCGCGATAACCCAACGCCGGAAGAAGTGGCTCAAGAAAGTAACGGCTATGCGTTAGAAGACCTGAAAGATGCTGATGGCAATGTGATTGTGAAAAAAGGCGAACTGCTTAGCTCGTTTGCTCAATTACGTGATGATGGTACTACAGCAAGTGGTTGCTGGATCTTCTCTGGTAGCTGGACGCCGAAAGGTAACCAAATGGCTAACCGTGATAACTCCGACCCAACGGGTCTGGGTAATACATTAGGTTGGGCATGGGCATGGCCACTGAACCGCCGCGTTATTTATAACCGTGCATCCGCTGACCCAATGGGTAAACCGTGGGATCCTAAGCGTCAAATCCTTGAGTGGAATGGTAGCAAGTGGGTAGGTATGGATATTCCTGACTACAGCACTGCGGCACCAGGAAGTGGGGTAGGTCCATTTATCATGCAGCCAGAAGGTATGGGTCGTTTATTTGCGCTGGATAAAATGGCAGAAGGTCCGTTCCCTGAGCACTACGAACCAATCGAAACGCCGTTAGATACTAACCCACTGCACCCAAATGTGGTTTCAAACCCTGCTGCTCGTGTGTTTAAAGACGACTGGGCACAAATGGGTAAAGCGACAGAGTTCCCATATGTGGGCACGACTTACCGCTTAACCGAACACTTCCACTATTGGACTAAGCATGCGTTGTTAAATGCCATTATCCAACCTCAACAGTTCATTGAAATTGGTGAACGTTTAGCGAAAGAGAAAGGCATCGAGCAAGGTGATACGGTTAAGGTGAGTTCTAAGCGGGGTTACATCAAAGCGAAAGCGGTTGTCACCAAACGAATTAAAACCCTACAAGTGGATGGAAAAGACATCGATACCATCGGTATTCCAATTCACTGGGGCTTTGAAGGTTTAGCGGTGAAAGGCTTTCTTGCGAATACGCTGACACCTTATGTTGGTGATGCGAATACTCAGACGCCGGAATTTAAATCATTCCTTGTCAATGTGGAAAAGGTGTAAGGAGATAAATTATGTCAATGCAATCACAGGACATTATTCGTCGCTCTGCCACCAATTCCCTGACTCCCGCACCTCAGGTGCGGGACTATAAGGAAGAAGTTGCAAAGCTGATTGACGTCACAACCTGTATCGGCTGTAAAGCGTGTCAGGTTGCGTGTTCCGAATGGAACGATATCCGTGACAAAATCGGGACTAACGTTGGGGTGTATGACAACCCAACGGATTTAACCGCGAAGTCATGGACGGTTATGCGCTTCTCTGAAGTTGAAGAGAACGATAAATTTGAGTGGCTGATCCGTAAAGATGGCTGTATGCACTGCGCTGACCCTGGCTGTCTGAAGGCATGTCCATCAGAAGGCGCTATCGTCCAGTACAAAAACGGTATCGTGGATTTCCAATCTGAGCACTGTATCGGTTGTGGTTATTGTATCGCAGGTTGCCCGTTCAACGTGCCACGCATCAACAAGGAAGACAACCGTGCTTACAAATGTACGCTGTGTGTTGACCGTGTTGAAGTCGGTCAAGAGCCAGCGTGTGTGAAAACATGTCCAACAGGAGCCATTCACTTTGGTTCGAAGGAAGACATGATTGGCATGGCTGGTGAGCGTGTTGAAGAGCTGAAAACGCGTGGTTATGCAAATGCAGGTTTATACGATCCGCAAGGTGTGGGTGGTACGCACGTTATGTACGTATTGCATCACGCGGATAAGCCGCAGTTGTATCATGGGTTACCTGAAAATCCGACCATCAGTCCAACAGTCACCTTCTGGAAAGGTATCTGGAAACCGATGGCAGCGGTAGGTTTTGCTGCAACATTTGCGGCGGCGATTTTCCACTATGTGGGAATTGGTCCAAACCGCGTCTCCAAGAAAGATGAAGAAGAGGCTCTAGAAGATTTGCATGATGCAATGTCATCTGACACTTCGAAATCAAAAGAAGGGGAGGATCAGAAATGATGCCAGATGATAATGACAAAATTATTCGCCACAAACCGATTGAAAGGATCAATCACTGGGCGGTTGTGATTTGCTTCTTGTTCACTGCCATCAGCGGGTTGGGTTTTTTCTTCCCATCCTTGAACTGGTTTATGAACATTTTAGGCACTCCACAGCTGTCTCGAATTTTGCATCCATTCGTGGGTACGGCGATGTTCCTGCTGTTCGTGTTTATGTTCTTCCGTTATTTTCACCATAACTTCATCAATAAAGATGATATCAAGTGGGCGAAAAATATCGGTAAGGTCCTGAAAAACGAAGAAGCTGGTGATGTAGGTCAATACAACCTTGGTCAAAAAGGGGTGTATTGGGTCGTCACTATCTGCTTGTTGGCACTGGTTGTGAGTGGCGTGATTATGTGGCGTCCATTCTTTGCGGATTACTTCCCAATTCCAGTGTATCGCGCAGCGATTATTATTCACTCGCTGTCAGCTATTGGCTTGATCCTGATGATTATCGTTCACGCTTATGCAGCAATCTGGGTCAAAGGCTCAGTACGTGCGATGGTTGAAGGTTGGGTAACACGTGGTTGGGCGAGAAAGCACCACCCGCGTTGGTATCGTGAGCTGGTTGCTAAAGAGAAACAGCAGAAAGAGCAGCAAGAGAAAAACTAAGGGTTTTATCTCTCCCTATTAAGCCCACAACTCTGTTGTGGGCTTGGCTTGCTGACAAAGAGGGATAAAAGCGTGGTTTTTCCCTCTTTGTGTTATCAGGCGAAAATCAATAAATTGATTTTCCTTGTTAATTTTACAATCCAAAAGAGCCATTTCCAAACCGAATGGGTTTGTCAATGGTCTGAGCCCACAACTCTGTTGTGGGCTTTTTTATGGTGAAAAAGGGTTGGGTTAATCACGGATTGTAAAGCTATAAATCAGTGCACATCCCAAGAGAAGTAATACCGCAGAGAATCCGACGTACTGGTAATGAACGGATAACACCCCGCCGGCTAAGCCACCCGCAATAAACGAGAGTACCGCAAACAGTAAGACTTTTTTGCTACTGTCACCGGAGACGTTTTTCAAAAAGGCATTAATGCAGGATGTCGTCATACCAGTCACATAGGTTGAATGGATCCCGACAGTTCCCGCCTTATTAAAGTAACCATTCTGAATCCCCATTGATAAGCTAATGAGTAAAATGGCTAAGTCTGGGGAATATAACGGCTGGATGAAAAAGTAAACAATAAAAACACTGCTAAAAATTATAAATACCAGACCTAGGACAAAGCGGTATAACACAATTGCGCTATGCTTGAGCCTAACCCACGAACCCAAAAATGTTCCTGCAAAAAATCCTAATATGGAGATTGCAGAGAGGAGTAGCATACCAATATTCATTTTGGCGAGGTAAATCATACTGAGAATGCTATTTCCCGTCAGATGACCGGTAAAAACTTCAAATATGACAAATGAACAGGCATCGACAAATCCGCCAATAAAGGCAAGCAATAAAAAGAAAGGTGTGTGAGACTTCGCTTCGAAGTTAAATAATGACGTCATATTGTCACCTTATGTGCGGAGAAAGTGTATACCATTATATGCGGCAATCTAATCAACATCATGGAAATAACGGTATTTATATCAAATAAAAACACCCTAATATGAATTTGTTATTCCCTTATATAATTAAGGGTTAATGACGGTGAATATTCGAGGGCTAGAGTAGCCTATCAGTGACTTTTGTTTTATCCTGACGGGTACAACGGCAAGACTTGCTGGTTAATCGAATATTTTCTTAGAGGCTTGCGGGGAAATGCGAATAGGCAATTTCTCGGAGTAAGTTGTTATAAAAAATATAAAAGAGAGAGAGCAATGGGTATTCGTATCGTCCCGAAAGAAGAATTAGGTCAAGAAAGATTAAAAGAGAAAGGCATCGGTTTTATTCCGCCTGTTTTATTCCCGAATTTAAAAAACCTTTACCAACGTCGTGCCGAAAGATTGAAAGAATTAGGCATTGGTGAGCATCCTTTTGCAGATTATCTGAACTTCGCCGCTGAAGTGGCAACAGCGCAAAATAATGCTCAACATGACAATCCATTAGAGATGGACATGGAAGCGGTTTTAGCTCGTGCAACGGCAACAAATACGCCACCATTAGATGCAAAAACGTTCCCTCGCACGGCACATTGGCACAAATTACTGACTTCAATCATTGCTGAATTGATGCCGATCGTACCGGATTCTGTACGTACTGCCCTTGAAAACTTAGAAAAAGCATCTGAAGTTGAACTCGAAGAGATGGCAACTGCGTTATTAAACGAACAGTTCGAAAAAGTCCCTGCGGATAAATCGATGTTTATCTGGGCGGCATTGTCTGTGTATTGGGCGCAGATGGCAGCAAATATTCCAGGTAAAGCGCGAGCTGAACATGGCGACCATCGTCATTTTTGCCCTGTATGCAACAGCATGCCAGTATCGAGCATTGTCCAAATTGGTACAACTCAAGGCTTACGTTATCTGCACTGCACGTTGTGTGAAACAGAGTGGCACATGGTCCGTGTGAAATGCAGTAACTGCGAACAAACTCGCGATCTGAACTACTGGTCACTGGATGATGAAAATGCAGCAGTGAAGGCAGAAAGTTGTGGTGACTGCGGCAGTTACTTGAAAGTGCTATATCAAGAAAAAGAAGCGAAAGTGGAAGCCGTGGCAGATGATTTAGCCTCGATCATTTTAGATGCACGTATGGAAGAAGAAGGTTTTGCCCGTAGCAGCATTAACCCGTTCTTATTCCCCGGCGAAAAATAACCGTTAGCAGCACAGTAAGAGAAGAGTGACTATGGCTGAATCAAATGCCGCGCTATATCGTCAACTGCCAGCCATCGACAAGCTTTTGCAATTCGATGAAGCGCAAATATTGGTGGAAAAATCGGGTTTGCATTGGGTAACCGAATGTTTACGAGAAATGCAGGAACAAGCTCGAACGTCTATTGCACAAGACGGATGTTTACCGGATTGGCACGGTGATTGGTTAGCAGAACTTTCTGTTCGCCATGATAGGCTGCAACAAAGCGCATTAAGAAACGTCTACAATTTGACGGGGACAGTGTTGCACACCAATTTAGGGCGTGCAGTGATGTCCAATGCTGCGATTCATGCAGTTTCGCAAGTCATGAGTTCACCCGTTACCTTAGAATACTCTCTCGATGGCGCAATGCGCGGGCATCGTGACCGTGCTCTTGCTGACTTACTGTGTCAACTTACTGGTGCTGAAGATGCCTGTATTGTGAACAACAATGCGGCGGCTGTTTTACTGTTATTAGCGACGGTTGCCCCGCAGCGTGAGGTCATTGTTTCCCGTGGTGAGCTGGTGGAAATTGGGGGGGCATTCCGCGTCCCTGATGTGATGGCTCAAGCGGGATGCAAGTTAGTCGAGGTTGGTACGACTAACCGAACGCATTTACGGGATTATGAAAATGCGATTAATGACCAAACTGGGTTATTAATGAAAGTGCATACCAGTAACTACAGTATTGAAGGTTTTACTGCGGAAGTCGAAGGGGAAGCGCTGGCGGAATTAGGGCAAAAATACCAATTACCGACAGCGATTGATTTAGGCAGTGGCTCCATGATTGATATGACTGCCTATGGGCTACCCGCGGAGCCAATGCCACAAGCATATTTATCTCAAGGCATTGATTTGGTTTCCATCTCTGGAGACAAACTACTAGGAGGTCCTCAGGCGGGGATCATTCTTGGTAAGAAAAAATGGATTGATGCCATTCAAAAACACCCATTAAAACGTGCACTTCGCGTGGATAAAATGGTACTGGCAGCATTAGAAGCGACCCTGAAGCTCTATTTGACGCCGGAAAAATTAACTGCTGAACTTCCAACATTGCGCTGGTTAACGCGTTCTCAAGATACTATCAAACAGAGTGCCGACAATATTTTAGTGAAGCTACAAGCGTATTATGGCGACCGTTTTTTCGTGGAAGCGGAACCGTGTTTGTCGCAGATTGGTAGTGGTTCACTGCCCGTAGACCGATTACCGAGCTACGCCATTACGTTTGCTCCCCTTGATGGGAAAGGCGGCGGCTTAGAACGTCTTGCTAGCGATTGGCGTCAATTACCTCAACCCGTGATTGGTCGTTTAAAAGATGGCAAATTATGGTTAGACCTACGCTGTCTTGATGATGAACACGGATTAGTACAGGCTTTATTGTCATGATTTTTGCGACTGCGGGTCATGTTGACCATGGTAAAACATCCTTAATTCAAGCGCTGACAGGCGTTAATACGGCGCACTTGCCGGAAGAAAAAAACGGGGAATGACCATTGATCTTGGCTATGCTTATTGGTCTCAGTCAGATGGGTGTTCAATCGGTTTTATTGACGTTCCTGGGCATGAAAAATTCCTCGCTAACATGTTGGCGGGTATTGGTGGTATTAACCACGCACTGTTAGTGGTCGCCTGTGATGATGGGGTGATGGCTCAAACCCTTGAGCACCTCGCTATTTTACGTCTTGCGGGCTGCCAAGCTATTACGGTTGTTTTAACGAAAGCCGACCGTGTTGATGCGCATCGCGTGGATGAAGTCACTCAACAAGTTCAATCAGAGCTGCGCCGTCAAGGTTGGTTAAATGCTCCCCTCTTTATCACGTCAGCCAGTACAGGATTAGGTATTGATGAACTGCGCCAATACCTACAACAGCTGCATCAACAACAAGATGCTGATATCGATTTGCAACGACGTTTTCGTTTAGCGATTGACCGTATTTTCCATGTGAAAGGCGCGGGGATTGTGGTAACAGGAACGGCGCTGGCAGGCAAAGTGAGTGTAGGTGAGTCTTTATGGGTCACGGGGGCAGATACCCCAGTGCGTATTCGTGGGATCCATCGCCAAAACCAAATGGCCGAGTTTGCGCAAGCAGGAGACCGTGTTGCACTTAACTTAACCGGGAATATCGATAAAGAGTCGATCACCCGTGGTGATTGGTTACTTGCAGAACAGCCTGCGTTTATTGCATCTCGTGTGATTGTGGAGCTCGCGTGTGATGCCCCACTCAAGCATTGGCAGCCAGTGCACCTTTACCATGGTGCTAGCCATATTACAGGGCGAGTCTCCTTGCTCACAGAAGTGGGCGAAACGCCGATGTTGGCTGAGTTGATTTTAGATACACCACTGTGGCTGGTGGATAACGATCGCTTAATTATCCGTGATATCAGTGCACGACAAACGCTGGCGGGCGCTCGAGTTATCCGCTTAGTCTCTCCGCGTCGTGGTAAAAGACAGCCTGAATTTCTTGATTGGTTATCCCGCCTGTGTACAACGAATGATGAGCTTACACAGCTGAACTTACAGCTACCCAGCGGTGAGCTAAACTTAAACAACTACGGTTGGGCGCGTCAGCTCACCCAATTCGCATTAAATTCGCTATTGGAGCAAGTGGCAATTGTGCGTGTCGGGGATGTGGTGTTGTCTGAGTTTAAAGCGCAGGTTGCCAAAGATAAGCTTATCCAATCCCTTGAAAACTTTAATGAAGTTCATAGCGATCAGATTGGCGTTGGTAAAGCGCGTTTAAAACGCATGGCATTACCCACGATGGAAGAAAACTTGGTCTTCAAACTGATTAACGATTTGATTGCCGAGGGAACTATAAAACAGACTCGTGGTTGGCTGCATATGCCGCAACATGGGTTAGTGTTTGATGCGAAACAACAAGAGATTTGGCGACAGGTGGAAGGGCTGTTTTCTCATCCTGAAGCACGTTGGGTTCGCGATATTGCAGCAGAAACAGGTCATGATGAAGACACGATTCGCCGCGTTTTGAAAAAAGCAGCGCAAATGGGACTCATCATTGCGATTGTGAGAGACAGATACTATAGCAGTGAACAAATTCGTCAATTTGCGCAGATTATTTTGCGCTATTGTACTGAGCATGAGGTGATTTTTGCCGCTGATTTTCGTAATGAGCTCGGTATTGGGCGTAAGCTCGCCATCCAAATTTTAGAATTTTTTGACAAGAGTGGTTTCACTCGACGTAAAGAGGATGGGCATTATTTACGAGACAAAGGCATTTTCGTTGAATAAATTGTCGTGTTATCGTCGTTATAATGTTGGCTGTTTTATTAACCCTGATATTTTTTGAATTGTGGAAATCAAATGAATAAAAAACTAATTGCGAGTATTTATCTGGCGCTGATTTTTATTGGCTCGCTATTTTTAGTCTTTGAAAAAAGCGGCGTTATCTACCCAGGTCTGATTTCCATTTGTGTTTATGCTGTCATTTTTGGCGCCCTATTTACGCTGACAGCACGCTGGCTTTTCTCTGCAATTATCACAAGCACCCTGTTTATTATCATCAAAATGTTTAACCAGTTGAAAGTGCACTATTACAAAGAGCAACTTTTCTTCACGGACATTAATTTGATGACGGATACCTCTAACTTAGGGACATTAGGCCACTATTGGTTAGCGGGAGTGGCGGTTCTCGGATTATTTATTCTGCTTATCATCAATGGTGTGATCAGTTGGCGTTTGTCCACACCCTGCAAACGATGGATATCCCGAGTGGTGAGTGTGCTTATGATTGTTGTAGGGTATTTCGGTGCTGATTGGGCAAGTACGCATTACTTCGATAAATGGTCACAAACCTTACCTAAAGGGCGTGGTACAGTCACTAACTTGGTTATGTCTGCACAGAATGCAAAATATAAATCACCGCATTTTGTAGGCGATTCCAGCTATTTCGAACAAAAAGCCGCGAATATTTCTCTTGCGAATAACGCGCAAACCGAAAAGCCTGACATTGTATTGCTATTACAAGAATCTACAGTTAATCCAACAGTTTACGATTTTCCTGCGGGAACTAAATTGCCAGAGTTATTTATGTTCCAGCAAGATGCTAATTTGGTTGCACACAGTCCGATGCGCGTACAAACCTTTGGCGGTGGTACGTGGTTATCCGAATTTTCGGCATTAACTGGATTAAATAGCGATGATTTTGGTGCACAAAAAAGTGGCGTGTTCTATTTTGTCGTTGACCATTTAAATAACAGCTTATTTAAAGAGATGAAAGCGAATGGCTATTATACGGTCGTACTGACGCCGTTTAATAAAGGGGCTTATCACTCTGGGCATGCATATGAAACCTTGGGGGTTGACCGAATTATTCAACCGCAGGAGTTGGGTTACCCAGGTAAGTTGCAAGATAATTTATGGACGATCAGCACGGAAGATATGCTGAAGTATGTGAAAGAAATTTTGGCACAAGAAACCGATAAACCGGTCTTTATTTTCTCTTTAACCATGTATGAACACGGGCCTTATAAAGAGGGACACAGTGATGATTATGGGATTAAAGATAAACTTGATAATAAAGATTCAGCCGGTGAGTTTAGTCACTATATGGAAAAAATTGTCCACTCAGATGATGCTATTCGTGATTTTGTTGCGTTTATGGAAAAACGTCAACGTCCACTTATGTTCCTCTATTTTGGGGATCATCAACCGGGTATCAGTTTAAATAAATACCAGTCTCCATTCTCTTCACCTGCGTATACAACGCAGTTCACCTTACGAGATAATCTGAAATCAGGCACTTCAATAAAGTCGGGCGAATTAACAGATATTTCATTCTTAGGTGGAATGTTATTGGAACGTGCAAATCTCAAAGTATCACCGTTTTATGAAGCCAATATTAAGATGCGCCATTTGTGTGACGGTAAACTAAATGACTGTGAAGATAAGCAGTTACTCGATGGTTACCGCCACTATGTTTATCATGTGCTGGGTGTCGCTAATAAAGATGAGGCTAAGTAGTTTATCTCTAATTAATGCTAGAATATTGATAAACCCATCATTTAATAACGAAAGAAGATAACAAATATGAAATATTTGGTCACGGGAAGTGCTGGATTTATTGGTTTTAGATTGTGCCAAAGACTGTTAGAAAATGGGCATGAAGTTGTCGGTATCGACAACATGAACGCTTATTACGATCAGGGTTTGAAACAGTCTCGCCTGCATATTCTTGAACAATATCCGCAGTTCCGCTTTATTCCTCTTGATATCACAGACCGTGAAAAAGTGTTGGTGCTGTGTACTCAAGAGAATTTTGACCGCGTTATCCATCTTGCAGCACAGGCAGGGGTGCGTTACTCATTACAAAACCCCTTTGCCTATGCAGACAGTAATCTGAATGGGCACTTGGCGATTTTAGAAGGTTGCCGCCAAGCGAAAGTGAAGCATTTAGTGTATGCCTCTTCAAGTTCCGTGTATGGCGTGACAGATAAAATGCCATTTACGACTGACATGCCAACCGATCACCCTGTTTCATTGTATGCGGCAACCAAAAAAGCCAATGAGCTGATGGCGCATTCCTATTCACACTTGTATCAACTTCCGACAACGGGTTTACGCTTCTTCACTGTGTATGGTCCATGGGGGCGCCCAGATATGGCGCTGTTTAAATTCACCAAGGCTATCTTAGCGGGGGAGCCCATCGATGTTTATAATAATGGTAATCTGAGCCGTGATTTCACGTTCATTGATGATATTGTTGAAGGTGTTATTCGTATTTCAGATATAATCCCGCAAGCAGATCCGCAAAATCATTCAGATTCTCCAGCGCAAAGCAGCGCTCCTTACCGCATTTATAATATTGGTAACGGACAGCCTGTGAAGCTGATCGATTTTATTTCGGCATTGGAAAAGGCATTAGGGAAAGAAGCCATTAAGAACTTCTTACCAATGCAAGCGGGTGATGTTTACACGACATGGGCAGACACCGAAGACTTATTTAATGTCACTGGTTATCGCCCACACGTTTCTATTGAGCAGGGTGTTCAGGCGTTTGTTGACTGGTATAAATCGTATTACCACCGCTAATACCGATCATCAATATCATCTACCACCTGTAATATCCGCAGAAGGATTTGAGAGGCAAGTTTGAAAATAGCAATCGCAGGGACCGGCTACGTCGGTCTGTCTAACGCCATGTTACTGTCACAACACCACGAAGTGGTGGCGGTCGATATCATCCCTGAAAAAGTGGCGATGCTGAACAATAAGCAATCCCCGATTATCGACACTGAAATCGAACAGTTTTTAACGGAAAAACAGCTGAACTTCCGTGCGACCGAAGATAAAGTCGAAGCCTATACTGGCGCGCAATACGTGATTGTTGCCACCCCTACGGATTACGACCCAAAAACCAACTACTTCAACACCAATTCAGTCGAGTCCGTCATTCATGATGTGAATAAACTGAACCCAGACGCCACGATTATCGTCAAATCCACCATTCCAGTGGGCTTTACTGCGCGTCTGCGTGAAGAGTTTGGCTACACCAACGTGATTTTCTCCCCGGAGTTCTTACGTGAAGGTCGCGCCCTGTGGGATAACCTGTACCCATCCCGTATTGTGGTGGGTGAGCGTTCTGAACGTGCGCAAATCTTTGCCGACTTATTGTTAGAAGGCGCGATTAAGAAAGACGTCCCAGTGCTGTTCACTGATGGCACTGAAGCGGAAGCCATCAAACTGTTTGCGAACACCTTCTTAGCGATGCGTGTCGCGTACTTCAATGAGTTAGACACCTACGCAGAAAGCCGTGGCTTAAATGCGCGTCAAATCATTGAAGGGGTCTCTTTAGACCCGCGTATCGGCAGCCATTACAATAACCCATCCTTTGGTTACGGTGGGTACTGCTTACCGAAAGATACGAAGCAGTTACTGGCAAACTACGACGATGTGCCAAATAACCTGATTAATGCGATTGTGGAATCTAACCGCACCCGTAAAGATTTTATCTCCGATGCGATTATCGCCAAAGCGCCACGTAAAGTAGGCGTATATCGATTAGTGATGAAAGCGGGCTCTGATAACTTCCGTGCTTCGGCCGTTCAAGGCGTGATGAAACGCATTAAAGCGAAAGGGATTGAAGTGGTGGTTTACGAGCCAGTACTCAAAGAAGACGAATTCTTCCGCTCGAAAGTTATCCGTGATTTAGACGCGTTCAAAGCAGAATGTGACATTATTCTGGCAAACCGTATGGTGCCTGAACTGGACGATGTGGCGGATAAAGTCTATACCCGTGACTTGTTTGGTAATGATTAAGATTAGCTGACGACTTACATAGTCAGCGGTTATTGATAATGAAGAATGCCCCACATGTTGGGGCATTTTTTTGTTTGTTAAGTCTGAGTCGATAACTATTCGGACAGATAGCTTTCCATTACCATTCCCCCCGCGCCTTGCGCGACAATTTCATAGGAATCATTCGCGGGATAAATTTTGGGCTTAATATTGGGAAAAATAGAGAGTTTCTGTTCAATAGATTTTTTGGTCATGTCGAAGAAGTGGTTTTTCGGGGTGAGGGTTCCGCCACAAACCACGACATCGGCTTGGGTTATTAACACGGCGTTGGCAATCGCAATTCCATAGTAATAAGCCGCTTCCTCAAGTGCTTCAAGGCACACTTCATCATTTTGAGCGAGAGCTTGGAAAATAGTGTGGTAGTTAATTTCGGTTTCGGATGTGACGAGTTGGTTAATGACTGATGGTTTGCCAAGTCGAAGATGCTGGATGACGCGTGATTTGATCGCCTGCAAAGAACTGTACTGTTTTAAACAGCCAAATGAGCCGCAATCACAGCGCTGCCCATTGATATCAATTGTGATGTGCCCAAAAGCTTGCGCTGTACTAATTGGTGTCGGAGCGTATTGGTTATTGATGATAGTTGAACTACGAATGTCAGTATCACAGGTTGTGAATAGGAAACGTTGGCTATTCGCTGAATAACGTAACCGGTACTCTGCAAAAGCCGCAAAACTGATCCCACTCCCTAATAGAACGAAGCATGGAACACGCTGTGTAATATATTGATAAAGCTCTTGGATTCTTTCTTTATAGTGGGAATAAGGTACTTTATCGCGCTCTAAAATATGGTCAATGGCAATGCCAATCCCCAATATCTTCTGAGTATCCAATTGATGCTCAGCGAGGAGGTCATCAACGTTATCTAGCAAGTGGTCGAGCATATTTTCGGCAGTTTCAAGATGCTCGTACTTGATTTTAACCTTACCAATAATGTCTAGCTTCAGGTTTTGCAGGACAATCGTAGAGTAAATATCACTCATTTCAATACCCACAAGATAACCATCCGCAGGATTCACGCTGTACAGAATCGGTTTGCGTCCCCCCGTCGATTCTCCGAGCTCAGAGGTCGAGATCAATTGGCACTTACTGAGTTCATCAAGCAATCTGGCACAAGTAGCTGGCTTCATGTTGGCGAGGGACGTCAACATTTCCGCCCTGATTGGTCCGTGGTTGAGGATCAGTCGGTACAGCGTTTTGAGTTTTTGCGTTTTGGAATTTTTAGATGTGCGAAATTCATTCAATAAACGGTGTAACAAGTTCTCCCCCTCCTATTTATATTCGTGATGAACCAAGCCATGCTGGCTTTTATCAAGATTAACAGATTCACATGATGAGTACTTTAATAGATATCATGTTTATCAACATTTTCTCAAAATGAGATTAAGATCGCGGTTAGATTTTTTAATTACGTTATTATCCCAATCATATTCATTATTTGACTTGATTGCGGAGCGCATTATGCACAACACCAAAGATATCTTAGAAAGCTTGAGTTTTATCCAGTCTCGTACAGATGTAAAACCTACCGTTGGGATCATTTTAGGTTCAGGCTTAGGTCCATTTGCCGATACGTTAGAGAATGCGGTGCATATTCCTTATAGCGAGATCCCGCATTTTGCTAAATCTGAGGCGGTGGGTCACGCAAACGAATTAGTGATCGGAACGATAGCGGGCAAAAATGTCGTGGCGATGAAAGGTCGTTTCCATTACTACGAAGGTTTTTCGCTGGATCAAGTGACATTTCCTGTGCGTTTAATGAAAGCATTAGGCGTTGAAAAACTGATTATCACTAACGCATGCGGTGCCGTGAATACTGAGTTTAACCCAGGCGACCTGATGGTGATTACAGATCATATTAACCTGACAGCTAATAACCCATTGATGGGACCAAATAATCCTGAGCTAGGGGTGCGCTTCCTTGATGTTAGTGAAGTGTACAACAAAGAGCTACGCCAAACGATTTTCGATGTAGCAAAAGAGCAAGGCGTGTCTTTGCGTCAAGGTGTATATGCATGGTGGACGGGTCCAACCTATGAAACGCCAGCAGAAATTCGCATGATCAGAACCCTTGGTGCTGATGCAGTCGGTATGTCCACAGTACCTGAAGCACTAGTGGCGCACCATTCTCAGATTAAAACGGTGGGTATTTCCTGCCTGACAAACATGGCATGCGGCATTTTAGAACAACCGCTGAGCCATGACGAAGTGATTGAGACCGCTGAAAAAGTGAAGGCGACCTTCTTAAAATTAGTGACTGGTGTCATCGAGCGCTTCTAACGTCAAGTTACTTAATCTCAAATTAATAGAAAGACAGTGCGGGAACGGTTTTCCTTTAGGACGTTATCGTCAAGCTGAGAATGTCACCCGCCAAACTTACTTCAAACGGAGCCTAGTATGAATATTAAGTCTCGTTTAAAGGTCATGCTTTTTCTGCAATATTTTGTTTGGGGAAGTTGGCTGGTGACATTAGGTGCCTACATGATGAAAACTCTGAGTTTTTCAGGGGCTGAAGTCGGTATGGTCTATAGCTCTAAGGGGGTTGCCGCTATTTTAATGCCCGGTTTAATTGGCATTATTGCGGATAAATATATTCCCGCAAATCGGTTGTATATGATTTGTCATGTGATTTGCGCAGGTTCTCTATTTTATGCCGCGACAGTCACGGATTCTTCCGTCATGTTCTGGGTGATGTTAATCAATGCCATGGCATTTATGCCAACCATTGCGCTGTCTAACACCATCAGCTACTCCTCGTTGAGCCAATATCAGCTAGATTCTGTCGCGAATTTCCCACCAATCCGTGTGTTTGGGACAGTTGGATTTATTGCGGCGATGTGGAGCATCAGCCTATTAAAATTTGAACTCAGTAGCATGCAGCTGTATGTGGCAGGTTGTTGTTCATTACTGTTAGCCATGTATTCTTTCACATTGCCAAAAATGGCAGTCAATAAGCAGGCGATCACCACTAGCTGGATGAGCAAGCTTGGGCTAGATGCATTAGTCCTGTTTAAAAAGCCGATTATGGCGGTCTTTTTTCTGTTTGCGATGTTGCTGGGCGCAGTGCTGCAAATTACCAATACTTTTGGTAGCCCGTTTCTGCATGATTTTGCACGTAACCCACTGTATCAAGACAGTTTAATTGTGCAATACCCATCAATTCTATTATCTGTCTCCCAAATGGCAGAAGTGGCGTTCATTCTCGCTATTCCATTCTTCTTGAAACGGTATGGCATAAAAACCGTCATGTTGCTCAGTATGCTAGCGTGGACATTACGATTTGGTTTCTTCGCATTTGGCGACCCATCGACGATTGGTTTGATGTTCTTAATCATGTCGATGATTGTGTATGGTTGCGCATTCGACTTCTTTAATATCTCCGGTTCTATTTTTATTGAGCAGGAAGTTGACCATCGAATGCGTGCCAGTGCCCAAGGTCTGTTCATGACGATGGTTAATGGGGTTGGCGCATACTTTGGCGCGATATTGAGTGGGTTGGTCGTCGATTACTTTAGCGTGGATGGGGTGAAGGATTGGCAATCAATTTGGCTGGTATTCTCGTCTTATACGGTCATTTTAGCGGTGATTTTCTATTTCTCATTTCACTATAAGCATCAGCGAGAAAAACCGTTGCTGGTCGCTAAAGCGAACTAACTGTTGAGTTTGATTGAATAAAAAAAGCCAGCGAATATGCTGGCTTTAAATTGTTCTAAAAAGTGATAAATCTATTCATTGATCCAGTGACTCAAATGTACGTAGTGACTGGATTCAGAGGGACCCCATTGGGTACAGATTCAATTGGCGCGCTCCAATAAATCGATCAAATAATGTTCAATTTGAGATCTTTGTAAGGGTTCCCTTTGCCACTGCTTTTGTGCTAATACTGTTAGCCATCGACCTGATGATTGCAGGATTTGATATAGACAATATCACCTGCCATTAGCAGAACATTGCAGTTCAATCTTTTTTGAATGGTTTATTATGTTATTAAATGACGAAAAAATAGTGAAAAATCAGTTTAAAGGGACGAGCATCAAAGATGCAGTGTTTTCAAACTGTGATTTTTCAGGCGCTGATTTGACGGATACCGAGTTTCTCAATTGTAGGTTCTATGATAGAGATACTCAAAAAGCGTGCCGTTTTAACCGTTCAATTTTAAAAGATGCCAGCTTTAAAAATTGTGATTTATCCATGGTAGATTTTAGGCATTCACAGGCTCTTGGATTAGAAATCCGAGAGTGTCTTGCTCAAGGGGCTGATTTTCGTGGTGTCAGTTTTATGAATTTGATTACGGCGAAAACATGGTTTTGCTCTGCATATATCACAAAATCGAATCTGAGTTATGCGAATTTTTCTGGGGTTATCTTAGAGAAATGTGAGCTGTGGGAGAATCGCTGGCACGAAACAACGGTTATAGGATCAGTTTTTAGGAATTCAGATCTTTCAGGTGGAGAATTTTCTTCATTTAATTGGAGTGATGCAGATTTTACGGGCTGTGATTTAACGAATTCACAGCTTGGGGCTTTAGATATTAGACGAGTGGATTTTAGTGGCGTTAAGTTAAACGAAGATCAAATCTTTCATTTAATCGATAGCCTCGGCATTATCGTTGTAAGTAACAGTTAATGTAGCTTTATCTCGGTGATGCACCTTAACGGCACACGCTGGCAATGCGTTATTGTGCTTCACTCTGCTATGTACGAATAGTAAAAAGCCAGCGAATTTATTGAATAAGCTGGCTTTGAAGTTATTCTGAAAAGTGAAATTTATTCGATATTTTGAATTTGCTCGCGCATTTGCTCGATCAGCACTTTCAGCTCAACAGCGGAATTAGTCACTTCGCTATTGATAGACTTAGAGGCTAGGGTATTTGACTCACGGTTAAACTCTTGCATCATGAAATCAAGGCGGCGGCCGCTAGCTTCTTTCTTCTTCAGAATATTACGCGTTTCTTTAACGTGAGCTTCTAGTCTGTCTAATTCTTCAGCCACATCGACACGTTGTGCCAATAAAATCAGCTCTTGTTCTAAACGATTGTTTTCTAATTGGATACCCGCTTCGTCTAATTTACTTTGCAGACGTTCACGCTGCCACTGTAGGATTTCTGGCATATGTTGGCGAACTTTGGCAACTTCGACTAAAACGCCATCTAAACGCTGCTCAATGAGACTATGCAGTGCAGCACCTTCGGCTTCACGGCTCTGAATAAAGGCATCGATGGTTTCATCTAAACCCGCCATCAGCTGTTCACTGATAGCATCTAAATCTTGTTCACCCGCAGACATCACGCCAGGCCAACGTAAAATTTCTAATGGGTTAATTTCACCTTCGTGGCTATAATTTTTCACCCAGTTAGCAGCGCTAATCAGTTGACGAGCAAGATCTTCATTCAGAAGTAATTCGCCACGTTGCGCACCATCTAATTCAAAACGCAGGTTACATTCGACTTTACCACGCGTTAATCGGGAACGAAGACGCTCACGGATAACTGGCTCTAGACTACGGAATTGTTCAGGTAAACGGATATAGGTTTCTAAATAACGCTGGTTTACGGAACGCAGCTCCCAAGCCGCATTCCCCCATTCACCCTTGATATCACGGCGGGCAAAAGCAGTCATACTACGGATCATAATTCGTTCCTATCATTCATTAAGATAACAGGATTATAGCGCTATGACGGATGACAGGATAGGCATTATCCGATTAACAACGTATAATACGTGCCAATTTGAGTTGATAACGGAGATAACACCATGCGCCCAGCAGGTAGATTAGCAGATCAGATGCGTCCTATAAAAATTACGCGTAATTATACAAAGCACGCAGAAGGCTCTGTTCTTATTGAGTTTGGCGACACGAAGGTGTTATGTAATGCAACGGTTGAGGAAGGCGTTCCGCGTTTTCTAAAAGGTCAGGGGCAAGGTTGGATAACCGCAGAATATGGCATGTTACCTCGTGCAACCAATTCTCGTAATCAACGTGAAGCGGCAAAGGGTAAACAAACAGGTCGTACGATGGAAATTCAACGACTGATCGCCCGTTCATTACGTGCTGCGGTCGACCTGAAAAAACTCGGAGAGTACACCATTACCTTAGACTGTGATGTTATCCAAGCGGATGGTGGTACACGTACTGCATCTATTTCAGGAGCTTGTGTCGCATTAGTCGATGCCCTGAATAATATGGTTGCTCAAGGTAAATTAGCGAAAAGCCCACTGAAATCTATGGTTGCAGCGGTATCGGTTGGTATCGTAGGGCAAGAAGGCTTATGTGATCTTGAGTATGTGGAAGATTCCGCCGCAGAAACCGATATGAACGTGGTGATGATGGAGGATGGTCGCATGATTGAGGTACAAGGTACCGCAGAAGGTGAGCCGTTCAGCCATGAAGAGTTACTCGAACTACTCGCCCTCGCGAAGACGGGGTTAGACACCATTTTCGAAGCTCAGCGAGAAGCGCTGAAATAGATTTATGATTGAATAGGCGGCTGAAAAGTCGCCTTTTTTATGTCCGCTGTTTATTGATTAAGTTGCTTACTGATAAAGATAAACCGCGAAAGTAGTTCTAATAAAAAAGACCAATATTAATTAATGAGGAGAATGACCAATGAAAGCCTATCAGCGCGATTTTATTGAACTTGCCATGAAAAAACAGGTACTAAAATTTGGTGAGTTTACGCTGAAATCAGGTCGTAAAAGCCCCTATTTCTTTAACGCGGGGCTATTTAATACAGGGCGTGACTTGGCTCTTGTGGGTCGTTTTTATGCACAAGCATTAAAAGAGAGTGCGATTGAGTGTGATGTGATTTTCGGTCCTGCTTATAAAGGGATCCCTATTGCAACAACAACGGCAGTGGCGTTAGCAGAACATCACGATATCGATATGCCATATTGTTTTAATCGTAAGGAAGCGAAAGATCATGGGGAAGGCGGCACATTAGTGGGTAGTCCATTACAGGGACGCGTTGTGGTTGTTGATGATGTTATTACTGCTGGCACGGCAATTCGTGAGTCAATGGAAATTATCAAACAACAAGAAGCCACCTTAAATGGTGTGTTGCTGTGCTTGGATCGTCAAGAAAAAGGGAAAGGGGAAATTTCTGCGGTGCAGGAAGTCGAGCGTGATTATGGGTGTAAAGTGTATTCGATCATCACAATGAGCGATTTAATCACGTATTTAACCGAAAAAGAAGGTATGCAACAGCATCTTGCTGCGATGAAAGCATATCGTGAGCAGTATGGTATTTAATTGAAAAAAAGCCCTCGCCCAATAACGGGCGGGGTGAGTAGTATAAATAAGTGGTTATTGTAGCTGAGCCAAAATTAAAGGCCAGCGAGCTTCAAATTCTACCGTTGGGCGGTAACGAAACTCAGAACGTACAAAGCGCGACAGCATACCTTCACAGAAGGCTAATAGTTGAGAAGCTAATAATGATTCGTCATGGATAAAACCATGCCCATCACGGATTTTTTTCTCTTTTAGGACTTGTCGCAGCTGCGATTCTATACGTTCGAATAATTGGTTAATGCGCCCTTGCAGTCTATCTTGCTCGAACATTAGCGCATGCCCTGTCATTATACGCGTTAATCCAGGGTTTTTCTCTGAGAAACCTAAAATTAGCGCTAAAACCAATTTAATTCGGACAAGTGTATCTTTTTCATCCGCTAAAATCAGATTGATGCGTGAAACGAGTGAATCTTCAATAAACTCAATTAGGCTGTCGAACATCTTCATTTTACTTGGAAAATGACGATATAACGCCGCTTCTGAAACACCCACCGCTGCCGCGAGTTTTGCCGTTGTAATACGCTGGCTGCCGTCGCTACTTTCTAACATTAACGCAAGAGCCTGTAAAATCTCATCACGTCTGTTACGTTTTTGTATTGTATTCTCTGCCATGTCTGATAAGACCCCTGCTAAAACAGCAAGACAAACTATCCAAAATTTCGCTCTGAGTAAAGTCACCCTCAGAATAAAACAGGTTTAAAATATGTAGAGATTATAACCAAATCTAAACAGCTCACGAGATAAAAAATACCGTAATGATTGTTTTTATTCACAAATATAGGCGTTTTTAGAACGCCTATATTCGGTATTTCAGCGTGAATTGGTTCGACTTATTGGCGACCAGAGTGTCCGAAACCACCTTCACCACGTTCTGTCGCATCAAAATCATCCACAATATTAAATTGTGCCTGAACAACAGGAACGAATACCATTTGTGCCATACGTTCACCTGGTTCAACGGTGAATGCTTTGTCACTACGGTTCCATACTGACACCATTAACTGACCTTGGTAGTCGGAGTCGATTAAACCCACTAAATTTCCCAGAACAACACCATGCTTATGACCCAGCCCTGAACGTGGCAGGATCACGGCAGCAAGTTGCTCATCAGCGATATGGATAGCCAAACCCGTCGGGATCAATTCAGTTTGACCCGGTGCTAAATCGATAGGTGCATCAAGGCATGCACGTAAATCTAAACCCGCAGAGCCAGTGGTTGCGTAAGTTGGCAGTGGAAACTCGTTCCCAATACGGGGATCAAGAATTTTCAGATCGATTTTTTTCATAACGTTGAAGTATCTCATCAAGTAAATGGTGGCTTAATTCAATTTTACTACTGTGTGGCAATCGAACATCACCGAAAGCATCAAACAGATGTAATGCGTTGTTATCACTATTAAAACCATTATCTGCTAGGGAAACGTCATTGGCACAAATTAAATCAAGTTGCTTTTGTTGGCGTTTTTGTCGTGCATACTCATCGACATTTTGGGTCTCTGCAGCGAAACCAACCACATAAGGTCGATTTTGCGTCAACTTCCCGACACTCGCCACAATATCAGGGTTTTTTACAAGAGTAATGGAGACTTCATTACCTTGTTTTTTAATTTTATTTTCAGCAACGGTTTTGGCGCGGTAATCGGCTACGGCCGCACAGCCAATAAAGATATCTTGCTGATTAATCGATTGGTGCACTTGCTCATACATCTCAAGGGCACTGATAACATTAATTCGATTTACACCACTTGGTGTTGCAAGGTTAACGGGACCTGCAACCAGAGTGACTTTTGCACCGCGAGCACTTGCCGCTTGTGCGATGGCAAAACCCATTTTTCCAGAGCTATGATTACTAATAAAACGCACAGGATCTAAATCTTCACGGGTTGGACCTGCCGTGACCATGATTGAAATCCCTTGTAGATCTAAATGTGGCTGGAAATGCTGACTTGCCAATTTCACAATAGCGAGTGGGTCTATCATGCGTCCAGGACCTACGTCACCACATGCTTGGCTACCTTCGTCGGGTCCCCATATCATAAACTGGCGTTGTTGCAGTCTGATTAAATTATCTTGGGTTGCTGCCGCGCGGTACATTTGTTGGTTCATTGCGGGAACGACCGCAATAGGGGCAGATGATGCAAGGCAAACCGTTGTGAGTAAATCATTCGCCATACCCGCACTGAGTCTCGCGATTAAGTCCGCAGTGGCTGGCGCTAAAATAATTATATCAGCCCATTTTGCCAATTCAATGTGACCCATTGCAGCTTCAGCAGCGGGGTCTAACAAATCGTCAGCGACCGGATAACCGGATACCGCTTGCAAAGTAAGAGGCGTAATAAACGCTTTTGCCGCAGGTGTCATCACAACACGTACAGATGCCCCTTCATCACGCAGCCGGCGAGTGAGTTCTGGAATTTTATACGCGGCTATTCCACCACTAATACCGAGAACAATTCGCTTACCTAATAATGAGTTAACTGAAGTTTGTTGAGTCATGGTCTCTGTCCGATTTGGTCAACATGGGGGGCATCTTACCATATCAATGAGCTTGGTGAGAGAGCCGATTTTGTATCCCGATGCTATTTTTGCGAAGCGCTACGCAAAGGACAGCTGAGACGATTGGCGTTTGCGGATTCGTTAGCTAAAAAGAAAGCAACGACGCGAAAGGAGGTTGGTCGATGCATGAATACACGGAGCTTTTACCGCGAGAAAAAATGCTCGCATACGGCGCTGCTTCATTATCAGATATAGAGCTATTAGCCATTTTCTTACGTACAGGAACACGGGGTGAATCTGTTTTACAACTTGCTGAACGGTTACTTTATGAGTTTGGTTCACTCTATTTATTAGTGCAAGCCGACTATAAGAAGTTAATTGAATGCAAAGGTGTGGGAAATTGTAAATTGACGCAATTGCAAGCTGCGAGTGAATTGGCGAAGCGCTGTTTTTCAATGCAAGTGTTGTGCACGGATATCATGAATAACCCTAACGCGCTGAAATCTAAGCTACTTGAGTTATTCTCAGGGCAGGAGCGTGAGGTGTTTATAGTGCTATTTCTCAATAACCAACATCAGGTTATTTGCCATGAAGAAATGTTTAAAGGGACGATCAATCGTGTTGAAGTTCATCCGCGAGAAATTCTTCGGTTTGCAATGAGAATGAATGCGAGTGCGATAGTGCTTGCCCATAATCATCCATCGGGTAATCCGGAACCCAGCATGGCAGATAAGTATGTGACTGAGCAAATTCAAGGTGCTTGCGACGTGATGGGGATTAAATTACTCGATCATTTTGTCGTTGGACACAAATCTTGTATCTCATTTGCTGAGCGCGGATGGCTGTAAAATCATTTTTTTGACTAAAAAATGACAACTTTTGCTGTGTTGGGCTTGAGTGAAAACGATTGAAAGCGTATACTACGCCACCTTTAAGGATCTCGGGTTTGACGAGAAGAGCCTATCTCAGTAAATTTTTTTGCTAAGATAAATACATTTTGTTGATCACTTAAAAGTTTGCTGAGATGGGCTCCTAAGCCTGACGAGGCAGTCAAGCCCAGAACAAAAAAGCTCGAGCTGATTAGATTTTTGGAGAATAGACATGTCACGAGTCTGCCAAGTTACCGGCAAGCGTCCAATGAGCGGTAACAACCGTTCACACGCATTAAACGCGACCAAACGTCGTTTTTTGCCAAACCTGCACTCTCACCGTTTCTGGGTTGAGTCTGAGAAACGTTTCGTAACACTGCGTGTATCTGCTAAAGGTATGCGTGTTATCGATAAAAAGGGTATTGATGCTGTTCTTGCTGAACTGCGTACCCGCGGTGAGAAGTACTAAGGAGCTAAAAAATGGCTAAAGGTATTCGCGAGAAAATCAAGCTGGTTTCTTCTGAAGGTACAGGTCACTTCTATACCACTACGAAGAACAAGCGCACAATGCCAGAAAAACTGGAACTGAAAAAATTCGATCCAGTTGTTCGTAAGCATGTGATCTACAAAGAAGCAAAAATCAAATAATTTTGTTTCTGCGTACGAAGAACCCAGCTTAGGCTGGGTTTTTTTTGCCAAAAATTAGCGATAAAATAGCTATCCATTGGGATATTGATTAAAAGCTATAACCGTTAATCTGAACGTAGTAACATATTCAGTATTCATGGAATTAATAACGCATTTTATTGTCAAATATCCATATCAATTTATCTATAGACCTGATTAAGAGCGCCTGGTGAAAAAACAGTACAAAAAAATTCTTGTGATCAAGATGCGATTTCATGGTGACATGCTACTGACGACGCCTGTTATCAGCTCATTGAAGCAAAATTATCCTGATGCTCAGATTGATGTTTTACTTTATCAGGACACAATTCCTATCTTATCGGAAAACCAAGAAATCCATACGCTATATGGTATGAAAGGTAAAAAAAGTGGCGGGCTCAGTAAAGCCTGTAACTTTTTAAGCTTACTGTTTAAATTACGTCGTAATCAGTATGACTTGGTCGTTAACCTTGCTGATCAGTGGATGGTTTCACTACTGGTTCGCGCGATTCCCGCTACAACGAAAATTTCCCATGATTTTGGGCATCGCGATTCAAAATTTTGGCGAAATAGCTTCACGCATCTGACTCCTCCTGAAGGGGAGCATGTTGTTTTAAATAATCTTTCTGTATTAAAGCCGTTAGGAATCCAAGAATTTAACACAGACCTAACCATGTCTTATACGGAAGAAGATTGGAAAAAAATTGACCAACGCTTGCTCGATCTTGGGGTACACAGTAGCTACGTAGTGATTCAGCCTACAGCTCGGCAAATCTTTAAATGTTGGGATAATGAAAAATTCTCGGCGGTGATTGACGCATTGCAGTCTCGTGGATATCAAGTTGTACTCACGTCAGGTCCAAGCAAAGAAGACTTAGCGTGCGTGAATGAAATAGCCAACAATTGCCAAACGAAGCCAACAACTGAGTTGGCGGGTAAAACATCATTTCCTGAATTAGGGGCATTAATTGCTCATGCCGCACTTTTTATTGGCGTTGATTCTGCGCCGATGCATATTGCGGCAGCAGTGAAAACGCCAATTGTTTGCTTGTTTGGTGCGACAAACCATATTTTTTGGCGCCCATGGAGTGACAATGTGGTGAAATTCTGGGCTGGCGACTACGAAAAAATGCCGCCAAGAGATGAGTTGGATCGCAATAAAAAATACCTTTCGGTGATCCCAGCTTGTGATGTGATTGATGCAACAGAAAAAATGCTACCGATGAATATGCGTTCAATGATGGGAAGGTATTAGTATGGTATTGGCATTCTGTCTGTATAAATATTTCCCATTCGGTGGGTTACAACGGGACTTTTTACGTATTGCGACAGCGTGCCAAGCTCGCGGGCATCACATTCGCGTTTATACCCAATCATGGGAAGGCGAAAGACCGGAACAGTTTGAAATTGTTATTGTTCCTGTTAGCTCAGGCACTAACCATGGTCGGAATCGGCAATATTATGAGTGGGTGATGGCAGATCTGAAGCAACATCCTGCAGATAGGATTGTTGGTTTTAATAAAATGCCGGGGTTAGATGTTTATTTTGCTGCGGATGTTTGTTATGCGCAAAAAGTCGCAGAAGAGAAAGGGTTTTTCTATAAGCTGACTCCACGTTATAAACATTATGCTGCGTTTGAAAAAGCGGTCTTCCAAAAAGGTCAGCCAACCCAGCTAATGATGCTTACCCCTCATCAAATTGCTCATTTTGAAAAGCATTATGCAACTGAGTTTGAACGTTTTCATATGCTTCCCCCAGGCATTGCCATTGACCGAAAATATGACCAGCAAATTGCTGATGCGAAGCGTATTTATCGAGAAAAAAATCAAATACCTGATTCCGCTTTTTTATTGCTTCAAGTGGGATCCGATTTTAAGCGTAAAGGGGTTGATAGAACCCTTAAAGCAATGGCTGCACTGCCCGAAACCATCAGAAATAACACATTATTAATGGTCGTTGGACAAGATAAACCTGCTAAGTATCAGAAACTCGCGGAAAGCTTAGGGATTGCAAAACAAGTGTCATTTTTTAGCGGACGCAATGATATCGCTGAGTTAATGGCAGCTGCTGATTTATTAATGCATCCAGCTTATCAAGAAGCGGCAGGAATCGTACTTCTTGAGGCCATTGTGGCAGGATTACCGATTATTGTGACCGAAGTGTGTGGTTATGCATCATTTATCAATAAAGCGCAATGTGGCGTAGTGATAGCGGAGCCGTTCGAACAGTCTATTTTAAATCAGTCACTATGCGATAGTTTGCAAGATACTCAGAAACTGGTTCAATGGGCAAACAATGCAAAATATTATTCAGATGCAGAAGATCTGTATAGTTTACCGGAAAAAGCGGCCGATATTATTTTAGGATGCTCTAATGGTTGAGTTAAAAGCGCCTTTTAACGAATTATGGAAAGATAAAGACCCGTTTGCTGAGACAGACAAACTGGATGGTGAAGTTTTTCGTGCATTAGAAACACGTCGAACGTTACGTTTTCAGCTCGATGATAAAAGCTATTTTATTAAGATCCACTACGGTACGACACTAAAAGAAGTTTTGAAGAATTTATTTTCATTCCGTTTACCTGTGTTAGGTGCAGACCGTGAGTGGAATGCTATTCATCGATTAACTGAAGCCGGCGTTGATACAATGAACGGGCGAGCTTTCGGGCAAAAAGGTTGGAATCCACTTCGCCGTCATTCATTTATTATCACTGAAGATTTAACGCCGACAGTGAGCTTAGAAGATTACTGCGCTAATTGGGTCACTCAACCGCCTAAATTCAAAACTAAGCAAATGTTGATCCAGCGAGTCGCTGAAATGGTACGTAAGATGCATAGCATCGGTATTAACCATCGCGACTGCTATATCTGCCATTTCTTACTGCATTTACCGTTTACGGAAAATCAGCAAGATTTAAAAATTTCAGTCATTGATTTACATCGTGCACAGTTAAGATCTTCAGTCCCTACCCGTTGGCGAAATAAGGATTTGATTGGGCTATACTTTTCTTCATTAGAAATCGGTTTGACGCAGCGCGATATTTTCAGATTTATGAAGATTTATTTTGATCTGCCGTTAAAAGAGATACTAACTAAAGAATTTAGTTTGATGGCTGAAGCAAAAAGTAAGGCAAAGCGAATTAAAGAAAGAACTGAAAAACGCGGCTTGTAATTAAAATTCGGTATGGAACATAGGCATGGTAATTAATTTTGATGGTATGGTAAAAAAAACAATTCCGATTGGAAATATCGAGATAGATGATTCGTCATGCCAGCATGTTGCATATGGGATTGATCATAATTTTTTGTATGGTAGCGGCGTCTCGATTGTATCTTTATTGATGCATAATCCACACATTCAGTTTGCATTTCATATCTTTATTGATAATTCAATGAGTGACGAAGATATCGCTAAATTTGCTGAAATTTGTCACTTATATAATACAAAAATTACGATTTATTTTATTGATTCAAATAACGTTAAAAAGCTACCTACGACCAAAAACTGGACTCATGCTATCTATTTTAGATTTATTATCGCAGAATATTTTAAGGATAAAATAGATTATTTACTTTATCTCGATGCAGATGTGGTCTGTAACCGTAATATCGATGAGCTCCTAAGCCATAACTTATTGGGTTATATTGCGGCGGTTGTTCCTGAGCGAGATAAGGCCTGGTGGCAAAAAAGAGCCGATTCATTAGGTTTCCCATCTGTATCGAAAGGCTATTTTAATAGCGGCGTCATGTATATAAATCTACGGACGTGGAAAACGAACAATGTAACAGAAAAATCGATGGCGTTACTGATGGATAACGAGGTTAGCCATAGACTGGTTTATCCTGACCAAGACGTGCTAAATATCTTATTAACGGATAGTGTATTATTTATTAGTTCTATTTTTAATACTCAATTTAGCTTGAACTACGAGTTAAAAAAGAGTTTTGATTTTCCCGTAAAACGAACTACTGTATTTATTCATTATGTGGGCCCAACAAAACCGTGGCATGAGTGGGCTAATTATGAGACAGCACAACCATTTTTAGAGGCGAGGGCTGTCTCTCCATGGCGAAATGTACCATTGCTTAAAGCAAAAAGCAGCAATCATCTACGGTATTGTGCAAAGCATAATATTAATCAAAGAAAGTATTTTTTTGCTTTCAAAAATTATATAGCATATTTTTTTAGTAAAATATAAATAGGTATTTACGTGAACTTAATAAAAGAAAAAATCGAGTTGGGAGCACAAAATGGTGCTGCTGAACTAAATATTGCCTATGGTGTAGATAAAGGATTTTTATTTGGTTCTGGTTTATCTATGAACTCAATTATTATTAATAATTCAGATATTAAGCTAAAATTCCATCTATTTACTGATTATATGAATGATGAATTTTTATCTAAATTAGAAAAATTAACATTAAATGAGAATGTTAATATCGATATTTACATCATTAATGCGGATGAACTAAAAAAACTACCAATATCTCATGTTTGGTCTTACGCGACCTATTTCAGATTTTTTATTTTTGATCATTTATGTGAAACATTATCATCTATTTTATATTTGGATGCGGATGTCTTTTGTAAAGGCAGCTTGAGAAAATATATAGATATTGCTTTTAATGGAGAGTATGCAGCTGTTATTCCGGATGTACCAAACATGCAGATTTCTTGTGTTGACCGTCTTTCTATGCCTCAGATAAAAGATAAATATTTTAATGCTGGCGTTATTTTTCTGAATCTAAAAGTTTGGGATAAAAATAAATTCACTAAGCAGGCATTTAACTTGATTACGAATAACCACACAGGAAAGACATTAAAATATTTAGATCAAGATGCGTTAAATATCATATTTAATTGCCAGAATATTTATCTGCCAAGAGATTATAATTGCATTTATACTCTAAAGAATGAATTAGAACATGAGAATTATAAAGACTATATTACATCAGAAACTAAATTAATTCATTATACAGGGGCGACCAAACCTTGGCACTATTGGGCGGTTAATTACCCAGCAAGTCAAACGTTTAAAGTCGCTTTTGAAACATCACCTTGGAAAAATGATGAATTAGTTGATGCAAAGAAAAAACCAGAGTATCAAGAGAGATATAAACATGAATTTAATCAGAAGAAGTTTTTAACTGGAATTTCTAGTTTGATTAAATATAAAAAGTTTAAATAAAAATTAACGGTGGTGATTATTAATCACCACCGCATAAGAATTATTTTTCTCTAATATCAATAGCTTGGTCACTGTCTAAGTTTTTTAGCTTAGAATACTTATTATATAGCCCATAATCAGTGACATCATCTTTAGGTGTAAATAAACTATGGTTTGAATCAACTTTACTATTATTAATGCCTAGCCAATTAGCGAGTCCATCTACAAATAGTAAGCCAGATTTAAAATTTTTCACCATTATTCTTTCTTTATCATCAGATGATATTTTAATCAATGGGATTTCGAGAACTTTTGCTGTAGAGTTGCTTAAATTCATTCGAATTTCATTGTTAACTTCGCTATGAGATAGACCATGATCAGAAAAATAAAGAATAGAAAAAGTACGTTTATCTCTTTTTTCTTGTTCACCTAACAAATTATAAATTTTCTCGATGATTTCATCTGTCTTTTGAATGCTCGTTACATAGCAGGAAACATTATTATATTTTTCATCTTTCGTAATGTATTGATTACCATAATCTTCAATTCTTGCACAGGCGTCAGGGTGTGAGCCGTAAAGATGAACAACAAATAATCTTTTTTGTTTTTCCGCTATCTTGGAATTGAGTTCTTTTTTGAACATATCAATGAGTTCAAAATCACTTGCATTACTTGAGTTATACGCCCCAATTTTGATAAATTTTTTCGTATCACTGCGAGATGCAATAAAACTAATTGGAGTATCGTATATCACCGATAAACCCTTGGTTAGATAACCAATATGTTTTTATTCCAGCGGATTTAGCGAGGTCGATAAAATTTAACCCATAGTTAGGTTGCCAATCAGTTTTATTAGCGGAGGTTAACATTAAACGTAATGAGGATATGGTATTGGTACCACCTGCAGTTAATCCTTCAACAATGGTTCCATTTACTTTAGATAAAAATGGCGTGTTGTTTATTGGGTAACCATAAATTCCCATATAATCACGTCGGACGCTTTCCCCGATAATCAAAACATAGTCATCATACTGAGTATTATTATTTTTTAGCTCAGACTGACCCCATTCACTCTTTTTTGTCAAATCGCTTAATGAATTCACTTCATCTTTCAGATTGACAAAAGATTGATAGCTTTCATTGAAAAATTGAAATGGAGATTGGTTGATTAGGGCAATAATCACGAGGCAAATCATTAAGGTCTTATTTCTATATAGGTTAATTTTTTTTATTGTAATTATTTTTTTAAAGGCAATGAACCCACCAATAATTACTAAACTAGATAAATAGTTTTTAATCGGAATTTGAGTGAAAAATTCCTGTGTTTCTAGAGCATCTGTGGCAATTAATGATGCTAAATATTGATAGGTTGGAATACCAAATGTTAATCCTATTGGAGTATATATAACATAGGCTATGGTGAATATAGATCCCAAATACCAATAGGCTTTTTTAGATGAGCTTAAAATAATAAAAAATAAACAAACTAGCGTTATTTCGCGGACACTAGGATGTGCAATACCAGCTCCTTTAAGCATCATTTTAGAAAAAATAACAAGAATGACGAGAGAGATAATGGTAAATAGTACTTTTTTTATATCTATATTTTCTTTCATTTTTCAAGGCCAATAGGGTCTGTAATGTCTAAAATAAGCGCTTAGCGTATTTAACTTAAATTGTTCTTCAATAGAAAAGTGTAAATTTGAGTATCAGATAAAATGGGCATATACATTAATTTATGATTGGTTTAATCTATATGCATAGATATATTTATTAATGATTCTACGGCATAATTGTATGGATAACCAACATTTTTTAAAGAGTAATCAAATCCAGAATGGCTTAGTTTCAGTCATTATTCCTGTATATAACTCAGCGTCATTCATCTGTAAGACTATTGATTCAGTTTTACAGCAAACCTATTCGAATTATCAGATTGTGATTATTAATGATGGTTCAACCGATAACACGGTAGAGGTTATTACCAAAAAATTGGGTAATAACCTAAATTTTAAGGTTATTACTACGCCTAATGGTGGTGTTTCTAAAGCTCGTAATACTGGTATTACATATGCTGAGGGTGAGTATATCTGTTTCCTTGATAGTGATGATAAATTAGAACCGACATTTTTGGAAACGCTTGTTGAGAAAATTAACCAAAATAAAGTTGATGTTCAACTCTGTGGGTATTATAAACATTACGCTAATACGGTTGAAAAATTACCTAAGTCTAATGATTGCCAAAGAATTCTTAGTCAGTACCTTTTAGGTGATATGTCATTCCATATAGGTTCAATGTTAATTTCAAAGTCATTTTTAGACAAAGTAAATATTCGATTTAATCCAGATTTACGCTTAGCGGAAGACATTTTATTTATATGCCAGATATTATCTGTAGCGAAACTAAACATTTGTTTAAGTTACTTATATCACCATCAGTATCGAAAGGGCTCTTTAACAACCTCTGCATGGACTAAAGAAGATTATTTTCATGATATCGATGCTAAGGTGACGATAGAAAAAGAAATTAAGCAAATTTATACAGGGGAAGATCACAGTTTCGTTTGCCATCAATTAGCTTCAAATGTGTTCAGTAGTAAATTGAGATATGGCTGGAAACTGTTTCTAGCTAAAAAGTACCGTGAGCTAGCCAGCCTGAATAACCAGAAATTCTTTGCCGATTATGATATTAGTGTATTACCCAAGAAATATAAAAAAAGAGCAAAGATTATTGCATTTAATAACCCGACCATTTGGGCTCTAATTAACGTGTTTTATACTAAGAAAAATACCAAATTATGAGAGTTTCAATCGTGAAGAAAAGCAGCTAGTCATAAGAATAAGCACTAATACCCACGATAGTGATACTTGAGTTGAAATAATCAATGTATCACTAAGTCCTAACCCGATTAAAACGAATGTAAACCCTAAGATAAAAGGGTTTTTGGCTTGTTTATAGCCATATGCAAATATTGCGACATAGAATAATAAGATAAGAAGAACACCATTAATCCAGCCTTTGGTGGATAATTCTTCCATTAGATCATTATGTAAATGGGCTTGCATATGCTCAATTGCACCAGCGAATCTTTTATCATTCTTTGCCAATTCGATAATTTTACTATTTCTTTCTTCTGCTGATTGCCATAGAAATCCATTAGATGCATAAAATCCAGTTTGGATCATAGATAGCCGATCTCCAACAGATGTGGATGTAGAGTCATTTTTGATATAGGCAATGATTTCATTACTAGCACTTTGCATTCTTTGTATAATTGTTTCGCTAAAGATTGCGCATATAATTAACGCCGCAATGATAGGGAACAACACAAATTTTAATTTTAAATTTTTATTTTGTCTAAAATAAAGAAAAAAGATACAGAGGCTAATAACTGGATACAATAAAATTCCCGCTCTCGTTTCAGTTAGAACTACACAGAAAAAAGTGATTAAAATAGATAGAGAATATAAATAATATTTTATCCTTGAGCCGTGAGATAAAAAGATAAATTGTGCATATAAAGATAAAAATATCATGGCATAAGCTGCCCCAGTAGCATTTGAGGCATTATGAAATGCTAACTCAACTCTTGGAATATGGAGGTAAAACTCTTGATACACAGTATAACCCAGTATGCTTATCTGGCTTATTGTTGCGGTTATTAAATGCAACTTCGAGATTAAAATATTTTTCAACGCATTATGGGTGATAAGTAATATAAAGCTACCAAACAGAGCTATTTTCCCCATTTGGAAGTATCCATGGTAGACATTTCTATAAATAGAATCACTTGTTTTGTAAAGTTCTACCCAAATCAGATGAGTTATACCAATCAAAAATAAAGGGATAGCAACAATGACTATTTTGTTTTTTAAATATACCTTAGGTGAGGATAAAAATGTTAAAACTGAAAGTATGCCTGCAAAATTAAATATTTTACTGGTAATATCAGGTTTAAAAGGTAATAACAAAATTGCAATAAAACACAATCCGAGCATCAGGGTGGGAAGATATCGATGACATGATTGAACTAAAAAATTATTGCTGAAAGATAATTTGGTCATAATATCATTGCTCAGAAATGATGATAATGGATAAAATATTTCTCATTAGAATAACTGATGTTAATTCAACTTAGAAGAAATGATTGAATTTATATAAGAGAGATTGGAGCTCACCATGCCAGAACTACCCGAGGTTGAAACCAGTCGCCGAGGTATTGAGCCTCATTTGGTTGGTAATACAATTAGTTATGCGATTGTGCGTAATGAACGTTTACGTTGGCCGGTCAGTGAACAAATCAAACGTTTATCTGATGAAACCGTGCTAAGTGTCCAACGCCGGGCAAAATATTTGCTGATTGAGCTGCGCAAAGGATGGATTATTGTCCACTTGGGCATGTCTGGTAGTGTCAGGATTTTAACCGAAGAACTTCCAGAAGAAAAACATGACCATGTAGATCTTATTTTAGGTGATGGAAAAGTTTTGCGTTATACCGACCCTCGACGTTTTGGTGCATGGCTTTGGTGTGAGGATTTAGCATCCAGCTCTGTGCTTGCCCACTTAGGTCCTGAGCCTCTCTCAGATGAATTTAACCCTCAGTATTTATTTGATTTAGCGGCAAAACGTAAAGTTGCGGTTAAGCCGTGGTTGATGGATAACAAAGTGGTTGTTGGGGTGGGAAATATTTATGCTAACGAAGCGCTATTTGCGTCAAAAATCTCACCAGAAAAATTGACGAATACACTGACACTCCATGAAATCACTGAACTCGTGACACAGATTAAAAAAGTGCTGCAACGTTCGATAGAGCAAGGTGGAACGACTCTGAAAGACTTCTTACAGTCAGATGGGAAGCCTGGTTATTTTGCCCAAGAGTTGTTTGTTTATGGGAAAAAAGGTGAGCCATGCTCTTTATGTGGAACACCGATTGAAAGCATTAAACAAGGGCAGAGGACAACCTTTTATTGCCCTCAATGTCAGAATTAACTGCTAGATTTTATTGAGCTTTTTCAGCATGGCCTCGGCGACAACCGGCGGTAAAAACGACGAAATATCCCCATCATGAAGCGCAACATCCTTAATTAAAGAGGATGAAACGAAAGACAAACTTTGTGATGGGAGTAAAAACACGGTTTCTAAATCGGGAACAAAGTGGCGGTTCATATTGGCTAGCTGCCATTCATACTCAAAATCCGCGACTGAGCGCACTCCACGAATTAAAATATTCGCACCATGCTTTTGGGCAAAGCTTGCCATTAACTCTGAAAAACCAACAACTTCCACATTATCCAAATGAGCGGTTACTTGCTTTGCCAGTTCAACGCGCTCCTCCAAATTAAACATAGGGCTTTTGCGTTGGCTATTTGCGATAGCGAGTAGGACATGATCAAACATTGCGGCGGCGCGGGTTACGATATCAACGTGCCCAGAGGTAATCGGGTCAAAGGTGCCCGGGTAAATAGCTTTATGGTTCATAATATTGCTATCTCATTGTTTATTAATGCTTATTCTAATATATAAAGATGAATAAGTGACGGTGAAATCCACATTAACGGCAATTGGGTTCTGTTGCAACAAGCACGGATAGGTATACATTTATTTTAAGTCTAATTTTAGGCACAGATTCTACACACTTTCAGTAATGGTTTATGGTAAGATACCGCCAATTTTGGTAAGTGAATCAGATCGAATGCTATTGCGTGTATATCAGGTACTTCTTTATCTCATCCAGCCACTAATTTGGATACGCTTATTACTGCGTAGCCGTAAAGCGCCTGCGTATCGTAAACGCTGGGGGGAACGTTATGGCTTTTGTAGCGGAAAAGTCGTTCCGAAAGGTATCTTGTTGCACTCAGTCTCGGTGGGGGAAACTCTTGCGGCTGTGCCCCTAGTTCGCGCATTACGCCATCACTATCCATCACTCCCTATCACTGTCACGACAATGACTCCAACAGGCTCGGAGCGCGTCCAGTCTGCTTTTGGCGATGATATCAGCCATGTTTACCTACCTTATGATTTACCGGGTTCAATGAACCGTTTTCTTAAACAAGTTGACCCTAAGTTGGTCATTATTATGGAAACGGAATTATGGCCCAATATGATCAACCAACTGCATAAGCGAAATATTCCATTAGTGATCGCCAATGCTCGATTATCTGAACGTTCAGCCGCGGGTTACCAAAAACTAGGTAGCTTCGTGAAACGTATGCTGCAAAACGTCACGATGGTTGCGGCTCAACATCAAGAAGATGGTGAGCGTTTTATTCAATTAGGATTAAGGCGTAAGCAGTTAGAAGTGACGGGAAGCTTAAAATTTGATATTTCCGTTACCCCTGAACTGGCGGTTAAAGCCATTACATTACGCAGACAGTGGGCGGCACACCGACCTGTGTGGATTGCGACGAGCACCCATGAAGGTGAAGAAGCTATTGTTTTACAGACGCATCAACAGTTGCTGCAAAAGTTTCCTAATCTATTGTTAATTTTAGTCCCAAGGCACCCTGAACGTTTTGCTAAAGCGGAAGAGTTGACGCAAAAGGCTGGACTCAGTTTTATTCGACGTAGTAGTGGCGCTATCCCATCTCCAGAAACGCAAGTCGTTATTGGTGATACCATGGGTGAGCTTATGCTGCTTTATGGAATTGCAGATATTGCTTTTGTTGGTGGCAGTTTAGTCGAAACTGGCGGGCATAATCCCTTAGAAGCCGCGGCTCATGCACTACCAGTTTTAATGGGACCGCATACCTTTAATTTTAAAGATATTTGCGCGAAGCTCATTCAAGCTGATGGATTGATTACCGTAACAGACAGTGAATCCATGGCTCAAGCGGTTACGAGCTTATTGTCTGATGAAGATTACCGCTTGTATTATGGTCGTCATGCGGCTGAAGTATTGCATGAAAACCAAGGCGCATTACAACGCTTACTGAAATTACTACAGCCTTATTTACCCCCAAGAGAACAATAATATTTAGCAAAAATATAGTTAACTTGAATATTACTATAATGAGTAATGACAATTTCTCTCATTTCTAATTATTTTGTTTAAAGTATAGTAAACTATCCAGTCACATTTTTGCATACTCGCTCGAGTTAGGGGGCATCCTCTAAATCTCGAGATAAAACAATGCGTATTTCCCTTTAACTTTATTGATAAATTTCGCTGAAAAAAGAATGCCAACTACCAATCAACCAGCCTCAAATAAGTATTTGTATCTTTGGATCATTGGCTATGCCATCGCCTGGATCCTTGCGAGTTTCTTTTTTGACCCAACGGTTCCCTATGATACCGTCGAAGCGGTGAACTGGGGAATGAATGGTGAATGGGGGTCTCCAAAAAACCCTTGGTTCGTGGGCATGATGATGTGGCCAGCCATCCATTTGGGTATTTCCTATAGTTTCTATTGGTACTTTAGCCATTTTGTCGGTATTGCATTTGGGCTACTCGGAGTATGGAAATTAGCGTATCGATTAACCGGGCGTCGAGACCTTGCATGGTTTGCGATGCTGATGATGAATTTATCCGGTGTTATTAACTTCGATATCATTCCTTATAATGATAACTATATTTTAGTAACACTCTGGCCGTGGGTACTCTACTTTTTTCTTCGCTCTGTTGAAGATAACCCGCTGTGGTGGCTACCGTTTGCTTTGGTTGCAGGCCTCGCGACGATGGGGAAATATTCTACATTAGCCTTAGTTGGTTCAGTGTTCTTGCTAACTGTATTTGTGAAGCAAGCCCGCCAAAGCTACCGCCATCCGGTATTTTATCTCGCGATAGCACTTTGGTTTGCCATGATACTGCCAAACTTATTCTGGCTAATAGCGAGTGATTTTTCTGCCTTTAAATGGGTAGGTTCGCAAATTGATCCTGGTTTTAATTTACATACGACTGAAGCCGCATTAAGTGTGTTTTATCCACTGATCATTGCAGCCATTATTTTGTATTGTTGTGGTGGAAAAATTGGTTGGCCAAAAGCATTATCTAATCGCATGGCAAACTTTATTATTTTATTTCCATTAGCGGTTATTTACGGTTGGTTTTCGTTCCATGATGGCGGACGAATTACGGAATGGCTACAACCATTTATGATGGTATGTGCACCTTTGTTTGTTGGTTCAATCACGGTAATGCCAAAGAAATCTCTGAAAAAACCATTAATTGGTTTAGTAGTGGTTGGCGTATTGATGATTCTGGGCTACTTGGTTGTTCAAGCAGGAAATATTCGTGGCGCTGGTCAAAAGTTCATTGGGGTGAAAACCTTAATTGCTGAAGGCGAGCAGCGTTGGTACCAGCGTTATGGCACACCAGTGAAATATGTCGGCGGAGAGGATAACTTGCATCAATGGTTTATTATCTATGCTCAAGATAGACCACATGTTATTCAGCCGTGGACGCTAGAAAATCATATGCCACCAAATGTGTATAACCGTGATATTACTGAAGCAGAAATTCGTGAACACGGTGCTATTTTATTAGGTCGTAAATATGATGATTGTGCACATGAAGATTTTGCGAAAGTACGTAAATTCTGGCCACAGTTTACGATTGAGAAAGAAGACGTCATTTATCGTTCTGAACCGGATGCTGAGCCGAAAACCATGTGTTTTGGGTTTATCGCGCCCGAGAAAAAATAGCAATCTTCTTCTGTATTGAGAAATAATGAAGTGGTCAAATGACCGCTTCATTTTTTTGGATCCCATACTGTAGATGGGAAGCTAGAACAGGTAGTTTAAAGATAGGCACTTAATTGCTGAAAAACAGTATTGGCTGTAATGCTATCCATACATTTATCCGCACTTTTTATCTCATTTTGTCCCTTTCCATAACCACCAATTAAGCCTGGATCAGTGGGACCAAATAGAGTGAAATTTGGTTTATCTAAGGCCGCAGTCAAATGGCTTAAACCAGTATCAACAGAAACCACTGCTTTAGAGTCCGCAATTTGCTGTGCGACTTGTGCTAGCGTTAATTTTGGTAAAACTTCAACAAAATCAAAACCTTCTGCTAGCCTCATTGCGCGTTGGCGTTCATGTTCTGCACCCCATGGGAGCTTCACCTTCAGTCCAGTTTCTTTCATTAACTGAATAAGTTCACGCCAATGAGACTCAGACCAATGCTTATCATCACGCGTGGTCGAGTGCAAAAACACCACATAAGGTGCGAGATCTTCGTGACTGGATTGTGAAAAGTGGCGAGCAATCGCGTAATCACCTTGCGTTGTGGGGCAGCTGTATCCAAGGCTTTTGGCAAATAACTGGCGAATACGTTCTATAGCATGCTGCTGTTTACTAATGGAATAACGATGATCGTAGAAGAAACTGGCGATCGGTTCTCGAATACTATGGCGATCATAACCATGTTTAGGACCATGAGCGAGACGAGTCACTAGCAATGCACTTTTAAGTAACCCTTGTGCATCGATAATCGCATCGTAGTGCGTTTCCTGTAATTGGCGACGAAATTCTGCACGTTCAGCTCGAATGGGTGCAGAAAACCAATTTTTTCGCCAACGGCGAATGGCGACAGGAATCACTTTGTTTACAGCACTATGCCATGTGGGAATTTGAGCAAATCCCTCTTCAACCACCCAATCAAACTGAATATCTGGTATCGCAGCCTGCGCATCTGTCAATGCAGGCAGAGAGTGTAAAACATCTCCCATAGATGATGTTTTTACTAATAACACTCTCATTATTTAATACCTATATTTAAACGTGTAAGGGCATCAAGTACCATCTGAGGTTGAATATCGATTAAACTTTGATGATAACCACTCTCGCCATCACCTTTACGGACTTTGTGATAACCCGTGATGAGGCGTATCACTTCCGCTTTATCTGTTAGTGGGGGAGTGAAGTCTGGGCTACTTGGTCCATACAAAGCGACGAGTGGTTTACCCAGTGCGGCAGCAACGTGCATGAGACCAGAGTCATTGCTCACCACGGCTTGGCAAGAATCAATAAGGTTAACCGCTTGTTCTAATGACGTTTTCCCAGCAAAATTAAGGCATGAATTGCGAGCACTGTCAGTTAAACTTTGACGGATCTCTTCACCTGCGTCATGGTCTTTTTGAGAGCCAAATAACAGCACTTGATAGCCTTGCTCACTAATCAATTTTTCGGCAAGAGCGGCATAGTGGTAGTGTGGCCAACGTTTGGCTGGACCAAATTCCGCACCTGGGCAAAAACCAATAATGGGGCGAGAAGAATCGATATTGAACTGGCGAACGGTTTCATCAACGTGTTGTTTATCCGTGACTAATTTCGGCCATAAAATAGGCGCAGGGATATCTTCGGCTGATTTAATACGTTGTTTATCATACGCCAATGCGACATAGCGCTGAACCATCAACGGAAATGCTTGTTTATTTAATGGGCGTAAATCGTTGAGCAACCCATAGCGCATTTCACCACGCCATCCAGTTCTTTTGGCTATTTTGGCAAAGAAAGGGACCAGTGCAGATTTTAACGAGTTCGGTAAAACAATCGCCTGATCGTAGCCATTTTTGCGCAATTTGATACCTAATTGGCGACGTTCACCAATTTCTAGCTTTCCATGCCCTAATGGCATGGAAATGGCTTCAGATACCTCGGGCATTTTTGCCAGCAAGGGACGGCACCAGTCTGGTGCCATAACATCAATTTGAGCATGAGGATGCAGCGCCTTGATCGTGCGATAAAGGCTCTGGGACATCATCATATCCCCCACCCACGAGGGACCGATCACCAATATTTTCATAAATGAGGATTACGCGTCCTTATTCAGCCATTGCATATATTCGGTGACGCCTTCGGCAACCGTTTTAAACGGTGCAGTATAGCCAGCAGCACGTAGTTTAGTGAGATCCGCTTGCGTGAAGCTTTGGTAGCGACCTTTTAATTTCTCTGGGAATTCAATGTATTCAATCGCCACATTTTTATCTTTATGGAATGCAGTCACTGCATCGGCTACCGCTTGGAAAGATTCTGCACGACCTGTGCCACAGTTAAAAATGCCTGAAACGTTGTTTTCCCAGAACCATAAGTTTACGGCAGCAACATCACCGACATAAATAAAGTCACGGCGGAAAGTCTCACTTCCTTCAAACAGTTTGGGATTTTGTCCTTCATTAATCTGTTTATTTAAGTGATAAGCCACGCTTGCCATGCTGCCTTTATGGTTTTCATTTGGTCCATATACGTTGAAATAGCGGAAACCACAGACTTGCGATTGCGCTTCCGGCATGATGTTACGAACATATTGGTCAAATTGGAATTTAGAGTAGCCGTATACGTTCAGCGGTTTTTCAAATTCGCGTTCTTCGATGAAATTATCGCTACGTCCACCGTAAGTAGCAGCAGAAGAAGCATATAAGAATGGAATTTCACGCTCTAAACAGTAATGCAGTAGCTCTTTAGAAAATTGATAGTTGTTGTCCATGATGTACTTACCATCCCACTCAGTGGTGGATGAACAAGCACCTTCATGGAAAACGGCATCAATATCGCCAAAATCATCACCAGCAATCACGCTTACGATAAAGTCTTCTTTATCCATATAATCGGCGATATCGAGATCAACGAGATTGGCAAACTTAGTACCATCTTTCAGGTTATCAACCACTAGAATATCGGTGCGACCTATTTCATTCAGAGCTTTAATAATATTGCTGCCAATAAAACCAGCTCCGCCAGTGACTACGATCATCGTGAATACCTCAAGTGGGTTAAGAATAAATGGGATATAAAATTGGGGTCTATAATAACACCTCTTTGTGCAGACAACAGTATATCGACCAGATAATTGTCCTAGTTGTCATACCTCTTTAAAGGGAATTATCGTGATCTTGTCTACAAAGTTAACTTATTTGCTCACCAGATATCGCTAGTTCTAGTGACTATAATTAAACTCTGTAAACAACTTCTTTACAGGAACAAATCATGTCAGAACAATTTTACCAGCAGATTAAACAACAATTGGTGCAAATAGAAGCTGAGGGCTTGTTTAAACATGAACGCATTATAACGACATCTCAAGATGCGGATATTGAAATCCAAGGTGGGCAGCGCGTTATTAATTTTTGTGCAAATAACTATTTAGGCTTAGCCAATCATCCCGCATTAATTGAAGCTGCAAAACAAGGAATGGATAGCCACGGTTTTGGTATGGCATCAGTGCGCTTTATTTGTGGAACCCAAGATAGCCATAAAGTTCTTGAAAAGAAAATTGCGGATTTCCTTGGAATGGAAGATGCGATTTTATATTCATCCTGCTTTGATGCGAATGGAGGACTGTTTGAAACGCTGTTAGGACCTGAGGATGCAATTATTTCTGATGCGTTAAACCATGCATCTATTATTGATGGTGTTCGCTTATGTAAAGCCCAGCGATACCGTTACAGCAATAACAATATGACGGAATTAAAGCAACGTCTTGAAGAAGCTAAAGCCGCAGGGGCACGCCATATTTTGATTGCCACTGACGGCGTTTTCTCGATGGATGGTGTGATCGCGGATTTAAAAACAGTCTGTGATCTTGCGGATGAGTATAACGCATTAGTGATGGTTGATGACTCTCATGCAGTTGGTTTTGTTGGTGAAAATGGTCGCGGTAGCCATGAGTACTGTAAAGTGATGGGGCGCGTTGACATTATTACTGGCACATTAGGAAAAGCATTGGGTGGCGCATCAGGTGGTTATACTGCTGCCAAAAAAGAGGTGATTGAGTGGTTACGTCAGCGTTCTCGCCCTTATTTATTTTCTAACTCTCTTGCGCCAGCCATTGTCGCCGCCTCGATTAAGGTGATCGATATGATGACCGATGGAAAAGAGCGTCGTGAAAAATTATGGCGTAATGCGGTGTTATTTAGAGAAAAAATGTCTGCTGCTGGTTTTACTTTAGCGGGCGCTGACCATGCCATCATTCCTGTGATGTTAGGTGATGCCAAAGTGGCACAGGAATTCGCTTCTGAGTTATTAAAAGAAGGTATTTATGTAACAGGGTTTTTCTATCCTGTTGTTCCGCAAGGACAAGCGCGAATTCGCACGCAAATGTCTGCGGCTCACAGTGAGGAGGATATTTTACACGCTGTTGATGCATTCACCCGTATTGGCAAAAAACTCCAATTAATTTAGCCTCTAATAAAAGGTCGCCTATGAAAGCACTGTCCAAATTAAAAGCAGAACCAGGTATATGGATGACAGATGTTCCGAAACCGGAACTGGGACACAATGATGTGATGATTAAAATCCGTAAAACCGCGATTTGTGGGACGGATGTTCATATCTACAATTGGGATGAATGGTCGCAAAAAACGATTCCCGTCCCCATGGTGGTAGGTCATGAATATATAGGGGAAATTGTTGAGATTGGGCAGGAAGTTAAAGGATTTAAAATTGGTGACCGCGTTTCTGGCGAAGGGCATATCACTTGTGGTCATTGCCGAAATTGCCGTGGAGGGCGTACCCACTTGTGCCGTAACACGATTGGCGTAGGTGTCAATCGCCCAGGGTGTTTCGCTGAGTACTTAGTGATCCCTGCGTTTAATGCGTTTAAAATTCCTGACAATATCCCAGATGAAATTGCATCGATCTTTGACCCATTTGGTAATGCGGTACATACAGCGCTGTCCTTTGATTTAGTCGGGGAAGATGTGCTGGTATCTGGTGCAGGTCCCATTGGTATTATGGCGGCGGCTGTTTGCCGACACGTTGGCGCTCGTCATGTGGTGATCACCGATGTGAACGATTATCGTCTTGAATTAGCAAAGAAAATGGGTGTAACACGTGCGGTGAATGTGAGCCGTGAAAACCTTAAAGATGTGATGAATGAACTGGGGATGAAAGAAGGATTTGATGTGGCGTTAGAAGTTTCAGGGGCGCCAGCCGCTTTCCAAACCATGCTAGACACCATGAATCATGGCGGCAGAATTGCTCTGTTAGGTATCCCTCCAGCATCGATGGCAACAGACTGGAGCCAAGTGATTTTCAAGGGATTGTTTATCAAGGGAATTTATGGTCGGGAGATGTTTGAAACGTGGTACAAGATGGCGACTTTAGTACAGTCTGGTCTTGATTTATCACCAATCATTACTCATGAGTTTTCTATTGATGATTTCCAAAAAGGCTTTGATGTCATGCGTTCAGGGCAATCAGGAAAAGTGATTTTAAACTGGGACTAAATTAAGTTTAATCAATCGGTTATTTCTAAGGGTTCATAGGATAAATGCCTTTGAACCCTTTTTATATTCTGCCTATTTATTGCTATGAGGCTTTCTTTCCTGCAATTAAAGGTTGCAAGGTTTTATCTTGATAAATGGCTTCTACCACAAACATGAGTAGGTCAATGCCTTGTAGGCGGGTAGTTGGAAGCTCTATCTCACAAATTCCTAATTCGGTCGGTTTCTCAGATTGTTGAGCGTTTTTATTGGCCTCTGTGAGTTCTGAATTTTCTGGTACGGAGGTTTTGTCAGCGGAGATTGGCTGCGTAGGCTCAGTCAGTTTTTCATCGGATTGACTTGGTGTTTTTACTTCAGGCTTTTCTGTTGGTAACGAATGAGTCATACCTTCAGGCTGCATTCTGAGTGTTTTGCGAGGCTCGCCTGTTGCTGATTGATGATTGACTAAAGTGCTGACAGGGACTAATTCAATATCTGCGGGAACTTGAGGAATAAATTTTTGTAATGCTCGTACTGTCGAAGGATGTGGGTGACCAATGGCGACCGCACTACCATGCTTACGTGCGTAGGCAATGGCTTTATTCAGCTGAGTGCGCGTTTCTTCTTCAGATTGGTGGTTATCAATAAAAATATTTCGTTTTGCGGAGGGGACACCGAATTCTTTTGCCGCATTCACAGCTTGTGTATTGCCAATGGTGACGCTATCTAAGAAAAAGAGGTTCGATTGCGACAGCGAGCGCATCACATTGCGCATCCCAGAAAGGCTGGAGGTCATCTCGCTGCCCATATGGTTATTCATTCCTTTAGCGTGAGGAACTCGGCTAATGGCATTTTTGATGATGCGGTCAACCTCTTCAGCACTCATCGACGGAGCGAGAGTATCCTTTTCAAGTGGTTGTTTACTCAAAGGTTTCATTGGCATATGAATCAAAATATCTCGCCCTTGTTGATAGGCGGTTGCCGCAACCTCAGCACCATGAGGTGAGTTAGGTAAAATCGCAATGCTGATTGCCACAGGTAGCGCGAGTATTTGATTATCTTCTTTTACGCGATAGCCGAAATCATCAATGACAATTGCAAGCTTAGCTGCACTCACCTGAAAGCCAATTATGAGAAGGAGTAAGCTAATCAGTAATTTTATGGGTGAGTGTTTTAACATAATGATTTTCCTAACAGATTATAGAATTAGCGAGAGACTAGAATGTTATCAACTCGCTATCTATTTATTTATGGGTACAGCTATCTATTGATATTTTTATCGACCTAACCATGGACGAGGGTTAACGGTTTTACCTTGACGACGAATTTCAAAATAAAGAGCAGGGCGTTCTTGACCACCACTGCTTCCTACCAAGGCAATTGGCTGACCGGCACGGACTTCTTGTCCGACGTTAACTAGGGCGCTTTGGTTATAGCCATATAAGCTCATATCGCCTTTACCGTGTTCAACGACGACAACCAGACCGTAACCTTGTAACCAGTCTGCGAGTAATACTCGACCATCAGCGATAGCTTTAACTTGGGTACCTTCATTCGCCGCAATAACCATCCCTTTCCAGCGTAATTCACTGGAGATGACATCACCGTAATTGTGTAGCGTTGAACCGCGTACTGGCCAAATAGCTTGACCGGCTGGACGACCTAAACCGCCTGTTCGGGACATCAGTGATTGCTCACTTTCGGATGGCTTATAGGTTGCCCCTTTCTGTTTCGCTTTTCGCTCTTTTTCAGCTACTTGGGCACGAATTCGAGCTGCTTCACGCGCTTCGCGTTCCGCTCGAGCTTTAGCTTCACGCTCTGCTTTGGCAATTTTGTCACGTAATCTGGCTTCGTTTTGCTTTAATACCGCTAAGTTTTTCTGATCTTCTTTTAATGCGCTTTCTAAGACAGTTAATGTTTTTTGCCTTGAAGCTTGCGCATTATCTAATTTTTGTTTTTCTTGCTGCTGGCGTGTGAGCGTTGTTTTTTGCTCCGCCTGTTTTTTTTGTTCTAACTGTTTTTGCTCATGCAGTTCTTGGGTTGTTTCTTCCAGCCCAAGAATCGTTTTTTCGCGGGCCTGATTAAGGTAGCCATAGTAGGCAAGAATACGTTCTTCGCGTTGACCTTCTTCACCTTTTAAAAGTAGTGATAAACCTTGATGTTTGCCAAGTCGAAATGCGGCATCTAATTGCTCAGCAAGCAGTTTTTCTTGTTCATTTTTTTTCTTCTGCAATCGACTAATATTGGCGGATAAAGCGGATATTTCTTTATCTAGTTGTTTTAATTGGTTTTGGGTTAGGTGCAAATCACGGCTTGCGGCAGAAATACTTTGTTCTTGTTCTTTCAGTTGCTGGAGGAGATTGTTTTTTTTAGCCTGCTGTTCTTTAACGCTTTTTTCTTTTTCAGCGATACTTTTCAGTAGGTCGTTTAGCTGACCTTTATTTTCGGTGATCGGATTCGCGAGTGTGACATGAGAAGGCGCCAAAGTAAATAATCCCAAACCAAGCAGGGCAGGAATCATTGCCTGACGAACAAAAAATGTCTTTATTCGATGGGATGTATGGGCCATTGTGATAGATCACCTCAATTAAATGCAATAACTGATTATTTCATCTGCAAGTCGTGCTTTCCAGTGTTCTCTTAAAAATAGTCATAAAAACGCTTAAAAATTAAGAATGTTGCTATTATGCAACGTAATACTAAGTCAAATTATAGGCGTATTATCACTGATTTTTTTTGTATAGCTAGTTTTAGGGGCTTTTTTTCTATCTTGACGGGAATTAATTTATCGTCGAGGCCTAGTCTGAGCATGTTTATGTTAAAATGCTTGCGTGCAGCTTCGAGGAAAAATTTCTTTTTTTCAGTAAAAAGGTGTTAACTCTGCGAGTGTTTTCGCAAAAAAGATATTCTAGTTTGCGCTAACTGGCTGTAATTAGCTCAGCACAAAGGTATACTCTGAACCCTTTGATATTCGTTTTTAACTAACGGGAGTAATTGCCCCCCATGATCCAAGAAATCATGCAATTTGTCGGTCGTAACACGTTTGTTAGTCTGACTTGGATAGTGTTATTTGTTGCTGTGGTCGTGATGACCTTCAGAAGCCTATTCTCTAAAACTAAAGTCATTGCGCGCACTCAAGCGATTGCGATGATCAATAAAGAAGAAGCCATTGTTGTGGACCTACGTACGCGTGAAGAGTTCCGCAAAGGGCATATTATTGATTCAATTAACTTAACACCATCTGAAATTAAAGATAATAATTTAGGTGAGCTGGAAAAACACAAACAAAAATCAGTGATTATGGTTTCTGCGAGTGGTATGGAAGCAGGTAAACCTGCTGAACAGCTAGCTAAACATGGTTTTGAAAAAGTCTTTGTCCTGAAAGAAGGGATCGCTGGTTGGGCGGGTGAAAATCTGCCACTGGCTCGTGGTAAGAAGTAATCATCCGGCGCGGTGTCGGCAACTGAATATATCTCGAAACTCTAATATGGAAGTAAGGTAATTATTATGTCAGAACAAAACAACTCGGAAATGGTATTTCAAATTCAACGTATTTATGCAAAAGACGTTTCATTTGAAGCACCTAATGCACCTCAAATCTTTCAAAAAGAGTGGCAGCCAGAGATCAAATTAGATTTAGATACTTCTTCAACTCAATTAGCTGAAGGCGTATATGAAGTTGTTCTGCGTGTAACAACGACTGCAACATTGGGCGAAGAAACTGCATTCTTGTGTGAAGTTCAGCAAGCGGGCGTGTTCTCTATCGATGGTATCGAAGGAACGCAAATGGCGCATTGCTTAGGTGCATACTGCCCGAACATCCTGTTCCCATATGCGCGTGAAACGATCACTAACATGGTGGGTCGCGGTACATTCCCACAATTGAACTTAGCGCCAGTTAACTTTGATGCACTGTTCATGAATTATTTACAGCAGCAACAAGGTGAACAAGCGCAGAACCCTGAAGTTCAATAAGGTCGCTTAATGAATACTGCTTCAATGACAGTGATCGGTGCCGGCTCGTACGGCACCGCTTTAGCCATTACCCTTGCACGTAATGGTCATCAGGTGGTGCTGTGGGGGCATGATCCTGCACATATCCGCAAATTAAACCAAGAACGTAGCAATCAGGCGTTTTTGCCTGGCGTTTCTTTCCCTGATAGTTTATCTCTCGAGACGGACTTAAAAAGTGCTGTTGAAGCGAGCCTGAATATCTTGATTGTAGTGCCTAGCCATGTATTTGGTGACGTACTGAAGCAAATCAAACCGTATCTGCAAGCGGGCTCCCGCATTATTTGGGCAACCAAAGGGCTAGAGAGAGATACTGGACGTTTGTTGCAAGATGTCGCGCGTGAGGTATTAGGTAATGAAATTCCTCTGGCGGTATTGTCTGGACCTACGTTTGCGAAAGAGTTAGCGGCGGGTCTTCCTACTGCAATTTCAGTGGCAGCATCTGATAGCCAGTTTGGTGATGATTTACAAAAATTATTCCATTGTGGCAAAAGCTTCCGTGTCTATAAAAACCCAGACATGATAGGTGTGCAGCTTGGTGGTGCCGTGAAAAACGTGATTGCGATTGGCGCTGGGATCTCGGATGGAATGGGCTTTGGTGCAAATGCTCGTACAGCATTAATCACGCGTGGATTAGCTGAAATGAGCCGCTTAGGTGTGTCATTAGGCGCTGACCCTTCAACATTTATGGGTATGGCTGGGTTAGGTGATTTAGTGCTAACCTGCACGGATAACCAATCTCGTAATCGCCGTTTTGGTATGATGCTAGGAAATGGTGTCAGTGTTGAAGAGGCGGAAAAAGAGATTGGGCAAGTGGTTGAAGGCTATCGTAATACCAAAGAGGTGAAAGCCCTTGCGGAACGTGCCGGTGTTGAAATGCCAATCACAGAACAAATCTACCAAATCCTCTATTGCAATAAAAATGTGTTAGAAGCCTCCCAAGCGCTGTTAGGTCGGGCAACTAAAGATGAAATTGCGGATATGCCTAAATTACCAAGCTAATAATAAGCCAATAATAATATAGAAGAGAGCCATTATGTCGCGTGAAGAATTGGATAGAATTTGGGGTTACATTAAGGAAGAAGCCAAGGCGCTTGCTGACTGTGAGCCCTTACTCGCCAGTTTTTTTAACGCGACATTACTAAAGCATGATAATTTAGGTAGCGCGCTTAGCTATATGTTGGCAAATAAGCTTAGTTCCCCCATTATGCCTGCAATCGAAGTTCGTGAGATCGTAGAAGAAGCTTACCGCAATGATGAGCAAATGATTTTTTCTGCGGCGATGGATCTTTCTGCGGTACGTTTACGTGACCCCGCGGTTGATAAGTACTCGACTCCTCTGTTGTATTTAAAAGGCTTTCACGCCTTACAAGCCTACCGTATTGGGCATTGGTTATGGGGAGAAGGTCGTAAGGCACTTGCGGTCTACTTACAAAACCAAATTTCAGTTTCTTTTGGTGTTGATATTCATCCTGCTGCACAAATTGGTTGCGGAATTATGCTCGACCATGCGACAGGAATTGTGATTGGTGAGACGGCGATTGTCGAAAATGATGTGTCTATTCTTCAGTCTGTTACACTAGGCGGTACCGGTAAAACCTGTGGCGACCGTCATCCTAAAGTACGTGAAGGGGTGATGATTGGCGCTGGCGCTAAAATTCTGGGCAATATTGAAATTGGTCGTGGCGCGAAAATTGGCGCTGGCTCTGTGGTATTACATCCCGTTCCTCCTCATACGACAGTGGCGGGCGTTCCTGCTCGTATTGTTGGTAAGCCAACAAGCGATAAGCCATCGCTAGAGATGGATCAAAACTTTAATGGTAACGTTGATGGTTTTGAAAGCGGGGATGGGATCTAGCTGGTGAAAAAAATTCAGGGCTCGAGCTCAATTCGGTTTGTTGAGCTACTTAGGTGCCGCTATTCTCAGCTAAGTAAGAAACATTCACCTGTCCTTTTAGAAGTAGACTTGCTTAAAAATCTCGATCAGTATAATAGCCATTCAGATGGATTAACTGATGTCCGTAATATTGAAATAGAGAATTAGGCGTCATATTAAGATTAAAAACCAAAGGAGCTTAACCAGCTCCTTTGTTGTTTTAGTCTTTCAGCAGCGCACCCGGATATCCAAGCTGGCGCCAAGTTTCGAATACCACAACGGCAACTGAGTTAGAAAGATTCATACTGCGGCTTTCAGCTAGCATCGGGATACGAATTTTCTGCTCGATTGGCATATTGTCGAGAACATAAGGCGGCAAGCCACGAGTTTCTGGTCCAAACATCAAATAATCATCTTCCCGATAGCTCACATTGCTGTGGCTCGGTTTACCTTTGGTTGTCAACGCAAACACACGAGCGCCTGTTGGCGACTGATTATTATCAGGATTTAACCCTTCACTTTCTAAGAATGCATAATAATCATGGTGATGTTTGATGTCCGCAAACTCACTGTAATCGAGTCCTGCGCGGCGCAAGCGTTTGTCATCCCAAGTAAAACCCAGCGGGTGAATAAGATGTAAGCTAAAACCTGTATTAGCACATAAGCGGATGATGTTGCCCGTATTGGGTGGGATTTCAGGTTCGAATAAAACAATATGTGGCATAACGTTAATGGCTATTGGTCTAGATGAAAAAAGATGATGCAGAGTTTACGCGCAAATTTGGAAAGATGCATCTATTGCATGGCACGAGGGTGAAACGGAATAATTTGAGGGTATAAAAAGGCGAGCTAATCGCTCGCCATCCCATTAATACTGGTAAACATAGCGATAATCCTCTGATTTCTTGTGAATACCATTAAGGATTGCACCTGTAATCTCAATATTATTTTGAGCGAAATGTTTAAGAGCACGTTCGATCTCTTTCACGGTACTGACATCATAATGTGCAATTAGAAGCGAGGTTCCCGCATATTTACCAATAATTGCAGGATCGGTTACTGCAAAAATAGGCGCCGTATCAAGCAGTACCATGTCATATTGATGCTTAAGAGAGTCCAATAAATGTTTAAATTGTTCACTCATGAGGAGCTCTGAAGAGTGAGAAACACTCTTTCCTCGGCTTATAATATCCAAATTATCAATAACTTGTTTATGAATAATGATTGGGTCAGGATTGTGTTGAGATAAGAACTCTGAAAGCCCCGATTTATTTTCTAAGCCAAAAGTTTTATGGATATGGCCCTTACGTAAGTCGGCATCAATAAGCAGAATTTTTTTACCTGCATTTGCCAGGACAACAGCGATATTTGAAGCAATGAAGCTTTTGCCAATGTTGGGCGACGCGCTAGTCAGCATGACAATGTTATTGTTTTGGTTCATGACTGAAAAATAGATGCTCGTTCTTAATGAACGGATGGCTTCTATTGCAAGATCGCATGGATTTTCAATCGCTAATGGCTTTCGATGTTGATTAGACTGTAATCTTTTTTCATCAAAAGAAAATGGAATGGCTGCATAAACCTGAACACCGAGCGCTTCGATATCTTCAGAATTTTTAATTTTATTATTCAGGCATTCCTTGGCGAGCACATAACCGCTACCGACAATGAAACCTAGAATGGATGCTAAAGCCATAATTAAGGTTTTTTTCGGCGCAATAGGCGCGGGCTGCGATTCTGCCGGGTCAATGATGCGCATGTTAGAGGTTATCCCAGCATTGAGTACACTGAGCTCTTGTTGCTTCGCAACCAATTGATTATAAATTGCTTGCTCAGATTCAACATCTCGAGTTAGCCGAACAATCTGTTGCTGAGTATTTGGCAGCTGTTGGATATTTTTACTGATACGTTCTTTTTCGAGTAGTAATGTTTGGCGTTTATCTATCAAGGATTGGTAAGCAGGGTGATTACGGGTATATAACTGTTGAATTTCCACTTCTTTAAATGTCAGCTCGTTGAGTTTTTCTTCTATTTGTAATGCGCTTTCAAGTGCGGATTTCGCTTCTAAAGAGAGGTCAATAGACTCATTTTTTTTACGAAAAGCATTTAATTGATTTTCATAATGGTCAAGCTTACTTTTTATTTGGGGCAAATAATTCTCTAAAAAGACCAACGAGTTATCAGTGGCTTTTTTCTTATGCTCTATATTTTGATCGATATAATTTTGAATAATGCTATCCAGTATTTTGGTGTTTTCTTGCTTATTGAGTCCCTTAATCGATAGATTAATGATTCCAGTACTTTTTCCAAGCTCATTAACGCTGATACGGCTACGCAAATTTTCGATAGTGGAAAACCGATCATTTTTTATCAGGGTCAGTTTATCTCCCGTTTCTGCCATGAATGAATTCACTAATAGGCGAATACCCTGTTGCTCGATGGGGAAGCCAATTTTGCCGTGATAAGTTTCCCCTGCAATAGCCAAAGTATATTGATGTTCATTGAGATACGTTAGTGTTGCTGGCTGATCCATTAAGCTAGAGGGTAAATAATATTGCCCAATATCGATGGCGATTGTATTTCTGCTCAGTTTAGGCAACAGCCCTGATGGTGATATTTGAATATCCAAATTAAGGTCTGAGACTGTTTTACCTAAAACCATGCGGGATTTTATCACTTCAACTTCTGATTCTACCGGATTTGCATGACTGCCGAAGGGCATCACGTCATTCATTTGATCTAATAATGATGCTTGGTTGGCTTTGTCATATTGCAGCGTGGCATTAGCTTGATAGATGGGGGCAGCCATAAAACAGTATATTCCTGCAATGAATATAAAAATAACAGTCGAAATACTTATTGTTAAATAATTGAATTGTAATGCTTTAAATAAGGCGAGAAGGTCGATTTCATCTGCATTTAGCGATTGGTTTTTTTCTTTATTTATCATTATGTTAGTTTTGCCATCAGTTAAAAATTAAATTTTCCCTTGCCAGGAACTGGCCGCTTGTTCCATAAGTTGATAAACATGTTCAAACATCTCATCACTATGTTTATAAGGATCGGGAATTTCAGATTTGTTTAGCCATTCACCGAATAGCATGACTTTACCGCGAGTTTGCGGAAACTGCTGATAGAGTTTTTGGATATGGTGGTTTTCCATCACAAGGATTAAGTCTGCTGATTGGCATAGGGGTTCAGTTAAACGGCGAGAATAATGCCCCTCTAAAGAGAGATTATGGTTTTTAGCAATACGGATAGCATTGTTATCCGCAGGTTTGTTCAGTGGCGCGATAAAGCCGACGGAATGAATCATTTTTTGAGGGAAAAACGACCGCATTAAGCGTTCTCCAGTGGGGGAACGGCAGATATTACCCATGCATATAATAAGGATATTATTGAACATAGGTATTACCAGTTATAAATACGCTTAGTACTTTCGGTTAACAGGTTGTATGACGTGATGGTTGGCAAGAGTTGGGTAATTAAACGGTTCCAGCGAACTATAGGCGCTGCGGTCACATAAACAAGGTCATAAGGCTGTAATTTAAATTTGGTTCCCATCACTAATGCGGTCGCATCGGATAGATCTAGCTGATAAATAACCGCTATTTTTTGAGGCGGTAGCTCATTTGGCATATGATTATTCGGTACTTGCTTATTAATAGGGCGAATCACAAATATACCGGTCGCACTTGCTGTTGTTTGATTGAGTCCACTGGATTTACTGAGTGCCTCGGTAATACTCATGCCTGCACGGTCGATCGTCAGGGTCGCTGGTTGTTCGACTTCTCCCATCACAAATACTTTTTGTGCATCATTGCGGGGCACATATAGTACATCATTGGGCTGCATTAAGTGGTTCTGAGTTAGGTCGCCATACTGAACTAAGGATTGCAGTGAGATCTTGATTTCTTTGCCGTTACGGGTAAGCACCACGTTATTCCAATCTGCGTTTTCAGTGAGTCCACCTGCCGTATTGAATGCCTCTAAGAGGGTTAGCGGTATATTTGTGATGGGAAGCGCTCCCGCCTTGATGACCTCACCAGAAACATACATTTTTTGTGAGCGAAATGCCGCAATACTGACATCAACTTGCGGTGTTTCAATATAGGCGGCGAGTCGGAGGCTCACTAATTTTCGTATTTCACTAATTGTTTTTCCGATAACGGATACTTTTCCAATATAGGGATAATACATTGTGCCATCGGAGTGAACCCAATTTCCGGAATCAGCTGCGCTGCGATAAGAACCCGCAGGGATGGTGAGCTCGGGGTGACCCCAAACCGTAATGGCCAATACATCGCCAACGCCAACTCGATAGTCATAAGTGGCTAATTGTTTTTCCAGTTGTGGATTTGGCTTTGCGATCACAGGGAAGACCTGCATTTCATTTAGCAACTGTGGGGAGATAGGGTAGATATCCACAAGCGTATTAATGTCATGTTTGCCAGTGTTAATAATGGTTTTTTCTGATGTGGAAATATACGTTCCAGGGACGATTTGGCACCCAGCAATGAGCGCGCTGGCTGCTATAGGAATAAGGTATTTAATCAACATGGTAATCGCCCTAAATCAGGATAGGAAATCGTGCATTTCAGACATTGAAGTTACACAAACATATAATTCTGGCTGGCATAATAATTTAATTCTTAATTGATATTCAAATATTTTGTCTGAAAAATCCACTTATATAAAAATATAATAGAATAAAAAAGGTTATTGATTTTTTGGATGTTTTTGTGTAATGACGAGAATGGAATTATTTTTAAGACTTTATTTAAATATCAGAGCGTTATTTTTAGAGGAAAAGAGAGTTAAGGAAGAGAGTTCGAACGGGGGGTATAGAAGGGGGATTTTTAAATATAAAAAAGGCGAGCTGAGTGCTCGCCTGATTATTACAAAATAAATGTTACTTAGCTTTGATAACCATTTGGATTCATGGATTGCCAGCGCCATACATCATCAGCCATATCTTGAATAGAATATTTCGCTTTCCAACCAAGCTCACGTTCTGCTTTTGCTGGCGTTGACCAATATTCAGCGATATCTCCCGCACGACGCTCTGCTATTTTATAAGGAATTGGTTTACCTACTGCCTTTTCAAAAGCAGCGATAACTTCTAGCACACTTGTTCCAGTACCGGTACCCAAATTGTAGATATAAAGCCCAGAACCCTGATTCATATGATTTAATGCAGCAATATGTCCATCAGCTAAATCCATAACGTGGATATAATCGCGGACGCCAGTACCGTCTTTGGTTGCGTAATCTCCGCCGAATACGGCAAGTTCTTTACGACGACCTACTGCCACTTGTGCAATAAATGGCGTGAGGTTATTCGGGATTCCATTCGGGTCTTCACCCATCAAACCGGAGTTATGCGCGCCAACTGGGTTGAAGTAGCGTAGTAAGGAAATGGACCATTCGCTATCAGAGATACTGAGGTCAGTTAAAATACGCTCAACCATATATTTGCTCGTGCCATATGGGCTGTTGGTGTTTCCTACGGAGGATTCTTCAGTTAACGGGGTATGTTCAGGTTCACCATATACCGTTGCAGATGAGCTGAATATTAAGCTCTTAACACCCGCCTGACGCATGCTTTGGACTAAAACTAAGGTGCCATTCACATTCACATCATAGTATTCAATCGGTTTTTCAACCGATTCGCCTACCGCTTTTAAACCCGCAAAGTGGATCACAGAACTAATCGTATGCTGTGCAAAAATGGCATCAAGTACGGCTTTATCACGAACATCACCTTGATAAAACGTCGGTTTAGTTCCCGTGATGGTTTCAATGCGGTTCAATACTTCAAGGTTAGCATTGTGGAGGTTATCTAAAATGATCGGCTGAATACCTTGCTGGATCATTTGTACGCAGGTATGGCTACCAATATAGCCAAGACCGCCGGTGACTAATACACAAGAACTACTCATGATTGCATCCTGTCAATTATTAACTTTAATATAAAATTAGGAAATGTCATTTTAATATGTGAATAATTAAATAATAGACTCAATGGAATAATAAAAACTATCGTAAATATTTATACGCTAGACTCATTAGTTTTGGTGGGAGCAAATGGAAAAAATAACGGCTGTAGATAAAAATTAAATTTTTAAAACTGAACTTGTTCAGTAAGAACATATAACCAAGGCGTAGTGAAACTTCACTTTTTGCTTTAGATAAACCAGCTCTACGACTCATTGTGTTTTTTTCTAGTCGATATTTTAATAAGACATCGGGTAAATTGTGGAACTTATAATTTTTATATAATAACTCTAACCAGAATGCCATATCTTCAGTAAAGCAGGTATGTGTTGGGTAGCGGTTTCCATCTTCAAAAACTTTACGTCTGAACATTACGGATGGGTGTATAAATGGGCAACGAGTTATACTAAAATTAATTAAATCATTGTGTTCTGACGGAAGCCTTTTTTCAGTAAGAGAGTATGATGTACCAAATTCTTCACAACCTGTGCCGAGGATATCAACATTAGGATTATTATCTAAAAAAGTTTTTTGTAAGAATAACCTTTCAGGGAGAGATATATCATCACTATCCATTCTGGCTATATATTGGTAGTCATATTTCAAACAATAATCTATCATTACATTTAAAGCTTTAGCTAATCCATAACTTTTATTTGATTGTAGAACTTTAACAGAAGGTTCAGTTTCAAGTTTTTCTATCTCATTTTTTATAGTCGGGGCTACTGGTCCATCTAAAAATATAACTAAGTCGGATGGTTCTGACTGATGTAATATGCTATCCAGTGCACTCATAAAGTTATCATAACTATCATTTTTATAGACACTCATCAAAACTACAATTTTACTATGGGAATTCTCCATCATGAGTTAGTTCCATATAAAGCTTGTTTATATAAATCCAAATACTTAGCTGCCATAATTTCAGTTGTGAAGTTAGATAGGTAATAGTTGCGACAATTATTTTTTAGGTGCTCGTAATCAATTTTTTCAAGGGAGTCAATTACTTTTATATAAGAATCAGTAGTGTTTTCGCAAAGAAATCCATTTTCATGAGTAAGGCTGAAAATTTCCTCATGGGGAGGGATTTTAGATAATATGTAACTAAGCCTACAGGATAGAGACTCTAATACTGCTAGAGGAAAACCTTCAGCTAAAGATGACGATATGATGAAATCACAATCATTAATTATATTGAATGGATAGTTTATTTTCCCCGTAAAGAATATATTTTTTTGGTTATACTTTTCCTTGAAATTTTTATAGTTTTCTCCATTTCCAATAACATATAGTTCCATATTATCTCTATCTTTAGATGCAAAAGCAGAAAGAATTACTTCTATATTTTTGCGTTTGCTCAATACGCCAAGGCAAACAAGCCTAATTTTTTTTCTATTTCTTTCGAATGATGATTTAATGGTGAGTAGTAATCATCAACACCATTATAAATATAGTATTTGCTGATGTTATTATATACCATTGCTGATTTTGAACAGTTTACGGTGAAGTTTATTTTTTTTAAAAATAGCTTATGAATACTGGTATATATAGTTCCTAATATATCTCCCTTTAACAACTTATAATCTAACTTGATAAAGTTATGAATGGTTGAGAAATTATTTTTATTTAACAGTAAAGTGTTTAATATAGCGTTAATGAAATCAGGGAAAAAGCCATGAGAGTGTACGACAGTTTCTTCTTTTCTTGCGGCTTTTATTATTGTAAATATATTTCTAGTTATAATTACTTTAGAATAGTGTGAAAATTCATCTTTCATTTCACCATCTCTAAATGAAAATATTGAAATATCAATGCCGTTTTGTGATAGTTTTTTAACTAAACTTAAAACTACATTAGTGGGGCCAACATTACCTAAAGATGGAACTATGTACATCAAATTCATTTGCATCATTCCCTTTTAATTAATTTAAATATATTTTTATGGAAATTTAAAAGCGAAAAGTATGATAATAAGATAAAGAATAATTTTATATTAATAGAAGAACCTAATAAAAAGTCACCTTTTATTTGGGATATAAAGTATATTGTTGCTATAAAGAATATTGTAAGTTTAAATTTCTTTTTACCTTGAAAACTATATATAAATGAAAATCCAACTAAATAAACAGATATTATTAAAATCGAATTTACTATGCCACCATATAGAATTGTTCTCATATAGCCAGCATCTGTATGCATGTAATATCCATCTCCAAGGGGATCTAGCCACATTCCGTCTCCCCAAAGGAAAGTATTTTCTGAAATGGGGAAATACATGTTTTTTAATACATTGCTTGATTCAGTTTCTATTTTTCCTGAATTATTTATATTTGAAATAAATTCAAAAGTATATTTTGTTAAGATGGATGATAAGGTATCAAATGTTTTAGGTGATAAAAAATCTAGTAATATTATCAAAGTTAAAAAAAATAGAGCTGAATAAAAAAATAGTTTTAAAATTCTATTTATATTTTCTCTTGATAATGTTATTAACATTAGAAGTGAAAATGATGCACCTAGCAAACCAGTTCGACCTGTAATGCAAATGGCAAAGAATATGACAAGCCAAAAGAAAAACATTTTTTTTATACCTATGAAGGCATTTATAAATAGGTATGAAAGTAGTATTAGAGAAATAGATAAAAAAACTGCTAAATCATATGTTAAACTAGCCGCTAAGCCTAATCCACGAAAGCCATCATACCTTTCAAATAGTGTTGCACCTGTTGTAAGTGTTATACTAAAAATAAGCTCTCTAAAAAAAGAACTAAATAGCATTAATAAAATTATTACAGCTTGAATGAATGATATAATTACTATTGAATATAGGAATTCATTAACATTTGTTTTTTTAAATAAAAAATAGATGATAAGAATTGAACCTAAAAAGGCCTCTGTTGAAAAAATAATTGTAGAATAAATATTGCTGAAGTCTTCTGTGTTATTTATAATTATTGGTGTTAAGCTAGAGCAAACAAGAGCAAGGAGTAATATGACAATAGTAATTATTTTTCTTTTTTTATCCCATAGATGTTACCTTTCAATAAAAAAATCATTATTAAAGCAAAGAAGATTAATTTTGACGAATTCATTGGGATGAAAGAAAATGGGATTCCAAAAACAAATAGGAACAGGAAAGTGTTTTTTATTAAGTTTTTCTCTAGAAAAACAGTTGCGTTACTCATGAATTATCCTGTTTATTCTTTCTTTTGCTTTTGAATTCGAAAACTCAGAAAATAAGTTAACATCAAATACTAATTCTTCATATAGTTTATTGGATATAATAGGAATGATCTCTTCAATATTATTTACAAGGAAGCCACTTTTATTATGAAATATACTTTCTTTCACTCCATATTGATTTAAACCTATTGCAGGGCAACCACATAACTGAGATTCTAGATATACTAAACCAAAAGATTCTTTTAACCTAGAAAGTAACACAAAAACATCTGACATCTCATAATATGAAGATAAATTATCATGAGGAATTTTTCCGATGAAGAAAACAGAGTCGTTTAGATTGCTCTTAAGGGTTATTTTTTTTATTTTCTTAAGATAAGAGCCACTACCAATAACAGTCCAGTCAAAATCCAACCCCATGCTTTTAAATTTATTAGATAAATAAATTATATCATCTATGCCTTTATCTTTCTCTATTCTACTTACAGTAATTATTTTTATTTTTTTATTTTTATTTTTATTTTTCAGATGGCTGCTTTTTTTTAAATCCACACCTGAATATGCCACAATTATTTTGCTTTCTATTATTTTTTTATCTTTTTTATGTAAGGAATCTATAAACTTACTTTTCATATAAAAACTTACAGCAATAATTTTTTTTGATAACAAAATAGAACGATGATAATATTTTTCCACATTAATTATTTTGTATATACAGCTTGGATTTTCATAAACTTGTTCGGGCTCCTGCCCATGTAAAACTATAATAGACTTTGCTAGTATATTAGTATTGAAAAATAAGCCGGCTACAATTGTAGCACCTATATCATTTAGTATAATTCTATCGTAATTTTCTAGATTTAATTCTTTTAGCTTAAAATAGTAAGCTATTGGCCAAAGTAATTTAATATTGGTAGGTTTTATGACTTTAAATAAATTGCTATTTTTTTCTCTTGCGGTAGCTGAAAGTAAAGTAACACTGTGATCATTTTCAATGAAATAATTACAATACTGTTTTGCAACAATTCCTGCGCCTCCGCCACTAGGCGGAAATTCATGGCTGATAATTAGTATGTTCATAAATCGTATGCTTGAAGTATCTCATTTTTTGTATTGGTCAATCTTTCTCTTATTACTTGAAGATTAGCTTTGGAAGATATTATCTCTCTGTCAAAGGCTATTAATTTTTGAGATATAGGATATGAAATTACTTTTATTTTTAAGTTATAAGCTAATATTAATGCGTGCATTCTACCAGATATTACTGTTCTAGCTTTAAGTAATGATACGTTTAGTTTATCTAAATCATTTGTATTTAGAATTTCAAGGTCTATATTAAACGCTGTCATACAAAACTTTTTAAACTCTATACATTCACATAAGTCACCATGTGTAGTATAAAAAAGTTTGACATCTTTGTTTAAAGAAATATTATTCTTATTTAATAAATTTATCCATGAGTGATAATATTCATTCTTAGATACTGGAATATTATAATTATTGTACACACTAAGTTCTGTAACTCCCAATAGATGGTACTGAGGAATATAGGAAGTACTGCAGTGTTTTTCATAAAAAGCAATATCGTATGTTATCTCTCCATCAATATTAAATATTTTTTTTAGATTGATTAGTGATTGTTCATCACGAACATAAATCTTGTTAATCTTATTCAACGAACGTAAAAAAAGAAACTTATTGAAATAAGTGAATTTATCGGCAACACCTACACATAATAAAATTATATTCTTATTTTTATAATAATGAAGAATATTAACCCAAAGGTATAATGCTATTGAAAATGTTTCATTGGAAAGTATCAACTGACCTCCGCCAATCGAAACGAGCGAATATTTTTCCTTCGCATCCTTGAGGAGTCTCTTTAAATTCAAAACTGTCCATCGTATTTTTGGTGGGATAATCTTTAGTAGAAATCTAAAGTACTTTGTTTTTCCCATTTTTGATTCTTTAACATTAGATGATATTTCTGTATTGTTAACTCTAGTAAAGTCAGAGTATTGAACTTGGATATCGTTTTTATTGAAGAATGATAATGCAGACCTCTGAATTGCTTTGTCACCAAGATTATCAGAATACCCTTCATTAATCACTAATATTACTTTTTCTTTCATAACTAGTAACGACTCTTAATTTTGATAAATAAATAACGAATTAAAAAAGGTAGATTTTTTTTTGCTAGTTTGAACGCTTTATGGCGGCAATAGTTCTTATAAGAAATTACATCGTTTTTTATACCTTTTTTATTAAAGGTTTTTGTAATGTTTGTTTCGTGAATCCTATAGAAAGCTATAGTTTTTGTTGTATACTTTATATGTCCAAATTTTAGAGAATTAATATAGTAAAGCCATTCTCCATAGTTTTTATATTTAGGTTCCCAGCCTTTTACTAGTTTAAATATTTTAGTTCTATGGAGCATTCCGCAACTTGAAATAAAGTTGTCAATGGCTAAAGCATTGAATATTTTTTCAGGTTGGCTATGATCTTGTTGAATAGAATCTGTTTTTAGTAGTTTCTTTTTCTTTCCTAAAGAATCAATAATGTATGAATTACAATGAACAGAAATAGTTTCATCATCAAATTCTGAAAGCATTGTTTCTACATGATTAGCTGGGATTATATCGTCATGGCCAAGTAATAGGAAAAAATCGCTATCTAAATTTAAAACCACTTTATTTAAATTATAAGTAATCCCTTTATTTTCTTTATTTAAAAATATTTGTATTTTGGGGTTTTCATTAAAATGCAGAATTTTATTTACAGTTTCTGATTTTGAATGGTCATCAATTATAATGATTTCAATGTTTTTATAGCTTTGCTTAATCGCTGAGTTTATTGTTTCCTCTATGTATAAATCACCATTGTAAGATAAAATTATTATTGTTACTTTAAATGAATTATACGGATTTGTTACAATATACACAGCCTGTTCTCTCTTATATATAATAAATACATTATTAACATATGTATAAATGATGTTATAGCATATGAGTATGTTAATCCTACAACGCTATACTTCGCTATCAGAAACCAAGATGTTAAACACCATAAAATAGAAATAAATATTTCACTAAATACAGTAATCTTAACTTTTGCTTTAGCTACAAAGCTAATACCATAAAACCAACTGACAGATTTAAAAAATATGCCAACAAGTAGGAATGGAAATAATTCTTTTGCAGGTAAAAATTCTTTTGTATACAACAAAATTATAATGTTCTCACGCAAGATATAGAGAAAGAAACAAGCAATAAGTGTAAGTGGAATAAATATCTTAATTCCTTTATATATTTCTTTATTTAAATCATCTCTAATCTTTAAGCTCGATATCTTAGGTAAGAAATATGTATTTAATGAAATTGTTAATAGTGTTAATATTAATTGGCAAATTGTCCAAGCGGACTGCCACTCTCCTGCAATATTGATAGATGTATAGTAGATGGTTAACTCACGAATGAAGAATATACAACTAGTAGAACATATGATAGCAATGAAAGTTATAAAGCTAAAAGTGAATAGCTTTTTATATGTTTTAATGGAGGTCTTTGTCTTCAATATGGATAGAACAGAATATAGGTGCTTTCTATTTTCAATTAAAATATAAAATAAAATTAATGACTGATTTGTTAATACAGATATTATAGCACCGATTAAACCATAATTAATAGTTAAAAATATAGTGGAAAATAATCCAAGTAGGCTGGAGATGAAATTATATTTTATAAATAAATTTATTTTTTGTATCCCATTTAAATAGGATAATATAATAACGGGGATTATAGCTAAAGGTATAGTGATAGATGATGCAGCTAAATACAATGAAAATTCAGTGCTTTTAGTTAGGAATTCACTTATTTCATTTGAAAAGAAAATAATAAAGTTAATTATGATTGTATTTAGCATGAAAGATATATAAATAGCACTTTTTATATACTCTCTGCTTTTTGTTTTATCCTCGGCAGTATATTTTGTTATAGCTGACTTTAACACATCACCAGATATAAGATACACTAAGGTTATATAGTTCTGTATGTTCCCTAGTATTGCAATTCCGGCAGGACCAACATATATCGCGATTATTTTATTAGATATGAAGGATATACTCATTTTTAAAATGGTGTAAATGCCTGTGAGTAGTGATGTTTCAAGCATTTTCATTTTGTTTAATCTCTTTTGCGGGTATACCTGCTGCAGTGACTCCCATTCGTATATGCGAGCATACAATAGAACCATTTGCAATTGTTACGTTATCTTCAATAATGCTTCCTTTTAGAATTTTTACATTATTACCTATAAATACATTATTTCCAATAATTATTTTTTTCGTTTAATAGCATTTGAATTATAGAGTTTATGAAAATCCGAGTTAATAATTTCCAGATTGGAACCAAATATACAATTTTCTCCTATTGTAATTTTTTCATGATCTGAAATTATTGTTGCTGAATTGTTGAATACGCAATTTTTATCAATACTAATAGATGAGCTCTTCCCTCTGGAGTCAATATAAGCATAACTAGTAAAAAAGTGATTAGATCTTTCTACTCCAAATGTTACACTACTGTTTATATTAATAACTCCATCACCTTTGACTAAAACAGGTTGTAATTTTTTACATTTCAGTTTTTGATCTGAAATATATGAGTAGGCAAGCACTCTAGTTATTTTAAATATTTTTATAATTATTTTTTTTATAAGAAAATTCATTGATTGCTCGCGATATATTTATAATTTCATAATTTTTAAGTGAAGTATGCAATGGAATGCTCAGTACTTCTTTATGAATTGACTCGGTAATAGGAAGAGATAAATTATTATAGCCTATATATGCTTGTTGCTGATGTGGTGGTGTAGGGTAATGAATTAACGTTTGTATACCTAGATTATTTAGGTGAGTTTGAAATGTATCTCTATGCTCTGTTGCAATAACAAATAAATGCCAAACGTGGCTTTGAAGGTTCTGTTTATATTTATCTGCAGTAAGTGGTAATTTAATTAATGGGTTATCAATATTCTCAAGGTAAGTAAGTGCAATTTTTTGACGAGTTTCAGTTTCTTTGTCTAAATATTTTAATTTCACATTTAGCATTGCAGCTTGAATTTCATCTAATCGGCTATTTACACCTTGAAAAAGGTTTAAATATTTCTGATGTGACCCATAGTTACGCAAAGCTTTCAGGGTATTTGCTAATTCTTCACTATTTGTTGTTATTGCCCCTGCATCCCCCAAAGCTCCGAGGTTTTTACCAGGGTAAAAGCTAAAGCCCGCTGCATCACCCCAATTACCACATTTGATTCCATCAAGCATAGCGCCATGAGATTGAGCGCAATCTTCTAAAACTAGCAGGTTGTGCTGTTTCGCTAATGCCATAATTTCTGGCATTGGTGAAATTTGCCCATATAAATGAACTGGTAGGATAACTTTAGTTTTATTTGTGATTGCAGCTTCTACGTTGCTAATTGAAAGATTATAGCTATCCGCATCTGGCTCAACTAGTACAGGGATAAGATCATTTTCGGTGATGGCTAAAACAGAAGCAATATAAGTGTTTGCTTGTACAATCACTTCATCGCCGGCTTTGATTTTTCCAAGTTCTTTCCATGCCCTTAGTACAAGTGTTAGTGCATCAAGTCCGTTGGCGACACCTAAAGCATATTTTGTTCCACAGTAGTCAGAAAAGTTTTTTTCAAAACTTTCGAGTTCGTTACCCATAATATACCAACCAGAATCAATTACTCTCTTGCAAGCATCATGTAATTCTTGTTGATATTGTTGATTAATGCTTTTAAGGTCGAGAAAATTTATCATATTTATTTTAATCCTACAGTTATTCTATGTAACGTGTAATTTTAGCTGGATTTCCCACTACAAGGGCATTAGCGGGAACATTTTTTGTTACCACACTTCCTGCTCCCACCATGGCGTTTTCACCAATCACTATGCCGGGCAGGATGGTTGCATTTGCACCAATAGATGCACCTTTTTGAATTATGGTATTTGGAAATTGTTCAGGGTACTGCTTTGAGCGAGGATATTTATCATTAGCAAATGTTACGCAGGGACCAATAAAAACATTATCTTCTATCCGTAAACCATCCCATAAATAGACGCCTGACTTTATCGTTACATTATTACCAACGATAACGTCATTCTCGATTAGAGTATGAGCACAAATATTACAATCAGTACCTATTTGAGCCTGCTCAAGAATAACACTGAATTGCCATATCCGTGTATTTTCACCAATATGGCAAGTTTGGACATCACTTAATGGATGAATATACATTTTTATATCCTTCTAAAAAGAGGTTGTAATCACGGATATAGTCAGTTTCATCGTAGTAATCGCTAGCGAGAACTATTATGATACAATCCTCTGAAAAATCATGCATTTCATGCCATTGCATTGGTTCAATTAGTAAGCCTTTATGAGGACAATCAAGAACTAATTCTTCCTTATTTTTACCATCATCCATAATAAAGCGGCAGCTTCCTCTAACACAAACGGCGAGTTGCCTTAGTTCCTTATGTGCATGAAATCCGCGAGAAACGCCTTCTTTAGTGCCAAAAATGTAATAAATACGTTTTACTTCAAATGGAATATTTTTATGTTGTTCCAATGAAATTAATGAACCTCGGTCATCCCCGAGTTTCTTGAATTCAATAGTATTAATTAATTTCATTTCTTTTCTCAATGAGGTTAATTAAATATTGCCCATAATTATTTTTACGGAACTTATTTGCTGTTTTTAATACTTGTTCTGTAGTTAACCATTTTTGTCTAAAGGCTATTTCTTCTAAGCAAGCAATTTTAAAGCCTTGGCGTTTTTCAATCGTCTCAACAAAGCTAGATGCATCTAAAAGGCTATCGTGGGTACCTGTATCTAACCAAGCGAATCCACGACCAAGTAATTCAACTTTAAGTTTTTTATTTTTAAGATAAATTTGGTTGACGGTTGTAATTTCTAATTCACCACGGTCTGATGGTTGGATATTTTTAGCTATATTAATGACATCATTATCATAAAAATATAAACCAGTGACAGCATATTTGGATTTTGGTTTTAATGGTTTTTCTTCAATTGAAATCGCATTGTAGTGTTCATCAAATTCAACTACACCAAAACGTTCAGGATCTGGCACTTCATAGCCAAATACGGTTGCACCGTCTTTAGTATTTGCTGCATGGAGTAATTTAGGAGAAAAACCTTGACCCCAGAAGATGTTATCGCCAAGTACTAAGCAAACACTATCATTGCCAATAAACTCTTCACCAATAATGAAGGCTTGAGCTAAGCCTTCAGGTTTAGGTTGCACAGCGTATTGGAGAGAGATACCGAATTGAGAGCCATCGCCTAATAAACGTTGAAAGCTTTCTAGATCTTCAGGAGTTGTAATAATGAGTGTTTCACGAATACCCGCTAACATCAAAACTGAAAGTGGATAATAAATCATTGGTTTATCATAAATAGGGAGTAATTGTTTCGATACACCCATGGTGATTGGATATAATCTTGTTCCTGAACCACCAGCTAAAATAATGCCCTTCACTTTTCAATTCCTAATTGTTCTTTTATATTTTAATAATTGAGCTCCAATTATTAAATAATTAGGGCTATTCAATTAATACTAAAATGAATCAATAACACTCTTTAGCTATGAATATCTGATTAAAAATTCTTCATGGAGATGTATATTTTAAACGAATTATAACGAGCGAATATATCAACAAACACCCATAGCTACCGCACTGGGTTATCGGGTCCCAGAGCGCCATTAGATTTTCAATTTTAGTACTTATTAATTGAAAATACTGCATTTTTTACAAAATCGCTCAATTAATAAACACTGCTTATGACCGCCTTCTCTTATCGGTTGGCTCGTGCCGTAAGCACGATCAATCAAAAGCCCTTAATAATAGCACTAAAGTATCGGGGTGACTATCGATGTGAGGCGTCTAGAAATCACTACTGTGTGTGGAATTTCTTAGTCATTATCTGGAGATAATTGGTCAGTTACTAGCATATCATTCCATTTTAAATGTGAAATTTGAGATTGATCGATATATTGATAAAGGTCTCAATGGCGGGTAGAGGTTGAGGCTATAGTCAAGGAAAAGCCTGTACACGGTTAAATAGTATAAAAAATAATGATAATGACACGTGTGACTTGATGTATGTTATTAATATTTCAGAAGAACACGCTCGTATGGTGTAGATAAAGATAAATACTCGAACAATGATGAAGTTGTTGAAATATAATATTTATAAGAATTGTCTGAGCATTTTTGTTACTTACTAGTTTATGCAGCAAACCCGAATATGCAAATATCATCAAACGATTGAGGAATTAATATAATCATTTTGTTTGTTCTGGAAGATTAATTATCTACAGCTTTGTACGATGAAAGGAATATTTGTCGGAATATGATAGGAATATATGGCGGTTATATAAAAAAGGTCTTTGGCACATCAGCACCAAAGACCTCAATAAGGAGAGGCGATTAACGACCGTGCTCTGGCAGCCAAATCTGTAGGCGTAACCCGCCCAATGGGCTGTCGTCCGCTTTCACCCAGCCTTTATGCTGGGAGATTGCCGTTTCAACAATCGCTAAGCCAAGCCCTGTGCCGCCAGTTTCTCTGTCTCGCGCTTCATCTGTACGATAGAACGGACGGAAGATGTGCTCACGGTCAGCTGGGCTGACGCCAGGTCCATCATCATCGACAGTAATCAGAATACCGTTATTTTCTTCTTTGAAATCAACCGCAATATGGGTGTTTGAATAGCGAAGTGCGTTACGCACGATGTTTTCAAACGCACTGCCAATGGCGGATGGATTACAATATAACGGCCATGGACCTGGGTGTGACGTGACATCCAGTGTTTTGTTCATCTGCTCCGCTTCGAAGCTTGCATCATCCAGAATATCTCCCCATAACTCATCAGCTTTGATGTGTTCGCGGAGAATTTCATTTTTGTGCTGACTGCGAGATAGAACGAGTAGGTCGTTGATCATACTGTCTAAACGGTGAGTTTCCGTTTCGATGCGCTCCAGCTCTTTACTCTCACCATGGCGGCGACGTAATAATGCAGTCGCCAACTGTAGCCGAGTGAGCGGGGTACGCAGCTCGTGCGAAATATCAGAAATAAGTCGCTGTTGAGCGGTCACCATACCGTCTAACGCACTGATCATTTGGTTGAAACTGTTGCCCGTAGATAAAAATTCCTGCGGACCAGATTCCAGCTCGGGATGCGGACGTAAATTACCTTTTGCCACATCATCTGCCGCCATTTTTAATTTACGGGCAGGACGAGCCAAGCTCCATGATAACCATAATAATAGTGGTGCACTGATTAACATGGTGGCAATTAAGAGTAAAAATGGTCGGTCAAACAAGAGGTTAATAAAGTCTGACTGTGGGCTGCTTGCCGGTCGAACTAAATACAGTTGGTAGTGATCTTCACCGTCTCGAATCGAAAATGGGCCCAAAATTTCTGCGCGCCCATACTTTTTCTTCTTCGGGTGGTCTGCATTATCGGATTGACCAATAAAATTACGGATCACTTGCATTTCACTCGGCATCGCGCCAATTACCCGACCTTCGCTAGTCACAATGATCAAGCGTTGACCTGGGGGCGCCCATTTTTTGATGGCGTTAGAGATTCGTCGCCACCAAAGTAGGTCGTTCATGGGTGCTTGGGCGAGTTCAGCTTCGATATGCTGTTCAAGCATATCCCCTTGGCGTTGCTCACTTTCCATCAGGACGGTGAGCTGCCGAGAGTCGAGCTTGGGCACCATCAGCACGAGCATTAAGACGAGTGCGAGGGTAAACCAAAAAATCGCAAATATTCGAGCGGTTAAGCTGTTGATCATGTGGCAGAAACCATCAAGTAGCCGCGACCACGCAAGGTTTTAAACCAAGGTTGACCGTCGGTGCGTTCTGGGAGTTTGCGGCGCAAATTGGAAATATGCATATCAATAGCACGGTCAAATGGTGTGAGACGTTTGCCTAACACTTCTTGGCTTAAATGTTCTCTCGAAACCACTTGTCCTAAATGCTGCGCTAATAGATAAAGCAACGTAAATTCAGTGCCTGTTAAATCAAGGATTTCGTTATCGAAGCTAGCTTCTTGACGACCTGGATTCAGCTGCAATTTGTCCACTTGTAACGTTGGGGTGTTGCTATTATCCCCTTGAGTTTGCTCACTCCAGTTCGAGCGGCGTAGTAACGCACGAATACGTGCCACTAACTCTCTATCGTTAAATGGTTTAGGTAAATAGTCATCCGCACCGAGCTCCAAGCCCAATACTTTATCTAATTCACTACCGCGCGCCGTTAACATAATGACAGGCGTTTGGTGAATTTGGCGTAACTCTTTTAAGGTCTCAATACCGTTTTTCTTCGGCATCATGACATCGAGTAATAATAGGTCAATGGATGAGTCGATTTGCTGTAATGCCTGTTCACCATCATAGGCGATGACAACATTGAAACCTTCCATTTCCAGCAGTTCTTTTAAGAGCGACGTGAGTTCACGGTCGTCATCAACTAATAGGATTTTATGCATTAATTAAGTCCTCCAACTGCCAAAATACGATAACAATCTTCACGATTCCATGACTTTACGTTCTTTTACATGCTCTGACGCTAGTTTGCAGCCGACCGCGTATATTTATCTCCATTGAATCACGAGCATCGTTCGGAGACAAGGTATCTAAATGCAAAGAATAGTACACAGAACAAAACACAGTTCAGTACATAAAACAGCCGCATACGTTTTAGCTTCTGCATTTGTTTTCGGTCCAGTCGCCGCGTTTGGTGAAGCATCAGAAAGTAGTAGTAATGATGAACCCTCATTAGTGCTACAAATGCAGCCTGACCAGCCACTACAAACAACACATATCGCTATTCAATTTCAGCTTCCTGAATCATTAAATAGCGACGAACGTGCCAGTGAATTTATGTTTAATGGTATCACGTTGAGTGAAAAACAGCGTCAACAGCTTCGCGACTTAATGGCAACACAACGCCATCGCCATGTTGAAAATGTTGACTCAATACAAGAACGTGAGTCATTACACAAACTTATTATAGCGGATCGCTTTGACGATAAAGCTGTCCGAGCGCAACTTGAGAAACAATTGCAAAAAGAATTGGATGAACGCGTTGAGATGGCTCGCATCCATCATGAACTTTACCAGTTACTGACGCCAGAACAGAAGGCGCAACTTGAGCAGATTAATCAGCATAAGTTCGTTGAGTATCAAGTGAAGCAGTAGAGATCCTAGTAGTGATTGTAGTTGAGTTTTTAAAGCCTGTAGTTGAGTTTTGAGTTGATCGTTGATTTTTGAAGTAAGTAGTGAAGTAGCAATAACTGAAGTTTTTCCTTGCCATAGACACCATCCCTGTCTTTATAGCCCCTTTTAGGGGCTTTTTTTTTATCAGCCTCATTTTAGGTTGTCTATACATTCACTTTCCGCGTACTATCTGTGCACTTGCAAATTACATTTTCGTTCATCAACAGAGGTCATACTGCGCCATGATCCAAATACTAACATCTCAAGATTATAAAAAAATGCCATGGAAAAATGGTCAGGGATTCACTTTAGAGCTGGCGCGAAGCCACGGTGAAGGGTTAGAAAACTTTGATTGGCGGGTATCGATTGCGGATGTGAAATCAGCAGGTCCATTCTCGTATTTTCCGAACAAGCAACGGATAATTGGGGTGCTTGAAGGCTCTGGGATGGTATTGCAGATAGATAACAACCCGCCCGTTTCTTTATTACAAAAACAGTTTCATGCCTTTCATGGTGAAAGTGATGTGTATGCCGAATTAATCAATGAAGCCATCCGCGATTTTAATGTGATTTATAACCCTGAAAAGTATCTAGCGCGCCTACAGTGGGTATCCAGCGAGTCGGTAACATCATGGATTAGCCATGGCCACTGTGTACTGATTTTTAATTTACAGGGTAAGTTAGATGTGCAAGTTGATGGGAAACACTGGGTGCTAAATGATTTTGAAACCTTATTGGTGCAAAAAGAGAGTGTACCTGCACAATACATTGCCTCGGCTGAACTATTTGGCGATTTTTGTGTTATCGAACTATTTGAAAGATAACACTACAAAGCCATTCAAGTTATTTTAGAGTGATGCAACTCCGTCAATTCACGACTATTTAGTTAGCGGATAATTCTGATAATTTCACTCTTCGAATAAAATTGTTATCGAATTCATAGATTACTTATTTAATGGCTTTATTCTTATTGTGATTTTAAAAAGAATCTTTAGGCTGTAGCCTCGAATGGTTTATTAAAAATAGTAATAGAGTTTTCTAGCAAGGAAAAAATAAGATGAAAATGAAGGCGCTTGTTGCAGTCGCAGTTTCTGCGGTCATTATGACGGGTTGTAAGAGTATGGACACTGGGCTGATGACCAACTCTGGAATGCAATTATTCCAAGCTGCAACATTATCTGATGCAGATGTTAAAAAATTCAGCGATGATGCTTGTAAAGAAATGGATGCAGAAAACAAAATTGCACCAGCTTCAAGCAAATACACACAACGCTTAAACAAAATTGCTAAAGCGTTGGGTAGTGAAGTTGAAGGAACGCCAGTTAACTATAAAGTTTACATGACTAAAGATGTCAATGCATGGGCGATGGCAAATGGTTGTGTACGTGTATACAGCGGTCTGATGGATATCATGAACGACAACGAAGTTGAAGGCGTTCTGGGGCATGAAATGGGTCACGTTGCTTTAGGTCATACCCGTAAAGCGATGCAAGTTGCTTATGCAGCGGTAGCCGCTCGTACCGCGGTAGCGGCATCAGGTAACGATGTAGCGACTCAATTAAGTTCTTCACAATTAGGTGAGCTGGGTCAAAAACTGGTTAACTCTCAGTTTTCTCAACACCAAGAAAGCCAAGCGGATGATTTCTCTTATGATCTGCTGAAAAAACGTGGTGTAGATACCAAAGGTTTAGTGACTGGTTTTGACAAATTAGCAAAATTGGGCAGCAAAGAAACCAGCATGTTTGATTCTCACCCACCATCAGATGCGCGAGCACAACATATTCGTGACCGCATTGAGGCAGATAAAAAATAATTTTTATCTCTAATGGTATTAATGGGGAAGCTAAGGCTTCCCCATTTTTTATCTGGCGTTTGGGTTTTATAGATATTTTGCATTTTATCTCAATTCTGGCGGTAAAAAGAAAGTCACAAATCAGAACTTATCCTGTTGTACTCTTGCTCGGCGCTGCCTATCTTATTAAGAAAATACGATTAAGAATTTTTTTATCATTGCCTTATTTGTGCTCGATGAAAGAGCAAGGAAAAAAGATGGAAAAAACACAGCGAGTTTCTCTATTGGCGAAAGGAATGGGAATGCTGTTGTCCGGCACTTGTCGTTTATTAACAGGAGTCCGTACACGTTGGGTAGGATGTCAGCCTGCAATTACTCCCCGTATTTACTATGCCAATCATTCAAGTCACCTCGACGGTTTAGTGATTTGGTCGGGATTACCGCCATTAATGCGCCATTTTGTTCACCCTGTTGCTGCCAAAGATTATTGGGACGGTTCGTCATTTCGTCGTTATCTCGTTAATAACGTATTTCGAGCTGTGCTGGTTGATAGAAAAGGGGACAAGCCCGCTAAAGAGTCTGTCCTTGAACCGCTAGAAGCGGTACTCACCGCTAACCATTCGCTGATTTTATTTCCTGAAGGAACCCGTGGAGATGGCGAAGAGCTCGGTAGCTTCAAAAGCGGGATTTATCATTTAGCGAAAAAATACCCCAATGTTGAAGTGGTGCCAGTGTATTTGGAAAATTTAAATCGAGTACTACCGAAAGGAACAAAGCTCGTGGTTCCTATCATTTGCTCAGCAACTGTCGGTAAGCCGTTATCACCGTTAACGGAAAACGAAAATAAAGCAGATTTTTTGCAAAGAGCAAAAGCTGCACTTGAGGAGATGATGCCATGAGTCTTTGGGATGGCGAATTAGCCCTATTATTATCCGGTGTTTTCGGTGTCTTGATGGTCGCCAGCGTCATTGGCGGCATCTTGGCATACCGTTATTCTGGCGAGAAAAGCAATCCGACGATTGATAACCTGAATGCGCGCATCCGTGCTTGGTGGGTGATGTGTATTATCTGCGTTTTGGCGGTAGTGATTGGTCATATTGGCGTGGTGATTTTATTTGCGCTGATCTCTTTCTTTGCATTAAGGGAGTTTGTGACGTTAGCGCCAACGCGTCGTAGTGATCACGAGGCGCTTTTCTGGTGTTTCTTTGTCTTCCTGCCGCTGCAATATGTATTGGTTGGTATTGAATGGTACGGGATGTTTTCGATTTTTGTCCCTGTATTTGTGTTCTTATTTTTACCGACACGTATCGCTTTGGCTGGGGATACCTACCATTTCCTAGAACGTACCGCCAAAATTCAGTGGGGCATGTTGGTCACGGTTTTTTGTTTAAGTCATGTACCCGCGTTATTGATGCTGAATATTGAAGGGTATCAAGGGGAAAACGTGAAGCTGTTGCTGTTCCTAATTGTGGTGACGCAGATTTCTGATGTGTTGCAATATGTCTTCGGTAAGCTACTCGGTAAACACCCTATCGTGCCTAAGTTGAGCCCAAATAAAACGGTGGAAGGGTTTATCGGCGGCATATTAAGCTCGGTGCTCATTGGTATTTGCTTGTACTGGGTCACCCCATTTAGTTGGTGGGCGGCAGGGTTAATGTCATTGGCGATTACGTTAATGGGCTTTGTGGGCGGTTTGTGTATGTCTGCAATTAAGCGTGATAGCGGGATTAAGGATTTTGGCGCGATTATTGAAGGGCATGGCGGAATGCTAGATAGAATTGACTCTTTATGTTTTGCCGCACCTATTTTCTTCCATTTAACCCGTTATTTTTATACTTAATTTTTTATATTATGGGCAAATCGCTAAATAGCAAAAAGCACCTTCGGGTGCTTTTTTTATAGGAAAGTCGTGTTCAGCTTGTAATGATGGCGTCGCATATAGATTAACATGCTATCATCGAGACTTAATTTGTACTTCGAAGTAAGATGATTGTGCGCGATAGGTTGATTTTCGTCATTTGAGCTAAAATTATGTAATCGAGATCACAAGAAAACATAAAAATTGGCGGTAAAACGCATGCATAATCCCTGCGCTGTCGTATTATTTCGCTAGGTGAATCAATTCAGCACTATGGTGTGGTGAGTATTAACTGCCTGTTAGGCGGAACAGTTTGCCAGGCGGAAGCGGAAATAGTGCGGTAGTTTTTTCATAGATTTGCAATTTATGTTCATTAATCAGAGGTCATCATGGTCAAGCAGATTAAAAGAATTGGGGTTTTAACGAGCGGTGGAGACGCACCGGGTATGAACGCAGCAATTCGCGGCGTGGTTCGTGCGGCGTTAGCGGAAGGCTTGGAAGTTATGGGTATTTTTGATGGATACCTCGGTCTTTATGAAAACCGTATGAAGCAATTAGACCGTTATAGCGTTTCAGATATGATCAACCGTGGCGGCACATTCTTAGGTTCTGCGCGTTTCCCTCAATTCCGTGATGAAAAAGTCCGTGCGATAGCAGTTGAAAACCTGAAGAAAAATCATATCGATGCACTTGTTGTCATTGGTGGTGATGGTTCTTACTTAGGTGCAAAATGCTTAACTGAATTAGGTTTCCCATGTATTGGTTTACCTGGCACGATTGATAATGACGTTGCTGGAACAGACTACACAATTGGTTATTTCACTGCGCTAGAAACCGTTGTTGAAGCGATTGACCGCTTACGTGATACATCCACTTCCCATAAACGTATCTCTATCGTGGAAGTGATGGGGCGCTATTGTGGTGATTTAACGCTATCTGCGGCGATAGCGGGCGGCTGTGAATTCTTAGTGCTGCCAGAACAAGAAATGCCATTTAACCGTGAAGAATTATTAGCTGAAATTAAGCGTGGCATTGAAAAAGGTAAGCGTCATGCGATTGTGGCGATCACTGAGCACGTTTGTGATGTTGACGAGTTAGCGAAATATATTGAAGCAGAAACTCACCATGAAACTCGCGCTACGGTATTAGGGCATATTCAGCGTGGTGGCTCGCCAGTGGCTTATGACCGTATTCTGGCTTCTCGTATGGGCGCATATTCTATTCAGCTATTGCTTGAAGGCTATGGCGGGCGCTGTGTTGGGATCCAAAATGAAAAATTAGTTCACCATGATATTATTGATGCGGTAATGAACATGAAACGCGTCTTTAAGAAAGATTGGCTGGAAACAGCGAAAAAACTGTACTAATTTTTCTCCTCTGTCATTGCAAATCTCACCGGTATGGTTGGCTATAGGCTGATCATATCGGCGAAGATTATGCATATTCCCTCCGATATTCCTCTTATGTATAAGATTTACCTTTTCGGTATTTCCCGTTGTTGCGGGTATCTGTCAGCCTGATCCTGTTTTCAATTAATGGAGAAAAGGATGATGGTACGTTTCTGGCAAAGTTCTCGCTATCCCATAGCGGCATTCTCTTTATTGTTATTAACTGCGGGGACATGGGCGAAAGACATTCAAATATTAAATGTCTCTTATGATCCAACTCGTGAGTTTTATCGTCAATATAATCAGGAATTTGGTGATTATTGGAAAGCGAAAACAGGGGATACCGTCACAGTACGACAATCACATGGTGGCTCTGGTAAACAAGCAACCTCCGTTATTAACGGTTTAGAGGCGGATGTCGTCACGCTTGCATTAGCATATGATGTCGATGCGATTGCCCAGAGTGGCAAAATTAATTCAGGTTGGTTGAAAAAACTACCAGATAATTCAGCTCCTTACACATCGACTATTGTCTTTTTAGTGCGTAAAGATAACCCAAAAAATATTCGTGATTGGGATGATTTGATTCGTAAAGACGTTTCAGTCGTGACGCCAAACCCTAAAACATCAGGGGGAGCACGGTGGAATTATTTGGCGGCATGGGGATATGGATTAGAAAAAAATCATCATGATCCTGAAAAAGCCAAACAGTTTGTAAAACAGCTATATCAAAATGTGGAAGTGCTGGATTCCGGAGCGAGAGGGGCAACGAACAGTTTTGTCGAGCGCGGTATTGGTGATGTCTTGATCGCGTGGGAGAATGAAGCACTATTAGCGATTAATGAATTAGGGGCTAAAGGGGATTTTGAAATCGTCACGCCAAGTATTTCTATTTTGGCGGAGCCAACAGTTGCGGTTGTTGATAAGACCGTGGACAAGCGAGATCACCGTGAAGTGGCACAAGCCTATTTAGAATTCTTGTACTCGCCAAAAGGACAAGAAATTGCCGCGAAAAATTATTATCGTCCTCGTGATGCTCAAGTCGCGAAAGCGTATCAAGGGCAATTTCCTCAATTGAAATTACTCACCGTTGATGACAATTTTGGTGGCTGGCAAAAAGCACAGGAAACACATTTTGCTAACGGCGGAGTTTTCGATGAAATCATTCGCCGTTAGCCATTAGAGAGAGAAAAAATTCAGTATCTAGCCGCCCTTGATAGCTGGAGGGCGGCTAGGTATATAGCTTACCAGCTATATTTCACACCCAATTGACCAAGATACATTGTCTGCTTATTGCTATTCCCTGATGTTTTTTCATTGCCTTTCGGGTATTTCCAGTTAGTCGGTTCGTAAGCCGCGCCCGCCCATAAGGCTAACTTAGGCGTCACTTTGTATTCCACTTGAGTTCCGATGCGGTAGCCGCTGCGTAATTGCTGGGTTGTATATCCTTTATTGTTGTATTCAATGTCAGCAATGAGATAACGGAAATAAGGGGAAATACTCCAGTTTTGGTTAATGGTGACTGGTAAGCCAAGGCGAATCTGACGTTGTAAAGATTGCGTAGTGAATTCATTATCCCACGCTTTATCGCTGTAATAACTGAGTCTGGCCTTAATATCATCGGTGAGTTTGTAGCTCACGCCCACTTCTGATTCAAATTCGTAGCTGTTGGCTTCATAGAAATTGCTGTAATAGTAAAAAGCCCCCCAAAAATCAAATGTCCATCTGCTATCAAGGTAGATTGAACCTGAAGGCATTAGCCAATACAAACTATTAGATGAACGGGATTGTGTACCTGGAGTTCCATCATTTGATTCTTTGCGATAGGTAAAATTGATATCGAGATTAGAGATTTTATCCTTGATAAATTGTTTGGTTGCTCCGATTTGGGTTCGGTTACGAATGTAGGAATCGCGAGAGTTGGAAAAGTTCTTTCCGTGATTTCTTAATGATTCTCGGTGTTCTAGATCAAAAGACCACGTTGATGTTGGATTAGTTAGTGATAACTTACCAATCATGCTGGCTTTGTCATACACTTTGTTATTCTGTGAGTCTCGTTGACCTTGATACTCTTCAAGCTCAAGATACACATTGGTTTTGACTCGCCAATGGTCTTCAGTGGATTGAGAATAACTGATGGTTGGAAAAATGATTGCTGTGCTAAGAATTAAACCTGTTATAGACTTCATATTCATCCTTTATAGAATGCTTTAATTATCTAATGATTTTATTTTCAATGGGCGCACAAATTAATTATAAAAGATTGAATATGGGCTTTTGTATTGAAAGTCCAAGGGTTTAATTACAATTAATAAGGTTCATTGATATCTTTGATATATTATTAGTGTGATGACTAAAATATTATTTTCTTAAATAATCGGCAAGCCGATGCAAGCAATCTAAATGAACTTCCGTGATATTGTCTATTGTTATTTTTTGATGTGATAGCTATTTAAATTAGTGGGTTAGCTAATATGGTTGCATCTATCAGTCTGTGTTTATTCGGTTTTTTATCGTTATTTCCAATGAGAGTGAAGATAGTCTGATATTTATATTGTCACTATTTTAATGTGGAGTTAAACATTGTGATTTGATTTTCATGTCATAATTTTAAAATTATTTATAAATATTGGTTTTTATTATTTAATCTTAGGGTATTAAAAATAAAAACGCCTATTTAAATAAAATAGGCGTTTAATTAAAAATAAAACGTAATTATTTTGATTTTTTAGCTTCTGCTGCAGCTTTAACAATGACGGCGAAAGCATCTGCTTTTAAGGACGCTCCACCCACTAAAGCACCATCAATATCCGGTTGAGTGAATAACTCAGCAGCGTTGCTTGCGTTAACTGAACCGCCGTATTGAATAATGACTTGTTCAGCGATAGCAGCATCTTTCTTCGCAATGTGGCTACGAATGAATTTATGGATAGCTTGTGCTTGTGCTGGCGTTGCTGATTTGCCTGTTCCGATAGCCCAAATTGGTTCATAAGCAATAACCGCACCTTGGAATGCTTCGGCACCTAATGTGTTCAGAACAGCATCGATTTGGCGAGCACACACTTCTTCAGTTTTGCCAGCTTCATTTTCAGCTTCGCTTTCACCGATACACAGAACTGGGATTAATCCTTGCTCTTTCAGCACTGCGAATTTTTTCGCAACGAACTCATCGCTTTCTTTGTGATAAGTACGACGCTCTGAGTGACCGATGATGATGTATTTTGCACCGATGTCTTTCAGCATTTCAGCTGAAGTTTCACCAGTGAATGCGCCAGACAGGTTGACGTCAACGTTTTGTGCGCCTAATGCGATGCGGCTGCCTGCAATAGCGTGTTTAGCTTGAGTTAAGTAGATAGCGGGTGGTGCAATCGCCACGTCACAGCCATCAACGCTGCTCAGTTCATTACGCAGACCAGCAATTAGCTCATTGACCATCTGGGTGCTGCCGTTCAGTTTCCAGTTACCCATTACCAATGGATGTCGCATGTTATTTCCTCCAACCAAGAAGTTTGAATGATTAATCAATTAGTTTTTCATCACGCGATCAACGAATTACGCGCAACGAGACGTTTCTGTCGCTGTTCCTGCATTATAGGAACAATGGATAATAATAGCTTTGCTTTTCATCATGCTTATTGTCAGAGCGTGATCATCATCCATTTAGTCTATTTATTGACTTTGAAAACTTATCGTCTTCGAGAGCTTATTGCTCTAGCTTAATCGGTTCAACAGCAAAAGTAAGCACATTATTATCACTTTTTACCAAAATATACCGTAACGCACCCAATCTTGCCTCTTCAGCACGCGTTGGATTTTTATTTGCCATAAATTTGTTGAGTGCGGCTGTTAGCTCAGGGGCTTTATCCATTGAAACGTTAGGATCAAATTGGTGGATGATGGCGATAATATAACGTTCAATTAATTGTCGATTCTCTTGTGCATCCGCTTCATTGTCAGTAGGGAGCAAAGTGATCTGCAAGCTTTTAATTTTCTCGCTGCCTCGTTCAAGAACAGCGGAAGAGTATATTTGCTGATTAATGCGTGATGCGGCACGGATATAGGGTGCGGAGATATCTTGGCTAGCAATAACTTTGTATTCATGAAGATACAAGTCTTTATACGTTTGATTGAACTGATTGCGTAGCTCTGGAATAGTGAGATTAAAGGTCGGCGCATCGGGCGCTAAATAAGCCACGCTTAAGTCAGTATCGGGTAAAGTGGGTACCTTTTGAGACAGCGCCATTTGTGGAAAATAGCATACAAAAGCGGTTATGATGATGGACATGGAACGGAATATTGGTTGAGCCATTTTTTCTGCCACTTATTCTTCAGAGATTAATATTGTATCAGGATTACACACAATGACATTACTACAATGGGCTTTTTCCTTTAAAGGCAGAATTGGGCGTCGACCTTTTTGGGCAGGCATAGCCAGCTGCTTTATTCTCGTAACTCTAATTTCGTTGCTGCAAAATGCGTTTTCCATCCCTGATGCTGTCATTGTGGTGCTCTTTATTTTACTACTGTATCCCCTTGCGGCGATTTTTACCAAACGCTTACATGATAGAGGCAAACCGGGAGGTTGGTTTGCTTTGATCGTATTGGCTTTTGCACTTTATTCCATCGATGTGAGCCAATTAGCCGATATTTGGCAATGGGGAATTGGGCGCTTCCTTCCACTGTTGATTACGATGATTATGTTGATTGATTGCGGCGTTTTTGTGGGAATGGAAACTGAAAATCCCTATGGAGAAAAGACAGATAATGTGGATTACCTGTCTTAGCAGTAAAACGATTACCAATATTGCTCGCTGGTAATATGCCCCGGTTTACGGCGTAAATGTTTTATTAGCCCATGAGTGTCTTTGAGTTTATCGCGGGTATCTCTCACCATTTCAGGGTTGCCACACAGCATAATGTGGCAATTTTCTGCGTCAATTGGTAGTCCCACAAACGTCTCTAACTGATGATCTTCAATTAATGCGGGAACGCGTCCATACAGTGAGCCGGCGACTTGTTCACGACTGACTACGGTTACAATGCGTAATTTTCCTGCGAATTGTTGCTCTAACTTCTGCATTAGTGGCAGGTAACTGAGGTCTTTTTGGTAGCGGACGGCATGTAACAGGACGATTTTATCGAAGCGTTCTAACCCTTTGTTCTCTTGTAAAATGGAGAGAAATGGACCAATTGCTGTTCCTGTAGAAAGCATCCAAAGATGCCGACATTCAGGAATTTCATCTAACACAAAGAAACCCGACGCTTCATCGGTGATTTGCAGTGTATCGCCAACCTGTAGCTCAGCAAGTTTTGGACTCAATTTACCATTTGGGACGATAACAAAATAGAATTCGAGTCGATTATCACTAGGGGCATTCACATAGGAGTAGGCGCGAGCAACGCGTTCTCCATTAACTTCAAGGGCAAGCTTGGCAAATTGTCCTGCAATAAACGGCTGAATTGGGGCATCAACCACTAAACTAAATAAAGTGTCCGTCCAATATTTGGTTTCTACTACCCGACCTGTTACCCAATTTGCCATAACTGTATCCTGTTATCGAAAAAACACAGAGAAAGTGTTCAGCACAGTGAATTATTTAAGATATACATTGCTGAACTTAATAGGATTTCATACTAGATCAGTTCATTGTTTATGCTTATCGATAAAGTGTTTTAGTGGATTATTCTGCAAATGGAGGGTTTGGTAATTTTAATGTACAGTTAAGTTGACAGAGGTGGCGAATATTACTGCCAATGCATTGAAAATTAAAATGGTGTTCCAGCTCGAAAAATTCATAAATTTTGTTATCTTAATCACATAAGAACAATTTCAATTGTTTGCTAGTTATATAATTCCAATGTAACGGGCAAAACAACAAACAAAAATCTATTATTTAATCCTGAATGCAGGTGTTCGCGTTATTAAACCTTAATAATGCAGCGCTATATTGTGCTCGGGAATTGTGAATGTCTGAGAGCAAAATGAGAAAGCTTGAAAATTTTAATTTATTATTGATGTTGATTGCCCTCGCTGCGGTTGGGCAAATGACTCAAACAGTCTATGTTCCGGTTATTGCTGAAATTGCTGTTTATTTCGGTGAGCCTTCCGGTTCTGTGCAACGCGTCATGGCGGCGTATCTGTTTTCTTACGGTTTTTCGCAATTATTATACGGTCCTCTGTCTGACCAAATTGGCCGCCGTCCTGTGATTTTAGCGGGTTTATCCATCTTCTTAGTGTCAACGGTTGTCGCAATTTTCGCGCCAACGTTAACCGTATTAACGATCGCGAGCGGTTTGCAGGGATTAGGAACCGGTGTTGCTGGTGTGATGGTAAGAACCATGCCTCGTGACTTGTATAAAGGCACAGCGTTACGTTATGCCAACAGTTTGCTAAATATGGGGGTATTAGTTAGCCCGCTGTTAGCGCCGATGTTTGGTGGGGTATTGGCCTATTTCTTTGGCTGGCATGCCTGCTATATTTTCTTATTCTTACTGGGCGGAGGGGTATTGCTAAGCATGTATCGCTGGATGCCAGAAACCCGTCCAATCTCGCCAGAAAAGCATAATTTAGTGGCATCATACCGTGAATTATTGTCTAACGGTTCGTTCCTTTCTTACTTAACGATGTTGATTGGTGCATTAGCTGGGATCGCCGTTTTTGAAGCATGTAGCGGTGTATTGATGGGCGGAGTGTTAGGGCTGAGCAGTATCACGGTCAGTATTCTGTTTATTCTGCCTATTCCCGCGGCATTCTTTGGCGCTTGGTATGCAGGGCGTGAAGGTAAGAGTTTCTCGGCACTTATGTGGCAGTCTGTGCTGATTTGCTTAGCTGCAGGAGTCATGATGTGGGTTCCTGGTTGGTTCGGCATCATGAATACATGGACACTACTTGTTCCCGCTTCTATTTTCTTTTTCGGTGCAGGCATGTTATTCCCATTGGCGACAACGGGCGCAATGGAGCCATTCCCCTATTTAGCTGGTGCGGCAGGGGCATTGGTGGGCGGACTACAAAATGTGGGCTCTGGTGTGGCGACATGGGTGTCAGCGTTGATGCCACAAAATGGACAATTCAGTCTTGGTCTACTGATGTTTTTGATGTCAATGCTGGTGGTATTGTGCTGGCTGCCGTTAGCTCGCCGTATGAACCACACTGAGCGAATGGTTTAACCTAAGACTTTCGTTTAAGAATCTAAAATAAGGGGGCAATTAAGCCCCCTTATTTTTATCTTTATGCGGCTAATGGTACGAAATGCATGGCTTCAACCCATTGAGAAGCTTGTTGTTGTGCGCTGATTGCGTCCTCTTTCATTCCCGCCATGTGTGAAATGAGCGAGTTAAATTCCACAGGGCGGTCATAGTTTAACCATTCACGATTTTCAGCAAGCGCATATTCATTTTGTTGGATAAGTATAGTGCTGGCGGCGGCGTCATCTTGTAAATGTGAGTCAATATGGACTTTGATACCCGCAATATTTAAGTTCGGGGTACTATCTATGGTGCCCTTGGCGATCAACGTATCGTCTTGCACTGAAAGGTACCACGTTTCCAGAGGTGCATATTCTTGAAGCTCCCCGTGCTCATTATAAACCAGTAGTGTGGCCCAATAGTTGGTGTCGCTGTTAGTCTGTATACCTAATTGTTTAATATCGATCCGCTGATTGAGTTGAACATCAGAAAGCAGTCGAACGTCGGATACAACATGGGTTTCTGATGCAGATTGGCTATCGGAATATAAATTCAGATGGTTAAGGGGTGTAAACTTTGCCTCAGTATTTACTTGATGCTGATTGAAGGGCATTTTTAATGAAAAATATTGCTGATTAAGCCGCCCATTTTCAACCCACGTCGCGCACAAAGCTTGGTTGTCTCCATCGTATGCCCAAAATAATTTACTGCCTCGCCAGTAATTATCCATCTGCAATTCATTTGGTACTGCTTTACCATTACCGTGAATAAATAGGCGATTCGCTAATGATTCCGGATTTTTGTAGTGATAGAGCGTTGTATCATCTTGATCTTTTATAATTTCTAAACTGACTAACTCGCCTTTATTTGCAATATTCACATTGAGTTCATTTCCACCTAGGGAAATAGGCATTGTTTCCGTGAGTAATCCATTTTGAGTTGCATAGGTGATTTTTAAATGATGATTGGCATCAAGATATTCTTTGGATATTAAATGCCCTAGTGTTTGTGTGACGGTGAGCTGGCTATAAGGATGGAGTGAGCCATCAGCGAGAGATAAAAAAGAACCATTCAGTTGATAAACGGGCAGATATTCACGGGGTATTTCTTGCTCATCTATTCGAGCTAAAAACTGTTGAGCTCGATACGCTAAATAGTCGGCATGAGATAAGAAGGCATCATATTGTTCAGTGAAATGTGCATAGTCTCGAGGGTACATAGCAGGCATGATTTCACTATTTTGATCTTTATCGAAATAGGTCGTGTATTGTTGGCGATATTGATCGAAGGCGATAGTTTCTCCATGGCTTTCGGCTGCATAAGGATAACGTGAGCCTGTGGTGTGACCCAAACTTAGTCCATGCCCGAATGTTTCATGCCAGAGAATACTGGATTTAGTGATCCCGCCACCAAAATGATGAGTTGCTAGTCCAATCACCCCCGAGGACCCTCCACTCATTGGTAACCGATTGATAGAGGAATAAAAAAATTCTGAATATAGCTTGGTTCGACGAGCTGCTTTTTGGCTATCTTGATAGGCCCACCCAATTTGAGATCTAGAGGGTTCTTCAATGGTTTTTGGGGCATCGTATAGCAGATGAATCAAGTTGTTATCATCAGTATAAGCGTTTCCCTCTTTAATAAGGTAAGGGAATAAGCTCGGTTGTTTCGCCAGTGATGGGTAACTAAACAGTGAAAATTGATGAGTAGGAAGCTTTGCCGCAGCTTCTAGCCCCCAGCTTAAAGGTGAATAGGCATAACTGCCATGACCTGGTTGATATAAGCTTTTATTAGTTACATGAGCAATGATGGGTGTGACATGTTTAACGGGGGGAGAAAACCAACCTTCAGCATCAGTATAAGGTTGAATTATTGGTGTATCACCCGCCATGATTTGTATTTGGATCTCTGGTTGTATCCATTTCCCTCTAATCGGTGCAGTGTAGCTATTACGATGTAGATCTTGAGCTTCTATGCTGGGACTTTGGGGTTTTTCATCAATGTTTGTCGGCAGTTTTTGGGGACCAGTCAAAATAACTCGTTCGAGTTCTATTCCTGATTTATTACGAATAATAGCGACAATATCAGGTGCATTTGCGGCGGATGGGCTAATGAGGTCAACTTTTAATAATGCCCAGCGGTTGGCTGTCAATGTGAAATGGGGAGAATTAGGTGCAAGTAAGTGTGTTTGTGCCATTTGAACATTTAATACTTGCATGTCGGCGGGAGTTTTGTCGTCCCGTAATTCAGGTTGATGATAGATTGGGTCAGGAAGGGTAAAAGTTCTTTGACCGGGGATGGAGACATCTGGCGCGCTTTCAGACTGTAATTGAATCGACATTGGGGCTGATACCGAACCGTCCTCCATAACCGCAGAAACATCAAATTGGTCATGTCCTTGGAAGTGGCGCTGTTCATCAGGACGATATACCCACTTGCCTGTTTGGCTATTGAGTTCTACTTTGCCAAACAGCGGAGATTCAATGAGTTGAAAGTAGGCAATATCTTCGTGTGTTGGAAGCCTACCTGAAATAGCGCCAATGACGAGTTGATTAGCGTTTCCATTTGGATTTTCAACGATGAGAATTGGGTGCTTTTGGCTGTCTTTGAACTGAAACTGAGAAACTATCATACCTTTACATTCTAGCAATAATCGCCCTTGAGAATACTGGAGGGTGATAGGCGGTAATTCATTGGCAACCAGTTGCTGGTTAACTTCAGTTTCTATTTTGATGGCTAGCTCATGCCAAGAGTCAGATTCGGATAGCGTAATATCATCGAGCCTAAGGGCTATATTTTGGCGTGAACTATTGATAACCAAAGTGAAATAGTGGCTATTTTTTAGAATGTCATCTGTTAATGCTAGCGAATTTATCGATGTAGCAGGTAAAACCAACGTTTGTTGAAAACCATACGGGTTGAAAGTGGTTTGCTGGGGAGTTTTTTGGATTATTGGCGGCGATTCAGGTTGGTTATTCGGAATATGGTTAGCGGGTACATAATGAAATGCCGTATCTGGGATTGCATGGATGGATTCACTGTCAGAAAATCCCCATCCTAAACGAATTTTTGGAGCTGTTCCCTGCGTTTTTGTCGTGATTTTAATGGGGATATGTTGGTTTTTATTCACTCTACTTAGGTAAACTTCACCGAATTCATTATGCTCGGCAATTATCTGAGTATTTGATCCAACTTCGAGAATGAGTTCTTCTGAATGGTACTGGGTATCAACATAAATACGAACATCGTCAAATTGCGTCGGTGTTATGACACTTTCATAAATCCATACCGTAGTGTCTGTGTTATCGGCTAATTCGCTATCATAGAAACTCAAATTTGTAATTGTGCAGTTGCTGCTTTCGACTCGTTTTTCTGGTTGGTAAGAGGTCACGAGAAGACCTGCAGATTTTTGCGTTGGCTGAATAGCCTGTGCTTCCTCATGAACATCTATGGGGGTTAATTCATTAAGTAATTGCTGAATGGGTAAGGATATTTCGTTTTTATCATTTTCAATGAGAATGACACTTCCTCCCGTCAGCTCCAGCCAATGTTTGATTAATTCAACTTGTAAGTCGTTTGCATCAGTGGCGAGTATGACAGTATTGTAATTACGATGCCATTGCCCGCTAGGTAAGAGTAAATCGACCAATTGAGCTTGGGAGCGAGGTTCACCATCACGCCATTGGTGAGGGGAATTAAAGCTGTCAATCCATACACTATGTTGGGGGTGAAATTCAAAGCCTGAGAATTCACTAGAATCTACCGTACTTAATACGTAACTTGTGCGTTGTTCTCCCGGTAAACGGGGTTTATCGAGTAGCCAATTTGTGAGTGCAAATGCGTTCTGTCCGGCGAGATCTTGTTGTGGTGAGTTTTTTAAGCCGTCAAGATAAAAACTGTCTGTATGAATTTTCGCGACCCGACCTCGGTTTTTGTAGAGACCTAATTGTATCTCTCCTTGCAGTATATCTTGATATATGAGTTGTACAGCATGTTGGTTTGAGCGACTAAAAATGCCTTTTTTTTGGTTATCCATAACCTGATCTCCTGAAATAAAAGATAAACACTGTTATTGCAGGAAACGATTTTAAATAAGCGAGTCGGTTCTTTCTAATTTATTATTAGTCTAGGTAACCATGATTGTATTTACTAGTTAACTATTTGTTTGCTAATTATAAATTAGTAATTTATTTCTGTAGTGGGAAATAAAAAAGCAGTGCCGAAGCACTGCTTTGATAGATAAAGAGAAATAATACTACGCGCGGTCTTCCCACTCTTGGGCACGAGCAACGGCTTTTTTCCAGCCTTCGTATTTATAATTACGTTCTGTGGTTTCGATGCCAGGTTTAAAGACTTTCTCAATCGTGGCTTTACTTTGCAGCTCATCCAGACTTTCCCAGAATCCAACAGCAATACCGGCTAAATAAGCTGCACCCAACGCAGTACTTTCACGTACAGCAGGACGCTCGACGGATGTACCGAGAATGTCAGATTGGAATTGCATCAGGAAGTTATTGGCAACCGCGCCACCATCTACACGCAGCGCTTTTAGGCGTTCACCCGAGTCGGCTTGCATTGCATCAAGGACATCGCGAGTTTGGTATGCGATAGACTCCAGTGTGGCACGGATAATATGGTTGCGGTTTGCACCACGTGTTAAGCCAAAGATAGCACCACGAGCATAAGGGTCCCAATACGGGGCACCTAATCCAGTAAATGCAGGGACAACATAGACACCATTACTGTCTTTGACTTTGGTTGCGAAATACTCTGAATCTGTTGCTTCATCAATGAGTTTCAGCTCATCACGTAGCCATTGAATGGATGCCCCGCCAACAAACACCGCACCTTCAAGGGCATAGTTAACTTCCCCTTTAGGACCGCAAGCAATAGTCGTTAATAGACCATGATTGGAGCGAACCGCCGTATTGCCAGTGTTCATTAATAAGAAACAGCCCGTTCCGTAGGTATTTTTCGCCATCCCTGATTTCACACATAATTGACCGTACAGCGCGGCTTGCTGGTCACCTGCAATGCCTGAAATTGGAATACGAGTCCCGCCTTTACCGCCGATATTGGTTTGACCGTACACTTCGGAAGATGGGCGAACTTCTGGCAACATATTACGAGGAATATTCAGTGCTTTAAGGATTTTATCATCCCACTCTAAATTACGAATGTTGAATAACATAGTACGGGAAGCGTTGGTGTAGTCAGTCACATGTACTCGACCTTGGGTCATTTTCCATACTAACCAAGTATCAACAGTACCGAACAATAATTCACCTTTTTCTGCGCGTTCACGAGCACCTTCGACATTATCGAGGATCCACTTCACTTTTGTACCGGAGAAATAAGGGTCAACGACTAAGCCTGTGTTCTGACGAATATACTCTTCGAGTTCTTTATCGTTGGTTTTTAAGTGGGTACAGAAATCCGCAGTACGGCGACACTGCCAAACAATCGCATTATAGACTGGCTTACCAGTTGCTTTCTCCCAAACGATAGTCGTTTCACGCTGGTTAGTAATCCCGATACTGGCGACTTCATCCGTGCGAATATCTGCTTTGGCAAGGACTTCAATCAACGTAGAACTTTGTGTTGCCCAAATTTCCATTGGGTCATGTTCTACCCAGCCTGGTTTTGGGTAAATTTGCGTGAATTCGCGCTGAGAAATGCTAACGATGTTTGCATCATGGTCGAGAACGACAGCTCGCGAACTGGTTGTGCCTTGATCAAGGGCGACAATATATTTTTTAACGATATTGGTTTCTGTTGTCATAATTTAAACCTGTTCAGCAATGGTTAAACATTGTTTGGGAATAAGAAGCGGTATTAAGAGTTTTTTTTCTCTTCTTCATCAGACTCACATGTCATGCAAGGTAGATGGCGACCAATTAATTTACGGTAACCGAATGCCCCTAGCAGACCACCAACAATCGGTGCAGTCAATGGGACAAGGAAATAAGGAATATCACGTCCGCCTGTTAGCGCAATATCACCCCATCCCGCTAAATAAGCCACGACTTTTGGACCAAAGTCACGGGCTGGGTTTAAGGCGAATCCAGTCAGTGGACCAAAAGAGCCACCGATAACAGCAATTAAGATACCAATGAGTAATGGTGCGAGTGGACCTTTAGGTACACCGTTACCATCATCGGTTAAACCTAAAATTAAGCAGACTAAAATGGCTGCAATCACGACTTCAATAAAGAAAGCATGGAGCACGCTGATTTGTGGGGCAGGGTATGTGGAGAAGACACCTGCGGTAAATAAACTTTCTTGTGTACCACGGACAATATGGTGAACTTGCTCGTAATCGAAAAAAACAGGGGAGTACATCGAATACACTAAGGCGGCGGCACAGAAACCCCCTAGCATTTGAGCGATAATGTAAGGAACAACTTTTCGCTTATCAAAACAAGCAAATAGCCATAATGCCAATGTGACGGCTGGGTTTAAGTGGGCACCAGAAATTCCCGCAGTCAGGTAAACGGCAAGTGCAACACCGAAGCCCCAAATCACACTAATTTCCCAAAGACCTAATTGAGCACCTGCAATACGTACTGCTGCGACACATCCTAGACCAAAAAAAACCAACAGAGCAGTACCCAAAAATTCCGATATACACTGACCCGTCAGTGTTGAAGGCGTCATTTTGCTCATAAATGTTCATCCTGCAATAGTTGTTAAGATAGGTGTTTTGCACGAGTATAATTTTCGTTACAAAAATTTATTCTGTTAATTTAGCGGGAAAAAAGATAATCGAATATTGCTGTTTGTAAAAACTGTGTGTCAAATCACCAAAAAACGAAAACAAACAATCATTTTTAAGGTCGAATTCAAACATTTGAATAGTCACTCTCTCAACAATTAAAAGAATAATGTTTGTAATCAAGTGTAAGTCACTGGACAGAGAGGATCATGCTACTTACAATCGGGGGAAAGCGCTCATAAGGGAGATCAGAACATGTCATTTGAAGTATTTGAGAAACTAGAATCTAAAGTTCAACAAGCCATTGATACCATCGCATTATTACAAATGGAAATTGATGAACTAAAAGAACAAAACGGTGCATTAAACCAAGAGTTGCAAGCGACTAAGTCAGGTACTGAGTCTTTGGTTCGTGAGAATGAACAACTGAAGCAAGAACAGGCAACTTGGCAGGAGCGTTTACGTACTCTTCTTGGCAAGATGGAAGAAGTCTAATTCCCTTCATACTTCAAGCCACAGGGGTGTTGGCTTCGTTTGGATACCCGAATCACATACTTGTGTATGCTCATCGGGATATCCTCCACTCGCCGCCTACCTGTGACTCGAATTATTTTGGGAATGCAGAGGAGTGTTTTCTGAAAGATGTAAAAAGTAGTAGAAAAACAGAAAGCGGAAAACAGAAAAGAAAAAGGCAGATAGTGATATCTGCCTTTTTTTGGAATTTGGTGGGGATTATTCGTCGATGGCTTCGTCGAAATCGTCGTTGGCTGCTTGGGTCAGTGGTTCTTCGGATAAGATCATGCCCGTGTTATCGGCATACAGATAATCGCCAGAGAAGAACGTTACACCGCCAAAATTGACACGGATATCGCTTTCGCCAACCCCTTCATCAGGGCAGCCCGCAGGAATTGCTGCAACGGCTTGAATGCCGAGGTCTAACTCCATTAATGCATCGACTTGACGGACGGCACCGTAAACAACAATACCTTCCCAGCCATTGTCTACCGCGAGTCGAGCGAGTTCAGCATCAATCAGCGCTTTACGCACTGAGCCTCCGCCATCAACAAGCAAGATGCGACCATGGCCGTCTTCTTCCAGCAAATCATACAGAATGCCATTATCTTCAAAGCATTTTACTGTAATGATTTGACCGCCAAATGAAGTACGTCCACCAAAGTTGGAGAATAAAGGTTCTACTACATTAACGCTTTCTTGGTAGATGTCGCAGAGTTCGGAAGTATCATATTTCATAGGATTTAGGTCTTTTTTGCTGCAAGAGGATGGTCAGTATATCCCTTTTCGTTACTGATTGGCAAAATTCCCGCCAAAAAATAGGCGGGAAAAGTCAAAAAAACAGCAAATAATTAAGACTATTTGCTCAGAATAACGCCAAGGGAGAATAAAACGTTGGTTACTAACGCGGTTTTTACCATGTTTTCTAACATTGGGCGCATTCCTTCAGGGGTAGGATCAGCAAGGACTTTACGAACATGGTTCATTAGCATCGGTACTGCCAGTAAAAATAGCCAACCAGCCCAACCCGTTAAGTAGATTAAATTAAAAAAGACCAAACATAAGATTGAGACGATGATAAGAATCGCGTGGTATATGCGGGCACCTTGTGGACCTAAACGCACGGCTAACGTGTTTTTACCCGCTTTAACATCGTTCTCGATATCACGCATATTATTGATATTTAATACTGCAACCGACAGTAATCCACAGGCAGTGGCTGGCAGAATAGTGATGACATTAAAGCTGTTGGCTTGCAGGTAAAATGTGCCAATCACACTTAACCAACCAAAGAAAATCAGAACGGAAATATCACCCAGACCAAGATAGCCGTAGGGTTTTTTACCGACGGTATAGGTAATTGCAGCGACAATTGCGACTAACCCTAAGCCAAGAAATCCGATAGCATCTTCAGGCTTTTCGCACGCGACAATAATCAGTAATAGGCCAGAAAGGCAAGCCGCGAAGATATTGAGCTTCAGGGCTTTTTTCATATCTTCTTTGGTGATAATCCCTTTTTGCATACCTCGCAAGGGACCAATACGTTCAGCGGTATCTGAGCCTTTGACGGCGTCACCATAATCATTTGCGAGGTTAGATAAAATTTGCAATAAGCCTGCTGTAATGATTGAAAGCAGAGCCACTGGCCACTTAAAGTTGCCAGTAAAATAGGTCAATGCAGAGCCTGTCACGATGGCAATCACCCCTAATGGCAGGGTTTTTGGTCGTAAACTTTCTAGCCAAGCTTGTTTGCGGCTGATTGAAGATGAGTTCATGTAATTTATTCACCGTACTCGGATATTTCAATGGGTAACGTGGCTTGTTGCTGAGTGACCATTTGAATTATTGAGAGTAAATGTTTTTATTAAGTTGGGTTCAATATGTCAAAAGTGCAGCATTTTAGCTGCACTTTGTAAGGATACATGAAAACCTGATAATTAATAAGATTATAAAATAAATCTACTCAGATCTTCATCCGCAACGAGTTCGTCTAAGTGTTGACGGACATACTCAGCATCAATTGTAATGCTTTGTCCATCACGCTCACTTGCATCGAAAGAGATATCTTCCATCAGACGTTCTAGTACGGTATGTAAGCGACGAGCACCGATATTTTCAGTTGATTCATTCACTTGCCATGCAGATTCTGCAATTTTGCGAATCCCATCAGCGGTAAATTCAATACTAACACCTTCGGTTGCCATCAGCGCTTTGTACTGTTCAGTCAATGATGCATTCGGTTCAGTTAGGATGCGCTCGAAATCTTCCGTCGTTAGTGCTTCTAGTTCAACGCGAATCGGCAGACGACCTTGCAGTTCAGGGATCAAGTCTGATGGGCTAGAGACTTGGAATGCACCAGACGCGATAAATAGGATGTGGTCAGTTTTAACCATACCGTGTTTGGTTGAGATGGTGCAGCCTTCGATTAGTGGTAGTAGGTCACGCTGAACCCCTTCGCGGGAAACATCTGGACCAGAACTTTGACCGCCGCGTTTACAGATTTTGTCGAATTCATCAATAAACACGATACCATTTTGCTCAACGGCTTCAATCGCTTGTTCTTTTAGTTCTTCTGGGTTAACCAGTTTTGCAGCTTCTTCTTCCACCAGCAGTTTGAAAGCTTCTTTGATTTTCATCTTACGAGGCTTCTGTTTTTGACCTGCTAGGTTCTGGAACATAGATTGCAGTTGGTTGGTCATCTCTTCCATGCCCGGAGGAGCCATGATTTCAACGCCCATAGGTGCCGCAGAGACTTCAATTTCAATTTCTTTATCGTCTAGCTGACCTTCACGTAATTTCTTACGGAATGCTTGGCGTGCTGGTGATTGTTCATCAACCGGCTCTGCTTGCCCCCAGTTATTTTTTGCTGGTGGGATTAAGACATCAAGAATACGTTCTTCCGCCATTTCTTCTGCGCGGTAACGGTTTTTCTCGATAGATTGTAAGCGCACCATTTTTACTGCGGAATCAGTAAGATCGCGGATGATGGAGTCAACTTCTTTACCAACATAACCCACTTCGGTGAATTTAGTTGCTTCAACTTTGATGAATGGCGCATTGGCTAGTTTCGCTAAGCGGCGCGCGATTTCGGTTTTACCTACCCCAGTAGGACCAATCATCAGAATATTTTTTGGGGTCACTTCATGGCGTAGATGCTCATTTAATTGCATACGGCGCCAGCGGTTACGCAGGGCGATAGCAACAGAGCGTTTAGCTTTATGTTGACCAATAATATGGTTGTCGAGTTCGCTGACAATTTCGCGTGGAGTCATTTCGGACATGCTAGCAATCCTTATGATTTTGAAGAAATTTCTTCAAAGTTGACATTATGGTTGGTGTAAATACAGATATCTCCCGCAATCGCGAGGGCTTTTTCTGCGATTTCGCGGGCGCTTAAATCTGTATTTTCGAGTAAGGCGCGTGCAGCTGATTGTGCGTATGGACCACCGGATCCAATGGCAATTAGGTCATTTTCAGGCTGAACAACGTCACCATTACCCGTAATAATTAATGAAGTGTGTTCATCTGCGACAGCAAGCAGTGCTTCAAGTTTGCGAAGCATACGGTCGGTACGCCAATCTTTGGCTAATTCCACCGCCGCTTTAGTGAGATGTCCTTGATGGAGTTCAAGCTTACGTTCGAACAGTTCAAAGAGAGTGAATGCATCTGCGGTGCCACCGGCAAATCCTGCAATGACTTTGTCGTTATATAAACGGCGCACTTTGCGGACATTGCCTTTCATGACGGTGTTACCCATCGTCGCCTGTCCATCACCACCGATTACAACTTGGCCATTACGGCGAACACTTACGATTGTTGTCATGAGTTAGCCCCTGGTTTTGTTACAAAAAGAATGCAGTTGATTTCGTTTTTTGATAGATAAATTTCAAGTGATAGTGAGTTATTCACTATCACTTGAAAGAGATTTAGCTCAAAAATAACTGCTTACGAGTACGTTAAAACAGTAGATGGGGGAGGTGAGGGGATTTTTCAACCCCCAGAAGCGCGAAGAATGCAACCACTCACGCCAACACCTGCCGCGCGGTCGCGCATGCTTTCGGCGGTGGACTTAGAATAAGGTCCTAACATGATGCGATGCCAGCCACCACCAGTGGTGACACGGCTTTCAATTCCAGCAAAGGCAAGGGTTGCACGTACAGATTCTGCTTGCTCAGCCGTTTTGAATGAACCACATTGCACGATCATATTCTGCATTTTATTCACAGGGGTCGTTTCGGGCTTAGGCTCGGATTTAGGTTCGGGTTTTATTGCCGGTTGAGCCTGCTGAACTGGTGCGGCTGGGCGTGTCTCCGGTTTAGCTTCAACCACAGAAGGCTTACGCTGCGTCGGTGTTTCAATTGGTTTTACCGGTTCGTTGATGACCACTTGGGAGCGCGGAACAGGTTTACCATTAAATGGAACCTCTTGCAGATTCGTCACTGGCTGGCGACGATCGGAGTCCATTTGCTCTAATAATTGGCGCTGTTCGGTGGTGAGATCAGACTGACGAATATTACCGCTATTCGTGTTTGGTTGTGCCGGCGAAGTATAATCTTGCCAAGGCTCCTCGAGCTCTCTTTTATAGCGCCAAGGTTCTTCAGGTTTAGGTGGCAGCGTGCTACCCGGTTTTGCAGCTTGAGTTGGGAGATTCGCTTGAGGAGCGTCTTTTTTATTGTGAGTAATAAAGAATAGCCCTCCTACGAATAAGACGACAATAGCAACCGCCACAAGTAACGTGGTTAATGGTAGCCCTTGGGCTTTCTTCGATTTGCCTTTGCTTTTTTTGCGAGCGGACGACCGTCCTCGAGCTACATAATCTTTTTGTGCCACGCTATTAATTCACTAGTTGTCAGTTGTAAATCGTTATTTTAGGCATATGTTACTTAACCTTAACGATTTTGCCTAGCATTTAGGCGCTTTTGTACTCTCTCTAACGATTAAATCAGAATCTAGGAGACGAGAACCTGGGGTGACACTATTTCCTTGTAGCTGTTCTAGCAGCAATAGCATCGCATGGCGACCAATTTCCCTACGAGGGTGATTGATTGTCGTCAGTGCGGGTAACGTATATTTTGCTTGCTCAAGGTTATCAAAACCGATAAACGAGATATCCTCTGGGATTTTTAGACCCATTTTTTTCGCTTGCCACATGGCTCCGAATGCCATGATATCAGTATGGCAAAAAACAGCGGTTGGTGGTTCGGGCAGTGAAAGCAATGTTTTTAATGCTTCGGCGCCGCTTTCATGGGAAAAATCGCCGCGCACAATATAGTTTTCTCTAAGCCCTTCACCAGTACGTAGCATCGCTTTTTTGTACCCTTCTAAGCGATATTGGCTATGGGGCATCTCTTCAGGACCCGCAATGCACGCAATGCGTTTATGCCCTTGCTTTAATAGGTAGTGGGTAGCATTGAAAGACGCCGTGAGGTTATCAATATGCACGGTGGGAAGTTTTAACTCTGGGGCAAATTCGTTCGCCATAACAATTGGTGGTAGGTTTTTTTGCTCTTCTGTTGATACATCAAACGGTAAGTTAGAGCCAAGCAATACCATGCCATCAATTTGCTTAGTGATGATAAGGTTGATAAAGGCATTTTCTTGTTTTTGTTGATGTTTACAATCACCAATGAGCACGAAGTAACCTTCGTGGGCGGCGATTTCTTCAATACCACAGATCACATCACTGAAGAAAGGATCGCTAATGTCTGGGACGATCGCCAGAATGGTTTTGGATTCATTGCGTTTATAGCTGCGGGCGAGGTTATGGGGATAATAACCCACGTCTAAGACAGCTTGCTCAACTTTTTGACGTGTTTGTAGGGAGACTTTTTCAGGATTCATCAACGTCCGAGAAACTGTCGCGGTTGATACTCCTGCTGCGCTAGCGACATCTTTCATGGTCGCCGTATTATTGTGCTTTTTACTTTCCACAACGCCTTCCTTTGTCTAGTTAATCGATTGCTTTTTTTGAATGGCGCAAACACGTCATTTAGCTAATTAAAAGACATTCTAATGAGTTTCACAATAATATCTGTTACCTAGTTTACATAAAAAGTGTGACTTGCATCATTTTTTAGAGCTGCCTCGCAAATTTAAAAAATAGTTATAGTGATAATCACTTAATCCAAATTCTGAATGCATGAGATTATAGCGAAAAAGAATGTTTAGTGATGATTGTCAGCGAGTTACATTACTCAAAACTCAGGTAAATAGCATGATTAACCGTCAGTAGGGTCCACATCAATATTCCATTTCACTTTGCGACTTTCCGGCTGTTTTAGTAACTCAGGCAATAGTTGCGCCATAAATTGTTGAAGGTAAGCGCGTGATGGATGCTGTAGTAGCAGCTGCCAACGAAAACGTCCGCCGCGTTTTGCCTGAATGGAGGGCGCTGGACCTAAAATCCATAATCGGGAGTCGCTTTGCGGGTGCTGACTAATATAGTGGCGGACATTTTGTAAAAACTGTCTCGCATCCTGATTATTATGATCTTCAGAACGGATCAAAATATGGCTGGTGAATGGGGGCAACATGGCGACTCGACGCTCTTCGAGCGCTTCTGCGGAGAAGGCGTCATAACCACTTTCTAGCAAAGTCAGTAGAAGAGGGTGTTCGGGATGATGGGTCTGTAAGAAGACTTCCCCTTGTTTGCCTGCTCGCCCTGCTCGCCCCGACACTTGCACGTACAATTGTGCGAAGCGTTCTGCGGCTCTGAAATCACTTGAAAATAGTGCACCGTCAACATCCAGCAGCGCCACGAGGGTGACATCCGGAAAATGGTGTCCCTTTGCTAACATTTGTGTGCCGATCAGAATGCGTGCACCGCCTTCATGCACCGCGTTTAAATGTTGCTCTAATTCCCCTTTACGGCTTGTGGTATCACGGTCGATACGAGTCACGGGTACATCTGGGAATAATTCCGAAATACCTTCTTCCAACTGTTCCGTTCCCATACCAACAGGGACTAAGTGGGTTGAACCGCATTGCGGACATTGACGTGGAACAGGTCGCTGGCTATCGCAGTGATGGCAGCGTAACTGATGAAAATTTTGGTGAAGGGTGTAGTAGTGATCGCAACGCTGACATTCTGCTATCCAGCCACACTCATGACAGATAAGGGCGGGTGAATAACCTCGTCGATTTAGAAATAAAATGACCTGATTATTTTGTGAGAGATGATTTTTAATGTGTTGAATCAGTAAATGGGATAACCCAAACTTGAGGGGTTGACCTTTTAAGTCAATTAAATGCTGCTCTGCCGGACGCGCGTTACCGGCTCGAATCGTCAAATTTAATTGCCGATACTTATTTTGCTGGACGTTACTCAAGGTTTCTAACGACGGCGTTGCGGTTCCCATGATGATGGGAATATTTTCTTTTTTGGCGCGAAATACGGCTAAATCACGGGCATGATAACGCCAGCCATCTTGTTGCTTATAAGAACTGTCATGCTCTTCATCGATAATAATGATGCCCAGATGGGCAAAGGGTGTGAACAGTGCGGAGCGCGTTCCAATAATAATGCCATTAGACCCTTGCTTAGCTCGTAACCAAACGGCTAGGCGCTCACTATCATTCAGTGCGGAGTGCAGCACATCAACAGGCACATTAAAACGTTCTCGAAATCGATTAATGGTTTGTGGCGTTAGCCCAATTTCGGGTACTAGAACCAGTGCTTGCTTACCTTGAGCTAGAATATTTTCCAAGACGCTCAGGTACACCTCGGTTTTTCCTGAACCCGTGATCCCTGCTAATAGCCAAGGTGAAAAATTATTATCTTCTGCACGGATAGCACCTACGGCGGTGGCTTGTTCGCTATTGAGTCGTAAACGTTCACCACTCACTGCAAATTGAGACTGCCACTTTTCAGCAACAGGTTGAACGGGATGTAATTCAGCGTACTGTTTTTTCTTTAGTGCCTGTAAGGCACTTTCACTGATCTCTAATTCCCCAACTTGATGACGATAAATAGGGCGGCGACGTAATAATGCTAAAGCTTGTTGCTGTTTTGGGGATCGCTTTAGTTCATTAAGATCCGCGGCGTTGCCTTCTTCAGTGACTTGCCATTGCCAAATTGGCGTAAATTCGGCTGGTTTCCCTTGGCGTAGTAAGGTTGGCATCGCATGGAATAGCACTTCGCCAATAGGATAATGGTAGTATTGAGACGACCACAATAAAAGCTGCCAGAGATCATCTGGAAACAGAGTTTGTGAATCCAAAACCAGTTCCACGGTTTTTAATTGGTCTTCGGGAAACTCGCTTTTATCGCTCAGATTGACCACCACACCAAGGGCTTGGCGCTTACCAAAAGGGACCATGACTCGTCCACCAATGACGGGGATAGGCATATTTGAGCCCAAGAGATAATCAAATGTGCGATTTAAAGGAACAGGTAACGCCACCTGAACGACGATCATAGCTGGATTTCCGTCCGTTTTTTGTACAAAAATATGAAGGTATTCTGTTAGAGTAACATAAAAAGCACGCTATTTTCATTGCGTGATAAACAGATTTTCTGTATGATCCGCCGCCTTTGGTATCAATTAATTTTGTTTTGCCAATAAACTAAATTTAATCAACACGACGTGTGGTGTCCGGCGTTAGGGCTGGAATGGCGACACGGCCTTATTAGAGGTTCTCCCATGAAAAAAGGTATTCACCCGAAATACGAAGAAGTTACTGCAACTTGTTCTTGCGGCAACGTAATGAAAATTAACTCAACAGCTGGTCACTCTCTGAACCTGGACGTTTGTGGTAACTGCCACCCGTTCTATACTGGTAAACAACGTGATGTTGCTACTGGTGGTCGTGTTGATCGCTTCAACCAGCGTTTCAGCATCCCAGGTTCTAAAAAGTAATCGAACCTGTCACGTTGAAGTTGATTTAACGTATTCAGTAAAAAAAACCTGTTCATTGAACAGGTTTTTTTATTGCTTAAAACTAGCGTATATCTTGATGTTAGAATCGGTAAACAACACCAAACATAAAATCGTGGCTGGCTAGGTTTATGGTTGAGGTGTCCGTGGCATCTTTGTCGAAAGAATTTGGCATGGATATTTTATATTTACCGGCTTCGGTAAATCGATAGCCCAAGTCAAATGAGAGGTTGTCACTGAAAGCATATCGACCGCCCATTCCTAAGCTCCAAGCTAATTTATTAATCCTCTCAGATCTTGATTGGTTAGAATTTTGTTTGAGGCCAAAAATTTCAAACTCAGAGTGTTGTGTATTCTCATAGCGAGTACTGGCAAGTCCAAGTCCAAAGGAAATATAAGGCATAAATGCGGTTTGGTTTTTCATATCATAATAACCATTTAGCATTAGTGTGGTCAGTGTGGCTTCGTTTTTCATATCCGCGGAACTATTTGGAACGGTAGAAAGTGCATTAAGGCTGTGCGTATCGCTAACTTTCCCTCGCATACCCACTTCTAGCTCAGTGCGTATAGGTACTGAAAATTGGTCATAAAAATCATAGCCAATACCGATAAAATTACCAAAAGCAGGGTGACTTTTATCATTAAATTTTAAGGCTCTGAAATCAGATTTTTTTTCATTACTGTATTCGAATTTAGAATCATACATATTCAATACCGATACACCAATTTTACTTGATATATAAACACCATTATGACTGGATGCTATTGCTAAATTAGCAAACAACAAGCAACTCAAAGCTAAAAGTAAATTTTTCATTATTAAGCACCAGTTAATTATTCCAGATAGAAACTTAACTGGAGTATAAGTGATGTAGGAGAGGTTATAGTCAGCGTAAGAAACTTTGAGGTATTGAACTAAAAAGAGAGAATAAAATGAATAGTTATTAGATGTAAATTCTGATAATCACCTAATATTAAGAATTAATTTAAGTCTTAATATGAATATTTGAATTTAATGTTCAATTATAGAGTTGGGCACCTCAATGATATCTATTAAGGTGCGTACGAAAAATACTTAGAAACGGTAAGTTACACCAAACATAATATCATGGCTTCTCACTTTTACTTTTGACGTGTTTTTTTGGTCATCTGCGTAGTAATTCGCTTCAGATTTCCCTGCATCTAAGAAGCGATATCCCATATCTAACGAAAAATGGTTATTCACTCGATATTGCGAACCTAACCCAACGCTCCATGCAAAGTTATTGGTGGTTTTGGATTGGGTATATTGCTCATGAGTATACTGATTCAAACTCACAATATGCTCATTATAGTCATAGCGCATTTTATGGTTGATACTTGCCATGCCCAACCCAACGCTGACATATGGGGTAAATTTAGTGGCATTCTTAAAATCATAGTATGTATTGACCATCACAGTATTTAATGTGATGTCCGTTTTGGCGTCATCGGAACTGCTGAGAACTCCTGGGTCATTGAACGATTCAAGATTATGATTTATTGATGCTTTTTCTTTCATGCCAAATTCAAGTTCAGTACGGATAGGTAACTTAGTGGTTTTAGCAAAGTCATAACCGACGGCGATATTGCCACCGAAAACCGAATCATGAGTATTTCCGAGATTGGTTTTTTCAAATTCGTTATCACTGGTTAACCATTTTTGGTTTGATACTTGAACAATGGAAGCGCCCATTTTACCTGAAACATACAGGCTTTCTACGCCCGCAATGGCTGTGCTAGACACTAAACTGAGTAAAGATACCGCAATAATTTTTTTCATTATAAATTCCATTTAGCTGTGTAATCGGATCGCGCAATATGAGTATAGATAACGATTTTTTATCTATGCTGTATTCCTATAAAATTGTTATACACAGCATGCTTTATTATTTTTAATATCATTAAGCACTTGGCTGTAAAAATAACCTTTATAGGAAAAAATAATCACACCTTATTTGACGAATTAAAGGTTTGAGAGATTAACCCGTGATGATAAGTGCACATTGGTTATCGGCAGTAAATGAGTTTGCTTAACAGTATGAAGATAATGAGAATTAATGAGGGATATGACTAGATAAAGCGTAGGGTGGACCACACTCGACTCGCATTTGCGTGTCGAGTGTTAAAAAATTGCCGAGGGATTTAATATTCCCAAGTATCTGGGTCAATACCGAGCTCGCGCATGATTCCTTTTGCTGCTTCAGGAATCTCATCACTACGCTCTTTGCGCAGATCATCATCATCCGGCAGAGGTTGACCAGTAAACGCATGCAAAAAGGCTTCGCACAGTAACTCACTGTTAGTCGCGTGGCGCAAGTTATTGACCTGACGACGTGTACGTTCATCCGTCAAAATTTTTAGTACCTTTAAAGGAATAGATACTGTGATTTTTTTGACTTGCTCGCTTTTTTTGCCATGTTCAGCATACGGACTGACATATTCACCATTCCATTCAGCCATGAGATACCTTGGATATGTTCATTAATAATAAAAGTCATATGCGAGTGCCCATTTCAAAATTCTGAAGATGAATTTTTTTCAAGACATTCTCGACATACAGGTTAAGAGCAAATGGCATAAATCATTATTAAATACATTTAATAATCAACAAATTAAAGCCATTATTGCGCCAGAAACGGGATTCAACTATCCATTGGCACATAATTATTATGGCTGATTATTCCATTAGTTGTTATAAACGTAAAGAGGTTTAGACGTCCGGACATGTTGACGTCTAAATTTGCTTTGAGTATGATTTGAGCTATCCCATACTTGGAGAGACGTTTATGACATACAAGCCATCCACTATCGCGATACATAATGGACTGAATGAAGACTCGCAATTTGGTTGCGTTGTCCCTCCCATCTATTTATCCAGCACCTATAACTTTACCGATTTTAATGAGCCGAGAGCGCATGACTATTCTCGTCGTGGTAATCCTGGGCGAGATATCGTACAGCGGACACTGGCGCAGCTGGAAGGGGGAAGTGGTGCCGTAATGACTAACAGTGGAATGTCAGCTCTCCATCTATTATGCACGGTATTATTGCAGCCGGGCGATCTGCTCGTTGCCCCTCATGACTGTTATGGCGGAAGTTATCGATTGTTCAACAGCTTGAGCCAAAAGGGAGCTTATCAGGTTGAATTTGTAGATCAAAGCGATGAGTCAGCATTACAAGCTGCGCTGGCGAAAAAGCCGAAACTTGTCCTCATCGAAACACCCAGTAATCCCCTCCTGAGGATTTACGATATCCAGCATATTGCAGCATTGGCGCACCAAGTCGGGGCATTAGTGGTGGTGGACAACACCTTTTTAAGTCCCGCATTACAGCAACCGTTAGCGTTAGGCGCTGATTTTGTTGTACATTCTTGTACAAAATATCTTAATGGTCATTCAGATATTATTGCGGGGGCTGTGATTGCCAAGGAAGAGAAATGGGCTCTAGAATTAGCATGGTGGGCGAATAATATTGGTGTCACTGGGGGCGCATTCGACAGTTATTTATTACTTCGAGGCATGAGAACATTACTACCTCGTATAAAACAGCAGCAATCCAATGCGGGTGAAATCGTAAAATATCTTAAAACTCAGCCACTGGTGAAGAAAATATATTATCCTGCTTTGAGTGATCATCCGGGACATCACATTGCTGCCGCACAACAAGCAGGTTTTGGAGCAATGTTAAGTTTTGAATTTGCAGGAGATGCAGCGCAAATTCGTCAATTTTTACATGCGCTGACTCTATTTACATTAGCGGAATCTCTCGGTGGTGTAGAAACCTTGATTTCCCATACGGCGACCATGACCCATGCCGGCATGTCTTCTGAAGCGCGAGCTGCAGCAGGTATTACGGATAGTTTACTGCGCATTTCGGTTGGTCTAGAAGATAGTCAGGATCTTATCGCAGATTTGAGCCACGCATTTAAGGTTGCGTCATAACGTTAGCGGAGTTTTTGATGAGTGCAATAACAGCATTTGAGGTGATCCCTTGTCACCGACAGTTACATAAGTTTGGGGGAAGTAGTTTAGCTGATGTGAAATGTTATCAGCGTGTTGCTACCATTATGGCGAACTATAGCCAACCCGGCGATTTAATGGTTGTTTCTGCGGCAGGGAGTACCACAAACCAGCTGATTAGTTGGCTAAAATTGAGTCAGAGTGACCGCATTTCGGCTCATCAAGTGCAGCAAACACTGCGCCGTTATCAACAAGATTTGATCACCGGTTTATTACCGGAAGCGCAGGCAGACGAATTAAATTCACTTTTTATCGCAGATTTAGAGCGACTCAGCAGTTTATTGGACAAACCCATCAATGATGCCACTTATGCTGAAGTCGTCGGACACGGTGAAATTTGGTCTGCACGGCTCATGTCCGCTGTACTAGAACAGTTTGATATGGCAAGCGCTTGGTTGGATGCACGCGCATTTCTACGTGCAGAAAGAGCGGCTCAGCCTCAAGTGGATGAAATTCAGTCTCGCCAGCTGTTACAGCAACTACTCGTGCAATATCCGCAACGCCGTCTTGTGGTAACAGGCTTTATTTCCCGTAACCAAAAAGGTGAAACTGTCCTTTTAGGTCGTAATGGTAGCGACTATTCCGCAACCCAAGTTGGGGCATTAGCGGATGTGGATAAAGTGACGATTTGGAGTGATGTCGCAGGGGTATACAGCGCCGACCCTCGTAAGGTCAAGGATGCGTGTTTGCTCCCACTTTTACGTTTAGATGAAGCGAGTGAATTGGCTCGCCTTGCTGCACCTGTATTGCACACGCGTACTTTACAGCCCGTTTCGGTCAGTAATATTGATTTGCAGCTGCGCTGTAGCTACCAGCCAGAACAAGGCTCGACTAAAATTGAGCGTGTATTAGCATCAGGTACAGGCGCAAAAATTGTCACTAGTCACAATGATGTTTGCTTAATTGAGTTGCGTATTGCAGCAGGTCGCGACTTTAATCAGATTTGCAAAGATGTGGATTTATTATTAAAGCGCGTACAGCTTCGCCCACTGGCGCGGGGCATCCACCACGATCGTGCAATTTTGCAGCTTTGCTACACCTCAGAAGTGGTGGAAAGCGCATTGAATGTGTTGGAAGAAGCTGCGCTACCGGGGTCGCTTTCATTACGTGAAGGTTTTTCTCTGGTCGCTCTGGTCGGTGCTGGCGTGTGTAAAAAACCACTGCACAGCCACCGTTTCTATGAAGAACTCAAAGGACAGCCGGTTGAGTTTATCTGGCACTCAGAAGATGGCATTAGCTTAGTTGCGGTACTGCGTACTAATCAAACTGAACATATTATTCAAGGAATGCACCAAAGCTTATTCCGCGCCGAAAAGCGTATTGGCTTAGTGTTGTTTGGGAAAGGCAATATCGGAGCTCGTTGGCTAGAGCTGTTTTCAGTCGAGCAGCAAAATATTTCAGCACGCAGTGATTTTGATTTTGTGCTGGCGGGAGTTGTCGATAGCCGTCGTAGCTTACTGAATTACCAAGGTATTGATCCAAGTCGTGCGTTAGCCTTCTTTGATGATGAAGCGGTGGAGCATCAGGACGATAATCTGTTTTTATGGATGCGAGCACACCCATACGATGACTTGATTGTGTTGGATGTGACGGCCAGTGGTGAATTGGCTAATAGTTATGTGGATTTTGCCAGTTACGGTTTCCATGTGATCAGTGCAAATAAGATAGCGGGTGCGGCACCCACTCAGCAGTATCGTGACATTCGTGACGCATTCGCCAAAACAGGGCGTCACTGGCTGTACAATGCAACTGTTGGTGCTGGCTTACCGATCAACTACGCCGTGCGTGATCTCAAAGAAAGCGGTGATGCCATTTTGGCGATCAGCGGGATCTTCTCTGGGACATTATCATGGTTATTCTTACAATTTGATGGCTCGGTACCATTCAGTGAATTAGTGGAGCAAGCGTGGCAACAAGGATTAACGGAGCCAGATCCTCGCATTGATTTGTCTGGGCAAGATGTTATGCGCAAGCTGATTATTCTAGCGCGAGAAGCGGGCTATGATATTGAGCCTGATGAGGTTCGTGTGGAATCTTTAGTGCCAGCGCAAGCCGAAACGGGTTCACTGGATGAATTCTTCGAAAATAGTGCGGTGATTAACGAGCAGATGCAGCAGCGCTTAGAAGCAGCACGTGAATTGGGACTGGTTCTGCGTTACGTGGCGCGTTTTGATGCGGTAAAAGGCAAAGCGAAAGTGGGGGTTGAGGCGGTTAAACCTGAGCATCCTCTTGCGTCTTTATTACCGGGCGACAACGTATTTGCTATAGAAAGCCGTTGGTACCGTGATAACCCATTAGTCATTCGTGGTCCGGGGGCTGGACGAGATGTGACTGCCGGTGCAATTCAGTCAGACCTGAATCGACTTTCTCAGCTTTTATAAACGGCATTACCCGTTATTATCCAAGGCGCACGGGGTAGATTGACTCGTGCGCTAACGCTGTTTCTCAAATTTTCTCATTCCTATTTTATTCTTAAGTAAGATTCATGACTTAAAAGTGCTGAATCGACGATAGATTGCGCTGAAACAATACTTAAATAAGAAAAATTAATAAAAATAGAGCTGTAATTAAATTTCATAAAAATCACCCAAAGCACTTTTTTTCTGATATGAATATAGGGTACAGGGTGAAATTCGCGGTCTGCATCACAAAACATAATTCTAGCCGACTGAAATTTTATTACAGGAAATCCAGCGCAGTTTGTTAACCGTTCACCAGAAGCGGGGTGGCATCCTGCCAACAGCACAAGATCAGGAGTCCCATGAATCAGCAATATTCCGCAATGCGCAGTAATGTCAGTATGTTGGGTAAGCTACTCGGTGATACCATCAAAGACGCTCTTGGTGAAGATATCCTCGACAAGGTTGAGTCCATTCGTAAGCTATCCAAATCCTCCCGTGCGGGTAATGAAGTTCAGCGCCAAAAATTATTAATGACCTTGCAAACACTCACTAACGATGAGCTACTACCCGTTGCGAGGGCGTTTAACCAATTCTTAAACTTAACCAACGTGGCAGAGCAGTACCACAGTATTTCTCCTCATGGCGAAGCGGCCAGCAATCCTGTTGCCCTGCAAAAGCTATTTGGGCGCTTGAAAGAGCACGATTTTAGCCACGAAGATATTCAAAAAGCGGTTGAAGAGCTTTCTATCGAATTAGTTCTCACCGCTCACCCAACAGAAATTGCGCGCCGCACTTTAATTCATAAATTGGTTGAGGTGAACACCTGTTTATCCCAGCTCGATCATGATGATTTAGCGGATTACGAACGCAACAATATCATGCGCCGTTTACGCCAGTTGGTAGCGCAATCTTGGCACACTGATGAAATCCGTAAAATTCGTCCAACACCCATTGATGAAGCGAAATGGGGTTTTGCCGTGGTTGAAAATTCCTTATGGGAAGGTGTTCCTGCATTTTTACGGGAATTCAACGAACAGCTCGAAGAATCGATTGGTGCACAATTACCTGTTGAAGCAAACCCAATTCGCTTTACCTCATGGATGGGCGGTGACCGTGATGGTAACCCGAATGTCACCGCTGAAGTGACCCGCCATGTTTTATTATTAAGTCGTTGGAAAGCCGCAGATTTATTCTTAAAAGATATTCAAGTGCTGGTGTCTGAACTTTCTATGACGGAAGCAACGCCTGAGTTGCGTGCGCTGGCGGGCGGTGATGAGGTGGATGAACCCTATCGTCAAATAGCCAAAAATTTGCGTAGTCAGTTATTCTCTACATTGGAATATTTGGAACGCCGCGTGAAGGGCGAGCAAGTCCTGCCTCCCGCAGATTTACTGACGGATAATGCCCAATTATGGGATCCCCTATACGCCTGCTACCAATCTTTGGTGGCCTGCAACATGAGCATTATTGCTAATGGCTCATTGTTAGATACTTTACGGCGTATCCGCAGTTTTGGTCTGCAATTAGTGCGCATCGATGTGCGCCAAGAGAGCACTCGTCATACCGATGCGTTGTCTGAGCTGACTGAATATTTAGGGCTGGGTAATTATGGCGATTGGTCTGAACAAGAGAAACAAGATTTCTTACTGACCGAGCTGCAATCGCGTCGTCCATTGATCCCACAAAACTGGCAACCAACGCCAGAAACGCAAGAAGTATTCGAAACGTGTCGCGTCATTGCCAAAGCGAAGAATGATTCCATTGCCGCTTACGTGATCTCAATGGCAAAAGTACCATCCGATGTTTTAGCCGTGAAATTGCTGCTAAAAGAAGCTGGCGCCTCAATCAAATTGCCAGTTGCCCCCCTGTTTGAAACGCTGGAAGATTTAAATAACGCGGAAAGTGTGATGACCAAGCTGCTCAGTATTGAGTGGTATCGAGATCTGATTGACGATCGCCAAATGGTGATGATTGGTTATTCAGACTCAGCGAAAGATGCCGGGGTGATGGCGGCATCATGGGCGCAATACCGTGCGCAAGATGCGTTGATTAAACTGTGTGACAAAGAAGGTGTGAAACTGACACTGTTCCACGGTCGCGGCGGCACCATTGGTCGAGGCGGTGCACCTGCACATTCTGCGTTGCTTTCTCAACCACCGGGAAGCCTAAAAGGTGGATTGCGTGTGACGGAACAGGGCGAGATGATTCGCTTTAAGTTTGGTTTACCGCAAGTAACCATTAGCAGTTTGGCGATGTATGCAAGTGCAATTCTCGAAGCTAACCTACTGCCACCACCGGAACCTAAAGAAGCGTGGAAATCGGTGATGAATTCCCTGTCGGATGTCTCCTGCGCGATGTATCGTGATTATGTCCGCGAACAACCCGACTTTGTTCCTTATTTCCGAGCCGCAACGCCTGAATTGGAATTAGGTAAATTACCATTAGGTTCTCGACCTGCAAAACGCCGTCCTACAGGTGGGGTAGAAACGCTGCGCGCGATCCCTTGGATTTTTGCTTGGACGCAAAACCGTCTAATGTTACCTGCATGGTTAGGTGCTGGGGCAGCACTGAAACATGTTATTGAAAAAGAAGGCAAGCAAGCCGTTCTTGATGAAATGTGGCAAGAGTGGACATTCTTCAAAACGCGTATTGCGATGTTAGAAATGGTGTATGCGAAAGCGGATTTATGGCTGGCGGAATACTATGACCATTGCCTCGTGGAAAAACGCTTATGGCCGTTAGGGCAAAAACTACGTGACCAGTTATCGGAAGATATTAAGAGCGTATTGGCGGTGTCTAAAGACGAAGCCCTTATGGCAGATTTACCGTGGATCGCTGAATCCATCGCACTGCGTAACGTCTATACCGACCCACTTAACGTACTTCAAGCAGAATTACTTCAGCGTTCTCGTCAGCAAGAGCATCCAGACCCTCGTGTGGAACAAGCGTTGATGGTGACGATTGCTGGTGTCGCAGCGGGTATGCGTAATACAGGTTAGCAATTAATTATTGTCAGTAAAAAGGCTGCCAATTGGCAGCCTTTTTAGTTTATGGTCGAAGGTTATTTTTTGTTCTTATCATTATGAATTAAATGATAAGGAGAACGCGCCCGTGGATGGATAAAGAAATGGTTTGCGGGGGCATTGTGGGTTTTGATGTGCACCATGGAAACGTTAGTGGATTTTCCGGCTTTATTATGGAAAGCATAAATCACAAAAGGTAGCAGGAAGATTATCACAAAACTCACGGCTAGCAGTGTGACGTAAGTAGTGTCATCTGCGCCACCCGGTAATGAGCTTGGTGGGAAGAACGACACAACGAAAGCCAAAATTGAAATGACCAATCCAACAACGGCGATTAACAATTTAAGACCATTACCGCCCGGAATGTTGAATGCTCGTTTTTTATCAGATTGTTTGCAGACTAAATGCATATAACCCAAGAACAGCATAAAGTAGCTACACAGATAAATAACCACAGTTAACGCTAAGGCGATAAGGAAGGACATGTTTCCGCCGCCACCTGTATTGGTTAGCACAATAATGGCAACCGTGGTGATCAGCAATTGTGAAATAACTAATGTGACGGGCACGCCATTTTTATTCACTTTCGCAAAGCTTTTCGGCAGAATGCCTTTCTGGGCAGCCACATACATCCCACGGGAAGGTCCCACAATCCAAGATGCAATTTCTGCTAATACACCCAGTAATAGTAAAGCGGCAATAATTCGTACTGCCCAATCTAGGGTTGAATTAAAGTGGCTAACGAGCACTTCAAAGGTTTGTACCACACCAGCAGACAGGTTGATTTCACTGTTTGGGATCACCGCAGCAACAGATAACCCACCAATTGAACTGAGGCAAATTGCTGCAATCATCAGTAAAAACATTGCTGCTGGGTAATCTCGCCCAGGATTCTTCATCTCATTAACGTGAGTTGCAGAAGCTTCGACTCCCATGTAACTCAGGATAAACGCCACAAAGACGACTAAGGTGCCGATTTGTGTGAAATCAGGAATAAACGTTTTTGTGCTCATCTCGATAGCTAAAGGTGCACCGCTCGCGAGATAGCTGATTGCTAATCCAACGAGAATTAGAGCGGGTAATAAAATCCCAGCAAAGAAACCGACTTTTGCGATGCTGGCTGTATATTTTGTACCACCAAATTGGGTAAAAGCGAGTACCCATAAAATCACCAGTGCGCCGATAGTTTTGGTGATGGGGTCGGTGTTTAATTCAGGCCAATTTAAAATATAGGATAGTGCCCCGAGCACAAAGTACAGCATCGGAATGAACCCTATCGCAATTTGTAGATAGCCAAATGAAATAGCTGCAAATCCCCAACGTTCTCCCAATGTGTTGGAAACCCACGCGAAAATACCGCCTTCCTCCCAGCCTTCAACAGTTGCCATTTCGGCAGCGCAGAGGGCAACAGGAATAAACCACAGTAATCCCCCCAAGAGTAAAAAGAAGACTAAACTGAAACCCGATGTGGCGAATGTCGGATATTCATAGACTGCCATCACCATGGAAGCGGTGATCGCAAAAAAACCTAACAAGGTGAGTTGTTTTGCGGCCGGAGCTGCTGTTGACGTCGCCATGCTCATTCTCCTGTCATATGTTTCTGAAATCAGTCGGCGCATGAATGGATACGCCGACTGGATAAACGACTAAGGATTAGCTGTGATTGAATCCACCGCTTTCTTCTTCAGAAAGTGGTGTACTGACTGGGTGTTTCTCGAAATATTCGAGAGTACGTTTGAAGTCTTCAATGAGTAATGAGGCAAGGTCTAGGCTAACACCATGACGGACGAGAATACGTTGGATAACCAGATCTTCGCGGTTTGCAGGCATTGAGTAGGCAGGAACTTGCCAACCGCGACTACGTAATTTGTCAGCAATATCGTATAAAGAGTAGTTACTGTTTTTTACGCCATCTTTTAATTTCCATGCAAGTGCAGGGATACCTTTGGCACTATCGCCATCAAAAATCATCTCAAATGGACCCAGTTTTTCAATTTCACGGGCGAGATATTGAGCGGTGGCATAACACGCATTATGAATTTTTGCGTAGCCTTCGCGACCAAGGCGTAGGAAATTGTAGTATTGAGCAATAATTTGCCCACCAGGACGAGAGAAGTTCAAGGCGAAAGTTGGCATATTACCGCCAAGGTAGTTCACATTGAAAATGAGCTCTTCAGGGAGATCTTTCGCTTCACGCCAAACAACCCAGCCAGCACCTAATGGCGCTAAACCGAATTTGTGCCCAGAAGCGTTGATGGATTTGACGCGTGGTAAACGGAAATCCCATTCCAATGTCGGCGCGCAGAAAGGTGCGAGGAAACCACCACTTGCCCCATCCACGTGAATAGGAATATCTAAGCCCGTCTCTTTTTGCAGTTTATCCAGTGCATCATGTACGGCTTTTACGGGTTCATATTGGCAAGTGAAGGTCACACCTAATGTTGGAACAACACCGATAGTGTTTTCATCGACACGTTTGATGACCTCTTCAGGGCTCATAATCAGGCGGTCGCCTTCCAGTGGGATCTCACGCAGTTCGACATCAAAATAACGCGCAAATTTATGCCAGCAGATTTGTACTGGACCACAAATTAAATTGGGTTTATCGGTCGGTTTTCCTTTGGCGGCTTGTTTTTTACGCCATTGCCATTTTAACGCTAAACCGCCCAACATTGCCGCTTCAGAAGAACCAATGGTTGAACAACCTAATGTATTGAGTGCATCAGGGGAGTGCCATAAATCGGCTAGCATATGCACACAACGATTTTCAATTTCGGCAGTTTGTGGATATTCATCTTTATCAATCATGTTTTTGTCGATAGAGAGATCCATCAAACTGCGGATTTCATCATCAACCCATGTTTGGCAAAATGTCGCTAAGTTTTGTCGGGAATTACCATCTAGCATTAACTCATCACGCACCGCACTAAAGACATTTCGTGGGTCGCTTTCTTTGGTTGGGAATTTCGATTTTGGTAATGATTGGGATAAATCAAGTGATGCATAGATATCATCTAATTCACTATATTTTGAAGATACTGATTTATTATTCATACAACGAATCTCCTCAATAATTGAGACAGTATTACTAGGAAGGATCAGTGAACTTATATTTTCATATAAGCATAAAAATAAATTAGAATAAAGTCATTTAAGGAAAAGTCTTATTTTAATCGTGGTTATTTTGATGGTTTGTTTTCATAGTAAATATAATTTAAATTTGAAGTTAATCCAAAGTAACAATTTTACAACGCTGTTAATTTGAAATTTCACTAAGTCATTTAATGTGAAAAAGTGAGCTGTATCAATAGGATGTGATTTTTGGTGAGAGGGGTAAGTTATTGAAAATTAATATTTCTATGATGTGAGGTACTGTCATTATTAAAGATAACGTAGCGTTTTTCTAGGGTTTTAATGACATTGTATAATTCATCATTAAAAGACTATTTGTTTTGGATTGATCTATCTTCATATTTTAAATTAAAAGCTTACTGTATTTAATTCTATTTAGACGTGTTTTTGAAATTATTTCTGTAATATCCTTCCTAAACCAGTCTAATAATGATGGGTTATATTTACTCTAATTTTGAGTGTAATTTACAAGTGACGTGATAAATAGGAAATATTATCGAGCTAATTCATTTCTGATGAAATAGCCCGATAAGTTATATGGAATAGAAGCGTTATTGCGGTCTGACACCTAAGGTATGGCAAATAGCATACGTTAACTCAGAGCGGTTTAAGGTATAAAAATGGAAATCCTTTACCCCTTCACGACTTAAAATTTTCACCATATCCATCGCAATCGATGCACCAACAAGATTACGGCTTTCAGGGTCATCATCTAACCCTTCATACATTCTGTTCATCCAACTTGGAATACGCACGTTGGTGAGCTTGGCAAAACGTTCGAGCTGGCGGAAGTTAGAGACAGGCAAAATTCCTGGAACAATTTCCACATCAATGCCGGTTGCAACGCAGCGATCACGAAAGCGTAGATAGCTTTCCACATCGAAGAAAAACTGAGTAATTGCGCGGTTGGCACCAGCCTCAATTTTTTTCTTTAAATTAATTAAATCCGCCTGGGCGCTTTTAGCTTCTGGGTGTACCTCTGGGTAAGCTGCCACTGAAATATCAAAGTCAGCTTCTGTTTTCAGTAATTCGACTAGATGCTCAGCATACAGCTCAGGCTTTTGGCTGTTATCGGGGAGATCGCCGCGTAACGCAACAATATGGCGAATACCGTTATCCCAATAATCCCGTGCGATAGCTCTTAACTCATCACGACTGGCATCAATGCAGGTTAAGTGAGGTGCTGCCACCAGCCCAGTTTTATCTTTAATGTCTTTAATGATGCTATGGGTTCTGTCTCGCTCACCGGAATTGGCTCCGTAGGTGACAGAGACAAAATTCGGCTTTAATACTTTGAGCCTATCGATGGATTTCCACAGAGTTTGTTCCATTTCTGTTGAGCGAGGTGGGAAAAATTCAAATGAGACATTAATCTGCCCATCTAATTCAGCTAAATTTTGGTTCAACGCCTCGCGCTGATTTGCGTGAAAGAAACTCATACCCGTGACCTCGCCTTAACAGACTTATTATTTAATTATTAGTTTCACTATCCGATTATATACATCCATGTAAACTTCTATACGTTTAGACGTCTAGATAGAGATTACTTGATATTGAGCGAGAGTCAACCCTTAAATCAAATCTAGAATTGATGTTTTTTCAGGTACAACAAGAGAAAAATTCATGATGAAGAAAATGCGGAGCTTGGTCGGCTCCGCATGAAGTGCAAAATTATTCAGTAAAACACTATTCAGTAAAACAGAAGTGCTCGACCATTTGGCTGATGAGTTGGCGGGTTGGTTCAATAAAACTCATATCGATGAACTCATCAGGCTGGTGGGCTTGTTCAATAGAGCCGGGACCGAGTACCAGCGTTGGGCAAAGTTCTTGGATAAACGGTGCTTCTGTACAGTAGTTAACGGTCTCTGCTTTTTTATTTAATAGCTGCTCAATCACAGCGACCATTTTATGGTCCGTTGGGCACTCATAGCCAGGGATTGGGGGATGCATCTCTTCAATCGCTAAACGACCCGGCCATTTTGCACGAACTGGCTCAAGGGTTTCATTGAGAAGTTCGTCGAGATCTTGCAAGGTTAAACCCGGTAGTGGGCGAATATCCATATGCAATTCACAGCATCCACAAATTCGGTTTGCCGCATCACCACCATGGATATGACCAAAGTTCATTGTTGGATAAGGAATAACAAACGCGGGGTTGTTATAGCGTTCTTTCAATGTATTTCTTAGGGTCATCAGGTGAGAGATGGATTCATGCATTAATTCAATCGCATTCACGCCTCTATCGGGATCACTGGAGTGCCCTGATTGGCCCGTAATGCGGATAGCATTAGAAAGGTGACCTTTATGCGCGCGGATAGGCTGCAAGGATGTTGGTTCGCCGATAATGGCGAAATCAGGGCGTAATTCCGTGCTAGCAGCAAAAAAGCGCGCTCCTGCCATGGAGGTTTCTTCATCGGCGGTCGCGAGAATATGTAATGGGCGTTTTAAGGTGCTGAGGTCAACATCGCGCAGTGCATCAATAATGAAAGCAAAAAAACCTTTCATATCGGCGGTACCAAGCCCGTATAGCTTGCCGTCATGCTCGGTGAGCTTGAAAGGATCTTTACTCCAGCGTCCGTCATCAAATGGAACAGTATCCGTATGACCGCAGAGCATCAATCCGCCATTGCCCTCACCAATCGACGCTAATAGGTTATATTTATCTCGTGTATCAGGGACCGGTTGAATATTCACCGTAAAGCCTAAGGTTTCTAACCATCCACCTAAGAGCTCCACGAGTGCTCGGTTACTCTGATCGAGTTGCGAATCGGTCGCACTGATCGACGGAGTGGCGATTAATTGACGATAAATCTCAATAAATGCAGGTAATTTAATATTCACTGTTGACAGCCTTTATCCATAATAGTATCAATATTCATGCACTTTATTTGAATAAAAATACACATTAAACTGTTTGGGTCACGAGTACAAGGTAGAAAACACATGTTGAACACACTCATTGTCGGGGCCAGTGGTTATACTGGAGCAGAATTAGCCGCTTACTTACAACGTCATCCTGAAATTCATCTTTCTGGATTGATGGTTTCTGCACAAAGTGCAGATGCGGGTAAATGCTTTTCTGATTTACATCCCCAGTATAAAGGCATCATTGATCTTCCGGTCCAACCCCTCACAGATGTGGCTGAGGCGGCAAAAGGTATCGATGTTGTTTTCCTCGCAACCGCCCATGAAGTGAGTCATGACATCGCGCCTCAGTTTCTTGAAGCGGGTTGTGTGGTCTTTGACCTTTCTGGTGCTTATCGTGTTCAAGATGCGGCGTTTTATCCGCAATACTACGGTTTCGAACATACAAACACCCAGTGGTTAATGCAAGCAGTTTACGGTTTAGCGGAATGGCAGGCAGATAAAATCCGCCAAGCTCAGCTGATTGCTGTACCGGGGTGTTACCCAACTGTTTCTCAGCTTTCATTAAAGCCGTTGATTGAAGCGGATTTACTCGATGAAAACATGTGGCCAGTGATCAATGCGACTAGCGGTGTTTCAGGGGCAGGGCGTAAAGCATCAATGACCAATAGCTTCTGCGAAGTGAGCTTGCAGCCATACGGTATTTTTACCCACCGTCATCAACCTGAAATAGCCACACATCTAGGTAGAGAGGTCATCTTCACGCCACATTTAGGCAACTTTGCACGGGGTATACTGGCGACCATCACTTGTAAAGTGAAAGCCGGCGTAACAACGGAGCAAATTAGCCAAACATTTAAAGGCGCGTATCACGATAAACCGTTAGTTCGTTTATATGACAAAGGTGTACCTGCACTGAAATCGGTCGTTGGCACGCCATTTTGTGATATCGGATTTGTATTGAAAGGTGAACACCTGATTTTAGTCGGGACAGAAGATAACCTATTAAAAGGTGCCGCCGCACAAGCGGTTCAATGCATGAATATTCGGTTTGGTTTCAACGAAACGCAATCATTACTTTAATGCTCTTATGGCAATTTATTAAGGATAAATCTCCATGCAACCTTTAGTCATTAAACTGGGCGGTGTGTTACTCGATAGCGAAGAAGCGCTAGAAAGATTATTTACGGCAATCCAAACCTATCGTCAGGCTCATCAACGTGAGTTGGTCATTGTGCACGGTGGTGGTTGTTTAGTGGATGAATTGATGCAAAAGCTGCAATTACCTGTCGTGAAGAAACAAGGGCTGCGTGTGACTCCAGCTGATCAAATCGACATTATTGTAGGTGCTTTAGCCGGTACGGCGAATAAAACATTATTAGCGTGGGCGATTAAACATCAACTACAAGCAGTAGGATTGTCTCTTGGGGATGGTCACAGCGCAGTGGTAACGCAAATTAATGATGAACTGGGTCATGTTGGTAGTGCAAAAGCGGGTGATGCGAAATTACTGAAGCTTTTACTGTCTTCGGGTTACTTGCCAATTATTAGCTCTATCGGGATCACGAATGATGGGCAATTAATGAATGTTAACGCTGACCAAGCTGCAACAGCGATTGCTCAGGCATTGAATGCGGATCTGGTACTGCTTTCTGATGTCAGTGGCATTTTGGATGGTAAAGGTCAAAAAATTGATGAAATGACTACCACCAAAGCACAGAAGCTGATTGAACAAGGCATTATTACAGATGGCATGATTGTTAAAGTGAATGCGGCACTGGAAGCGGCTTCTACCTTACAGCGCCCTGTCGATATTGCTAGCTGGCGCCATGCAGAACAATTGCCATCGTTATTTAATGGCACCGCAATCGGTACACGAATTCTCGCTTCTTGAGTCATGGACTGAATAAGCAAACAGACAAATAACGCATTTAATGGGATAGGTAAGTTATGAAAAAGGGCATTAAGAAAATTGTATTAGCGTACTCTGGTGGACTAGATACATCGGCGATCATTCCGTGGTTAAAAGAGAATTACGATGACTGTGAAGTCGTGGCATTCGTCGCCGATGTGGGTCAAGACAGAGAAGATTTAGTGGGCGTTGAGAAAAAAGCACTGCAATCCGGCGCTTCTGAATGCTACGTGGTTGACCTGCGTGAAGAATTCATCAAAGAGTATATCTACCCAGTATTGAAAACCGGTGCACTGTATGAAGGTAGCTATTTGCTGGGGACATCAATGGCACGTCCGATTATCGCCAAAGCTCAAGTTGAAATCGCGCTAAAAGTGGGTGCGGATGCAGTTGCCCATGGCGCAACAGGTAAAGGTAACGACCAAGTTCGTTTTGAAAGTACCTATACAGCATTAGCACCGCAACTGAAAGTTATTGCACCTTGGCGTGAATGGGATCTGCGTTCTCGTGAAGCGTTATTGGATTACCTGAAAGAACGTAATATTCCAACGACTGCAAGCTTAGAAAAAATCTACAGCCGTGATGAAAACGCATGGCATATCTCTACAGAAGGTGGCGTATTGGAAAGCACATGGAATGCGGCTAACCAAGATTGCTGGGTATGGACAGTTGATCCGAAAGACGCACCGGATGAAGCTGAGCTGGTGACTGTTGGCGTGAAACACGGCGAAGTGGTTTCGGTGAATGGCAATACATTGTCTCCATTGGGTTGTTTAGAAACACTCAATACGCTGGGCGCAAAACACGGTGTGGGTCGTATCGATATTGTGGAAAACCGTTTAGTGGGTATGAAATCTCGTGGTTGCTATGAAACCCCAGGGGGTACCATCATGATGGCTGCACTACGTGGTGTTGAGCAGCTGGTATTAGACCGCGATAGTTACAAATGGCGTGAGCAGTTAGGTCTGGAAATGTCTTATGTCGTGTATGACGGTCGTTGGTTTGCGCCATTACGCCATTCTTTACAAGCCGCCGCAGAGTCATTAGCTCAGGATGTGACGGGTGAAGTGGTGCTAAAACTGTATAAAGGGCAAGTGACGGCTATCCAGAAGAAAGCAGATAAGAGCCTGTACTCTGAAGAGTTTGCAACATTTGGTGAAGATGAAGTTTACGATCACAGCCATGCTGGTGGATTTATCCGCCTCTACTCACTCTCTTCACGTATTCGTGCGCTGAAAGAGCAGAACAAAGCAAAATAGTTTTATTAGTATGACCCCGATAGCCAAATAAGGCTGTCGGGCAGACACTTATTTTATCAATCAGGTAGGGACTCGTTATGGCACTTTGGGGTGGACGTTTTAGTCAGCAGGCAGATCAACGGTTTAAACAGTTTAATGACTCACTGCGTTTTGACTATCGCTTAGCGGAGCAAGATATTATTGGCTCAGTCGCATGGTCAAAAGCATTGGTGACGGTTGGTGTGTTATCTGATAGCGAGCAAAAATCTCTCGAGCAAGCACTCAATGTGCTATTGGCGGAAGTGCAAGCCGATCCTGAAATTATCCTGCAAAGCGACGCCGAAGATATTCATAGCTGGGTTGAAGGTAAACTGATTGATAAAGTCGGTGATTTAGGAAAAAAATTGCACACAGGTCGTAGCCGTAATGACCAAGTCGCGACAGATTTAAAACTGTGGTGTAAAGACCAAGTGGCGCTGTTATTAGAAGCTGTGACTGAGTTACAAAAAGCGTTGGTCATCACCGCTGAAAATAACCAAGATGCAGTGATGCCAGGCTATACCCACTTACAACGTGCTCAGCCAGTGACATTCGCCCATTGGTGTTTAGCGTATAGCGAAATGTTGTCTCGTGATGAAAGCCGTTTGCAAGATACTTTAAAGCGTTTAGATGTCAGCCCATTAGGTTGTGGGGCGTTGGCGGGTACGGCCTATGATATTGACCGTGAGCAATTAGCATCATGGTTAGGGTTTTCCTCTGCGACACGTAATAGCTTAGATACTGTTTCTGATAGAGACCATGTATTAGAGCTATTATCGGATGCGAGTATCGGTATGGTTCACTTATCACGTTTCGCTGAAGATTTAATTTTCTTTAATAGTGGCGAAGCTGGATTTGTTGAGCTTTCAGATAAAGTCACATCGGGTTCATCCCTCATGCCACAAAAGAAAAATCCGGATGCACTGGAGCTTATTCGTGGTAAATGTGGTCGTGTTCAAGGGGCATTAACTGGGATGATGATGACCTTAAAAGGGCTTCCTCTTGCTTACAATAAGGATATGCAAGAAGACAAAGAAGGGCTATTTGATGCATTGGATACTTGGTTAGACTGCATGCATATGGCGGTATTAGTATTAGATGGCATTCAAATTCGCCGTGCTCGTTGTGAAGATGCCGCTAAGCAAGGCTATGCGAATGCAACTGAGCTGGCGGACTACTTAGTCGCAAAAGGCGTTCCATTCCGTGAAGCGCACCATATTGTCGGTGAAGCGGTAGTGGCTGCAATCGCCCAAGGTAAGGCATTAGAAGAGATGGCGTTAAGTGATTTACAAAAATTTAGTGCTGCAATTCAATTAGATGTGTATGAGATTCTGTCTCTACAATCTTGCCTAGATAAGCGGTTAGCAAAAGGTGGGGTATCTCAAATGCAGGTGGCGAAAGCTATTGGGGATGCGAAAGCTCGTTTGAAGATGCAATAAAAAATGGGGGGTAGCATGACTACCCCAATTTCCATAACATTGACGCTTAGCTATATTTAATTGTTAACATTCCGATTTTTTTATCTTTATTCACCCAATTATAAGAATAGGAACTTCGACCACCATTCAAGACTGTCCAACCTTGAGTTTTTACTAATTTCTTGAGGTCAATATTATTAGCAACCATATCGTCATTATCATCTAGGCAATTTAAAGTGACGTTATTATTACCGACTTCATTTAAGCATGCTCCATAGACAATCGCGCCAGTAAATTGGATTGTGCCACTGTGCCCATTGTTGTCTGCATAGGCATTGATAGCACCTAACGTTGGAACTAATAATAACGCCATGACAGCGCGAGAGAAGATTTTTTTAGTAATAGAAGTTAAATTTTTCATAATAGTATCCCCTAACTGATTTGTGTTTAATCAATTTATTTAATTGTATTAATTAGTAATTTTATTGTGACGTAATATATATATTGGCTACTTTTCTTTTTTCAATTACCTCGTTTTATTCGACGGAGGATATAATAAAACAAAAAACTCGATTAAGGTGTAAATATTGAAAATGAAATGTATGGGAATTTTAAAATTAAATTAAACAATATGGGATAATTAAAATATAGTATAAGCGTAAACACTTACCAATAAAAAACCATATTCAAACTAATTTTGAGATATTTGTGGTGCAAAAATTCAATTTATCATTTATTTTTAGATAATAACTCCAGTTTATTCGTTTTGGTGCCATCCGCCTCATTAGGTGAGTGTAAATGTGTGTTTGATTTAATGTCGATTAATTTAATATATTCTTTTATATGTATTTACAAACTTTAATTAAATATGAAAGAGAATATAACAAAATATTTCATTGCTATGGAATAGTACTTACACAATTTCACTCTTATTCTTGTTATTACCTAATTTTCAGGTATTAAATCTTATTAATGTGCCTCTGATTTGTTTTTCATTATCAGTTTTGAAAAGCTTTTAATAATCATATGGTATAAAAACATAAGCATCATTATCTAGATGGCTTAGAGCCAACACTCCGTACTGATATGACAAGTAAGGTATGATTTACATTTGATATTATCGGTATTGAACAGGTTTTAGTTTTAACGTAGCTGACTGTTTTTTGCTGCATCATTTAAGGTTGACAGTGTCTCTCACATTTTTTTGCCTCTTAATTAAAATATCTAAATTTTTGTTCAACTTGGGTTTGGTAAATATTAATTCTAAATATATTGGATATGTTAATTTGATATAAATTTGGTTACCTGAAATAAAGGTAATTTGGGTTTGTGATTTTGTTTGGTGTTGTTTTTCCAATAAAATAGCGAAAATACATTTACTTTCTTAGAGGAGCATTTTGTTTTAATCTCAAATGAGAGAAACCCTAAAAGCTTATCTAGCATTTTTTAATTTTATTGATAGATGAAACATTATATATTCTCTATAATGATTGGTATTATCTATATAGATAGGCATAACGAGAGGAAAAAGGCGGATGAATATTCGTGATCTGGAGTACCTAGTTGCACTTGCTGAGCACAAACATTTTAGACGTGCTGCGGATTCTTGCCATGTAAGTCAGCCTACACTGAGCGGTCAAATCCGTAAGCTTGAAGAAGAGCTTGGCGTGATGTTATTAGAAAGAACCAGCCGAAAAGTACTTTTTACTCAACAAGGTTTACTGCTCGTTGAGCAAGCAAGAACGATTTTAAGAGAAATTAAAGTTTTACAAGAAATGGCAGCGTTACAAGGCGAAAGCATGTCGGGACCGTTACATATAGGACTGATCCCAACAGTCGCTCCCTATCTGCTCCCACACATTATCCCCGAATTACATCGAGTGCACCCGAAGCTGGAAATTTACTTACACGAAGCACAAACCCAGCAATTATTGGCACAGTTAGACAGTGGTAAATTGGATTGCGCTATTCTGGCAGAAGTCAAAGAAACAGAACCATTTATCGTGGTTCCATTATTTGAAGAACCGATGAAACTCGCCATTTATGAAAGCCACCCATGGCATGACCGCGACACGGTTGAAATGGGGGAATTAGCGGGCGAGAAATTATTAATGCTAGAAGATGGTCACTGTTTGCGTGATCAAGCGATGGGATTCTGCTTCCAAGCAGGTGCAAAAGAAGATACACATTTTCGTGCAACCAGCTTAGAAACACTGCGCAACATGGTAGCGGCGGGTAGTGGTATTACATTACTACCTGATTTGGCGGTACCACATGAAGCTTGCCGTGATGGGGTTTGTTATTTGAATTGTATTGAGCCAGAACCTAAACGCCGAATTGTTCTGGTCTACCGTCCGGGTTCTCCATTACGTGGTCGTTATGAGCAGCTAGCTGAGACTATCTATAGCTCAATGGATAAGTATTATAGAAATAAAAAGTAAGAACTCAGATTAAATGCAGCAAAAAGCGTTGAAACAAAAAAAGTGATTGCGGGAGTCAACCCTGCAATCACTTACATGGAAAGCGTTATTATCGGTTAAAATAGTCGATTTAGACCATTCAGCGCCGCAACACGGAACGCTTCTGCCATGGTAGGGTAGTTAAACGTAGTATTAATAAAGTATTCGATGGTATTTCCTTCACCTTTTTGTTCCATAATGGCTTGACCGATATGAATAATCTCTGCCGCCCGCTCACCGAAACAGTGAATACCTAAAATTTGAAGCGTTTCTCTGTGGAAGAGAATTTTCAAACTACCTACATTCATTCCTGCAATTTGAGCTCGCGCTAAATGTTTAAATTGAGCACGACCCACCTCATAAGGAACTTTCATTGCCGTCAATTCTTGTTCTGTTTTACCCACAGAACTGATTTCTGGAATGGTATAAATTCCCGTTGGAATATTTTCAACTAAATGAGCATTGCCTAAGCCTGATGTGATTGCACGAGCTGCAATCCGACCTTGATCATACGCGGCGGATGCTAAACTTGGATAGCCAATGACATCACCAACAGCATAGATATGCTCGTTGCTGGTACGATAAGCATGATCAACTTTGACTAATCCACGTCCATCGGCTTCAATACCAACATTCGCTAGGCCGATATTATCGGTATTACCCGTACGTCCATTCGCGAAAAGTAAACAGTCAGCTTTCACTTTCTTGCCCGATTTTAGGTGAACGATAACGCCGTCATCTAAACCTTCAATCTTTTCATATTCTTCGTTGTGACGGATAACAACGCCACTATTCCAAAAGTGATAAGACAGTGCGTCAGACATTTCTTGATCAAGGAATGCGAGTAAGTGATCACGGGTATTGATCAAATCGACTTTGACCCCTAATCCACGAAATATTGATGCGTACTCACAACCAATCACACCCGCACCATAAATAATGACATGGCGAGGTTCATGAGAGAGGTTGAGGATAGTATCGCTGTTGTAAATTCGGGAATGAGTAAAATCGACATCAGGAGGACAATAAGGGCGTGAACCAGTCGCAATGATAATTTTATCCGCGCTAAGGACATCGCAACTACCATCTGCATAGCGCACACTAACATGCTGATCATCAACAAAAGTTGCTTCACCAGAGAACATTTGGCAACCATTGCGTTCATAAAACCCTTCACGCATGCTAGTTTGCTGACTAATCACCGTTTCGGCATGGGTAAGAATTTCAGAAAAAGAGGAGCGTAAATTGCGGGAATTATCACTGTATAGCGGGTTTTGATTAAATTCGATAATTCTACTGACAGCATGACGGAGCGCTTTAGAAGGGATAGTACCCCAGTGGGTACAGCCGCCGCCGACACTGTTATAACGTTCTATAACAGCAACGTTTTTTCCTTGTTTGACCAGCCCCATAGCGGCACCTTCACCACCAGGACCTGAACCAATGACAATTGCATCAAAATGGGTATGTTGTTGCATGAGGTAAGCCTGTTTTAATTCTAGGGACGTTGTGATAGTAACATTCGTTTGCCATCTTGTCTCAATTCGAAATCCTAAAGACAAATAAGTATAGAAAGTAGATAAAAATAAAGAAGCGCAAAGTATATAAAAAATTTATGAAAAAAAAGTCGATAAAAGACACAGCGTAGAAAAAACGAAGTTGGGTGAAATTCTGAAAATGGGAAAATTGATGGGAGAGTCATCTTTTCACTAAACTAGATTAATGATTTTCAGGTATGCTTAGGGAATGGGCGCATTCAAAAGTGATATTTTGATCTATTCGCGACGTTTTAATTGTAGAAAACTAGGAAAATCGTGAGCAACACTATTGGCGTTAGAGCAAAACAAAAAGAAAAAACTCGTCGTTCGCTTGTGGAAGCGGCATTTAGCCAATTAAGTGCAGAACGCAGTTTTACTAGCCTCAGCTTACGGGAAGTCGCCCGTGAAGCGGGTATTGTACCAACTTCGTTTTACCGTCACTTCAAAGATGTTGATGAACTTGGACTCACCATGGTTGATGAAAGCGGATTGATGTTACGTCAGCTGATGAGACAAGCACGTCAACGTATCGCAAAAGGCGGGAGTGTGATCCGTACATCAGTCTCCACTTTTATGGAGTTTATAGGTAATAACCCGAATGCGTTTAGGTTATTATTGCGTGAGCGTTCAGGAACTTCTGCTGAATTTCGTGCCGCAGTCGCACGAGAAATCCAACATTTTATTGCGGAATTAGCGGATTATCTTGAATTAGAAAACCGTATGCCTCGTTATTTCACTGAAATGCAAGCTGAAGCGATGGTCACCATAGTGTTTAGTGCGGGTGCCGAAGCGCTTGATATTGATGAAGAAAAACGTCGTCGCCTCGAAGAGCGGTTAGTATTACAGCTACGTATGATAGCTAAAGGTGCTTATTACTGGTACCGCCGCGAGCAAGAAAAACAAAATGATACAGACCCTGACTTAACCGAATAGTTAAAGGAGAGACAATGACGGAACACAAAAATTATGAGAGAAGCACATTACTGCTGTCTTTAGTAATTGGCTTATCGACTCATGGAACGTTCTCTACCCTGTTTAATTCCCTTGTGGAATTTTCTATTTTCCCCATCGTTACGTTAATTTTGGCTGTTTACTGTTTACACCAGCGTTATTTACACCAAGCCATGCCAATGGGATTACCAAAATTTGTCGCAGGTAGTTTTTTCTTAGGTATGTTCGGCTATGCTGCAATTTTACGTGTCCAACATCCTGACGTTGGTTCTAATTTTATCCCTGCAACCGTAATTGTCATTATTGCATTGTGGATGTATACCAGCTGGAAAGCGCGTAAAAAAGATCTGCAAGAACAAGCACTAGAAAGCGAAACTGAGCATTAATATTTGCCCGAATATTAATAAGCTATAAAAGAAACGCCGCGACATTATAGTGCGGCGTTTTTTATGGGATGTTTATAGTGAAGAATTAGCGTCGAGTTAATAACACACCACTTTCCATATGATGGGTGTACGGGAATTGATCAAACAACGCGAGCTTTTCTATTCTATGGGTTTTGGTGAGTTCAGCTAAATTATCGCACAGTGTTTCAGGATTACAGGAAATATACAGAATATGATCATATTCTTGTACTAACTGAACCGTTTTGTCATCTAAGCCACTACGCGGAGGGTCAACAAAGATAGTATTGCACTGATAATCCGCTAAATTAATGCCTTCTAAACGGTTAAATTCACGGACACCATTCATGGCTTGGGTAAAATCTTCCGCCGACATTCGGATAATCTGCACATTATTTATTTTGTTAGCTTCAATATTGTATTGAGCCGCATGCACGGAAGGCTTGGCAATTTCAGTGGCTAAAACTTTATTAAAATTTTGAGCTAGCGCTAATGAAAAATTACCATTCCCACAGTAAAGCTCTAATAAATCGCCTGTTGAATGTTGAGTTGCATCAATTGCCCACTCTAACATTTTAATATTTACCTGCGCGTTAGGCTGAGTGAAACTATTTTCAACTTGACGATAAACCATGTCTTTACCTTTTACAGGTAAAATTTCATCAACATAATCGTGGTCGAGCATAATTTTTGTTTTGGAGGCACGACCAATAATCTGAACGTCGAAACCTTTCGCAACGAGATCTTCTTTTAATTGTTTCGCTTGTTCAGTCCACTCATCCCCGAGTTTTTTATGGTAGAGCAGAGAAACGATTAGCTTATTGCTTAGCGTAGATAAGTAATCTATCTGAAATAATTTATGGCGTAGTAGTTCAGTGCGTTTTAATAAAGGAAGCAGTTCAGCCATCATGTCATTGATTAGCTGGCTAGCGACTGGAAATGACGTCATTCGGATACGTTCTTTAGTCTCTTTATCAAACATAATATGAAATAGGTCATCGCCTTCGTGCCAAATTCTAAATTCTGCACGCATCCGATAATGGGATGTTGGTGATGAAAAAATTTCAGGTTCAGGCGCAGCATAAGGGGCCATTAAGCTCTTCAGGCGGTCAACTTTCTCTGCAAGTTGCAGTTGGTAATCTTCGGTGTGCAAGGTGTTTTGCATCATATGGCCCCATAAAACAGTCAAAATTCACGTCAGGGGCGAAATTGTAGGGCAAGCTGCGAAGATGTCCAGTTTTCATTATCGATTCATGGACACTGATAACTATTCAATTTAGGATTATGTGCTGTGGTTGAGGGAATTTGGTGAGAGTCCAGAACTGACGCGCAACGGTAATTAAGGTATCCCTGTCATTCTTCAAGCTACATGGGTGTTGGCATCGCTCAGCTATCCTAGTCACATACTTCAGTATGCTCCTAGGAATATCTTCGCTTGCCGCCTACATGCAGCTTGAATTATTTAGGGGATATAACAGGTCGAATTTTCATTTTATATATCGCTTCATATATAGAAACCCAACTTGTCACTTTATAAGTCCGATACCTACCACACTTCTTATCGCTTTGTTGAATTTCAGCGCGGATCTGATTTTCGGCGTCGCGGAATGTTAATTCTATTGATTTTCCGAGTGTAAATATAATGAATAATAACAAGTCGCTACCATTATCGGTGGCAGCTCTGGCAGTGTTGTGTGGCATTTCCTCGTTGGCAAGTGCGAATCCAAACTCGGCTGATGCAATGGTGGTGTCTGCTAACCGTTTCGAACAACCCATCTCTTCTATATTAGCGCCAGTTACCGTTGTGACCCGTGAAGATATTGATCATTGGCAGTCAAATACCGTGATTGATGTATTAAGGCGTTTGCCGGGTGTGGATGTTGCTCAGAATGGGGGAATAGGGCAACAAAGTTCCCTCTTTATTAGAGGAACAGAATCACGCCATGTTTTGGTTTTAATTGATGGTGTTCGTCTTAATCAAGCGGGAATTTCTGGTTCTTCGGATATGAGCCAAATTCCAATCTCATTAGTTCAGCGTATTGAATATATTCGTGGCGCCCGTTCAGCAGTTTATGGCTCTGATGCGGTAGGTGGTGTTATCAATATCATTACGCGTCGCGATAATGATGGAACCACATTAAATGCGGGCATTGGTTCTTATGGCTATCAAAACTATAACGGTTCAACGCAGCAAAAAATTGGTGAAAATACAACCGTTACGGGCGCGGCGGCTTATACCTATACAAAAGGGTTTGATGTGGAGGCAAGAGGAAGTACAGGGAATTATCCAAATGGATATCCCCAGTCAGATAAAGACGGTTTCTTAAATAAAACACTATGGTTGGGAATTGAACATCAATTCTCTCCGAATGTTTCGGCTTATGCCCGTGGCTATGGTTATGATAACCGCACTGATTATGATGGTAGCTATGATACCGATTATACAAATATGCAGCATTACCTTGTTGATACACGTAAGTTCTCGAGTCGAACTTATGAAACAGGTCTGAAATACCATCAAGGCAATTACTCAACATCACTGCTAGGAAGTTATAGCCACTCTAAAGATTACAATTACGATCCAAGATATGGTCAATATGGGTTGTATTCTAATCTGGATGAGTCGAAACAATATAATTTGCAATGGGGCAATAACTACCAATTTGGTAAAGGTAGTCTTAGCACCGGCGTTGATTATCAACGTCAAAGCGTTGAGCCAGGTGGTTACACAAATACGAGTAAAAAAGAAACAGTTAATAACACGGGAATCTATCTTACGGGGCAATATGCACTAATAGATTCAGTGATTGCTGAAGCAGCTATACGCTCCGATCACCACTCAGAGTTTGATTGGCATACGACATGGCAGTCTGGGCTGAGCTGGGAGTTTTATGATGGCTACAAACTTGTTGGTTCTTATGCCACCGCCTATAAAGCTCCTAATTTAAATCAGTTATATGTAGATAACCCTTCATGGAAAATGAAAGGAAATCCAGACCTAAAACCTGAAGAAAGCCAACAATGGGAAATTGGTTTAGAAGGTACAACAGGTCCTTTATTCTGGCAACTCAATGCTTACCATAATGATATTGACAATTTAATCGCATATAAATCTGGTGCGCAGTTCAATTCTTATGAAAATATTGGTAAGGCTGAAATTAAAGGTGTGGAATGGGTTGGCGAGTTTGATACGTGGATGTTCCATCACCAATTTACGTATCAATATATTGATCCTCGTAATAAAGATACCAATAAGGTATTGGAACGCCGAGCTCAGCAACAAGTTAAGTATCAGTTAGATTGGAATATAGAAAAACTCGATATGGGCTTGACCTATCAATATATCGGCTCACGACATGATACTGCTTATTATGAGAATGGTAAGTCAGAAAGCCTAAAACTCGGGGGCGTTAGCCTTTGGGATATCACTGCTGCATATCCAATCACTTCACATCTCACAATTCGTGGTAAAATAGCTAATATGTTCGATAAAGACTATGAGACCGCGTATGGTTATCGCACCGCTGGAAGAGAATATTTCCTCACAGGAAGCTACAACTTCTGATAACAACCTATCTGTTCGCCCGACCATTCTGGTGTTTGACTCTGGAGTGGGCGGGTTATCTGTCTATCGTGAAGTCAAAAAATTGATCCCTAATGCACACTATATATATGCATTTGATAATGAAGCCTTCCCTTATGGTGAAAAAAGTGAAGAGTTTATTATTGATAGGGTGTACCAAATCGTTAATGCCATCGCAAAAAAACACCCACTCACCATTGCCGTTATTGCCTGCAATACAGCAAGTACGGTGAGCTTACCCAACTTACGAGCTCATTTTACTTTTCCTATTGTGGGTGTCGTTCCTGCTATTAAGCCGGCGACGAAGCTGACACGTAATGGGGTAGTGGGCTTACTTGCTACGAAAGGTACGGTGAATCGAGAATACACTAAAGAGCTTATTGAGCGTTTTGCGACAGACTGCAAAGTGATTTCTTTAGGTTCAGCGGAACTAGTACAGTTAGCAGAAAGAAAATTACATGGCGAAATGCTACCGCTCGATGAGATCGCTCAAGCAGTCAAACCATGGCTAAAAATGAAAGAAGCACCTGATACCGTGATCCTAGGTTGCACCCATTTTCCTCTTATAGTAGAAGAACTCGAAAAAGTGCTTCCTAACGGTACTCGATTTATTGATTCTGGCGCCGCAATTGCCAGAAGAACCGTTTGGCTCATCAATAATCAGGCTGAAGTAACAGATTCAAATGAAGAAGACTTTGCTTATTGCTTATTAATGAATGAGAGTTTACAAGAATTACGCCCTGTTTTAGAGGCTGAAGGCTTCAAATCGCTGAAAAAATTGGCAATTTAAGCTAAATTCGTTGAAAAGCTGAGCGAACGAAAAAAAACATCAAAAAAAGGGTTGCCAGATTTTTCTGACTCCCTATAATGCGCATCCACTGACCGGGAACAAGCCAACGCAAAGCGCGATGAACACTGAACCGGCAGCGAGAGATTCTGAAAAGAATAAGCAAAAAAAAGCTTGACTCTCAATGAGGAAAGCGTAATATACGCCACCTCGCGACAACGACCTAAGTTGATAAAACTGAGTCGAATTTC
>NZ_ABXW01000072.1 GCF_000173415.1 Providencia alcalifaciens DSM 30120 | reverse complement strand
GGGTTTTTCACCCTCATAAGTGATTTTATTATTTCTCACTTATGCTTCAATAATAAAATTGAGTTATTCTGTCTTTTCTGTTTTTTTTGTATTTAAATTCAATTGATTATGGCTTTTAATTAATCGATTGTTTGATGTGTCCGAACTAAGCTTATCGACTGATAGAGGCAAAGTGGATTCTTGTTATGAGCTACAAAAACAATTTTATTGATAACTGAAAATGACTATCTTAAAAATGGTTAATAGAGATAATCTATTGAATACTTAATTGGTTATTTTGGGTAATAGATGGGAGATGTAGGTAAAAAAAACCCTCAAAGTTTCCAATGAGGGGGCGTATGTGAACTATAGGAATTATAATGCGAGAATGAGCAACAACCAATCTCGATATCCAGTTTAAAGCAACTTTAATGAATATTTCAAGATATTGATTTTTTTTAACTACAATGTTGATATTTTGATTTTAAATCAATCAGTTATTGTTTTAAATAATCATTTGTTTAATTGTGTTTGATAGTAATGTGGTGTGTATTGATTGAGATATTTTTCGGCATCAATGTAAAAAAATAGCCCCTATGCAGGGGCTTAAAGGGATGTTTCGTAGGCTTGTCCGAAATAACACTTGATATATCCGCAATGATACACTTGACAACGTTATGTGATGACAAAAATCGTAAAAAAACGTTACTTTTATTCAAGTTTTTAATCGTTGCATGCAAGACATAGGCACTTAAACAGCGTGTTATTTCGAATAAAAAAACCTGACGACTTTTGGTCGTCAGGAAACACGGTTGAGCAAAACATAATCCGAAGTAGGCGACTAATAAACATTAGTTTTCCTACCTCTATACACAGCGCGCAAAAAAATAAAACAAAATTCGTCGTCATTTTTTGATTTAAATCAATTTTTGTTCTTTTTTTGGGATGGTATTTATTGATCTCATCAATATCTGTAATGCGCTTGCTCTCTTTCAAAAAGTGAACGCTGTGGATGGTGATGATATTCCTTGTACTTGAAATTCACCTAGAGTCGTCTTAGTGCATAATTGCTGATGTAACTTGTTGTTTTAAGGTACTTTTGGGAGTTTAAAACACCGAGGGGTGGCAACCGCGCAAAAGATAACTATTTATGAGATTTTTTCAGGAAAAACCAGATCCGTTCTTCTTGGGTTTAACATATTGTTTTTATTTA
>NZ_ABXW01000073.1 GCF_000173415.1 Providencia alcalifaciens DSM 30120 | reverse complement strand
TACCATGATCAGCGAGCCAGTTTTCACTTTATCGCCAGTCGCAATTTTGATCTCTTTGACAGTACCTGCAAATGGCGCAGGGACTTCCATTGAAGCCTTATCACCTTCAACGGTAATCAGAGATTGCTCAGCCGTGATTGCATCACCCACTTTCACCATAATTTCGGTGACTTCAACTTCATCACCACCGATATCTGGCACAGCAACTTCTTTCAGTGTAGAAGCTGCAGGTGCTGTTGGTGCTGCCGCAGGAGCTTCTGGAGCCGCAGCTGGCGCAGATGCACCTTCTGCCGAATCAAAGATCATGATTAATTTACCAGTAGTAACTTTGTCACCAACTGCAATTTTAATCTCTTTAACCACACCCGCTTGTGGAGATGGGACTTCCATAGACGCTTTATCACCCTCAACAGTGATGAGCGATTGCTCAGCTTCTACTTTATCACCAACTTTAACCATCACTTCGGTGACTTCAACTTCATCAGCACCGATATCTGGCACTTGGATTTCAATAGACATTGATTATTACCTCTTATGCCAAACGTGGGTTAACTTTATCTGGGTTGATGTTGTATTTTTTAATCGCTTCTTCAACGACTTTAACATCAATCTCACCACGTTTAGCCAATTCACCTAACGCTGCAACGATGACATACGTTGTGTCCACTTCGAAGTGGTGACGCAGGTTCTCACGGCTGTCAGAACGACCAAAACCATCTGTACCCAGAACACGGTATTCACTTGCTGGAACATAAGTACGGATTTGCTCAGCGAAGAGTTTCATGTAGTCAGTAGAAGCAACTGCTGGAGCATCATTCATTACTTGAGCAACATACGGTACGCGTGGTGTTGCTGATGGATGCAGCATATTCCAACGTTCACAGTCTTGACCATCACGCGCCAATTCAGTGAATGATGTTACGCTATAGACATCAGAACCAATTCCATACTCAGCGGCCAGAATATCAGCGGCTTCGCGAACATGGCGCATCATAGAACCTGAACCTAATAGCTGCACTTTACCTTTGCTACCTTCAACAGAAGCCAGTTTATAGATACCTTTACGGATACCTTCTTCAACACCTTCCGGCATTGCGTGCATGTGATAGTTTTCGTTCAGAGTCGTGATGTAGTAATACACGTTCTCTTGTTTCTCGCCGTACATACGCTCTAAACCGTTTTGCATGATCACCGCAACTTCATAAGCGTAAGCTGGATCATAAGAAATACAGTTAGGAATCGTCAGAGATTGGATATGGCTATGACCATCTTCGTGCTGTAAGCCTTCACCATTCAATGTTGTACGACCTGAAGTACCACCGATCAAGAAGCCACGAGCTTGTTGGTCACCTGCTGCCCACATTAAGTCACCAATACGTTGGAAACCAAACATAGAATAGTAAATATAGAATGGGATCATTGGCAGGTTATTGGTGCTGTATGATGTTGCAGCCGCTAACCATGAAGAACCGGCACCCAGTTCGTTGATACCCTCTTGCAGAATTTGACCTTTAGAGTCTTCTTTATAGTAAGCAACTTGCTCACGATCTTGCGGAGTATATTGCTGACCTTTCGGACTATAGATACCGATTTGACGGAACAGACCTTCCATACCGAAGGTACGAGCTTCGTCTGCAATGATTGGTACTAAACGCTCTTTGATAGAGTTGTTTTTCAACATGACATTCAATGCACGAACAAATGCGATTGTTGTTGAAATCTCTTTAGATTGTTCTTCCAGTAATTGACTGAAATCTGCCAGTGTAGGAATTTCCAGTTTTTCATCGAATTTAGCACGACGAGCTGGTAAATAGCCACCCAGAGCTTGACGACGCTCATGCAGGTATTTGTATTCTTCTGAATCTTTATCGAAAGTGATAAATGGCAGTTTTTCAATTTGCTCATCAGCAACTGGTACATTGAACTGATCACGGAAGTGGCGAACGCCATCCATGTTCATTTTCTTAACTTGGTGAGCAATGTTTTTACCTTCTGCAGTTTCACCCATACCATAACCTTTGATGGTTTGAGCTAAAATAACAGTTGGTTTGCCTTTAGTTTCTTGCGCTTTTTTGAATGCTGCATACACTTTCTTCGGATCATGACCACCACGGTTCAGGGCCCAAATTTCGTCATCAGTCATATCTTTCACTAATGCAGCCGTTTCAGGATAACGGTTGAAGAAGTGCTCACGCACATATGCACCATCGCGTGATTTAAATGTTTGATAGTCACCGTCAAGGGTTTCGTTCATCAATTGAACCAGCTTACCGGTAGTATCTTTACGCAGTAGCTCATCCCAACGATCGCCCCACATAACTTTAATAACTTGCCAGCCAGCTCCGCTAAAGATGCCTTCTAACTCGTTAACAATTTTACCGTTACCTGTAACCGGACCATCTAAACGTTGCAAGTTACAGTTAATAACGAAGACTAAGTTATCTAACTTATCGCGTGTTGCGATAGTGATTGCGCCTTTAGATTCTGGCTCATCCATTTCACCATCACCTAAGAAAGCATAAACACGCTGTGCTGACGTATCTTTCAGTCCACGGTTATCCAAATATTTCAGGAATTTAGCCTGATAAATCGCATTTAGTGGTCCCAGACCCATTGAAACGGTCGGGAACTGCCAGAAATCTGGCATCAATTTAGGGTGCGGATAAGAAGACAGACCTTTACCACCAATTTCTTGACGGAAGTTATTCATCTGTTCTTCAGTTAAACGACCTTCTAAGAATGCACGCGCATAGATACCTGGGGAGATATGGCCTTGGAAAAAGACTAAGTCACCACCATCATTGTTGTTATGAGCGCGGAAGAAATGGTTGAAGCAAACTTCATATAAAGTTGCGGAGGACTGGAATGATGCCATGTGGCCACCCAGTTCTAAATCCTTTTTAGATGCACGCAGAACGGTCATTACAGCGTTCCAGCGAATTGCAGAACGGATACGGCGTTCTAAATCCATGTTACCAGGGTATGCAGGTTCATCTTCAACAGCAATAGTGTTGATGTAATCAGAACTACCAGATGCACCAGCGGCAATGTTAACACCGCCTTTACGTGCTTCGCTTAATACCTGCTCGATAATAAACTGTGCACGATCAACACCTTCTTCACGGATGACCGATTCAATCGCCTGTAGCCAGTCGCGAGTTTCAATCGGGTCCACGTCATTTTTTAACATATCTGACATGGTGTATTCCTTATCTGTTATCTATTTTATATGGTTATGTGGAGCCTATCTTCCCAGTGCTTTCTTCATACGATTGTCTTCATGACAGTGAAAACAACAGGAAGATAGGCCCTAATGTAGTTGCCGCTTTACTTCTAATTAAGAGTGCTCACAGTAATGCAGACGCAGCAGTCAGGATCCGCATTACTAATTTTTAAATCTGATCTAAGCCAGGATGTTGCTGTAATCGGCGTAGCGAACGTTCTCTGCGAGTTTGTTCACGACCAATATCCAGCAGCAAGTCCTCAATGAAAGCGAGGTGCCGATGTGATGCCTCTCGCGCTTTTTCTGGTTCTCTTGCAACAATAGCGGAGAAAATCTGTTCTCTATGTTCACTTACCGCGTTATACATCTCTTTGCGGGTATACAAGAACTCAAAATTCTGTCGAATATTTTGCTCTAGCATTGGGATCATGCAGCGTAGTAAATGAAGGAGCACTACATTATGCGCTGCTTCCGTTACAATCAGTTGATACTGTAATACCGCATCTGATTCTGCATTAAGATCACCACTTTCTTGAGCCGATTTAATCAATTCATAGCTTTGACGGATACGCTCAAGATCTTCATCTGTACCACGTAATGCAGCGTAATAGGCAGCAATGCCTTCTAATGCATGACGAGTTTCTAAAAGATCTAATTGAGATTCTGGGTTACCAGCGAGTAATTCGGTCAATGGGTCACTAAAACTTTGCCACATCTGCTTTTGTACAAATGTGCCACCACCTTGACGACGAGATAGAAGACCTTTTGCTTCTAAGGTTTGAATAGCTTCACGCACTGATGGTCTTGAGACATCAAATTGCTTCGCAAGTTCACGTTCAGGAGGCAGCTTTTCGCCGGGGCGTAAAGTCCCCTCGAATATAAGATGCTCAAGCCGCTGCTCGATTACATCAGATAACTTTGGTTGGCGAATTTTACCGTAAGTCATAATCTGCCATTTTCATAGTGAGTAATTATTGATTATCTAGTACCCAGTGTTAATTGGTCATACCAATTATTTTATGGCTTAATAAAGTAACAAAGTATTCACTATCTGTCCATAAAGACCTTGAGCTAAATCATAAAATCCTGCAAGTTTTAACGATTTTTTTTAAAAAAAGCATTAATTAATAACCAACCCTTGACTAAACAACACACAATATTAACAAAAATAATGATTTTTTATGCCGTAAAAACCAAAACTGAAGCGTTACAGCTTACCAATTAGTGAATACTTATATGTATATAGTGAATTTTAAATCAAATTGTGAGTTATATGTTTATTCCTACTTATAAGTACAATTTTATTAGTTAAAAATTTGTTAAATCAATAGCGATTAAGAATGATATTAAATCATTCATTACATAATAACTTACCATCAATGGTAAACATTTATGTCCTAAATATGCGTTGCAATTCGATAAACACAAAATATATCTAAAAGAATAATTACTATGAGCATAACGATTAATCTAGGGCAAATCATTCAAACAATCGACTGCCCTTATCTCATTCAATACAGTCTATGCCCTTAGCTTTGTGCTTATTCACTTTTAACATTCGTAAAGCGCATTGAAAGATCTAACGCTTGAATGTGTTTCGTTAATGCGCCGACTGAAATAAAATCAATGCCCGTTTCTGCAAATTCTCTGATCGTTTTATCTGTGACATTCCCTGACACTTCTAAGGCAGCTTTGCCATTCGTAATAACCACTGCATCTTTCATCATGTCAGTCGTAAAATTATCAAGCATGATAATGTCTGCGCGAGCTTTGATTGCCTGTAACAGCTCTTCTAAATTTTCAACTTCAACTTCAATAGGAACATCTGGGTGAGCTTGACGAGCAAGAGAAACCGCTTGAGAAACTGATCCCGCAGAAATAATATGGTTTTCTTTGATGAGATAGGCATCTGACAAACCTAGTCGATGGTTATAACCGCCCCCCATGAGTACTGCATATTTTAATGCACTACGTAGACCGGGAATTGTTTTACGGGTATCTAATAATTTAGCCCGTGTACCTTCAAGAAAAGCCACATACTTTGCAGTTACTGTGGATACAGACGATAACGTTTGAATGAAATTCAATGCAGTTCTTTCGCCCGTAAGCAAGATTTGAGAAGGTCCCTGCATTTTGCATAGCACTTGATTAGGCGAAACTTTATCGCCATCTTGTACTTTCCAATCTACTTTAACTTTGTTACCTAGCTGGTAAAAAACCTCTTCTAGCCATTTTTGCCCACAAAAAACACCTTCTTCACGAGTAATAATCTGAGCATGTGCTTGTGTTTCTTTACTTAATAACTGCCCAGTGATATCCCTTTTATAATCAATAATCTGACCAAGATCTTCTTTTAAAGCCACGCTGACCATGAAAGGAATATCAGCGACTAATCTTGCCATGAGCATTTTGCGTCTTTCTTGTTCATCATAACGTCGTGTAGTCATCGTTCACTCCAAAATATGCACCCGCAGAGATCTCAATTATGCTAATCTTTTCTAATTACGGGCACTTACAAAAAAGAAAAGAGCATACTATGGATACTGATATGAAAATACATGATGGATGGCTAAATAATGTGACTCATATCCCTTCTCCACATCAGGATGACCGCCCAGAAGGAGAAACCCCTTCACTTTTGGTTATTCATAATATCAGCTTGCCTCCGGGGCAATTTGGTGGTCCTTATATTAACCAGCTATTTACTGGCACTTTAAACCCTGAAGAACATCCTTTTTTTGAGGAAATTAAACATCTGCGTGTTTCGGCTCACTGCCTTATTCGCCGTGATGGTGAAATTATTCAATATGTCCCCTTTAATAAACGAGCATGGCATGCTGGTCAATCCAACTACCAAGGAAGAGAAAAGTGTAATGACTTTTCTATTGGCATTGAGTTAGAAGGTACTGACTATGAAGCATTCACTGAAGCTCAATACTTAGCGTTAGCCAAGCTAAGCCAATTACTGATAATCGAGTACCCAAAAATTAAACAGAATATTACAGGTCATAGCGATATAGCCCCTACTCGAAAAACCGATCCTGGCCCTCACTTTGATTGGCTATATTATAAAAATTTACTCTAATGTTTATTCATTTTCTGCTCTCTCCTTTTTAGCTAATGTGGATAAAACTCCCCATTAGCTCATTTCTATCTCTGTATCTATTTATATCAGCTCAGAACATTCGTTTTTATTACAAAAATTGCCCTTAATACATTTTTGCGAGAACGCTCGAAATAAAATGAGACAGACCACTATTTGCAGTATCTATTTACAAAGCCACTCGTAATCTGCGTTTTCATCCTGTGTTTTCGCTAAAAATAGTCTCTAAAATGGAATCTCAAACTACCAAGGAGATTTTATTTATGGATCAAAAAGGATTTTCACTCGTTGAAATCATGGTTGTTATCGCAATTATTTCAATACTGAGTGCCGTTGCTATACCTGGCTACCAAAGCTATATGCAAAAAGCAGCTATGACCGACGTTCTACGGACCATATTGCCTTATAAAAACAGTGTCGAACTATGTAATTTTAACCAAGGTATTTTGGCTAAATGTAATTCTGGAAAAGAGGATATTCCGAGCAATATCAAAGGAAAGTATCTGAAACAGATCGATGCGAAAGTCGGCGTTATTACTTTTGTCGGTGATAAGACATTAACGGGCTTGTCAGGGGTTTTGACGCCAATCAATTCAACAGCTAATACCCCATTTTCTTGGGGCGTTAGTTGCCTAGCTGATAATGATGCTGAACTAAAAAAACTGTGTGAAAAAACACTGAACTTTTAATAAGGGATTAATATGCGCTCATCTAGGGAAAGCCACTATATTTTCAAAGAGCTAAAAGTGCTTTGTGATAAAAACTACATTGTCATTATTGATTACAATGAAAAAAGACTATCCATCGCTACAATAGAAAAACCAAATGATAATTTACTGTCTACTTTACGTTTCATTGCCAGCGTACCCGTCTGTTATGAAATCTGGGCAAAAGAAAAAATTGACCATTATTTCAATCGCCATATTTTAGAAATTAATGAAGATGAAAATGCATATCAGACCAATTCCACTGAATCTGTCAATGTGGTATCGCCTGCGGTTGATTTTGTCGAAGATTTATTAAAAATGGCGGTGAGAAAACGCGCTTCCGATATTCATCTTGAACCGACAAAACATAATTTAAAAATCCGCCTTAGGGTTGATGGTAAGCTCTATATCTTTCCTTCCCCACCTCATGAAATAAACAATGAAGTTATTGCTAGAATAAAAATTTTATCAAAAATGAATATTGCGGAAAAAAGAATTCCACAGGATGGTCAAATGAATTGGAATTTTGAACGGAAAAACTTTAGTATTCGCCTCTCTAGTATGCCAACTATCCACGGTGAAAAATTAGTTCTTAGATTACTCAACACTCAATTGAAATACTCTATTGAACAGATTGGAATGTGTTCATCCTTATTATCTGACCTCAAAAACACACTACAGAAACCGCAGGGGTTAATTTTAGTCACCGGTCCCACAGGTAGTGGCAAAACTGTCACACTCTACAGCGCGCTTGAGTATCTAAATAAAACGTCAAGAAATATATCAACGATTGAAGATCCTATTGAGATCCCTCTTGGGGGAATAAACCAAACACAAGTAAACGAAAAATATTCACTTACTTTTGCGTTTATCCTGCGAGCACTACTACGACAAGATCCTGATGTTATTATGATTGGGGAAATTCGTGATGAAGAAACCGCTCAGATAGCAACTCGAGCGGCGCAAACTGGTCACCTTGTACTATCAACACTTCACACCAACTGCACCATGAGTGCCATTACTCGTATGGCACAGCTCGGTGTCGACAAGAATCAGCTCCAATCTTGTTTAAAAATGGTTATCGCTCAACGCCTAGTAAGGAAACTTTGCACCTATTGCAAACAAGAAACACCGACAACCGCTCAAATAAATCAGTCCAAGAGTATTAATGAATATCACTCAACTGGTTGTGAACACTGCTTTTCTGGGTTCATGGGACGTACTGCAATCTATGAATATCTCGAGCAAACACAGCTCGATTTCATCTTTAAAGAAGGCAATAAAGTTCCAGATAATTTCAAAAGCTTATTTCAAACAAGCCTTGAGCGCGTTGATTTAGGGGAAACAACATTACAAGAAATCTACTCTACTATCGGGCAAGGGAGATAAATTCAATGTTCATTTATAGTTACACCTCATTAAACAATAATTATTATGTAGCTGACAGCTTAATTGCAAAAAGTAAAAAACAAGCATTTTTAGAAATCATTAATCGAGGGCAAACACCCATATCAATAAAATTAAAGTCTATTTTTATTTTTGATGCGGAAAATTTGAATTATAGAATTCACTTTTTTCATCAACTTAACATTCTATCCTCATCAGGAATTAGTTTACTAAAGTGCTTTCAATTGCTTCAACTCAATTGCCACCTACCTTTTTGGCGAGATATTATTAATCATACGATTAGCGACCTAGAAAAAGGAAATAATTTTATTATAAATTTTAAAAAATACCCTCATATTTTCAATCCAACCATTATTAGCTTAATTAGGATTGCTGAAAAAACCGGAAAATATGATGAAAGCTTTTTAATCATTAAAAATATGCTTGAAAATAATCAAAAAACATCAATTTTAATCAAAAAAGCCTTACGTTATCCAATTACCTTGATAGGTTTTTCCAGCTTGTTACTGATTATTATGTTGGTTTTTGTCATTCCTCAATTTGCTGAGATTTATGAGAACTTTCAACAAGAACTGCCTGCTATAACAAAAGCCGTTCTCTTAATATCCAACTCTATTATTGATAATACGAGAGAAATCTTAGCAATTCTATTTCCTACTATATTCATAGGTATAAGATATAAATCTTCTATATCGAATAGGTTGGGGTTTTTAATGGATTTTTTACCCTATATTAAGAACATCATCCGAATGAAGAGCTTGAACCTGTATTTTCTGACTCTTTCCTCAACCTTAAAATCAGGATTGTCCCTATCTGAATGTCTTGATTGCTCAGCAAGAATTATTAAACATAGTCAGTATAATAAAGAATGTAATGAAATATGTTACTCTGTTCTTAAAGGTAGCTCATTATCAGATGCAATGAAAAATACACATTTATTCCCTGACTTAGCCATTCAACTCATTTCTCTTGCTGAAGAGTCAGGAAAACTAGAATACTTTACATTATATTTATTTAAGTATTACACTCAGCAATATGAAACTATTACAGAACAGCAACTCAAAAACCTTGAGCCTATTTTACTTTTATTTATAGCAATAGTTGTCTGCTTAATTATGTTTGCAATGTACTTACCCATATTTAATTTAGGCTCGGTAATTTCGGGTGCTTAACTATGCATCCAAAGAAAACAGTTAAATTTAGATAGTAAAAACTGTTTGAAGTCACAGTTATATCCATAACATCATAGCTTGCTTAAATTGTATAAAGACAAATTAAAACTTTCAGTGTAATCTGACTTATTTCCAGTGAATTAAAGAATTTTTATGTCTTATATTGTTGCCCTCACAGGGGGAATAGGAAGTGGTAAAACAACGGTTGCCAACGAGTTTGCTAAGCTAGGAGTTCCACTAGTTGATGCTGATGTTATTGCCCGCCAAGTTGTTGAACCGAATACCCCTGCGATCATGAGTATTGCACAGCATTTTGGTCAAAATGTAATAAATCATGATGGCTCTTTAAATAGGGGTTATTTGCGAACCGTCGTGTTTTCAAAGCCAGAAGAAAAAATGTGGTTAAATGCTCTTCTTCACCCTTTGATACAACAAGAAACGCAAAAACAACTTCAGCAGGCTAACTATCCTTATGTTTTATGGGTTGTTCCCTTACTTGTTGAAAATAAGATTACGCATTTAGCGGATCGTGTTCTTGTCGTTGACGTCACTCGAGAAGAGCAGATAGAAAGAACAATTCAACGCGATAACGCAGACCGTGAGCATGTTATTCACATATTAGATGCACAGGCATCTAGAGAAGAAAGACTCTCATATGCTGATGATATTATCACCAATCATACTAATGATGCCGATATACCAAATAAAGTTGTTGAACTACACAAACAATACCTAGCACTTGCAGCACAAAAAGAATAGGAATGAGTATGAGCGAACACATCGAGACAACTTTGGTTACTTATGAATATCCAATGAATGAAAAAATTCGTTCTTGGTTGCGCCTTGAAACGTTATTAATGCAAATCTATGAGCAGAGCAACATTACCTCATACTCTTCAGGAATTGCTTTTTTTCGCTCAGTATCTGAATTAATTGAAATTCTAGATAGAGGTGAGGTTCGCTCTGACCTTATCAAAGAGCTAGAAAAACAAAAAAATCGACTACTTAACTGGATAGACTCACCAAATGTTGATAAAACATTAATCACTTCATTTCTGAATGAATTAACTCCGAAAATAAGTAGTTTGATGTCTGCTCCTAGATTTGGTCATCAACTGCGTAATGATAAAATCATTAGTATGGTTCGTCAGCGCCTCAGTATTCCTGGTGGTTGCTGTAGCTTTGATTTACCTACCCTACAACTATGGCTCAATATGCCTCAAGCAGATAGAGATAACGAAATCAAAAGCTGGCTAAATAGTTTAGACCCTTTACAAGAGGCCTTAGAAACTGTCCTACTGCTTATTCGCCAAAACGGAAGCTTTGAAGCCGCTGAATCTCATAATGGCTTTTACCAAGGTAGTGTTGAAGGAAAAGAACTTTTACGTATTCGGCTAGCTCCAGATAATTTGATATATCCACAAATTTCAGGGCATAAAACTCGTTTTGCCTTACGTTTTCTTCATATCGATAGCGAGAATGGTATACTGCCAGACGTCATTCGTTTTCAGTTAGCCTGTTGTTAGTTTGAGAGTCGATGTATGAGTGAAATTATTGAAGTCAATTGCCCTACCTGCCAAAAAATTGTTGTGTGGAATGAATCGAGTCCCTTCCGTCCATTTTGCAGTAAACGCTGCCAACTTATTGATTTAGGTGAATGGGCAACCGAAGATAAACGCATTGAAAGCCAAGGTGATATTTCAGACAGTGAAAGCTGGAGCGAACCGCCAGAGTACTAACTTTATTTTCTAGATTAACAGTGAAAATAGCCATCATTAGGCTATTTTCATCTCTATTCTTAGTACTCCCTTAACAGAATAGCATTAAAGATTGTGTTAAACCTTTTTTGTCAGCATATCTACAATCACGCGGTTAGCGAGTGGAAAATCTTCCGCTATTAAGTCGTGTTGTTTAATCCAACGTGATTTTTGCCCCTCTTTTCCATACGGTTCATTTTCCCAGTCTGAAACCATAAAAAAGTAAAGGGTGATAAATCTATCTTCAAATTCATGATCAACTTGATGGAATAAATTACAGTCAGTGACTGCAATACCAACTTCTTCCTCTAGTTCACGAATTAATGCATCCTTTGGATGCTCTCCTTTTTCTAGCTTTCCGCCAGGGAATTCCCAGAACCCCGCCATATGAGTACCCTCAGGGCGCTGAGTAATAAAAATATGTTGCTGAGAATTACGAATGATCCCAGCGGCAATATGCAGATGTTTTTTTTCCATAATTTCGTCATTAAAAAGGCGGGTTTCCCCGCCTTTATTTATTAGTTATCAAACTTTACATTAATTCAAACGGCCATGGCACTGTTTGTATTTTTTACCAGAACCACAAGGGCATGGATCATTACGACCAATTTTATGACCTTGAGTTGCAATTTTCGCTTCTGTTTCAGTCATTAACGATTCAGCTTCCGCTTCATGGCTTAAATGCTGCTTCTTAGCCAAGCGCTCTGCTTCTTCACGACGTTGTTGTTCTAATGCTTCAACTTCTTCAGGTAAGCGCACCTGAACTTTTGACAGAGTACTGATCACTTCATATTTCAGTGCTTCCAACATGTTTGCAAACATACTGAAAGATTCACGCTTGTATTCTTGTTTTGGATCTTTTTGCGCATATCCACGTAAGTGAATACCTTGACGTAAATAATCCATAGAAGCTAAGTGCTCTTTCCACAGTGTATCCAGCGTCTGTAACATAACGCCTTTTTCAAAATTACGCATCGCCTCAGCACCAACAATCTCTTCTTTACGTTGGTAAATTTCCACTGCTTTTTCCATGATACGTTCACGTAACGTTTCCTCATGAAGTTCAGGTTCTTTATCCAACCACTCTTGAATTGGTAAGTCGAGGTCAAAGTCATTAACTAAACGTTTCTGTAAACCGTCAATATCCCACATCTCTTCCAGAGATTGAGGTGGAATATATGCATCGATAATGGTGGTAAACACATCTTCACGAATGCTATCTACGGTTTCTTTGATATCGCCACCATCCAGCAGCTCATTACGCTGAGCATAAATAGCGCGGCGTTGGTCACTTGCTACATCATCATACTCAAGTAACTGTTTACGAATATCAAAGTTACGGCTTTCAACTTTACGTTGTGCATTCGCAATCGCTTTAGTAACCCATGGATGTTCAATGGCTTCACCAGGTTTCATACCCAGTTTTTTCATCATGCCCGTTACACGGTCTGATGCGAAGATACGCATTAAAGCATCTTCCATTGACAGATAGAAACGTGATGAACCAGCATCACCTTGGCGTCCCGCACGACCACGTAACTGGTTATCGATACGGCGAGATTCATGACGCTCAGTACCGATGATATGTAAACCGCCAGCCGCTAAAACTTCATCGTGACGAATTTTCCAGTTCGCTTTGATTTCATCAATTTGTTCTTGCGTTGGGTTCTCTAACGCAGCCACTTCTGACTGCCAGCTTCCCCCTAACATAATATCGGTACCACGCCCCGCCATGTTAGTTGCGATGGTTACGGCGCTTTTTTGCCCCGCATTAGCGATAATATCAGCTTCCATTGCGTGGAATTTCGCATTCAATACGTTATGAGCAATTTTCGCTTTATTCAGAGCATGTGAAATTAATTCAGATTTTTCAATCGAAATGGTACCGACCAGAACTGGCTGACCTTTGGACGTTTTATCACGAATATCTTCAATAATTGCTTCAAATTTGTCTGCTTCAGTCATATAGACTAAATCAGGCATATCCTTACGAACCATTGGACGGTTAGTTGGGATAACAATCGTATCCAGTTTATAGATAGAACTAAATTCGAATGCTTCGGTATCTGCTGTACCTGTCATACCCGCTAATTTTTCGTATAAGCGGAAATAGTTCTGGAAAGTGATAGATGCCAATGTTTGGTTTTCATTATGAATTTCAACACCTTCTTTTGCTTCAACAGCTTGGTGCAGACCATCAGACCAACGGCGCCCTTCCATTGTACGACCTGTATGTTCGTCGACAATAATGACTTGGTTATCTTTAACAATATAGTCAACATCACGAGTAAACAGTGCGTGTGCACGTAAACCTGCCATGACGTGGTGCATCAGCATAATGTTTGATGGTGAATAAAGCGACTCGCCTTCATCCATTAAACCAGCTTTTGCCAGTAATTCTTCAACCAGAACCAGACCGCGCTCTGTAATTGTTACCTGACGAGATTTTTCATCAACCGAGAAGTGACCTTCACCTTGGAAAGTGTCTGAGTCTTCTTTTTCTTGGCGAACGAGTTTCGGGATCAGCTTGTCCACTTTGATGTACAGATCAGAGCTATCTTCCGCTGGGCCTGAAATGATCAGTGGCGTACGCGCTTCATCGATAAGGATAGAGTCCACCTCATCCACTAATGCGTAATGCAGTTTACGTTGAACGCGATCTTCTGGGCTAAATGCCATGTTGTCACGTAAATAGTCAAAACCAAATTCGTTGTTAGTACCGTAAGTAATGTCTTCCGCATAAGCTTGACGCTTTGCAGGTGGAGCCATACCCGATAAGTTAATACCAACCGTTAAACCTAAAAATTCGAATAATGGACGGTTATTTTCCGCATCACGTTTTGCTAAGTAGTCGTTCACGGTAACAACGTGAACCCCTTTGCCTGATAATGCGTTAATGTATGCTGGCAGCGTTGCAGTCAGTGTTTTACCTTCACCTGTACGCATTTCTGCGATGCAACGTTCGTTCAGAACCATACCACCGATTAACTGAACGTCGAAATGACGCATACCGAATACACGTTTACTTGCTTCACGCACTGTCGCAAACGCTTCAGGAATCATATTTTCAATGCTTTCGCCTTGCTTTAAACGCTCACGAAATTCTGCGGTTTTGGCTTTCAGCTCGTCATCCGATAATTTCTCAAACTCAGGCTCTAGCTGGTTAATTTTTTCCACCTCTTTACGCAGACGGCGCAGAGTACGGTCATTACGGCTACCAAATACTTTGGTTAATAGTTTAGTTAACATATTTTTTCTCAGGTAAATCAATTAATTATTAAAATCAGTGATTTTTGGCACGATAAAACTCGCTCCGTAGTGGAGTAAGTATCGTTAAATAGATTTAGGCAAAAAATGGTCCTGCCCGAATGCCATGCACCTGAGCAACCCAAATTGCAGGCTGATAAACGGAAAAGAGGGGGTAGATGTATTCACTCGCTTGAGTGGTTGCCACATCCCATTGAAGTGACCGTTGAGCCAGCATGGCATACAACGTATCCAGCATTAACTGAGGGGCAAATAAAGGTTCTTTTTGTAACTTGCTTTTATCGGTACCTTCATCTTCAGTTGCAGAAAAAGCAAAAGTCAGCTGGCGGATAACATTACGTACCGCATGCTGCTGCCAGTAATTGACAGAATAAGAGGATGAGGATGAAGAACGCTGAGAATTCTGCTGAGCGAATAAATTATCGAATGCATTGACAGCTTGGCTTTGTCGATTTGCTGGCGCAGAATTGATTAAAGTTTGCTGGGATTCCGATAAGGCATTTAAAATTGTAGGCAAGCCTACACCCGTAGCCACAACACCTAATAAAAGGTGGGACCAAAAGTATCGTCTACCTAAATGTCGCCAAAAATTTAAAATACCCATCAAACTCTTATATAATTTATAGATTAAAGTATTATTCCCAATTATGTCCTAACATCGTTGGCGAAAGCGCAAAATGAGAGTTCACAATGAGAGATAGTCATCCACAAGCACTTTTCGATGTTCTCGAAGAGTCTCTGGCTAAAACATCAAACACTTTACAAACCATTCAGCGAAATGCAAAAGCTATTCTAAAATTGAATCGAGTTGTAAAAAGCTTGCTGCCAGCGGAAATTAAACCGATGTGTCGAGTAGCAAACTATCGAAATAACATTATGGTTATCGAAGTAGCTAATGCCAGCTGGATGACCCGCCTTAATTATGAAAGAACAAATCTTCTTTCTGCGTTAAGGTCATCTATTCTACCATCTTTATCTTCCATCGACATCAGAATCAATCCTGATCTTATACGAAAATCTAAGCAAAATAGCTCATTGAATAAGCAATCAGTGAATCAAAGGGAAAATCGTAATCAAAGACAGATTAGTACACAAACTGCTGAGCAGTTATTAAGATTAGCAGAAAAGAGTCCAAAAGGATTAAAAGAGAGGTTTGAGCGGCTGGCTGCATTAGCCGGAGAGAGTACTAATGCAACCAACAGAAAAGGCTAGCTCTGACTAGCAGAGATAGCCGCATAATAGAAACTATTATGCGAATACAGTCGAAGGCGCTTTGAATGCCAGAGGTAATTCAGCTTCGTCTTCAAAGGTTACTAAATCCCAAGCAGACTCTTTAGCAAGAACCGCTTGCAATAGTTTATTATTCAATGCGTGACCCGATTTAAATGCAGTGAATGCACCAATAATGTTATGTCCACACATGAATAAGTCACCAATTGCATCAAGCATTTTGTGACGAACGAATTCATCTTCAAAGCGTAAACCATCTTCGTTGAGAACTTTGTAGTCATCAACGACGATAGCACAGTCAAAACTACCGCCTAAGCATAGGCCTTTCGATTGCAGATATTCAATGTCACGCATGAAACCGAATGTACGCGCGCGGCTAATTTGGTTTACAAAAGATTCCGCTGAGAAATCCATTGCATAGCGTTGCGTGCTGCTATCAATTGCAGGGTGTTGAAAATCAATAGTGAAATCAAGGCTAAAGCCATTGTATGGGGACATTTCCGCCCACTTATCACCATCTTCAACACGTACAGTTTCTTTAATGCGTAAGAATTTCTTCGCACAATTTAATTCTTCAATACCGCCATCGAGCAGTAAGAAAACAAACGGTGCAGCACTGCCATCCATAATCGGGATTTCAGGCGCATTGACTTCAATAACAATGTTATCGATACCTAACCCTGCTAAAGCAGCATTCAAATGCTCAACAGTTGAAATACGTACGTTATCTTCGTTGACTAAGCAAGTACATAACATAGTATCGCGAACTGATTTCGCATCTGCCGGAAAATCTACCGGTGGATTAAGGTCAGTACGACGGTAGATGACCCCGGTATTGGCCGGTGCCGGACGTAAAGTAAGCGTAACTTTCTTGCCGGTATGTAAACCAACACCAGTCGCTTTAATAATACGTTTAAGTGTCCGTTGTTTGATCATCGTATTTTCTCGCAATGTTATAAGTCCTACTGGCTATCTTAATTGATAACCAGTAGAAAATTTTAGCACAAAAAGCGGAAAAACCAATATAATTAAAAATTAATCGGCCTGTTTACGCAAGAAAGCTGGGATATCTAAATAATCCGGCTCTTTATTTGCTTGCGTATTTTGGTCGTTAACGGCTTTTGCAGCTGGTTTTTCATCATTTAATGAAGACATGCTATTTTGCATTTGCTGATAGCGCTGCTCCATAGAAGTTTGCTGAGACATTTTATTGCTCACTAAAGTAATTTCTGGACGTTTGTCCATGCCAATACCTGTAGCAACAACAGTCACACGCAATTCTTCGTGCATTTCTGGGTCTAAAGAAGTACCGATTACGACAGTCGCATTATCAGATGCGAATGCACGAATGGTGTTACCCACTGTTTCAAACTCATCCAAGCGCAGGTCGAAACCAGCAGTAATGTTGACCAGAACACCACGCGCACCTGACAGGTCGATGTCTTCCAGAAGAGGACTAGAAATAGCCATTTCAGCTGCTTCTTCCGCTCTATCTTCGCCACGAGCCACACCTGAACCCATCATCGCATAACCCATTTCTGACATTACTGTACGCACGTCAGCAAAGTCCACGTTCATTAAACCTGGACGAGTGATCAGTTCAGCGATACCTTGAACTGCACCTTTTAATACGTCATTTGCCGCACCAAAAGCATCCAGCAAAGAGATACCACGACCAAGTACTTTCAGTAGTTTGTCGTTAGGGATAGTGATCAGCGAGTCAACATGTTTAGACAGCTCAGTGATACCCGCTTCCGCGAATGCCATGCGCTTTTTGCCTTCAAAGTTGAATGGCTTAGTCACAACAGCAACAGTCAGGATACCTAATTCTTTAGCAACTTCAGCAACAACTGGAGCCGCACCAGTACCGGTACCACCGCCCATACCCGCTGCGATAAACACCATATCTGCGCCATCAAGAGCATTGCGCAGTGCTTCACGGTCTTCTTCCGCCGCGTTACGACCAACTTCAGGGTTTGCCCCCGCACCCAGACCTTTCGTAATACCTGTACCGATCTGAATGGTTTGTCCGACTGCGGTTTTACGCAAAGCTTGTGCATCAGTGTTGACAGCAAAGAACTCAACACCTTCGATGCGCTCGCGTACCATGTGTTCAACGGCATTTCCGCCGCCGCCGCCAACGCCGATGACTTTAATCACCGCATCGTTGGTTAGCTCCATTGGTTCAAACATAATGTCTCTCCGTTTTGTGCTTACTATTGAAGCTAATAATATGCTTCTAAATAAAAATTAAAATTCTTTTCTCAACCAGCTGGTGAGCTTACTAAACCACCCGCTAACTGAAGCACGTTTTTCCGTTTCGGTATCATCGCCAAGATGGCTTTCTTTACCGTAATGCAGAAGCCCTACCGCTGTGGAATAGTATGGCTCCTGAGCATAATCCGTTAATCCTGTTATATTAAGTGGGGTTCCAATTCTGACTTGCGTATGAAACACTTTTTGAGCGCATTCAACTAGCCCATCAATTTGTGCTGCACCACCCGTCAAAACTATCCCAGCCGCTAAGTGGTGTTTGACACCTTGCAGGCGTAACTGTTCCTGTAAATTTAAAATTTCTTCATTGACTAAATTTAACAGCTCAGTATACCGTGGCTCAATCACTTCTGCTAAGGTTTGACGCTGTAAACTTCTTGGAGGACGACCGCCTACACTCGGCACTTCCACCGTTTCATCTTTACTCACAATCGAACCGACTGCACAGCCGTGACGTACTTTAATCGCTTCTGCATCCGTTGGAGGTGTTCCAAAAGCGTAAGCGATATCACTTGTAACCACATTTCCTGCGTATGGGATCACTTTGGTATGACGCAAAGCACCACCCGTATAAACCGCCATGTCCATTGTGCCACCGCCGACATCAACAACACAGACACCTAATTCGCGTTCATCTTCTGTGAGGACACTGTAGCTTGCTGCTAGACCGGCAAAAATAAGCTGGTCAACTTTTAATCCGCAACGCTCAACCGCTTTCACGATATTCTTCGCCATATCGTTATGGCAAGTGATTAGATGAACTTTAGCTTGCATACGAACACCCGAAAGACCGACTGGGTTTTTAATACCTTCTTGGTAGTCAATTGCAAATTCTTGCGGGATAACATGCAGAATTCGGTGTTCGTCTTTAACTCGGACAGATTTTGCCGTATGAACCACACTATCAACATCTTCTTGGGTCACTTCTTCTTCTGAAATTGGCACCATACCAATTTCATTTTGGCAACTCACATGTTTACCTGATAATGCAAGGTAAACAGAAGAGATTTGGCAATCTGCCATTAATTCAGCTTGGTCAATCGCTCTTTGGACGCATTTAACAACCGACTCAAGGTCGTTAACGCCACCTTTGTCCATTCCGCGAGATGGACAGCTTCCCACCCCAATAATATTAACCATACCATCGGGCAGAATTTCACCTACAAGGGCCGACACCTTGGAAGTTCCAATTTCAAGGCCTACCACTAATTTTCTGTCCGTTGCTTTAATCATTTGCTTCTGCCTATTTGCCTAATTTGAGTTTTTAGCAATTTGTCTTATTGGAAGCCTTGCGGTGCGTCAACTAATAGAGGCGCCCACCCCACCGCTGCTCCACTGGTATAACGCAAGTCGACATAATCGACGCGCTTATCAGTCGTTTGCTGTAAAAGCGGATAAAGCTCGAGAAAACGGTTTAACCGCTCTAACACATCTTTTTTCCCAAGTTCGACTCTTACATCATTATCTAAAATAATTTGCCATGCATGGCGCGCTGTCATAGAAACGGATTTTAGTTTCAAGTTATTTTTAGCCAAAATACCACTTAACACAGCAAATTCTTTCAAAACTTCTGTTTGGCTACCTTGCGGACCATACAGCATCACATAATCACCTTTACCATTTTGGCTAGGTGGAAGGGTAAAAACGCGCCCTTCTTGATCGACCATATTTTGGTCATTCCATCTTGCGTAAGGCTTATATTCCGCAATATGGATTTTTAATTCATCTGGCCACTGTTTGCGCACAGTAACTTGTCGGATCCAAGGCATCATGCTGATTTGATTCTGAATTGCATTAACATCCACCGTCATAAATGTTCCTGGCTGACCTAATGATAAAATCGCCTTTCGAACATCGTCGTTTGTGGTGTAATTGCGTTCTCCAGTCAATATCAGTTTGGACATAGGCAGCCTATCGGCATCCTTCATCCAGTTCATCACAGTCCAGCCGCTCCATACAATGGTGCCGACAACCATGAGGAAGAAAATCAATCCGCTCAAAAACGCCCCATTGCTGGGTCTTGAGCGCGGGTCTTCATCTTGCTGACCGCTATTATGATTATGGTGCCTTACGTTTAACGCTGCCTGTGACATATTAACTAGCCAATTCCAAAATTCGTACCACTAACTGCGAAAAATCCATACCCGCTTGACGCGCAGCCATTGGGACTAAACTGTGACTGGTCATTCCCGGTGAAGTATTAACTTCAAGTAAATAGAATTCGCCATCACTATCTTGCATCACATCAACGCGCCCCCAGCCACGGCAACCCACTGCCTGATAAGCTTTCATCGCCATATCCGCAAGTTTTGCCTCGAGGTCATTCGTTAATCCACTTGGGCAGAAATATTGAGTCTCATCGGACAGATATTTTGCTTCATAATCATAAAAAATACCCGGTGGTTGAATACGGATAGAAGGTAGAACTTCATCACCTAATACTGCCACCGTATACTCTGGACCACTTAACCACTTTTCAATCAATAACGTATCGTCAAATTGGAAGGCTAACTCAATGGCTTCTGGTAATTCATCCAGAGAATCCACTTTACTCATTCCAACACTGGAACCTTCCAAACTCGGCTTAACGATTAACGGCAATCCTAAGTGCTTAACTTGCTGAGCTAGTTGCTCTTTTTTAATATTAGTATATTTCTGTCTGTTAAGTGAAATATATGGAGAAACACTTAGACCCGCACCTTGCCAGAGTTGTTTGGTGCGCAGCTTATCCATACTCAGCGCAGATGCCATAACGCCACTACCTGTGTATGGAAGCCCCATAAACTCAAGCATGCCTTGTATCGTGCCGTCTTCTCCGCCACGACCATGCAAGGCGATAAACGCTTTATCAAAACCAGCTTCTTTTAATGTCACAACAGGAAAATCTTGGGTGTCAATTGGATGGGCATCAATGCCTGCTTGACGTAATCCCGCCAAGACCGCATTACCTGACTGAAGTGAAACTTCACGTTCAGCGGATGTGCCTCCAAATAGAACCGCAATTTTTTCTGTCATGCTTATTCCTCAACCATTGGTGGTTGTAACTTCGTTTCTGCTAGGTTTTTGGCTATTTTACCAATATTTCCTGCGCCTTGAACTAAAATTAAGTCGTTATCATCAAGAACTTGAGCCAGCATATGTGAAACTTGTTCTGGTTCTGCAACAAAAATTGGGTCAACCTGCCCACGACTGCGAATTGTACGGCACAATGAACGGCTATCAGCTCCCGGTACAGGCTTCTCACCCGCAGAATAAACTTCCAGCATCAGTAGGACATCAACCTGTCCCAAGACATTCGCAAAGTCATCATATAGGTCACGAGTTCGTGTATAACGGTGTGGCTGGAATACCATGACGATACGCTTATCTGGCCAGCCAGCTCGCGCTGCTTTAATGGTGGCATCGACTTCAGTTGGGTGATGACCATAGTCATCAACTAGCATCACGTCGCCTTCTTTCCCATTCACATTACGCAACGCATAATTACCTAAGAAATCAAAGCGGCGACCTGTGCCTTGGAATTCAACCAGTGCAGACAGAATGTGTAGATCATCGATACCCTCTTCGGTTGCCACCGCAACCGCGGCAGTAGCATTGAGCGCATTGTGACGTCCCGGTGCATTCAGAACAACAGTCAGCTCAGGCATTCCTTCACGCGCAATGGTGAAGAAACCTTGATTCCCTTTTTGCTCGTATTTAGTGATTCGTACATCAGCGTCTTCACTAAAGCCATAAGTCGTAATGTAACGACCAATTTTAGGTAATAATGAGCGAATAACGGGGTCATCGATACACATGACTGCACGGCCATAAAATGGCAAGTTATGCAGGAAGTTAATGAATGTATCTGTCAGGTTTTCAAAATTACCCTGATAGGTATCCATATGATCAGCTTCAATATTTGTCACAACAGCGACTAATGGCTGTAAATGCAAGAAAGAAGCATCACTTTCATCCGCTTCCGCAATTAAGTAGCGACTGCTACCTAAACGTGCATGAGTCCCCGCTGATTTAACGAGTCCACCATTAACAAATGTTGGGTCTAAACCAGCTTGTGCATAGATTCCAGAAATCATCGCCGTTGTGGTAGTTTTACCGTGAGTGCCTGCGACTGCAATACCGTGACGGTAACGCATTAATTCAGCGAGCATCTCTGCACGACGGATGACCGGAATACGTAATTCTTTAGCAGCTTGAATTTCTGGGTTCTCAGCAGAAATCGCCGTGGAAACCACAACCACACTCGCATTTTCAACATTTTCAGGGCGATGATTAAAATAAATCGTTGCACCCAATTCAGTTAATTGCTGAGTGACTGCGTTCGGAGCAAGATCTGAACCACTAATTTCATAACCTTCGTTAGCCAACACTTCAGCGATACCACCCATGCCAGCACCGCCGATGCCGACAAAATGAATGTGCCGTACTCTACGCATTTCTGGCACTGATGTTCTTAATTTCGCTAACTGTTGTGTATTCACTATATTTCCGCTTCTCTGTAAATTCTGTCTACATTCTATTTTGTAAGATGCACGCTATTTTGCGAGGCTTATGCTATTTCTTCGCTACATCGCAAATAACCGCAGCAACACGCTCGGTTGCATCAGTGATGGCACAGCTATAGGCTTTCTCTGCCATCGATAATAATTCGGTTCTATCCCACTTATTGAGTAACTCAGCAACGGCTTCCGCCGTAAATTGTGGCTGTTCAATAATTTTAGCTGCACCTGCTTGTTCCAGAGGCAGCGCATTCCAATACTGTTGACGGTCTTTGTGCTGGAAAGGAACAAAAATCGCAGGTAAACCTGCCGCCGCAATTTCGCTGACAGTTAATGCACCTGAACGACACACCACAATATCAGCCCATGCGTAAGCTTGTGCCATATCATCAATAAATTCAGTCACTTTAAACTCAGAATCGCCTGAATTTTGCAAAAAATCATTATACAATGCTTCTGTCGATTCCTTACTGCCTTTTCCAGCCTGATGCCAGATATTTAACTGTTTGCTTGCTTTTCCAGCAACTAATGGCATGACTTGATTTAAAATTCGAGCTCCTTGACTTCCACCCACAACTAATACACGTACCGCGCCATCGCGCCCTGTTAAACGCTCTTGTGGTGCTGGTAATGCCAATACATCCTCACGTACAGGGTTACCCACAACAGGCGCATTAGGAAAGGCACCAGGGAAGGCTTGCAAAACACGTTTAGCGATTTTTGATAACCATTTATTGGTTAATCCAGCAATGCCATTTTGCTCATGCAAGACAACAGGGACACCACATTGCCAAGCAGCAATACCACCAGGACCAGAGACATATCCGCCCATCCCCAAAACCGCATCGGGTTGGTAGCGCTGAATAATGCTTTTCGCTTGACGAATCGCTTTGTAAATCCGCCAAGGTGCTCCCAGTAACGCACCAATGCCTTTGCCTCTTAAACCTGAAATTTGGATAAACTCAATATCAATACCATGTTTAGGCACCAAGGTTGCTTCCATACGATCAGCAGTACCTAACCAGCGGATTTCCCAACCTTGAGCCTGCAAATAATGCGCCACAGCTAAGCCGGGAAAAACGTGCCCCCCAGTTCCGCCTGCCATAACGAGTAATTTTTTTGCCTGACTCATTTGGAACTCCTTACAAACGCCTGAGCTTTCTCAAGTCGTGTTTCATAATCAATTCTAAGTAACACAGAGATCGCCGCTGACATCACTAATAAACTCGATCCCCCGTAACTAATCAGTGGGAGAGTTAGACCTTTTGTTGGCAACATACCCGCAGCAGCACCAACGTTAACTAATGCTTGGAAGGTAAACCAAATACCGATAGCACATGCGAGATAACCACCAAATAATTGTTTGGTCAGTAGCGCTCTACGCCCCACCATCATCGCTCTAAATGCCAACATAAAGACCATCAGTAAAACCAGCACGACGCCCACATAACCAAGCTCTTCGGCGAGTACGGAGAAAATAAAGTCGGTATGCGCTTCAGGTAAGTATTCTAGTTTTTGTACTGAGTTACCCAAACCTTGTCCTAAGAGCTCCCCTCGACCAAATGCCATCAGTGACTGTGTTAGCTGATATCCACTACCAAACGGGTCATCCCATGGATTTAAGAATGACGTTACGCGGCGCAAACGATAAGGCTCGAAAACAATTAAAGCCAGTACCCCTACGCCACAAGCTGCGATACCAATAATAAATGGTGCTAAACGAGCCCCCGCTAGAAACAGTAACCCCAGCGTTGTCACAACCAGTACAACCACCGTTCCTAAATCCGGCTGTAACAGTAGCAGCAACGCCATCATGATCAAAATACACATCGGTTTTACAAAACCAAAAAACTTGGTGCGTACCTCGTCTGACTTACGGACTAAATAACTGGATACATAGCAAAACAAGGCAAATTTTGAAATTTCGGCGGGCTGAATTTTCACAATACCAATGTCAATCCAGCGCGATGCCCCGTTAACCGAGCTTCCCGCAACTAATACCACCGCCAACATGGCTAACGCGCCCATCAGCAAGATAAAACTGTATTTTTCCCATGTTGCCATTGAGACACGCATCACTCCTAAAGCCAGGAGGAATGCGACAACTAAATACACCACATCACGTTTTGCAAAATAAAATGGGTCATCGGTTAATCGCTGCCCGACTGGCATTGATGCGGATGTCACCATAATGAAACCAACTGCTGCCAAACCGAATGCTAACCAAACCAATGTACGATCGTAGAGTGTCGAGCCTGAAATCACGCCATTCTTTTCACCGATGATCCAGTTTTTTAAACGTAAAGCACCCGGTATGGTCATTAACCTAACTCCTTAGCGAGCTGAGCAAACACATCACCACGTTGCTCAAAGCTTTTAAACTGATCTAAGCTGGCACATGCAGGGGATAACAGCACCATATCGCCCGATTTCAAGAGCGGCGCAATTTGGCGCATACTCTGTTCCATCGTCTCAGTCAGCACTGATTTTTCAGGCACTAACTGCGCGAGTTGCTGACCATCACGACCGAAGCAGTACAAGCGGTAGTTATCCGCCGCAATATACTTTTTCAATGATGAAAAATCGGCTGATTTACCATCACCACCTAGCAATAGATAGACAGTCCCATCCACGTGCAACCCATTGAGTGCGGCTTCGGTACTGCCCACATTGGTCGCTTTTGAGTCATTAATCCAACGTACACCACGATTGAATAAGACCAACTGGAAACGGTGCACTAAACCAGCATACTCTTTTAAAACTTGAATGCTCGCTTCACGAGGAATTGCAACGGTATCTGCTAATGCTAATGCCGCCAACGCATTCATATAGTTATGCTGCCCCGTCAAATGCATTTTTGTTACATCCAGTACCACTTCACCTTGAGCCACTAAAACACGTTTTTGAGTATCAAAATAATAATCGCCACTGTTTAAGCCAAAACTTGTGCATTGACTTAACTCTTGGTGATGAGGAAGCGTTAACGGATCCTGCGCATTCACAATGCAATGCTTTGCATTATCATAAATACGTAGTTTTGCCGCACGATATTGCTCAAGCCCCAATGGGTAGCGATCCATATGATCTTCAGTCACATTCAACACGGTCGCAGCCGCTGCTCGTAGGCTAGATGTAGTTTCTAATTGGAAGCTAGACAGTTCCAACACAAACAGGCTATGCCCTTGATTGAGCAAAGAAACTGCAGGAATACCGATATTTCCGCCCACACCAACGGAAATTCCAGCTGATTTCGCCATTTCTCCCACAAGAGAAGTTACCGTGCTTTTACCATTAGAACCTGTGATTGCGACGATTGGTGCATCCGCTTCACGACAAAACAGCTCAATATCACCAACAATTTCAATACCATTTTTTGCAGCTTCTTGTAGCTGTGGTGTTGCTAGCGCAATACCTGGGCTCGCTACAATCAAATCAGCATGTTGCAACCATTCATTGTTCAGGCTGCCACGATGGCAGGTAACCTGTTCAGGGAGTTTATCAACACCAGGTGGCACAGCACGGGTATCCATCACGCGAGGTACAACCCCACGAGCAAGGAAAAAGTCAACGCAGGAAAGCCCAGTTAATCCTAAGCCAATTATCACGACGTTTTTACCCTGATACTGCTGAGCCTGTGAATGTACCATCTTAACGCACCTTCAATGTTGCCAGTCCAATCAGAACTAACATAAGAGAGATAATCCAGAAGCGCACAATAACGCGTGGTTCTGGCCAACCTTTCAATTCATAGTGATGGTGAATTGGTGCCATACGGAAAATGCGTTGCCCACGTAATTTGAATGAGCCCACTTGTAAAATCACCGACAATGTTTCAACGACAAACACACCGCCCATGATCACTAATAAGAATTCTTGGCGTAGCAGAACAGCAATAGTTCCTAGCGCACCACCTAAAGCTAATGAGCCAACATCACCCATGAAAACTTGTGCTGGGTAGGTGTTAAACCACAAGAACCCTAAACCTGCCCCAACAATCGCGGTACACACAATCACTAACTCACCCGCATGTGGTAAGAATGGAATGTGCAGATAGTTAGCAAAGTTAACGTTACCTGTTGCCCATGCTACTAAGGCAAAACCCGCAGCAACAAACACGGTTGGCATGATCGCTAAACCATCTAAGCCGTCTGTTAAGTTAACGGCGTTACTGGTTCCAACGATAACGAAGTAAGCCAGTAAAATGTACAACACACCTAATTGCGGCATCACATCTTTAAAGAACGGAACAACCAGCTGAGTCGCTGGCGTGTCTTTACCAATGGCATACATAGAAAAGGCAACAACTAATGCAAGAACGGATTGCCAGAAATATTTCCAACGAGCAATCAAACCACGGGTGTCTTTTCTCACCACTTTGCGATAATCATCAACAAAGCCGACAATACCGTAACCCACTAACACCAGCAGCACACACCAAACATAAGGATTGTCTAAACGCGCCCATAACAGCACAGACATACAAATAGAAAACAGGATCAAAATCCCGCCCATGGTTGGCGTACCACGTTTACTGAAGTGAGACTCAGGACCTTCATTACGGACAACTTGACCAATCTGCATTTTTTGCAGGTAAGCAATGAGATGTGGTCCCATCCACAAAGCAATAATTAATGCTGTCAGCAAACCGACAATGGCTCTGAACGTCAAATAGGAAAAGACGTTAAAAGCAGAAAATTTATGGACTAATAATTCGGCTAACCAGACTAACATTCGAAGCACTCCTTCAATGCATTCACAACATCTTCCATCGCGGAGCTGCGTGAACCTTTAACTAAAATAGAAACAACATCATTCTGCTGTGCTAGCGGAATTAGTCGGGTTAATAAATCTTGTTTCACTGTGAAGTGCTCACCGCGCTCGCTAGATTGGCTAATGATTTCGCTTAGCTGTCCAACACTCAGCACTTTATCTAAACCTGCTTGTTTCGCTGCTAAACCAACGCGCTCATGACACTCATGGGCGTAATCACCAAGCTCCCCCATATCGCCAGCGACTAAAATGCGATAACCGGGCATTTTTGCCAGTACATTAATCGCTGCAATCATTGAACCGTCATTTGCGTTATAGGTATCATCCAGCACCACTTTGGTATCGCTCAAGCGTACTGGGAATAAGCGCCCCGGTACTGCCTTTGTCGTCGCTATACCTTGCTTGATATCTTCTAAGGTTGCCCCTACAGAGATAGCTAATGCACTCGCGGCTAAAACATTCGCGATATTATGTACACCGGGTAATGGCAACGTAATTTCAACCTGCCCTACTGGAGTATGTAGTGTGAAATCCGTTGTGAGCTGTTTAATTTGAATATTGGACGGGTAAAAATCCGCTGTCTCAGTCAGTGAGTAATACCAAACTGTTTGGCGTGAACCAAACTGCCACTTATCTGAATAACTGTCTAAGTTCACAATCGCCGTGCCTTCTTCAGGCAAACCTTGGTAAATTTCACCTTTGGCTTTTGCGACACCTTCTGGAGAGCCAAAGCCAGCAAGATGAGCACCAAATAAATTATTGACGAGTGCAGTTTCTGGCTTAACGATATTGGTTGTGTATTCAATTTCATGTGGGTGATTCGCCCCCATTTCGATGACCGCAAATTGATACTCATCGGTTAAACGAAATAGCGTTAGCGGAACACCAATATCATTATTCAGATTACCTGCGGTATATAACGTGTTACCACGTTGCCCCAAAATTGAGGCTGTCATTTCTTTGACTGACGTTTTACCGGAAGAGCCTGTCAGCCCTACCACTCTGGCTTTAGATTGTTGGCGAACCCATCCTGCAACTTGCCCCATGGCAATACGGGTATCTTCCACAATCACTTGCGGGCAATTAACGTCCAATTGGTGGTCAACTAACAGTGCTGTCGCGCCTGCCTCAACCACTTGACCGGCGAACTCATGAGCATCAAAACGCTCACCTTTTAAAGCAATAAACAGGCAGCTAGCTTCAATTTTACGGCTATCAGTGCTGACATTTAACAGAGTCAGGTCATGATTAGTCGCATTAACAATGCGCCCTTGAGTCACTTGTGCCAGTTGGTTTAAGGTGATTGGGATCATGCCATCACCCCCAATAATCTCGCGACGGTTAAGCGGTCTGAATAATCTAAACGACGTGAACCAATGATTTGATAATCTTCATGACCTTTACCTGCCACTAAAATCACATCATCAGGATGTGCTTGTAAAATCGTGTTAGTCACTGCTTCTGGGCGACCAGGGATGGCTAGAACTCGGCTAGAATCTAAAATACCTGCCATGATGTCATTAATAATATCCAACGGATCTTCGCTACGTGGATTATCGTCAGTGATCACAACTTTATCCGCATACTGCTCAGCAGAAGCCCCCATTAAAGGACGTTTCCCTTTATCTCTGTCCCCACCGCAACCGAATACACACCACAGTTTACCTTTACAGTGTAAACGGGCTGCTGCTAGCGCTTTTTCTAAGGCATCCGGTGTATGAGCATAATCAACAACTACCGTCGGTTTACCTGTTACACTGAACACTTCCATACGCCCACAAACTGGCATTAACGCATTGGTCGTGGCGAGGAGTTTTTCTAATGGGTAATCCATCATCAGTAGGGTTGCCATCGCCAGCAATAAGTTGCTTACGTTAAACGCGCCCATTAATGGGCTTTCAAATGAACCATTACCCCAAGTCGACGCAAAATGAATCGTTGCACCTTTATCGTGGTAATCGACATCCGTTGTTTTTAACCATGGACCTTGCCAGTTGGCAGGGATGCTATCTTCCATGGTCACTGCACAAGCTTGCGGTAAACGCTGTAACCATTTCAGTCCTACTTCATCATCGGCATTAATAATTTGAGTTTTTGTGTGATGAGTAGAGAACAGCAGCCATTTTGCGGCTTCGTAGTTTGCCATATCGCCATGGTAATCAAGGTGATCACGACTTAAATTAGTGAAAACAGCCGCATCGAATTGTAATGCAGCAACGCGCCCTTGAACTAAGCCATGGGAAGACACTTCCATCGCGGTCAACGTGGCTTTTTTATTTAGTAATTGGGTCAGTTCCAGTTGAATATCAACCGCTGAGCCTGTGGTATTCTCGCTTGGAGAAACATGCCCCAGAATCCCATTCCCCACAGTCCCCATGACCGCAGAGGTTTCGCCTAACCCTTTTGCCCATTGAGCAATTAATTGCGTCGTCGTTGTTTTACCGTTAGTCCCTGTCACACCCACTAGTTTCATTTGGGAGGAAGGTTGATGGTAGAACTCACCCGCTAATGCAGATAAACGATTATTTAGGTCGTTAAGATAAATGACAGGCACACCATGAACAAAGCGAATTTCGCCTTCTTCAGCTTCGCCGTGTGCTTCTGCGATCACCGCAGAAACCCCTTGAGCGATAGCTTGAGGAATATAGTGTCTACCATCTGACTGATGGCCTTTTACTGCAATAAACAGATCACCCGCGGCAGCCTTACGACTGTCTAGCGTCATCTCTCGTAAAGAGATATTTGTTGTACTCACACCAAATGGGGCGAGGAGTTCACAAAGATTACGATCTGCCACTTTTAACCTCTTTTTGACTGTTCACGATTTCACTTTTATCGTCTGTTTGCAATGCATCTGGCTCCACATTCATGAGACGTAAAACCCCACCCATGATAGAACCAAAGATAGGTGCGGATACCGCACCTCCGTAGTACTTACCGGCTTTTGGATCGTTGATTAACACAACGAGCGCATAGCGCGGATTGCTGGCTGGTGCAACCCCGGCGGTATAAGCGATATATTCATTGATATAACGCCCTTCAGGTCCGACTTTCTTCGCGGTACCTGTTTTAATTGCAATACGATAGCCTTTAATTGCGGCACGCGTTCCCCCGCCACCAGGCAGAGCAACGCTTTCCATCATGTGCACGACAGTGCGCATTATTGGCTCTGGAAATACTCGGGTCCCCGGAACAGGCGGGTCGACTTTCGTAATCGATAATGGGCGATATACCCCAAAGCTACCGATCGTTGCATAGGCACGCGCAAGTTGTAATGGTGTTACCATTTGCCCGTACCCGAAAGAAAAGGTGGCCCTTTCTAAATCAGACCACCGTGTTTTTTTACTTGGAAAGATGCCACTACTTTCCCCGACTAACCCCAGATTAGTCGGCTTACCAAACCCAAAGCGGCTATACACGTCCACCAGCTCTGTGGCAGGCATCGCTAACGCTAATTTTGAAACACCAACGTTACTCGACTTCTGTAAAATACCGGTAATTGATAACTCTGCGTAACGCGCAACGTCTTTAATTTCATGTCCATTAACGCGGTACGGATAGGTATTCAAGACCGTATTTTCTTTAATAATTTTATTGTTCAACGCACTCATCACAACGAGTGGCTTCACAGTAGAACCTGGTTCAAAAATATCGGTGATAGCCCGGTTACGCATGGAGTCCATCGGCGTACCCGCAAGGTTATTTGGGTTATAGGATGGACTGTTTGCCATCGCTAAAATTTCCCCTGTATTCACGTCCACAAGGATAGCAACACCCGATTCTGCTTTGTTCTCTTGAACCCCTTTTGTTAGCTCACGATACACAATAGATTGAATGCGCTCATCAATACTGAGCATCAAGTTATGCGCCGCTTGGCTATCAACGGAGGAAACTGTTTCAATAACACGTCCATTACGGTCTTTACGTACCGTACGCTCTCCTGGAGAGCCTTTTAACCAACGATTAAAGCTTTTTTCTACACCCTCAATACCTTCACCATCAATATTGGTAACCCCTAATAAGTGGGCAGTGACTGGACCTGATGGATAATATCGGCGAGATTCTTTACGTAAATAGATCCCCGGAACTTTTAATTTGCGGACGTATTCACCAATGGAGGGGTTAACTTGACGAGCGAGGTAAACAAAGCGCCCTTTCGGGTTAGCTGAAATTTTAGTGGTAATTTGTTCAAGTGGGATTTCTAGTGCATCTGCGAGGGCTTTCCAATGTTCATCATTCGTGATCCCGCCTTTTTCAAAGACTTCTTTAGGATCTGCCCAGATAGCATTCACAGGAACACTCACCGCTAACTGACGCCCTTCTCGGTCACTGATCATACCGCGAGCTATCGAAACTTCTTGAACTCGAAGGGAGCGCATGTCCCCTTCTTTTACCAGTTTTTCTGGTGCAATAATTTGTAGGTACGCAACACGAGTCAGTAATCCTGCTAATGCCAACCCAATACATCCACACAACAAAACAAAACGCCAGCGAACAAAGCTGGTGACTTCTTCTGTTTTCTTGTTCTTAGCGGGTTTGGTTGCTTTCATTCTTAACCTTCGTTATTGCTTGGAAACAATAATGTTTTCTTGGGATGGCTCCACATGAACCATACGTAATTTTTCAACAGATAAACGCTCAACACGACTGTGGCTCGCCAACGCATTCTCTTCGAGGATCAAGTTGCGCCATTCAATATCAAGAAAGTCTTTCTCTTCATAAAGCTTATCTTTCGCGGCTGTCAGCAGTCGTGTTTCATGAGCGGTGGTGACCACAAACACAGCGCTAATGATTATCGCGGCTAACAAGATCATTGGAATAATCCCGTAGCGAAATAAATCGCGCCCAATAACCCTTGCTAAACTGTGTCTTTCTGGTGTCATTTACTCTACCGCTCTCTCTGCAAAACGTAACACCGAGCTACGTGCTCGTGGGTTTTCATCAATTTCTAACTCAGACGGTTTCATCTTGCCTAATGCACGTAATTTCGCCGCACCCAGCTCTTTGATTTGTGCCTCTGTTAACGGAATCCCCGCAGGAACAGAAGGTCCGGTACTATTTTGACGAATAAAGCGTTTTACTAATCTGTCTTCCAATGAATGGAAGCTAATCACCGATAAACGCCCTTCTGGTGCTAATACAGACATCGCGCCATTTAATGCTTTCTCAATCTCTTCCAACTCGCTATTAATATAGATTCGAATAGCTTGGAAGCTTCGAGTTGCTGGGTGCTTATGTCGGTCTTTAATCGGACTGACTTTTGCAATCAATTCAGCCAAATGGCGTGTGCGCGTTAAGGGCTCTTCTTCTGGATTATGATTACGCTCTACAATCGCTCTTGCGATGCGCTTTGAAAAACGCTCTTCACCAAATGTTTTCAATACCCATGCGATGTCATCCGCTTCAGCTGTCATCAGCCATTGCTGCGCTGATTGACCGCGGGTTGGGTCCATTCGCATATCCAGAGGTCCGTCACGCATGAATGAGAATCCACGCTCTGGATCATCTAACTGCGGTGAAGACACACCAAGATCCAGTAACACACCATCAATCTTACCGACTAAGCCTTCTTCCTCTACATAGTCCGCAATCGCTGAAAACGGACCATGCTTAATCATGAAACGCGGGTCATTAATCTCTTGAGCGGCTTTAATCGCTTCTGGGTCACGGTCAATCGCAATTAAGCGGCCTTGTTCTCCCAGTTGGCTTAAAATCAGGCGAGAGTGCCCACCGCGACCAAATGTGCCATCAATGTAGATACCATTTGGTTTGATATTTAAGCCATTTACTGCTTCATCAAGCAGTACTGTTACATGTTTAAATTGCTGCTGTGTCATTGTTATAGTGACAAATCCTGTAGACGGGCGGACAGTGGTTCGTCGGCTTGACGTTCAGCAGCGATGTCATTTTCCACTTGCTGATACCACATTTGTTCATCCCAAATTTCAAATTTATTTATTTGGCCTACCAACATGACCTCTTTTGTTAGCCCTGCGTGTTGACGCAGCGTGCTAGCTAGCAAAAGACGTCCTGCATTGTCTATCTGACACTCACTGGCATGACCAAGTAAAAGGCGCTGTACTCGACGTTCTACGGGATTCATGGTGGATAGCTTAGAAAGCTTTTCCTCAATGATTTCCCATTCAGGTAAGGTATAAAGCAATAGGCATGGCTGGTGAAGATCAATGGTACATACCATTTGCCCTTTCGATTCCTCGCTCAGCATTCCTCGATAACGAGTAGGCACGGTTAGTCGCCCTTTGCTGTCGAGATTAACCAGTGTTGCCCCACGAAACATACCTGATTTATCCCCTTTATTTCCAACTGCCCCACTTTACCCCACAATTCTCCACTTATAAAGTTTACGAATGGTATGAAAACGTTGTCAAGCCAGCCGCACGTAGCTTTAGCTTTATTTACAGAACGTTTTAGAAAAGAAAAAGTTGGAAAAATTCTTACTTGGAAAGAAAAAGAGAAATAACGAGTTGATATAATTCACTTATTTTATAAAACGCAGGTAAAACATATTTAAATCCATTTCATTGCTGCAAAATCATACAAATTTGAGTAAATGATATATACGTCTCATTTTTAATCAGTTTATTTCGTGTCTATTCTTTACCTTTTGATCATCATTTATTGATGATTATTTAATCAAAACTACCAAATAATACGTATTTGCATATAAAACCATTGTATTTCAACAAATTAAACAACTGTTTTAATTCACAGTGTTATTTTATTTACAATAATTCCTTCAACATATGCATCGGTTTTTTTATGGGTTAAAAAAATTTAATTCATCAAAAACCCGCTTAATGCAAAATAACCAAAAAAAGTATTAAGAAAATTCCTAAAGTGAAATATTTACAGGGTATCTTAATAAATAAATCGTAATTGCCCCTAAATCTTCACCAAAAAAAAGCCCCTAATAGATAGGGGCGGATATATTACTAAGAATTGTGGTTAACATCACTAACTATTAAACTGGTTTTTGCATCAGTGGATAAGGTTTATTCACTACTGTTTGCGACCTAAACTACCACGGCGACATAAGTCCCTGCGAATTCGACGAATTCCAGTTTCTGGCTTCTGTTTTTCATCTAGGCTAGCTAATACCAATTCTAAGATACGTTCTGCTATGTCACGGTGGCGCTGCGCAAGTGATAGCACTGGGCAACCCAGAAAATCCAGTAATTCATTATCACCAAAGGTGCTAATAACCATATTTTCAGGTAAGCGCCCATTACGCTTCAGCGCTACGTCCAACACACCTTGCAGTAAAGAGAATGACGTAGTGAATAGCGCATCTGGCATCGAGTTGCCGCTATCTAGCCAATTCGAAAAAACATCAGCGGCAGCATCGCGCTCGTAGCTGTTTGCGTATAAATAATTGACTTCGCGAGTATCGCCTTCCCACGCTTTACGAAAACCTTGTTCACGTAAATAGCTGACAGAGAGTTCAGGTAATGCCCCAAGATACAGAACCGATTCCGCAGGAAATTTTCGTAATTCTTTGGAGATCATCAGCGCATCTTCTTGGTCATCACCCACGACACTAATGAAATGCTCTTTTTCTAATGCTCTATCCAGTGCAATGATAGGTAACGAGCGATTCGCCCATCGTTGATAGAATGGGTGCTCTGGGGGTAATGCAGTAGAAACGATAATCGCATCGACTTGACGCTGAAGTAAGTGCTCCACACAACGAATTTCGTTATCAGGCTGGTCTTCTGAGCAAGCAATTAAAAGCTGGTATCCGCGCTGACGAGCCTGTCTCTCAAGATAATTGGCTATACGGGTATAGCTGGTATTCTCAAGATCAGGGATCACAAGCCCGATTGACCGAGTACGGCCAGCACGTAAGCCTGCTGCTACTGCGTTTGGATGGTAATTGTGCTCTCTGACGACTGCCATCACTTTTTCTACAGTTTTATCGCTGACTCGATACTGCTTGGCCTTGCCGTTGATCACATAACTAGCCGTTGTGCGGGAAACACCCGCTAGACGGGCTATTTCATCCAGTTTCACATTAACCTCTTTGCTATTTGGGAAACAGCCCCGAGTCATTCGGGGCTTTAATTCGCTCTATTCTACCTGTGGCTGACAAATTTTTCATCGCATAATTTTATCGCCACGAGAAACTCCGACGATCCCAGAACGGGCAACTTCAACAATTTCAGCAACGCTACGTACCGCCTCAAGAAATGCATCTAGTTTATCGCTTGTTCCTGCTAGCTGAACGGTGTACAGCGTTGGCGTCACGTCGACGATTTGTCCGCGGAAAATATCGGCACTTCGCTTAATTTCATCACGTCCATAACCGGAGGCTTGTAGCTTCACTAACATGATTTCACGCTCGATATGAGCTGATGCGGTGAGTTCACTCACTCTCAGTACATCCACTAACTTATGAAGCTGTTTTTCTATCTGCTCAAGTACTTTCGCATCCCCTTTCGTCTGGATAGTCATCCGCGATAATGTCGGATCGTCAGTCGGAGCGACAGTTAAACTTTCAATGTTATAACCGCGCTGGGAAAAAAGCCCAATAACGCGAGATAAAGCACCTGATTCATTCTCTAATAATACCGATAAAATACGACGCATGATCAGGTCCTCTCCGTTTTACTTAGCCACATTTCATCCATTGCTCCACCACGGATCTGCATTGGGTAGACATGTTCGGTTTCATCAATATTAATATCCACAAACACTAATCGTTGATTCTCATTCACTTCGACTAACGCTTGTTTGAGTTTATCTTCTAGCTCATCAGGAGAAGCGATTGAAATACCCACATGCCCATACGCCTCAGCAAGTTTGGTAAAATTTGGCAATGACTGCATATAGGATTGCGAATGGCGACCTTGGTAAATCATATCCTGCCACTGTTTTACCATGCCTAAGAAACCATTATTCAAGTTCAGAACTAGCACCGGTAAACCATATTGCAGCGCGGTTGAAAGTTCTTGGATATTCATTTGAATACTGCCATCCCCCGTCACACAGACAACTGTGGATTTAGGATGCGCTAGCTTCACGCCCAATGCCGCTGGTAGACCAAAGCCCATGGTGCCCAAGCCACCTGAGTTGATCCAATGGCGAGGTTTATCAAAGGGATAATAAAGGGCGGCGAACATTTGGTGTTGTCCAACATCTGAAGTTACGTAAGCTTCACCATTAGTTAAACGGTAGATCGTTTCAATGGCCTGTTGAGGCTTCACTTTATTCGGATTTAAGGTGTATTTGAGGCACTGTTTTTCCCGCCAAACGCTAATTTCTTTCCACCAAGTTTGCAACGCCGTCGCATCCTGATCAGCAGCCACATGATCCAACTGTGCAATCATCTGCTCCAACGTTAATTTGGCGTCGCCAACGATAGGAATATCCGCTTTTACTGTCTTAGATATCGAGGTTGGGTCCACATCAATTTGAATCACTGTCGCATTAGGGCAATATTTTTCTAAATTGTTCGTTGTTCTGTCGTCAAAACGCACCCCAACCGCAAAAATAACATCCGAATGATGCATCACTTTATTGGCTTCATACGTGCCATGCATCCCAAGCATACCGACTGATTGCACATGCGTTTCAGGGAATGCACCAAGTCCCATCAATGTTGATACGACTGGCAGTTGGAGCTTTTCCGCTAACGCCATTAATTCTGCGGAACAATTCGCATTAATCGCCCCACCACCGACATACAGCACCGGTTTTTTGGCTGCAACTAATTTGCTCAATGCTTTCTTAATCTGCCCTTTATGACCTTGTAACGTTGGGTTATATGAACGCAATGAAACCGATTCCGGGTAGCGATACGGGTATTTTGCAGCGGGATTTACAGTATCTTTCGGAAAATCGATCACTACGGGACCTGGACGTCCACTTGCGGCAATATAAAAAGCTTTCTTGATGGTTTCGGGGATCTCTTTGGCGTGTTTAATTAAAAAACTGTGTTTCACAATCGGGCGCGAAATACCCACCATATCGCATTCTTGGAATGCATCGTTCCCGATCAAAGAACTCGCTACCTGCCCCGATAAAACAACCATTGGCACAGAGTCCATATATGCTGTTGCGATCCCTGTAATCGCATTCGTGGCACCCGGACCCGAAGTCACTAAAACAACGCCGACATCCCCCGTTGAGCGGGCATAACCATCAGCCATGTGCACCGCAGCTTGTTCATGACGAACGAGAATATGTTCAACACCCCCAACCGTATGCAGTGCATCGTAAATATCCAGGACAGCACCGCCTGGATATCCAAATACATGTTTAACGCCTTGGTCAATCAATGATTTGACGACCATTTCTGCTCCCGACAACATCTCCATGAGTTTGCCCTCAGACTATTTGCAAGTTAACAGAGAGCCTAACGACCCTCTTTAATTTTTATTAAGTTAGTCATAAATTCAGCTATTAACATATCCCTCCCACATAAGGGACGCAAATTTGATTTCACACAGAAATTAAAGAAGATTTCGTTTTGTCTTGAACATGAAATTTCAGCAGATGCATTGACTAGTTTTCAATCTAAATAGAGCTGAAATAACTAAAAGGTCAGCAAAAATAGTCGCAACACGGATTTCACGAAATTGTGGATAAAACAAAGCCCCCCAGGAATAACCACTGAAGGGCTTAGAAATAACAATGAACGACTGAATTACTCTTGATACATAGACTCAATTTCGAGTCGATAACGTTCAGAAATAATTTTCCGGCGTAATTTAAGCGTTGGGGTTAACTCACCTTTCTCCATAGAAAAATTCGTCGGCAACAATGTAAAACGCTTCACTTGATGGAAATGCTCTAGATTCTTTTGCAAATCCTTTAAGCGACTTTCAAACAGCGCTACAATTTTTGAATCTTTGAGTAATTCCAAACGGTCACGGTATTTTAAGTTAATCGAGTTTGCGTACTCTTCAAGGCTATCATAACAAGGCACAATTAATGCGGAGACGAATTTGCGCGCATCCGCAATCACCGCAATATGCTCAATAAAGCGATCTTGACCAAGAACCCCCTCAATCACTTGCGGCGCAATATATTTACCATTAGACGTTTTCATTAAATCTTTTAGTCTATCCGTAATATATAAATTTCCTTGGGCATCAATTTTACCTGCATCGCCTGTACGCAACCAACCATCCGCAGTAAACGTATCAATCGTTTCTTGTGGGCGATTGTAGTAGCCCTTCATGACCACAGGACCTTTGACTTGAATTTCGTCATTTTCTCCAATACGCACAGAAATAGCAGAAAGTGGCGTACCAATAGAGCCTAATGGATATTTATTGTCTTCCCAACATGAAACCGTTGCACAGGTTTCACTCATTCCATAACCATATTTAATATCCACACCCGCAGAGAGGAAAAAGGCAATCACATCATCATCGAGACGCGCACCTGCGGCTGGCATAAAGCGAATACGCCCACCAAGTCCTTGACGAATTTTGCTCAAAACCAGTTTGTCCGCTAATGCGTACAATGGCTTATTCAGGAATGACAGCGACTGACCTTTCGCCATCCTCTTGACTTTCTGTTTCCCAATCGCAATCGCCCATTTAAAAATCATGCGGCGCATTAATGGTGCTTGGGATACCTTGCTTTGTATTGCGCTATAGACTTTTTCATAGAAGCGCGGCACGGCACACATGACGGTCGGTTTAACCTCAGCAAGCGCCTCTTTCACCATGTTGGTGTCAGTTAAATAGACATTACGTGCACCACTGTGCATCACATAAAAACTCCATGCGCGTTCAAAAACATGAGAAAGTGGCAGGAAGCATAAAGAAACATCCTCTTCTGACAACTCTAAGCGGTTGTCATGAAGGTAAAGCTGGGATGCCATATTGTAATAATCCAGCATCACCCCTTTCGGCTCGCCCGTCGTGCCCGAAGTATAGATAATCGTAAATAGATCGCTTAAGTTTTGTGCTGCAATACGTGCATCCAACTCTGCTTGATAATCCGGTTGAGCTAGGGACATGAATGTGGACAAGTGCATGCTGTTTGCCACTTGGCTGTCGAGCTCAACACTTTCATCTAATGCAATAATAGCGGTTAACTGAGGGCAATGAGTTAATAACTGGCAAGCAACGTGATATTGCTCTTGAGAACCAACAAAGAGGATTCTAATGTTGGCATCATTAATGATATAGGCGGCTTGGTCAACACTGCTCGTTGCATATAGAGGAACAGTCACAGCTTTAATGTGCAGTACTGCAATATCAACCAAAGACCAATTCATACTGTTTTGAGCAAAAAGCCCAATATTCTCTTGTGGAGCAACATTCATTGCCAAGAGCTGGCGAGCAATATCGGTGGTTTTTGTATCCACTTCTGCCCAAGTTAGCTCAGACTGGTGTCCGTTGTCCCATTGACTGAAAGCTATCCGATCCGCTGACTCGCTCGCGTTCATTCTGGAACGTATGCGGTTAACTATATGATATGGATATAGATTCTCAGTTATCAATGTGTATTCCCTATAGGTCATTTAAATTTTAAGTCATTCGGTACACTCACAAATAACTTAATCTAATACTTTTTATTATTTTCAGCTTACAACTGTTAGCTGAATGACTGGAGTGTATAGCGGAAAGATTAGTGAGGAAAGGAATAAAATGTAAATTTTTCGCAAATGCTACAGACGCTACAAAACTCGCCATTGTTTTCACTCTGGCGAGTTAAAATTACCGCTAAATGAATAAGACTGAGTTAGCTTACAGCTGTTCGATCATTTGACAAAATTGCGCTTTCATCCATTGATGACCTTTATCACGCGCGGTAGATTCATGCCACGTTAAATAGCATGGGCGTGTCTTCTCTTCCCACGGCAATGACAGCATACGCAACTGTAGTTGATTCGCATGGTGTTCAACTAACCATTTCGGGGCAATCGCCACCAAATCTGTTTGCGCGACAATATTCAAAACGCTGCTTAAGTCAGTTCCTTGATAACTGACCGTATGTGAGAGATCGGTATTATGGTAATAAAGCTTACTGAATGACCCAATATTATCCATCGCCATGATAGCGTGTCTTTCATTACTCAGCATCTCTTGATTTATAATATTTTCGATTCTTGGATGGTGATTTGCAACGACTAACACTAATTCATCATTAAATAAAACCTGATGTTGATATTCGGGTTTTTCGAATTGATTATATCCCAAGAAAAAATCTATCTCTTGATATTTTAATTGGTGAGCTATGTTATTACCTAAAAATGAATGAATGAAAACTTGAATATTTGGCGACGTAGTTTTAAATTTATCAACAATCATTGCAGCTAAGCGAATATCTAATGGTGAGCAAATCGATAAGTTGAATTCTCTTTCACTCTGTCTTGGATCAAATCCGGCACCTGGTAATTCATTATGAACCAATTGAAGCGCTTGTCTTACTGGACCAAATAATTGTTTAGCGCGAGAGGTTGGTTGAATACCACGCCCATAACGCACAAATAACTCATCATTAAACATCGATTTTAATCGAGATACTGCGTTACTCACAGCTGGCTGAGACATACCTAGCACTTGTGCTGCACGAGTGACATTTTGCATTTGCATCACAACATCAAAAACGGTCAATAAGTTCAGATCAACATTACGTAGATGAATATCGCTACTTTCTTTTTTTTGCTGTTGAGATCGTATCAAAATCAGTCATTTTTAACTCCACTAAATATATTTATCATTTTTAATTAATGAACATGATCCATCAAAGCAATATTGACGAAAAATATAAAATCATTAAATATTATTTTTAAAACAACTTATACATGATAAGTTATTTCGCTTTCCCTGCATTTATTAAAACGACGTTTCTATTCTTTTTAACCATAAATTAGAATCGAGATATAGATATCATCATAAAATGCAAATATTCATCAGCGTAATGAGTGTGTGTAACTTATTAAAACCACCTTCATTCCAATAAAAATAATAAAACAATTTCAAGAATAAATCATAATAAATATCTTCAGGAAATGCGCTTGCATCTCATTATCAGATTAATTTTTTATTATTCATTTATTACATAATTAACCTTATTTTAAGTATATCCGCCATCAATGATAATGACGGTTTTCATCTAACCTCTGCATACCTCTAAGGTAGAAACATACTCAAAACAACTTTTGCATAAAAATACTCTCATGCCATGAATTTTTAGGCGGAATTTTAAACTAACAACCACCTGAAAATATAGGTAAAAACATCATAGAAATTATAAATATTAGACGTAACATCCAATTACGCCCTGCAACTCCCGATCGTAGAATATGCGCTTCAGAAAATTAAGTTTGACAACATTATTGAAATCACGTATCAATAAAAACAGATTAATTGAAATTATATGAGAGACAGTTATCCATGACATTTTCTATCCGCCTACTAAGCCTACTACTACTCGCAGACAAATTGCGCGGTATGCTTATGGATAGAAAATAACAAACACTGTCCACAAACATGAAAAAGCCCGCGCAACCAGCGGGTTTTTTTATGCCTGCGGCTAGATGGGAACCAAGCAAACAGAATCAATAACAACAAAATTTAGTCTATGAGGAACACATTATGAGCAACCAAGTTATCATCTTCGATACGACCTTACGTGACGGCGAACAAGCATTACAAGCCAGCTTATCCGTGAAGGAAAAGCTGCAAATTGCATTCGCTTTAGAGCGCTTAGGTGTCGATGTTATTGAAGCTGGGTTCCCTGTCTCATCGCCTGGTGATTTCGAATCTGTCCAAACTATTGCGCGTGAAATCAAAAATAGCCGCATCTGCGCATTAGCACGTTGTGTTGAAAATGATATTGATGTTGCTGCGGAATCCTTGAAAGTCGCCGAAGCATTCCGTATCCATGTGTTCTTAGCCACCTCCAACTTGCACATGCAAAAGAAATTAAATAAAACGTTCGATGGGGTGATGGATATGGCTATCAACTCAATTAAACGTGCTCGACGCTATACCGATGATGTCGAGTTTTCTTGCGAAGATGCTGGTCGTACTGATATCGACAACTTATGCCGTATTGTAGAAGCAGCGATCGGCGCAGGGGCGACCACCATTAATATTCCTGACACCGTGGGTTACACCACGCCATATCAGTTCGGCGGCATTATCTCTTCTTTATATGAACGCGTACCTAACATTGATAAAGCGATTATTTCGGTACACTGCCACGATGACTTAGGCATGTCAGTCGCGAATTCCATCAGCGCAGTTCAAGCAGGCGCTCGCCAAGTAGAGGGTACAATTAATGGATTAGGCGAACGTGCCGGTAATACTGCGTTAGAAGAAGTGATTATGGCGATTAAATTACGCGAACAGATGTTAGGTGTGCACACCAATATCAATCACAAAGAAATCTACCGCACCAGCCAATTAGTGAGCCAATTATGTAATACCCCAATTCCGGCTAATAAAGCCGTTGTGGGGAACAATGCTTTCGCACACTCATCAGGTATCCACCAAGATGGTGTATTAAAAAATCGCGAAACCTACGAGATTATGACGCCAGAATCCATTGGATTAAAAGCGCAGCAATTAAACTTAACTTCGCGTTCTGGTCGCGCTGCGGTGAAACATCGCATGGAAGAAATGGGGTATCACGAAGGTAAAGATTTTAATTTGGATGAACTGTACACCGCATTTTTGAGTTTAGCGGATAAAAAAGGTCAAGTGTTTGATTATGATTTAGAAGCATTAGCCTTCTTTGCTAAACAACAAGATGAAACTGACCACTTTGTGATGGATTACTTCAGTACACAATCCGGCTCTAGTATCGTGGCAACCGCCACGGTCAAAATGCAGTGCGGTGAAACAGAAAAATCGGAGGCTGCCACAGGGAATGGTCCTGTCGATGCCATCTACCAAGCCATTAGCAAAATCACAAATTACCCAATGAAATTGGTTTCTTACCAATTATCTGCTAAAGGTCAGGGAGAAAATGCATTAGGGCAAGTGGATATCGTCGCCGAATGCTTCGGTCGTCGTTTCCATGGAATGGGATTAGCAACGGATATCGTTGAATCATCAGCAAAAGCCATGGTTCATGTATTAAATAGTATCTGGCGTGCAGAACAAGTTGAAAAAGAAAAGCATAAAATTTCTCACCAAGCATCACAATTCAACACAAAGGAAGCGGTGTAAACATGTCTAAGAATTTTAATATTGCAGTATTGTCAGGAGATGGAATTGGTCCTGAAGTGATGGCTCAAGCTCATAAGGTATTGAATGCAATTGGTAAGCGTTTTGCTATTACGATTTCAACCAAAGAATACGATGTAGGCGGTGCTGCCATTGATAACCATGGTGAGCCATTGCCACAAGCCACTGTGAAAGGGTGTGAGGAAGCCGACGCCGTATTATTTGGCTCAGTGGGCGGTCCTAAATGGGAGCATTTGCCTCCAGATAGTCAACCTGAACGTGGTGCATTGTTACCATTACGCAAGCATTTTAAATTATTCAGCAATTTACGCCCTGCTCGCTTATATCAAGCATTGGAAGCATTCTGCCCATTACGCGCGGATATTGCTGCTCAAGGGTTTGATATTTTATGCGTCCGTGAATTAACGGGGGGAATTTATTTCGGTCAACCGAAAGGTCGTCAAGGTGAAGGCGCGGAAGAGTTTGCCTTCGATACCGAAGTTTATCACCGCTATGAAATTGAACGTATTGCACGTATTGCCTTTGAGTCTGCTCGCAAGCGTAGTCATAAAGTGACATCGATTGATAAGGCTAACGTTTTACAAAGCTCCGTATTATGGCGCGAAGTGGTTAACCAAATTGCCAAAGAGTACCCAGATGTTGAAGTGAACCATATGTATATCGATAACGCCGCGATGCAGATGATCAAAGCGCCTTCTCAGTTTGATGTGGTGCTGTGCTCGAATTTATTTGGTGACATCATCTCCGATGAGTGCGCAATGATCACTGGTTCCATGGGCATGTTACCTTCCGCTAGCTTAAACGCAGATGGCTTTGGTTTATATGAGCCGGCAGGCGGTTCAGCACCGGATATTGCTGGCAAAAATATCGCTAACCCGATCGCACAAATTTTGTCAGCATCGATGTTATTGCGTTTCAGTTTAAACCAAGCCGATGCGGCTGATGCCATCGAGAGATCTGTCAATAAGGCATTAGAAAATGGCTATCGCACTGCGGATTTAGCCGGTGATGGTCAATCAATCAGTACCAGTGAAATGGGTGACATCATCGCCCGTTATATTGAAGAAGGGGTTTAATATGTCGAAGACTTTATATCAAAAATTATATGATGCTCACGTCGTACGTGAAGTCGAAAATGAAATCCCTTTAATTTATATCGACCGTCATCTGGTACATGAAGTGACTTCACCACAAGCATTTGATGGTTTAAGGACCAAAAACCGCCCATTACATCAGCCAAGCAAAACATTTGCCACTATGGATCACAACGTATCAACCCAGACAAAAGACATTAATGCCTGTGGCGATATGGCGCGCATTCAAATGCAAGAGTTGATGAAAAACTGTGAAGAATTCGGCGTAACCTTATATGACTTAAACCATCCATACCAAGGAATTGTCCATGTGATGGGACCAGAGCAAGGTATTACATTGCCAGGCACCACCATTGTTTGTGGTGACTCTCACACCGCAACCCACGGCGCATTTGGTGCATTAGCCTTTGGAATCGGTACGTCCGAGGTTGAGCATGTAATGGCAACACAAACCTTAAAACAAGCCCGTGCCAAGACAATGAAAATTGAAGTGGTTGGTCAAGCACCTGCGGGGATCACCGCCAAAGATATCGTATTAGCGATTATTGGTACAACTGGCAGCGCAGGTGGAACGGGTTACATCGTTGAATTCTGTGGTGAAGCAATTGAAAACTTAAGTATGGAAGGTCGTATGACCGTCTGTAATATGGCGATTGAATTAGGGGCTAAAGCGGGCATCATTGCCCCTGATGAAACTACTTTTAATTATATGAAAGGACGCCAATTTGCACCGAAAGGTCAGGACTGGGATGATGCTGTCGCTTACTGGAAAACCTTGAAAACGGATGATGATGCAAAATTCGATAAGGTTATTACTATCCAAGCGAGTACCATTGCCCCTCAAGTTACTTGGGGAACCAACCCTGGGCAAGTAATAGCAATCAATCAGCCGATCCCTGCTCCAGCGTCCTTCTCCGATCCTGTTGAACGTGCTTCCGCAGAAAAAGCATTAGCCTATATGGGATTAGAGTCTGGTATTAAATTATCCGATGTGAAAATTGATAAAGTCTTTATCGGTTCTTGCACTAACTCACGTATTGAAGATTTACGTGCTGCGGCAGCCATTGCGAAAGGTAAAAAAGTGGCGTCTGGTGTGCAAGCTATTGTGGTTCCAGGTTCCGGCCCTGTTAAAGCTCAAGCAGAACAAGAAGGCTTGGATAAAATCTTTATTGAAGCAGGTTTTGAATGGCGCTTACCCGGCTGCTCCATGTGTTTAGCCATGAATAATGACCGTTTAAATCCGGGTGAACGTTGCGCATCCACCAGCAACCGTAACTTTGAAGGTCGCCAAGGTCGTGCGGGACGTACCCATTTAGTTAGCCCAGCAATGGCAGCCGCAGCAGCTATCAACGGTCATTTTGCTGATGTTCGTGATATTCAAATCTAAAGGAGAAAACCATGGATAAGTTTATTAAGCATGTTGGAATTGTCGCCCCTTTAGATGCCGCGAACGTGGACACTGATGCGATTATTCCCAAACAATTTTTGCAGAAAGTCACGCGTACCGGATTTGGTCAGCACTTATTTAATGACTGGCGTTTTTTAGATGATAAAGGGCAGCAACCTAACCCTGACTTTGTCTTGAACAAAGCGGTATTTAAAGGTGCCAGCATTCTGTTAGCTCGCGAGAATTTTGGGTGTGGTTCATCCCGTGAACACGCGCCGTGGGCATTAACTGATTTTGGTATCCAAGTCGTTATTGCACCAAGCTTCGCCGATATCTTTTACGGTAACTCATTTAACAACCAATTGTTGCCCATCAAATTAAGCGAGCAACAAGTTGATGAGATGTTTAACTATGTTAAAAACCACGAAGGTTGCCAATTTACGGTTGATTTAGAAGCACAAACCGTTACCGCAGGAGATAAAGTTTATACCTTTGAAATTGACAGCTTCCGCCGCCATTGCATGATGAATGGTTTAGATAGTATTGGTTTGACATTACAGCACGTCGACCAAATTAAAGATTATGAACAAAAACTCCCCGCCTTTATGAATTAATCTCCAGCCCACTTCGGTGGGCTTTTTCTTACCTATTTGTATTCATAAAAGTAGAACTCAACTCCAACAAACCGCGCCCACCAATAAATCCTTCCCCATTAATTCTGAATATGCCATGATTTCAAATAATCATGATTCTGGGTTTAATCAAACCGTTTTTGCAAAATAGTTCATGTTGTGGCAAGGCGGCAAAATGAGGATATCTCGGGGAGCATACATAAGTATATGACCTGAGTAGCCGAATGAAGCCAACACAGCCACAACGTGAAATATGAAGAAAAAAGAAAAAAGCCGATATGCATTCACATACCGGCTGGTAAATATACCATTACTCAATAAATGGGGGAGTAAACCTGCAACAGACAGGTCAATAGAGCTACTTACTGCCTCTTATTATCTACGGAATATAGGATATTAAAATTGATGCAATTTTTTCCGGAGTTCCTCTTTTATGTCTAGTTCTCGATTACAAACCCAATTTGTTCGCTTGTGGCAACATTTTCAGGGAAAAAACAGCGAAACCACTTTGCAAGATATTGCGGAGATCCTGTTTTGTTCTCGTCGCCATGTACGTACGCTACTCAATAATATGCAAGCTCATGGTTGGCTCAGTTGGCAAGCCGAAGCGGGACGAGGAAAGCGTTCCGCATTAATTTTTCATATCAATGGATTAGAGCTTCAGCAAGCACAAGCAGAACAGTTATTAAAAGAAGAAAGCATTGAAAAATTAGTCGCCCTCGTGGGTGATAAAGAAACGATTCGCCAGATGGTCTTATCAGAGCTGGAGCGCAGTTATCGGCAAGGGAAAAACCTGCTACGTATCATTTATTATCGCGATTTCCCGAATTTATTACCTGGCACACCAATGCGTCGCTCTGAAATCCATTTAATGAGCCAAATATTTAATGGATTAACCCACTTAAATGAGGAAAAAGGGGAAGTAGAAGATGGTATTGCCCATCACTGGCAAGCTATCAATGACCAACAGTGGCGTTTCTATTTACGCCCTGCTATCTACTTTCATCATGGGCGTGAAATGCAAGTGGATGATATCATTCATTCGTTACTCAGATTAAAACGCTGCTGGCCACTATTTTCCCATATTCAGACCGTCACCTCACCGCAACCGTATGTTATCGATGTCCATCTCAGTCATCCTGATACGCAATTTCCTTGGCTACTCGGAAGCCCTCACGCCGCGATACTTCCTAAAGAGTGGGAAACCATTGAGCACTTTAGCCAACGCCCCATTGGTACCGGTCCTTATGTAGTCGAAACCAATATTCCGCAGAAGCTAACTATCAGCGCATTTGATCGCTACTTTGGCTATCGAGCCTTACTGGATGAAGTCACAATTTGGGTGGTTCCTGAGCTTTCTGAGCAAATGGTCTGCACCACATTAAAAATGGATGGTGACAAACGTCACAATGACTCGCTAGAGAGCCGTATGGAAGAAGGATGCTACTTTCTGTTATTCGACCAGCGTTCCGCCATATCTCAACGTGAAGATGTCCGTAAATGGCTGTGCAGCTTTTTAACACCGGTTAATTTACTGGCACACTGTGAATCTTTTTATCAACGTCATTGGGCGCCCGCCTATGGATTATTGCTTCACTGGCACCACAGTAAGATGTTATCTCAGCGTACAAAACCTGAAGATTTAACAGAGCTAACCGTGACTTTTTATCGCCATCATCATGAATTCTATGCGATAAGCCAAATTATGAAGCGGGTATTGGAGACTCAATGTGTTGAGTTAAAAATTAATATTGTCGACTACGATGATTGGTTTAATGGTAACGCTGAAAGTGATATTTGGCTCTCTACAGCCAATTTTTACAAGCCGCTCGAATTTTCTATTTTTGCCACTTTGTATGAAATGCCGTTATTACGCCAATGTTTAGGAAAAAGCCTCGATGGAGAGTTACAACTGTGGCGTCAGCAAAAATTGGATGTTGAATCGTGGTGTGAAAGTTTAATTGACTCCCAAGTTTTCCATCCTATTTTTCACCATTGGTTAGAACTTCAAGGGCAAAGAACAATGCGAGGTGTACGCATGAATACCTTCGGTTGGTTTGACTTTAAATCGGCCTGGTTTAAGCCAACTGAGGATAATACACAGAATTGATGATAGTTATAAACAGTTAACGTGAGTAAAATGGATTTTATTCACTTTTTCTGTGGATATCTATGTTAACAACCAGATAGTAATCAGGGTATATCCTAATCGTTCATTTCTAACAAAAAACCATACAAAAAATAAAACATTATAAATCATGATGATAAATAAATTTCCCATGAGATATCCACTGTCTACTTTTTGATGTTTTTTTCTTAGGAGTCTAACTGAGCAAATATCAATCAATGCATGTTTTATCCACAAGGAATGTACTTAACTTACTCGCTTTTTGTGACGAGCTTCAATAAATGACATTAGTCAAGGCTGTAAATGCACACAGTAATCACTGTTTTTCACAGTTATCCAGAAATCCTGTGGATAACCTAGTGCATGATCCTGTGGTTATCTTGGGATGAAGTTGAATAACCCTAAATATTCATAATTTCGTCAGTAATTATTATTCAATATACATATATATATCATGCAGTTAAATACAGTGACTAAAAAGTGTTATACTCTTCCTATCTTGTGACCATTTTTCTGGTTATTTTTTAAACACAATTACATTCTACTGACTATGTCATTTACACCACCTTCTCCTCCTGAAAATGAAACAGTCTTACTCGCTCGTGCTCAAGCCCTTGCGGGCTATACACTTGGTGAGCTAGCCACCGCAGCGGGGATCCCCATTCCTCCCGATCTTAAACGAGATAAAGGTTGGGTCGGTACCTTGTTAGAGTATTTTTTAGGTGCAACCGCAGGCAGTAAAGCCGAACAAGATTTTGCGAACATAGGTATCGAGCTTAAAACGATTCCCATTGATCGCCATGGTGCCCCTTTAGAAACCACATTTGTTTCTATTGCCCCACTGACTGGCAATAGTGGACTCACATGGGAAAATAGCCACGTACGTCGCAAACTTTCACGTATCCTATGGTTTCCCATTGAGGGAGAACGTCAAATTCCGCTTGCTGAACGACGTGTTGCAAATCCACTGATTTGGAGCCCTTCCCCTCTTGAGGAGCAACTTTTACGTCAGGATTGGGAAGAGTTGATGGACTTAATCGTGCTTGGAAAAGTCGAAACGATTACAGCTCGTCATGGGCAAGTCCTACAGATTCGCCCCAAAGCCGCAAACAATAGAGCGCTAACCGAAGGTATTGGTGAGTTGGGTCAGCCCATTATGACGTTGCCGAGAGGTTTCTATTTAAAAAAAGATTTTACAGGTCCATTATTAGCACGGCACTTTAATCTCGGTTAATTGTTCAAGGCATCGCCTGTGCCAAAACAGACGATTCGTTATTCCATTTTTAAGGCAATAAGATGTTTGAGTGGTTCTTAGATCCCCATGCTTGGATGGCATTGGCAACATTAACAATTTTGGAAGTCGTATTGGGTATCGATAATATTATTTTCTTAAGTATTGTCGTCAGTAAATTGCCCGCTCATCAACAAAACAGCGCCAGACGCATTGGGTTAATCGCCGCAATGGGAATGCGCTTAGCGTTACTGGCTTCTATTGCGTGGCTTGCACGGCTTACCACGCCGCTATTTACATTGGCTGAACATACCGTTTCTGCTCGTGACCTTATCTTGTGTGCGGGAGGACTATTCCTGATTTGGAAATCCAGTCAGGAGATTTTCGATACCATCGAAGGGGAAGATGATGATGGGATCGCTCAGAAAAAAGTGACCTCTTTTTGGGGGGCAATTGTACAGATAGCCATCTTGGATATTATCTTTAGCTTAGATTCCGTGATCACCGCAGTCGGGTTATCTGACCATCTTTTTATTATGATGGCAGCCGTGATTATGGCCGTGATGATTATGATGTTCGCCGCGAAGCCGATTGGTGATTTTGTCGAACGATACCCTTCAATCAAAATTCTCGCCTTATCCTTTTTAATTCTGGTGGGCTTTACCTTATTACTTGAAAGCGTTCAAGTTCACGTCTCGAAAGGCTATATCTACTTTGCGATGTTTTTCTCTATGTCAGTTCAGATGCTCAATATTCTGCGCAGTAAAAAGTGGAAAATGAAAAACAAACAATAATAGAGACCTTAGCGTAAGGCGCCCTTAGCTGCGGCAATGGCGCCTTCCACCGCTTTTTTAGCCTGAGGACTATTTTTCCAACAACTCGACCCCGTTAATGCCGCACCAGAAATAAGAATCTCTTCATAAGAGGCTTCACTCAATTGCGCTAATGATGAAAACCCCATTTGTTCTAATCGGCTGATCACCATCGGTCCCACACCTTTTACTGATAATAAAATTTGCTTTTCTGAGTCTGAAAATGCCATAAATTGTCCTTTTGACTGTAAAATAGCCTTAATTGAGCGTATATTTTGTAATTAGCTTATTTCTTAATTTAAAATTCTAAGCTGATCTAAAGCAGGCCCCATTTATTTGCCCTACAAACCTGCTTTAGCAAATAGGAAATAACAATTGTAAAGTCATTGATGACTCGCGATAGAAATCAACATGTCGCACTAAAAATTCTATCTTGTAGGTATTTATTATGTATAGCAACAAAATATCCAATACGCGCCACATGTCGATGAAATTGTCCGATGGGCGCCTTCTGTGTTGGTATGAATCAGGACCTGAACAAGGTTTTCCCGTTATTTTTTGTACCGGTGCTGGCATGAGCGGTACGCTTGGCTTTGGGATTGATCGTCTTGATGAGCTCAATATTCGATTAATCACCCCTGAGCGTGCAGGATTAGGTCAATCCGCCTTTGATGAGCATAAATCCCTACAACGTTTTGCGCGAGATATTCAGCAACTCCTCGATGCTCAGGAAATCCCGTCTTTTTCCGTCGTCGGCTTCTCCCAAGGTGCTGTTTTTGCGATGGCACTAGCCTACTACTGTTCCCCTGTTTCCCTATCACTGGTTTCTGGGCAAGATCAATTCGAGTTTCCTGAAACGAGAAATCATTTAAAACAAGATGTCATTAATATGCAGGAACAAGCCATTCATACGCCAGAGGCACTATCTGAATGGCTAATGAGAAATGTGACATCACAATGGCTACTGGCATTTATTCTGAATTGCAGTGCGGAAATTGATCAACAAATTTACAGTGAAGAGAGTTTTTTAGCTGCTTACAGTGATTGTATGGAACGCGCATTTATGCAGGGAAATCAAGGTTATGTGCAGGATTTATTACTAGCATTACAACCGTGGCAATTTAATCCTGAAGATATTCACTGCCCAGTTGCACTCTGGTATGGCGAGCAAGATGTCAGCGCTGTTCATTCACCGGATTTTGGTAAAACACTCGCTCAGCGTTTTCCCCACAATGAACATTTTCTATTTTCTCATGAAGCAGGGTCCGTGCTATGGACACAAGCATATTCAATCCTTGCCCAACTGAAAGAGCACAGCCTTTAAAAAATAAAAAAGGTGCCCCAATGAACACATTGAGGCACCTTATATTATCAATGGCGTTTTACTTCTTAGACGCTTGGATGTACAACATTTCTAACGCGATAGTCGCGGCAGCTAATGCAGTAATTTCAGATTGGTCATACGCCGGAGCAACTTCGACCACATCCATCCCAACAATATTCAGGGATTGAATACCACGTAACAGTTTTAACGCTTTATCTGATGTTAACCCACCAATGACTGGGGTTCCGGTTCCTGGCGCAAAAGCCGGATCCAGACAGTCAATATCAAATGTCAGATACACCGGCATATCACCGACGATCTGTTTGATCTGAGCAACCATATCCTCGACACCACGATCGTTGGCTTGAGCGGCATCTAACACTGTAAAGCCGTTGTCCGAATCATGTTCAGTACGAATACCAATCTGGACTGAATGATTAGGGTCAATCAAACCTTCTTTCGGCGCATGATAGAACATCGTGCCATGGTCATATAAGCTACCATTACCGTACGTATCGGTATGTGCGTCAAAATGCACTAATGCCATTTTACCGAAGTGTTTTGCATGGGCGCGCAGTAACGGCAGAGTCACAAAGTGGTCACCACCAAATGTTAAACAGCGCTTACCTGATTCCAGTAGTTTTTCGGTGTGTGCTTGCAGCTTATCGCACATATCTTGTGCATCACCGAATGCAAAAACCACATCACCACAGTCAACCACATTGAGCTTATTTTTTAATTTAAAATCCCATGGCCAGCGGTGGCTTTCCCACGCGAGGTTAGTTGAGACTTGGCGAATAGCAGCAGGTCCATGACGGCTACCCGCCCGTCCTGAGGTTGCCATATCAAACGGCACTCCCGTGATCACCCAATCCGCATCAGAGCTATAAGGTTGGAAATTCAACGGAAAACGTAAAAAACCAAATGCGTTTGAAACCAGTGAGTTATCAACCTGATTTCCTAATGTGCTATTAATCATCACTGTTCCTTAATCATTCATCTTCTAAGTAAGTGTAGCCGTACAACCCACTTTCAAATTCGTTTACAAAATCTTTTTGTAGCTCATCGCTAAGTCCGGTGCCTTTAACTTGCTCAATAAAGCTTTCTAGCAACACTTCAGGGACCAACTTCACGTATTGCAGCATATCAGCCACAGAGTCGCCTTCTTCGCTTTGCAAGTAACGCATACTACCTTGGCTATCGACCCATACATCAATGGCAGCGGTATCGCCAAACAAGTTGTGCATGTTGCCTAAAATCTCTTGGTACGCCCCAATCATGAAAAAGCCAATCATCGGTGGATTTTCGGGATCATATGCTGGCATTGGCATGGTGGTTTCGACCCCGTCGCCGTCAACATAATGATCAATAATCCCGTCGGAGTCACAGGTAATATCCAGTAATACAGCGCGTCTATCTAGTGGCTTGTCTAAGCCTTCAATCGGCAAAACAGGGAAAACTTGGTCAATTCCCCAAGCATCAGGAAGCGATTGGAATAGCGAGAAGTTCACATAGAATTTATCCGCCATACGCTCTTGCAGCTCATCGATAATTGGACGGTGAGCGCGATTACTTGGGTCTAAATCTTGCTGAATACGGCGACAGATATTCAAGTATAGCTCTTCTGCCCATGCGCGCTGTGTTAAGTCCAATACACCATGTGCATACTGGGTATGTGCTTCTTGCAGGTCAAACTGGCTATCATGCAGCCATTCACGTAAAGAGCGGCTGTTACCTTGATGCTGCATGGATTCCCACGTTTCCCATAACGAGACCAGTGAACGCGGAGCATCCTCACTAGGTGGTGTGGTTTTCGTAAATTCGTTACGCTCAACACCAATGACGTTAGAGACTAGAACCGTATGGTGAGCCGTTAACGCACGACCAGATTCGGTGATTACGGTTGGATGAGGCAAGTTAAACTCTTCACACGCATCACCAATCGCCCAAATGACATTATTCGCGTATTCGTTCAGACCATAGTTAACCGAGCAATCAGACTGGGAGCGAGTTCCTTCATAATCAACGCCTAAGCCACCACCCACGTCAAAACATTGAATGTTGACACCCAATTGGTGCAACTCGACGTAAAAACGTGCTGACTCACGAACACCTGTTGCGATATCACGAATATTCGCCATCTGTGAACCTAAATGGAAGTGCAGTAATTGCAGGCTATCCAAACGGTTCGCATTACGTAAAATCTCCACTAGTTGCAAAACTTGGGTCGCTGCCAATCCAAATTTGGATTTCTCACCACCACTGGCTTGCCACTTGCCTGAGCCTTGGGACGCCAAACGGGCACGCACGCCTAAACGAGGCGTCACTTCCAGCTTTTTCGCTTCCTCTAGCACCATCTCGATCTCAGACATTTTTTCGATAACCAGATACACTTTGTGACCCAGTTTTTCGCCAATTAAGGCGAGACGAATATATTCGCGATCTTTATAGCCATTACATACAATCACGGTGCGAGTACGACCCGCGTTGGCTAACACGGCCATTAACTCTGCTTTTGAACCTGCTTCTAACCCTAAAGGCTCACCCGAATTCACTAATGATTCAATGACTCGGCGCTGTTGGTTAACTTTAATGGGGTAGACTAAGAAATAGTCACCTTTATAACCATAAGATTCCCGCGCACGTTTAAATGCTGCGTTAATAGAGCGCAAACGGTGCTGCAAAATTTGAGGGAAACAGAACAGCGCAGGTAAGCGTAAGTGCTCCTGCTCTTCTTTAACTTGGTAAACTAATTCAGCTAAATCAACAAAAGTGTCAGGGTTTTCAGGATTTGGGCAAACACAGACATTTCCGCGCTCATTCACCTGATAGTAACCACCGCCCCAATACGCAACATTATAAGTTTGGCGCATCTTGCGAGCGATATTATCATTCATAATAAACTCCTAGTATGGAGGGGTGAGTGATGCGTTCTCCTTCCAGACAAGCTCCCACCAAAGGCATGGTGCGACTGGGCAGTAATGTCAGGGAAACAGCGATACTCAGATTGTAATTAAAAGTGCTTAGAACGTCTAAACGGTGACAATATACATCCATAAACCTAGCAGATTACTGACTAAGTATTAAGGATCTATGATAGGTATGACGGTAACTTCGTGACGAAGTAAACAAAGACAGGAAAGTAAAAGCCAATGTCACACGGCGATCCGCGTACGACGGTTGGATACTGTTATTCAGTAGATTATGGATCATCGCCCATTAACCCCCAATATAACTGTTTTCCCCTTGGGAATTTTAATCATCTATTAAAATTCAATCGGTTATAAACATTCCTGATAGAAAGCAGACTCATGGCTGACCTGCTGGTATATAGCGAGAAATAACAACTATCCGCTACGGTCGCAGTTTATACCTCGAATAGCCCTAAAATGCAAAAGCAAATTATCTAAAATTTCACATTTGCAATAAAACTAACTGAATTAACCATTTATGCGCTTATCATTTTAAGCTTAAAAATAGGTAGAAATTATCCATTGAAAAGTCTAGAATAGCCGTCTAGATGTTAAAACATCCAACTATAATGTTCTCCGAATTCTTAAGGTATTAATCTCATGTCTACACACCTCTTTACTTCTGAGTCAGTATCAGAAGGGCATCCTGATAAAATTGCAGACCAAATTTCTGATGCGGTCCTTGATGCTATTCTTGAACAAGACCCAAAAGCGCGCGTAGCTTGCGAAACGTATGTCAAAACTGGCATGGTCATGGTTGGTGGCGAAATCACCACCAGCGCATGGGTCGATATTGAAGAAATTACGCGTAAAACCGTTCGTGAGATCGGTTATACCAGTTCAGACATGGGCTTTGATGCCAACTCTTGCGCAGTATTAAGTGCCATTGGTAAACAATCACCCGATATCAACCAAGGTGTTGACCGTGCAGATCCTTTAGAACAAGGTGCTGGTGACCAAGGCCTTATGTTTGGTTATGCCACTAACGAAACTGACGTGTTAATGCCAGCACCAGTCACTTATGCGCACCGTCTAGTTCAACGTCAAGCGGAAGTGCGTAAAAATGGGACTCTTCCATGGTTACGTCCAGATGCAAAAAGCCAAGTTACCTTCCAATACGATAACAATAAAATTGTTGGTATTGATGCCGTGGTTCTGTCGACTCAGCACTCAGAAGACGTTAACCAAAAAGTTTTACACGAAGCGGTAATGGAAGAAATCATCAAGCCGGTTCTGCCAGCGGAATGGTTATCCCCAGCAACGAAATACTTCATCAACCCAACAGGTCGTTTCGTTATCGGTGGACCAATGGGTGACTGCGGTTTAACCGGTCGTAAAATTATTGTTGATACCTACGGCGGTATGGCTCGTCACGGTGGTGGGGCATTCTCTGGTAAAGATCCATCAAAAGTTGACCGTTCTGCTGCGTATGCGGCGCGTTATGTAGCAAAAAACATCGTGGCAGCTGGCTTAGCTGACCGTTGTGAGATTCAAGTTTCTTACGCTATCGGTGTTGCAGAGCCAACGTCTATCATGGTTGAAACATTCGGCACCGGTAAAGTTGACGAAGCACTGTTAGTAAAATTAGTCCGTGAATTCTTTGACTTACGTCCTTACGGTCTAATTCAAATGCTGGATCTGTTACACCCAATGTACCAACAAACGGCTTCTTACGGTCACTTTGGTCGTCCACAATTCCCATGGGAAAAAACCGACAAAGCAGCTCAACTGCGTGAAGCTGCGGGTCTGTAATCTCCACTAACGTCTCTGACGATTAGCAAAAAACCCATCATTATGATGGGTTTTTTTATGTCTGTAATGTATAACCACCTCGATGAATCAAATAACCTTTCCACTTGCTTCATATTTTGTGTTGGATAAACAGGTTAGTTGCCCCAGAGCCATGATTATTTTTCAGTACGCTGAAATAGTTGGAAAATTGCCATTCCCGCAATCATCGCTAAAGTAAACAGAATACCTTGAATCAGTCCCATACCGGTTAATAAAATCGCAGGTCCCGGACAAATACCGCCAAGCCCCCAACCTAAGCCAAACAACGCACTACCAATAAGTAACTTCTTATCAATAAGCTTGCTGGTTGGGATCTGCAATGGACAATTTAACACACTGGATTTGCGCTTTTTCACGAACTGATACCCAATAGCACTGATGACCATGGCGACGACCATCGTCACTAATAGCGATGGGTCCCAATTTCCAGTGATATCCAAGAAAGCCAAAATCTTAGCGGGGTTACCCATACCTGCCAGTAGCAACCCCAATCCAAATAAAATTCCAGAGACTAACGCAACGATGATTGGCATTGAATTACCCTCTTAAACCAAAATGATTAATGACGGCAACCGTGATAAATGCCACCAGCATGAAAATAACGACCGCAATAATGGAGCGGCGGGAAAACCTCGCCATACCGCAAATACCGTGACCGCTAGTACATCCACCGCCGAGTCGAGTACCAAATCCCACTAACAGCCCAGCGACAATGAGTAACGGCGTGCTGGTGGTAATCGTAACTTCAGGTGCATACACAAAGGCAGTAAACAGTAGCGGTGCCACTAAGATGCCGACAATAAAAGCGAGCTTCCAAGCCGTATCCCCTTTCACGGGCTTAAGAACCCCCGCTAATATCCCGCTGATCCCTGCAATCCTACCATTTAAAATCAGTAATATTGCTGCCGCTAAACCAATTAAAATACCGCCAATCGCCGCTGACCATGGCGTGAAATTGACCCAATCAATCGTCATATTAATTCCCCTTCACAGGACAATAAAGTTGGTACAAAGTATTGAGTAAGATAAACAATTTCTCATCTGCAATAGAATAATAAATGCGTTTACCTTCGCGACGAGTCGCTACCAATTCCTCGTTTCTTAACACGGTTAACTGCTGTGACAATGTGGGCTGTTGAATACCGAGTGACGCTTCTAAATCACTCACACACGCTTCACCTTGGGTTAATTGGCATAGCAATAACAGTCTATCTGGATTCCCCAGTGTTTTTAATAATGACGCCGTTTGCGTTGCCGCTTGAGTCATTGCTAAAAGCAGCTGTTCTGAGTTGGGTTGTTCACTCTTTTGCATCTTCGTGTCCTAGCTACTTACTTACAGATATCATTATACTTAATAATAATATATTAACTTATATATTTATTGTCAATTATCACTTGTAAGAACTATATGGCTTCACGTATTCTTGACCACATGAAAACGATCAGAGTCCCCATCATGCTCCAGCAGCGAGTGATGAAAACCTTGCGTGAAAAACTCGCGTTAGCAGAGCAAAAACTGGAGCAAACATTTCCAGAGCCCGTCATCAACTATAAGCAACGTGGCACCACTGCTGGCAGTGCCTATCTCAAAGATTGGGAAATTCGCGTTAATCCAACGCTGTTAATTGAAAATCCAGATAATTTCGTGGATGAAGTCATCCCCCATGAACTCGCTCACTTACTGGTTTACCGGGTTTTTGGTCGCAAAGGGGTAGCTCCCCATGGCAATGAATGGAAATGGATGATGCAAAATGTTTTAGGCGTAGTCCCGAAGCGGACTCATAACTTTGCAGTCACTAGCGTCAAAAGCCGAACATTCCGTTATCTTTGTGGCTGCGACACCCTTCACGAGTTGACCATCAGAAGGCATAACAAAGTTGAGCGAGGGGAAAATCAATATTTATGTCGAAAGTGCGGGGAAATTCTTAGGCGAGAGATTGCGTCAGCGGCAGAGAGCTAATTCTCTGCCGCATCAAGAGGTTGGTCCGAACTTAGGCGAACTCCGTCATCACCAATTTAGCGATTTCAAAGTAAATAATTAAGCCAGTCCCATCAATAAATGTTGCAATAAACGGCGCAGAAACTACCGCCGGGTCAACTTTTAATTTTTTCAGAACCATTGGAATAATGGAAGAAACAATCGCACTCCACACGGTGATTGCCACAATCGTTAAACTGACCACGATAGTCACTTCATGACCCACACCTAAAATCCAAGCACGAATTAACGCAGCTGCACCTATAGTAATGGCTACTAAGAACGACGTTGAAACTTCTTTTTTCAGTACCGCGCCGAGGTTACGTAAACTCACTTCGCCCAATGCCATCGCTCTGACAAGGGTCGAGGTGATCTGTGTTCCACTGTTACCACCGGTTCCAATCAATAATGGAATAAAGAATGCCAATGAAATAGCCGCCTCAAGCTGCTCTTCAAATGCTTTAAGTACCGTTCCAGTGTACGCTTCCGCGACAAATAGCATCAGTAACCACACAACACGCTTACGCCATAGAGTGACTGGGCTAGTGGTTAAGTAAGGCTCTTCTAATGGTGTAGTCGCACCCTGCAATTGTGCATCGAGGGTATTTTCATCTTCGATTAATTCAGCGATATCTTGAGGACGTAATACCCCCATCAACTTACCAAACTGAACAACGGGGATCATATCCAAACCACTATGATTAATTAAATCATAAACGTCGTGACGTGATTGTTCAGGAGAAACAGAAAAATAATTGTGGCGCATAATGTCCGACACTAATAAATCTTCTGATGCGGCAAGTAATGATTTAACGGACAAAATTCCATTTAAATAGTTTTCACTATCTACGACAAATAAATACGTTGGAATTTGTTCGCCATCGAGGTGTTCAATAAGGCTTTTCTTCACACATGCCACAGAGTCTGCAACCGAAACAGGCAAATAAGATTGGCTCATATATGCGTGAACAGTTGAATCATCAATTTTAGTGGGTTGTGTTTGATTAGACTTTTGACGTGCGTCTTTCATTGCGGACTGTGCAATTGCTACTGCACCCGCTTTGTTCTGGGTAGAGAATGTCATTTTTTTGGTCCCTATTACTGTTGTTTACTCAAACAGTACTCACATAGGGGCGAAACCAGATGAGAGAATGCGTTTGCTATCTCTTCGTCTCGGTTTTAGCACTATACAACGTATCCTGCATAAAGCAGGAAGTTACATGGGGATATACCTTCGGTCGATATATCCTGTCCTAATCTTGGGCGTCTCTCGACGTCGTCAGATCAGTAACCTATGTTTGTATAGGAGCCTCGCCTAACGAGATACTGCACTTTGGATGCGGCGCGAATTATACCCACTGAATGCTTAATTTCCACCCTTTTACTGTGCTCTTTTTTTAATAGCCTCCCCTTGTTTAAGTTTTGTTTAAGTTAATGTGTATCAAGAATTCAGCGTGTAACCATTTGTAACTTTAATGGGAAATTATATTATTCATAATATATAAAGTGATAATAACGTAATGAATTATCAGCTTATTTTTAATTATATTTCGAAACGCAAACAAGCCGATTAATAAACAAAAAAGCCACCTTATTTATATTTAAAATAAGGTGGCAATGAATGAGGCATTCTCAAAATGATATTATCGAAAACTCATTAAGCGATTTCTGTGTCGCCCTGTAATTGACAACTGCACGCTAAAACATATCCATTAGCAATTTCGTCTGCCGTTAATGTCATCGTACTGCTGGTTGTATAATTACCTGAGAGTACTTTGGTTTTACAGCTACCGCATACACCGGCACGGCATGCTGCGATCACCGGCTGTTTGTTTTGCTCTAGTGCCGACAATAATGACGTTCCGACTGGGACGCTAAAATTGACTAAACGATGACGAATTTTTAAGTTAAGCACCTCTTCACTTACTGCTTCATCACCGCCAGTGGTAAAACGTTCCATAAAGAAATGTTCCACTGGCACACCTAATGCTTTGGAAAACTGCTGAACATTTTTCATATAAGGAACGGGTCCACAGGTCATCACCACTCGCTCATGAATATCCGGCACTAACTCCAGCAATTTCTCTTGGCTTAAGCGACCTTGTGCAACTCCCCCGTTATCCGGTGTTTCCGGCATGATGCAAAGCTGTAAACGCTGAGGATATTGCTGAACCAATTTTTGCCATTCACTCGCAAAGATAACCTGCTTTTCATCACGAACATTAAACAGCACTTTGACATTTGTTTCTGGTCGATTCGCCATCAACCAGCGGGTCATCGACATAATCGGAGTGACACCGCAACCTGCCGCCAGCATTAAGTATTGGTTGCTTTGCACATTTGCACAGGTAAATTCACCTTGCGCCTCAGATAACCACAGGTAATCCCCTGGTTTCACTTCCCCCGTCAGCCAACAAGAGCCTGCACCCTCGTCTAATCGCCTCACGGTAATGGAGATAAAACGGCTTTGTCCCGGAGATGAAGACAAGGTATAAGCGCGCATGACTTCATCACTGTTTTTGATACTCACGAGCGCATATTGCCCCGGTTCGTATTGGTAAAAATCATGATTAATTAAGTTAATAGTCCAAACATCAGAGGTTTCTTGCACAATTGAGTGAATTTGCATTCTGTTTGGACATAAGCTTGTTGGCATGGTCATGAGTGACTCCTTGCAAGGAGGAAGCCCCTTCCTCCTTGGTTTCCTTCCGTTTTATGCAGGCAGAATTTCCGCCAAATCTTGTTCAACCGTGGTAATGCTGCGCATACCAAATTTTTCATTCAGAATATTCAGCAAGTTTTCAGTTAAGAAGCCTGGCGCGGTTGGTCCGGTATAAATATTTTTCACCCCCAAAGCCAGCAAGGTTAACAAAATAACAATCGCTTTTTGCTCAAACCAAGAAAGGATCAGGCTCAGCGGTAAATCATTCACACCACAACCTAATTTCTCTGCTAAGTTCACCGCTAACATAATGGCGGAATAAGCATCGTTACATTGACCCACATCCAGCAAGCGTGGTAAGCCTTCTAAGGTACCAAAATCCAGTTTATTGAAGCGGTATTTACCACATGCCAATGTCAAGATGAGGCAGTCTTTTGGTACGCTACGTGCGAAATCTGTGTAGTAACTGCGCTCACCACGGCTACCATCACAACCGCCGACTAAGAATACATGACGCAGTTTTTTCTGAGCCACTAAGTCAATCACTGCATCTGCGGCGCCAAGTAATGTCTGACGACCAAAACCAACAGTAATTTTGTGTTCAATTTCTGTGTATGGGAAGCCTGACATTTGCTGAGCTTGAGCAATCATGTCAGCAAAACTGTCTCCTGTGATGTGTTTGGCACCTGGCCAGCCCACAATACTGCGAGTCCAAATACGGTCTTTATATTCACCAACATCAGGGTCGATAATACAGTTAGAGGTCATTAATACAGGACCTGGGAATTTGGCAAATTCCACTTGTTGATTTTGCCAACCGCTGCCGTAGTTACCGACTAAGTGTGAATATTTTTTCAGTTCAGGATAACCGTGAGCAGGTAACATTTCACCATGGGTGTAAATATTGACGCCGGTTCCTTCAGTTTGTTCTAACAGCATTTTTAAATCTTTCAGGTCATGACCTGAAATCAAAATACATTTACCTGCTACAGGGCGTACATTCACTTCAGTTGGCACCGGATGACCAAACTCGCTAGTCTCACCTGCATCCAAAATTTCCATGATTTTGAAGTTCATCATGCCGATAGCCATCGCATTATCAAGCAGCTCATTCATGTCTGCAGGTAACGTTCCTAACCACGCCATTATTTCATGGTATTGGGCATAAATTTGATTATCAAATTGCCCCAGAACGTGAGCATGTTCCATATACGCCGCTGCCCCTTTTAGACCATACAGGCACAGCATTCGTAAACCATGAATATCATCACCAATTTGGGCTTTATCAATATCTAATGCAAATTGTGCCGCTTGTTGTTGCAGTGATTGAATATCTTGCCCTGCTAGTTGCAGGTTAATCAGTGGGTGATTAAATGCCACTGCGCTATTCACAGATAGGCAGTGTTTGACTAATTTATCGCGCAGATAAATCGCTTCACGGGCATAACCGATAATACGTTCAGAATCGAAATTCACGTTAGTTAAGGTCGAGAAAAAGGCACGCGGAGCAAAACTGTCCACATCATGATCGATAATGCCCAATTCACGCGCTACCACTGCACTTGCAGATAGGCTTTGCAGTACCGCGACTAATAAATCTTGCAAGTCTGAAGTTTCAGCGGTTTTTCCGCACATACCTTGCGAATAAGCGCAACCATTGGTTGCTGGAGTTCTAATTGTTTGTTCACATTGCACACAATACATGGAGAAAACCTCTTAAGTTGCATTTCATATACAACATTAAGATTACCCCTTTTATTTAAATAAAAAAGTGCCTTGAGATCCTATCTAACGGTTTGTTGATCTACATTAAGCTTTACTGTAAATAAGAATTATTCAATAGCGTACAATTATCCGTTCTACCTACCCAACTGCATTTTTCACTGGGGTTTCAAAACAGTATTGCTATACTATGAACAATTGTTTTTGTGTATAAGTTACTATTCATAAGTTATTGTTGTTAAATCATTTTAAGAGAATCAAAAAGCGATGATGCAGGCTAATTCGACTCCAAAATCAGACAACAAAACCCATTTTAGTTTTTTACGCCACCTAAAAGAATCTGATAAAACACCACTCAAAGTGCTTGTTTTAGCAGCTATTATTGGTGCTGTCGTTGGACTGATTGGTTCCCTATTTATGCTGGGTACGGAGTGGGTCAGTCATATTCGAGTCTCTTCCGTCAATCAGTACGTCACCAATAAATGGTTGATAATCCCCGCCATGTTCGTTGCCTCCGCGCTGTTAGCTATGCTCGGCTATTATTTGGTCAAGCGTTTTTCTCCAGAATCGGGTGGCTCAGGGATCCCTGAAATCGAAGGGGCATTGCAAGATTTACGTCCGGTACGATGGTGGCGAGTAATCCCCGTTAAATTTATCGGAGGATTGGGTACACTGGGTTCAGGCATGGTCCTTGGACGTGAAGGTCCTACCGTGCAACTCGGGGCGAACATTAGCCAAATGTTTTATGATTTATTTCGCCTTAAAGATAATGAATCTCGTCATACATTATTGGCGGCTGGTGCCGCTGCGGGTCTTTCCACCGCATTTAATGCGCCATTAGCTGGAATATTATTTATCATTGAAGAGATGCGCCCGCAGTTTAAATACAGCTTAATTTCCATCAAAGCGGTGTTTATTGGTGCAGTGACTGCCACCATCGTTTATCGGTTGATTAATGGCGAAGCCGCCGTACTGAATATTGGTCAATTCTCAGCAGCCCCAATGGAAACACTGTGGTTATATCTGATTTTGGGCATGCTATTTGGTGTCGTAGGAATTGCCTTTAACCGCTTCTTGCTCTATCTACAAAGCCGGTTTTTAGCGTTTTATCAAAACAAAATCTCACGATTCGTCCTGATGGGTGGACTGATTGGTGGCAGCTGTGGTGCTATCGGTGTATTTGCACCTGAAGTTGTGGGTGGTGGTTATAGCGTTATCCATCAAATGGTGGCTAATAGCTTCACAATCACTCTACTAATGGTGTTTTTTGCGCTGAGATTTTTAACCTCAACAATCAGCTTTAGCTCTGGCGCGCCGGGAGGGATTTTCTCACCATTATTAGCGCTTGGTACACTATTTGGTGGAATTTATGGTTACGCGGCACTTGAACTATTCCCTAACTATTCTATCGAAGTGGGTACTTTTGCGATTGCCGGGATGGGCGCGCTATTTGCCGCCACCGTACGTGCACCATTGACGGGCATTGTATTAGTCTTAGAAATGACCAGTAACTATCAACTTATCTTACCCATGATTATCACCTGTATTGGTGCCACGATGGTAGCGCAATTCCTTGGCGGTCGCCCTCTTTATTCCGTCCTACTGGAAAAGACATTAGAGCGCAGTGAAAAACAAGCTACCGCCTCAAATGCCTAAAGCAGATGTCAAAATGGGTTGCCTAAGCAACCCATTTTATCTTCAATCAATGACTATTTTTTCTTGGCAATCAGCGTTGCAAAGTTCAGTTTGATTCGGTTACCTTGCGCATCCGTTCTATGCAGATGACCTGGGTTTTCATTGTATTTTAAAATTTCCCAGTCTTGATAATACTGCTGCAATTCACCCGGTTTTAAGAAGCACGTGAATGGCACCCTATCCAGTGGCGCATCCGGCGTTTCTACCGCACATACCACGATGTTAATTCCGCCAGATAGCGTGTGTGATTGCATATCAGCCACAATATCAGCGATTTTGTCCCGTTGCAGGAACATCAACACCACCGTCGAAATAATCAGGTCATAATCACCTTGGATTTGGTGAGTATTAATGTCATATAAGGCAGTATGGATATTTTCAATACCCGATTGCTGTTTAACCGTTTCAATAGCTTGAATATGATTTTGGTTAATATCAACGGCGGTAACATCATAGTCTTGCTGAGCAAGGTAGAAACTATTGCGACCACGACCAGAGCCTAAATCCAAAACCTTACAAGGTTTAGCCAAGTTATTCTCACAAAGATAACGAACTTCTGAATGCGGGATACTGAGGTCATGCTGCTTATAAAACGCGATTTCAGGTCGGCATAAAAAAGAGAGCTGGCAACGTAAATCATCACTACAATCGGCAATACGATGCCAGACTTGCGGCTGGATCACTGGAGGCTGATTTTGTGTATCGAATGTAAATTTCTGCTCACTACCATCGTCACCAAAAATAATGAAATCGAGGGAACCTTGTAACACCTTCAATTGAGCGAACGTATCTTCTTTGGTGTTATGGCGGTCTTGAAACATTAATGGAATAGAAGCCTTGTCCCAAACAGGCATCGTTTTGTAGCACACTAAATCAGTCATGGAATCACCCTTAAGTTGCATTTTAAATACATCTTATGACGTTGAATTGAATAGTGCAACGTTTTCATGAATTGAAAAATGATGAATTGATATGTATCAACCCCCTGACATTCAGGAGGTTGATACCAAGATGTTAATAACCCAACTGTGCTGCACTCAACCCTAAAAATTCAAACGGTTTAGCATCAACATATTGCGCCGTCGCATCTCCTGAATAGATATGGCTTTGCTCTTCACCTAACTCTAATTTTTTCACTTTTCCAGTATCGCTGGAAAAATCAATTTTCTTTAAATCTGTCCAAAAAATATTCGGTGTTAATGCAGATTCGAAGAAGTAAAGTTGACGCTTATGGTCAACCAAAGTACGCCAACGAGTTGAAGAGATCTCTGGGGATTGCTCTGAACTTAGACCATAAGGAACTGAAACATTGCGGATCACCCCAAACACACTCGCAACCGCTTTATTCGGTGTGGTTTTTTGTGGAATCGCATTGATATAGAACTGTGCTCGAGCAAAACGATCCGCTGAGCGGTTCGTTCCAGGTAACATCACCGTTCCACCAATCCCTTGCCAGTATTCTTGCATCGCTAGCTGTTTATCATAGGTTGGTGAGTTTGTCATAACTTGGTATTTACGACTATGGTGAATAACTTGTTTGCCATCAATGTATTCGATGATCGCGCTGTCGCCACTGGCATCCGAAAGGGATAAATGCAGTGTTGCTAAGCGATTTTGTCCCGGCACTTTATCCGTGGCGACAATCAATGGTGTTTTTTCTAATGCGGCAACGGCTTCCTCGACAGTGGCATAATTATCCAACATATATTGTGCCCACAGTGAAATAGAGAGTGCAGGCTTTTTATTGTCGAGCTCTGGATATTTAGATTCAGCCAACCACAACAAGTTAGCGACTAACCCTTTCTCGTTGATGCCATCTGTTGTCGAAATATCGTAACCTGAGGCAATCACGCTGCCATATTTGGATTTCCATTTGAGTGATTGAGGTCCTGCCACGCCATTTCGTTCCATGCCACGTGGGAAAATCCATAAATTGGTACCGATATCGTATTTCCAATCCATGGTTCTGCCAGTCATGATCTGCTGGTCTTCCCCGAGATAAACAACTCGAGTACAAGCCTGAGAAACCATGGCTGGAACATAGATTGCGGCGATGGTTAAGAGCGTAACAATGCTTTTCTTCACAAATCGCATCTTGCCTCCAAATGGTATTAAATTGATAGCGTAGCTAAGCCACACAAATGATAGACCACGCGAATAAAAATCCGACATTGATTTATGCAGTATATCGCTTTAGGGGTGTTATTTGAGCATAGATATTGCAACAAAATGCAACAAGGATTAACACCCTATACCAAACTCGATGAGTTTTACAGTGTGTTAATCCTATCAGTAATTCATTGCAGAGGTAGTCAGTAACTATTTTTTCGCAGGAGAGAACCAAGAACGCAATAATGCCGCTTTTGTCTGAGTGTCTGGAATGCTCAATGCCGAGTCATATAGACTGATCGAGATTTGGCATACTGTGGCTGGCGATTTTTTCCCTGCATTCACATCAACCAACATCGAAACATCATTTCCATACTTGGCGGTTAACTCAGCCCTGAGAGCCCCCATCATTTGTTGGTATTTTTCTGGGGATAACGGTGCATGCTCCTTGCCTGCTTCACTGGAAATCAGTAATGCATTAATCGCACTGACTTGTTTTAGCAATACATCTTGGCTTTTCTGAGGAGGGATAATGTCTGCAGAATCTCTTAATTGCGGAAATAATGCGTCGTAACACATTTTCCCTGATGGATCTTGTTCTAACAATGACTTGATATTATCGTTTACTTTCGCAGTGAAGTTAATGACAGTTTCATCAGACGCATAAGGCATACGCTCCACCACTAATTTCATTGATTGGCTGACAACTTGATCAAGTAACTGACGACGCAAATCTTCATTCGCAGGATCGTATTGAGACATTAAATGCTCAAAATTCTGATAAGTCATCGGACTCAATTTTTTGATCGTCACTAAAATGGGCAGTTCTTTTTCAACTTGAGCAATTGCTTCGGAGTGAATTTCGCTATTACTTTCCGTCGATAGCACGTTATTGTCTTTACTTAACCAGTAAAAACCCAGCGCAAAAATAATAAAAATAATGCTAACGACTAGTGCGGTTTTGCGTGAACTATTTGTATTCAAAGTGACTCTGCCTTTTAACAATAAAACCAATACTCAACCTAAGCCTACCTGACATTGCTAACCACTATTAACTTTAGTCAGTGTAATAAGACTCAGCAATAAACTCATTACGATTATTTTAGACGTGGACGAGATAATATCGCTATAGGAATAGGCGTAAATATAGAGTAAAAGTTAGGTGTTTAGCACTACGAATCAAATTAAAAACAAAAAACCGCAGATGCCTATTTAAACATCTACGGTTTAAGAAGTTGATAACAGTGACTCAAAAAAATGAATTACTTAACTTGAACACCTTCAACAGACAGCATTAATTCAACTTCTTGAGATTTTGGACCTAAGTCAGATTTGATATTAAACTCTTTCAGTTTAATGTTTCCTTTCGCTTCAAAACCTGCACGGTAACCACCCCAAGGATCTTTACCTTCACCCGTTAATTTTGCATCCAATGTGATGGGTTTTGTCACACCATTTAATGTGAAATCCCCTGTCACGAGGTATTTATCACCCTCTTTTTTCACTGCAGTCGAAACAAACTTCGCTTCTGGGAATTTAGCTGCGTTTAAGAAATCAGGGCTACGTAAGTGCTTATCGCGCTCTGCGTGGTTGGTATCGATGCTGCCAGTTTTGATGGTCACTTCTACTTTATCTTTCGCTGGATCTTTGGCGTCATAGGTAAAGTTACCATCGAAATCTTTAAAGCTACCGTATAACCAGCTGTAACCTAAGTGTTGGATACGGAACTCAATAAACCCGTGCTGCCCTTGTTTATCAAATTGGTAATTTTCTGCCAATGCAGATCCTGCTGATAATAGTAAAGTACCCGCAGCAAGACCTAAAATAGATTTCTTCAACATAACTCTCTCCACGTTATTTATCGGGATTAAAACCCAATATTCTTTTTAAAGTAATATCACCATCTAAGAAATGGTGTTTTAAAGCTGCAAATGCATGCAGAATTGATAGCAAAACAACAGCCCAAGCTAAATAAAGGTGAATTTCACCCGCGGTATCAGCCTGTTCTGCTGCACCTGTAAATAATGCAGGCACATCAAACCAGCCAAATACACTTATTGCTTGTCCATCTGCGGTTGAAATTAAATAACCGCTGATCAAAATCGAGAATAAAATAATATAAATTAAAAGCTGAACCGTAATTGAAGCAAATTTAGTTAATTTACTATAACTTGCTAACGGTTTAGGTGGCGGAGAAATGAATCGCCAAACCACACGAAAAAGCATAATAAAGAATAGCAACATTCCTATGCTTTTATGTATTTCAGGGGCTTGATGGTACCAGGTATCATAGTAACCTAGAGACACCATCCATAAGCCTAATGCAAACATTCCATATACGACAATTGCGACCAACCAATGAATGAGCAGCGACAGATGCCCATAACGCGTGGTGTTATTCTTCCATTGCATAATTTAAAAACCATATAGTTTTAAAGGTAATTACTTGTTTTACCAAGTAGGAATAATCATAAGGTTAATCAGGCTTTATTCCTATCCCAAAGTTAAACAAATATTTTGTCGAAGATATTCAAATAGTATCACCATCATTATGAAATAATAGATGAATTCTATTTTTCTTATTACAAGCGTAAAGCTTTAATAAAGAATCTTCTATTTATGTAAATACATGCTCATAATAAATTTTCTAATTTTTTAATCTGTTGATTCTTTATAGCGCATCTTAATATGATAGATGAATTTGTTATAAATATAGTCCAGCCTTTCTAAAATAAGTAGGCGATTTTTTCTTTTTATGAATAAATCACATTAATCCTTCCCAATCATGATTAAATTGATAATCTATTTATCGGTTACTTATCCATCACTTTAAGAGGCTGACGTATGTATACACTCTGGATTGCTAACAAAAATTACTCTTCATGGTCCTTAAGACCGTGGATCTTATTAAAAGCATTGCAGATCCCTTTTGAAGAAAATCTCTGTTTCTTCGAAAACGGCAAAAGTAGCCACGAAAAATTTCGTCGTTTCTCCCCTTCTGGATTAGTTCCTTGCCTCATCGATGGCGACAAAACTGTTTGGGATTCTCTTGCTATTTGTGAATATGTTGCTGAAGATTTCCCCCAAGTTTGGCCAACAGAAAAATCAGCAAGAGCATGGGCTCGCTGTGCTAGTGCAGAGATGCATTCAGGGTTTACAGCGTTACGCCAACAATGTCCTATGGACGTCATTCGAAATGAACCACTTCCTGAAATTTCCCATGACTTACAAGGAAATCTCAATCGCCTTCAGCAATTATGGAAAGAAGGATTTGATACATTTGGTGGACCGTGGCTAGCAGGAAAGAATTTTACCGCAGTGGATGCATTTTTCGCCCCGATCGCTTTTCGGATCCAGAGTTACCAACTTCCTGTGAATTCACAGACTCAGCAATGGGTCGAACGTATTCTTGCATTACCCGCGATGCAAGCATGGAAACAATCTGCAGAATTAGAGCCTCACATCCAGCACTAACGTTTTTAATAGGGTTATCACTAACCCTATTAAACCACTAGTTTTACTTGTGTCTTTTTGATTACTAAAAAAACACCTGCACGAGCATCAAAATTAATTTTCGAACAAATAGAACAAAAACAAACCTATAATGTGCTATTTTCTCCACAACTTGACTATAAATTGTCATCCCATGGATCTGCGGTCATCACATCCCCTGTCGGCGTATGGAGTGTCACCTGATCATTTTTAAACCATTCGGCTAAAGAGAATCCGCCTTTAGGCGTTTCTACATGAATATCAATAGGACAATAAGGTGTATTCGCTTTGATGGCAAACTGCGCAAAGTCTTCTTTTTGCTGCCGTGTTGGGCAGCGGATCACCACATCAAGGTCACAATCCGCCAGCATGCTTTGAATGTCCGTCGCCAACGTGTAAGCACAGCTACCCGTCACTCCCCATTTCCAAGGCCAATTATGCTGTGAAATAAGGAGTAAAACTTGAATAGGCGGCAAAGCAATAAACATCGAACGCTGTAGTTCAATTGAATTTGAAACGAGAGATTCCACATTCATAATGTGAGTAATCGCAGATTTTGAGATTTGAGTAGTAACCCGTTGATGAGGTTTAATACCTCGGATAGCAACCGTGAGTTGGTTATTATCTGCTTTTTCTCGGTACACAATAAGGGGTAGCTTACTATTCCATTGTGTTTTAACCCATTCAGGTAAAGTATCAAGAGGGACATCGCTATTACTACCGACCCAAACAAAATCATGGGGATTAATTATTTGCATTTATTCTTCCTTATCATGACGACAATTGCTCTAGCACCCCGCTATTATGCATTTTTTCTGTTCGATGAATACAATCACTCACATTCAACAGGAATAATTGCACCATAAAGCAGGAAAAAAGATACGTTATTGACGGCTAACATTTGTCTTCACATAACGGTATGTTATCATCGAATACTCTTAATAATTAAAGAGTTAGACAACGAATTTTGAGCATCATAATATGAAGAAAATCCCTGCTATCCATGACGGTATTCTGTTCAGTAGCTGCTTAGTTTTAAGTGCCCTTACTGCACTCGCTCTGATCGATGTTCAAGCCGCAATGTGGGCCGCCTTTTCGACGCTCTATTCATTCAACTTATTTAATGCAGCCAAAGAGTATAAAAATTATCTTTATACTGCATTTTGGTTATGCATGATTTTAGTTGCTATCTATATTGGTGATACCTTGCGCTTGGGAACGGGCTTTTACATTTATCTGGCTATTTTCTCATTCATTTATTATCAGCTTTATGGCACAGACCCCATCATGGATTTAACGATGAAATTCATGATTATTATGTCCACAATTGGCACTATTCTGCCTGAAATATCGAAAAGCCTAACCCTGGGCTTTTTAATTGGCAGTGGCGTAACCCTGATTACTTACTATGTACTCAGCCATAAAATGACTCGTCACTCCATTATTACGCCATTGGTTGTAGAAAAAAATCTATTCACACTACGCAAAAATATTATTCCGCGATCAATGACCTATGCAATCGGCTTGCTATTATCTTTAGCTCTCCCTCGTATGATTGACTTAGGACATTTCTATTGGACATTGCTAACCTTTGTTTTTGTATTACACCCTAAGTCTGAAAGTATCGTGCGTATCACATTCCAACGTGTGGCTGGCAGCTTAATTTCCGTGTTGTTCCTATTTCTCTTATTTAATACGCCGTTGATGCCGTATATCGGACTCGTTGCTATTTTAGTCTTCGCATTTTTACTCCCAATGAGTTTCCATCACGGCTATACCTTTATGACTTTTGTTGTCACCAGCTTAATTCTTTCTGTACTTGAGCAAGTGGTTTATTGGCGTCATCCCGCCTACACCTTATTATTTGATCGCGTTCTAGAAACCGCTCTTGGTGGTGCTATCGCTATTATCACCAGTATTATTTTGAAATTATTTAGAGAAAAAAGCCCAGAAAGCTAGCGCTACTCGGAGTTATAACGCTCACTCTCTAGGATTTATTTATACCTCGCCCTACCTCACCATGGTAATGGTACATTCTCCCCATTTGCGTGCTCACCGTAATACAAAGACGGTAAAAAGCGAGACAAGTAGGTAAATTCGTTATAGCAATGGCGCATCAGCTCTAGCCCTATGTCGTCGGATAACTGTGTTCGAGGATCGCTAAGAGATGCCCCCAATAAGAAACGACTGCGTAATACACAACCAAATTCAGTGTCGCGGACTAAGTGCATCATTTTTCCATCAATAGGATAACCCTGCGAGTCCATTTCAACTTGCTCACCAAAGCCAATAGAAGAACACACTGCGCCAGAAATATGTCCATCCTTGATTGCTTTTTCAAAAGCTGAAGCATCAAAAAAGTCGGTCGGTTCTCTAAATTTCAGTTTTGCTGCTACCGGTGGAATAGCGCCGAGAGATTCAATGGCGTGAATGGAAGCACCAATAAAGCTCTCCCCTTTTTTCCATTTTTCATCCCACCCATAATGGGCAACATGGTCATGAGGGTGCCACCATCGAATATGTTGTGTCGTCTCAAAAAAGGTAAACCACCATGCCAACATTCTTCCTTTGCAACCATACAAATCTGTACGTACTGCCACGGTTAGTAAGCCATTTTCATCTCGTTCAATGCCCATTTCCATGCGTAAAGGATTAGGTAACAATAGCTGATTAACATCACTTACTGCCCATGTTTGATTTGTCTTCATGATGATCTACCTATATTAATTTATTAGGAAACTTATTTTGTTTCCTAATTAGTTTTAAGCTAAAATGAAATAATGTCAAGCTAGATAGATAAGGTCAGCCATTTATGCCAAATAACACCGAGAGCAAACAAACGCGTGGTCGCCCAAGTGTTCCTGAGGTCATTCTTAAAGAAAAAATCATGAATGCGGCGCTAGATTCGCTACTCGAAGATGGATACCAACTAACCAGTATTGATAACGTGGCTAAGCGAGCAGGCGTCGCCAAAAAAACCATCTATCGATTTATTGAAAATCGCGAAGCGCTCATAGAAAGAGTGGTTCTTAGCTGGACGGATAGCTTTGTCCCTCTCTTTGAACAAACCGCTACCACTCGGGATGAATTATTTCACTTGTTGCAAAATAACTTAGAACTCATTGGCAAAACCGTACTTTCCCAAAAAGCCGTTGGGCTATATCGCTTGTTGCAAACTGAATTCTTACATAAAGACGTGTTACTCGAAAAATACCAACAAAATGGGATTGAACGTAGTCGTCAATTACTGACTCAATGGTTAGCTCACCACGCTCAAGAAAAAATCATCGCACACCATGATTTTACGATTATCAGTGACCTTATCCTGTCCATGGCTATTGCTGAACCATTGAGACAAATTTCGTTGGGGCTTTCCCCCGCAGGGTTAACTTCACCATTGAAGCAACGAATCCAGCATGTCATCGATTTTTGCCGCTCGATAACTTAGAGAAAAACAACCAAATAAATTTTCATGCTCTATACTTTCATTAACATTCATCAAGCCTGTTCAATGAAAAAGGCAGCTGGAGCGAAAAATGAAAATATCTATTCTTGGCGCTACGGGTTTTGTTGGTAAAGCATTGGTCTCGGAAGCATTAATGCGCCAACATCAAGTCACTGCGATTTCTCGCCACAGTAATCAGCTTCCACAACATGCTCATTTAATTGCTGAATCTGGCGATATCTTAGATGTGCCATGGCTAACATCTCGACTTAAAGGTCAAGATGCAGTGATCAGCGCATTTAATGGTGGTTGGAGTAATCCTAATCTGTACAGTGATACTGTTGCAGGCAATAATGCCATTTTAGAGGCTGTTAAAAAGGCAGGCGTAAAACGGTTTGTCGTGGTAGGTGGCGCGGGAAGCCTAGAAATTGCTCCTGGTGTCTTACTATTAGATTCACCTGATTTTCCTGCTAACATCCGACCTGGCGCTCAAGCCGTGAAAGAGTTTAAAACCACATTGGAATCTATTGATACGTTGGATTGGACCTTTGTCTCGCCTGCTGCAATGCTTGAAGCAGGTGCAAGAACAGAAACCTTTCGTCTCGGTGGTAAACAATTATTAATGAATGGCAATACACCGGCAAAAATATCAGTGCAAGATTTAGCCGTTGCTATATTAGATGAAGTGGAGCATCCACAGTTTATACGCCAGCAATTTACAGCAGCATATTAGCGGTCAAAAAGTGGATAGCGAATAAATCATGACAAAATGTATCAATTTATTTGGTAAGCATTAAAACCAATTAAATTATTAACCCCAATAAAATGGGTATATTCGCGTAAGGATAAATATAGTGACTTACTCGTAATAGAACAATTTAAGATTATTATTATTTAAATAAAGTAAAATTTGGTAACCATTACAAATGAGACTTAAGTATTACTCATTCACAGTGAGACAAGCGTTTTATTTAACCTTGAATGTTATAATGCGACACTCACGTTATGATAATTAAAAGCCATTCATTAAGCCGGAAGAAACCATCTATATTAGTAAAATAGATAGATAACCTCTTCCGGTTAGATGATTAGAGTCATGGTGTCTCTTTTAAAAATTGTATTGAAATAAAAAACTCATTCATTCCTAAGTTTTATTTTACTTTTATATAAACGATTTAAAAAACTCTAACTCACTGAGATAGTTAGTGAATTGTACTACGGACTCCACTATTTACATTCACGACACCGTATAAAAATGATGCAGGTTCTAGGTTAAATAAATACGCGAACTGAAAAAGAGAATCAACATCAATGCAGCTTTCACCACTTTCGAAACGATTCATTTCATCCTCAGAAATACCTATTAGATCGGCCGCTTGCTGAAGGCTCATTTTATGGCTTTCTCTTTGCATGCGGATTTTGATCCCTAGTTTTTTTGCAATTTCACTTTCATTCATAAACGCTCCTTTTACTATAGATTGAATATCAATTATGAGGGCAAGTAAATTATCATTACGTCAATTTTAATTAATTGACCTGAATTAATAAAATATGACATACATCACGTCACTTAATGACACTCATAAATAGATAAATTTCATTTAAACCTGTAATTGGTTGATTTAAAATACAAATAAAACCAATAATCCTTGTAATTTAAAAATAAAATCGTGATATTAATCACATCAAATTCAGATTAATACCTGTGTATATTTACTTATTTAACTCATCAAATAATGAGCTTCATCTTTAATTACTCATTTAATGATAGTCAATTACATTGCTTATATTACAAAATCACAAAAACAATGATCAAGGATTATCTTCACTTTTTTCCAATAATGACAGATTACGTTTATACACTTAAATGTACTCTTATATTTAAATCATCAAGTAATGACATATTTACTTAAACCATAAGTAATAGAATAATAATAACCGACTAAACCCTCTATCACTATCAGAATAAACTTTTATCATTTACTTAACCTTTCAACATTAATCAAAGAATTCTTAAAAAAATGCATATTGATGAATAATAATTGAATTTCTTACTTACATCCTGAATCGAGTAACCTTTTGAATATTTAGTTTAATTTTATTTATGATTTAACCACTTTTGTTCTCTGTATGTGAATATTCTTTTCTTTGCATAACAGCTGATTTAACAAAAAATGCGTTATGTGCAATCAAAAATTCAGCATAGTCTTAAGTCTGCTGTCAGTTTAATAAGCCAACTTTCCCTGCATTTAATGGGCTCTTCTGTAATTAAAACTTACCTAACTTCACATTGCTTATAAAAAAGTTGTCAGTAAACATGCTATCCTACATACAATTACGATGATTTTTATCTAAATTTAATGCTCAGATTTGGCGCTTAAAATAACGCCTGTTGCAAAAGTGACTGGAAAGGTAACCATGCTACAAGAAAGTGTTATCAGGGAAATCATTCTCTGGATCGAACAAAATTTAGAGTCGCGACTCTCTCTCGATACTGTTGCTGATAAATCTGGGTACACTAAATGGCACTTTCAACGATTATTTAAAACCCAAACAGGTCTCGCATTAGGTGCCTACATTCGTGCCCGTCGTTTATCTTGCTCCGCAGTAGCTCTACGTTTAACTAACGATAGCATCATGGATATTTCACTTCGCTATCGCTTTGACTCACAACAAACCTTTTGCCGCGCATTTAAAAAGCAGTTTGGCGTGACTCCCTCAGAGTACCGAAAACGAACAGGCTGGCATATCGAAGGTTTTCGGCTGCCATTACGTGAAAGTAAAGAACTTGAAGCCCATGTGCAATTGGTTGAGTTAAAAGACATTCATTTAGTTGGTATGACTCATCGTTATACTCAAGGTATTAATGAATGGAATTTAAAAACTGAGGAATTACGACGTCAGTATTGGAAAAACTTTTTAGATAAAAATAAGCTTGTAGCCCAAAATTTGTATGCTATCCATGGAGTTGACACAACTTCTGATGAAGAAGGTCGCTTTCTCTATTCCACGGCATTTGAAGAAAATGCTCTTGAAGTCATACCGCCATTGACTAAAAAACTCATGGTTCCCGCAGGGAATTACTTGCAGATTAAATTTAAAGGTAGCCTTCAAGGTACTGACTACAATGACATTATCTATACTGTTTATGGAAAAGTGCTGGCAGAAATGGACATCGCCCGAGGTTTAGGGGCTGATATTGAACACTATGCGTTAAAATCAGCGCCGACTTATGAGGACTTTGTTAGCCACCCTCATGATTACATCCAAGAACTTAATTACTATATTCCTGTTATCGTATAGAAAATCATAATCTATTTGACTAACAACCCGTTTTTACACGGGTTGTTAATTTAATGATGCATCACTAAGTCGATTAGAACGTCACGTTTAATTTCCCCCAGAACGTTCTACCTGGCTCATTAACAGGGCTATTGGATGAGTACCCAAACCCACTATTTCCCGCCAAGTTCAAATGCTCGCTGTAAGTTTTATCAAAGAGATTATCGACACCTGTGCTTAATTTCATATTTTCATTGATACGATATGCTGCATTCATCGAAAAGACGGTGAACCCAGCACTTTCACTAAAGTCTTTACCGACGACGTTACCTTCATTGATTGCAACTCGATCCTGACGGCTAACCATACGAACTAACCCAGTCGTCGTCCAATCCCCCTTTTCCCATGTTAAACCTAACCGGCTTTCCAAAGGTGGCATTTGAGGCAACGCACGCCCATCCGTTCTATTTCTCCCCCATGAGTATGCAAGGCTAGCGTCCGCTTTCCATTCATCACTCAATTGGTAAGCCACGCCCATCTCACCGCCCATGATCATGGCATTAACGTTCTCGACTTGGCTCATTCTGGCGTTTGTTGGACTATAACGGAATAAAATAAAGTCATCCACACGACCTATATAAGCAGAGACCCATGCATTAGCTTTCTCATCACTGTATTTAGCGCCGATATCTAGCTGAGTTGTTTTTTCTGTTTTGACGTTATCAAAAACATTTTTGTCACCATTGGGTCCCATTTTAGGTGAGAAGAGCTCCCAATAATCAGGGAATCTTTCCGTATATCCCACGCCGGCATACAACATCACCGGGGTCTTCGGTAAGGCATGCTCATAACGAACAAAACCTGCTGGCATGACGGTATTACGACCTGAAGAGCCCACTCCAGTATAATTATCAACCAGCACTCGGTCTAAACGCCCACCCCCGATCACTTTACCTTGCTCACTCGCGACCCAAGTCACCTCACTAAAGAGACCATAGTCTTGGAATTCAGCGTCTTTTTTCCAGCTATTATTGTTATTTTTTCGGTGCTTATTGGTTTGCATGTCAGCGCCAGCACGCAGTTCATAGTCGCTCCACAACCACGTCCCCATTACGCGGCCGCCCATGGTTTCACGATCAACACGCATTTTCATTGGCATGTTCATCATCATTCCATGACCGCCATGCCCGCCTCCCATGTGTCCACCACCTGAACCTATACCACTTGTTGGGCTACGTAATGAATAGTTATCCATAATATGGTCTGCGTAGTTGTAATAGACATTCCCTTCGACTTTATCGAGCACATCACCAATGTTGCTCTTTTCAAAACGCAGCCCTAAGCTTTCGCGTTTAAATTGGGAGCCATCCATTCCACGCCCAGCATAGCGGGCTTCACCATCGCCTTTCCCTGCAGAAAGTTCGAGTAGCGTATACTCATCAGGAGTCCAACCCACGGCGACATCAGTGTTCCATTTATCCCATTTCGATGGCACTTTATCCCCATTGCCATCCTTATAATCATCAGAACGAGATTTATTGCCAATCAGACGCACATAACCCTTTTCATTTCCTAAGCTAATATCTGCGTTGCCATCCCAACGGTGGTTTGATGCGGTTAACGCACTGGCATTACCTTGAATCCCCGCCGCTGTAAAAATAGGTTTTTCACGTTCAAAGCGCACCGTACCTGCAGAGTTTCCAGGTCCCCATAAAACTGTTTGTGGTCCTTTCACCATGGTTAGCAAATCGAAGTTTTCTGGAGAAATATAGGATGTAGGAGCATCCATACGAGAAGGACACGCACCCAACATTTCACTGTCATTTGTCATAATTTTAAGGCGAGAGCCAAACATACCCCGGAAAACAGGGTCACCATTCGTGCCACCATTACGAATTTGAGAAAAGCCGGGGATAGTTTTCAAATAGTCAGAACCATCACTCGCAGGTACGGGCTGTCTTGGTGTTTTTGGCGAGGTTGAAATCATTAAGGGTGAATCCACAGGCGCAGTCACAATCATCACAGAACTATTACTGATAGACGATTGTTTCTCTTCTTCTTTTGCAAAAGTCGATGTGGAAGTGATAGCCGTGACCACCAATACTGCGACAGGTGAAAATTTATAATTCATTGAGTTCATTTTTTGCCTATTTTTATCTGTTTCTGACCGCTTTTAATTCAATGTACACGTCATCATTAGCTATTTTTTGGCAATAGCTTAACCTCCTGAAAATGAAGCTCAAATTTCAGGATCGGCAACGTGACTTTATGCATTGAAAGCAAAAGCAGTTTTAAATTACGTTAAATAAAGAAATGAAAAATTAATAAGCAGTAGGTGGAGCACGAGCTAAATGTAATGACCACGGACGAAAAAGTCGTAATTGGATACAACGCTCGAAAGGAACAAAGATGGCGAGTGTCGCTAATTGGCGAATTATCGCAGCAACAAATAGAACTAAAAATGGGAAGTGAACTAATAACTGGCAATAACCACAAGCAATATCTTCCATAGGTGATTGCCCGACACCCGTCATCAGCATGTGATTCATTGCACCGCTGTCTTCACAACCTTCAGACAATGGCATTTCATGATGCTGATGCATCGAATGCTCGGCCATTTCCCCCTGCCTCACCGTGCAACTGTTCATCTGTGACATTGATTTTGATATCAATGGTGCAACAAATAACATCGCAATAGCGAGTAAAGCAAGATAAGCGGCAAATTGTCGAATAACGTGACGTAAATGCAACGGTTTTCCGGTGTTTCACAACCAATAGATGGGCGCAGATTGTATCTTAATTGGAGGTCTATTGTTATTATTTTTTGCCATTATTGTTAAGGTGAAACAGAGCTCTCAATTCATATGAAAAAAATAACTTCACCGAGTTAAGAACTGCCCTCTAAGCATCCGTTAGTTTTTATCTATGTGTCATCCAACTCGTTATTTACTTACCAACACACCACCGTCCACATACAATGCCCCCCTGTCATGAAGCATGCTGCCCACAGATCGCAGCAATATCCGTATTAAGCGGCATAATCCACAGTACACCCTAAAGAAAAATGCCAACCCGCATCACTGATTGGCATTTCTCGATCTGACCAAACATTGAACATCGTTAATCATCGATGCCCAAGTGCTTCATTACTTTCCTTCTGGCGCATCTTTCTTCTCATGCAACATCATTAAAGATTGCTCGATACTTTTCTCAATAATGCCTCGGCGCTGATCATTTTCAGGCAGTAGCTTTAACATCATTTGCCAAGCGGAAATCGCTTCAGGGTAACGTGCTTGCTCAAATGCATTGAAAGCAAACAAGCTCAACGCTTTGACGTTAGTCCGGTTTTTAGCAATCAGCTTTTTGAGCAATTCATTGCCTTCTTGGTTATCACTTTGATCAGAAGAACGGGTTAATACCTCAGCATAACCGAGCGCTACGGCATCATCGTCTGGTGATAAACGATAAGCACGACCATAAGCATCGGTTGCCATGGTGGCATTACCTAGCACCATCCCGATACGCCCTAACATCACCCACCCTTCAATATTTTGCGGGTCTTCCTGTAAACGCGTACGCAGCCCAAGAGCCAAACGCTCCATTTCTTCATTATTCAGGGGAAGCTCATTGGCATTTAACGCTCTATCTAACAGCGCTGGTGCTTGCTGGTAAGCGATATTCCAATCTTTAACCTTACTGTAGTTGCCGACTTGGTAATATGCGGCTCCTGCCACACCCAGCGCAATCACGATACCCGGAAGGTATACCCAAGCGCTCGCACGGCTAGCTTCCGGTAATAATGCATCATCGTCATCAGACTGAGCAACTTGACTGGCTCTCACGCGTTTTTTAGAGCGCGCATAAATCAGCCATCCCCCCACCCCGATAGCAACGAAAGGTAATCCCCATAACATCACAGTCAGCGGTGTTAAGGGTGGGTTATATGTCACAAAATAGCCATAACGAGCCACCATATAATCGATGATTTCATCACGACTTTTCCCCTCTTGCATCAGCTCATACACTTTCTGACGCAAGTCGAGTGCTATCATTGAATTCGAGTCTGCAATACTGTTGTTCTGGCATTTTGGACAACGCAACTCTTCCGTCAATTTACGAAATTGTTGCTCTTGCTGCTCATTCTCGAAAGTGAACACTTCCGTAGACGCGAAACTGACGCCAGCACTCAATGCCCACATCATCAAGGCAATCACGTATTTCATTGAGTTGCCTCCTTGCTATAACGGTCCCACAATGGCTTCAATTCATTTTGCCAAACGCGCTCATCAACCGCGCCAGCATGGCGATAACGAATAATACCTTGCCCATCAATTAAAAAGGTCTCTGGCGCACCGTACACCCCCAAATCAAGTCCAAGCATACCTTGCCCATCGAATAAACTTAGCGCGTAAGGGTTACCCAATTCACGCAGCCAAACAATGGCCTTTTGGCGATCATCTTTGTAATTTAATCCCACAACACGAATACCCTGTGATGCTAGTTGGTTCAAATACTGATGCTCAGCACGGCACGTTGGGCACCATGTTGCCCAAACGTTCAATAAAATTGGCTGTCCTTGAATAAGGGCTTTTGTGTCATATTCTTGTCCCGGATTCTCCAAAGACTCCAAACGGAACACTGGCACGGGTTTGCCAATTAAAGCCGATTCTAGCAAACGAGGGTCATCCCCTTCTGCATTACGCACCAATTGCCACAACAGCACGGCAGCAATCGCCGCAAAAATAACAAAAGGAATTAAAAATACTTTGCGATTCATACAGATTCCCCTTGTAACTTGCGACGACGATAACGCGGATCAAACAGGCAACACAATGCGCCCACTGCCATTAGCACGCCACCAGACCAAATCCAACGAACAAATGGTTTATAGTACAAGCGTAATGTCCACACATTCGGAGAAATCTCTTCCCCCAGCGCTGCATACAGGTCACGAGTAAAGCCACCATCGATAGCCGCTTCCGTCATCACTGCACGGCTAGTGCTGTAAAAACGTTTCTCTGGGTGTAATGTCGTCAGCACTTTGTCATTTTCTTTTACGGTGATGGTACCAATCACGCCTTGGTAGTTTGGACCATCCGCTTCATGTACCCCGTTGAATACGAAGGTATATGCACGAATAGCAATGCTATCGTCCGGCTTCATTTTCACATCACGTTCAATACTGTAATTTTGACTAAAGGCGATACCCACGATGGTCACTGCCAAACCAAGGTGTGCCAGAACCATTCCCCAATAACTGGAAGTCAATTTGATTTTTTTACTGATGCGCACTTTCATTTCGGCAAAAGCCAAAATCACAATCCAGCATGCCATCATCAAGCCCAATACTGTCAGCGCTTCCACTCTGTCTTGCATTAACCAAGGCAGCAGGAAAGAGAGAATTAGCGTAAGCACTAATGCAATTATCAACAATTTACGGATAGCCGCTGGGCGGTCACGACCCCAACGTACTAGTGGTCCAATACCTAATAACAAGGCAAATGGCACCATTAACGCGATAAACATAGTGTTGAAGAACGGCTCACCAATCGAAATCGTCCCCAAGCCAATTTGCTTATGGACCAACGGCAGTAACGTCCCTAACAACACCACCAGCATTGCTGCTGTTAGAATCACGTTATTTCCCAGTAACAGGGACTCCCGAGACCATAATGCGTTATTGACCTTAGAACGCACTTTATGACCCCGTATCGCGAATACTAATAGCGAACCGCCAATCACTAGCACCATAAAGGCAAGAATAAACAACCCACGAGCAGGATCGGAAGCGAAGGCATGCACCGAGACCAAGACGCCTGAGCGGACTAAGAACGTACCGAGTAAACAGAGGGAGAAAGCAAAGATTGACAGTAACAATGACCACGCTTTAAAAGTGGCTCTCTGCTCTGTCACTGACAATGAGTGAATCAAAGCCGTACCGACTAACCATGGCATGAATGAGGCGTTCTCTACCGGATCCCAGAACCACCAGCCCCCCCAGCCTAATTCGTAATAGGCCCATGCGGAGCCCAACATAATACCCAGCGTTAAGAAGAACCATGCTGCTAATGTCCAAGGGCGTGCAAAACGCGTAAAAGAGCTATCTAAACGCCCGCTGAGTAACGCTGCTATCGCAAAGGCAAAGGCCACTGAGAAGCCGACATATCCCATATACAGTAGCGGAGGATGGAAAATTAACCCAGGATCTTGCAACAGAGGATTTAAGTCACGCCCTTCTATTGGGAATGCGGGTAACGTCCGCGAAAATGGGTTTGAGGTAAAAATAATGAATAGCAAGAAACCGACACTGACCATCCCCATAATGGCCAGCACTCGCGCCACAATATCGAGAGGCATACGGTAACTGCACAGTGCCACCGCGAATGTCCAGCCGCTCATTAATAACACCCATAGCAGTAGAGACCCTTCATGGGCACCCCATGTGGCAGCGACTCGATACCAAATTGGCAATTGCGTGTTGGAGTTATTAGCCACATAAGTGACAGAGAAGTCATTCACCACAAAGGCATTAACCAGAACTAAAAATGCCCCTGCGAGACAAAGAAATAGCAACCATGCTAATGGTCTAGATGCTGCCATTAAGCGGGTATCATTACGTGACACCCCCCATAATGGATAAAAAGAAAGTAATACGGCGATCCCTAATGATAAACACAGCAGGATATTACCAATCTCTGGGATCATGATGCATTGTCCTTATACATTGCAGCAGGACGTTTATGGTTTTCTTGCATAGCTTGCTCAACCTCTGGCGGCGTATAGTTTTCATCGTGTTTCGCTAACACTTCTTTCGCCATCACATGGTTATTCGGCTCTAACTCGCCTTGAACAACGACGCCTTGTCCTTCCTTAAATAAGTCAGGCAAGATACCGTCATAGCTCACATCAATTTCAGCTTCTGCATCATACACAGTAAAAGTCACTTTCAGGGAATCAGGGTCACGCACAACAGAGCCTGGCATCACCATGCCACCAACCCGCAAACGCTGCCCAACTTCAGGTACCTTATGGGTTTCCCGTTTACCATAAATCACTTCGCCTGGAGTATAAAACAGGTCAATACTGGAACTTAAAGCGTATAACACCAATGAAAATGTAAGCCCAACACCTAAAATAATCGATGATACTAACCACAATCGGTTACGGCGACGAATATTCACATCCCCTCCCTGCGCGCTCTGGCAGCTTTTTGTCTTGCTTCACGCGCTTGTTGCTGAACAATTGCGTTAAAAATCATTTTTCGTTGAATGTAGGTATGGATACACAGCGCCACTAACGGCAAAAGGGTTAGCGCAACGGCTAACCAGACATAAAATCCATAACCACCCATGGCGATGAAATCTCCCCAAGAGGTAAAAGCACTATTCATGGTGGTTTCCTCGCTTCATGACTAATTCCAGTACCCAAGGTCGATTTCGTTCTAATATTAACAGTTGGCTACGCAAACGAATTAGCGTTAATGAAATAAACAGGAATAAATATCCTAAAATAGCTAAACGCAATGGTGTACGCATCGCAGGATTAATGCTTTCTTGCATACGCGTAGAAGGTTGATGCAACGTTTGCCACCATTCCACGGAGTAGTGAATAATCGGTAAATTAATCACGCCAATTAACACTAAAATTGCCGCCGCTTTCCCCGCGGTACGGCGATCATCAAAGGCATGCCATAAGGCAATCACCCCGACATAGAGAAATAATAAGATCAATTCAGACGTCAAGCGTGCATCCCATACCCACCAAGCCCCCCACATCGGTTTTCCCCATGTGGCTCCCGTGACTAATGCGATAAAGGTAAATACAGCACCAACAGGTGCCATGGCGGCAATCGCTAACTCCGAAATTTTCATCTGCCACACAAGCCCCACAAAGGCAGTAATCGCCATTGTGGCATAAATGCCCATTGACCACATTGCAGCAGGGACGTGAATATACATGATCCGGTAGCTATCACTCTGTGTTTTGTCGGTTGGTGCAAAACCAAAGCCCCAAACCCAGCCGACAGCCAGAAAGATCACACTTAACACAATAAACCATGGAGCAAGCCGCCCACATAATCGATATAGGTTCATTGGAATCGCTAATTGGTGAAGCTTTTTCCACATAGTTTAATAGCCCCGATTTGTCTCGCAAAAATGCTGTGCTCTAATATTAGCTACAATACACAAAAACCACGTAATTTTATTGATTTATCACAAATACAACTTAGGCTAGTTAGCCAAATGACCAACTAGCCTATTTTCTAGAAGCCTGGTTCGACTTCCCGCATATCCGGTAGTTTATGCGCAATACCCTTATGGCAATCAATACATGTTTTTCCGTCTTTTAAAGCTTGGTCATGCATTTTTGCTGCCACGCTTTTTTGAGCGGTGAAGTCCATATAATCGAAGTTATGGCAATTACGACATTCTTGGGAATTATTATCCTTCATCCGTCGCCATTCGTTCTGTGCCATCTCTAAACGGTGAGCCTCAAATTTTTGAGGCGTATCAATCACGCCAAAAATCTTACCGTATAACTCTTTACTGGCTTTGATTTTTCTTACCATTTTAGGCACAAACTCGTGCGGTACGTGGCAATCAGGACATGTTGCTCTCACACCACTACGGTTCGTATAGTGGATGGTATCCATATACTCTTCATAGACGTTCTCACGCATTTCATGGCAGCTAATACAGAACTCTTCTGTGTTGGCTTTTTCCATTCCGGTGTTAAAACCGCCCCAGAAAATAACCCCACCGACGAAACCGATAATCAACAACGTTCCCAATGCTAAGCGGCTTGGGCGCCACCACCATTGCCAAATCCGGCGGATGAATCCCGGTTTATCACTTTTATTTGTCATGTCTGCCCCTTATTTCCCAAAGCCTTTAGATGGGGTAAAGGTATTATCGATAATCGGCGCAGTATCAGATTGAGGAACATGACACTGTAAGCAGAAATAACGATTCGGAGCCACTTCGCCTAACACTTTACCAGATGCATCCATAAAGTGAGTTGGGCTAATACGTGGTGCACCTGTAGTGCGATAGTTTTCAACACCGTGGCATTGTAAACAACGGTTAGTGTTAGTGGTAATTTGATACCCTTCAACACTATGAGGGATCATAGGTGGCTGGTTAACGTAGTTCAGCGCCATCTTTTCCTGCTCTTTAGGAATATGAATGCCACTTTCTGGTGTACCTGACACTTCTGGTGATTGAGCCAGATCGACGCCATTCGCCGACCATGCAAAACTGCTCACGACAACGGCCATACCCGCTATCCAACGGCTTAACGTTCTTTTCAGGACAGGGTTTTTCATGATTTAGCTCCCGAACTCCATTTTAGTGTTATTTTAAAAACGTCCTCAGAACAGACATCAATACAGCGACCACATGTCGTGCAGTCTTTCGCTGTGATCTGCGCTGGGGCTTGTTTATCAAGAACCGGAACGCGCAAAACTTGCGGTTCAGGGCAAACGTGGAAACAGTCCATGCAGCGATTACACTGCTCTTTTTTGTGGGCGGTCACCACTAAAGCCCCTTTACAGCCAGCCACACCATACAGCGCGCCTAGCGGGCATAAATGACCACACCAACCGTGTTCCACGACCAATAAATCAAATAGAAACAGTGCAATTAAAACTAAAGCGCCACTGCCAAAACCAAAAATCAGGCTGCGACCCATCAAAGAAACGGGGTTAATCCATTCCCATAGTAACGTTCCAGTTAATGCTGAACCCAGTAAAATAACACCCAGCAAAACATAGCGAATGTAACGAGGGATAGTAGCGGATTGGTTGAATTCGAATTTCCGGCGTAACCATGCCGCTGCATCCGTCACCGGATTAACAGGACATACCCAACTACAGAAAACACGTTTTCCTAACAGGGCATACACCCCGAAAACAATCCCAGCACCGATTAATGCAGAAATTCCCGGTAAGTAACCACTTGCTAAGCTTTCAAGAGTAATTAGCGGATCCGTTAGCGGGATCGTGTCGAGCAATAAACTGCTACTGTAATTACCATGCAAGATCCACACGCCAAACCATGGACCACTTAAAAACATGGCTAATACTAACAGTTGGCTTGTGCGTCTTAGCACCAACCATTTATGGCTTCCCCACCACCCTTTTTTCGCCAGAGCCTCACGTCCGGCATCGTGCTTACGATTTGCCATTGCTTCCCTCCAGCCAACCAAAACGGTAATGGTGACCTAATTCCCCTTTTGCTAGCGATCGCGGTAATACCTTGATTGCCGACTCTTCGAGCACACACGCTTGCTCACACTTACCACATCCAGTGCAGTAATTACTGTTCACAGTAGGTAAGAAACGTGCATGTTTACCCGTTCGATGGTTTTGCTCAAGTTCCAGTGTGATAGCTTCGTCAATGACAGGGCAAACTCGATAACACACATCACATCGTAACCCTTGAAAATTTAAGCAGTTTTCTTGATCGAGTAATACTGCCAACCCCATGCGTGCATCATTAATAGATGCAATATCCTTATCCAAGGCACCACTTGGGCACACTTTGGCACAAGGAATGTCTTCACACATTTCACAAGGATTTTCACGAGCAACAAAATACGGTGTTCCAGCTGCCATGCCTGACGCCAATGTCGCGAGTTTCAACATGTCATAAGGACAAGCCTGCACACATTGACCACAGCGCACACAAGCACTTGCAAAGGCACTTTCATCTAAAGCTCCCGGCGGGCGAAGATGGACTCCACTCGCTCGGGAGATTTGTTGCTGCAGCCCCAGTACCACACCAACAGCTGCCAGTCCACCCGCTGCGCGAGCAACATCACGCAAAAAACGGCGGCGACTATTCTGGGAACCCGGTTTCTGGGACATACGCAATTACACCTTTTCCAGTTTAACGGCACATTTCTTATAATCCGTCTCTTTCGATAACGGATCCGTTGCATCCAAAGTGAGGTTATTCACTAACTGAGATGCATCGAAGAATGCCATATAAATCAAACCTTTTGGTGGACGGTTACGACCACGGGTTTCCACCGTTGAAAGCACTTCACCACGGCGAGAAAGCACTTTGACTTTATCCCCACGACGCAAGTCTTTCGCTTTTGCATCCAATGGATTCATAAACACCACGGACTCAGGGAAAGCACGGTGCAACTCAGGGACACGGCGAGTCATACTTCCGGTATGCCAATGCTCAAGAACACGCCCAGTCGATAACCATAAATCGTACTCTTCATCTGGCGCTTCTGCCGCTGGCTCAAATGGCAGCGCAAAGATCACCGCTTTACCATCTGGTTTACCGTAGAATTGGAAACCTTGTCCGGCTTTAACGTAAGGGTCATTACCTTCGCTATAACGCCACTGAGTTTCTTTACCGTCCACAACTGGCCAACGAATACCGCGTGCTTTGTGGTATGCATCAAAGTCAGCTAAGTCATGACCATGACCACGACCAAAGCTCGCATATTCTTCAAACAGCCCTTTTTGCAGGTAGAAACCTAATTCACGAGACTCATCATTCAGTTGGTCTGCTGCCAATTCCGTAATTGGGAATTTAGCTACTGACTCGTTAGCAAACAGAATGTCGTACAGGGTTTTACCGCGGTATTCTGGTTTCTTCGCCAATAACTCTTCCGGCCAGACATCTTCTGCTTTAAAACGGCGAGAGAACAACACCATCTGCATTAAGTCAGATTTAGCCTCACCCGGTGCAGGAACTTGTTGACGCCAGAATTGAGTACGGCGTTCAGCGTTACCGTAAGCGCCTTCTTTTTCTACCCACATTGCTGTTGGTAAAATTAAGTCTGCAGACAGTGCGCTGACTGTTGGGTATGGGTCAGAGACCACAATAAAGTTACGAGGGTCACGCCAACCAGGCATGCGCTCTTCATTAATATTTGGACCCGCCTGCATATTGTTGTTACACATCACCCAATAGAAATTGAGTTTGCCATCTTTTAAGGCACGGTCTTGAGCAACCGCATGTAATCCCACTTTTTCAGGAATAGTTCCCGCTGGTAATTTCCAAACGTTTTCGACTTTTTCACGGTGTTTTTCGTTAGTGACCACCATGTCAGCAGGCAGACGGTGAGAGAACGTTCCCACTTCACGCGCAGTACCGCAAGCTGATGGTTGACCGGTTAAGGAGAACGGTCCACAGCCTGGTTGAGAAATTTTACCTGTCAGCAGGTGCAGGTTATACGCTAAGTTATTCGCCCAAACACCACGAGTATGCTGGTTGAAGCCCATCGTCCAGTAAGAAACCACTTTCACGTTTGGATCTGCGTACAGTTTCGCTAACGCTTCTAACTGGTCTTTTGGTACACCGGTCATTTCTGCCGTTTTATCGAGAGTATATTCCGCAACAAACGCTTTATACTCTTCAAACGTCATTGGATCAGACGCATCCGAACCAGGGTTTTTGGCTTGTTTCTCTAATGGGTGCGTTGGACGTAAGCCATAACCAATGTCAGTCACGCCACGGCGTAAGTTAACGTGTTTATCAAGGAAGTCCTGATTCACCGCATTATTTTGAATAATGTAGTTCGCGATGTAGTTGAGGATCACTAAGTCAGATTGTGGCGTAAAGACGATACCGTTATCTGCGAGCTCAAAACTACGGTGTTTAAATGTAGATAACACCGCAACGCGTACATCTGGGTTGGATAAACGACGGTTGGTAATGCGTGACCATAAAATTGGGTGCATTTCCGCCATGTTCGAACCCCACAGCACAAAAGCATCGGCATGTTCGATATCATCGTAACAGCCCATTGGCTCATCCATACCAAAAGTACGCATAAAGCCAACAACCGCAGATGCCATACAGTGACGCGCATTCGGGTCTAAGTTATTTGAACGGAAGCCACCTTTGAACAGTTTGGAAGCGGCGTAACCTTCCCATACAGTCCATTGCCCTGAACCAAACATCCCGATAGCTTCAGGACCTTTCTCTTTCAGGGTCGTTTTAACCTTCTCTTCCATCACATCGAAGGCTTTTTCCCATGTAATTGGCGTAAATTCACCGTTTTTATCGTACTCACCGTCTTTCATACGCAGAAGCGGTTGAGTTAAACGGTCTTTTCCGTACATGATTTTTGGTAAGAAGTAACCTTTAATACAGTTCAAACCACGGTTAACTGGCGCTTCAGGATCACCTTGGCTCGCCACAATACGACCGTTTTGTGTTCCAACTAAGACCCCACAGCCTGTACCGCAGAAGCGACAAGGTGCTTTGTCCCATTTGATGCTTTCTTGCTGACCAACCACTGCTTTCGCAATACTTGGTACGCCAACACCTGCCGCCGCAGCAGCGGCCGCTATCGCATTGGCTTTCATAAAGCTACGACGACTAAGTTTCATACTTTTTCCTCACATTGCTCATCCTGCTGGTGATAAACCAGTGAAACATCCAATACACCATCGATATCACGGATAAAATCGATAGTATCTAAAAGCGTTTTGCTGTCTTCCCCTTCTACAACCACAATTAACTTGCCATTTTCAGGCGAGGAAATAGCCACTTCGCAGTTGGGTTCTTGGTGTAATTCATCTGTCACAGCTGGAATGCGTTCACTTTTGACTTGAACAATCAAACTGCAAACTTGCCAGTTATTGTGCATCTTCATGCTCCATGGTAATGGCTGATACAGGACATCCCGCGACACAAGCGCCACAACCTGTACAGCCCTGCATATCTATTTTTGGCTGATAAATACCGGCCAGTGATGGACGAAAGGCAATCACTTGAGGCTCACAGCTGTCTTCACAGCGACGACATTCAATGGATTTGTACGCCAGACAGAGCTGCCCAATGGAAATCTTGATGCTCCAAGGCTGGGTATCTTGAGGAAGGAATATGGGTTCAGGACAGGCTTCTGCACATGCATAACAAAACGTGCATTCGCCACGCTGAAAATCGACCATGGGATAGCCACCAGGACCTGGTTGCAAAATCGCGGTTTCACAACTCTCGATACACTGGTTACAGCGAGTACACAGTTCAATAAAACGTGCCTCACTACCACTCCATGGTGGTCGAATTACGGGTGCGGCATTACGCCAAGCCCCCGTTAAAACTCCCCGACGGGTGATATCAACCATGTTTGTTTCCTTTACATTGCCCAACCAAAAACTGCTAAAAGAATCTGATAAACCGTACTTTTTATATGATTATTATCGTAAATATTAATTAGCTAACTATCAAAAATACATACTACCTAGTAGGTAATCTAATTTTCTGCATTATTATAGAAAAAGTAGTCATTCTTTGAGGTTTTACATCATCCGTGAAATGCAAATATCAAGAAATAAGGATTCAGGGCTGTTTTATAATTATTCATTAACATTTCATAAATATGATTTGCGAAATTAAACCTTATTTTTAATAGTCGATTTTATAATTAATGAAAATTAATACCACTAAAGTGGTATATGATGAGCACTTTTGCAAAAAACTATATTTACTTTTTTTGATTTTACGCACGTTTTAATTCAAAAATTGACCAGACCATTTACGAATTATATTGAATTTAGATTAATTTATTATAGATTTCAGTCAGATAAAAAACAACCTCAGGCAAATGACAATCATTCCCATTTAAAATGGTAAATTTACATAATTCTTTTAAAAAACCAAATTAGATATTTTTTTATTTATTAAATTCCCGCCATTTTAATTATTTCTCTTCGATTAAAAAGTAAACTCATTTTAATTATTGATCAAAGACAATATTTTTTGTGTGGTTTTTTGCTAATTATATAAGTTGGCGATTGTCTGATAGCAACAGTGCGATTGCTATCAATTATAAAAATAAATACAGCTAATGGGATGGCTGGCTTAAAAACACTCGAGGCCCTTATGGCAAAGATAAGAAATAATGCACTGTACCTACTTAGTGTGCTTGCAGGAATATTTCTGTTTACCTCTGTACAGGCACAAACTGAAACTAAAGATTCCGTAACAACCATTAACGCTCGAAACGAAACTTTCGAGGCAGCTCACCCAGATCAGTACCATTCATGGCGAGCCACCTCTGAGCAGTCACAACGGGAAGATGCGCTGGCTGAAGATCCCCGCTTAGTCATTCTATGGGCTGGGTATCCTTTCTCTCGTGACTATAATAAACCGCGTGGTCACGCTTATGCCATCATCGACGTGCGCGAAACACTTCGTACTGGTGCCCCGAAAAATGCGGAAGATGGTCCCCTTCCTATGGCATGTTGGAGCTGTAAAAGCCCTGACGTCGCAAGGCTCATTCAAGAACATGGCGAAGATGGCTATTTTAAAGGGAAATGGGCGAAAGGTGGCCCTGAAGTTGTTAACGTACTCGGTTGTGCAGATTGCCATAAGACAGACTCACCAGAGTTTGCAAAAGGCAAACCAGAACTCACACTTTCCCGTCCGTACGCTGAGCGCGCAATGGAAGCCATTGGAAAACCATTCGACAAAGCAAGTCGCTTCGACCAACAATCCATGGTATGCGGTCAATGCCACGTAGAATACTACTTCTCAGGTGAAACCAAAGCGGTGAAATTCCCTTGGGATAACGGAACCAAAGTCGAAGACATGGAGGTGTACTACGATAATATTGCCTTCTCTGACTGGACAAACTCCCTTTCTAAAGCCCCAATGCTCAAAGCACAACACCCTGAATATGAAACTTGGAGCGCAGGTATTCACGGCAAGAACAATGTCACTTGTATTGACTGTCATATGCCGAAATTACAAAACGAAAAAGGTGAACTGTACACCAGCCATAAAATTGGCAATCCATTCGATAACTTTGATCAAACCTGTAGTAGCTGCCATACACAAAGCAAGGAACAACTCCAAAGTATCGTTGCTGAGCGTAAAAAAGCGATTCAGGAGATGAAAATCAAAGTGGAAGATCAGTTAGTACGCGCTCACTTTGAAGCGAAAGCCGCTTGGGATGCAGGTGCAACAGATGCAGAAATGAAAGATATCCTAGCTGATATCCGTCATGCGCAGTGGCGCTGGGATTTAGCTATTGCATCTCATGGTATTCACATGCATGCCCCTGATGAAGGGTTACGTATGTTAGGTGGGGCGATGGACAAAGCCGCAGATGCTCGAACTAAGCTCGCGCGCTTACTGGGTTCAAAAGGCATTACTCATGAAATTGCGATCCCTGATATCTCCACTAAAGAGAAAGCGCAACAAGCCATTGGCTTGGATATGCAAAAAATTAACGCCGACAAACAAGAGTTTTTAAAGACTGTGGTGCCTGAATGGGATGCACAGGCTCGTAAAAACGACCTGTTAGCCAAATAACCACCCACCCCAGTTCGCTGGGGTGCGACAACCAATGGAGTGAATATGGGCGTACTACGTTCGTTATTAACTGCTGGGGTGCTGGCGTCAGGCTTGTTATGGGCAATATCAGCGTCTGCAACACCACAAATGGCTGAAGAAGCCAGCAAGGATGGTCGCTGGCAGGTCACGCAACAGCGTAACCCAGATAATGCCTGCCTAGATTGCCATAAACCTGATAAAGAAGGCATGCATGGCACACATGCCGAGGTCATCAACCCGAATAATAATTTGCCGGTTACCTGTACCAATTGCCATGGCAAACCAGGTCCTAACCACCGTGAAGGCGTCAAGGATGTCATGCGGTTTAATGAGCCAATGTACAGCGTGGAACAGCAAAATAGCGTTTGTTTATCTTGCCACCTACCGGAACAGCTGCAAAAAGCGTTTTGGCCACATGATGTTCACGTTACCAAAGTCGCCTGTGCTAGCTGCCATGACTTGCACCCAAAACAAGACATGATGAAAGAGTTAAACGATAAAGGTAAGGTCAAAATCTGTGTAGATTGCCATTCAGATCAGCGAGATAACCCGAACTTTAATCCCGCTGCGGTCAATGTCCTTAAGGAGCAGCCATGAGTTGTTCTCGTCGTCAATTCATAATCTATTCAGGCGCACTGGCGGCGGTAGGCGGTGTGGCGGGGCATTCCCTCGCCAATACCATGAAGGTTGACGGGGTGCGTTATGGCATGATCCACGATGAAACACTGTGTATCGGCTGTACTGCCTGCATGGATGCATGTCGGGAAGTCAACCAAGTTCCAGAAGGCGTATCACGATTGACGATTATTCGCAGTGAACCAATCGGTCAATTTCCCGATATCAAATATCGTTTCTTCCGCCACTCTTGCCAGCACTGTGAACACGCTCCTTGTGTCGATGTTTGCCCAACCGGTGCCTCATTTATCGATAAAACAACGGGGATCGTGGATGTTAACCCTGACCTCTGTGTCGGCTGCCAATACTGTATCGCAGCCTGCCCTTATCGCGTCAGATTTATTCACCCTATTAGCAAAACCGCCGACAAGTGTGATTTTTGCCGTAAAACCAATCTCAAAAATGGAAAACAGCCCGCTTGTGTGGAAGCGTGCCCAACCAAAGCACTGGTATTCGGCAATTTAGATGACCCAAACAGCGCGGTTTCGTTAATGCTCAATGAAAAACCGACTTATCGATTCAAAATTGCGCTAGGGACTAAACCGAAAATGTACCGTGTTCCCTTTAAATACGGGGAGGTAAGCCAATGACAACCGCTTCCGCTTTCCATTTTGAATCCTTAGTTTGGGACTGGCCAATCGCCGTTTACCTCTTTCTGATTGGTATCTCTGCGGGCCTCGTCGTGCTGGCGGTTTTGATGCGCCAATATGTGCCTAACTCAGCCACCAGCACGAGCACAATCATGCGTACTACGCTGGTTTTAGCACCAACAACCATTATTCTTGGTTTATTGATCCTCATTTTTCACCTAACCCGTCCATGGACGTTCTGGAAATTGATGTTTCATTACAGCCCAACCTCCGTAATGTCTATGGGGGTCATGCTATTCCAAGTCTACATGGCGGTACTCGTCGTTTGGCTCGCTAAAATTTATGAGCAAGAGTTAATCGGATTACAACAAAAATGGCTACCTAAACTGACCATTTTGCCTCGGGTCTTAGGTTGGTTAAGCCGAGTCATGCGCGGGTTAGATATCGCTATGCTGGTTTTGGCGGTTTTATTGGGTGCTTATACCGGGTTCTTGCTATCTGCACTCAAATCCTATCCGTTCTTAAACAACCCGATACTACCGGCACTCTTCTTATTTTCGGGAATTTCGTCGGGGCTTGCCGTCAGCTTATTGGCTATCGCCCTGCGCTACCGTCAAAATATCCATAACCCAGAAACGGCCTTTTTGCATCGCGTAGAAAGTTTTGTAGTATGGTTAGAAATATTTTTACTAGCGGCATTCTTCGTCGGGCTGGCATTAGGCGATGACGGTAAACTACGCTCATTAGTCGCCGCGTTAGGTGGCGGTTTTTGGACGTGGTGGTTCTGGCTGGGTGTTGTGGGAATTGGCTTTATAATTCCTCTAGCCTTAAAGAAATGGCAACAAAAAGGCAGCCAAGCCTTTCGGGTTTTCGTGGTCAGTGGCGCTAGCTTAATTGGCGTATTTTTCCTGCGTTTCTTTGTGCTATACGCAGGGCAATTGACCGTCGCATAACCAAGCTAAATAAAGGTGATACTTGGAACTTTTCCTCCCCGAAATCGGGTTTATCAGTTTGCTACTGGCGCTGTGTATCACCAGTTATCACACCCTGCTGGGGTTTATTGGCGTTTTCCAGCACGTCCCAAGGCAAATGTCTCAGGGCGTGCTGTGGATCTCTTTGCAGTTCGCCTGTTTGCTCGTCGCATTTTTATGTTTAACTGCCAGCTTTGTTCTCAGTGATTTTTCTGTTGTTTATGTAGCACAGCATAGCCATAGTTTATCGCCACTGATGATCAAAATTGCTGCCGTCTGGGGTGGGCACGAAGGCTCATTATTACTTTGGGTGCTATTTTTCTCAGGTTGGAGTACCTTATTTGCATGGCGCTACCGCCGCCAAAACAGTGCATTTTTTCCTTTAACCCTCTGCCTTTCAGCCGCCATATGCACCGCTTTATTGCTGTTTGTCGTGTTCTATTCCAATCCATTTGAACGCTTATTTCCTCCTGCGATCGAAGGACGCGACCTCAACCCCATGTTGCAACATTGGGGACTAATTTTACATCCTCCCCTACTTTATCTTGGTTACAGCGGATTCATGTTGGTTGCCGCGTTAGTATTAGCCGCATTAATCGCCCCCCCAATGAAACAACCTGATGACGCAAGTCAGACCATTGCTCAACTGTGCTGGCGCTTTGCTGTTCCTAGTTGGTGTATACTCACTAGCGGTATCATCCTTGGTTCATGGTGGGCATACAGTGAATTAGGCTGGGGAGGATGGTGGTTTTGGGATCCTGTTGAGAATGCCTCTTTACTCCCTTGGCTTTCTGCCACGGCACTCTTGCATAGTTTATCGCTCACTCGACGGACGGGACGCTATCGCCATTGGAGTATGCTACTGGCGATAATGACCTTGATTTTGGCACTGCTTGGTACGCTCATTGTCCGTTCAGGGATCTTAATCTCCGTTCACGCCTTTGCCCTCGATAATGTGCGTGCCGCTCCGCTGTTTTTGCTCTTTAGTTTCTTAAGCCTTGGGGCGCTTTTTATTTATGGCTGGAAAGCCAAATTTCCCCCTCGTGACACCCAACGTAAAACATCGCGAGAAATCTATTTATTACTCACGCTCATCGTGTTTACTGCCGTTTTAGGCATTGTGCTCACTGGCACACTGTATCCAATGATTTATGGGCTACTGGGACTGGGTAAAATTTCAGTGGGTGCGCCTTATTTTAATCAGGCTTTACTGCCTTTTGGCTTAATCATGCTCGTGCTTATCGTGATATCGACATTCGGATATCGCCATATCACACACCAAGGCCACCATACATTACGTCAACGCTTCCTTCTTATTTTGAATCAAAAACTCCCCGCAATTGTCTCACACACTGGCGTTATTCTGTTCGCTATTGGTCTCGCCCTTTCAGCCACACAAAAAACAGAAACCAGCCAAAATATTGCCGTTGGGCAATCTATCTTTGTCGGTGGTTATCAGTTTCAATTTAAAGAATTACAATTGTCTGCCGAATCTAACTACACCACAGAAAAAGCCATTATCCATGTCAGCCAAAATTCAAAAAGTGGCTTTGATATTATAACGGAACGCCGGCTGTATATGGCTCGCCAGCAACTGATGATTGAGCCTGGGATTAGCTGGGGCTGGTTACGTTCTTGGTATGTGGTTCTGGGGGAAAAAACCGGTGATGACCGCTATGCCATGCGCTTTTATGTACAAGAAGGAATTCAGTGGATTTGGGGTGGTGGATTTATCATGTGTATTGGGGTACTGATAGGCTGGTTTAGGGAGCGTAAACATGCTTAAAATCATAGTCACGTTGCTCCTTTTGCTCAGTTCAATGAGCGTGCATGCACAAATTGTAGATACATGGGCATTTAACTCCAGCGAAGAACAGGAAAAATCCTTACACATAGCCTCACAATTACGCTGCCCACAATGTCAAAATCAAAACTTATTAGAATCTAATGCGCCAACCGCCGTCAGTATGCGTCATCAAGTATTTAAAATGGTTGCAGAAGGAAAAAACGAATCACAAATAAAACACTATATGACTGAACGCTATGGTGACTTTGTTTTATATAACCCACCGTTAAAATCCAGCACGCTTTTATTATGGTTACTGCCTTTATTCGCTGGCTTAGTTATTATTTTTATTCTGTGGAAAGCAGTAAAAAATAACAAAAAGACAAATAATACTGTTCCTACATTTATAACAGGATACAATCAGACTCACTCTGATACACAGTTATTAACAGACATAAATAATAAAAAAATATCCCAATATCCCTATTGGAATAGGATGAGTAATGTCGGTCTTGTCATGTTAATCTTCTTTATGATAGCGGGATATTTTTTATTTCCACGATTCAACTCAACGCTTGATCTGTATCAACGACAAAATGACCCTATTCAGCAATTTACGCCTCTAGAACAAGAGAGTCAGGCGCTAATACGCTTACAAGACGATATCCGCCAATCTCCTGAAAACAGTGAACTTTGGGCCGTTTTAGGTGAGTATTACCTCTACCAAAATAGCTATGATAATGCTTTAACCGCTTATGGCTATGCACTCAAATATCGGGGAGAAAATGCGCAACTCTATGCAGCAATGGCGACCGTGATGTATTACCAAGCGGGGCAAGTGGTTACAAATGACACACAAAAAATGATAGACAAAGCATTAAGTCTAGATAAAAATGAAGTGACCGCATTGATGTTATTAGCCTCAGATGCTTTTATCAATGCCAACTACACAACGGCGATTAGTATCTGGCAAAACTTACTTGATAGTAATAATCCTAGACTCAATCGTGCTCAAATTATTGAAGCCATTCACATGGCTAAATTAATGGAAAAAAGTGGAAAGTAATGAATAAAAAATAAAGCTTACTGAGCTTTATTATCTTTCTACATCCTTGATTGATAAAAAATAATAATAAGTTTAAATATTATAATTTAGAAAAAATATCATGACGAATAAGATGCTTGCTATCTCAGTGATTATTCTTATTGCAGGAGGATCGTTTCTTGCAGGAGTAATGACTAACTATACACCTGATTTAGATGTAATTAAGAAGTCAGAGAAGGCTGTCGAAGACCTTTTAAACTTCCCTAAAACAGTCGAATTTAAAGATGTTAAATACCATATAGTAAGGGAAACATTAGATCACGGTACGCTTGGCTATGTTTGTGGTCAAGTTCTCGTTTTTGATGCAAAAAACAGCTATACCTATAAACGTTTTATGGTAAAAACCTACCTGAATAAAGACGGCAGAAATATAGTTTCTATTCCGCTATTAGACAGAGACGAAATGGAGTTTCCACTCAAAGAATTTAATTATTTATGGCGTAAAAATTGCCAAAGTCGATAATTATACTTAATTGAATATTATCTATTACTGATGAAATTAATTATTCTTATCATTATCCTGTTTGTAGCAACATGAAAGTTTTCCTGTCATATTCGCCTCTTGGATAGGTGGACATTTTACCGTGCCATAAGAACAGAAAACACAGCAGTCGCCCTCTAATGGCTTCAATAATACGCCACAGTGAGTACATTCATAAAACCATTGGCAAGCATCCGTTGGCATTTCTTCTACTTTAGAAAATCCGCATTTTGGGCACGTAATTTCGGACATTAATTCAATATTCACTTGGCTCATGTTACATCCTAAAAAATATCCGTTTCTACTGTTCAAATATTTTATCTCATCTCATTAACCTTATTTTTGCGCTAAGTTAGCTTTGCAGTCGCTTCTATCGCCAAAAATAAAATGCGGTTCCAATAGCATTTCCTGCAAGGTTGATATAAAGTTTTCCACTTTTTTTAAAGCACCCTAAATTTTGGAGGCGAGATGTTTATTGGTTTTGACTACGGAACGTCCAACTGTTCCGTCGCAATCATGAAAGATGGCACCCCACAATTGCTACCCCTTGAAGGTAGCCACTTTTATATTCCATCGACCCTGTGCGCACCGACAAGAGAATCGGTTTCAGAGCATTTATTTCGCCATTTGAATATCTCCCCTTCAGATTCTGTAGGGCAGCAGATCCTACGACGCTCTATCGCGTTTAACCAAGATGAAGGCATTGAATTAGAACCCGAAGATATTGTCTTTGGGCAAGCTGCATTGGACCTATACCTTAGCGATCCCCGCGATGTTTACTATGTTAAATCGCCAAAATCTTTTTTAGGGGCATCGGGTTTACACGAAACACAGGTCAGCTTCTTTGAAGATTTAGTGTGTGCCATGATGGCAAATATTAAACACACTGCTGAAGCCTCAACTCAACAAACAATAACTGACACCGTGATTGGTCGCCCGATCAACTTCCATGGTCGTGGTGGCGAGCTTGCCAACCAGCAAGCAGAAACTATCTTATTAAAAGCCGCCAAACGTGCTGGATTTAAAAATATTGCATTTCAATTTGAGCCTGTTGCTGCGGGTTTGGAATATGAAGCGACTCTCACTCAAGACCAAACCATACTCGTTGTGGATATTGGTGGGGGAACCACCGACTGCTCACTGATCCAGATGGGACCGAGTTATCAGGGTAGCCAAGACCGAACCCAATCGTTGTTGGCGCACAGCGGTCAGCGGGTTGGCGGAAACGATCTGGATATTTTCATTGCCTTAAAACAGCTAATGCAGCTATTTGGTATGGAAAGCCAGTATCAGTCAGGGATCAAAATGCCACTGTTGCAATTTTGGAACCCGATTGCGATTAACAATGTTGAAGCACAAAAAGAGTTTTATTCCCGAGCGAACCTCAATGCTTTAATTCGCTTGCAGCAAGAGGCTCAAGAACCCGCACTACTCGCACGCTTACTTGAGGTTTATCATCAAACGTTAGGTTACAGCATTGTACGTAAAGCAGAAGAAGCCAAGATTGCTTTATCCGATGAACCGAATTACTTAGCCAGAATTGCACTGTCGAAAGAGCTACTCGAAGTGAATATTGGGCGTGACCAACTCATTGATGCGATTGAATCACCAAAAACCAAAATGATTGAATTAGTGAAAGAAGCGGTCACACAAGGCGGTGTACAGCCCGATGCCATTTTTGTCACAGGGGGGAGTGCTCGTTCACCTATCTTACATCAGGCAATTCAAGAACAACTCCCAAATATCCCAATTGTGCGTGGAGATGACTTTGGTTCCGTAACTGCGGGTCTAGCTCGCTGGGCACAAACCTGTTTTAAATAAGTTTATTCGCCAATGCCGCCTTCGCGGCATTGGATTCTTCGTTACTCTTCGAGCAATCGCCCTTCTTTTAAGTAACAAATTTTATTCGCCATCAGCTGAGCTTCATCTTCGCTATGAGTCACCAGTAATGCCGTTTGCCCTGCCGCACGTAAAATATCTCGGACTTCTTGTCCTAAACGTTTCCGGCTATCAGGGTCAAGGCTAGAAAGCGGTTCATCCAGTAACAATACCGCCGGCTGTGGGGCTAATGCTCTCGCTAACGCGATACGCTGTTGTTGCCCGCCAGACATTTCATGCGGGTAGCGCTCAGCGAGTGTACTCAGTTCCACCAGATTTAAAAGCTGCTGGACCCGAGCTTGCTGCTGATCTTTAGGTTGTTTTCTTAAGCCAAACGCCACATTCTGCGCCGCCGTTAAATGTGGAAACAATGCGTAATCTTGAAAGACCATCCCGACATTGCGCTGTTCAGGGGGTAAGTGAATATGTGGACCCGCAACACATCGTCCGCCCACATGGATAGTCCCTTTTTCAACTGGTTCAAACCCAGCAATAGCACGCAACGCCGTGGTTTTACCACACCCTGAAGCCCCTAATAAACAACCGATCTCACCCGCTGCAATATGCAAAGAGAAACCATTAAGTACATGGTTACGTTGATGTTTATTGCCGTAAGAGACATACACATTATCAAGAACTAAGGTTGAATCTGACACCGAATACGTTCCTTAACATAATGATTTTTATTAAGAAGACTGCTTTGACTGAGACGATGTGAGTTGGCTACGCGCCAATAAAATCACAGGTAATGTTCCCGCCAATACGATCAATAATGCTGCAATTGCCCCTTCCTCATAAGTGCCACGAGCCGCTTCCGCATACAATGAAGTTGCCAATGTTTCAAAATTCACAGGGCGTAAAAGTAATGTGGTCGGCAGCTCTTTCATTGCATCCGCAAATACCAATAGCGCACTGGTGACAAGCGCCGGACGTAATAGCGGAAGGTGCACACGAAAGAATGTTCGCAGCTCGCTTTCCCCTAGCAGCCGTGAGGCTTGTTCCATACTTGGCGGAATTCGGGTTAAACCCGCATCAATCGCACCAATGGAAATTGCCATAAATCGAATTGAGCAGCAGATAACCAATAAAATTCCCGTAGATAACAGCGGTAATCCTCGAAAATCCAATAGTTCCGCAAGAAAATTATCTAGCGCCATACCCGGAGTTAATAAGCCAATCGCCAACACGGTCCCGGGCACCGCATAGCCCAGCGAAGCAACTTTCATTAAGGTTCGACGCCATTCTTGAGACGAACCAGAAATCGCGCTCGCTCTGGCATACCACGCCACAACAATACTCACCAACGTCACAACAACGGTGACACCCACCGCCAGCAATAATGAATTTTGTAATGACTGCAACAGGCTGCTTGAAATTGTCATGCTGTCACTGATGCGTTTAATACTTTCCCATCCCAAGAAAAGAGCTGGCGCTAAAAAGCCTAATACGACGGGTAGCGCGGTGACGCACGTAGCTAATATGGCTCGCCATCCCGTCAATCGTGATGGCAAGATCCCACGCATTTGCCGTCCAGTACTGTAACGCTGATTTTTTCGACCGTAATATTCTAATGCTAACAACAAGATAATCACGGTTAACATCGAGCAGGCGATTTGCGCCGCAGCGGGTAGATCTGAGCGAGTCACCCACGTGGTGTACACCGTCACGGTGAGCGTATTCACACCCAAAAATTCCGATGCACCGATGTCATTAAGCGTTTCAAGCAAAGCAAGACTCGTTCCCACTACTAACGCGGGGCGCGCCATGGGCAATGCCACGCGAAAAAAGGTCCCTGTAGAACTGAGCCCAAGCGTTCGCGCCGCTTCCAATAAATGGGCGGGCTGGCTCATAAACATCGCCCGCATGGTCAGGTAAACATACGGATAAAGCACCAAACCCAGCAGCAAAATGGCGCCCGTCATCGAACGGAGATCAGGAAGGCGGAATTGGCGTGGAGAGTCATAGCCTAATACGCTACGGATAAACTCTTGAATAGGTCCAATAGGGTGTAGCAGGTCTAGCCATGCAAACGCCACAATATAGGTTGGCATTGCAAGAGGTAACAGCAGAGCCCAGCTAAACAACTTACGACCGGGAAAATCAAATGCCGTCACCAGCCATGCACAACCGGCACCAATGGTCATGACCATCGCGCCGACACCCAGCAACAAAACTACCGTATTCAAAGTTGCATCGGGTAACACATAACGCATCAAGTGTTCCCAATGATCTAACCCTGAGCTTGCTGCAAGACCCAATAAAAACAATAAAGGGGTCAGAACGCCAAGCGTAATGACCACCACAGAAAGTGTTAATGGCGAAAAACCAACGCGCGACAACCTGAAGGTGCCGCGCGCAGAGGTTGAGCCAGTATTATTGATCGAATCCAACTTTATCTACCAACTGGCTCGCTTGTTTACGGTATTTCACAATTTCGGTCAGTGGGAGAGTATCCACATTGATTTCACCGATCGCGTTATTGATGGTGGCATCTAATGGCACCCCTTTACGAATTGGGTATTCATAGTTTGCTTGAGCATACAGCTGTTGAGCTGGAACAGAAACCAGGTATTCCATCAGTTTAACGGCTTGCTCTTTATGTGGAGCATTACGCGCGACTGCTGCACCAGTGATGTTGACGTGTGTTCCACCATTGGTAAAGGTAGGCTGAACCACTTTGATAGCATCCCCCCATTTACGTGCGTCAGTGCCCTCTTTGGCATTTTTCATGTGACCCACATAATAAGAGTTAGCTAAACCGACATCACAGATACCGCCAAGAATATCACGCGCAACATCGCGGTCACCGCCTGTCGCTTTGCGTGCTAAGTTAGCTTTCACACCGCGTAACCAAGCTTCCGTTTTTGCTTCGCCGTCGTGGGCAATCATTGCAGCCACTAACGCCGTGTTATAAGGATGCTGACCTGCGCGGATACAAATTTTGTCTTTCCATTTTGGATCGGCTAAATCTTCATAGGTGATGCTCTTTAGCGGTAAATCTTTCTCTGCATACAGCACACGAGCACGCATCGATAAGCCAAACCATTGGTTATCTTTGTCACGTAATGAGGCAGGAATTGCATCAGTCAATGTTTTTGATTCAACAGGCTGAGTCACACCTGCTTCAACTAAATCGATAAGGTTCCCAGCGTCCACCGTCATTAATAAGTCAGCTGGCGAATTTTTACCTTCCGCTTTAACGCGCTCTAACATACCGTCTTTGACATAGACAGTGTTGACGTCAATAGCTGTTTCTTTGGTAAAGGCATCCAAAAGTGGCTGGATCAAACCCGGCTCACGCGTGGTGTATAACGTTAGGGAATCTTTTGCCATGGCAGGCAGTGCGCAGGTAACAATAAGCGATGAGGCCAGCGTAACTAAACGAGTTTTATTACGCAAAAAATACAGTTTTTTCAACATTTTGCTATCTTCTCCGAGGTGAAGTGATGCTTGAATTAGTTTATTGAGTATTTTTAACTGGTCGAAAAAAAGTATATTGATAATAAATCTCGTTTGCAAACTATTTTCATTCATTAATAATTATCGTTAATAACTATTGAAATTTATTTATATTTTATTATTTAAGATTCATTTTTAATGAATCGTTTTCCTGCGAGCATAAAAAAAGCATCTTAACGACGCCTAATCAACAAATATAATAATGAAAAGGCTCACGATATTCCATCATGAGCCTTTTCGTCTCTCTAGATTAAGTCACTAATCATACATAAACGTCACACCAATCACGGACTGCACTTTCCCTGCGGTGACCTGACCTTGAGTTCTAGAATATCGCGCGCTTAGCCCTAAGTTCACCGCTGAACTTCCTACTCGACCTAACTGCACGTTTTGGTTTGCAGGGATAGCATTACCATTGCGAACCATTTGAATTCCTACCCCTTTTGCAGCATTAGCGCCAGACAGTGTATTAGCAAAAATATTGCTGCTCGTATCCGTTGTACCGGTTAAATAATAGGAGATATTTTGGCTCGAAGCGCAATAGATAGATAACGGTACCGGCTGAGCACTTCCCGGATATTCCGGTAAATTGACGACCACATTACGCGAAGAAACATCACAACCACCAATTGGTACGACAACATCATTGTTAGCATACAAATTCCATGTAAAGGTTGATGTATTGACGTTCCCTCCTCCCACTATGTTGGAGCCAACTTGATACATCACCAATGTCGCAAAGTGGGTTCCTCGGTTAACCACTACACCACCCGCCGCAGAAATGGGGGTTAAATATAATTGAGTATTCCATGCAGTGTAATTGCCTGATTGAAAATCCTGCTGGTGAGTTGGGCTAGTCAAAGGGAACGTATAGCTTGAGCCATAATATCGTAATGAGCCTCGAAAGTTATTTAATACCCCACCATAAGCGGAACCACGGATCATATTCACTTGGTCACGTCGCGCTGATGGGTCATCGTTCTTACAAAATATTGAATTCGACAAATCGACCACTAAGTTTTGACCAGCTTGAACACTTGGCTGCAAGTTAACATACGCATTGGCGGTCACTGGGCTTTGTGTGTAGCTTAAAACGTTCCCTGTTGAGTCATAACAGGTAAACGCATATGCCGATGAAGCCCCGACAAAATAGATAAATAAGTTAAGAAAAATTAATCTAATCATATATTTTATATTCATAAAATGACTCACAGATAAGTGTAAGTGACATCAATCGCCGCTTGGATAGTGCCTTGTGTCGCACCACCTTTCACCGATATCGCCCTCACCTGTAAAGGAAAGCTAGTTGAAAGCGTTGCATCGCTCACCGATACGCGCTTTTGCGCACCGTTATTTAAATTATTGCCCGATGTATCTTGAAGTTGCAGCTGAATATTTCCTGCCGTGCCCTGATTTTTGTAGTATCCCACCGTGTCGGCAACACCTTTGAATGTCGCCATTACCACCGATGTTCCTACCGGACAATTGACCAAATCTAATGACACCGAATGCCATTCAGATGCAGAACCTGGGGAAACCAAATTGAATGTGTACAGATCGCCCAGTTCCACATTGGCAGTCGATGTTGAGACCGTGCAAGGTTTTGCCACGACACTGCCATTAACAGTTACAGTCACATCAGCCGCTTGCGTGGAAGTGATTGAAGCAGACAGCAACCCCAATAGTAGTGCCGTCGTCACCGTTGATTTATACGTCATCATCGCATCCTTTATTTACTGGAATTCGAGCGTAAACGTTGCCGTTGCTCGAATATGTCCCGCAGTGACTGGCAATTTTGACGCCATTAAACGTGCATTAAAATTGAGTGTATTGGCTTTTCCTGCGACTAATGGCGTCCATACAATGTTATTAGAGTCCGCATTGAGGACTAATGGATTCTTGGCACTATCCAAAATTTGAATCCCAGCTCCTGTTGCATTCGAGCTACCCGGTTCTATAGCAAGTAAGCTTTTATTATTTAAATCAGCGATACCAACAAACCCAACTTTTACCGCAGTCACCGCCGAACCACATGGCGTCAGTTCAATACGAAAAGGCACAGTAGGCGTCACTTCCCCTACGGAGTGCAGCTGTTTCACCGCATTGAGCAGTAAATCCACCACTTGATTTTGCGATCCAGGTGCTACCGCACAGGTATTATCCTTCACATTACCTTTAATAATAATGGTGCTATCCGCCGCAAAGGCACTGGTGCACAGGAGCAAAGAGGTCAGTATTGAGCTAAAAAATACTTTCGATTTATCAAACACAATTGGCTCCTTATTGGCACTCGGCACGATACTTACTGAGGATTTCATATTGGCTTTCCTCTGGCAGTGTGTAATTAACCGTACACTGAGCATCAGCCCCTTCCCCCCAACGTGCGATTAATCGACCCGTTAGCGGTAACCCCGTTAAATAAACTTGCCCATCTTCCGCCACAATACTGCCACCACCACTTTCATCAGAAGAGACGACGGAACCAAACGGTACTGGTTTTCCATGTCTCATCAACGTCATGAGAACTTTTATCCCAACTTTAGGTTGGAAATCAGCGCGAACCACAGCACCACGGGTTGGCACCACATTCATGACCGGATCATCAAGATCCACGTTATTCGCCAGTGTATTCGTATTCAGTGCAATACGGTTTTCACGGTACTCGGTGGCATAAGGCAATACAGCATAACCACGCCAGTCTGTCTCAACGCCCGTCTGGTTTTCAACTTTGACATGTCCCGCGCCCGGCGCTTTAACTAGCACGACAGTATCGTTCATCGGTTGACTCAATGTCAGCCCGTTTTCATGCGCTAAGATCCCGCCACTTACGCCGTAATAAACTTGGCGGATATTATCGGCATAGCTATAACCGACGTTGGCATTTCCATAAGCTCCACGATAGTTCAAAGAGGTATACCCTGTTCCCGAAGACTTACCATCGCCGCCCCCTGCATATCCTGCTTGAACGCTATAACTTAAGTTATTATCTTCCAGCAATGTGCCGTAAATACCTGCCGTATTGTTCACTCGTCCTTTTAGATCGTGTGAGACGTTATAACTTGCACTCGCATTACGCCAAATTGATTGGCTATCTGAACGTAACCAATGGCTAAACGGAATATTCACGTTCAATGCCAACATTTGGTCGTTACCTTCCTGCCATGAGTTTTTAGATAAGCTATAACTTAGGCCCCAACTAATACCTTGAATTAGGGTGTTGATACCAACCTGTAACTGTTTATCTGCCTTGTTCGTATTCCAATACGTCTCATGGCTTCCCGTCACATACATGGTGGATTGCTCACCCAATTGTTGCGTTAAGGTCAGCTGAATTTTTTCACGCTTGTTATACGCCAAGTTGTAATAGTCACTGAACTTAGGTGTAACGTAGATAACCCCGTCTTGAGTCGCAAGATTGTACCCTGACATGCGCTTATACGTGGTATCAGCAAATGAGTAATACCCTTTCGTTGAATACCGATAACCTGCTAACTGGATAATCGTTCCGGTTTCACTCATTGACTTGTTATACAAGAAACGGATTGACTGACCTTGATGGTTACTGTCATCCGGTAACTTGGCATTCGCATGAGTAATATCGATAGACAATGCCCCAAAAACACCAATATTTTTCCCGATACCTGCGTTAAATGACTGGTAACGATTGGCTAACTGAGTTCCACCATACAGCGTCCAGCCATAGGACAAACCATGCAACAGTGTGGTTTGTAAAAAGGTTGGTTTCTCCTGATTACCACTCCCTGAACGGTAATCCCCCACGGTCACGGCATATTGGGTATGCCCTTCACGTTGTAATAACGGCACCGAAGCGTAAGGTACGGTATAGCTTTGTACCGAGCCATCAGCCTCAGTGATCGTCACGTGTAAGTCGCCGCTATTCCCTGCGGCATAGAGATCATTAATCACAAACGGTCCAGGCGGAAACGTATTGCGATAGATCTCATAACCATTTTGCTTAATGGAGACATCCGCTGTACCACGGGCGATCCCACGGATCACTGGCGCAAATCCTTTTTGGCTTTCGGGCAACATATTGTCGTCCGAAGCGAGTTGAATACCACGGAAGTTAACGCTATCGAAAATTTCGCCAGGCGTGTAGCTATCACCAATCGTTAGACGGGAACGAATCACATTGATACCACGCTCAAGATAGGTATTGATATGTTCCCAGCGAGTTTCACTATTTGCTGTGCCTGAGCTGTGGCTCCATGTGGAGTTATCCCGTAATCGCCATGCGCCAAAGTTTAAACCACTTTGTAGATTCAAATAGTTATAGCTACTGTTCTTTCCGTCTTGGTTACGAGCACTGCTTCCCGTCAGGCTATAGTTTAAAATTCCTGCCGTGATCCCTGAATCCCAAAGCTCCGGAGGAATAAAACCTCGTGCTTTGTCTTTCATAAACAGTTGTGGAACAGTGATATATAATCGTTGCAAACCGACATCAAATCTCGCCGTTGAATCCTTCACGGTGGATGATAATGGTTCACAGGTATCTTTCGGTTTTGTTGTTAATTCTGGAATCGATAGCGTATTGATCCCCATTTTTGCCAGCTCATCAGGGGTAAAACAAGGGGATAATTGTTTATCATTTTTATCCAGAACAAAACGCACATCTCGCGTCAGTAAATACCCGTCATTAAGATAGACATCGACACGGTAAGTACCTTCAGGCACTTCTTGCCCTTGTTCAAATGCAGATAAATCTGCGACTGCCGAAGGGTCATCCGCTAAGAAACGAGGGTTAAAATACAACTCTGCCGTCGCCCATGTTGGATAAAGGCATGCACCTATCAAGAATGCCAGCGGAACCAAAGGAAAACGGCGCTCGAATCTGCATCCCAAAAATGATCCTTTTTTTGAAATTAATTGCCCTTTTACAGATGCCAGATGTGACATGCTCCCTCCGCTCAACAATGTTGCTCAGCAAATTTTCCAATTTGGAATGATGTTTAATTATTTTCGAGAAATAAAAACGTACGTTTTTACTGCATTTTTCCTGTCATTTTCGGCGTTAGTGCGCCGTAATCATTAATGGTTTGGTAGCTAATGGCACCATTTCCATTGGAAGGAACATTTACTGACGCATCACCAAATGGCGGAACAAGTACGTTATCCAATTTCGCTGATCCGATTTTTAAATCGGTGACAGTCGCAAAATAAGGCGTTGGGTTAACCACAATCAATGAGCTACCTTGGCGCTTAAAACGTAATTCTTCAGCCACTTTATCTGGTGCAATAGAGAGACCTGTAGGACGGTAATACAATTTAATGCGGCTAATAATCGCTAACTGTAACGTGTTTTCGCTCATGTTCGCTTTGTCCATTGCTGGAATCGCTTTCACATTCAGCCAAAACAGTGTTTCTCTATCTTTCGGCAGTTGGTTATTGGTCGCATCAATAATGCGCAGTGTATTTTCTTTAACACCTTTCATCGTGAAAAGAGGCGGTGTAATTGCAAATTGGCTATCTTTTTGACCATTGGCATTTTCGACCCATGACTGGATAAGAAAAACGCCTTTTTCATCATTGTTGGTCACGGCAAGTTGAACCTGCTTTTGATCCGCAGGATAAATCACTCGCGTTGCACCTAATGCAACACCTGCATAAACCTGAGTGGACACGGTCGAACAGAGTAAAAGTAATAAGGCGGTAATGAACTTATATGTTTTTCTGGTTTTCATGTTTACATCTGTCCTTTTTTACTAAAAAATTAAATAAATATGTCACTGGCTTTTTCGATATTTTTATTCATAAGTCAGTGAGAAGAGTGCTTGTGTATTCGCTTTTCCGCCCATGATGTTCTCGCTTGTCGAGCGATACTTCGCAACAAAATGCAATGTCATATCCCCATCACGCAGATTTGCCACTTTACGTGGAGCACTATTCACCGGAATTAAGGTATTTTTTGAATCAAAAATGGCTACTCCCACACCTTTCGCGGTGTTAGGTCCATCACCGATGGAAAAAATATCTGGGTTCCTTTCATTAGCCACACCGTTGAAGGTTATGGATACATACTCGCTAACTGCATTGCTACACTCTCGGAGGTGAAGATCAAACGCAGTCGGTGCTGAATCTTGACCTGGAGCCTTGAATGCATTAGTGCGCACTTGCCCCATATTCACGACTAAATTACGGTCTGAAGTTTCAACAGTGCAGCCTTCCGCAATTAACTCCCCTTGAAAGCGCATCCCGCCACCAGGAAGTTGGACTTTCCATTTATTTCCAGCTTGCAAAAATGGAGAAAACAGAAGGAGTGAAACTGCCAGCAGCTCTCTCATAAACTTCCACCTTTTGGTTCGTGAATAAAAGCCATCCTTGGCTTATCAAATGGGATATCCCTAATCCTTTTTAATGATTACTCGTATTGAACTGCGAAGGTTGCATCTGCGTTAGCAACACCAGCAGTTGTTGCACCCAGTGCAAAGTAACGTGCTTGGAATGGTAGTACGTTTGCACCATCATTCAGCGTGATAGGGCTGCTGAATGTTGCGCCATCCAGACCCAGAGGTGCGCTTTGACCATCTAAAATTTGGATACCAACGTTAGTTGCCGCACCTGAAGCTGAAGAAGCAACAGATAAAACAGTTGGGTTAGCTGCATTCGCTGCAACACCGGTAAATGCTACTTTTGCAGAAGTTGCAACAGTGGTGTCACAGTCGTTTAATTGAATGTTGAAACCTACAGAACCACTGGTATCACCTAATTTAGCTAATTTAGCAGTACGAACTTGGCCCAGACGAACAGTTTGCTCTACAGAACCAGCATCAACAGCACACGCTGCATTCACTAGCTCACCTTTAAAGTGTACCTGACCGCCGTTAACGGTTGTGGTTGCAGCCATTGCAGCAACTGAACCTAAAGATAAAGCTGAAATAACAACAAGTGCTAGTGATTTAACTTTCATAATATTTCCTTATGTTTATTTATTAAGTACATCTTGATAGAAAAAAATACAGACTTCATGACACCATAATTGAAACGATCGAATTTAATTAAATTACAAAGAGTAATTTAATTAAATTTGAATTGTTTTTAAGATTAAGACGCTATCACTCTATTTTCGAGTTTTTATAGACGCTAGAATCAAATAAATACTTCATTTTCTCAAAAAAAACATCGATATCTCGACTACTCATTTCAAGTGCATTAAATAATATAATAAGCTTATCAAATGATATATTATTCACGCCGTTTTCATAACGAGATATTTGTTGTTGGCTAACATTAATACGTTTCGCCAATTCACTTCCTGTTAATCCTGTACGCCTACGGTAGTCTTTTAACATCCTGCCAATATTATTTGATAGCTGTTCAGATTCTCGCATTTCAAACCTCTCAGATCATATTTCGCTGATTATTTTTATATATTATCGATAAAGGCAAATACTCTTCAGCTGTTATTAAGTTATAGAATTAGATGAGCGGTTAAAAATTGTTTTTTTCGATCGAAAAGGTAGGATTTGATATACGCAGGCTATCAATCAAGATTTTTAATTCATTTAAATCAATAAATAATCAAATATGAGTAAATATTTAACTATTCAAAATCAGATAGTTATAAAAAAACAAAATTATCGAAATAAAATATTAAAGATATTTGTTTAAATAAAATAAGCCCCATATAACACGGGAAACATGTGAAATAGAAACAATAATTTACAATAAGAACCAATATATAAAAACAAGAATACTAACTATTTAAAAATAAGAATCTCTTGTATCACAATTAATTCGCGTAGCTAAAAATAAAAACCAATCAAAAAAAGATAATCGGTATAGGATTACAAAAAAAAACATAAAATAAGCACATTAAAAGAAACAAATCGGTATATTTCACAAATTCTGGAAGCTAAAGCCAAATAATCTCGAAGAAAAACATAAAACTGAATTCATTATAGCTGAATATAGGAATATTCCTAGCAACAGAAAAATAAATATGTAAATAATTATTACCACGGGCTTCTTACCTTTAATTCGAGTTTTCCATCATAAGATTTAATTAAATTTTAAACATTTTATAACTTAAATAATTAAACTTTCCTAAAAAACATCAGTGAGCGTATTCATGAATTATCATATCTTTATTTAATCGTTTATTTGCCTCAAATCGTTAAGCTAATCACTCACGATACACATTAAAAATAGTTTAGATATCGTAATGTATTTGTTCAGCATAAATACTAAGTAATATTGAATAGATTATTTATAAAGCGCCTAGGAAAGCCGGCTCGTCAATGCCATATGCATTTAGTCGCTAACATTAGAGGATGACTGGATAAGAAAAGCAGTAAAGATGTTCGGCTTAGCAGAAGGGAAATCGACATCATTTAGACAAAATCGTTGATGTGCCTTTAGAGGGAAAAATAAACCACCCCCTATAGGGGTGGTTAAAATGTAAAATCATTAGGATGCAACACTTGCCTTCTCTAAAATGACTGGAATATTTTTATACGCCGGAATACCACATTGAGGATCAAAGTTATCGAGCGCTATCAAGTTATTTGCTTCTGGAAAATAAGTGGCAACACAACGATCAGCCATATCATAGATAACCACTTTTAGATTATCTAAACGACGTTTAGTCCTCTTTTGCTGTTTATCCAAGGCAATAACATTGACCCTATCACCCGCAGATAATTTTTGTTTTTTTGCCTGAGCTTCACTGATAAAGATGACGTCTCTCTGACCAAAAACGCCACGATAGCGGTCATTCATTCCATAAATTGTCGTATTGTACTGGTCATGGCTACGTATAGTTGCCAACACTAGTTCGCTATGTGTCGCAGACTCCGGATCCTCAATAACACCTTCCGTTGTTATAAAGTTTGCCTTACCTGATTGCGTTAACCACCTACGTTGAGCCGCTGCATTTGTTAAATGAAAACCGCCAGGAATTCGGATTCTTTTATTGTAATCTTCAAAACCTGGTAACACGGCTTCCATTGCATCACGAATTTTATCGTAATCATCAATGAAATCATCCCACTCGACTTTTGAGTTAGGGATTGTTGCTTTGGCAAGACCAGCAACAATTGCACATTCTGATTTTAAATATGGGCTAGCCGGTTTTAGTTTGCCATGTGAAGCATGTACCATTGACATAGAATCCTCAACTGTAATGCTTTGTGGACCTGACTTTTGAATATCAACTTCTGTACGACCTAATACCGGAAATAAAAATGTATGCTTTGCCGTCAACAAATGTGACCGATTAAGTTTGGTTCCAATATGAACAGCCATATCAAGTTTTTTCATTCCACTGTAGCACGCATCTTTATCCGGCATAGCAACAGCAAGGTTTCCCCCCATACAGATCAATGCATTTACTTTTCCTTCAGAGATTGCTTGCATGCTAGCCACGGCAGCGTGACCAAAAGCGATAGGAGGTTTAAAACCAAAGCGTTGCTCAATTTTATCGATAAAAGATTGGCTTGGTTTTTCGGTTATTCCGACGGTACGGTCGCCTTGCACATTAGAATGCCCCCTTAATGGACAAATTCCCGCACCATCCCGACCAATATTACCTTTCAATAATAAAAGATTGATGAGTTGCTGAATATTTTGAGTGCCATGCTGATGCTGCGTAATTCCCATGCCATAACAAATAATGGTGTTTTTTGCTTCAATATAAAGTTGAGCAATTTGCTCTATTTCATCGCGAGTCATGCCACTCACAGATAAAATATCATCCCAAGAAGTAGACAACACATCTTGCTTAAGTTTATCGAAACCAACGGTATGGGTACTTATAAATTCATTATCTAATATAGGCGCTTGACCTTTTGCTACCGCCGCATCGTGATACTCAATAATAGTGCGAATGACACCTTTAATTAATGCAGTATCTCCACCGATCCTAACTTTATAGTAATATCCCGCTAGAGGTGTGGACTCTAGCGTCAACATTTCAATTGGATCTTGCGGATAAGTAAATCGTTCTAATCCTCTTTCTTTCAAAGGATTAATTGCGATAATTTTGGCACCTCGTTTTGATACCTCACGAAGTGAACTGAGCATACGAGGATGATTAGTCCCTGGGTTGTGCCCAATACAAATCACTAAATCAGCCTTGTCAAAATCTTCAAGTAATACAGTCCCTTTACCCACACCTATTGAAGCTGCGAGACCAACACTTGTCGGCTCATGGCACATATTTGAGCAATCTGGAAAATTGTTAGTTCCATATTCTCTGGCAAAAAGCTGATATAAAAACGCCGCTTCATTTGACGTTCGACCTGAAGTATAAAACTCAACAGAATTAGGATCTGAGTAACTTGATAACCGCTGACCTATTTGAGCAAAAGCATCGTTCCATTCAATTTTTTCATAGCAATCTGTTTGCGCATTATATTTCATTGGATGAGTTAGACGACCTTCATTTTCCAAGTCGTAATCATCCCACGTTAACAGTTCACTCACTGTGTGTTTCGCAAAAAACTCAAGTGTCGTTCTCTTTGCTGTGGCTTCCCATGCCATCGCTTTTGCACCATTCTCACAAACATCAAATGATGCACTATGTTTAGGATCTGGCCACGCACAACCAGGACAGTCAAAACCTTGAGGCTTATTCATTTCAAACATAGTAATAATGTCGGGTACAACATCCATCTGCTCGCGTATAGCTTCAGCGACAGCTTTAACTGCCCCCCAACCTGCTGCAGGTCCAGTGTAATCTTCGATTTTTTCTTTCATTTTCATTACTCTTTTAAATTTAAATGTAACAAGAAATAAACTTTATTTTATTGCAGTGTCATTATGATTAATATTGAGCGACTAATTCCGACTTATCTTTTTATGAATATAATTCAAAAATAAAATCTTATTTCATAGATAACATATCAAATAGGATTAGTAATAATAAGGAATTATCATCCATTAATACTTTTTAATTCACTTGTTGCAGATAAAAATTCTAAAAAATCATTAAAATGATTAAACATCAATTAATTAAAGACTATTACTGCACTCACATTCTTACTTTATTTAAAAAACAGGACACTTTAACAATAAAATATAATCCAATTAATGAAGTGTTAAATAACAAAATGAACAGTTAGAAATTATATGGTTGAGTTTAAGCAGAAACTGCCGTATTCGTCATCGAACAAAGATATCGATAGCCAATTTTAGGTAACACGGGCGAATTACCTTATAGTTGAATAGGGAGACGTTAATTGAACGAAGAAAGGTTAAAATCAGCTAATTTACTGAATTTCAGGCATAAAAAAAGACATCGATTGATGTCCATTGACTTCGAAATGGTACGCCCTACAGGATTCGAACCTGTGACCTACGGCTTAGAAGGCCGTTGCTCTATCCAACTGAGCTAAGGGCGCATTATGTGCGCAGACAGCCTATCTGGCTGATGGCGTTGAATTATACGGTTGCTGAGCGCCGAGTCAATGGGTTTTCACTACTAAAATAACGATATGGTTACTTTATATAACAGATAGACCTGACATTACGAACAAGTTCTGACAAAATAGAGCCATCCCCCGCGTCTCATATATGGATTAAGTTACAGATGTTAGCAAAAATTATTGATGGGAAAACGATTGCGCAAGCAATTAGACAGGAAGTTGCTCAAAAAGTACAAACTCGTATTGCCAATGGTAAACGAGCACCGGGTCTTGCCGTGATTCTGGTAGGCGCTAACCCTGCGTCTCAAATTTACGTTGGCAGCAAGCGACGTGCCTGCGAAGAAGTTGGCTTTCTATCTCGCTCTTATGATTTACCAGACACGACCACTGAAGCCGAGCTTCTCAAACTTATCGATGACTTAAACCAAGACACTGACATTGATGGTATTTTAGTTCAATTACCACTCCCAGCGGGTATTGATAACGTTAAAGTGATTGAGCGAATTCACCCTGACAAAGACGTAGACGGCTTCCATCCATATAACGTAGGTCGTTTATGTCAACGAGCGCCTCGCTTACGCCCATGCACACCAAGAGGGATTGTGACCCTACTTGAGCGTTATGATATTAATACTTACGGTTTAAATGCCGTTATCATTGGCGCATCAAATATTGTTGGTCGTCCAATGAGCCTTGAATTATTATTAGCAGGCTGTACCACCACCGTTACCCACCGCTTCACTAAAGATCTCGAACAGCATGTCCGCAATGCAGATTTGCTCGTTGTCGCTGTCGGTAAACCTAATTTTATTCCGGGTGAGTGGATCAAACCAGGCGCTATTGTTATTGATGTGGGTATTAACCGCTTAGAAAATGGCAAGGTGACCGGTGATGTTGATTTTGATGAGGCATCAAAACGCGCTGCATGGATCACTCCAGTACCGGGCGGTGTTGGACCTATGACCGTGGCAACTCTGATCCAAAACACGTTACAGGCGTGCGAAGAGTACCACGATATTTAATGTAATTTGGAGTCACAATGGATATTTTTCATCTTGATGGTCATCCCCACATTGAGCTATGCGACCTATTAAAAATTGAAGGTTGGGCTGAAAGTGGCGCAATGGCAAAAGCAATGATTGCTGATGGCTTAGTGCAAGTTGATGGCGTTGTTGAAACGCGTAAACGCTGCAAAATTGTCGCAGGAAAAATTGTTTCCATGGGAAGCGAACAAATTCAAATTCAAGAATAGTTAGCCTAGGTAAGCTGAAAAATATCAGCTTACCTCCTCCTATCTGAGAAAGCACTTCAGAGTATTATTTCAGGTATTTCTGCAAATCAACCAGAGTATTGTATTGAGCCTCTGTCTGTACCATATCCATATTCCCTGATGTCCTGAGTCCAACCACAATGTCATCCACGGTCAATCTATTATCTTTTTTTGTTAATTGCATCGCCGCGGCTAAAACACCTGTGCGCCCTATCCCTGCTTTACAATGAATAACTGGAAGAGGTTTATTCCTCCCTTCAATATCTACACCCTGATATTTTTTTAATTTAATCAAACTGCCATGGGTCAGTATATCCACCATGCGACTCAATTTTTTCAATTCGCTCGTTGTGATCGTTTTTCCATCATCCCAATTAATAATATGAATAACGGGCAAATTATGGGCTCGACCCCGCCCTTTAATCTCCAATTTATATTGGCTAAACATTAGCGGCATCTTATCTTTTTGATCGACATTTTTATCTACCCGATAATTTACCCGCAACCTCAATGAGGTTACTTCAATGTCACCATATTGTTTTGAACCCATAAAATAGGCAGGTAGCCTCTGTTCTGCTCCAAACGAAGTATTAATTTCACTTTTTGAAGATAACACAACCAGCAATGGCGCTTTATTTTCCATCAACATGGTCAAATGGTTTTCAATCGCTTGAGTTTCGTTTTTAGGATACTGGCAGCGTATCGCAAGATTATCGCCTTTGATCTGTAATCGATTTGCCGATAATAAAATTCGTTGATAGGCTTTATTTAAAATCGATATCTGCGTTTGCTTCGCACTCCCAATATTCGGATACCGTTGTCCTCTATCTTGAGTGTCATATTCAATGTTTTTTTCATTTATCGATAACTGTGTTTTTTCTTTCAATTTATCAAATTCAGACTGTTTGGGAACAAGAGATATATTCAGTTTTAATTTAGGGCGCTTATTCAATGAGACTTTAGGATTTACCACAACCGAGCTAGTTTGTGGCGTGTTTTTGACTGCATTAAGCTCAGTCAAAACTGGGTGATTGACTGCTACGGAAGTCGATGGAGTCGCAACTGCTTGTATCATTGCAGGGCGAGTTGACGTTATCGGGAACATAATTATCCTTACTATGTCATTAAAAGAATACAACTCGATTCATTGAACAGTATTCATTCCTTCTCCTTACCTCGCTTGCACATTTAGCGGTTGAATTCATGAAAAAAACCCACCAAAAACAGATCATTTTTAGTGGGTTTTATTCTTATTTGTTAGCCTGATTAACCTGAATTCTCTAAATTATTCGAATTGTAGCAAGGCGCCAATCCCTAGGAGCATACATAAGTATGTGACCCGAGTAGCCGGGTGAC
>NZ_ABXW01000074.1 GCF_000173415.1 Providencia alcalifaciens DSM 30120 | reverse complement strand
AGCTTTACCCGTGATGACAAAATCTGAAAGGCTATTGCTCATGCCTTGAAAGAAAGATTGGCTGATTTGAGAAACGTTACCATATACATCAGTGGCTTGATCTTGGAACTCTGCGAAACCACGCTTAACGCCAAGCTCCCAATTAGCTCTAATTGAGTCTTCTTTAGCGTAGTAATCTTCTAAAGCTTTCTTCTTCTCTTCGGTGTCAGCTTGATTTAAGGCACTTTTTCTTTGCTGCAATCTGCTAGATAACCCAGCACCTTCCTCTAAGGCATTGCCCTTAGCAACTAGATCAGCTATGTATTTATTTTGCTTATCCAACTCATTGTTTTTTTGCTTCTGAAGCTCTACTTCATCACCAACTACCGCTAAAGAGCGCTGAGAGGCTAAGACATATTCTTTTTTAGCCAATAATGCTTGCTCATCATTAGTGAGTTTACGGGTTGCCTTTGCTTCTTCTAGCACAGAGATTTTGGCTTCTATATCCCAAAGCTTTTTACGCTCTGAACTAATTACATCAGCAACTGTTTTATGCTCTTTTAATACCTTAAGTTGAGCTTGTAGAGATACAAGCGCCTCATTGGCTGACTCATCAGCACGAGTCCCATAGTCTGGTCGATATGCTGTTGCTTTTGGGGTTTTGGTTTCATACCGTTTATTAATTGCTGATACAGCCTTCTCTCTTTCAGACTGTGACCATTTGTCCGGAGCCTTTGATATCTCTCTCCATAATTGAGCCAAATCCCTAGCTCGTTTTGTTTCTTTTGATAAACCTTCTTCAATTATTTTGTTTTTATACTCTAGACTTAAAATGCTATCCTGTTCAGCTGCATTTTCAGCCTGCTTCCCGGCAACAATAGCATTGTGTAGACCTAAAATGTTTTCTATGACCGCTTTTTGTGCTAGCGACTTTTTCAACCCCGACTCAAATAGGTCTGAAACACCTGATTTTTCTCTATCCTTATAAATGTTGTCTATAGTTTTATTTATTTGTTCAAGGTCATATGCATACTTCTCATCGAATCCTTTTTCTCTTCCCATTCCAGCTATTGCATCGCCCAAACCAAGGATTAAATCCTTTGTTTCTTTGGCTGCTTGTCCTATCCAATTTAAATGACTAACAACCTCTGAAGCTGATTTTTGCGATGCTTTTCCATATAGTTCCGTCGCCACTCTGGCGGCTTCTTCTTTGTTTCCCTTTCTTTCAAGTGATGAAATGTATTCATATTGAGCAGCAGTCAGATAGTGCATCTGCTTATTTAACTCTTCTGATGCTCTTGTTGGAGATTCCTTTAATTTCTGGAAGTTTTTAATTGTTTCATCAATAGAAACCCCCACTTTTTCCTGCATTTCAACCGCTGTTTTAGCTACAAGCTCTAATTCCCCCCCTCTGAATGATCCTGTAGCTACAACCTGCGATAAAGCCTTCGATGACGAAAATTGAGTAATCCCATTGATAGCCAACTTTTTAGCAAGTATGTCCAGTTGAGAGGCTGTTTTTCCAGCATACCCTCCTGTTAGCACTAACTGCTTATTGTACTCGCTAAACTCTGTAGATCCCTTATAAGCAGCAACAGCCACCGCAGTTAATGCGCCGATAGTTCCAATCATTGCTATTTTTGCTGGGGTAAAGAATGACGCAAGTGCTTTTAGTGAATTTCCAATTCCTCCGAACGAGTCCTTTATCTGTCCACCTTGCTGAACCATAACCATCCATACCGGCATCCCAGATGCAAGTGATGTCACGATATCAGTCATTTGCATTGGTAGTTGTCGCATGGCGTTACGGTACTGACCAATAGTAATTGAGCCATTTAAAAACGCTTTTTCCTGCTCCTTCAGCTTAGCAATCATCGGTGCAGCTTGTTGCGACACTCCCATTTGCGCCGCTTTCAATTCTAAAACTTCGGTTTTCGTTTTACCTAGAATTTCAGTTTGACTTCTCAATGATTGTAAAAACTCATCTGAAGCTAGTTTAGCTCTGTTAGTTGCCGCTTCTTGAGCTAACAACGCTTGCCCTTCAACAGTTAAAGACATATGCATCTTCTGCAACTTGTCTCTGGTTTGTTCCAAAATACTGTTGTAATCGTTGAATTGATCTGTTGACAGCATTCCTTTTTTACTGGCTGATGACAATTTTTCTTGCCATTCATCTAATCGTTCAAACGCTTTATTGGTGGGGTTGAGTTGATTCAATAATTCATGAAGCTCCTTACGCTGTTTCTCCGCAGCTTGAGTAGCTTTTTTCTGGTTATCAACGCCGCGTTTAAATTGTTCATTTAAATCTTCTGCTGAATTATTGACCTTTTCAGCTGTAGCGCCGAACTCTTTAAGCTTCTGTGTTCCTCGCTCCAAATCAGATGTATCAGCTTTTAGCGAAATGGTTGCAATATCAGTCATTGGTTTTCTCCAGGCACAAAAAAACCACCATAAGGTGGTCAGTTTGTTAATAAAAACATGATTAGCTTAAAATCAACTTCTCAACCTTATCTTTAAACTCTTTCTTAATTTCTTTCGGTAAAAACGATTCGATAGTTGATATGTTGAATTTCTGCATTTTTAATAAGGCATCTCCTGTTACTTCAGGATTCTCATTCTTAATCCTATCAATAAGTTCAAGTAATTTATCATCACATATTGATGCCTTACCATCACATATTACAAATAATTCTCTTTGATCGTAGTTAATAGCACTAAACTTATTTTTTGCATTTGCATCTCTAACAGCTTTATTGGCTTTATATTCCGACAAGTCACTTCCGCAATGTTTACACTTGATGGCTTCATTGCTAATAAATTCAGCACAGTATGGGCATTTTACAGAATTAGAATTACTAGACTTTCTGCTACCAAAGATTACCATTAGCAAACCGCAAAGCATGATAAAGCAGCTTATCAATACAAAATTTTGTCTTTGCGCCATCAAGCCAATGTTATTAACACGATTTCCGTAACTTGTAGATACGCTTACATCCATATTAAAAGCAGCAAACGCAGCTATAATGCCAACAACTAGCAATATCCACCCAAAACCTTTCATCATCACCTCACGCACCATTAGTTTTTCTTAATGATAGCCCGAAGGTAACGCAAAACAAAGCAAAAGGCGATTTGAAGCAGGTGGCGATTATTTGCTATTCATTAACTCTAAAGCCTTTAACTCCATAACTCTAATATCACTAAAAACGGTCGCTTTATCTTCAATGTTGAGCAATTTCATAACTTCATTTAGCGATTGATAGTCTAGTCCAGTAGCTCCATTCATGCCAACTCGCCACTGAGTTCCCATTGCCGAAAATACCTGAAATGAATCCCAAACATCTGGAAGTACCTCAACATCATCAATATCTGGAGGAAAACCAAAAGCCCGCTTAAACTCAGTAGCTTCTTTTACTGACATTCCCCCATACATTGCCTCAGCGACCGATATTAGTTTTTTTCGCGATTACCTAACAACTCATTGTAATAAGCAGTAGTAATGGCACCCGCAGCAGAAGGATAGTTGTCGAATAGAAGCTTTAAGTTATCACCATTATAAGGTTGCTCGATCGCCCAGTCGAAAATGATTTGAGTAAAGAATTCATCTACTGACTTCTCTTTTAGTTCTTCCAATTTACTCATTGGCATGTGATTAAACGTAAAAGTAACAACTTCAGGATCACTTTTCCCAGCGACTAGGATTCTTACATCTGCCTTAAACGTTGGATTCGGTTTCAGTGTAAACTTAGCCATCATATCTCCTTAAAAAGCCCCATAAGGGGCTGTAATTATGCGGTGGTGTAAATCTGCATATCAGATTTCAGTGAGAAACGAGCTGAAACATTTTCAACCTCGTTAATAGCGGTATTCGGTACGCGCTGAAATGACACACTTGCGGAGTAATAACGATCTTCGCTTGCCCGTTTATTATGGAAGCGGATAGCAGTTAATTGCTTATTGTCATCCAATTTCATTAGCAATGGTCGGATGGGTAGCGTAGCATCGTGAGCGAACGTATAAACCTGCACGATCCCGGATTTATAAGTATCGACGGTTTCAGCTTGCTCATCTTCTAAAAACTGAATCTCTTGCGTTTGCTGCTCACCGCCTTCTGTGGATAAAGTCATGACTTGAGGCATAACCTCCCATTCTTGGATGGTTTTCAATGTACCTTTACCACCGCCAATAGGAAAACGATCAATATCTGATGTATCAACACTATCCAGTGTAACGCTGGTATCATCAGCCGCTTTTACTTTGAATACACCAGACATGCGTTTCCACCCAGAAACCACCTGAATAACATCACCCGCTTTAATGCCGCTTGATGCATCTACTGTTAATACAGCTTCGGTGGCATTACTAGCTGCAGAGAATTCAATTTCATTGCCGTATTTGCTCGCAACATATACGCGCGAGCCATTAGGAATGTTATAAGCCATATGGACCTCTTTATTTATGCATAAAAAAACCGCCATTTAGGCGGTCGATTATCGAACAGAATCACATCGATAAGATGTGCGTATAGGGATGATGTAGTTAGCATCGTTCGTGATAGGGGGGAATTGGCTTGGTTCTCCGTTGAGATAAAGTGTGTTCGTCAAAGACAATCCATTTTCTAGCTGATCTTTGATGTTGTCAGCAATGAGCGTCAATTGCTCATCACCGGTTCCCACCTTACCGACAATATTAATTTGAATAACACCCTTTAAGATAGGCATATCCAAACTAAGACCTATGTTTTCAGTCTGCGCAGGCATAATGTGCATCTGTAAATAGGGGGAATTAATATCATCAAACGTAATATTAGACCACGCAACCTTTAGTCCTTCTTGCTTAGCAATTTTAGCCACCAACGCACGAATAGACTGATTGATTTCAGATTGCTTCATGATTTTACCTCAGCGATAGACTCCCTGAAAAATTTACCAACATCAGCAGCGGTTACCGCTATCATACCGTTTGGTGCTTGCTTAGAGTGTCCCATTTCTAATGGGTAGGCATAAGGAACGTTATTCGTAAAATAAATAGCATTCATCCCCACCTTAAACTGCTCAAGCACATAGTTACCAACCGCTTTTGTCATGTTACCTGATTTATCGACTCGCCCTGTTTCGCCATCTCCTGGCACATCAAAGGTGACTTGCCAATTACCACGGAATCGCCCTCCTGTATAACCGGGAGGTGCTTTGATCTCCATAGAATCATTAACGCGAGCACGTTTCTTTAATTGGCGCTTCTTCGGCGTGAGATTATTAGGGTCTTTCCTGAGTTCTTCATTGTGTTCAAATACCGCCTGGTTATAGCCCACAGCTGTCTGGTTGATTTCCCATAGTTCAGGATTACCCACCGGTGACATTTGAACAAGTTGAGCCAGAATCTTAAACCCCGTTTTTTTACTACCGCCTCCATATCCGCTTGAGCGTGTTCAACAAAAAGGTTAACCGACTTCATGAAAGCCTGTGACACGTTATGCCCTCAGTTGTGATTGATAGCAAATAACAAGTTCGGCGGGTTTTATGGGGTTGGGCTCATGCACTCGTAACCAAACATCATCAACCAAGACGTGATCGCCTTTATGAATAGCGACCTCTGGTGAAAAAACCATTTTAATATCCGTAGAAAGGATGAGCGTCCCGTCGATATCTCTGGGTTTATACTGCACCTTAACGCCAATAGCTGTAAAACGGTTTTCCGGTTCATGGTGCTCTTTGCCAGTTTCATCATCAACCCAATGTTTGCCATCGCGTTTAACTTGATATGAAGCGCCATACTTTTTCAGCATTCGCAATGCTGTTTGGTAGCCACGCTGATAAATATTCATGGCTACCTCATTGCAAACGTATTAATGGCAAACCCATCAGAAATGTCAATCAAGCCGGATAGCAGACCTTTCAACCATACAAAGTTAGGAGCCCCTGTATTGGTACCTTCTGCATACTTCAAGTCAATTGCACCCTCAATACGCTCAGCGATAACTTCAGCGCCTAATGTTGGCTGTAACTCACTCTCTTGTGATTCAATCGCCAAGCGACATTGAGCCTGTATCAACTGGGGAGGGATGATGTCACTGGCAATAGCAACACCATCATGCAATAAGCCTGTGCGCGGAAAAGATAAGGGTTGCGTGCTATCGGAACGCTTACCCAGCCACTTTTGGGATTCTAAATAATCCATCGCAGTGATGAGTGATGATTCAAGTAGCTCACTATCTGGCAATGTTAATTTTCTGGATTCTGAGTACGCCTTTAAATCATCAATGCTGGCATAACTATTAAAAGTCGGTGAGTCTTTATCAGTATCAATCATAAATACCTCGACAATATAGGGGCTTTCGCCCCTTGTTGTTATTCTCCAGCTGGTGGGGTTGTGACAAGCTTAATCATCACTCCCGCTGTCATTTTGTCGCTAGTGAAGTGCTTCTTCCAGTTACCAGCAGTGCCAAGCTTGGTGAGATCAGGGTTAGTTCCTTTTTTCTCATCCCAGCTATAGCCCAGCACACCCACGTTAACCACACCTTCGCCACGATACCCAATTGCCAAGTTTTCTTGGTCATTAATAGGGTACGAGCGGAATGTCGGCTCTTGAGATTCAGTGATAGTGACTGCCCCCGGCACCAAACCAAAAATAGCATCTACTGGCGCAGTGTCGGTGACTAACACTGGCTTACCGAGTGTCCCCGGCTGACCGCCATAAATGACCACACCGGCTTCTTCATACACTTTGTTATCAATTGCCTGATCCACAATGTCAAAATACGTTGCAGAGTGCATAACAAAGAGCGCTACGCGGTTGAACTTATCACCATAGGTACGTAGACCTTTAGTGAGCGTTTTCTTACCGTCAGTTTCAATATTGGCACTCACCACCATATTGCTGTTATTACCGATGGCTGCACCCAATGCCGCTAACGAGTATTTAATATACCCTTCGAGGGATGCATCTGCCGCGTCTGTACCCACAAGCTCAGAGAACTCTGATACATCACGACCGCGACGCTTAAAGGATTCTTCTGTTGTTTCGAATGGACCATATTTCCACGGCGCTTTTACATCAACAGATTCACCGGCAGCAATTTTTTTGCCTGTTACTGCTGATGTTGAATTCACGTCACGATGCTCAATTGAGCCGCCGATTTGATAAAAGGCGCGTTTACGTAAATCGCCTTCAATAAACAGGTTATCTAATACAATCGCACCATTAGAGGCTTGGTTGAAAACCTCTAGATTATCTTGGCGACGCTCTAAGAACGCGGTTTGTGCCAAGTCGTTATAAATTACTAAATCACTGTTTACAGTTGTAGCCATTGTTTTCGTTCCTTACTCTTTAGGAAGTTTTAAATAAGAATCACGTCCGTATCGGCGAATATAGTCCGCTTTTTCAGACGATGACATTTGAGAGCGTTTGAAATGCACAGAGCCTGACTTACTGTTCCCTGCACCGGTACCGGATGCGGATGGAAATAAGTGTGGCGCGCTTTCTTTGAGTGACTCAATCCACTCAATAGCTGTTAGAGGTGTTTTTCCATCTTTACCCATTACTGGGCTACCATTGGAATCAACAGCGACCGCCTTGCCTTCGTCATCGATTTTGAATACCCCTTTAGCGCGTAGGATTAAGTCATCATGCGCACTGGCTAAAGCTTCCGCCTTACCTGCCGCTGAGCGAATTTCATCACTCAACACGCGGTCACGAAATTTATTGGCAAAAGCTTCAGCTCTTTCAACGCGACTATTCGCTTCTGAAACCTGTTTTTGAGTATCGCCACGTAAACGCTCAGTGCGCTTGTTGAGCACCTCATCGATTTTTCCCTCAGCGATTAACTTGGCTTCTTCGTCATTATCAAAACGCTTGAGAATATCTCTCACTTTATCGGGGTCGATCCCTTCATAACGCTTTAAGTTATCGCCTTGCTCTTTGAGTTTGCCGAGTAACTCATCGCGTTTAGCTTTTAGACCGGATACCTGATCATTCACAGCCTTATCGATGATGGATTGAATTTCTGGGGTGATTTCAGGTGCGCCGCCCGCCCCGCCGCCTTTATCTTCACCACCAGCCTGTGAGTAATATTTGTGTTCGATATTCATAAATAACATGTTGTTCCCCTTGGGATTGAATGCGCCTAGCGCGTTGGGATAATCCAGCTCTTAGCCGAATTTAGGTAATAAAAAAGACCCCGTAAGGAGTCTTTATTTTGTTACGAGATACCGGTTACGAATAACCAGCGTCTATAAATGCTTGCTCATCTAATTGCTTAAGCTGATCCAGTGAAATAAACTCCCCTTTATCAGTATAAAAATCAGTGGGGTTCATCCCACCCTCTTTAATGAGTCTAAACCGCACCTCACCAAATACTTGCCTTTGTCGCCATTCAGGCTGTCGCTGAATCCAGTCAAGAAATGTCGTATTCACCGGAACTTGACCATTCATTGATGCCCGTGTCCCTTCATCCATTTCATTAATATCAATTCCTAGCTCTCGCCAAGATTTAAGTATGAATGTTTCTGTCGAACGGCATCCCCAATGAATTTTTCCGGGTCCTTGTTTGTACGGTATTTTGTGACCAATTGGCTTACCCTCAAGCGAGTATTTCAATCTATCTCTCACAATACAGTCGTTTGAAGTTTTACTATCTAAAGTAGACAGCCATTGCCGGCAATCAATAAGCTCGTCATTGGCTTCTATGAATTGATTTCTCGCGGTAGCCTGTAAGTGGTTGATGGCTGTTTTAGCGATGCTAGTTGCGTTTGCACGGCTAATCTGTAAGGCACCATCTTTATAACCTTGCTTACTGTGCCCGCGAATCTGCCGTCCGATATCTACCGCACTATCACCATTCAAATAACCTGTTCTGACGACATTATTAATGCGAGTCATACGATCTTTTTCTAATCCATCAAACCACTCAGACAATAATTTCCCTTGAAATGGCTTGGCAATAACTGATGCATACAACATTTGTTCAGTAATGCCTATAAGCGGATATTTACGCAAGACCGCATCAGGAAGTAAGGCTTCAAACAGTGATGGGTAATAGCCTAACTCATAGACTGCATAGGATTTCAATTCATCCAATAAAAGAAGCTGCGCACTTTCTACAGCCTTTTTGTTGATGCTGCGAACGCTAGAAAGAAGAGACTCTAACCGCCTAGCGGTAAAGCTATCTGGGTTAATTTTGGCGTCATCCAGCGAGATAACGAGAGCGGCGGTGAGCTCAGCATCAAAACTATTTAGCGCATTGAACATACGCTTAGCGACACCTGTAGAATAACGACCAGAAAACAAAGAGTGAGCTATCAACTCATCGGCTAATAGCTCATTGATGGTGCTCATACTCCACCCGCCATCGATGGTGCTTGATTGTTTAGCTCATCCACAACCACATCAACATCATCAGCAGGATTAATAACATCATACTTCTGCAGGTTACGTACCAGATCAGACTTACGCGTTGCCCCTGATTGCCATGCTGCGACAATTTCACGGATCATCGAACTATCAGCGATGTGATTAACGAGGTCTTTATTAATCTCAAACGAGGTATCTTTCGTGTCTAAACCAAGATATTCAGCACACCACGTTAGCGCTTTGCTGAACGCATCAGAGACATTCGAACAACAAATACTAAGGATAGAAGTTTGGGCGTTCTGCTCACCGACAGACTGAATAACCGTTTTGACTTTACTGTCAGCGGAAACCAATTGAGCACCCAGTGCCACCATATAATCGCGCTTACTGTCCATTGCCTCTTTTGCTAGCATATTAGGCTGGGCTTGCTCGTAACCAAAGAAACCTTTCTCTGGCAGCAATAAAGGTGAACGAGACCCGACCATGATGCCTGTTTTTTCTAAGTGGTCTCGCCACTCTATATCTAACCCGCCTAGATATGGCTGAACTTGCCCACAGAAAAACACGGAATCTTCATAATCAGCAGAATTTCGATAATGCCCTAGATTGATTTTTGCCAAACCTAACAATGGCGCCTCATCTATCGTGTGGTCATTGTTTTGAGCACCAATAAACGTAAATGGGATCTCATTCCAAGCCCCTTTACCTGCACGCTCTGGAATATATTCAGAATCAATCTGAAACACACCACTCCCGCTTGGCTTACGATAGACCCGACAAATAAACTTGCCATCTTCTATCACGAGTACGCGGTATTGAATGGCATCTTTAAATCCAAAACCGTCCGCCTCTTCAACCGTCTCTCGCAATACCACCAGCGTTAGCATCGTTCTGCCATTAATACGATCAGTCCGCCAGTTAATAATATCTTCAGCTTGATATTGAAATATGTATGGGAGTTTAGAGCCGCTGTTGTAATCAACATATAATCCGTGTCGCCCTACTTCCAATACCGATTCGAGAGAGGATTGAGCTAATTGGTAAATACTTGAACCTGCGCCATCTGCATCATCTTTTAAACAAGACAGCTTTTCAGCAACAGCAACCAATGGATCTTTCTTGAACGCCATTCCTATCATGCCGTTACGGGTGTTACCTGTTATTGGGTAAAACACCGCACGGTCTTGATAGTCTTTATTGCGCTTTTTCTTACGTTCACTTTCCTTTTCTTCCAACTCAGGAAGATAACTCTTTACTTCCTCGCCACCTCGACATACTGAGCGTACTAACTCCCACTGAGGAGCAGCCGTTTTATACTCCGGTCGAGTAAAATCAACATTATTTATACTCATCAGAAGGTTGTTCCTAAATTAATATCAAAGGCTGGTTTAACAATAGGGAATTGCTTAATGATGTAATAACCGGCGCCATCATTAGGATGGTCATTACCTGATTTTTTATCTGGCTCACCACTAGTAGGATCCCACACCTGCTGTTCTAACGATTCCGTGTAGACCGGACAGCGTTTAACATTGACCTTATAACGCCGCTCCCCTTTCGCATTACAAAACATTGCATTCATAGAGTTAATGCGATCTTTTACGGGAGGGTTAGAGTCATTAACAATGACATGAAAGCCAGCCTGTCTTAACTGCGCGATATCCGTTGAACTAGCATTATTTGATTTACGCGAGTCACCAGAAGCATCTGGGTAAATATATATTTCACGAACTTTTTTATAGTCTGAACCGTCATAAAGCCAAAAGCGCTCTTTAATGATCCTCACCATATCTGGCGTATCATAGGCGTTAATGATTTCGGTAACTGCATGAGGTAAGCCTAAACGAAGAACGTGAACAATCCCCGCCATTTTTCCAACGTTAAAGTCCATGCCTATATAAAGTGTCTCACCCGGCTGTTCCTCCTCCTCTGAATTATTCAGCTTTCTATCGAAGGTGTGGTAAATGGTACCGCTTGTTAAGTTGGTGAATTGCCCTTTTAAATAAGCTTTAATTAACTCCGGAGGATAGGAGCTCATTAGCGAAGGTATATAATCAGCCGGTAGATTCTTTTCATTGTCAAAGGTTGATGCTTGTACAATTCCATATAATGTACTTAGCTCAGGTTTGTCTCTTACTGCCTTGACGAATTGCTGATAAACAAACTTAAAGCCCTCGGGGGTTGTCGTGACATCAATACCATTACGCAAGCCGGCAACGTTATAACGCATACGAGCAATGATTTTTCGCCAAGCCTTCTGCGCCTTGTCAGACTTCATTACATCAAGTTCATCGATAAGCGCATTACCTATCTTGAAGCCTACTATTGTCTCCGGCTTTTCCATTGACCGGCAAATAACCGTTCCTCTGTATCGTCGCCCCTCGTAAAAATGAACCTCTTTATTACTTTCAACGATATTAACTTTCAATCCCCAATCAAGAGCTACTTCTTCAATGGTTGGGTAGAAAATATCTCTTATCTGCGGATAGGTAGGTGCAAAGTAACCCTGATTAATTTTAGGGAATTCCCACATCCCCTTGCATATACCACCACAACCGACCCAAGTCTTACCAGAGCCAAACCCAGCCACGTACGCTTTAAACTTATGAGGCATTGCCAAGAATCGCGCCTGAGGGATATTAAGTGTCGGTGCTATCATCATCCGCCCTCGCATCGACAACGTTGATATTAATCGCTACTGGAGTTGGGTTATCATCGTCAGCATTATCAGCAAGCTCTTTGCGTAGCTTCTCAACTTCTAATTGCCTGCGCTCAAGTTCTATTTCTAGAATGCGCTGAGCTGCCTCACTATCAGCAAGACCTAGACGTTTCATTATCGCTTCAAACATTCGCTCTCTATTTATTGAGAGTATCTCAACACCGTTTTTACCCAACTTAACACCCGAGTAGGCTAATGCCGCATCAGAATTAAGTTTACGGGTATCAGGAAAGAATGGCTGTCCAATGCCTTCGCCATTGCATCGTGGACATAGAGGATTGGGTTCCTTTGTGTGGTTATAACCATATCCACCGGTATCTTCAGGAGCCCTTTTTTTTCTTTCGACTGCCTCTAGTCGCTTTTCTTCGAATTCAACGGCGTCCCGCCACTGGTACTGATAACCGAATCCCCAACAATGACGACAACAACCACGTCGATATTGAGACAGTTCATTGGCATCAAATGTTGCAAGACTCCATGCCTTAGCAAGTACCTCATCAGCTTTAATTAATGTGCGTGATAAAGACTGTTGCTGCTGGTGCGCAATTTCATTTGCAACGTGAGGAATCGTGAGGAGTTGTCTACCGTAGCTTTCATCACTATAACCAGCTCTTATCGCTGCTTGTGTTGCGTTACCATCTATCAGATATTCAACAACAAACCGCTTTTGCTGTGGGGTAAGCTCTTTGTCTTTCGATAACGACTTTGCGCTATCTTCAGTCTGCGCAGTGCGCAATTTTTTGTGCGCAGTTTTTTGCGCAGATTGCGCAGCCGGCTTTTTTATATATCGCCTTGCTGTTGAGTAATTGAGTCCCTGGTCTTCACACCACTCTTTAGGGGATATTCCTGATATAGCATGTTCGGCGAGGAACTGTTGCTGTAGCGTCCCCCAATCCGGTTTAGCCATCGTGTTTATCTCCTGTATAAATCTCTATCAACGCCACTCTATGAATGACGTTTGTAGATGTTTATTTGGAAGCTCGCTGTTGCTCAATATCCCTAATGGCTTTAAATCGTGCATTGCCACCATCAATGGTTGATATTAATGGGTCTATCCAGTAAACAGCTTGGCAATACGTTATCTTGCTGGAGGTAATGGCACTATCATCGGCTCGGTTAACGACTCCGGTATCGGTGTGCATTGCGCTGGAACGTAAACCTTTTGTGTAGTTGTACAACCTGTTACCAATATCATCAGGAATGTACAAATCACAGGTAGGCTCTTTTTGAAGTATTTTCCTGTACTCAATAACTCTATTTTCTGAGTTCGCATCAGTGGAAATCCCATAACGATAAGCGGTGGTGGCTATTTGGTTAAAACGATTAAACTCAAATGACTGGGTGGCAATAACTTTAGCTTGCTGCGTGTTATCCCCTTTTAGCTGAGTATTATCTTTTTCCAGTGCGGTGTAATCGCCCTTCAAATCACCATAGTCACGAATCACCCAACCCAACCACACCGCGAGGATCACACAAACACCAGCTAATACTTTAGTCAGCGTACTCATATCAAGATTCTTTAACTGACAGCGCAGCATCACCGATTGGCAGCGGTCGGGTATCGATTTCCACGCCTTCTGGATAACAGTAACCAGTTACACGGTCCGTCTTAAACGCTTTGATGTTAACAGCATCGGATTGATTACCGCCCAATACCATTAATGAGCCTGATTCTGTTTTGCCAACAACGAAACCGACATGACCACCACCATCACGAGAGAAAGTTACAATGCACCCATATTTAGGTTCGGATAATTTAACACCGTAATTCAGGTATGAACGTGATGAGTCTGAACGAGTCGAACGAACACCAGCACGCTCTAACATGGCATTGACGAAGCCAGCACACCAAGGAACTTTACGAGCCGTGCCAACTAAGCCGCGCAACTTACTATCAATCCACATCTGGTCGACTGCTTTTGAGCCTGAATCGGTATGTTCAGATACACCAATTTCTTTTCTGGCTTCAAGGAGCCATTTAGGTTCTGTCATTTCTTCACCTTAAACGTAAACGGTCGCATCATCAGCAACCAGATTGATTTAACTTTTTCTATAAGTTTGCTGATAACAACAATGGACATAATGTTGCCACCGGCAGAGAAAATAACGAGGAAGATAACGCCATCAAAAAGCACATCTGATGGCGCTGAAATACGCTCACCAACTAAAGTTTCGTATATTTGATAAACCCAGCAAATAAACAGAGCGGTACCAACAATAGAGTCACGATGTTTTGCATACCGACAAAGAAATACCGTTACCGCAGACGCTAGCAAAAGAAAAATATCGACTGTTTCAAGTGGGTGACTGTCTACCCAGAGCGAAATGCTATTTAAGTAATTAAGGACGGTATTCATTAGCTACCTCCTTTATTTCGCCAATCTTTGATGGCTTGCGTAATACTGCTGAAGTTTTTATCTATCGAGGTAAAGATCCGGCTAAATAGTTTTTTGAGGTTATCTCTATTTGCTGCAAGAACGAGGACCGGGATAAGCAATGCCGAAATAACAATTGCCATTATTTTGGGGCTAATATCCCAACTCCATATCTGCGAAATAACATCGGAAGCCTCTTTAGCAATAAGGATCCCCGCACCAAGAGCTAAAATGAAATGAAGTATCTTTCGTCGGTTATTATCTCTGGATGCAATGACTGAGGCTGATGCTCCGATAATAGCTCCCAGCACGACGCCATAGTCGGCACCAATAAGGAACCCACCCATAGCACCGCCACCAGCAGCACCGAGGGTTATCCCTATTGATGTGCTCATAAATAATTTGTTCTCTATGGAATTTAGATAATAAAAAAGGTCACCGAAGTGACCCTTGAGGTGATTTAAATAAATGCAGTTTTATTAATTACAAATGTTTTTAACAGACTCTGAAGTTGGTCCTACATTTTTTACATATATATCTGACCCAACTCCATTATCTGCATGGGCAACCATAACAACCTCAAACATAGTGCCCACCCCAAGAACTTCCATTTCAATCCACTCACCAATTCTTGGATGCGTTTTGTACGTCTTAACCCCAAGACCTTTTGGTGGATATGATGAAACATCTATCGTTATTAACTCGTACATAATACCTCTCTGGCAATTACATTAACCAATATTGGTATTGCTATCTTAATAACTAATTTAAATAAAATCATTTGTATAAAGCAAAAAACCCCGCACAATGGCGAGGTTTTCAATTCCTTTACTGCTTTGCGTGTATAGCTTCGCGCAGCGTATACCAAAATACTAACTTCATTGTTCAAAAAGTCAATGATTTATTCTGAATAATGATAACCCCGGTCAAATTCATCGCACATTGGTCGATAAAGCATAAATTCAGCAATAGATAACCAAGCCTTAATTCGCCTTCTACACGTTGATAATGATATAGATGGCTTACTCTCATGTAATTCAAGAGCTAGTGCATAATAGGATTTTTTGTATATATAATGCTGCTTCAAGACATTTAACAATCCTTGATCATGTGCAAAAACAGCGCTTATTACCTTATCCATTTTCCCACCTTCGGTATCACTGCAGAACCACATATTGCTAAGTGTTTTTTTATCCTGGTACTCTTCCAAAAAAAGCTGCAAGGTTTCCTCTGATAGTCCTTCTTTTTTCATTCTTTGCATTGCATCTTTAAGGGCTTTCTTTGTAATTTTCGGTTCTGTTAATAATCGCTGAAAAATACCTGCAGCTTTAGGGGATTTGCTAAACGCAGACCAACAACCCCACATTGTTAATCTCCCACGGATCCACGTACTCTCTAATGTGCGCAATCTTAAATGTTCACCACTCTTGCCGCTTGTCTCTGGATATATCATGTTAATACCTCAACTTCTTTATTTATCAATATTGCTAGACGCGACAAGCGCGTAATGCCATTACTTCAATTTTGGTTTGCTCGAGCAACTCTACTTCCGTACCGTGAATTTCTTGCCATGATTTAGGCGCTGCATGAAATCCAGTGTCATAGCTGGCGCGGTGGTGAGGTGGACATAACGGTAAAACATCTTTGTGGCTAGCTCGTTGAGCCATGCCCTGCCCCGTTCTCACGTGATGAATTTCCGCGAGACTTGCCCCATATCCCATATTGCGACAGCAAATACAGCCGAGTTCCGCTACATCTGATAGCCACTGTTTATCTTCTTTGGTCTTTGATTTTTTGGTCATTGGTCTTGCCTCTAATTCATTAACTCTGATATTTCGCACGATTCCGAGCATGATCCTGATTCATATCCTTTCATTCCTCTTATAGTTGCAGCAATCTCCTCATATTCTTGTGCTGAATACATCTCAATGATGTTTTCTAAAGAAAGGTTTCCTCTGTACATGATTTTATTTTCTTGCTTCCGGCGTTCTACAGTCCTTACAGATTTACTAGTGATAACATCTAAGAATTGCTTAGCTAAATTCGGTTCATCACGAGTTGCCAGTGCGATCTTATTCACGCCTTTCTTAATGCAAAAAACGCAATTACCAAGATGCTCTGGAATATCAAGATCAAATGATTGGTTCTTCCACCAGTTCAGTACATCTTGTTTATCAAAGTTACTGATGTCAGCTAGGTAAGAAATGTTATCTCTATGTTTTAAACGTTTGGGTTCATCGGCTCTTATACCTATCCATGTGTGATAATCATCACCAAAGGTTTCTCTGCAATATCGTTCAAAGGTTTCTAGCTTCATTGTTCTAGTGCAAAATGGACCATGAATGTACGGCGTACCATATTTGCTGCAAGCATCCACCCAAGGCTGTAGGTCATGACATATTTCATTAATGCTAATAACTTTATATGTATTCGCCTTCCCCAGTTGCGGATCAATAACAAGTCGCAAACACACAAGATCAATGTTCCAATTCTTAGCTACGTTACGAATAAACTCATATGTTTTAGGATGCTCAGCTCCCGTATCCATAAATAAAAATTTCACATTAAGACTTTCTTTTTCCCCTATTTGTTTTAACAAGTGAGTGAGATAGGCTGACGTTCTACCACCTGAAAAACTCACAACGTGATACTTCTTATCTTTGAAAATTTCTAACATATTCCTTGCTCCAATTAGGTGAAATCGAGCAACTGAGCTGCAGCATTTTCAGCGGCTTCTTGGGTTGGGAATTTACGGAATAGAATGAAGTTCCAAAGCACATCAAGCGTGGCTTTGTAGAGTTCGCCAAAGGCTAGGTCATCCATTTTGGCAAAGCTGATTGATTTAGCGACGCGGCGAATACTGCCGTCTGGCATCTCAAATGTTTCGTAGTGACCAGATTGCTCTACTACCCAATAACGGAAAGCATCAAAGGATTTAGCCGCTGATATATTATGGGCGCGTTTCTGTGCTATATCATCGAGATAAACATCTGCGGCAGATTGGAGGGCATCATCATTATCGGTGTAATAAGCGAGGAATTTAACGTAACCACGCACCAGTTCTTTTTCTTCGGGCGAAATGGTACCGCCGGTTGGTTCCCAGTATTCATACCCTAGATTGAGTAAAGCGAAGTATTTACGGTGGAATCGTGGGTTTCGTGCTTTCTTAAAATCAGCATAAAGCACATCACCACATTTAATTTTTGAATGCAGAAAATCTCTCGCAGCTGGATTAGCAGGTACAAGAGTATCGTTAGACATTTTGATAAAGCCATGCTGTGCCATACTTTTTCTCTCAGTAGACACAGCAAGTGTTAGGATTGGGTGTTCATACCAATGACTCTATTCTACTTTTTACTTATCCAAAAATCCATTATCTAATGATATTTACGACCTTATTGTTTCTATCTTTCTCCTAAAAATAACATGTATCCGTGATATGAATGGCAATGCCTTTTGTGTCTACAATTGCCTTCACCATTTCTTTTACCACAAAAGATGTGTTTTAAATCACAATGAAGATAACATATTTATGTAATCAGATAAATGTCTTGTATCTTTATCTGAGCACATTTCGTAAAGTAATTCCATTTCGTATTTATAGTTCTCAATTAATGGTAAATAATTACGAATAATATTATCGCTAACTGCATTATCTTCTATCATCACTATAATCGTTGGAATTAAATTATCATAAACCGAACCACTAATTTTCATTTCTAAAAAAACCTTTGAAATATCAAAGTCTAACTGTATAAGTTCAAATAAATACTTTTGCGAATCTGAATAGTTGGACTTTTTATAAACAGCTTGGTGTATATTACCGCTATCAATTAAATTCATATTAATAAGCTGATATTCGCTAAATTTGCAACTTGATAACTTAACGTCAATACCATCTGAAATGGTTTTTATAATCTTTAAAATATTTATAAATAAAAAATAATTACTCTTAATATCCTCCATAATAATTATTTTTATAGCATCTAATTTACGTTTATTTTCTTCTTCTTGTTTTTTTTCATAATCTTTTTTTTGCTTTTCATATAAAGAAATTGATGTATCAATAGCTCTTTTAGCTGATGTTGTTGATTTATAGGTTAAGCATAATGACCCAATACCAACAACTAAAGCGGTTGCAGAGATCCAATCGAAATCCATATAAACCTCAAATAAAGTAAATTTATACTATTCTACCGCTAATTTAAGTTCATGCCATCCATTGGTTACCCAGCACTTAGAATCACCATCAAGGCAACACTCCATCACTGGTAACCATTCACCACATTTACCACAACAACGGTTAAATAATTCCTCAATCTTGTGCTTAAGTCTTGCATCATCATTTCGTATGAGCATTTGAATATACTCATTCTCATCATATGGCTCACGTCCTGGTTTACGCAATGCACAATTACGCTTAATCATTTCATGTTCTTCAGATTCAACTTGCCACTGCGGGATAACAAAGCCAGCTTCACGCTGGCGTTTGCGTTGGGCAGCCTTGCGTTCTGCTGCTGACTTAGCCATTGGTCTTGCCTCTTCATATCAATCTGGTTAATGCACTGAGCAATAACGCTCAATAGATAACTCATCTACTCTAGCGCCATTTAGATTTGCCCAAAATGCTATTGTTGAAAGTACATCTTTTTCGCTTGAAGCGACAAAAAGAGTTATGAAAGATTGTTCGTCCCATAAACCACTTGCTTTATAAACCGATTTTTTCATTTTCACTCCAACTAACTACATCTAATAACTTTATGACAAGACGGTCTTATATCCGCTATAAAATGTTTAGTTATATGATGGGAGTAATTTTAGTTTTTCCAAGTGTGTATACTTCATATCTGCATTAATTGACGCCAATAGTTCAACCTATATCTAAAAAACTCTCGATGTACCTCTGGCGCCTTTTCGATTTCCACCAGCACTCGCTCTCTGTTTATTTTTCGATTTTTCAGTTGCCGAATTAGCCGGCTAGCGAATAAATCAAGTTGCTCCAGTTCGCGATATTCTTCTGACCACAAAGCACGATTGTGAGGCAGTCCATCAGGCAAGTAACTTGATTGCCCAGACATAACTACCTCGGCTTTTGTGGTTTCAAAATTTGCTGATATGGCGCCTTAGTTCTTGCTCGCGCAGCTGATTGAATACGCTCAATGTGGCATGGTGTATGATCCAAACCATCATCAGGTAATATGGGGTGGTTACACCGAACGAGTGATTCGCCGGTGATTGGGTCTTTAATTGTCATGGTCTTGCCTCAATAAGTTTTTAAAATGCCTTTTCTGCGTATTTGCGTGGTTTAGCACTCTGTGATTGCTGTTGCATTCTGGACACTTCCGTTGCCGTAATTTGGTCGGTTGGCATGTAATGTCCGTGTTTAAACTCTTGGTAGATGGTACCCGTTTCACCGTGTCGGTTTTTATCCACAATAACTTCAGCATAGTTTTTAGCTGGGCTGTTCGGGTTATAAACCACATCGCGGTAAGTGAATAAGATGTAGTCTGCATCCTGCTCTAAACTACCGGAATCACGTAAATCAGCAGCAACGGGGCGGCGTTGATTTAATGGGCGTTTATCAACGTCACGCGATAACTGGCTTAGGGCGATTGTCGGTGTATGAAGTCGTTTTGCCAACCCTTTCAATGCGGCTGAAATTGCTGCTATAGCCAAGTCGTTACGCTCTGCCTTCGGCTTTTTGATGAGACCTAAATAATCAACGAAGATCCCTTTTAAGTTTGGATACTGCCGCTTATGGTTCTCACTAATTGCGCATATTTGCTCTACTGTTAAGTTACTAGCATCGATGATGTGAATATCTCGATCCATTAAATGCGCTAAGCCTGAACTCAATCTTGCCCAGTCTTCATCATGTAATTGCCCTTTTCTTAGTGTTGATACAGGTAACTGTGATGAACCTGCGATCATGCGTTCCGCTATTTGTTGATTCGCCATTTCCATGGAAAATAGTAAGGCTCCACCGCCATCACGGGTCATACCCTCAATCATGGTTAAAGCAAGTTCCGTTTTCCCCATCCCCGGACGACCACCAATGAAAACTAAATCAGTCGGGTTAAACCCTCCGATTTTGTCATCTAATGCTTCAATGCCCGTCTTAATCATTCCACTAATATCTTCACCTAAGTTTCTACGCTCGAGGACTTCAACATATCCTTCAATCAGAGTATTTAGATGAACGGGTAACAAGTTTTGGTTACCGGCAGTGAGCTGACCAATCTGATTTGCGAACTGGTTAATCAACTCTTCTGCTTGCTCATGGTTACCTGCTTCAGTGATAACGGTCTGATATTTAGCCATCAGTTGAATGACTTGGCGAACACGGAAGTAACTATGAACTTTGGATGCGTACCCTTTCAGATTCGCTTTCCATACCGGCGATTTGGCAAGCTCCAGTAAATTGGCTAAACCGCCCTTATCACCTAAAGCATCCGCAATAAAAAACGGGTCAATTAACGAACTCGTTAGTGCTTGTTTTTTTATCTCTCGATAAACACGCTGGTAATAACTTGAGCTAAATGCCTCTTCAGGTAATGTGGCTAATACTTCATAAGCATCTTGAGAAGCACCACCAGCAAGAAAACCGCTAATCACAGCCCCCTCTAAATCGCGCTCATCCATCATAAGTGATTACCTCTGCGGTATGTTGCCCAATTGAATGTAAGCACGGTACCACCCTGTAATAATCGGTCTACTACACGTTCACCAAGCATTTCTTCCAACTCATTCAAAGGTAAATTGCTAACTAAAATAGTCGGCAATAAACTTTCGTAACGATCATTAATCACTTCGAACAAAATATTTCGTTCAGAATCAGTACCGTACTGGACACCGATTTCATCAATTATCAACAGGTCGGGATCACAATATTTTGCTAGCACATCCAGTTCACTAAATTCTGAATTTCCTGACCACGTTCTACGAAATGCGCGAATGATACGCGCCGCTGTGGTGATAAATACCGATTCCTGTAGACCTCCTGCAATCTCACGAGCGATCGATACTGCAAGGTGGGTTTTACCTGTTCCGGGCATTCCGCAAAGTACAAGCCCCTCTCCTGCATTTTTCCTGTCATTCCATGTTGTTACGTACTGTTTGCAGATCATGAGATTATGTTTAGCCGGTTGCGTAGTTGCTTTGAATGTTTCAAAGGTTGAACTAGCAAAACGCGGAGGAATATTCACACTAACCAATAAATCTTGTTCAGGCATTTTTACCTCCCACAAACCAGTGTGGATCCTGAGATTCATAGTGCTTGTCACCAAACCCAGTATGAGAATTAGGTTTGTTAAACTTGGTTATGGATTTCTCTGGAAATATTCCCTGCCAACCATTGGCAATCGAATTACAAATCACAGCATCCGCATCAGAACATCCCGCTAATTTTTTTGCTTGCTGCTTGCACATGGTTTCTGTTAGTGGTTTTTTAATCTCCTTGCGAAAATTAATCCAATCTGACCAAACTTCGTCACTCACGTTTTTTGGTTTCGCCAATTTTGCATCGAATGATTTTTTCGATTTTTTCGGCTCAACCTGAACTGATGGATCCTCTTTTGAATTTACTGATGGATCATGTTTTGAATTTACTGATGGATCGCCTCCAGATTCTGGAGGGTGAAAACCACCTTGAACGCCAGAAACTGGAGGGTCAAACCTCACTTTTTCATTGTTTTCTGTACGGTCAGAATCTGAACGTTCAGATTCTGGATGGTGAGATTTAGAAGCTTTTTCGCGCAATTTCCTTAATTTTGCATTTTCCTCAAGTGCTATTTTTTCTAACTTATCAACATTCAAAAAATACAAATTTGATGCATTTCTATTTCCATTTCTACGCATCTTTTTAACTAACCAGCCATCTTGTTCAAGCTCGTTACAAGCACTGCGAATAGTGCTGACACCAGCCCCAATTTGTCGGCTAATCGTTTCTACGCTAGGGTAACTAACCCCTTCATCACTCGAGTAGTCTGCCAAGCGAACCATGATCATTAATTTGGTACCTTTAACGCCAGAAACTGCGCAAGCATCCCAAACATAACCTTGAATTTTATTACTCACTTCACACCCCCAGCGCTTTAGCTATATCACGGCAGGCGTTCTGGTACTGTTCCGGCGTGAGTTTCTTTGAAAGCAGCTTTTGTTTTTGTTGTTCATACTGTTCCCAAACGCTTAGCGCAGCCGCTCTTCTTCCTTCGAAAATATCTTCAATTTGTTTTCTGTCCGCTGGCTTTCCATTCAATAGAAAACCATTGCAGTAGGTAATCATTTCTGTCGTTCTTAGCATTGGTCTTGCCTCTTGAATTAGTGCACGCTGGTCTGGCGTGGTATCGCATTAAGCGCATTAACTGCATTATTAATCTGGCGTGACATGTCACGACCCTCTAATAAAATTTCTGTCATTGCTTCAGCAAAGCGCTGTATCGCAATTGACGTTAGATAATTCATCGTGTCGCCACGAATCCTAGCCAACCTTGTGGCTGGTAATGCAATTTCAATCGCCGGCATCAACTCTGCAAACTTTCTGATTGATGCGTTGGAATCACCACGCAGCCAACGAAATATCTGCTGTCGATTGTTATTAATCGCTTTCCAATCTGCATGACCGTACTCATCTTCAATCATATGTAGGCGCACGTTAGTTCTATCTCTAACTAATCGCATATATGCACGACTGATTTCTATTGCTACATGTTCCTGACCTGTTTCTGCTGCCCAGTCCTCAACCTCGGTGCGGACAATGTTGATATCAAAGTTCATATGCTGCGTCTCCTGTCGCTAAAAATTGATTATGAATAATCAGTTTTTTAACTTGATACCTGAAATACTTGAGTTTCATTTGGCAACCCATCGTATGGGTTAGGGTAATCAATTGGATTTAACTCATGGGGAGTGACTAACCAATTTGTCTTGGATGCCCATTCAATGGCTTTTCTCCCTCTTGGGACATAATTTCCAGCGATTACTTGACTAACAAAACCCTGAGTAACGCCAACCATTCGAGCAAACTCGGATTGGCTAATCTTCTGATTTTTTAAATATAAACTTAGATTCATCTGCTATCTCCTTTTGAATAACAACAATATTAGCAATGCTAATTTAATAAATCAATAGCAATGCTATTAGAAAAATATTAGCAATACAAATAAACTAATGCTTATGACTAGAAAAATATCTGATGTCGACAAGAATGCCGCTCATAATCTAAAAACGATTTGGGAGGCAAAAAGGGATACTCTCGGTTTAACACAAGAGAAAGCCGCGGAGGCTTTAGGCTTTTCCACGCAAGGTGCTGTAAGTCAATATCTTAACGGAAGAACTGCATTGAATACCGATACAACCCTAAAGTTTGCGGCTCTTCTGCAAGTACAACCAGAAGATATAAACCCTGAGTTAAAGGCGCTTTTAGACTATGTTCGTTCTAATAAACAAGCTAGTGTTGCTGAGCATTCCCCTTTAATTACCCGCAATGAGCACAATACGCTAAGGTTACTTGATATCTACGCAAAAGCTGGACCTAGTGGGTTTATGAATAATGAGTTTCCAGACACCATAAGATCAATTGAATTTTCGTCAGAGAAGGTATTTGAATTGTTTGGTCGTAAAAGTCTCAAGGGTATAGAAATGATTAATATCACTGGTGATAGTATGTCCCCCGCAATTAATCCTAGAGATGTTGTTTTTGTTGATACTCATAATGAATACTTTGATGGTGACGGTGTTTATGTGTTTAGCTTTGAAAATGCCTTATTTATAAAAAGATTACAAAGGGTTAAAGGGAAAAAATTAGCTGTTAAATCTGATAATTCTGCATATGAAACCTTTTATATTGAAGAGTCAGAAATGCATGACCTTAAAATTATTGGTAAAGTCATAAAATCTCTCCCGATCAAAATGATTGACTTTGCTTAGTAAAATCAAGTAATTAAATAAAGCCGCATATATATGCGGTTTTTTTTCGTCTAATATAATTAGCAATGCTATTGACATTAAAAATAGCATTGCTAATATTTATTCCATCAAGACAAACAACACAGCAAGTGTTTAGTCAGGTGTTCAAACCAAATTTAGTTTTGATGTTATGTCGGAGGAGAACCAAAGCTCTCATCGCGACCTTTCAAGATTACCACGACATAACAGTGAATTTTTGCAATACCAGGGAGTTTAATTAGTTACCGACCAAATCTACAAGGCAAGACCTGACAGCTCGGAAAGACGGGCATTGATTTACAGACGTAAAAAAACCCACCGAAGTGGGTTCCTTTACCTCGGGTCGCCGACCAAAGCTAACCGAGAATTCTACTAGCGCGACCAAACGCTAGAAGAGGCAAGACCAATGATAAATCACTGATCACAGTTATTTTAAAGGAGCTGCTATGAAAGCACAACCTAAAACCCTAAGTGTCACCCTTTACATTCATGCACAAAAGCAATTCGACGGTTCATATCGATACCGACCACTCCCATTCAAATACGATATGGAGTCAGGTTTAGGTTTCGTTGTATCTGAGCATACCGTTGAAATTCCATTTCAAGAGCTAAGTACTGAACAGTTAGTGAATGCTGAAATTGAGTCCTTACGCGCAGAACAAAACAAAATACTTACTGATGCGCAAGTGAAGTCCAGCTTACTGGAAGACCAGATCCAGATGCTGCTTTGTTTAGAAGGCAAGCCCATTTCTAAAATTGACGAAGAAATCCCTTATTAAGAGGCAAGACCAATGAAAACTTTTATCTGTGTATTTGAGCCAACGTCTGAGGCTCGTACAAATGGCGCGGTACCATTAACTATCGCTTTAAATGCAACTAACGAAAAGCTAGCTAGCGCATCAGCAATGATCAAACTGTCAGAAGCTTATCCAGAATCTATGGATAGCTTCAATACTGACGAGCCGTTGATCTGTGAAGATACTCTGGGGTCTCCTCGTCCTGCCATCGGTGAATTTGATGAAGCCTTTGCTTCTCAAAATGAATTTAACGGCACTAGCTGGCAGCCTATCGTTTATAAAGACTTTAATAAATTAGCGCCAATGGTTCGTATTGCTGCAACCCTGCTATATGGCAAGACTCAGTTTACAGATGCGGAATATAGCCAAGCCATCAAATTCGTGCACGAAGGTAGCGATCAGCCAAAAATCCGTAATATCGGTAAAGGGCTGGCTAAAATCAGTGCTGTATGCACGATGGATGCAGAACAAACTATCGAAATTGCACAAGCCGTTTCTGAGTTCGCTGATGATGAAATCACCATTGAAGATGCTACCGCCCTAGGTAAAAGTTATTTGAAAGAAGAACCTAAGCCGGAAGTGATCTCCGCAACAAAAAGTGAAAACGATGAGTCAATTCTTAAACGTGACTACGCCACGATTGATATGGAGGTTGCCCTTGCATTAATTGGTGATGTTGATTTTGACGCTATCCGTAGTGCTGATATCCGTAAAGCTAAAGAATTAATGGCAGCTGAAGATAAAGCATGGAAACGTTTATCAATGGACTTGCGCACACTCCCTAGCGTTCTCGATATACCGCGCGAAAACATCTTTGCATTAGTGACTGAGGCACGAGAGAAGCCTGAATTATTTGATGATGCCAATGCCCGTAAAGCGTTTATCGATGCAAAACTTGGTACCGAAAATCCAAAAGTAACATCCTTAGGTAATGGTCGTTTTTCAGTTGATAACTTAGGTACTAAACCGGCTAATGATGAAGATCCCAAAGAGCCCGTTACCAAAGAAAAAACTAGACGCAGCAACAAGAAAAAAGAAACACCGGCTAAAGAAGAAAAAGAACCGGAGAGCGTTGCTATTGAAACTAAAGAAACACCAGCGGTTACTAAACCAATTTCCACTGTCATTGCTGAGCAAGATGATTTTGAACATCGTGCAACAGTTATCGCTGAAGTACTCGAAGGCAATAACGACCACCTCAGCATTTGGAAGCGCGTACAGCGCACTGACGCACGATTTACCAAGCCTTTAGAGGGGATGGGATTTACTGGTACCAGCATTAACAGCACTTACATGTTTATGCGTGCGACTGAAATCTTTGGTCCTATCGGTGAAGGATGGGGATATGAAGTTATTGAAGAAAAGTTCATTGATGGAAAGCCACTCGTAGAACCTGTTCTCGATGAACGTAATAAACAAGTGGCAACTAAATTTTTACGTGATAGTGATGGTTCATTATTTTGTGAACAGAACCATTCACTCAAAATTAAGTTCTGGTACAACACTGAACGTGGATTACGCGGTGAATTCGAAAGTTACGGCGCCACACCTTATCGATACCAAACTAATTACGGTATCAAAGTCGACAGTGAAGTAATTAAAAAATCACTCACCGATGCAATTAAGAAAGCATTATCGATGCTTGGATTCAGTTCTGATGTGTTTATGGGAATGCACGATAACCCTGAATATGTTGCAAGCAATAAACTCGAGTATGAAATCAAAGCAGCGACAGACAATGCCGAAGATACAACTCGCGTTCGTAAAGAGTTAGACGAGAAATTCACTCGACACACTGAGACTATGCGCAGTGCTGTCACCGCAAACGAATTACGTGGTATTACTTCAACCCTTACCCGTGAAATCTCAACCCACGCTAAATTAGCTAAACAACGTGGTGATACTGAATATGAAAAATATTTAAACGGTCGTCTTCGCAGATTAAAAGAAATTGAAGATGAGTGTTTAGACCAACTGAAACAAAAAGAAGAGGCAATCTAATGACCAAAACAACTGCTATTGCAATGGCTGCTGACTACAGCAAATTACAACAACTCGTCGAAACTGGTGAATTTACCGCGGAAGATATCGCCGATACGTTGGTTGGTATCGAAGGTGAACTAGGCGATAAGCTCGATGCAATTATGCTTCATGCCCGTAATTTAGAAGGGCAAGCCAAGACACTGGATGAAGAATCCAAACGTCTGGCAGACCGTAAAAAGTCATTCGAAAATCAGGTTAAGAGCCTGAAAAAATATGCCTTGGATTGCTTGTTAACTTCAGGCTTGGACAAGTTAAAAACAACTAAAAACACATTCACGGCTCGCGCTGGTGTTGTTCGAGTCATCATTGATAATGAAGATGCACTGCCTAATGAGCTAGTCGATGTTCAAACCATTACGGCACCCGACAAAAAAGCCATTAAAGAGGCTATCGAAAACGGCATCGACGTTCCCGGTGCTCACTTGGAAACTGGTGACCGTTCATTGATGGTTCGTTAATACCTATAGCGCCCATTACTGGGCGCATTATCAGGAGAGACATTATGGCTATGAAACTTGAAGTGATTATTACTCACGATGAAGCAAGCAATAAGTGCAGCGTAGAGTGGTCTACAGATACAACTGAGCATGTGACAACCCAAGAAGAACATACGCTATCAATGGTAAAAAAAGCCGTATTACTTCAGCTTGGTTACCCAACATCAACGGCAGTTATTCACTAACGTGACATGTCACGGTGTATTTATTATGAAAAATAACCTAGAAGATTTACATAACTACTTGTTCATGCAATTGGAAAGGCTGTCTGATGAAGATCTTAAAGGGGAAGAACTTAAAGAGGAAATTGGACGCGCAAAGGCTTTATCCGCAGTTGCATCACAAATTGTAAATAATGGGCAGTTGGCGATTAGTGTTAAGCGTATGGCTAGTGAAGGACGTATTAAAGACGCCCCTAATTATCTGGAAGTTAAAAAATGAGCCGATTTTCTTATAACGAAGAAATGCGTGATTGGATGCGTAAAAACTACCTATTATCGCTCCCTCAACTCACCATTAACTTTAATAGCCAGTTTGGTACCACTCGCTCAAAAGACATGATCAATGGGTTACGTAAAAGCCTTAAATTGAAAACTGGTAGGTCTGGAGTGTTTATTAAAGGTCATATACCCGCCAATAAAGGTATTAAGGGTTTAAAGGGGGCAAATTCAGGATCTTTTAAAAAGAATCATATTCCTCATAACCGCCATGAAATTGGCGCAGAAGTCATAGCTACAACTGGATATATCAAAGTAAAAATAGGCTTACCGAGCAAGTGGAAATTTAAACATATTTTGCTATGGGAAAAGAGTAACGGAAAGATACCCAAAGGTCATGTTATCAAATTCATAGATGGCAACCCATTAAACTGTACCATTGAGAATTTAATGATGATCACTAAACCAGAGCATGGAGTAATGAACCGCTTCTTTTCTGGTGTATCAGCTGAATATAAACCGGCTATCTTGCAATTGGCTAAAATTAAAATTGCAATTAGAAGCATAGAAAATAAGGGGCAAGACCAATGCTAAGACATGTACATCAAAAAGACCAGGAAGTGAAAATTATCTTACCTGATGGATCGTACGGTTTTATTTCAACTGATCGCCGTTGCAAAGTCTCCTACGATTTGCCGGCAAATATCAAAATTGAAATACAGCCACCGGTATCGAAACAACAAGGTGGGAAATAATGTTTGGTTTATTTTTACTAATATGTAGTGCAATGAATTGTCAGTTTGAGCCATATGGCTATATCTATCCTAATGAAATTAATTGTTTAATCGATAGGGAAATTGAAGCTGGCAAAGGAAAAATCGCAGAGTGTTACCCGGTAGACTCGGTTATACCTGATAAAAATTGATTAAGCTTAATCAGTTTTGTTTTTTAGTAATAATTAACATGGTGGTTTATTCAAAACCAATGAGTAACCACCATGAAAGAACCACAATTAATTTCTTGGGTATCCGGGGAACAATTATTAACTGAATTTGATATTAAATTAGGTAAGTTAGCTGCAAGTGTAAAAAATAGACCATGCACTGAGGCTGAAATAAGAAATGCATGTAAAACTGCAGATAAAGCTATTTTATCAATGATGAGGCAAGACCAAAATGAAAAGAAATATCACAGGAGGCTATGATGTCTAGAATGATTAACCTAGCGACATGGGCTCAACTAGAATTTGGTGATAACGCTCCTAGCCAGCAAGTTTTAATTAAGTATGCCAAAGCAAATATGATGGTTCCACCGGCATTAAAAGTAGGTAAACGGTGGATGATAGATCGTGATTCAAGGTATGTAGGGGTTATTTCAACACCTCAATTACCAAACCACTCAAATGAAAAATTGCTAAGGATCTTATCAGATGGCAGCAAGACCTCGTTCTCATAATATCACTGTTCCAAATTTATATTGCAAACTAGATAAAAGAAATGGAAAAGTTTATTGGCAATATAAGCACCCATTAACAGGCACATTTCATAGCCTTGGCACTGATGCTGAAGAAGCTGCGCAGGTTGCGTCTCAAGCTAACACCATTATTGCAGAGCAACAAACAAAGCAAATTTTAAGTATTAATGACCGCCTTTCTGGTATTAAAAATAAAAAGCTTGGTATCAGCGTAACTAATTGGATAGATAAGTATCTCGAAGTGCAAAAAGATAGACTTGATGCTCAAGAACTTAAGTTCAACTCATATAAACAAAAAATTAAACCCTTAAATTTATTTAGACAGCATTGTGGAACTCTATCTCTTAAGGATATTACCGCATTAGAGATATCGAGAATTATCGATGAAGTTAAAATGCTTGGACACGACAGAATGGCTCAAGTGGTTCGTATGGTTTTAATTGATGTATTTAAAGAAGCCCAACATTTTGGTCATGTACCTCCTGGTTATAACCCTGCTCTTGCAACCAAACAACCTAGAAATAGAATTAAAAGGGAGCGCTTAAATTTTGATGAGTGGAAGGTCATTTATGCACAAGCAGAAAATCATCCACCTTATTTGCAATGCGGTATGCTTCTAGCGATTGTAACCGGTCAACGGATTGGTGATATCGTGAAAATGAAATTTTCAGATATTTGGGATGATATGTTACACATTGAACAAGAGAAAACTGGATCTAAATTAGCAATACCTCTCTCAATTCGATGCGACGCAATTAACATGACGCTTAAACAAGTTATTTCTCAATGTCGAGATTCTGTTGTTAGCCCATACCTAATACATTATCGTCATACAACCTCACAAGCCAAGCGAGGTGAGCAAGTTACAGCAAACACATTAACAACAACATTCAAGAAGGCTAGAGATAAATGTGGGTTAACTTGGGCTGAAAAATCAGCACCATCTTTTCATGAGCAACGTTCTTTATCTGAAAGACTATATCGAGAACAAGGGATTAATACTCAGAAACTACTTGGGCATAAGTCTCAAAAAATGACGGATAAATATAACGATGATCGAGGAAAGGAATGGCAAATTGTTGCCATTTGAATAGCCTGCTTTTTGAGCTATTTTGGGGAGGAGTTTTGGGGGGAGTTTTGGGGAGCAGTTCATTTAAACAAAAAGAAAACGGGAGTTTTTAGGCTCCCGTTATTAATCACACTACGTAATAAATTACATGTGTTTGATGATTGCGTCGCCGAATTCGCTACATTTCAGTAATTTAGCGCCTTCTAATTGACGTTCGAAATCGTAAGTTACAGTCTTAGCCGCGATTGCGCCTTCCATACCTTTAACGATTAAGTCTGCCGCTTCAACCCAACCCATATGGCGCAGCATCATCTCTGCAGACAGGATGATAGAACCTGGGTTCACTTTGTCTTGGCCTGCATATTTAGGTGCAGTACCGTGAGTTGCTTCGAATAGTGCGCATTCAGAACCGATGTTTGCACCTGGTGCAATACCGATACCGCCAACTTGTGCGGCTAATGCATCAGAAATATAGTCACCGTTCAGGTTCATACACGCAATAACATCATACTCTGCTGGACGTAACAGGATCTGCTGTAAGAATGCATCTGCGATAACATCTTTAACAATGATATCTTTGCCTGTTTTTGGATTTTTAATTTTAACCCATGGACCGCCATCGATTAATTCACCGCCAAATTCTTCTTGTGCTAACTGGTAACCCCAATCTTTAAATGCACCTTCAGTGAATTTCATAATGTTGCCTTTATGAACTAAAGTCACTGAGTCACGGCTATTATCAATAGCATATTCAATCGCAGCGCGAACTAAACGTTTAGTCCCTTCTTCAGAACATGGCTTAATACCGATACCGCAATTTTGAGGGAAACGAATTTTCGTTACACCCATTTCATTTTGCAGGAATTTAATCACTTTATCTGCTTCTGCACTACCAGCTTTCCACTCAATACCAGCATAAATATCTTCCGAGTTTTCGCGGAAAATAACCATGTCAGTGAGTTCAGGTTGTTTAACTGGGCTTGGCGTGCCTTTGTAGTAACGTACAGGACGTAAGCAGATATATAAATCAAGCTGTTGACGAAGAGCAACGTTGAGGGAACGAATACCGCCACCAACTGGTGTGGTTAATGGACCTTTAATAGAAACGCGATAGTCGCGGATTAAATCGAGAGTTTCTTGTGGTAACCAGACGTCTTTACCATATAACTGTGTGGATTTTTCACCCGTATAAATTTCCATCCAAGAAATTTTACGCTCGCCGTTATAGGCTTTTTTTACTGCTGCATCAACAACTTTCAGCATTGCAGGAGTAACATCAACCCCAATACCGTCACCTTCGATGAAAGGGATAATTGGGTTATTCGGAACGTGTAATTTGCCTTTTGCATCAATGGTAATTTTAGCGCCTTCTGCCGGAACTACTACTTTGCTATCCATTAACCTCTCCTTCACTTGCGTATTTTGCTTGTTAATTTTTTGTAAGAGACCTGTCAATACTACTGCAATCTGCGTCGAACGCCAATGATTACTAAACTAAGCTTTTATACAGATCGCATTTAACGCATTTTTTATGTGCCCAGACACTCGACACAATCAAAATAAACTTAACAAAATCAATCCATTGAAAAAGATTATTAATTCTTGAAAAAGTTAAAAACTCAGTCAAATCCCTCCGTAAGCGTTTAATCGCTATATTCCGTAGTGTATCTAAAATATCTCATTTAAACATTCGTACTGCTCACAGAAATTAATATATTTCCATATTATCTCTATGATTTAATAGGTTTAATTAAATTATTAGCATTTAATGGTTTTAATGAAGTAAAGTCAGCATCACAATGATTTCGAATGAATTTTTAATAACCTAAATTTAATCAAAATTGATTAAAATAAATAATCAAATGCTACGGTAACTTAAGATTTACAAACTGTTTATTAATGAAATAAATGAATCATTGAAATGTTAAAAAACGGATCAACCTCATTACACTGCTTGATTCACTCTTCAAAGGTGCAGCCTTACTTTATTATCAAAATATCGTTATCCTATTGCACATGACATGAATGACTCTCAATACAGTACGATGAATACACCTAATCGCAGCCGCACCAAACACTTAACTTCGCATTCCAAACGACGTCGTTCACTTGCAACGAATACATCTGCACGCGCCTCTCAGCCGCGGAAAGTGATTATTTTTAATAAGCCTTTTGATGTGCTGCCTCAGTTTACTGATGAGCAAGGTCGTGAAACGTTAAAAAATTATATTCCTGTGTCTGATGTTTATGCTGCCGGACGCCTAGATAGGGATAGTGAGGGTCTGTTAGTGCTTACGAATGATGGAAAATTACAAGCAGAACTTACCCAACCACAGAAAAAAACAGGGAAAGTCTACTATGCTCAAGTAGAAGGCGTTCCCGATGAAACCGCTCTCGCAAAATTCCGTCAAGGATTGACACTCAATGATGGTCCCACCTTACCAGCTGGGATTGAGCGAGTCGATGAACCGGAGTGGCTGTGGGTCAGAAATCCTCCGATTCGGGAGCGTAAAAACATTCCAACGAGTTGGTTAAAGATCACGCTTTATGAAGGACGGAATCGGCAAGTTCGCCGGATGACTGCCAATATTGGCTTTCCTACACTACGATTAATACGTTATTCCATGGGAAGTTTTACACTCAATAACTTATCTTCCGGCGAATGGAAGGAGGTCACTGTTGTTTAAACCAAATGTTACTGTTGCTACCCTTGTTCATGCCCAAGATCGTTTTTTAGTGGTAGAAGAATGGGTCAATAATAAGCCAACCTGGAACCAACCCGCAGGGCACCTTGAGGCTAATGAAACACTACTGCAAGCGGCTGCGCGTGAACTTTATGAAGAGACAGGTATCGTAGGCGAACCTCAAAATTTAATCAAAATTCATCAGTGGATTGCCCCCGACAATACGCAATTTATTCGTTTCTTATTTTCTCTCGAACTCGATGCCCCTTGTGAAACTCATCCTCATGATGACGATATTAGCGCTTGTCACTGGGTCACTGCCGATGAAATTCTAACCAGCAAATGTCTTCGCTCACCGTTAGTTGCCCAAAGTTTGCGCTGTTTCCAAGAAGGCATCAGTCACCCTGTAAGCGTTTTAGCCGCCTTTGGTCATCATTACGAGTAACATTATTTTCCTAACGCTGGTGCAATAAGGGGGCAACGTGCTAAAGTATGGGGCTTGATTTTTCCGCATTGAGACTATTTCCCATGTCAGATAACAGTACCAAATCAGATAACAGCCAAATTAAAGTCATCGTCGGTATGTCCGGTGGTGTTGATTCCTCCGTTTCCGCCTACTTGCTCCAGCAGCAAGGGTATCAGGTTATCGGGCTGTTTATGAAGAACTGGGAAGAAGATGATGATGAGGAATATTGCTCTGCGGCAACAGACCTCGCCGATGCTCAAGCTGTCTGTGACAAACTAGGTATTGAGCTTCGCACCATCAACTTTGCCGCCGAGTATTGGGATAACGTATTCGAACATTTCTTAGAAGAATACAAAGCAGGACGCACCCCAAATCCGGATATCTTGTGTAACAAAGAGATCAAATTTAAAGCTTTCTTAGAATTTGCCGCAGAAGATCTTGGTGCAGATTACATTGCAACAGGTCACTACGTTCGTCGCCGTGATGTTGATGGCAAAAGCCAGTTATTACGCGGATTAGACAACAATAAAGACCAAAGCTACTTCTTATACACGCTCAGCCACGAACAGGTTGCAAAAAGTTTATTCCCTGTTGGGGAATTAGAAAAACCAGAAGTTCGCCGTATTGCGGAAGAAATCGGTCTCGTCACCGCAAAGAAAAAAGATTCTACGGGGATTTGTTTTATTGGCGAGCGTAAATTCCGTGATTTCCTTGGTCGCTACCTCCCTGCTCAACCCGGTCCGATTGTTACCGTTGATGGTGAAATTATTGGTCAGCACGAAGGATTGATGTATCACACATTAGGTCAGCGCAAAGGTTTAGGTATCGGCGGAACAAAGGAAGGTTCTGAGGAACCTTGGTATGTGGTGGATAAAGACGTTGAAAACAATCAATTGATTGTTGCACAAGGTCATGAACATCCACGCTTAATGTCCGTGGGCTTAATTGCTCAGCAATTAGATTGGGTCGATAGACAACCTCTGACTGAGCCATTACGCTGTGTGGTGAAAACCCGCTATCGCCAAGCGGATATCCCTTGCACAATAACCCCATTGAGTGCCGAAAAAATCCAAGTGATTTTTGATTATCCGGTTGCTGCTGTTACACCGGGACAATCTGCGGTATTTTATATCGACGAAGTCTGCCTTGGTGGCGGCGTTATTGAAGCCCGTATTCAGGAGTAAATGTGGCTAAAAACTATTACGATATCACGCTTGCGTTAGCGGGTATCTGTCAAGCAAGTCTAATGGTACAAAAGCTAGCCCATGAGGGCTCATATAATGAGCAAGATGGTAAAACCATGGTAGATTGCCTGACTAACATGAATCCATCCACCACGTTGGATGTATTTGGTAATGATGAAGCGAATTTAAAAACTGGTTTAACCGCCCTAATGGGAATGTTAACGGGTGGTAATAGCGGGATCTCTGCGGAGATGACCCGCTATATGCTCAGCATCATGGCGCTAGAGCGCCGCTTAAGTAAAGATGACAAGGCAATGGAACAACTTGGTCAGCGAATTGAGCAGCTTGAACGTCAAGCCAGCTATTTTGAGCCAATGTCTGAAGGTGTTTTCAACGCATTAGCGGGTATTTATGTGGATGTTGTCAGTCCAGCAGGTCCGCGAATTCAAGTGACGGGTTCCCCTGACATCCTGAAAAATACCCTTGTCCAAGCCAAAGTTAGAGCCACATTACTCGCAGGTATTCGCTGTGCAGTTCTTTGGCAACAGGTTGGTGGCAGCCGCCTCCAACTCATGTTTTCTCGAAGCCGTCTGTCTAATCAGGCGAAACAAATTTTGTCTCACCTATAAAATCTGGAGTTGCTACCAATGGAATTATCCTCACTGACCGCTGTATCCCCGATTGACGGCCGTTACGGTGATAAAGTCAGCGCTTTACGCACTATTTTTAGTGAGTTTGGCTTACTGAAATTTCGTGTGCAAGTTGAAGTTCGCTGGCTGCAAAAACTGGCGGCAACCGCTCAAATCAAAGAGGTCACTTCATTTGATGCTGACGCAATCGCTTACTTAGACGAAATCGTCGCGAATTTCAGCGAAAATGATGCAATGCGTATCAAAGAAATTGAGCGTACAACCAACCACGACGTTAAAGCAGTCGAGTATTTCCTGAAAGAAAAAGTAGCCCATATTCCTGCTCTGCATGCCGTTTCTGAGTTCATTCACTTTGCTTGTACTTCAGAAGACATCAACAATCTGTCCCATGCATTAATGCTGAAAACCGCTCGTGAAGACGTTTTACTGCCACAATGGCGTCAAATCATCGATAAAGTTAAAGCAATGGCTCACGAATATCGTGAGTTACCGTTACTCTCTCGCACACACGGACAACCAGCAACACCATCAACTATTGGTAAAGAATTTGCAAACGTCGCTTACCGTTTAGAGCGCCAATATCGCCAGTTAGAGCAAGTCGAAATTTTAGGTAAAATCAATGGTGCCGTTGGTAACTACAACGCACACATTGCCGCTTACCCAGAAGTTAACTGGCACGAGTTTAGTGAAACTTTCGTGACCTCACTAGGCATTAAATGGAATCCATTCACAACCCAAATCGAACCACACGACTATATCGCTGAACTGTTTGATTGTGTTGCGCGTTTCAATACGATCGTTCTGGATTTTGACCGTGATATCTGGGGCTACGTTGCGTTAAACCACTTCAAGCAAAAAACCATTGCTGGTGAAATTGGTTCATCCACCATGCCACATAAAGTGAATCCTATCGACTTCGAAAACTCAGAAGGTAATTTAGGTTTATCCAATGCGGTATTAGGTCATTTAGCAAGCAAACTCCCTGTTTCCCGTTGGCAACGCGACCTGACTGACTCGACAGTTCTCCGTAACTTAGGTGTCGGTTTGGGCTATGCACTGATCGCTTACCAATCCACGATGAAAGGGTTGAACAAATTAGAAGTTAACGAACAACACTTGCTGGATGAGTTAGATCAAAACTGGGAAGTGTTAGCAGAACCAATTCAAACTGTTATGCGTCGTTATGGCATTGAAAAACCATATGAAAAATTAAAAGAGCTCACTCGAGGTAAACGCGTAACCGCCGAAGGCATGAAGCAATTTATCGATGGTTTAGCACTGCCAGAAAGTGAAAAAGAGCGCCTAAAAGCCATGACACCGGCAAACTATATTGGTTATGCAGTAAGCTTTATTGATGAAATTAAGTAATTAATCATATTAAGAACAGATGGCTTATTGCCATCTGTTCTTTTTATTTTCAAATATTTTCAGATTCGACTATTTTTCCGATCTGTTTGCCTTATATTTACTTAAGATCTTGTCCCTTGTCCCATCTCTTTTTACCATACCAATTATAATATTATTATTTACATGCTTTATATGAGGTTCTCAGATGCGCATTCTTATCGTAGAAGATAACGCCCTACTTCGTCATCATTTAACCGTTCAACTCAAAGAATTAGGTCATCAAGTGGATTCAGCTGAAGGCGCAAAAGAAGCTGATTACTTTTTGAATGAAAGCCATCCTGATATTGCTGTTGTCGATTTAGGTCTTCCTGATGAAGATGGGCTTTCCATGATCAAACGCTGGCGCAGTAACCATGTCAGTATTCCGCTTTTAGTGTTAACGGCGCGAGAAAGTTGGCAAGAAAAAGTGCAAGCGCTTAATAGCGGAGCAGATGACTATGTCACTAAGCCATTCCAATTAGAAGAGTTAGTTGCCCGTATGCAAGCGCTCATGCGCCGTAATAGCGGATTGGCATCCCAAGTGTTAGAACTTGAAAATTTTGTCATCGACCTCTCTCGTAAAGAATTTACCGTCAACGGCGAATCCGTCAAACTGACCGCCTTCGAATACACCATCATTGAAACACTACTGCGTAATAATGGTAAAGTGGTCAGTAAAGACTCTTTAATGCGTCAACTTTACCCAGATGCTGAGCTACGTGAAAGTCATACTATCGACGTTCTCATGGGGCGTTTACGTAAAAAAATCCAGCAGTTCCATGCTCAAGAGGTTATTGTGACTGTCCGGGGTCAAGGCTACCGTTTCGATGTGAATAACTAATATGCGATTTCGTAAATTTAGGTTCAAACCACTTTCTTTACAGGCCCGTTTTATTTGCGCGACCTCAGCCGTGATCCTCGCCTTAACCTTAGCCTATGGAATTGTGGCCGTCGTCGGGTATTTGGTAAGTTTTGACCGCACAACCTATACCCTATTACGCAGCCAAAGTAACCTAATTTACAGCCTTGCCCAGTGGCAAGATAGTAAAATTGATATCCGAGTTCCGCCTAACTTTACGCTGAATAACCCCTCTTTGATTATCATTTATGATAAAAATGGGCAGGTTTTATGGCGTCAACGGGAAGTTCCCAGCATCGAGCGCCTCATTCAACTCGATTGGCTCAAAAAAAATGGGTTGTATGAAATCGACACTGATATCGATGAAACTCGTCAATTACTGAATAATAATCCTGACTACAGTAGCCGACTTAACGATATCGATAATGTCGATGAACCATTAACTCACTCTGTTTCGGTCAATCAATATTTAGAAACCGAAACCATGCCACCGCTCACCATTGTTGTTGTGGATACCTTACCGCAAGATTTGCAAAATACTGGGGTTGTCTGGGATTGGTTTGGTTATGTGATACTCGCCAACTTCCTGCTGGTCATTCCACTGTTGTGGCTTGCCGCATACTGGAGTGTCCGCCCCATTAAGTCATTAATTTCACAAATTAGTAGCCTTGAAAAAGGTGAGCGAGAAACGCTGGATGAAAATCCACCAGCAGAACTCAGAGGATTAGTCCGCAATTTAAATATTTTGTTGAGTAACGAACGAAAACGTTATAGCAAATATCGCACAACCTTGTCAGACCTGACTCACAGTTTGAAAACACCGTTAGCGGTTCTGCAATCGACATTAAGGCTGCTACGATCCGGCAAAGAGATGACTATCGAGCAAGCTGAACCCATCATGCTGGAGCAAATAGGACGAATCTCCCAACAAGTGGGTTACTATCTACACCGCGCTTCAAGCCAAGGTGATGAGAACCTCATGTTACGGGAAATTGCGTCCGTCCCCTCTATCTTAGATAGCCTATCCAGTGCGCTACATAAAGTATATCAAAACAAAGGTGTCTCGATCACCGTAGACATTTCCCCTGAAATCACATGGTTAGGTCAACCGAATGATTTTATGGAGGTGATGGGCAACATTATGGAAAATGCCTGTAAATATTGCCTTGAGTTTGTGGAAGTCACCGCCCTTGCGGGTCACGATAGTCTAACAATTTTTGTGGATGATGATGGTCCAGGTGTTCCTGAAAGCAAGCGTAGCCTGATATTTATGCGTGGACAACGCGCCGACACACTACGACCGGGGCAAGGTCTAGGGTTATCTATTGCGGTCGATATCATCGATCAATACGATGGTGAAATCATCATTTCGGATAGCCCACTAGGCGGTGCTAGGGTCGCCGTCACATTTAGACAACAAGCCGTCATTGAAGATAGTTAATCTGTGAACTGACGCCCTCTAACCCCTGTTTTACAATCCATTTCCGGTATACTATTTAGGAAGATTTGTCATAACTAGGGAACAATAAGATGGATTATAAACTGAATCTTGACTGGCAGAGTTTTCTGGACAGTCATTGGCAGAAACGACCTCTGCTTATCAAACAGGGTTTTACGCGTTTTATTGATCCTATCTCGCCTGATGAGCTCGCGGGATTAGCGATGGAAGATGAAGTGGATAGCCGTTTAGTCAGCCATAAAGATGGCATCTGGCAGGTAGCTCACGGACCTTTCGAAAGCTACGATCATTTAGGTGAAGAAAACTGGTCGATTTTGGTCCAAGCGGTTGACCACTGGCACCACCCAAGCGCCCAACTTATGAAACCTTTCCGCGTTCTTTCTGACTGGCGTATGGACGATTTAATGATTTCCTACTCAGTGCCGGGAGGCGGCGTGGGTCCTCATTTAGACCAATACGATGTGTTTATTATTCAAGGTGAAGGCCGTCGCCATTGGCGTGTTGGGGAAAAAATCCCAATGAAACAACACAGTCCACATCCAGACTTGCTCCAAGTACAACCTTTCGATGCCATTATTGATGAAGAAATGGAACCCGGTGATATTCTGTATATCCCACCAGGATTCCCACATGAAGGTTACGCTATTGAGCCATCCCTAAACTTTTCTGTCGGCTTTCGTGCACCCAATGCGCGTGAACTCATGAGCAGCTTTGCTGACCATTTAATTTCTAATGATTTAGGCAGTTATCGCTACAGTGATCCTGACCTCTCTTTCCGTGATAACCCGGCTGAAATTCTGCAAGGCGAACAAATTAAATTACGTGAAATGATGGAGTCTCTGATTAACGACCCTGAATTATTCCGTAAATGGTTAGGTGAATTTATTTCTCAGTCGCGCCACGAATTAGACTTAGCGCCGCCAGAGCCGCCTTATGAACAAAATGAAATCTATAACCTACTGAAAGATGAGCAAGAAACCTTATATAAACTCAATGGGTTACGAGCACTTCGCGTGGGTGACCAGTTCTTTGTTAATGGTGAGTCTTTAGAGACTAAATGCTATGAAGCCGCAGACAGCCTGTGTCGTTTCGATGCGGTCAGCTATACAAATCTTGGGGATGCCCTTGACGATGTGAATTTTATCGCATTAATTACCGCACTGATTAATAGTGGATATTGGTATTTTGACGACTAATTATTTCTATAATTAACCGTTAATAATAGCAAAATGCCCCGAATGTCATCACCTCACATCGGGGCATTTTTATTGTCACTTTTTATATTAAGAACGTATCAAAAACTATTTCTCGGTATTACGCTTTGCATGAATAGCCGTTAATTCCGCAATTCGCATAATCACACTCACCGCCTGCTCCATACCTTCTTGAGTAATAAACTCATGTTTACTATGGAAGTTATAGCCACCCGTGAAAATATTCGGGCATGGTAAGCCTCGGTATGATAGCTGCGCGCCGTCCGTTCCCCCACGGATCGGCTTGATGACAGGTTCAATATTACAGTCCAACATCGCTTGTTTAGCTAATTCAACAACATGTGGATATTTCATCACTTCTTTATGCATATTGTAGTAACTATCATCCAATGTCAGCTCGATATAACAGCTTGGGTGCAGGCCTTCACCCACTTTTTCTGCGATACGGATAATATTTTTCTTTCTCGCTTCAAAATTGGCTAAGTCAAAATCGCGGATAATGTAGTTCATTTCGGCTTTTTCTACATTCCCCTTAATCGATGTTAGGTGGTAAAAACCTTCATAACCTTCTGTATTTTCAGGCGTCTCTTCAACAGGTAGCATAGCGTGAATACGGGTCGCCAAACCCAATGCATTCACCATCACACCTTTCGCATTACCGGGATGGGTATTATTTCCCACGATTTTGATAGAGACGTTAGCTGCATTGAAGTTTTCAAATTCAAGCTCACCGACACCACCACCATCGACGGTATATGCCCAACGAGCATCAAACTCTTTGAAATCGATATGTTGTGCGCCGCGACCAATTTCTTCATCTGGCGTAAAGGCGACACAAATTTTTCCATGAGGAATATTTTGCCCTTCTAAACGTACTATCGCGGTAATAATTTCCGCGATACCGGCTTTATCATCCGCGCCTAATAATGTTTTACCGTCTGTCATGATCAACGTTTTGCCAATCATTTCGTGCAATACAGGGAACATGACAGGTGATAAAACTTCATCACCAATACCTAACGCTATATCCCCGCCTCGATAATTTTCAAGAACTTGCGGACACACATTTTTACCTGAATAATCAGGGGCGGTGTCCAAATGTGAAATGAACCCAATTGCCGGTACATCCCAATCCACATTGGATGGCATCATTGCCGTTAAGCAACCATGCTCGGTTAGCGTCACTTTTTCAAAGCCAAGTAAATTAAGTTCTTTGGCTAAAGCGCGGGCAAATTTTAGTTGACCTGTACTACTAGGTACTGTTTTTGCATTCAGTTTTGATTGTGTATCAAAAGCAGTATATTCAAAAAACCGCTCCAAGAGTTTGTCCATGCTACCTCCCCCTAAATATCAATGGGGATATTATGGGAAAGATCACAGAAACAATTATTGTCTCAAATCAGATTTGCAGCTAAAGAGTGAGCAAGATAACTAATTAATTTAATTTTATAGTTCATTTCCTACTGCATTTTTGGATAACTCATTGCGTTAAGTACTATGTTATATAATGGATATCTTATATAACTAAATCCACTATAAAATAATTTATTGGATGGAGGCACAATGACAAAAACATTTTTAATTTATGGTGTAAGCAAAGGATTAGGCAAAGCATTCGTTGAAGCTCTACCTGATTACACTGATACCGTTTATGGTGTTTCCCGCTCTGAGCCGCCCTTTAAAAACCCACGATTTCATTGGCTTCCCGCGGATCTGAGTGACTCTCAATCCGCATTGACTATCAAAAACCATATAGGGGAACAGCCCATTGATGTGCTTATTTATAATGTGGGTATATGGGAAAAATTAGCCTTTACCGCTGAATATGATTTTGAATCCACCAGCGATATTGAATTACTGACCATGATTCAGACCAATATCAGCGCCTGCCTATTAAATATAAAGGCGCTATTGCCTAACTTACGTTTGGGGAGCAATAGTAAAATTATTTTAATTGGCTCAACATGGGGGCTCGATAATCATAATGGTAAAGAGGTGACATTTAGTGCAACAAAATATGCACTGCGAGGGATTGTACAATCGTTAAGGGAAACCTTACGCCAAGATAAAATCGGTATTTCAATTTTGAACTTAGGCTATCTAGCCACAGAATTCCCGCTATCGATGCCTATTGATGAAGTCATTGCGAATAGTGAAGGAACGTTAATCCCATTACAAGATGTGCTGAATGCCGTACGTTTTATTCTGAGTACAAGCAACGCAACTTGTGTAAAAGAGATAACGATGCCAGCTATGCTGGATGAAAACGTTTGATCGTCATGATAATAGTAGGGAGCTATCGCTCCCTACTATTATCATGATTTGTGATTGAGTTTTGCAAGTAAGTCATCCACATAGTCACTCACAACTTTACTCGCTAAGCCATAATGGCGCTCTTCAAATTCACTTTCTACTTGGCTAGGTTCTAAGTTTAGCTGCACCGTATGAGCCCCTTGCAAACGCGCTTCATGCACAAAGCCCGCTGCTGGATAAACGTGTCCTGATGTGCCTATCGAAATAAACAGGGTCGCTTCCCCTAATGCTTGGTAGATCCTATCCATTTCAAATGGCATCTCCCCAAACCACACGATGTGCGGGCGTAAAGGTTGTGGAAATTGGCAACAGTGACAACGTTCCTCAACCGATAAATCCCCTTTCCACTCCAGAACTTGGTTCGACCAATTACAACGCACTTTGAGTAATTCTCCATGCATATGCACAACACGCTTGCTACCCGCACGCTCATGTAAATTATCAATATTCTGAGTAACAAGCAGAAATCTATCCCCAAGAGCGTGTTCTAATTTTGCTAATGCATAGTGCGCTGCGTTTGGCTGAATATCCTCTTGCTGTAACTGACGACGACGTTCATTATAAAAACGCTGAACTAATTGGGGGTCACGCGCAAAACCTTCGGGTGTCGCAACATCTTCTACGCGATGCTCTTCCCACAAACCATCTGCTGAACGAAACGTTTGAATTCCTGACTCCGCAGAAATACCCGCACCCGTTAATACAACCACGTTAATATTTTGCATACTCAACAGTTTATTATCAATGTAGTAAGAACGATTACGAAGTCGCTGACGGCGTTTGCATTTGTTTTTACTTGCTTTTTTCATTCTACGGCGAAATCGCAACATCGGAAATTTCCTTTCATCCTTGCAATGAATTTGTCGAAATACAACTCTAGTAAAAAAATCTAATGACAATAATTATGTCATTTATACATAATTTGAATAGTAACATACTAGCATCCATCATCCTCAGCAAAGTAAAACAATTATCCCAATAATCTCGAGTTAATAACTTTTTTATTATCAAAAGGACATTTTTTTCACTTTTTGATGACAAAAAACTTTATCCTCATCACACCTAACCGCTAAAATACCCATCATCTCTCTATTTTTGATTTTTATAATTTGAAGGATTGGCATGGAAAAGTTTTTTGAAAGAATGATGTACGCATCACGTTGGATCCTCGCACCCATCTATTTAGGGCTATCGCTGACATTGCTCGCGTTAACCATTAAATTTTTCCAAGAAGTTTTTCATATCCTGCCAAATATTTTTGCCATTCCAGAGTCAGATTTAATCCTAACTCTGCTCTCACTGATTGATATGGCGCTGGTTGGTGGTTTACTGGTGATGGTCATGTTTTCAGGCTACGAAAACTTCGTCTCGCAGTTAAACTTGTCAGATCATCATGAAAAACTCAATTGGATTGGCACGATGGATGCCACCTCATTGAAAAATAAAGTGGCAGCCTCCATTGTCGCCATTTCATCCATCCACTTATTGAAGATTTTCATGAACCTCAAAAACGTCGAAAACGATAAGTTGATGTGGTATGTGATCCTTCATTTAACCTTCGTGCTATCAGCGTTTGTGATGGGTTATTTGGATAAAATGACCAAGAAAGCCAAGTATTAATCATTCTCAATACACGCGGTTCGTCATCAATCTGAAGGGAAGCTCACTGTAGCTTCCCTTTTTGTTTCAGATATTATTTTTTCAAAAACGGTAAAATGTGGCTCATTAACTGCTCAGGACACTCTTCCGTCACAAAGTGACCACACTCCCCAAGCATCGCCCCTTGTAATTGGATTGCCCGCCCCTGTAATGTCAATTGCGGTGCATCTCGGGTTGCCTGATCTGCCCCTATCGCCAACACCGGCATAGTGAGCTTTTTTTGTGCTCGCAGTTTATTTTGCTCGATCGTCTGTGGAATAGCGCGGTAATAGGCAAAACCAGCCCGCAGCCCACCCGGTGAAGCATACGCATCAATATACGTCTGCGCGGCAACGCGATCACGGCGATAAGCCCAATTATCAAAAATAAAGTTAAGATACTCGCGCTCTCTACCTGCCGTCAGCGTTTCAGGTAAATCTCGCACTTGGTTAAACATAAAATGCCAGAGGAAAATATTCTCCTCAGGATCCACAAAAATCGTTGGTGCTGGCGCTAATCCTGGAATAACCGCTTCTGTTAAGGCTATCTTTTTCACGTCGGCGGGATAATCACTCGCCAGCGCATACCCCACCCACATGCCAATATCATGCCCTATTACCGAATAGTGAGTATGACCCAATTGTTTCATCATTTCGTGCAATGTGGTTGCGGCAGCGCCCGTATCATAGCCATTGTCTGGCTTATCAGAATACCCTGTTCCCAGTGGATCGACAGCAATAGCGGTATAACCATTAGCAGCGAGCTCCGTCATCACATAGCGCCATGTATACCACGTTTGTGGCCAGCCGGGGATCAATAAGACCGGCTCCCCTTCCCCTGCGGTAACATAGTGAAGGCGATGCCCGTTCACTTTCACATAGTGATGTTGAAAGCTGGCTTCATTCGCCTCAATGGTTGGAAGCGCAGCACTTTTGACTGTTTGAGTTAGATTTCCTGCTGCTAACGTAGCTGTTGCTTGCAAAGAGAGCGTCATCAGGGAGACGAGCAACACCTTTTTAAATACCGAATTCATATTTGTTCCATACACTTTTATGTGAGTAAAAAGCCACTCATTCACGAGTCGCATCAATTGTTTGTCGATCAACAATAAATAGGTTAAAGGTTTTTTTAATTCTTTGTCAATCGATAAACAATAATTATTTGTCATTCGACAAAGAAGTGATAGTATGAATGCATTATCACTTAGAGGAGTAATTGTTATGGCAGGAAGACCGAGAGAGTTCGACCGTGACGCGGCATTGAATAAAGCTAAGCTTGTCTTTTGGCAGCGGGGCTATGAAGGCACGTCGATGTCTGATTTAGTGTCTGCACTGGGAATTGCATCTGCACGTATTTATGCCGCATTTGGCTCAAAAGAGAATCTTTTTCGTGAAGCTATTGACCTTTATCTTAATCAAGAAGGTGCTTTTGCAGATACTGCCCTGCAAGAACCCAATACCCGTTTCGCTATAGAGCAATTGTTAACCCAAGCCGTAGAAACCTATACCCAGAAAGAACATCCTCAAGGCTGTATGGTGGTACTCTCACTCACTAACTATGCCAGTGAAAATGAAAATATCATGTCTTGGTTAGCCAGTTATCGACAAGCTCGTACTACGGCTATCATGCAGCGCCTAAAAGATGGCGTGATCGCGGGTGATTTACCCTCTAATACCGACACTCAAGCGTTAGGTCATTATATTGCAACACTATTTCATGGCATTTCCATTCAAGCGCGCGATGGAGTGAGTCAAACACATTTACTGGCCATGGTGAATGTTGCAATGCGTGGTTTTGATTCATTTACAGCAACATCAACACGCTAATTTTAAGCGTGATTTCTAGGATAAAGCACAATGTCACCATTAAATGCATCCACCCATCATTCATGGGTATGTACATGGCTTTCTACCTCACAACCCACAACGGACGAAGCATTTCCATTTTCTCTGGAAATACCAACATCATTGTGCGAACAAACCTTATACCAAACATTACGTATCACGTTAGGGGGTAACAAACTGCGTTTTGTTTTCTCAAACCGCTATGGCTCTCAACCTTTAGTTCTAGGAGATAACGCCATTACCGTGACGCCCCCTTTAGGAGAATCATGGACGGCCCCTATTCAGTTTAATGGTCAAGCTCAGGTCACTATCCCTGCGGGGCAAGTGATATACAGTGATGAAATAGCGCATCCCATCGCCAATTTATCCGAGATAATATTGCTCAGCTACTTTCCTGAGCTCACTCCCGTGGAAACCTTCCATTGGGATGCTCGTCACTACTCTCAATTAGCATCAGGCAACTGTGTTCATAAAGCCTATCCCAATAACAGTATGCCAATCAGTTCGCGTTTATTATTAGAACGCGTTGATACTCAATCCGATACACATAATCAAACGGTTGTCGTGATTGGCGATTCGATGGTAGATGGTAACGGCGTCGAGATGAATCGTTATCATCGCTGGGTTGATTTCCTTGCCGAACGTGCCATTTCTCATAAAACCGCCGTAGTCAATGCAGGGCAATCGGGGTCCCGTTTGCTAAAAGATGGCATTGGGATCAGTACATTATCTCGCTTTCATCGCGATGTTATTGACCTGGAGGGCGTCACCACGTGTATCGTTCAAGTCGGCTTAAATGATATTGGGCTCGCGCAAACAGCCCTCGCCCCAATAAACTGTATACCGACTGCCTATGAATTAATTGAGGGGTATCGGCAATTAATTCGCCAAGCTCATGAACATCATATTCGCGTAGTGGGTGTCACGCTCGTTCCATTACGTTCTACAGAAGAATATGGATTAGAAAATTTCTATACTCCCGAGAAAGAAGTCATTCGCCAAGAAGTTAATCAATGGATGCGTAACAGCGGTGAATTTGATGCTGTGATTGATAATGAACAATGGGTTCGCGACCCTCAAAAACCTCAACAATTGGCTTTAGTCTATGATTCTGGTGACCATCTCCACCTTAATTATGCTGGGCATATACTCATTGCCAACGCGATTTCCCTTGATGACATTATTGGTATTTAAAACAGCAAGGCGCGAACACTTCTTCGCGCCTCATTAACTAGCCATTCTTTGATATGGATTAACATAATCTTCAGTCTCATTATCACCCTTTATGTTACTATGCTCCCACCCTAAATCATCTTGGATAGCGGAATGAGTGAACATTTCGTCGGTAAGTATGAAGCCGAAATTAAATTCATATTGCCCAATTCAGACACATTTCTGGCGCAACTTACCCAGGATAACGTCGAAGTATTTACAGTGAATAATCATGAAGTTGATGATTTTTTTGATTACCCTGATAACCCGTTAGCTACACAAAACATCAGTATGTCGGTCAGAGAGATGACCCCATCAGGAATTAAACTGTGGATTGTCAAAGGACCCAGTTCATCTGAATGTAAAGCGATAGATATCGCAGACTGCCAGCATGTCAAAAATATGCTGACCACATTAGGTTATCAGTGTTACCTCACCCTCGCTAAGCAACGGAGTATCTACTTTTTAGATGATATCCATATCACCATTGACTACTTAGAGGGCATTGGCTGGTTTGCTGAATTTGCGATTATGACTGATGATGAGAGTGAGTTAAACAACTTGTACATAAAGTTACTGTCCACCGCCGAAAAGTACGGTTTTAATGAGGACTTAATTGAAACGCGTAGCTACAAGCAGGTCTATCTCGAGTGTATGGCTAAATAATGAAAGGCGGCGCGAATATCATCATCCGCGCCGAATAGATTACTGCCCGCTTAAAATACGGGCTGGGTCTAATTTACTGGCACGTCGTGCTGGATACCAACTTGCCAATAAACTCAAAATCACTGTCGTGAAGAGAACATAAACCACATCCATCACATGCAGCTCAGAAGGCAAGAAATCAATAAAATAGACATCTCCGGATAAAATAGGATGACCGATAATCACTTCCAATCCTTTAATCAGCGTCGTCAAATTTAACGAAACTAGCACTCCCAACACCACACCGATTAATGAGCCAATCAATCCACCAATCAACCCATACCACAGGAAGATCGCACGAATTTGCCTATCTTTTGCCCCTAATGTCCGTAATACAGCGATGTCGCTACTTTTGTCTTTCACTGCCATCACCAACGTGGAAACAATGTTAAAGCACGCTACACCGATGACTAAAATCATCGCTAAGTACATGACGCTACGTACGACTTGAATGTCATTGTACATATAGCCGTAATCGCCAATCCAGCTTTTCACCACAACGTGATGCATGGTTTTAAGACCCGCGTCATACACCACTTTATCGGCTTCAAAAGGATCTTTAGCTTTAATTTCAAAGCCACTGATACCATTACCATAACCTAAATATTCCTGAGCATCCGCCAGCGGAACGAGAGCAAGTTGATGGTCAAGCAAACCACTTAAGCGAAAAATACCCGTGACTTGAACACGAATGCGTCTAGGTTGTTGAATTTTCATGCTGTCATCAGTATTAGGGATCATGATAGTCACCCAATCCCCTACTTTCACATTCAACGAGTTAGCAACCCCTTGCCCCAAAATAATTGATTGTTTCCCCGCCTCAAAGTGTTGCCAAGCATCATTCAAAATAAACTCAGGTAACGCACTCACTTGCGATTCTGTTTCATGGGATACGCCCATAATCTGAATTGCTTTAAGATTGGCACCACGCTCAAGTAACCCCGTAAAATTCACATAAGGGCTAACCGCTTGTACACCGGGCGTTTTACGAATGACATTTTGAGCAAATTCCCAATCTTGATAAGGCGCTTCTACTGCATAAATTTGCCCATGCGGTACCACGGAGAGAACTCGGTTATTTAGCTCTCGCTCGAAGCCATTCATGGCACTTAAACCAATAATTAATACCGCAACACCCAATACAATGCCCAGTGTCGACACAATCGACACCAAAGACACCATCCCTGTCCTGCGGCGTCCTCGGCTAAATCGCAATGCCGCTAAAAGCGTCAGTGGCATGTTAATCATTACATTGCCCCCAACGTAATTTCCTGTTGCAGATGGCCATCACGCATTTCTAAACGACGGGATAAACGATTTGCGAGTTTCATATCGTGGGTAACCACCAAAAACGCCGTTTTTTGCTTGCGGTTTAATTCCCCTAGCAATTCAAAAATTGCATCCGCATTACGTAAGTCGAGGTTACCCGTAGGCTCATCTGCCAAAACTAATGCAGGGTCATTTACGAGCGCTCGGGCGATGGCCACTCGTTGACGTTCCCCGCCCGATAGCTCTGATGGGCGATGATTTGCGCGATGCTCAAGCCCTACTGCCGTCAACATTTCAGTCGCTTTCGCTAACGCAGTCGCTTTTGCCACACCACCAATTAACAGCGGCATTGCCACATTTTCTAATGCAGTAAAATCAGGTAATAAGTGATGAAACTGATAAATAAAGCCTAAGTCTTTATTTCGAATAGCCGCACGCGCATCCGATGAAAGCTGGTTAATATGCTGCCCGCGAAAAATAACATTACCTTGAGACGGTGTATCTAGCCCACCCAGTAAATGTAATAAGGTACTTTTCCCTGAACCTGAACTCCCAACGATAGCCATTGTTTCGCCTTCGTTCATCGTGAAGCTGACATTTTTTAACACTTCTGTGGAGAGTGTGCCTTCTTGATAAATTTTGCTTAAATGTTCACAGACCAGAAGTGGTTGGTTATTCATATCGTAAAGCCTCAGCAGGTTGAACCGCTGCCGCACGCCAAGAAGGATAAAGCGTCGCCAGCAATGAAATCAGCATCGCGCAAAGCGCAATAATTAGAATACCCGGATAATCGAGTACAATCGGGAGTGTAACTCCACGTGGTAATAAGCCAATTAACGGCATAATGACATTTAATTGGCTCGATAGTAGCGTGCCCAGAACAGTACCAATTAAAGTACCAATAATGCCCGCACCTGCGCCTTGGATCATAAAGATAGTCAGAATTTTACTACGCTTTAGCCCTAAGGTTTTCAAAATCGCGACTTCGCCTTGTTTTTCCATCACTAATAACGATAACGACGTAATAATATTAAACGCTGCAACGGCAATAATCAGGCTCAGTAATAGCCCCATCATGTTTTTTTCCATTCTGACAGCTTGGAAAAACTCACCTTTGCGCTCACGCCAATCTGTCCAAACTAAGCCTTCTGGCAGCGTCTGCTTACTTGCCACATCCACTTGTAATGGTTCATCTAGGTATAAGCGCCAGCCTGTAATATTCCCCGCAGGATAACGCAACATACGCGCCGCATCCGGTTGAGCGACGATCAGCTCACTGGTATCTGCTTCCCCATTCGTTTGGAAAATGCCCGCAACCGTGAATAAGCGTTGGCTTGGTATGCGTCCCATTGGCGTGAGTTGACTGACACCAGGAATGATTAAACGGATTTGGTCACCACGTTTCACACCGAGTGTTTCTGCCAGTCGATTCCCGAGAAAAACGTTATATTCGCCATCAATTAAATCGTGGCGATCGCCGCTGATCAGCTTATCCAGAAGCAATGAGGATTCATCAGAACGAATTCCGCTCATCATCCCCACCCCGACGTTCGTTCGGCTTTGCAAAACCACTTCCGATTGAACAATCGGCTCGATTTTTTTCACGCCGTGTAAATTTTTCAAGTCCGTAATAGGATGTTGATTAGGATCGATATTTCCGGTACTTGAAGTCAATATAGCCTGTGGCATATAAGCAAGTATGCTATCTTGTAACGAACGTTCGAAACCATTCATCACGGACGTTACGGTAATCAATGCCGCAACACCAAGCGTAATGCCAATCGCCGACAAACTGGACACAAAACGTCCAAATTTATCGACCGCACGCCCACGCATATAGCGTAGACCTATAAAGAGTGAGACAGATTGATGCATGAAAACGTAATGTCCCTGTTGCCAAAGCGAAGTGTTCAGGGATAATAAAGGGTACGATAGATGAATGGAACCACCCAACCGCGCTTTTGTGGTTTTTTTTGTTATTAATACTATTTGTTTAGATCACTTTCAGACTACTCAATGAGTTCTGTGGGTCGTTTAATTAATTTTTAATTGCCTAACTAATCATTAATTAACTAGTTAGCTATGAGAAGCTGAATATTTCTATGTCGTCAAATTATCGTTATGAACTTCCAAGTCGTGCTGGAGATGTCCGCCATTTAGGCTGTTTAATCGGTGCTGCGGGTCCTTTAGAATGTGCAGAGATGATCGAGCGCCATCAAGGACCTGTCGTCATTGTCACCCGTGATATGCAAAATGCATTGCGTGTTCATGATGAACTTCAACAGTTTACCCAATATCCGATCGAAACCCTCTCTGATTGGGAAACGCTACCCTACGATAATTTTTCGCCGCATCAAGAAATCATTTCTCACCGTTTATCCACGCTATACCGCTTACCAACCTTGCAAAAAGGGGCGTTGATTCTGCCGGTCAATACCTTGATGCAGAAAGTCTGCCCTGTCGATTTCCTTGCTGGGCATGCCTTAGTGATGGCAAAAGGTGATAAGCTCTCGCGTGATAACCTTCGCGAAGAGCTGGATAAAGCGGGATACCGCCATGTAGAACAAGTGCTCGAGCATGGTGAATATGCGATTCGCGGGGCTTTGCTTGACCTTTTCCCGATGGGAAGCGATTTCCCCTTTCGTATCGACTTTTTTGATGACGAGATTGACAGCCTGCGCACCTTTGACGTGGATACCCAGCGTACCTTAGAAGAAGTTAATGCCATCAATTTACTTCCAGCGCACGAATTTCCGACAGATAAAGACGCTATCGAGCGCTTTCGTAGTCAATGGCGTGAACGCTTTGAAGTTCGCCGTGACCCAGAACATATTTATCAGCAAGTCAGCAAACAAACACTACCAAGCGGTATTGAATATTGGCAACCCTTGTTCTTTGCCGAGCCATTACCGTCTTTGTTTGAATATCTACCTGCCAATACTCTGTTTGTTTCACAAAACTTACAAGAACCCGCTGAACGCTTCCAACAAGATGCTCAGCAACGTTATGAAAGCCGTGGTGTTGACCCAATGCGCCCATTACTTCCGCCAAGCGAATTATGGTTAACCGTTGAACAACTGAATCAAAACTTAAAAAATTGGCCTCGTGTTCAGCTTTCTACGGAAAAACTGCCTAAAAAAGCCGCTAATACCAATTTAGATTATCAGCCACTTCCTGATATTAGCACGCAAGGACAAGGTAAAAATCCGCTAGAAAAGTTGCGACAATTCACCGAACAATTTGATGGCACTATCGTGTTTTCTGTTGAGAGTGAAGGTCGTCGTGAAACGGTCAGTGAACTACTTGGACGCCTAAAAATTCGTCCTGACATCATCAGCAATTACTTCAGCCAAACTCAAGGTCGATTTGCCATCACCATTGGCGCAGCAGAACATGGCTTCATCCAGCCCGAAAGTCACCGCGCTTTAATTTGTGAAAGTGACTTACTGGGTGAACGCGTGGTGCGTCGCCGCAGTGATCAACGTCGAACTATCAATACCGATACACTGATTCGCAACCTTGCGGAATTACGTCCTGGTCAGCCCGTGGTACATATTGAGCATGGGGTTGGTCGTTACCAAGGTTTAATCACCCTAGAAGCTGGGGGTATTCCTGCAGAATATTTAATTCTTACCTATGCTGGTGAAGATAAACTGTATGTACCCGTCTCTTCATTGCATTTGATTAGCCGCTATGCAGGAGGTGCCGATGAAAATGCACCGCTGCATAAACTGGGTAGCGATAGTTGGGGACGTGCGCGCCAAAAAGCAGCGGAAAAAGTGCGTGATGTGGCCGCTGAACTTCTGGATATTTACGCTCAACGTGCCGCCAAAGCCGGCTTTGCATTTAAACATGATAAAGAGCAATACCAAGAATTTTGCCAAGGCTTCCCATTTGAGACCACCCCAGACCAAGAGATGGCAATTAACGCGGTATTAAGTGATATGTGCCAACCGTTGGCGATGGATCGCTTAGTCTGTGGCGACGTTGGTTTTGGTAAAACAGAAGTGGCGATGCGCGCAGCATTCTTGGCTATCAATAATAATAAGCAAGTTGCGGTACTGGTTCCCACCACATTATTAGCGCAGCAGCATTACGATAATTTCCGTGACCGATTTGCCAATTGGCCTGTGCGTATAGAAATGTTATCGCGCTTTAAAACGGCGAAAGAACAACAACAAATTATTGCTGAAGCCGCAGAAGGTAAAGTTGATATTTTGATTGGCACTCATAAATTGCTACAAAGCGATATTCAATGGAAAGATCTCGGTTTGCTGGTTGTGGACGAAGAGCACCGATTTGGCGTTCGCCACAAAGAGCGTATTAAAGCGATGCGAGCCGATGTCGATATTCTCACCTTAACCGCAACGCCAATTCCACGAACCTTGAATATGGCAATGAGTGGCATGCGTGATTTATCGATTATCGCCACCCCACCAGCTCGCCGTTTAGCCGTGAAAACCTTTGTACGCCAATATGATGATTTAGTCGTGCGCGAAGCCATTCTACGTGAAACTCTGCGTGGGGGTCAGGTTTACTATTTATATAACGATGTCGAAAATATCGAAAAAGCCAAAGCACGCCTTGAAACACTAGTGCCTGAAGCACGATTCGTTGTCGGTCATGGGCAAATGCGTGAACGTGAGCTTGAGCGTGTGATGACAGATTTTCACCATCAACGCTTTAACGTTTTGATCTGCACAACAATTATTGAAACAGGTATTGATATCCCAACCGCCAATACGATTATTATTGAGCGAGCCGACCACTTTGGTTTGGCGCAGTTACACCAATTACGCGGTCGTGTGGGTCGTTCCCACCACCAAGCTTACGCCTACCTGCTCACACCACATCCAAAAGCTATGACAACCGATGCGCAAAAACGTCTCGAAGCAATATCCTCTCTTGAAGATTTAGGTGCTGGATTTGCATTGGCAACTCATGATCTGGAAATTCGTGGTGCAGGTGAGTTATTAGGTGAAGATCAAAGCGGACAAATGACCACGATCGGTTTCACTCTATACATGGAGTTATTGGAAAGTGCGGTCGACGCCCTGAAAGAAGGACGAGAGCCGTCACTTGAAGATCTGACTCATCAGCAAACAGAGGTGGAATTGCGTATGCCAGTGCTACTTCCTGATGAGTATATCCATGATGTAAATATTCGCCTTTCATTCTATAAACGGATTGCTAGCGCTAAAGATCACGCTGAGCTGGATGAACTCCGGACTGAATTAATTGACCGTTTTGGGACATTACCGGATGCGGGTAAATTCTTGCTATCTACAGCAGGCATTCGTTTACAAGCTCAAAAGCTGGGTATGAAGCGTATTGAAGCCCACGAAAAAGGCGGCTTTATTGAATTCAATGAGCGCAATAAAGTTGACCCAATGTTCCTGATTAGCTTACTGCAAAATCAACCTAAAACCTTCCGTATGGAAGGTCCTGTTCGATTAAAATTCTTCCATGATTTATCGGACAGAGCCACTCGCTTAGCATTTATAAAACAGCTTGTTGCTGATTTTGATGAACATCAGCTAGCTTCATAGGCTCAATATTGAACAACAAAAAAGCCATCAATTCATGTTGAATCTGATGGCTTTTTTATACTGTCTGAATGTAATTTAGGTGAGATGATTACTTTTTATTGGAGTATCCTATTGCCTCTAAATGACCGAGCGCATCACTGTTACCTTGCGCCGCCGATTTTAGAAACCATTCCAAAGCTCGATGAGACTCAATCGATAAATGCTCGCTGGTTTCACACATCATCCCCATCATGTATTGCGCTTGTGAGTGCCCTTGCGTAGCCGCTTTCAAATACCATTCAATCGCTTTTGCCTCATCTTCTTCAACCCCTTCGCCTACATCATATAGGGTGGCAATTTGGTATTGTGCTTGCGCATCTCCACTTTTAGCGTTCAGCATTAATTCATTTAACGGTAGCAAGTCCGGTGAGGTAACACCCAAGAACCTCTGTAATTTTTTGAATAGGCTCGTCATTACGTTACTCAAATAACCCAAAGGTATTTTTACCTGTTTTCACTTCAAGTATGGTGGACGGTTGATAGGATTTGGGTAGATCGTTAGGCTTCATACAATAGAATGGCAAAATATCTTTTGTACCTTCACGCAACGTTTCACACGCAGCGTTGCTGGAGATGGTTAAATCTAACTGCCCATTTTCATTTAAAGGAATAAACACCGTTGGTTCATACGGCATTCTCACTTTACCAATCGTATCGCCAATACGGTAGATAACATCATAGCCGACTATAATTTGTTCCAAACTTTTGGTGATGACGCAAGTTCTCGGTTCATGACTGGAAAATGGGGGGAATGATTTACCTTGTAAGGATTGAATCATTAAGATGGTTCTACATTCTCGCTGAGCTGGGTGCCAACGGGATAACGACTCTTGCGTAAATGAACCCAAAATCCCCGTCACTGAACAATTTTCATGTTCAATCATTCGCGTCGCACGAATAGGCTCAGTAGATAATACCGTCGCAATTTTCAGTTCATCACTGCGAACAAAAGAGAAATAACCGACAACAATTAAGCAAACGGCAACAAATGCGGCTAGTAACAACTTAATTTTTAGCTTCATTCTTTGCCCTTTGATTGAAAAGTGAATGTGATAGCTATTGTAGCCTATCTATTATCAACTACATTAATAACATACAATAAATATGGTTTTTTAGATTTGTCTGAATAGAAGACTTACATCTTATTTACTTGCGCGTAATAAGTTTACCGTGAATAAGCGTAAATAATTAACCAAATCAGTTTCAATATATTACATAATTAGGGGGAAATTACCTACCCATTTGTTTTTAATAAATAAAATTAATTTTATCTATGAATGAGTACAGTGACATTATCCTAATTAATAATATGCTGTTTTTTTGTATTAAATCACACTTAACTCAAACTCATTGAGTTAATTAGCGACGTTTATAGTGTGTGTTTAATGGATAGTAATTAAAATATATGTGTCGTTTTTGATAAACCGCAATAACATATTTTAATATATGTTCATTCAGATTAGATAATGCACACAATTATTCACCAATAATCGTGTGCATTCTTATGATGACGGTACTGAAAATAATCAATAATCGCCGATTAATGTAATTTCAGTTTTGGTCGAATAATGCGGTTAATACTACCGACAAGCATCATTAGGCCTGTTTTGATATAGCCATGCAGTGCGATCTGGTGCATACGATACAGTGAAATGTAGACAAAACGCGCAATACGCCCTTCTACCATCATATCGCCACGCATTAAGTTCCCCATCAAGCTACCCACGGTACTGAAACGAGATAATGAAACTAATGAACCGTGGTCTTTATAGATATAATTTTTTAATGGCTTATCTTTCATTAATGCCACGATATTGTCATAGCACAGGCTCGCCATTTGATGAGCAGATTGTGCTCTCGGTGGAACAAATCCGCCTTCCGGTTTTGCACAAGATGCGCAATCACCAATCGCAAAAATGTGCTCATCCAACGTAGTTTGTAGTGTCGGTTTAACCACTAATTGGTTAATGCGGTTAGTTTCTAACCCAGCAATATCTTTCATAAAGTCTGGCGCTTTGATCCCCGCTGCCCATACCATTAAGTCCGCATAAATTTTTCCATCTTCTTTGGTATTTAAACCATCCGCATCGGCACTGGTTACCATGGTTTTTGTTAATACTTTCACGCCAAGTTTGTTCAGTTCTTGATGGGCTGCACTGGAAATACGTGGAGGCAATGCGGGCAAAATACGCTCCCCTGCTTCTACTAAAGTCACATTCAACGCATCTGTATCTAACCCTTTGAAACCATAGCTGGTGAGTTGCTCTACAGCGTTATATAACTCGGCAGAGAGCTCTACACCTGTTGCCCCGCCGCCTACAATCGCGATATTCACTTTCTCTTCAGCATTATCGCGTACTGAATAACGCAAGAACAGGTTCAACATTTCATCATGGAAACGATGTGCTTGGGTTGGGCTATCAAGGAAAATACAGTTGTCTTTGACGCCCGGCGTACCAAAATCATTGGAGGCACTACCCAACGCCATCACTAAAATATCGTAATCAATTTCACGTAGCGGGACTAATAGTTCTCCGTCTTTATCACGCAATTCACCGAGAACGACTTTTTTATTTTCTCTGTCAATATTCGTGAGAGAACCTAATTGAAAATGAAATGCATTATGTCTTGCATGCGCTAAATAGCTAATAGCATCAACACCATCATCGAGCGAACCCGTTGCGACTTCATGTAGCAGTGGTTTCCATAAATGGCTTGGATTACGGTCAATTAGCGTGATATCCGCACGTTTTTTGCGTCCTAATTTACGCCCCAAACGAGTTGCCAGTTCTAAGCCACCAGCACCACCGCCAACAACAACGATTTTAGGTTGAGTTAAGGTCATATGCCCCTCATATAAAATATATTAATGTTATTTAAGGTTTCTAATAACAAAAAACTTAAATAACGCTAATTCACCCTTTTTTATGTTGCTTAGTCGTGAAGAATATCATGCATGGACATTTGGTCATACCAAATGTTGATGCAAATCAATTTAGTTGATTATTATGACAACGATCACAATCGTCAAATCATTTTTTGAAAAAAAAGAAACGAGTCAGCGGAATGTCGATTTAAAACAAAAAAGCCCGAGAATGGCGTTATTCTCGGGCTTGAAACCTAGTATTTTGTGAGGGTATTTTACTTCAGTTTTTTAATACGCTCGTCCGTTGGTAACTGAACTGGCGAGTTATCTTTGAAGTATTTCATCAATGCTTCGTTGTCTGGCAAGCTATAAATACGATCTTTACCTTGTTTAAAGGCTGAGAAGCGGCTACCGCCTGTGGCTAAAAATTCATTTGCTGCAACACGATAGCTTTTCTTCATATCAATTGGCTTGCCATTTAATTTCATCGAGCCTGCAATCACTTTATCGCCTACCGCACGGCTGTCATCCCATTCGTAATAAAAACCGTGGGAAACCGGCATGACTTGTGGGCGTTCACGCTCCCACTGTTGCTCTAACGCCTGTTTAATTTGCTCACCTGTTAGAGATTGCGTCACCACGACATTTGAGAATGGCTGCACCGTAAAGATATCACCGTAGGTCAGCTCCCCTGCTTTGAGATCAGCACGAATACCACCGCTGTTCATAAAGGCAATTTGGGCGCCGCCCGCATCTGGGGTGGCTGCGACATATAACTGAGCATCCGCGATAATTTTACCCAAAGTGGAATCACCACCAGCGGCTAATTTTTTATCTGCGGGAGCACTTAAGGTGCCCATCACCTGCTCTGCAATCGGTTTTGAGATGCGCTCGTAGTTCTGAATAAAACGGCTTAGTTTCGGGTCTTTACCATAACGGCTGGTTTCAACCGGAATGTTTTTCGCATTAATGCTGACAATGTCTTTGGTTTTTCTATCAATTTCAATATTCAATTGAGACAGCAACGTCCCGTTCGATTGCGCTGAAATGACTTTTTTACCATTGATGTCACAGTTATAGGCTTGGTGTGTATGTCCACTCACGACAAAATCCACATCGGCATCAAGCTGTTTAACAATCTCAACAATTGGCCCTTTGATATTATCGCAACGGTTAATGTCTTTCACTTTGGTATCCACTTGTTGAGTTGCCCCTTCGTGGATCAAGACACCAATACTACGAATACCCTGCGCTTTTAGTAGTTTAACTTGTTGGTTAATGGTCTCAGCTTCATTTTTAAATTCTAAGCCCGCAGTACCACTCGGCGTAACAATGGCTGGTGTTCCTTCCAGCGTTAAGCCAATGAATGCCATTGGCACACCATCAAACTGTTTCACGTAATAAGATGGGAATAATGTTTCACCTGTCTCTTTTACAATCACGTTAGCGGCTAAATAGTTAAAATCAGCCCCCGCAAAGGATTCTTTTCCTACACAGCCCGCCGTAGGATGACATCCTCCATTTTGCTTTCTCAGTAATTCAACTTTACCTTTGTCGAATTCGTGGTTACCCACGGCACTGGTCTCAAGGCCAATTGCGCTCAAAGCCTCAATGGTTGGTTCATCGTAGAACATGGAAGAAAGTAATGGGCTTGCGCCCACTAAATCGCCAGCACCCACAATAATCGTGTTGTCATTTTCTGCTTTTAACTGCTTCACTAATGTCGCAATCGACTCAATACCGCCAAGTTTGCCATCTCCAGGCGCTTGCAATGCGCCATGGAAATCATTAATACCAATGACTTGAACTTTAACCGTATCAGTCTGTTTCGTGGCACAACCTGCTAACAGGGCACCTGAAACCAGCAATGTCACTAAACTTATTTTATGATTCATTTATTAATTGCCTCTAATTACATTTTGAAGCGATAGGTCGTTGTCATCGAACCCGATAAAGAGTGTGCACGACGTGAGTCACCGTCATACAGTTTTGGTGTCGAGTTATCCGATTCTTGCTGATGGTGCCAGCCCATACCGCCACTTAATGAAACAGACAGATTTTCAGTCGGTTTCCAGTAAGTGAATACGCCCACTTGTCCTTGTTTTAAACGTTCGCCAGAATAAGAGAATTCACTGTAGTTGCTGTTCGCACCGACCGACCAAGTAGGGTTAACTTGATATTCGGCTTTTAATGCCAGCATAGTTTCGCCATCACGCACATAGTCGATATCCGCATATGCTGGTGAGTTAAAACGACCACGTGTGTTACCGATTGGGTTACGGGCAAACTGACCTACACCATTTGTTTTATGTGCAGTCGTATGTGTGATACCCGTCATCAAAGTCCACGGTGTTTCCGGAACGCGCCATTCAATTTCACCTGCATAGTGCCATGCACGTTTATCAAAGTTTTGTTTACCGCGTTTGGTGTCTGTCGATGTCCGTTTGCCATCGCTACCATACTCATGACCATAAATCTGAGAAGATAATGTGATATCCGAGTTTAGCTTATATTTGATTTCTAAGCCTTGTTGACGGAAAACATCATCGGCTTGACCAATGAAGTAAGACACTTTAAGTGGTTTCGTATTGTAATTAATCCCACCAGTCACGACATGATTGATGTCGTGACTGACGCCATTTCCGTCACGGAAATACATTCTGTCAATATTTGGACTATCTCGACGCATCACTTTGCCATCAAGATACAGTAAATCTAAGTTCCAATCACTAATGGCGGTATTGGTGTAGTAACCATTATAAGTGTTTAATGACAAACGTTGGGAGTTAGTAAAAATACCCTTGTTTTTCAACGTAAACCAACCTGCTTTACCGTTAAAATTAACAGGCTCTAAATCCAATTTAAATTTTGCATAACGCTGACCTATCTTGTTATAGCCTTTAGCCTCACCGTCATCGTTATATAAAATGGCTCGGGATGCGAAGTCTTTACTTGCCGCCAGTTTGATCGCGCCGTAATAGGATGCATCAAAGCCAATAAAGTCGGCAAAATATCCAGATTGGTAATCTAGTTGAATATTTTGCCCCCAAGCTTGAGCCACTTGCTTTCTGTAACGTTTTTCGTTGGCATCGTAACGATTTTCTGATTTTAGATATTTCCACATATTTCGAGTAGAAAGCTCTAATTCAGAGTCTGCAACAAATGAGTTTTCCTTGATGGCATTTTCCCAATCGCCTGCATTAGCCCCAAATGCAACAAAACAAGATGGAAACAATATTAACGCTATTTTTTTGACTTTCATTTGAATTAAACCTAGTCGTGATTATTAGAATATAACTATCCGCATCCAATATTCATTGGATGTTATGACGCCTTACTACTTTCAATACGTAATAATTTATTTAGCTTTAATTACTGCAAGAATTTTTTTAATTATTTAATTTAAGTTTCACCTTCTATTCTTTAAGCAAACTTAATTTTTCGCCATGTAAGAATAAGTTTTAATTATTTTATAAGTCGAAATAATTCATCCAACCACACTTATTTAATTTAAGTTTTCACATGAATTCAAATTTATTTGGACGATATTTAGCCACACCCATCAAAGCGTGTTTGACATTAAATTTCATAATGAAAAGTATGCTAACGTAATTTTGTGTCAATTAATACGATCGATGTCACAACAAACTAGATGCCTTGCAAATCAGCTATCATCTGATGTGATATTAATCACTTTATTGCTTATCTGTAATTAACTAACACGCCATATTTAAACAATTTTTTTGCTAATTTAATCATTCTATATTTAATAGAATCTTCCACAAAAAAGTGAGAAATTCGGCACAGTTAGATCAACAATATTTACCCATTATTAAAACAATTAATTTAAATACCTACATCGGTCAATCATTCTGTTCTTAAGCAATATACTCGTCTTAACAGCATAAAAATGTTTATCATTCCCTATACTTTAATATAATTCAATGCTTGGAAAACATTATTTCTAGGAAATATTCCTATAGGTAAAGTTATATTACGTGATATTAATGTATGATTTTCGTACATATCATTAATGCTACTGCAATATTTCTAATCAAATATCGCAACCTATTTTTTTACTTGCTTTATTTTCTCAAAATAAGGTTACCCGTAACTTATTCAGCCTATTTAAGATAAAAAAAAAACCGATGAGATAATCCTCTCATCGGTCTATTTTCAGTGAAATTTAATTAGCGATTACGATGCTCTTGCCATTTTTCATGTAAATCGACTAATTGATGATGACTCTGTTTCCAACGCTCCACTGATTGCAGCTCACTTAATGTATATTGGCGACCACTGTGGTAAAGCTTAGATGCTCGGCTGTCATCTTGTTTTGGCAAATTATCCAGTACGCTCACTGCACCTTCACGATTGTTGCAAACCAAGATCATGTCACAACCTGCATTTAATGACGCTTTTGCTCGCTCTGGGTAACTTCCCATAATAGCAGCCCCTTCCATGGATAAGTCATCCGAGAAAATAACCCCGTTGAAACCAAGTTGTTCACGTAACACGGATTTCAACCAGAACGGAGAGCCACTTGCAGGACGGTCATCCGCTTGAGTGTAAATCACATGTGCTGGCATGATAGCGTCCAATAATTCACGTTGAATAAAGTCTTTAAAAATAGACATATCTTTGCCACGAATTTGCTCTAATGAGCGATCATCTCGAGGTGTTTCTTTGTGTGAATCCGCTTTAACCGCGCCATGTCCCGGGAAATGCTTACCGGTGGTTTTCATGCCTGCACTGCGCATTCCTCGAATAAAACGCTCTGCCATCGTCATGGCGATTTCAGGATCTGCATGGAATGAACGTTCACCAATGGCAATACTTTCATGCCCTAAATCCAACACAGGGGCAAAGCTAATATCAATATCCATGGCAATCATTTCTGCTGCCATTAACCAGCCAGCTTCTTGTGCTAATTTAGCACCATCCATTTGATTATTCAGTGCGGCAAACGCCTGCGCGGACGGTAATGCAGTAAAGCCGTCACGAAAACGCTGTACGCGACCACCTTCTTGATCCACCGCAATCAATAAACGGTGTCTTGATGCATCGCGGATTTGGCGAACTAATTCCCGCAGCTGCGCCGCATCATGGAAGTTACGGGTAAATAAAATTAACCCGCCTACCAGTGGATGAGCTAAAATTTCACGCTCTTCGTTGTCCAGCTCATAACCCTGAACATCCAGCATTATCGGACCCATAACATGCCTCACTTGATTAATTTTTAACAAATTCTTGTGTATTCACTGATGTTTTCTATTGCCCGATTACAGACCAAAATAGTCTCGTAATGGGGCTGAATCATTTAAAAACTGCGCGTGCTGACGCTGGCACCACTGCACTTCATACCACATTAGCGTCATGTATTTAACCCATGGCTCCCATTGCTGGCAATGACGAGCCAAATGATGTTTATCTTTATACGCACCAAACGTTTGGCAATAATGCGTCAAGAAATAATCACGTTGCTCTAGCGTCAGACTATTGAATTGAAAATAAGTTTCTAATGATAAGCCAATATCCGTATTCGCCGCATATTCCCAATCCACTAACATCGTCGGCACTTTTTGCTGACAAAGTACGTTCCCTGAATGAATGTCCATATGTGCAGGTGCAAGTTTGATAACGTTTGGCATCGGGGCGTATAGGAAATGATGATGCACTCGTTTCCATCGTGAAGATATTCTTTTTTTATCAATTAGATAGCCGTAATGCGCAATCTCATTACGTAACGGTAATCGGTAGCTTAATAGCGTCTGACAATGAAGCTTGGCGACTATCTCTGCCAGTTGGTATTGAAATTTAGAGGAAAGAAATTGTGCGTGGCAAGGGTGATCGCCTGCAACCCATTCGAGTAACAACCAATCAGAGTTTCGCCCTATCACATCAGGCGAGTAAGCAAAATGCTTGAGTTGTTTTAAAATACGCGCTTCTTTGCGCCGATTAACAAACAAAGCACTCTGTGCTTGCCCTTCTGCTCGGGCAATTAATTTGATCGTCGAAAACGTTTTCTCGGTTCTAGAAACGGGCTGACTTTCAAGTAAATAACTACCACCGGATAAACCCGCTAATGACGAAACTTCCCAGCATGATGGTAAAATAGCTGGGAAGCATTCACCGAGTAATGCAAACAGAGAGGAACGATTACTCAATACTCTGTTTTCCAGACCAAACAATCTCACCGGTTTGCACTTCCATTAACTGCATTTCAATGCTGCGTTCTTTCGTTGAGCCGGACATCACACTGTAAATCACATATTGTGCTTGAACATAGCGTCCTAACCCAATTGCTTTACTACGCGTCACCAGACTATCATCCTGCGATAATCCTAACGTTTTACGCGCGGCAGCGACAACACCTTGAGGGACGACCTTGAATTTATTAGTTTTCGTTACTTCATTAGTTAATGCCGCTGTCACAGCCTGTGAAGGTAGACTTCCACTGGTATTATTTTTCACGGAATCGACTAACAATACTTTGCCACTTTCAACACCATCATCCGCAACCATTTTATTCACCAATGGTTGTAATGCACTTGCCCAGTCCGTTGTTTGCTGCTTAGGCGGCATAGGTACCGTGTCGGTTGGTGGCGGTGTTAAATCAGGTTGTTTTTCAGGTTGTGTTCCTGGGGTGACGTCCGGTTGTACAGGGACAATAGGCGGTTTAGGTCCTTGCGGGACTGATGGACAACCAGCCAAAATAAATGCTGCCGCTGCGACCAATAAGATCCGTTTCATTGTGACTCTCCAGCCGTTGAAGGTAAGAAAACATAGATACGAGCATTGCGGGCAAGTGGAGATATTGTCACCTCTTTCAGCATTACTGACGAATTCGCAGGAATCATCTGAGGCTGACTTTTCGTGGAGTCCACTCTTAAACCTTGCTCGTCGTACCAAAAAATACGATACAGCACAGTTACCGGTGTTTTTTCAATATTGCTCATATTAATGGTCGTCGTAGCCGTTACGTTTCCCACCTTGATCACCGGTTTTTCTACAATCACTCCTGCCGCTAGCACGGAGGGTTCCATCACCACACGCTGCTGCTCATTAAACGATAACCCTGTTTTTTTGTTCCAAACACAGCCACTTAAAAAAGCGGTAAGTAAGCTGAGTATCGTGGCATATTTTAAGACTAATGCAGCGCGTTTCATGATGAGTTACTTAGCTAATAATGGACCTAATGGACGTCCACCCACTAAGTGCATATGAATATGAAAAACTTCTTGTCCTGAATGTTTATTACAGTTCATGATTAAACGGTAACCATCTTCGGCAATGCCTTCTTCTTTCGCAATTTTTGCGGCAACAGTAAATAAGCGCCCTAATGCTAGCTCGTCATCCACCGTCACATCATTCACTGTTGGGATCAGCTTGTTTGGGATGATTAAAATGTGAGTGGGTGCCTGAGCAGCAATATCACGAAATGCGGTGACGAGTTCGTCTTGATAAACAATCTCAGACGGAATTTCACGTCGAATAATTTTACTGAAAATAGTCTCTTCTGCCATGACAAGTTCCTTAATAATTCTATAGTTATCTATTTATTGTCCAACGTGTAAATGAAATAAACGGTTGAAGTTTTGTGTCGTAATTTCCGCCATTTCCTCGACGCTCACTCCTTTGAGCACAGCCATATACTCAACGACATCACGCACATAGGCAGGTTGGTTTTCTTTGCCGCGATGCGGGACTGGTGCTAAATAAGGCGAGTCCGTTTCCACTAAAATTCTATCTAACGGTACAACTCGTGCAGCTTCACGGATCTGTTCCGCATTACGGAACGTAACAATACCGGAGAAAGAGATATACATCCCTAAGTCGAGTAAGTCTATCGCGGTTTGTTGGTCTTCCGTAAAGCAATGCAATACGCCACCACACTCATCCACTTTTTCTTCGCGTAAAATGGTAAGAGTGTCTTCCCGTGCCGAACGAGTATGCACAATAACCGGCTTATTCACTTGGCGACCAATGCGAATATGCTGGCGAAATGACTCTTGCTGCAACGCTGCATTTTCCTGCTGATAATAATAATCTAAACCCGTTTCGCCGAGCGCGACAACTTCTTGACCTGCCGCTAGCTGTGCTAATTTTTCAAAATCATAACCTTCATCCAAATTGAGTGGATGAATGCCACAAGAAAATGCCACATTGTCGCGTTTGCCAATTAGCTGTTTCATGCTTTCAAAGCCCGGTAACGTGGTTGCTACCGCTAACATAAAGCCGACATCTCGTGTGGATGCTTTTGCGATAACATCATCGACGTTAGTATGCAATTTTTCATAATCTAAACAGTCGAGATGGCAGTGTGAATCAACAACAAACATAATCTACTCTTTTTATCTTGAGGGTGAAGCGAATAACGCTTCCCAATGTAATAACTGATTAGCCAGAATCAATTCCTGATTTAATGCAGGTACTGTTAATAATTGGTGACGACAGCCCTGCCACTGGCTATAAACATCTAATAATTGTGAGCTACTCATCGATGTGGCAAGCGCGGTAACACAAGCAATTTTATCTTGGTTAACAAGGAACTGACCTGCTTTTTGTTGCAATTTTATCCCATCCGAAAGCAACCCTAATAACCAACTAATGCATTCTGGTGCATTGTCTGTGTTCAATGCAGGTAAAAGCCTTAAAAAATCCTTGTTCTGCAAGCTGCTCTCTAGCTCACTACACAATAGTTGACGTCGTTGCCATTGCGCCGGCTCAAGTAATTGCAATGCAGCAATCGGTGCGCCTTGGCATAGTCGTAATGCAGTGATTGCATCATCCACAGATAAACCAGTCAGCTGTTTTTGCAGCCAGTATAACGCAACTTGCTGATCGGGAGAGGGTAAAAAGTGGGTCAAGCAGCGACTTCTTAAGGTCGCTAACATGCTTTCAATTTTTTCACAGCCCAACAGGAAATAGGTTTGACTTGATGGTTCTTCCAACGTCTTTAACAATGCGTTAGCGGCGGCATCTGTTAATGCTTGGGCATTTGGAATAGAAACCACTTTTGCACCACTTTGTTGTGCATGACCGCTTAAGGTTTCAGTGAGTTTACGAACGGCATCAACGCTGATTGTCGCTTTACCTTTTTCTACTTCTAAAACATGGTAGTCAGGATGCGTGCCTGCCAGCATTAAACGGCAACTATGGCATTCGCCACAGCTTTTCAGTCCATCTCTATTTTGACAAATAAGCCAACGACTAATGCCATAACTTAAAGCGTCTGCACCATTTCCTTTCATGGAATGGATTAATAATGCATGGTGCCCACGCCCCGCTTGGTAAGCGCTAATTAATTGACGATAAGCCTCATTCAGCCATGGATACCAATTCATTATCAATGCCTTATTTTGCTAACCATGCAAGTAACGTCTTGCGGATATCAGCTTGCACTTGTTCAATATTTTGACTCGCATCGATGGTTAAGATAGATTCATCTGCCGCCGCCAATTCTAAATAGCGGGCCCGTGTGCGTTCAAAAAATGCCAATGATTCTTTCTCAATACGGTCTAACTCACCACGGGAACGTGCTCGTTGTAAGCCTAATTCGGGTGGTAGGTCTAAATAGAGCGTCAATGCAGGTTTAAACCCACCTAACACTAAATCTCTGAGTGACGCCATTAATTGGCGGTCAATTTCCCGCCCGCCACCTTGATAAGCTTGAGAGGATAAATCGTGCCTATCGCCAATAACCCATTTTCCCTCCGCGAGAGCAGGTTTAATAACGGTATCGACCAACTGGACTCGTGCAGCGTACAGCATCAGCAATTCAGCTTTGTCTGTAACTTTATCACCTTCAATACCTTGCTTAATTAGCTCACGCAGTTTTTCAGCGAGTGGTGTGCCACCAGGTTCACGCGTGAATACCATATCGTGAACACCCGCTTGGGTTAATGTTTCAACAACTGTGTTGATTGCTGTTGTCTTTCCAGCCCCTTCTAAACCTTCAATAACAATAAATTGGTTTTTCATTTCGTTTATCAATTCTTTTGCTCAATTTGTCGGTAAACCTTAACGGCACGGTTATGATCATTAAGATTACGACTAAAAGTATGTCCGCCAGTACCGTCGGCGACAAAATATAAGTAATCTGTTTTCGCTGGGTGTGCAGCCGCTTTAATCGAAGCAAGCCCCGGCATGGCAATGGGTGTTGGTGGTAAACCATCAATTTTATAAGTGTTATACGGAGTATAGTTATCTAAATCGCTGCGATAAATTTTACCACGATAATTCTCACCTAACCCATAGATTACCGTTGGATCAGTCTGTAAGCGCATATTTTTCTTTAAGCGATTGACAAAGACAGAAGCCACTTGCGCTCGTTCATTATCCACCCCTGTCTCTTTTTCAACAATCGATGCCATGATCAACATTTCATAGGCATTCTTATAGGGTAGATCTTTATCACGACCTTTCCACTCGTCTTCAACGGTCGATTTCATACGCTTATAGGCACGCTTTAATATCTCAACATCGCTAGTACCCGCAGTGTATAAATAGGTGTCTGGATAGAGCCATCCTTCAAGGTTGTCTCCCTCTTTAAAATCCAACATAGCGTATAGCTCTGTCGGTGTTGCATCTTGCGTTTTGTGCTCCAGATAAGGCGCATCTCGCAAAATGTTGCTCCAATCAGACAGCTTATTCCCTTCGATAAAACGAATATTAAATTGCGCTTCTTTACCACTTGAGATCAGCGCTAATAATTGCTCTACCGTCATGTTTGGCTGTAGCCGGTAAGTCCCTGCTTTGAACTGCGCCAATTCTGGGCGCGCTTTGAGCAGAAGCTGAAAATGATGACCTTCTTCAATGAATTTTTCTTTGATTAATAACCCTTCTAAAGCAACTCGTCCTGTACCAGCAGGTACTGTAAAAATAGTTTCTTGTACGATGTTGATTGGCTTTTTAGCATAATCAAGGATTTGGCGATATTGCAGGTACACAACAACCGCGCCGATAATCGCAAGGACAAAAACAATCAGTGTTATTTTTTTGGCTAATTTCATTATTGGTCACTTAAATGCATTGTTCGTCGATAAACGATAAGAGTGAAATTGTTATCGGATTTAAATTTGTCGCTGTAATAATAAATATTCAAACAGCTCTCTTGATTGGTATCTCACTGTTTTATTTTCTGAAAGTTGAATGCTTTTCACCGGTAATATAGGCATTAACGCATTGCAAATAATGACTTCTTCACACTGTGTCAAAATTGCTGGAAACCGTTCAACTTCGGCCAAATGGTACTGGCTATCTTTAAGTTTCGCTATGATCTTTTGTCTCATTAATCCATTCACACCAGACTGCTCTAGAATGGGTGTATAAACATCTCGACCGATGCGCCAAAAGATATTCGCGCTACAGCATTCAACCATCACGCCATGGGTATCTAACACGACCGCTTCATCTAGCTTAGCATCATCTATTTCTTGGCGGATCAATACTTGTTCTAAGCGATTCAAATGTTTCATACCCGCTAAGATTGGATTGCGACTTAATGGAATTCGGCTAAGCATTAAAGCTGCACCTTGGCACTGTAATGTGGCATAGTGCTTAGGAAAAGGGGAAACCATTACCATAATGGTTGGCTGTTTGAAGCCTTGAGAACTGTAGCCGCGGCCGCCAGCGCCACGACTAATCATAACCTTCACCACAAATTCATCATCAGTTTGTTGTTCACAAACCTGCTCAATATGCTGTGTCAATTGCTTCCAATCTACTGAAGGCAATTTGAGTCGCGTTGAATCTTGCTGTAGACGAAGAATATGCTGTTCTAGCATCTTAGCTTGTTGATTCATACCATGGATAGTCGTAAAGCACCCATCACCAAAGGCGATAGCGCGATCGGTAATATCAATTTGCTGACAAGAAATGCCGTTAACCCAATAAGTCATGATTGTTTCTTATAATAAAGACTGATAAATCAGACAGTAACATAGTGTTAATATCATAAACCAAAGCAAGGAGTACTGCAAAAAGAAGGCAAAAATAAAGCCCCAGTACCAAAGATACTGGAGCTTAGGAACTCAACGAATAATTGATTATTCTGCGTGATAGCGGCGGAAAATCAATGAACCGTTAGTACCACCGAAGCCAAATGAGTTACACAGAGCATATTCCATGTTCTCGACTTTACGTGCTTCTCCCGGTACGAAATCAAGATTACAACCTTCATCAGGATTGTCTAAGTTGATCGTTGGTGGAATGATCTGATCACATAAAGACAGAATAGTGAAGATAGATTCAACCGCGCCTGCAGCACCTAACAGGTGGCCCGTCATCGATTTTGTCGAACTCACTAACACTTTAGTGTCTTCACCAAAGACAGACATAACCGCTTGTGCTTCGGCTAAGTCTCCTGCAGGTGTTGATGTACCATGAGCATTAATATAACCAATATCAGTTGGTTCTATGCCTGCATCGTTTAGCGCATTTTTCATTGCTAATGCAGCGCCTTCACCATTTTCTGGTGGTGACGTCATATGGTAAGCATCGCTGCTCATACCAAAGCCTGCAATTTCCGCGTAAATTTTCGCGCCGCGTGCTTTAGCGTGCTCGTATTCTTCGAGAATAATGATGCCCGCACCATCACCCAGAACAAAACCATCACGGTCTTTATCCCAAGGACGACTTGCAGCTTGTGGGTTATCATTACGCGTTGACAATGCGCGCGCTGCACCAAAACCAGCCACACCTAATGGTGTCGTTGCTTTTTCAGTACCACCCGCTAGCATAACATCCGCATCACCATAGGCTATCATCCGTGCTGCATGTCCAATATTATGAACGCCTGATGTACAAGCTGTCGCAATTGAAATGCTTGGACCACGGAGACCATACATGATGCTTAAGTGACCAGCAGCCATGTTGATGATTGTCGATGGTACGAAGAATGGGCTAACTTTACGAGGACCACCGTGCATCATAGATTCACAGTTATCTTGAATTAATCCCAACCCGCCAATACCAGAACCAATCGCTAAACCGATACGAGTAGCATTGGCTTCTGTTACTTCCAATCCAGAATCTTTGATGGCTTGATAGCCAGCTGCGATACCATACTGAATAAATGGGTCCATCTTCTTCGCATCTTTGCGAGAGATGTCAAAATCTTCGTAATTGAAATCTTTTACTAAGCCTGCAAATTTAGTTGCGTGGTTAGTAGTATCAAAATGATCAATTAGGCTGATACCACTCTGTCCGCCACAAACAGCTTTCCATGATGAATCAACTGTATTGCCGACAGGAGATAACATGCCAAGTCCGGTTACGACTACACGACGCTTAGACACGTATGTCCTCCAAGGAGGGAATTAGTTACATAAGAAACATAGGCGATCGAATGATCGCCTAGATAAGTTTTACTGCTATTACTCAGATGCTTTGACGTAGTCAATTGCAGCCTGTACTGTAGTGATCTTTTCAGCTTCTTCGTCAGGGATTTCGCAATCGAACTCTTCTTCCAGAGCCATAACCAGTTCTACTGTGTCAAGAGAATCAGCGCCCAAGTCATCAACAAATGAAGCTGTATTTACAACTTCTTCCTCTTTAACACCCAGTTGTTCAACGATGATTTTCTTAACGCGTTCTTCGATAGTGCTCATACTATTAAAATTCCTATCAAAACTCGCTTTCGCGATGGTTTTCGTAGTTTATGAAATACAGGAAAAGATACAACCCAATCCCGGCTGTTGAAACCATTATTTTGCATTATTTTGCATTAGATAACACAAAAAAATGCAAATGGTTCCCTCATTTCTTTAGATCATGTACATGCCACCATTGACATGCAATGTTTCACCTGTGATGTAAGCAGCTTCGTCAGAAGCTAAAAATGCTACAGCACTGGCAATTTCTTGTGCATCACCCAGTCTATCCGCAGGAACCTGAGATAAAATGCCTGCACGTTGTTCGTCTGTCAATGCCTTAGTCATATCAGTTTCGATAAAACCAGGCGCTACAACGTTAACAGTGATACCACGAGAAGCGACTTCACGAGCTAATGATTTACTAAAACCGATCAGCCCAGCTTTCGCTGCCGCGTAGTTTGTTTGTCCCGCATTTCCCATCACGCCCACAACAGATGCAATAGAAATAATACGCCCACAACGTTTTTTCATCATGGCACGCAAAACGGATTTAGACAAACGGTAAACGGATGAAAGATTAGTGTCAATAATATCTTGCCACTCATCATCTTTCATGCGCATCAATAAGTTATCACGCGTAATACCAGCATTATTAACTAAAATATCGATTTCGCCAAATTCCGCACGGATCTGGGTCAATGTTTCTTCAATTGATGCTGGATCTGTCACATTTAACGCTAAGCCTTTACCTTTACCTTCTAAATAGGCAGTAATCGCTTCCGCGCCTTTTTCGCTGGTTGCAGTACCGATAACAGTCGCGCCGCGTGACGCTAAGGTTAAAGCAATCGCTTTACCGATTCCACGGCTAGCACCAGTGACTAGTGCAATTTTTCCTTCAAAGCTCATTGTCGTCCTCAGATAGTTTCTAAAGCCGAGTCTAATGATACAGGATCATTGACTGCAACGGCAGTTAAATTAGAGACAATTCGCTTGGTTAGACCAGTCAGAACTTTGCCTGGACCCATTTCAACCAATTGCTCAATGCCTTGTTCTGCCATGAATTCGACTGTTTCAGTCCAGCGCACCGGATTATACAATTGGCGCACTAATGCATCACGGATATTTTTTGCAGACGTCTCCATTTTAACATCAACGTTATTAATAACTGGATAGGTCGGCTCACAAAATTCAATTTTTTCTAATGCATCAGCTAATTTATCTGCGGCTGGCTTCATTAATGCACAATGAGAAGGTACGCTAACAGATAATGGTAACGCACGTTTGGCACCCGCTTCTTTACATGCTGCACCCGCACGTTCAACAGCCGCTTTCTCACCCGCAATAACCACTTGTCCAGGAGAGTTAAAGTTGACAGGGGATACAACCTGCCCTTGCGCTGCGTCTTGGCATGCCTTCTCGATAGATTCGTTATCTAAACCGATAATTGCATACATTGCGCCAGTCCCTTCTGGAACAGCGTCTTGCATCAATCGACCACGCAGCTCTACCAATTTGATAGCCTGTTTGAAATCAATCACGCCAGCGCACACTAATGCAGAATATTCGCCGAGGCTATGACCAGCCATTAAAGCGGGCATTTTGCCATTTTTTTCTTGCCAAACACGGAAGATAGCAACAGACGCTGCTAATAATGCAGGCTGAGTCTGCCATGTTTTATTTAATTCTTCTTCTGGTCCATTTTGGACTAATGTCCAGAGATCGTAACCCAATGCTTCAGAGGCTTCAGCAAATGTATCTTTAACCAGCTGATTTTGTTCAGCTAAGCCAGCTAACATTCCTAAAGACTGGGAACCCTGTCCCGGGAATACCATAGCAAATTGTGTCATGTCTGTTTTCTCAGTAAATTAAAAACGAACGAGTGCAGAGCCCCAAGTAAAACCGCCGCCAAATGCTTCTAATAGCACTAATTGACCACGTTGGATGCGACCATCGCGCACCGCTTCATCTAATGCGGTAGGGACTGATGCTGCAGAAGTATTTCCGTGACGATCCAGCGTAACAACCACTTTATCCATGGTCATATCCAATTTTTTCGCTGTCGCAGAAATAATTCTTAAATTTGCTTGATGTGGCACTAACCAATCAAGTTCTTCTTTTGCAATGTCGTTATTTGCCAATGTTTCATCAACAATGTGGGCTAATTCACGCACTGCAACTTTGAATACTTCGTTACCTGTCATGGACAAGTATGCTTGATCATCTGAACAGCGACTGCGATTTGGTAAAGAGAGCAAATCACCATAACGACCATCTGCATGTAAATGCGTAGAAATAATACCTGGCTCTTCAGATGCACCAATCACCACAGCACCCGCTGCATCACCAAACAGAATAATCGTCCCGCGATCATTCGGGTCTAAGGTTTTTGATAACGCATCAGCGCCAATCACCAGCGCTTTTTTGGTCATGCCCGTTTTAATAAACTGATCAGCAATACTAATAGCATAGGTGAAACCAGCACACGCTGCTGCAACGTCAAATGCCGCACAGTCATTAATTTCCAACATTTGCTGAATCTGACAAGCCGCACTTGGAAATGCGTGTGTCGCGGAAGTGGTTGCAACGATAATTAAACCAATTTCACTGCTGTCGACTTGTGCCATTTCCAATGCATTTTTTGCAGCTTGGAAACCCATTGTAGACACATTCTCATCGTCAGCTGAAATTCGTCTCTCTTTAATACCAGTACGCGTTACAATCCATTCATCAGAAGTATCAACCATTTTTTCCAGATCAGCATTGGTACGAACTTGCGATGGCAAATAGCTGCCTGTTCCTAATATTTTACTGTACATAGGTTATTGATCACTCCTGGGTAAAACAATATTAAGTCGAGCTGTTATTCTTTCAGGAACTTGTCGCTCAATAGCCTGCACGGCACGATCAATTGCGGCTTTAAACGCGCTTTCATTCGCTGCACCATGACTTTTGATGACAATGCCTTTTAATCCTAACAGAGTCGCGCCGTTATACTGGTCGGGGTTCATATCCCCAAAACGCTTCATTAGCCGTTTTTTTAACCATTTCTTAGCGAGTTGCATAAACCAACTGCTTTTTTTGTTCTCTTCACCGGCTGATTTCAACAATGAAAGAATGACTCGAATAACACCTTCCATTGTTTTTAGTGAGACATTACCTGCGAAGCCGTCACACACTAATACATCCGTTTTTCCTGTCAGCAATTCATTGCCTTCAACATAACCAATGTAATTAATTGATGCCGTTTCTTTCAACAAAGCGGCGGCTTCGCGGATATTGTCCAGCCCTTTACTCTCTTCTTCGCCAATATTGAGTAAAGCGACTTTAGGTTGACTGATGTTGGCAACTTCTTCTGCCATCACTGAGCCCATTACTGCAAATTGCACAAGCATTTCACTGCTGCAATTTACGTTAGCCCCTAAATCGAGGACAACGGTTTTACCTTTCTTTTGGTTTGGCAGAATAGTCATTAACGCAGGGCGTTCAATGCCTTCAATTGATTTTAACATCAATTTAGCCAATCCCATCAGAGCACCCGTATTACCTGCGCTCACGCAAGCTTGAGCTTGACCTGTCTTGACTAACTCCAACGCCACTCGCATTGACGTCCCTTTACTTTGGCGAATTGCGTGAGATGGCTTAGCATCGCTTGCAATAACGTTTTCAGCTGGGATAATTTCGATACGCGAAAGTTGCTCCGCACTTTGTTGTGCAAGCAAAGGATGAATGGCTTCGGGTTGACCGACAAGCAGTAATTTTAATGCTGGATTAGATGCCAGTGCCTGCAATGCAGCAGGCACCGTGACGCGGGGACCAACATCCCCGCCCATGGCATCTAACGCGATGGTTAGACTAGCCAAAGTATCAACAATTACTTGCTGATAACCTTACGGCCACGGTAGTAACCATCTGCAGTCACATGGTGACGCAGGTGAGTTTCACCGGAAGTTTTATCTACAGAAACTAGGGTAGCAGTCAGTGCATCATGTGAACGACGCATACCGCGTTTTGAACGAGTTGGTTTATTCTGTTGTACGGCCATTGACCTTACTCCTTAAGTACTTTTCTTTAAACTGGCTAATACGGCAAATGGATTTGGTTTCTCTACCTCAGGAGGTAGTTCACCATACACCATGTCCGCTTCGGACACTTCACAGTGTTCAGAATCATGAACCGGAACCACTGGTAGGGATAGAATTATTTCATCTTCTAACATTCCCAGCAAATTTATTTCACCAAATTCATCTACATAAACTGGTTCATACTGTTCCGGTAATGCTTCGGCCTTTTCGTCATTGACGACAGGACTAAAACAATACGATACGTAGACATGATGTTTGAAATTTTTTCCGCAACGTTGGCATTGTAGGGTGACATCCACTTCAGAATGTCCCTCTATGACCGTCAAGCGCTGATTATCAATTTTAAATGATAATTTGCTTTCAACATCACTATCTACACTGACTACTGATTCGGCAATTCGTGCTACTTGCTCAGGTGTATAACTCCCGACATAGTCGAGGTTTTTCTGAGCTGCACGCTGCGCATCGATAGTCAGGGGTAATTTTACCTTTTGCATAAGGCGCGCATATTAACTTTGTAATGAACTATAGTCAAAGAAAAAGGCGGGATAAACTCGCCTTTTCACCAAAAAATCGCCGGTTAAGCGGATATAGTTTAAAATGAGTTAACCCTTTTGGCTACGAGTTTCGAGAAAAATCATGAAATCGATTATTTTGGCATCAACCTCTGAATACCGACAAGCGTTGCTGAAAAAGCTAGGCATCCCTTTTCTAGCGGCGGCGCCCAATATTGATGAAACCCCTATACTACAGGAATCGGCTCAAGCTTTAGTGATACGTTTATCTCACGAAAAAGCCAAGGCGTTGTCTCAACAATACCCTCAACACCTGATTATCGGCTCTGACCAAGTTTGTGTCATTGACGATAAGATCGTCGGAAAACCGCACAATTTTGAGAATGCGTTTAAGCAGCTCAAAGCTGCGTCAGGTCATCGAGTCACTTTTTATACTGGGCTTTGCTTATTAGATAGCACAACGGGTACATTTAATGTTCAGTGTGAGCCCTTCGATGTCTATTTTAGACAGTTAACGGATGAAGAAATCACCCAGTATTTACATAAAGATGAACCGTACCAATGTGCAGGTAGTTTTAAATCGGAAGGGTTGGGTATTAGCCTATTTGATAAGTTATCAGGACGAGATCCAAACACATTAATTGGCTTACCCACAATTTTATTGCTGGAAATGTTACGCCAGCATGATGTGAATCCACTCCTAGACTAGATGACAAGGCTAGCTGACATGTTGATGTCAGCTAACGCTTACACACCATTATTGTGCTTTTTTAGCTCTCAACACTTTGAGACACTGATTTAAATCATTATGCAGTGGCGCAACAACGCGCATTTCTTCCCCAGATTTTGGGTGAGTAAATTTTAGGGCATACGCATGCAGAAATAGACGTTTTAACCCTGTATCGGCAAGTTGACTGTCAAACTGTTTATCACCATAACGATCATCAAAAGCAATTGGATGCCCCGCATGTAACGTATGGACACGAATTTGATGAGTACGACCAGTCACTGGACTCGCTTTTACCAACGTCGCGTTTTCAAAACGCTCTTCAACTTTAAAACGCGTTTCAGAAGGTTTACCTTCACTGCTTACACGAACAATACGCTCACCACTTTGCAAAATATTTTTTAATAATGGTGCTTGAACAACTTTCGTGTGCGACTGCCAGTTACCACGAACTAACGCTAAATAATCTTTCTGCATCTGTTTTAAACGCAGCTGCTCATGAAGTGCACGTAATGCCGAGCGCTTTTTAGCCACCAATAAAATGCCTGATGTATCTCGGTCTAAGCGATGCACTAACTCCAGAAAACGTGCTTCTGGGCGCAACGCTCGCAATCCTTCAATAACACCAAAGCTTAATCCGCTGCCGCCATGCACTGCGGTTCCGGATGGCTTATTGATCACTAAAATGGATTCGTCTTCATAAAGAATACAATCAGCTAACGCCGCCACTTTATCTAATTTTGCTGAAACTGGTGCTGTTTCACGCTCAGCGACACGCACAGGCGGGACACGAACTTGATCCCCTTCCAGTAATTTGTATTCTGGCTTAATTCGCCCTTTGTTGACACGCACTTCACCTTTACGGATGATGCGATAAATCATGCTCTTAGGAACACCTTTTAACTTGCTCAGCAAGAAATTATCAATGCGCTGCCCTGCTTCGTCATCGCTAATATCAATAAATTGGACTTGGTTTTCTGTTTTCATTCGGGAATGCGTTAACTCTAATTGATGAATAAATAGTCTCACTTACGTGGGTATATCATACCGACTCCACGAATTTTTTTATGTTTTTTTTAAATTGGTCAATTTCTAGATGATCGGCTCAATTTCTTAATAAAATTTCCATATAACTTACGTTGCGCTTGCTATAATGCACTTGGCAATGGAATAATAAGCGCTGCCAAGATGTTTAAAAACGAAAATTGGCTTTGCTATGTTAGCTTTAGGTGTTTTTGCACTTTCAGCTATAATTATTTTTAGCTAGTAGAATACAAGTTAGACGTAATACTGTAGGAATTTATTATTTGATGGCGTAACGATGCTGCAATGGCGTAAGACATCTAACAAGATCAAGTAAATTAGCGAGCAACGAATTTTAGCTTATTGGGTTGGGAGTCTCCGTTTTCTAAGAAATTTACGGCATCCTGATTAAGAACGCTGAATTTTTAATCTAAAAATCAGGTTCACCGAATACTGCGCGTCTCTATACGAACGACTGCCGAGAGGTAGACGGCTTTGTAAAAATCATGAGGCCATCGGTTTACAGTAGCTCTTTCTTTCGCTGCTCTTTATTATTTAAAAAATAATGAGTAAGTAACAACATGAAAAGAATGCTAATCAACGCAACTCAACAGGAAGAGTTGCGTGTTGCCCTTGTTGACGGGCAACGACTCTACGATTTGGATATTGAAAGCCCAGGTCATGAGCAAAAAAAAGCCAACATTTACAAAGGTAAAATTACCCGTATTGAACCAAGCCTTGAAGCTGCTTTTGTTGATTATGGCGCTGAAAGACACGGTTTCCTGCCTATCAAAGAGATCGCTCGCGAATACTTCCCAAGCAATTATCACTCTCAAGGTCGTCCGAACATCAAAGATGTGCTGAAAGAAGGCCAAGAAGTTATTGTTCAAGTTGATAAAGAAGAACGTGGTAACAAAGGTGCTGCCTTAACCACATTTATCAGCTTAGCGGGAAGTTATTTAGTTCTCATGCCTAATAACCCTCGTGCAGGTGGTATTTCCCGCCGCATCGAAGGTGAAGACCGCACAGAATTAAAAGAAGCACTATCTTGCTTAGAAATCCCAGAGGGTATGGGATTAATCGTTCGTACCGCGGGCGTTGGCAAATCAGCAGAATCACTACAACAAGATTTACTGTATCGCTTACGCCATTGGGAAGCGATTCAAAAAGCAGCAGAAAACCGCCCTGCTCCATTCTTAATCCACCAAGAAAGCAACGTTATCGTTCGTGCTTTCCGCGATTACTTACGTCCTGATATCGGTGAAATTCTGATCGACAACCCGAAAGTGGTTGAAATGGCGCGTAACCATATCGAAGCAATTGGTCGTGGCGATTTTGCAAGTAAAATTAAACATTATAGCGGCGATGTTCCACTGTTTAGCCACTATCAAATTGAATCTCAAATCGAGTCAGCGTTCCAACGTGAAGTCCGTTTACCTTCAGGTGGTGCGTTAGTTATCGATACAACGGAAGCCTTAACGGCTATCGATATCAACTCCTCACGTTCAACCCGTGGTGGCGATATCGAAGAAACCGCATTCAATACTAACCTTGAAGCCGCTGATGAGATTGCACGTCAATTACGTTTACGTGACTTAGGTGGTCTAATTGTTATCGACTTTATCGATATGACCCCAGTTCGCCATCAGCGTGAAGTTGAAAACCGTCTACGCGAAGCAGTTCGTCAAGACCGTGCGCGTATTCAAATTGCTCGTATTTCACGTTTTGGTCTGTTAGAGATGTCTCGCCAGCGTCTTAGCCCATCTTTGGGTGAATCTAGCCATCACGTCTGCCCACGCTGTTCGGGTACCGGAACTATCCGTGATAATGAATCGCTGTCGCTGTCTGTACTGCGTTTAATTGAAGAAGAAGCACTGAAAGAAAATACCCATGAAGTGCATGCGATTGTTCCCGTACAAATCGCGTCGTATCTGTTAAACGAAAAACGCCAAGCTGTCACTGAGATTGAACAGCGCCAGCGCAACGTTCGTGTTGTGATAGTCCCTAACGATCAGATGCAAACACCGCATTTCCATGTCATCCGTATTCGTAAAGGTGAAGAAGTTCAGACTCTGAGCTACAACTTAGCGCAATACCATGAAACGGAAACGCTGAATCAAGGCGAAGAGCCAACAAGCGAGCGTAAAGCCCCTGAGCAACCTGCTATTTCAGCATTTGCACTACAAGAACCTGTTGAAGTGCCTGCACTGAAACAAAAAGAGTCTCCATCTAAAGCGCCAGCCCGTCCAAAAACAGACGAGCAACCTAACGTTGGTTTATTCAGTAAAATCGCAGCTTTCTTTAAAGGTCTATTTGCCGAAGAAGAAAAAGTGGTTGAACAACCAGCGCAAAAAGCGCGCCCAAACAATAATGATCGTCGCCGTAATAATGACCGTCGCCGTAATAACGATCGTCGTAATAACAATCGCCGTGACCGCGATGATAATTACGAAAATCGTGATAACCGCGAAAATCGTGATAACCGAGACAATCGTAATAATCGTAATGCGCAATCTGAAGATGCAGCAAATCGCAATAAGGGTCGTAATAACAAAAATACGAACCAAGTTGATGAGCAAACGACAGACACTGCAAACCGCGATAATCAACAACGCCGTGAGCAACGTGCAGAACGCCGTCGCCGTCAAGATGAGAAACGCCAACAACAAACAGCGAAAACTCAGCAAGATAGCCAACAAGCTGCTGTTGACAATACCGTTGTAGAAAAAGATGAAGAAGAGCAACGTCCAGTAGCGCCTCGTCGTCAACGCCGTCAGTTAACACAAAAAATCCGTGTGACTGATAATGAGCAAACGACAGAGACTGCAATTGTTGCAGAGATGCCAGCTACGCCAATGGCGGCACTTCCTTCAACCGTTAATGTTGAGAAAAAACACGATAATGTCACGTTGAACGAAGATGACAATTTGGCGGTTAACTCAGAGCAACAGGATGATGATGAGAAACAAGACACCATTATCCCACGTCGTTCTCGTCGTTCACCACGCCATCTGCGTGTGAGTGGTCAGCGTCGTCGTCGTTACCGAGATGAGCGTCATCTGAATAAATCACCAATGCCTTTAGCGGCGGCTGTAGCCTCCCCTGAATTAGCGTCTGGTAAAGTATTTATTCGTTACCCTGTTGTTCAGCCTCAACAAGAAAGCATGGCTATCATGACCAATGAAGAAATGCTAGAACAACAAAACACGGTTCAGGCTCCAGCTGCAATTCAAGCGCCGGTGGAACAGGTTGAAGTGAAATCAGAACACATTGAGACTCCAGTCGTTACTGAAACTGTCGTTGAGACACCAAAAGTAGAAACTGAGACTCATGTTGTCGCTGAATCTATTGAGACCATTGCCGTAGAAAGCAATACTGTCCTGGAAAGCGTCATTGCTGACGTTACTGAAACAGAAAAAACTGATGTCGTTCAAACGGTTGTTGATACAATTGTTGAAACACCTGTCGTTGAAGAAATCAAAGAGATTTCTGAACCTGCGGTGGCGGATGTCGTCGTTGAAACGAAGGTTGCTACGGCAACAGTAGTTGAAACAACAGTGGTCGATGCTGTTTCAACATCAAACGCGCTTAGCTTACACAAATGTCATGCATACTCACCAATGACGAAAGCCCCAGCCCCTGCGGTGATGGCTTCCGACTTTGAAATTAAAGAGTATCAACGTGAGCCATCAACCTTTGAATCTAAAGGTGCAGGTGGTCATGTGGCAGCGAATGTTGCCACATCAGAAATGGCAAAACCAGCTAGTGTCTAATGAGTTAGACATATAATAAATAGCCTCGATAGTATATCGGGGCTTTTTTTTGCCTCATATTCTTCAATGCTCGTTATAAGAATAAAAAAATACCCCGCTGGTTTTAAAACATCACAACGAGGCATCTTAAAACTGAATTTTTTAGGGTTTATTTCACATCAATACGTGGTAAATCACCCATCTCTTTAAGCTTCTTAGAGATTTCACGGCGTTCTTTAGAAAGCTCCGCATTTTTAATGATGTAATCGTCTACGCGGTCATCATAGTCGCTACGCATATTGGCAATAATAGCTTGGATATCTTCAATAGACATGCCCGGCTTAATATATTCACTAAGGTTATCTAACAGCAAAACACGTTTTTGGTTATCACGAATTTTTTTTTCATTATCCGTGATTTCGCGACGAATTTTATTTTTACGACGAAACATACGCACAAATTCCAGCACATTTTGGAAAGTTGGTTTGTTAGCGTTTTCCATGTTTAAAATCCTCTATTCAATAATCAAAATGTATTGTCTATTAACACAATACCTTCTTCCATGGTCACCTTACAAGTTACATTCACAATTTTATTAATTTGAATTTAATGATTTGCATTACTAATGCGTCTTTAGCCCTTAATTTGCGAGCACACTCAGGGAAGACTGAATTTTATCATCATGAAGATGCTATTGAAGCGTGAATCGGTATCGCACAGTCATCACGCTGACGACGAGAAACGCGCTATCACACTCTATCCCTTGGGATCCAACGTTAAAAACGTGCCGCAGTATGATTCATGCAATAGGAATATCATTTTCTTCACGAGTAACTTCCACATAAGTTTAGATTTTCTGCCAGATGGTTTACCATAGCCTTCAAACGGTTATACGCTTGCATTACTCACCTAAATCGACGATGGACCTCATTTTGAAAAATAATCATAACCAGCCAACCTTCTTTATTCATGACTATGAAACATTTGGTAAGCATCCGGCTCTCGATCGCCCTGCTCAATTTGCTGGTGTGCGAACAGACTTAGATTTCAACATCATCGGTGAACCTGAAGTATTTTACTGTAAACCTACGGATGATTATCTTCCTCAACCGGAAGCTGTAATGATAACGGGGATTACCCCGCAAATCGCCATGGCAAATGGTGTGAATGAAGCCGAGTTTGCCAAGCGTATTCATCAGGCATTTAGCGTGCCGAACACCTGCATTATGGGCTACAACAACATTCGCTTTGATGATGAAGTCACTCGAAATATTTTTTACCGTAATTTTTATGACCCGTATGCCTATAGCTGGCAACAAGGTAATTCTCGCTGGGATTTATTGGATGCATTACGTGCGTGTTTCGCATTGCGCCCTGAAGGAATTAACTGGCCAGAAAACGATGATGGGTTACCTAGCTTACGTTTAGAGCATCTCACCAAAGCCAATGGCGTTTCCCATGAAAATGCTCATGATGCGATGTCCGACGTTTTAGCCACCATCAATATGGCAAAATTGTTGAAACAGGCACAGCCACGCATGTTTGACTATTTCTATCAGCTAAGAAATAAAAATAAAGTTAACCAGCTGATTGATATTGTGGATATGACCCCATTAGTGCATGTGTCGGGGATGTTTGGTGCCTTACGTTCATACGTAAGCTTAGTGACTCCACTAGCATGGCATCCTGAGAATAAAAATGCGGTGATTATGTGTGACCTCTCTGGCGATATGTCACCACTGCTAACATTAAGTGCTGATGAACTTCGTGAACGCTTGTACACCCCTAAAGCTGAACTCGGGGATGACCTGCCGGTTCCAATCAAATTAGTGCATATCAATAAGTGCCCAATCCTTGCGCCAATCAACACATTACGTACCGTTGATGCTGAACGTACTGGGCTGGATCGGGATCTGTGCATGCGTAATTTAGAACTGCTGCGCAAAAATCCGGATGTCCGAAATAAACTGATTGAACTATTTAGCGTAGGTCAACAATTTGAAGAATCAAATGACGTGGATAGCCAAATCTATAATGGCTTTTTCAGTCCTTCAGATCGCTCCACAATGGATATTATTCGCGAAACAGCACCGCAAAATTTACCTGCGTTAGATCTTAGTTTTGAAGATAAACGTATGAAAGAGTTATTCTTCCGCTATAAAGCACGAAACTACCCGTCCACGTTATCCTATGATGAGCAGCAACGTTGGTTGCAGCATCGCCGTGACTATTTTACCGAAGCGCGTTTAACCGACTATTTACAACAGATTCAATTACTTATGGGCGTGCATCATGAAGATGAGAAACGCTGCCAGCAATTAAAAGCATTAGTAAACTATGCCTATGAATTAGCAAGTTAATAACCAGTGATAAAAATAAAAATGGGCAGAAAACCTGCCCATTAAATTGCAATTATTTGATTAGTGGTCGCAACCACAATCCCCTTCCCAATGTTTGCGCTTGGTTGTCTTACCCAACCCTGGATTCATCGTGTTTGTCGGGTCTGACTCTTTGTAGAACGATTTTAGTTGTTCTGGTGCCTTATACAGATGTCCAACATTGTGTTCTGCTGGATACTGAGCGCCACGCGCATCCAGTAATTCCAACATTTTTTGTTTTAACTCTTTTGGATCGACACCTTTTTTCAAGACATAGTCTTGGTGCATTACGTGGCACATAAAGTGCCCGCAATATAGCTTATGCACAATGAGGTTTTCTATCTCTGGCGGTAACTTTTCAAACCAATCACGGTCATTACGTCTCAATGCAATATCTAACGGTAAGACGTCTTCAACATCTTTATTATGTACAGCATGATAGCGTACCGCTGACCCCGCTGCGGCAAATCGATGCAAGAATGCTTTTGCGCCCTCTTCTGGCGTGCATTCAAAATAACCACCATCCGCGGTTGCAAAGAATGATTTCAGCCAAACTTTTGCTTCATCAATCCCATCGCCTGCCATTTTAAGCATCAAATGGTGCTCATATTTATCTCGGAATTGTTTCATTCTAGGCGGTAAATGAGAAGGCCAAAGCTTGCTTAACAGCTGCATAGTTCGGTCAATTAAGTTTGATGGGAGCAATGGAACTTTATTCAGCACAGCGTCCATACGTCCTTTAATTGTGAAGAACGTAGGCATTTTATCTGTGCCAAACTTATCTATCATTAAGAACGTATCTTTGCCGTATATTTCCGCAATATCAAAACAACCGCGATGCATGTATTCACCTGCAACAGGTAAATTTTCAAATTCACTGAGAATATGGCGACGGATATCTTCAAGCACATCGGGGTTGTTCGAGCCAATATAGAAAACTTGTGTTGCTTTATCCGCAGGGAACGTGTCTAAACGTACGGCAAACACAGCTAATTTACCGGCGCAACCTGACGCTTCAAATAGTCGGCGCTCATCCGCATTAAAACGAGAAGGTGTATCGGCATCCACATCACGTACCCGCGTTGCGTATTCATGGTCAGATGCTAATTTTTCACTGCTTTCCACATCTTCGCTACTGTAGCGACGATTTTGTAAGTTGGTCAGGATCTCTTCTGGTGTATCACCCAATGCGATCCCTAAATGGTTGACCAATTCAACAGTACCATCTTCATTCACTCGCCCGTATAACGCAAGCTCAGTATAGGCGGGTCCTCGGCGTACTAATGAACCGCCTGAACTGTTGCAAATACCACCAACAACAGAGGCGCCAATGCAAGAAGAACCAATTAATGAATGGGGTTCACGCCCCAGCGGTTTGAGAATTTTTTCGAGGTCATAGAGGGTACTACCTGGCATCGCAACCACTTGGTTAAATTCAGGCAGGACTTGTATTTGGTTCAAACGCAATGTGCTAATAATCACGATATCACGATCATAATCATAACCACTTGGCGTGGAACCTTCAGTTAACCCTGTATTTGCCGCTTGCATAATGACGACTCTATCGGCTTCGACACAGGCTTTAAACACATACCATTGCTCTAATAACGTGGTTGGAAAAACAACAGCAATGGCATCCCCTACACCGGAGCGAAAGCCTTTACGATAACGTTCTGTTTTATGGGGTTCGGTAAGGATATTTTTTTTGCCAACAATGTTCCTGAGTGTGAGTAATAGTCGTTGGTTCTCAGGATTTTTTACATCATTCATCTCATGCCTTCCTGTCAGGGTATTGCCATTAATATCCTTTCACAATATCACATAAGATTAATATGTTAAGAAATTATTAATCCCCTTCAGAAATAAAAACAGCACCCAATGGTGCTGTTTTTATTAGTCTTCAATTTCAGTTCGTAGTTCGTAGTTTGCCGTTTGCCGTTTGCCGTTTGCCGTTTGCCGTTTGCCGTTTGCCGTTAAATTATTTTGATACTTACATGCATTCAAAATAATTCGTGTTGTAGCTAGGCGGCAAGCAAGCTAGCCCCTAGGAGCATACATAAGTATGTGACTAGGGCTAGCGCGTGCAGCCAACAACGCTACAGCGCGAAGTATGAAGAATTGCTTTCCCTAAATATTTCAGTGCTGTAGCCAACAACGCTACAGCACGAAGTATGAAGAATATATCTAAACGTCGCTCATCTGCGGCATAGGCCTACGGAACATCCGAGTCAACACCGCCATATACACCAAACCAACCGCCGTCCAAATCAAACCATAAACCATTGAATCTTCTTCGATATTCAACCACAGCACACAGACTGTGAGGGTACCGATGATCGGTAATATCAAATAGTTCATGATGTTCTTAAAGCCTTTAATACGGCGTTCACGAATAAAGAACTGGCTGATCACTGAGATGTTCACGAAAGTAAATGCAATCAGTGCACCAAAGTTAATTAACGCGGTGGCGAAATCCATCTCAAACCAGATAGCGCCAAGAGCTAAGAAACCAACTAACAGAACGTTATACGCTGGTGTACGCCATGTTGGGCTCACGTAACCAAAGATTTTCTCTGGGAATACGCCATCACGCCCCATAACATACATCAAACGCGCACTCCCCGCATGGGCAGCCATGCCCGATGCTAATACAGTAACGCAGGAGAACACGAGAATAATCGCTTGGAAGAACGATCCTGCGACAAACCGCATGATGTCTGGCTGTGTTTCGTTAATATTCGCAAAACGTGAAACATCTGGGAAAAATTGTTGTAAGAAGAATGAAACGGTAATAAAGATCACACCACCAATCAGCGCTGTTAGGAAAATAGCACGAGGGATGACTTTACCTGCGTTTGGCGTTTCTTCTGACAGTGAACTTAACCCATCAAAGCCTAAGAATGAGAAACAGAGTATCGTCGCCCCTGCAATCAGTGGGATCAATTCCGTTTTTTCATTCGCAAATGGATTAAATGTCCATATCTCCCCTGAACCTTCACCATTTGAAACGCCGTGGATCACTAAACCAGTAAAGACGGCCATTACCCCTATTTGGATAATCGCAATAACCGTACTTAGGTTTGCAATTACGTTGATACCCCGTAAGTTAGCAGCCGTCATTAAAATAACTAAGCCAATCACAAAGAACGCAGGTTCAACATTCGGGAAAATATCTTGTAAATAGATTTTCGCCAATAAAATGTTAATCATTGGCATGAAAATGTAGGACAGCAAAGATGTCCAACCCACAAGGAAACCAATATGTGGACTCATTGATTTCTGGGCATAAGTATACGCTGAACCAGCGGATGGGAAGCGTTTTACCAGCTTACCGTAGCTCAGTGCAGTAAACAGTATCGCAGCCAGTGCAATAATGTATGAAGTCGGGACGTGACCACCAGTCTTATCTGATACCATTCCGAAAGTATCAAAAATAGTCATTGGCTGAATATACGCAATACCGATCATGACGACTTGCACAAGTGTTAATGTTTTCGCAAGTTGAACTCGGTTATTGGCGCCAGTTTGGTTGTGGCCGATATCTAAAGGTACGGAATTATTTTGCATGATAAAGCCCTCCCATAACTTTCGATTGAGTACTTCGACTCAATCGACAGTTACTGGGAAGACTTTGCATCTGTCTATAAGCAGAGAAGAACGATGAGAAGTGAAAAAGCGTCTGTGCGAAGCCGGTGTTTGCTCCGTAGTCATCAATGCGGCAACGACGACCGCTCGGCCCTGCTGCCAGTGCAAAAAAGTAAGCCATAAAAGCATTCCTCAAAGCTGTAGCATGAAATATTCGCTACACGTAAATATTTATTTATCTATCCGGCCTGATATCCGGCCCCGTTAAAATGAAAGAACCCTAAAAAGCAAAAAAACCGATGCCGGTTTTTATCAGGCATCAGTCATTTTTTAGTCCGCGCATTTTGCACGTCATACCTGTAAATAGCAAGCCAATTTGTTAACAAAGTGCCCTCTTTTCTATGAGAAATTTTGATAATTTTGGACTTTTTGTTCCACTAACTAATATGACAAGTTTTTATGGGGATTATCGCAATTTAAACCTCTCGGTTAGCCCATACAAAATACTAAACCGGTCTATCTAATTTTGCTGCACTCTTTTCCAAAAGCATATCTAAGCTTGAATGCAATAATTTACTTTTTACCGCCTTCGTTTCAGATTGAAGCTCGCTACCCACTTTATTGTCCATAGTATAAACAGTGACTTTGCCTTCTTGATGGTTATAAATCAGTAAACCATCCACGCCATAATCATACTGATCCTTAAAATTACCTAATACAAGCTGCATACTGTTTCTCGCAGCAACATCACCATTTACCGCTTTACGTAACGTTTCAATCGATAACCCGACAGGAACCGAATAGACATACAACACTTCCACATCAGAATCACCATCATCACTGCCATTACACATAAAACAGGCTTCTCGCTGCACTGATGAGAGTCGTTCCATTTTGCGTAATTCGATTAATAACTTTTGACCATCTTGATACGGTGATTGTGAGATATCGAGGAACACTAATCGGTATGGTCCGGGATCCCCTGCAAGTGCGTAAGAAACGCTACCAATGAATAATAAAACACTCAAACAGCAAGCACTAAAATAGCGGGTAAGTTTGGGCATAATCTGTTCCTACTAGACTCCATAACGGTATGGTAGATTCACTCTATTACGCTCGAATGACTATATCTTTATTTCTGAATTACTTATTTTCTTTTTGAATAATAGTACAAAAAAACCCTTTGGCGACAAACCAAAGGGCTTATAGGCATAAAAATTAGTGGTCTAATTAGAAGTTGTAGTTGATACCGATATTATAACGACGACCTTCTAATTCAGCACCATATGTCCCTTTATCGACACGACGATCCAATACGTTATAAACACCACCAACTATATTGGCATTTTTACTCAATTTATAACTCGTACCAAGGTCAAACAGGGCATAAGATGGTGTACCTTTACTCATTTGCTGGCCACGACCTTGATAGTCTGAAGTTTCACTACGGAAATTCATACGACCCCACGTTTGTAAATCTTCCGTTGTATCCCAAGTCAAGGTGGTATTTACCATGTGTTTAGGCTGTTTACTCAACGGTTTACCTTTATTCACCCCACTTTTTTGTTCTGTGTGGGTATAGGTATAGTTCGCTGCAAACTCGAGGTTATCAAGAATTCCCCAGTTGAAGGTCACTTCAACACCTTGCATTCTTGCTTTGTCGACGTTGGCTTTATCGCTAACAAAACGGTAAGGTTTGCCTGGAGTATCCCCTTCACCATCCGCTAAAGTACAATCTCTAATCGTGTCAATGCTGTTATCACAACGTCTGATTTCCGTAATCTTATCTTTGAAATCAGTATTATAAATAGTAACTCCAGCAGTTAGGTTATCTTGGTTATTCCAGATAACGCCAATTTCTTCTGTAATACTTTTTTCTGGTTTTAAGTCAGGATTACCATAAATAATCGCATTCCCTTTATTGCCACCAGTTGCTTGTCCCCAATTTGCAGATGATTCACGTAAGCTTGGTGCTTTATAGCCAGTAGAGACACCACCTTTAATTGTCCACTGCTCATCTGCATGCCAAACACCATATAAACGAGGAGTCCAATGCGCACCGTAGTTTTCATCATTATCCATTCGCAGACCACCAGTTAATGCAAAATCATTTGTCATTAACCATTCATCTTCTGCAAATAATGCCCAGCTGTATCTATCTAGCTCACTATTTCCCGGTAGTTTGTTACTCTGATCTTTTAGCTTTTCTTTACGGTACTGACCACCAATACTGACACTGTGATCACCCAGTAAAAAAACACTTTGATTACGGAAGACTAAATCTTCTGCCGTCATTTTACGACCTGGGTTTTTCGCTTCATCGTACTGAACATACGTGTCCGTCGATGCAATATCATAAGTACCAGTGTGGGTTAAAGCCATATGAGTCATATCATACTTGCTAAATCCGCTACCATCACCACGAGCTGCGGTATAACCTTCACGATAGTCACGATGCTGATTATCTTTTTTAAAGTCTAAATCAAACGCATTTTGCTCATTTGGGGTCAGTGATAATGTACCACCGCCACTTGTCATAATTTGGCGACCAAATCCATCGATAATTTTATCTTCACTACGGTGTGAATATTGACCTTGTAACTTTACTCCCAATAAACCATCAACTAATGGTCCGGATGTATAGAAGCTACCTTGCCCGGTATTACCCGAATTTTTGCGCTCTGTAATTGTGGTATCGGCACGTAAACTCGTTGTCCACTCTTGTTGAACACGACGAGTAATAATATTGATAACCCCACCCATAGCATCAGAACCATACAGTGAGGACATAGGACCACGCACGACTTCAATACGCTCAATAGCAGGTAATGGTGGTAACCAGCCTTGTTCGATACCTGCACCATCACTATTTGGTCGAATGCTACGTGTATCCACACGTTTTCCATCGATAAGGATCATGGTGTACTTCGCATCCATCCCGCGGATACTAATATCGGAGCTACTACCCCCTCCTGTGACTAATACACCTGGAACATCTTTCAGCGCATCCGTGACATCGCGGTAAGCTTTAGTCTCTAATTGCTCGCGCGTTACCACTGAAATTGATGCTGGGGCATCTTCAATTTTTTGCTGGTAACCTGATGCAGTCGTTACAAAAATTTTGTCGCTGCTATCATCCGCAAACGCAGGTACTGTAGTCATAGCCGCAATAATGCTAACTGCGATTTTTCTTTTAGTAAAAACAACCATTCCCGACTCTCCAAGAGATTTCTTTTCTTAACAATGAATTTTTATGCTCAGCACTAGGGTTATGCGCCCTATAGGATTATTATTTTTGTCATGATACTTTCTGAGGTTTACCACTTTTGAAGCAAAATCAAATAAGTAATTAGCTCTCATTCGCAGGCGGTAACAATAATGCAAATGGTAATACTTATCAATAGCATCATTAAATAATTAATGAGTTCCAATGACCGATTGTGTGACTTGATTCAAAACTTGAATCTTTTGAAGGGGAATTGGTGGATGTTCAAGCATCTGTAGATAAAAAAAAGGGTAATGCTGTCAGCGAATTAACTGACTCACATTACCCTATGACGATACTGTTCTTTTAATTATCTTTAGCGCAAAAATTACTTCTCTAAGTTTTCTCTATAAGACGGAAAACTCATCTCTTTATAACGCACAATCGACGTTTTTCTCACTATCTTGTACCCAAACCAGATAGCTAAAAACAGTGGAATACCGATATAGGTCGCAGTCACACCTACCCAGTCAATCTTATCTTCTAAGAAAGCTTGATAGTTCTGTCCTAACGTGATGACTAAGCACAGAATAAAGGCAAAAATCGGTCCTACTGGGAAGAAGCCTGAACGATATGGCAGGTCATTTAAATCTTTACCTTGGGCGATATAGCCTCTTCTGAAACGATAATGGCTAATAGCGATCCCTAACCACGCAATGAAACCTGTCATCCCCGATGTATTTAATAACCACAGATAAACGGTTTGATTACCAAACATTGAGCTTAAGAAACATAAGCCAGCAACAACGGTTGTCGCTAATAATGCATAGCGCGGTACGCCACCTTTAGACAGCTGAGCAAAAATCTTCGGGGCTTTACCTTCGCGGGCTAAGGTATACAGCATACGGGTTGACGCATACATACCCGAGTTACCCGCCGAAAGTACTGCGGTTAAAATAACAGCGTTCATCACAGCAGCTGCTGATAATAACCCTGCGTTCTCAAACACTAGGGTAAATGGGCTTACGCTAATATCTTTGACATCATTACGTAATAAGCTTGGGTCAGTGTAAGGAATGATCAGGCTAATAATTAAAATCGCGAAGATATAGAATAAGAGGATACGCCAGAATACTTTACGTACAGCACGAGGAATATTTTTCGCAGGATCTTTTGATTCACCTGCAGCAATACCAATTAGCTCAGTACCTTGGAACGAGAACCCAACAATCATTGCCACACCAATCATTGCAGAGAAACCACCTGCAAATGGCGCATCACCAATTTCCCAGTTATGCCAACCTGCATTTTCCGCCCCGTTCATGATGCCAAAAATCATCAATACGCCGACGATAATAAAAATAACCACCGTGGTGACTTTAATCAGGGAGAACCAGTATTCTGCTTCACCAAATCCTTTAACGGAGATGTAATTCAGTAAGAAAATGATCGCTAAGAAGATAGCACTCCAGATCCAGCCTGGGGTATCTGGGAACCAGTAAGTCATAACCAGTTGTGCCGCGACAAGGTCGACAGCAATAGTCACTGCCCAGTTGTACCAGTAGTTCCAACCTAATGCGAAACCAAAGCCTTCATCGACATACTTTGCACCGTAGGTTGCAAAAGAGCCGGAGACTGGCATATAAGCTGCCAATTCACCTAAACTGGTCATTAAGAAATACACCATTAATCCAATAATGGCATAAGAGAGGAGAGCTCCACCTGGTCCGGCTTGTGCTACTGTGGCACCGGATGCCACAAATAAACCTGTTCCGATGGAGCCGCCAATTGCGATCATTGCGAGGTGACGGGCTTTTAGCTCACGACGTAATTTTTGTCCGCCGCCCATAGATGTCGTGGTATGTTGTTCTGCCATCTGTTCCCTGTATTTTATTTTCAGTCAATAACGCGGGGATTCTAACAAACTCAAACGGCAGAACTAAGCAACTCTTTGCTGTTATAAGATACCTTCATAATCCAACGATAATTATTAGCAAAACACGTTATGATGGTTTCATTTAGTTACAGTAAGCCAGCAAATTAGTAATCGCATTAGAAAGATGCTTCTGACGGTGATAAATCAGATATAACGTACGCTCAAGTTGCAGTTCTTCAACTTCAAGCTCCACCAGCGTGCCATTTTCTAATTGTTCTGCAATCACTCGTCGAGATAAACAGCTAATCCCCATCCCAAAACGTACTGCATGTTTGATCGCTTCTGAATTGCCAAGCTCCATTAAAATCTGGAAACCAGGAAGATGAGCAAATAGCAGTTGATCCAAGACATCTCGCGTACCCGAACCGCGTTCACGTAAAATCCATGGCGCGTCTTTCAGATCTCTCACGGTGACTTTTTTCTTCGCTAATGGGTTACTTGGCGCTGAAAACACCACTAATTCATCTTTTAGCCACGGTTTTGATATTAATTCAGGGCTATGACATACCCCTTCAATCAATCCCACATCGGCTCTAAACTCCATGACGCCTTTAATGACTTCTTCAGTATTACCAATAAATAATTCCAGTGGAATTTCAGGATTATCATGGCGATATCCAGCTAAAATCTCTGGCAACATATAGTTCCCAATGGTAGTACTCGCCGCCAAGCGAACGGCGCCCATCTCTTTTTTAAACAGTTGCTCAACTTCAAACGCCTGTTCTAATAGCGCTAATGCTTTTGGATAAAGAAGACGCCCATGTTCATTCGTAACAAGCCGTTTACCTACTCGGTCAAAAAGTTGTACCCCTAATTGCCCTTCCAAATCAGTGAGTGATGCACTCACTGCGGACTGAGATAACGCCAATAATTGCGATGCTTGCGTCGTGGAGCCACTTTTTAATACTTCCGTGAAAACCTCAAGTTGCCTCAGTGTAATACGCATACAGAAAGCTCCAGCTTGATTATCTAGTTGTAATAATATTGTTAATATTAATCATTTATTAGCAATATACCAGAAGAAACTGTTAACCTGTTTATTAGATAAATAATACAAAAACAATCAATTTAGATTATTACATTTTTTGTTATATGCTTATTCCAACTTAATCTAAGTCGTCATTAAAGAGTGTAGTCATGGATAAAACAGGAACCAAAGCAATAACACAAAATCATTCGTTTCCTATTCTCAAACTTATCCCAGGGATCATTTTAGCGGGAATTTTAACTGCCGTTGCAATCTACCTTGGTGAACAGTCTTGGTTTATGGATATCGGATTAGGTGCACTCACCCTCGCTATCCTTCTTGGTATTTGCGTGGGCAATACCATTTACCCTGCGATCAGCACAAGTAGTGATGCTGGGATCAAATTCGCAAAACACTATTTTCTCCGTGCCGGTATTATCCTGTATGGGTTCCGTTTAACATTTCAGCAAATTACTGATGTAGGTGCCACAGGGCTCATTATTGATGCACTCACCTTAATCACCACTTTTTTATTGGCTTACTGGTTAGGTAAAAAAGTGTTTAAACTTGATGATGAAACAACAATGTTAATTGGTGCTGGTAGCAGCATTTGTGGTGCTGCCGCGGTCATGGCAACAGAACCTGTCGTGAAAGCATCCGCAAGTAAAGTCGCTGTGGCGGTATCAACGGTTGTTATCTTCGGTACCATTGGTATTTTCGTCTATCCGTGGTTATATCAGCTAAATGCTCACTTCGGATGGATCCCTGCGACTCAAGAAAGCTTTGGGATTTATATTGGTTCAACCGTTCATGAAGTCGCACAAGTGGTTGCCGCAGGGCACACAATTGGTCCCGATGCTGAAAATGCGTCAGTGATTGCAAAAATGTTACGTGTCATGATGTTAGCACCATTTTTAATCATTTTGTCTGCATTTATTAGCCGTAAAAGTGCTGCAAATACCCAAGATGGTGCACAAAAAAGTAAAATCACCATTCCTTGGTTTGCTGTGATTTTTATTCTGGTAGCTGCATTTAACTCATTCAATTTACTACCAGAGCAGCTGGTTAAACACATTATTACCTTAGATACCATTTTATTAGCGATGGCAATGGTGGCTTTAGGGTTAACGACCCACGTTAGCGCTATTCGCCAAGCCGGTATCAAACCATTGCTGATGGCTGCTATTTTATTTGCTTGGTTAATTTTTGGTGGCATTGTGATTAACGTCGCTATTCAGTCTCTATTTTAACCCGCATTTTTTACTGGCTAAGTTTAGCGCCTTTGAACACCTCCGATTGCCGCTTTTATAAGCGGCTTGAGGTTGCTGACAAAGAGGGATAAAACAGGGTTTTTCCCTCTTTGTGTTATCGGGCGAAAATCAATAAATTGATTTTCCTTGTCAATTTTACAACTCAAAAGCACCATTTTCAGGACCCTAGGGTTGAAAATGGTCTATTGCCGCTTTTATAAGCGGCTTTTTTATTGGTTTCATTTCTTTAGTTATTAATGGCATACTCCTGAAAAAAGGAGTCAATCATGAAATATGTTGGAGCACACGTCAGCGCCTCTGGCGGCGTTGACCAAGCAGTTATTCGCGCCCATGAAATTGGTGCCACCGCATTTGCTTTATTTACGAAAAATCAACGTCAATGGAAAGCCGCCCCACTTAGCGACGAAATGATCAAAAGCTTCAAGCAAAATTGCGTTAAGTATGGCTATGGTAAACACCAAATTTTGCCCCATGATAGCTACCTCATTAATTTAGGGCACCCAGAATTTGAAGCTTTGGAGAAATCCCGTACCGCTTTCATTGATGAAATGCAGCGCTGTATGCAATTAGGTATTGACTTGCTCAACTTTCACCCAGGTAGTCATCTCAAGCAAATTGAGGTGGATGACTGTTTAGCCCGTATTGCTGAATCTATTAATATCGCCTTAGCCGAAACCGAAGGTGTGATTGCTGTGATTGAAAATACCGCAGGTCAAGGCACTAATCTGGGCTTTGATTTTACGCATTTAGCCAAAATCATTGAACGCGTTAAAGACCAAAGCCGTGTCGGCGTATGTATTGATACTTGCCATGCTTTTGCTGCAGGCTATGATCTGCGTACAGAAGAAGATTGCGAGAAAACCTTCCAGCAATTTTCCGATATCGTCGGCTTTGAGTTTTTGAAAGGTATGCATCTTAATGATGCAAAAAGTGAATTTGCTAGTCGTGTTGACCGCCACCATAGCTTAGGAGAAGGTAATATTGGTTACGCGCCTTTTCGCTATATCATGAAAGATGCACGCTTTGATGGTATTCCCCTGATTTTAGAAACGATTAACCCCGATATTTGGCCACAAGAAATTGCATGGTTAAAATCGCAACAAAATAGTTAACTGAGTGACGCAACAAAAAGGCAGCCTTCTCTGAGCTGCCTTTTTATGGAATACCTGCAATATTAATTCAATAATTACAGTGATTTCATCTCAATTTTCGCCATCATATCCGCCAGTTTATTTCGGTTTTTCAAGCCTACATCAGGCTGTGAAACAGACAATGCAGAAATTGCCGTTGCCATACGTAATGTATGTTCGCTAGTTTCACCATTCAATAAACCATAAGCGAGCCCAGCCACCATCGAGTCTCCAGCGCCAACGGTACTGACCACTTCACATTGAGGCGGTTTTGCTAACCAAGAACCTGATGCATTTACCCAAAGCGCCCCTTCTTCTCCAAGGGAAATCACCACGTGGGAAATGCCTTTATCACGCAGTTCATGAGCCGCCGCAATCACCTCTTTTAAGTCTGGTAATTTACGTCCGACCCATGTTTCTAACTCTTGGCGATTCGGTTTAACTAACCATGGGGATGCTTTAAGCCCTGCTTTTAAAGCTTCACGGCTACTGTCAAAGATAATGCAAGGACATAATTGGCGCAGACGGGTCATCCAACGAGTAAATTCTTCTGGCTCAATCCCGTTAGGTAGGCTGCCGCTTACCACGACCATGTCGAAATGACCTAACCAATTTAGAGATTCCGTTGAAAAACGGTTCCAATCTTCTTTGCTGACATCAAAACCGGAGAAATTGAAGTCTGTAGACTCACCGTTATTCTCTGTAAGTTTAACATTAATGCGTGTTCGACCAGGCACCATACTAAAACGGTTAGCCATGCCATTTTCGCTAAAGAAGTGTTGGAACTCTTCTTGGTTATCTTTACCCATAAAACCACTAACGGTGATATCAATACCAAGGTCACGCAGGACTTTTCCTACGTTGACGCCTTTGCCTCCGGCATTAAGACTAGCGGTCTTAACTAAATTGACTTCACCGACTTCGATTGAAGGGCATAACCCCACAAGGTCATAAGCAGGATTTAATGTAATTGTAGCAACCCGGCGAGTCATAACCACTTATCTCCCTTATCATTATTGTCTTATCACACGATTTTCAGGGCATAGTTATAACATTAATAACGCTTGATTTCAGTGATATTTGTATTTTTTGCTGATTGTAATTTAAACCCAACGTGGCAAAATTCTTTCCCGTAAAAAGACAAGAAGAAGGAAAAATAATGTCGAATCCTCAATATGTTGTTGTTGGTGTCGGGGTGCTTATCACTAACAGGCAAGGACAAATCCTAGTCGGTAAACGTAGCAGCAAACATGCGCCTTATTGGTCCATTTTTGGTGGTCATGTTGATCCAGGGGAATCTTTTGAAGCTTGTGCAATCCGCGAAATAAAAGAAGAAATTGGGATCGATATCACATCCCCTACTGTATTTGGTATCAGTAATAACGTTGAAACTTTCCGACAAGAAGGCAAACACACAGTATCTATCTGTATGCATGTGGAATATAACGGAACTGTTGCACCGCAAATTATGGAAACCGATAAATGTGAAAACCTGTTATGGATTTCCCCTACAGACCCCTTACCTGAGCCCCATTTTGAAGCTAGCCGTAATGCAATTGACCTCTGGCTAACTCAACGCTTTTATCACCAACCTATATAAACCACGCCATATGCACAAATATCACCCCATTTGTGCATATAACAATCACATCAGATTATTTTTTATTTTATTATCTTTTATATGTTTACATTATTTCACACCTAATGTATCGTTCAGCTAGTACAGTGAAACAATCATTCAGGAGTCATCATGGAAGCTGATGTTATAAAACCACCAAAACGCCCCTCTATTTTAGGCGGCTCAATGATCATCGCAGGTACCGCTGTTGGTGCCGGTATGTTTTCTATTCCAATGGTGACTTCAGGTGTGTGGTTTTCCGGCTCAGTCGTGTTATTAATCTACACATTTATCTGTATGTTATTGTCAGGATTAATGATTCTAGAAGCAAATATGAATTATCCGGCAGGTGCCAGTTTTCATACGATGGTCAAAGATCTATTAGGCTCAAGCTGGAATACCATTAACTCTTTATCTATTACCTTTGTTTTGTATATTTTAACGTATGCATACATTTCAGCAGGTAGTTCTATCATTACTGAAAACGTGTCGAAATATGCTCAAGTTCCACAAGCAATTTCAGGTCTCGTTTTTGCCTTAGTGATTGCATTTTTTGTTTGGTTATCAACTCGAGCGGTTGATAGGCTAAGCACCATTCTCATTGGTGGGATGGTTATCACATTTGTGATGTCAATTGGTGGAATGGTGACAACAGCATCACCGATGGTTCTCTTCGACCAATACGACAATAATAACAGTGAATATTTACCATATGCATTAGCGGCTCTCCCTTACTTACTCACCTCTTTTGGTTACCACGGTAACGTACCTGGGTTAGTGAAGTACTATAATAAAGACAGCCGCAGTGTCATGCTGAGTTTGGTATATGGCGCAGGGATCACTGTCACTATCTATATATTATGGCAGTATGCTATCCAAGGTAATATTCCTCGTTCATCCTTTATTGAAATAAGAGAAAACGGTAACAATATTGGTGCACTGCTGAACCAAATGAATATTTCCGCCCAGAGCAGCTTTATTTCACAATTTTTAACACTGTTCTCGTATATGGCGCTAGCAAGTTCATTTTTGGGCGTTTCCCTTGGCTTATTTGATTTTATTGCGGACTTCTTTAAGTTTAATGATAGCCATCAAGGGCGTTTCAAATCCGTTATCATCACCTTTTTACCACCCACAATTTTAGGCTTGGTGTTCCCTAACGGCTTTATTTATGCCATTGGATTTGCGGGTCTCGCAGCAACCATTTGGGCGGTGATTATTCCAGCCTTGATGGCAAGAGCAAGCCGTAAACGTTTTCCAAATAATAGCTATCGAACACCGGGTGGAAGCTTTGTCATTGGATTTGTGATCTTATTTGGTTTGATTAACGCAACCGCACATATTCTCTCTCTGTTGGGGCTTCTCCCCGTCTACTAAGTTACCCGCAAGCTAACATTGATTAAAAAGAGATCCCTAGTGTGAAAACTAGGGATTTTTTTGATGTTAACATCTTGCCTAATCCCTTATCTGCGAGTAATTTTGTCGAACTCTTTTTGACAATAACAAAGAAGGTTATTTATGGCCAAGGCCAACGAAATCAAACGTGGTTTTGCAATAAACTACAATGGGAAATTACTGCTGGTTAAAGACATTGATATCCAATCGCCAAGCGCTCGTGGAGCAAGCACACTCTACAAAATGCGTTTTACCGATGTCAAAACTGGCCAAAAAGTTGAAGAACGCTTTAAAGGCGACGATATTTTAGACACTATCTCATTAACACGTCGTGCGGTAAGTTTCTCTTATATCGATGGTGATGAATATGTGTTCATGGATAATGAAGACTATACGCCTTACATCTTTAAAAAATCAGATATTGAAGAAGAATTGTTATTTATTCCTGAAGAAGGTTTACCAGGAATGCAGGTGTTAACAATGGATGGGCAAGTTCTTGCTCTCGAATTACCGCAAACTGTTGATATGGTCATTGTTGAAACCACTCCTGCGATTAAGGGAGCTTCTGCAAGCGCACGAACTAAACCTGCCACACTGCCGACTGGATTGACAGTTCAAGTTCCTGAATATTTAACGACAGGCGAAAAAATCCGTATTCATATTCCAGAACGTCGTTATATGGGTCGTTGCGATTAATTATCCTGCACTATTTTCTTGTCTTGAAAATAAGCTTACATTACCTATGGGCACTTCGCCCATAGGCGTCATTATAAATAAACATCACTAATTCATCCTAGAAAAGCATTCCATTTAACATTCAAAATTTAATATAAAAATGACAATTTAGTTATTAATCATAGATAACCGTGTAAACTCCTATTTTATTTTCCTTATTAATCCATTTAAATGTTTGAGTTCCTTTGTGATTTGGAAGCACAGTCCCTTTTTCAGTCAATTTATTAATTTTCATTGATGTTGTTTTTACTTTTCCATCATCATTCCAACATTTTGTATCAATATTCTGCTCAATACTCGTGATAACGCAAGGTGATGCGACAATTGCGCCGACAAAGTGGATAGTACCTGATGCAACGGGTTTTGCTTCGCTATGTGTAGAGGCTTTAGCATGCATACCGAATGTTAATGCCATTAAAGAAAACACTGCTAATGTTATTTTTTTCACTGAGTGATCCACAAGAATTTCTCCGCTTAAAATTAAGATATCGTCAATTATCAAAATTTATTTACATCTAATTGATGCGTTATTTAATAAATTTCGGCTGAGAGCTTAATTTGCGTGGAAAAATAGTTATTTCACTTATAGTCGCTATTTTTTATTTTCATCAATCAAAACATAATTTCTTCTATTAGCACTTGAGATTTAACTTAAAACCAATAACTTCCTTTGGATTTTATTTCATCTATATAACAAATTGCCGCTTATTTTATTCATTTTAGCCATTAAGCCTATTGATGAGATTTCATCTTATTCATTAGGCTTGAAGAATCAAGTCAGCCTTTCAAACTCATTTCTCGTGTATTTTTTTAATATCAAACCAATCTACGTAATTCAACTAACGCATATTTAGAGTAATATGAATTGATTTATAATACGTACGGTTATTTCATTACATTCAATTACGCACCAATGTGTAAAAAATACACGATAGAGAGTTCGATGAATTCACAACATATTCCACTCAAATACACACTATTTGTTTTTACATACACGTGACAAACAATATAAATTTAAACTTCTTTACAAACCATGTTGAAATTTAAAAAATAACTGCTGTTTTTATAAAGATATTGGATAGTAAATGTGACCATGATCATGTTTTGTATGCAAACGGTCTCAGTAAAAGCGTGAAAACACTGGATTATTCGTATTCTGAAGGCAAGTTAATGATGGATCTCTCGTTTTATATAATGTTTTGTAAATTATGTCCCCATTAACTCGCCATTTCAGCTTTGTTTATGTATATTCTTTATGTTTGGTTAAAGAACCAATATTTATCAGCCAAATATATAAAATAAGTACGATTTTTAGCAGCTTCTGATTATCTATTTATAATCACAGGTGTTAGAGCACATGCGAGCTGCTAATTTAGAGCATATTTTGTTCGATACATAAACACTTTCTGCGAAAAATACACTCAGTCGGCATAATGCGTTTTTCACAGGGATCAGTTTAAGTGTGTTGTGTAGTTTCCACACAGCAATAAATAAATGGCAAGGGATATTCTATTAATGTTAACTTCTGAAAAATTTAAGCGCTATATCTGGCGCATTGTTCCGGCAGTGGCAATTGCCGTAACACTTTCAGCATGTACGGCACCGAAAACGTCAAAAAATGGTCAAACTACCGCAAGATCCTCTGATGCTCGTATGTTAAATGCAACATCAAATGACTCCCTTGCAATGGCTTCTCAAGATGAATTCGAAGATTTAGTCAGAAGTGTTGATACAAAATCCAAGATTATGAACCAATACGCAAGCTGGAAAGGTGTTAGCTACCGTTTAGGTGGAACCACTAAAAGTGGTATTGATTGTTCTAGCTTCGTGCAACGTACTTTCCTCGAACAGTTCGGCGTTCAACTACCCCGTACTACCTCTGAACAAGAATCTTCAGGTAAAAGTGTAAAACGTAATAATTTAAGAGCGGGTGACTTAGTATTATTCAAAACTGGTCGCACGATGAAACATGTAGGGATTTATATCGGTGACAATAAATTTGTCCACGCCTCTACAAGTAATGGCGTTATTGTTTCTGAAATGACTAACGATTATTGGAGTAAGCGTTATTACGCAAGTCGCCGTGTCGTGAATGGTTCATAAAATCCAGAAACATTAATGCAGTAAGTTATATAGATACCTTGCCAATAAAAAAAGCTTCCAGGCTCTAAACTGGAAGCTTTT
>NZ_ABXW01000075.1 GCF_000173415.1 Providencia alcalifaciens DSM 30120 | reverse complement strand
GGTACCAGTGGCAGCTTCAGCAGTGAAGTATCAGATTGCGACTTTCGTTCTAGACAGCATGAGCGATGGTGTTCGCAAGATGCTAGCGAATCAGCAGTATATCCAGTATTTCCTCCGAAACATGGACACATGGCTAACACAGGACGGCATCGTTGAAATTAAAACTCCAACCGGGGAAACGGTAAGGCTCGAAAGTATTATTGCACTGAAAAAGCTGATTGATGGAAAAATGGCAGTGGGAGCCAATGGATTAGGAGCAAGTCCATCAGGTAACACCCAACCAGTAACTTATAAAGATGCAGACAAGCTGGAGGCTAATGGATTCTATGCGGCATCTGGTGGCGATGCCATAAACTTTGCTCAGTTATACTCAGCTATTTTAGTTATGACAAGGCAAGGCGGTTCAGATAATTCAGGAATGGTAGACCAGCTTCAACTTGGTAACGGAAGAATATACGGTCGTAGCCGAACTGGCATGAAGTGGTCTGGTTGGATGTCGCCAATTTATCCTGGTGATTATGGTTTGGCTGGTAGCGGTCCATACCGAGGTGGTAATGGAGACGTTGACTTTTTTAATATTGTAAAAGAAAGAAAAACGCAGGTATTCAGGACAAATACATCAACAACATATCAGTACGCATACGGTCCGACATTTTTAATATCAACTGGGG
>NZ_ABXW01000076.1 GCF_000173415.1 Providencia alcalifaciens DSM 30120 | reverse complement strand
ACCAGTGGGTGAGTTCAAACACCGAATAAAAGAGGTTGAGTTTGGTGATGGCTATAAGCAAGTCGCCGGCGATGGTATTAACACGGAATCTCAATCATGGTCATTTGTTTATACAGGTCATAAATCTGAGGTAATGCCTATTTTTTCCTTTATCCGGTCGCACACAGCAAAATCATTTATCTGGGTTCCACCATTTGGTGATAAAGGTCTATATCGGGTGAAGGCAGATTCCATCACATTAAAGCCAATTGGCGGTAGCTCTATCACTATAACAGCAACGTTTGAACAGGCATTTAGTGCATGAACATAACATCAGATATTCAAAAGTTAGAGCCTGGTCATAAGGTTCAGTTAATTGAAGTAGATGGCAGTGAGTTTGATGGTCCTATTCTTCGCTTTCATGCCTATAACTTGCCGCATACACCACAAGACATTGACGCCTCTGGCGGTGATATCAAACCTAAGCCTATTTGGTGGCAAGGTAATGAATACGGTGCGTGGGCTTATGAGATTGAAGGGATGGCTAAAAATAGTGATGGAAGCCCAGCTAGACCCATATTAAGAGTGGCGAATACTAATGGTTTGATATCTTCTCTATGCCTACAGTTTGATGATATGGCTCAGGCAAAAGTCACTATTTATGAAACTTTTGCTCACTATCTTGATGCTAAAAACTTCACTGATGGAAACTCAACAGCGAACCCTGACGAGTGTTTTACTCAAGTGTATTACGTTGACCGTAAAACGAATGAAGTGGCAGGCGAAGTTGTTGAGTTTGAGTTATCTAGCCCGTTTGATTTACAGGGGATTATGATACCCGTTCGACAAATACATAACCTTTGTTTCTGGTGCATGAAAGGCGACTATCGAAGCGGGCGAGGCTGTAATTATACGGGCAATAGATATTTCGATGAGCGTGGCGAACCGGTTGATGATCCGGCATTAGATAAATGCGGCGGACTTATTAGTGATTGCAAAAAACGCTTTGGTGAAAATGAGCCTTTGGATTTTGGAGGATTCCCAGCAGCGGGATTAATACTATGATCACAAAGAAATTAACGGAGGCGATATTTCAGCATGTAAAAGCGGAATATCCCAAAGAGGCTTGTGGTGTTATCTGCCAAAAAAGCCGAGTCAAAAAATACTTCCCTTGCCGTAACCTCTCCGATAATCCCACTGAACACTTTGAACTTTCCCCTGAAGATTATGCGACCTCTGGAGATTGGGGCGATCCAATAGCAATTGTACACAGCCATTGTGGTGATGGGGTGACCTCTCAACCGAGCGAAGTTGATAAGCTACAGTGTGATGTGACGGGATTGCCATGGGTGATAGCGTCCTTTCCCGAAGGTGACATTCGCATTATTCAGCCTCGTGCAGAACGTGAGCTAGAAGGTCGCCCGTTTGTGCTGGGGCACGCCGATTGCTGGTCACTTATCATGGATTATTACCGACAAACTCACGGGATAGAGCTGCATAACTACAGCGTCGATCATCATTGGTGGGAAGAGGGTGAAAACTTGTATATGGATAACTGGCAGCAAGCGGGCTTTGTCGAGTTTGCTGGTGACTTAAAGGAGGGCGATATGGTCATTATGCAAGTGCAAGCTCATGTTCCGAACCATGCAGGGGTAATCGTGAATGGTATGCTGCTTCACCACTTATACGGTCAGCTAAGTCGCATTGTTCCTTACAGCGATTATTGGCGTGATAGAACGGTCAAGATAGTAAGACGCAAGGAGTTGGCATGAATTTAAAAACAATACGGCTCTATGGTGTTTTAGGTGCCAAGTTTGGTCGCGAACATCGGCTTGCTATCGATTCTCCGCGTGAAGCGATTAAAGCGCTATCGGTACTCTATGACGGATTTGAGCAGTTCCTTGCCAATGCGCATCTTAAAGGGCTGGAATTTGCCGTTTTTAAAGGTAAGCGCAACATTGCTAAAGATGAATTGTATCTTGATACTTGTGAAGATATTCGCATTGCTCCGGTAATTAAAGGGAGTAAGCGTGGTGGTTTCTTCCAGACTGTGATTGGCGTTGCTTTAATTGCGGCAGCAACATACTTCACTGGTGGATTAGGGGCTGCATTTACTGCGGGTGGGTGGGCTGGCGCTGCTGCGATGAGTGGAGCTGCAATGGCTATCGGTGGGATTGTGCAAATGCTTTCACCGCAGCCTCGTGGTTTATCGATGCGACAAGATGCAGACAATAAACCTTCTTATGCCTTTGGTGGGGCTGTGAATACGACGGCGCAAGGTAATCCGATTCCTCTCTTGTATGGTCTTGGTCGTCGTGAGATAGGTGGAGCGCTTATCTCCGCGGGGATCTATACCGAAGATCAGAAATAGCAAAACGAACACGTTAACACGAGCGGCTTAATTGCCGCTTTTTTTTATGGGTGAAATATGGAAACGATATACGGTGCAAAAGGCGGTGGTGGTGGCGGACATACGCCAGTCGAATCAAAAGACAGTTTGCTATCCGAATCTACCGCAAAAATTCTGTTAGCGATTTCGGAGGGTGAAATAGCCGGTGGTTTGGATGATACCCGTATTTTCCTCGACGATACACCGATTGGTAACTTAGACGGTACCAAAAATTTTGAGGGTGTGACGTGGGAGTTTAGATCTGGCAGTGAACAACAAGAATACATTCAAGGCATTCCCTCCGTGGATAATGATATTGCCGTCGGGATGGAACTGAAAGACGATCAGCCGTACGTCAGAACAATTAATAATACTCAGTTATCCGCTATTCGTGTTCGCTTTTCGGTACCGCAATTAATGCACCAGCATGACAATGGCGACACGACAGGCTACCGTATTGATTACGCTATTGATTTATCCACGGATGGGGCTGGATATAAAGAGCTGGTTAAGTCTGCATTCGATGGAAAAACGACAAGTGAATATCAGCGTACCCATCGTGTCGATTTACCCAAAGCCACTACAGGTTGGCAATTGCGTGTTCGCCGGCTCACTAAGAATCAGAATACCGCCCGTATTGCCGATAAAGTGACGATTGCGGCCGTGACTGAGGTGATTGATGCAAAGTTGCGTTATCCCAATACCGCGCTTCTGTTTGTGACGTTCAATGCGCGTCAATTCAATAACCGGATCCCCAAGATTAGCGTCCGCTCAAAAGGTGGCTTGCTTATCAAAGTGCCCACGAATTATGACCCGATTAATCGGACCTATTCAGGGGTATGGGACGGTACCTTTAAACTGGCAGCAACAAATAACCCGGCTTGGGTATTTTATGATTTAGTGCTCAATAATCGTTATGGTTGTGGTGACCGAATAAAGCCTTCTCAGATTGAAAAGTGGGACTTGTATAAGATCGCACAATATTGTGATGAATTGGTACCGGATGGACGAGGCGGTGATGGCAAAGAGCCGCGTTTTTTGTGTGATGTATATATTCAATCACAAGAATCAGCCTACACCGTACTGCGTGACATTGCGGCGATATTCCGTGGCATGACCTTCTGGGCTGATAATAAAGTGAATGCGGTTGCAGACATGCCATCCAGTATCTTCCGTACGTTCACCAATGCCAATATTGTCGGAGGAAAACCAACCTATTCAGGTGGTAGCTCCCAAACAAGATATACGCAAGCGCTAGTTTCATATAGCAATATGAATAACCACAGTAATGATGATGTCGAGGCGGTATCAGATTTAAACTTACAGCGCCGCTATAAAATGGTGCGTAAAGTCGAGCTTTCTGCGATTGGTTGCACTCGACAAAGTGAAGCAAATCGTCGCGGGCGTTGGGCATTACTCACGAATGCGAATGACCGCATGATCACCTTTGCTACTGGGCTAGAAGGGGCGATCCCTTCTCCTGGTCATATCATTGCCGTAGCTGATTCGAACTTGGCGGGGCGTGACACCGGGGGACGTATCTCCTCAGCGAATGGGCGAAACATTACTCTTGATAGAGTCACGTCAATTAAAGCGGGTGACCGCCTGATCATCAACCTGCCTGATGGAAAATCAGAAGGGCGTACTGTTACTTCGGTAAACAAGAAAGTGGTCACGGTTTCTGTCGAATACTCGCAGGTACCGCAAAAAGAGGCTGTATGGGTCGTAGATTCTGATGACTTAGCGGTCCAGCTATATCGAGTGATTAATATCAGCGATAACGGCGATAACACTTACACCATTAGCGGTGCTATCCATAATCCTGACCATTATGACCATATCGATTCAGGTGCTCGCATTGACGAACGTCCCGTAACGGTTATTCCGCCTCGCGTTCAGCCTGCACCGAAAAAGGTCGAAATCACGTCTTACTCAAGAGTTGACCAAGGCATGGCGTTGACTACGCTCAGTGTCAGTTGGGACGCGGCTGAAAATGCGATTGCTTATGAAGCGCAATGGCGTCGTGATAACGGGAACTGGGTCAATGCACCAAGGACATCATCACTGGGGTTTGATATTGAGGGCGTTTATTCTGGTCGATATCAAGTGCGAGTTCGAGCGGTTAATGCGTCTGAAATTTCCAGCATTTGGGCGAATGCGCCAGAAACAACACTGACCGGAAAGGTAGGGAACCCACCTAAGCCTGTGAATTTTAGAGCTTCTCCGCTCGTGTTCGGCATTAAGCTTGATTGGGGCTTTGGTGAAAACACTAGCGACACGTTAAAGACTGAGATTCAGTACAGCAAAACCAATGATGGTAATGGGCTTATGTTGCTTGCTGATGTTCCTTACCCCTCGCGTTCTCATGAGTTAGCAGGTTTAGCTGCTGGTATTGCTTTTTACTTTCGAGCGAGGCTGGTGGATAAATCAGGCAATGAATCTGAATGGACCTCATTTGTTCGTGGAGAGTCTGAGTTTGACGTGAATACCATCATGCCAGAACTCGATGGGCATTTCATGACCGCCGAAGCGGGTAAACAGCTTGATAAAACTCTCGATTGGCTTAATGAGGCATGCCTAATCAACATGGCTGCGACCTATGAGCTTCAAGAGGATTTATTTGTTAAGCATGGACAGTCGCAAGCTCAAATTAAAGAGCTATGGCGTGTGTATGCGGACAGCGAACTGGCTTGGGCAGAGAAGTACACGACGGTCAATGCCTCCATTAACGGCGTGAAATCTGAGGTTGCTACGCTAGATAAGGCTATTGCGAAATTAGACTCAGCATTTGCAGAGTCGCAAACCCAGCTGCAGGTGAAATTTGATGAACAAGAGGCGTTAATCAATACCAAGATGCAAGCTGAGTTTAAGCAAGGCGAAGGCTATGCGATGCACAGTACGAATATCACGATTGTTGTTGATGATAAGAAGTACAACGCTGCAGGTATGGTGATTAGCGCTGAACTGAAAAACGGTAAAATTGAGTCATTCATCGGTTTCAATGCGAATAACTTTGCTTTCTATAATCCAGTGAATGGAAAAATGGAGCCCTTCTTATACATGAAAAACGGTCAAGTTTTCATGAATGAAGCATTTATTAGCAAGGCATGGCTTAACGAAGTTGTTGTAACTGACAAAATGACCTCAGCGAATTATGTCCCCGGCAAAGTTGGTTTTAATATCGACGCTAAAACTGGCGATGCGGAGTTTAACAAACTACTCATCAGTGGAGATTTTAAAATCGTCGGTGATGGCGGGCAATTATTAATTGATGGTACAGGAGTAACTATTTTTGATGAAAACAAACGATGGGCTACGAAACTAGGGAGGCGCCCGGTATGAGTGATGATTATGGATTGTTTATTAACCCTAAAGACGGCGGGAAGCCGATTGAAATCACTAACAACTCTTATCCGCTAACCTTTCTGAAGCATATTGTTATTCATCCACTTAGCCCACAGCCGTATCAAAAAAATAAGTCCGTTAATGTACCAGGAATGTCGAAATACAATGTAGTCATTGTACCTTCAGCGTTATGTCATTTTCTGGCTTATGGTTCTGTGCAGGGCGTGAGTATCGGAAGCTATTGGGTATCGGGTGATACATTCTATTGTAACTATGACTGGTGGGGCGGTGATTCAGGTTGGTTGCCGGGGAGTGATGGTAACTCCCATTTTTTCTTATATGGTGTACTGAAGGAAGCCCCACAAGACTCTTATGGGCTTTTTATTAACTCGCAGATAGATGCTGCCGTTGATAACTTTAGAGCTATTACCCAAGAATCCACGGTTTCCTATTGTGTGTTTAGGCAAAAAATATTTATACAAGCGGATAAGAATGGGCGGGGTTATTGGAGCGTTCCGGATTCTATTCCTAACCGTAACTCGGTCTGTGTATTTATTAGACCTGAAAACACAAGTCAAACAATACGCTATGACAGACCGAATAACCGGATAATTTCGCTAGAGTCTGGTTGGGTATATGTTGTGATATTTGCGTCCGGGTTAAATCTTCAACCTTCCGATGGACTAACGATTTGGAACAGAGTGGGTAAAGTAGTCTTCAACTCCGAGTACACACCGTTTTATAACAATGGGCAGATAGTTAACACGAGCAATAATGTTGCCACTAGTAAATTCGATGTCCCGATGTTCACGATGGATAGCCCCAATACATGGTTGGAGAATGAGGGGAATACTGTTAACTGCTACATGTCTGGATTTAGGGTGTCAGGTAAACAGCTTATAGCGAAAAGGATGTGGACCATCGGTGATTACCCAATGTATGCTAACTACATGTACAACAAGATAGTGTATGCCGGCAGCTACGCCATAGACTTCAACGATTACTTCTAAATACCAATTCAACGATAAGCCGCGAAAGCGGTTTTTTTACGTCCAAATTTTGGAGTTAATATGATTTATCAAACAGGCACAATCGCAACGACAGCGGGACAAACAAAAATAAAAGGTACTGGAACGCGCTGGAAAGATAATTTGGCAGGTATCTCTGAAGGCTGTCCAATCTCTTATCTCATCAATAACGTTGTGTACATGAACACAGTGTTATCTGTGAACTCAGATACAGAGATTAACCTCACTTACCC
>NZ_ABXW01000077.1 GCF_000173415.1 Providencia alcalifaciens DSM 30120 | reverse complement strand
TTAAACACTTCTGTAATGTATCAACAATCCTTTCATCAATTTTGAAATCCAAATTACTGCTGTGTTTCGACAGCATCGATTGATAATCGACAAATTTTGCATCCGTAGCTCAGCTGGATAGAGTACTCGGCTACGAACCGAGCGGTCGGAGGTTCGAATCCTCCCGGATGCACCATCATTAAGAAACTCCTCAATTAGAGGAGTTTTTTTTTTGCCTAAAAATTGGCGTATAACCCAATTTCCTTCTGTTTTTCTATTTTCTCTTCTTGGTAAACCACACATCTAGACAGCGACAATTTATGTGATTTAAGCTAAAGTAATCGCCTTATTAAAATAAAACTAAATCACAGGCGGGAGGTCGATTTGATCCCGGACGTATCAAAAGCGCTCTCATGGTTAGAGGCGCACCCGGAAATTCTCAATGGTATTCAACGTGGTATTGAGCGTGAAACATTACGTGTGTCACCTCAAGGAGCGTTAGCCGAGACATTGCATCCAAATGAGCTGGGGAAAGCACTCACCCATAAATGGATCACCACAGATTTTGCGGAATCCTTACTCGAATTTATTACACCTGTAGATAAAAGTATTAGCCATAATTTGGCTTTTCTGCGGGATCTGCATCGCTATACGGCGCGCCATCTGCACGATGAAAGAATGTGGCCACTCAGTATGCCTTGCTTTATTGCGAGTGAAGATAAAATCACACTGGCGCAGTATGGCACCTCTAATGTAGGGCAGTTCAAAACCTTATATCGTGAAGGTTTAAAAAATCGCTATGGTGCATTAATGCAAACCATCGCTGGCGTACACTATAACTTCTCATTCCCCATTGAGTTTTGGAAGGCATGGGCAGGGATTGAAGACGCTGAAAGTGGTAAAGAAAAAATATCTGAAGGTTATTTACGGCTGATCAGAAATTATTATCGCTTTGGTTGGGTGATCCCATACTTATTTGGTGCTTCTCCTGCTATTTGCGGTTCTTTCTTGAAAAATAGAGAGACCTCATTAGACTTCAGCAAAACTGAGTGTGGTACCTACTACCTGCCTTATGCAACGTCATTGAGAATGAGTGATTTGGGGTACACCAATAAATCTCAGAGTGATTTAAATATTACATTTAACCACCTTGATGAATATGTGGAAAATCTGAAGAAAGCCATCCACAAGCCTTCTGCTGAGTTTGAAAAGCTGGGCATAAAAAAAGACGGTAAATATGTTCAGCTGAACACTAATGTGCTGCAAATCGAGAACGAATTGTATGCACCAATTCGTCCTAAGCGAGTGCCTCTGGGCAATGAATCACCTTCAGATGCGCTATTGCGTGGTGGTATCGAATATATTGAAGTTCGTTCTCTCGATATCAATCCATTTAGCCCTATCGGTGTTAATGAGACTCAAGCTCGCTTTGTAGACTTATTCCTGATTTGGTGCGTGCTTGCTGATGCCCCTGAAATGAACGTTCAGGAGTTAGATTGCTGCCGTAAGAATTGGAACCGCGTTATCCTCGAAGGACGTAAACCAGGGCAGGTAATCGGTTTTGGTTGTGGTAGTGAGCTCAAGCCTCTAGTCGAAGTTGGACAAACACTATTCAAAGATTTGATCCGTGTTGCGGAAGTCTTAGACACCTGCTGTGATGCGAAATATAAAGATGTATGCTATCAGTTTGTCGCTATGTTTGAAGATCCAAACCTGACTTACTCAGCCCTAGTGATGGACGAAATGTTAGAAAAGGGTATTGGTGGTTATGGGCTGGAGTTAGCTGAGAAATATTATCAGCAATTAATTAACGAGCCTTATGAAGTGATCACTGAAGAGCAATTTGAACAAGCTCGTTTGGCTTCCATTGAAAAACAGAAATTGATGGAGCAGGACAAAAGCGAAAGCTTTGAAGAGTATCTTCGGATTCACGCAGGACGCTAAAAGAAATGGCCACAACAAGGTGGCCAAATAAAAATCTCTTAGAGAATTAGGGATGATAACAATTTGCGCGTCTTTCACATAGTAAGACTCTGCATTTTTGGATTAGTTTCATTTTTTTCAAAATTATTTTTTTATTTTTATGGAGGTCATGAAATGCCGTTATTAGACAGTTTTACTGTGGATCACACGCGTATGGCTGCTCCTGCTGTTCGCGTAGCAAAAACGATGAAAACGCCTCATGGGGACGCTATCACTGTGTTTGATTTACGTTTTACAGTCCCAAATAAAGAAGCAATGACAGAAAAAGGAACGCATACCTTAGAGCACCTTTTTGCTGGATTTATGCGTGACCACCTTAATGGAAATGGCGTGGAAATTATCGACATTTCACCAATGGGATGCCGTACAGGTTTCTACATGAGCTTGATTGGTCAGCCAGATGAACTGCGTGTAGCGAAAGCATGGAAGGCGGCTATGCAAGATGTGCTCAATGTTCAGGATCAAAATAAGATCCCTGAACTTAACGTATATCAATGTGGAACGTATACGATGCACTCACTTGAAGAAGCTCAGCAAATTGCTCGAAATATCATTGCGAAAGATATTCAAGTTAATAAAAATGATGAACTCGCTCTTCCTGAAGAGAAGTTAGCTCAGCTTCACGTTTAGTTATTCAAAGAAACAATGTTTGAAAAAGCCTTAAAATCATCGAATAATTGTTCGTGGTTTTAAGGCTTTTTATGTAGAACTTAAAACTCAGGGACTTGTGAGTTAAAGCCAAGAGGTGTGATTTTTACTTGTTTAATAATATTATCGCTGACAGCTAAGACTTCGATAACATAACGCCCGATAACAATTTGTTCCTCTGGTTGAGGTACATCTCCCAATACTTCCAGAACCATACCGTTAACCGTTCTAGGACCCTCTACAGGAAGGTTCCAGTCGAAAGCTTTGTTTAGGTCTCGGATGTTGGCGGAGCCGTCCACAAGGACACTGCCGTCACTTTGTGGCATAACCTCTTCAGCAAGTGAAGGTGACATGGATGTTGTAAAGTCACCCACAATCTCCTCCAAAATATCTTCTACGGTGATTAAGCCTTGAATTTCACCATACTCATCGACAATGATCCCTAGCTTTTCTTTTTTATGTTGAAAGTTGATTAACTGAACATTCAGGGGAGTACTATTGGGAATGAAATAGATGCTATCCGCGGCTTTAATTAAGTTTTGCTTGTTGAATTCGCGCTTTTCAACCATTAGACGGTAAGCTTCTCGTACGCGTAAAATACCGATCGAATCGTCAAGCGAATCACGATATAGCACAATGCGCCCATGAGGGGAGTGGGTGAGCTGCCTCACGATAGACTTCCAGTCATCATTTATATCAATTCCCACAATTTCATTTCGTGGCAGCATGATATCGCCGACGGTGACTTTATCTAAATCGAGAATCGAAATTAACATGTCCTGATTGCGTCGACTGAGCTTATTCTTGGACTCATGAACGATAGTGCGTAACTCTTCCTTATTAACCGCATCATTGCGAGTTGCGGAGACTTTTATCCCACAGCAGCGCATAAATAGGGTCGAAATAGTATTAAATGCCCATACAACAGGTAACATGATTTTTTGCAGTGGTGTAAGAATAAAACTGCTAGGGAAGGCAATTCGTTCAGGGTAAAGGGCTGCAATCGTTTTTGGCACCACTTCTGCAAACAGTAAAATGACGAAGGTGAGAATACCTGTTGCGATAGCTACCCCCATATTTCCATATAGACGCATTCCAATAATGGTTGCGAGAGCGGAAGCGACAATGTTGATGAGATTATTGCCAATGAGAACTAAGCCGAGTAGACGGTCAGGGTGGCGTAGGAGTTTCTCAACACGAACAGCGGAGCGATTACCTTGTTTCGCTAAATGTTTTAACCGATAACGGTTCAACGTCATCATACTGGTTTCTGAAGCCGAAAAATAAGCAGATAAAAAAATTAAAACAATCAGTATGATGATTAGAGTACCAGTAGATACTTCATCCAAAACAAGGTTCCTTATAACGGTCGTGTAAGACTAAATGGTGTTTATACCATAGTTAATTGCTGGATTAGACGATTGCCAAAAAACGCTAAGGTAAGGATCAGTGAACCGCCAACATGGAAAAATAAAACGCGCTTGCCTCTCCATCCACCATGGAAATGCCCCCACAGTAAAATGACATAAACAAACCAAGCAATGACAGAGAGTACAGATTTATGAATATTCTCTTTATCAAAGATATTATCCATATAAATGAAGCCAGTACACAATGTTAGCGTTAGTAAAATGACGCCTACTTGTGTGACATGAAACATTTTGCGTTCAATCACCATCATGGGAGGCATATCAGGGCTGAATTTTAAAATTTTATTTTTAAGCTGATAGTCGATAATCGCCACTTGAAAAGCATATAACGCAGCAATCAGTAGCGTTGCATAACTTAATAAAGCTAATCCAATATGCACAAATAATGGCGTACTTGCTTCTAAATGAGTAATAAACTCACCAGGCATAATGGTGGATAAAATTAGGTTAATAATTGCGAAACTATACACAATTGGGGTTAAGTACCAAGCCCTTCCTAAATATGAAACCACCGTCATAATCAAACACATTAATAAACTGACGGATGATCCTAAATTTAGGAGCGTGAGATTTTGCCCGCTAGCCTCACTAAAAATTTGTAATTTCAAGGTGATTGCGTGAGTGACCATCGCTACGATAGCTAATAAAATAGCCAATCGACGATAAAGCGCTTGCTTACGCACTTGTGCTGGGACGATCAGAAGCAGGCTGACCATGTATGTACAAACTGCTATGACTGCAAATACGGGCATAGTATAGTGTCGTTATTCATTTTGAGTGGATAGATATTGACTAGTATAACTCGTGCAAGTGTAGGCTCCAACTAATAGGTATGATGTATCGCTGTATATTCTTTACTAATCGCTCATTTAGGCTAATTAAACGAAGCAGCGAAACCCCATCAAGTGTGATACAATCGGCGACCAACATCAGCGTTGAATTGTGCCGTGGCTATCTTGAGTTTGCCCTTGAAATACAGCGCGCGAGTAACCAAATAAGGCTACATATAGGCCCATAACAGAATTGAGCTAAGACACATGTTTGATAACTTAACTGACAGACTATCGCGCACTTTGCGCAATATCAGCGGGCGTGGACGTCTGACTGATGACAATATTAAAGATACATTACGCGAAGTTCGCATGGCATTACTGGAAGCCGACGTTGCTCTGCCAGTCGTCCGTGAATTTATTCAAAAAGTTAAAGAAAGCGCTGTTGGTCAAGACGTTAATAAAAGCCTAACCCCAGGCCAAGAGTTCATTAAGATTGTACAAAATGAACTGACCCGTGCAATGGGTGAAGAAAATCATCAGCTGAATTTATCTGCTCAGCCTCCTGCTGTGGTGTTGATGGCGGGTTTACAAGGTGCGGGTAAAACAACCAGCGTTGCAAAACTGGGTAAGCTGTTAAAAGAAAAACAGAAGAAAAAAGTCTTAGTGGTTTCCGCCGACGTATATCGTCCTGCGGCGATCAAGCAATTAGAAACATTAGCCGAAGCGGTTGGGGTTGATTTCTTCCCCTCTGAAGTACAAGAAAAGCCAGCTGCAATTGTCCAAAAAGCATTAAAACACGCACAATTACAGTTTTATGATGTGCTGTTAGTGGATACAGCGGGTCGCTTACACGTCGATGAAGCGATGATGGAAGAGATCCAAGAAGTTCATCGCATTATTAATCCAGTTGAAACACTGTTTGTGGTTGATGCCATGACAGGTCAAGATGCGGCAAATACAGCGAAAGCATTTAACGAAGCGCTACCATTAACAGGGATTGTATTAACCAAAGTTGATGGTGATGCCCGTGGTGGTGCCGCGTTGTCTATCCGTGCAATTACTGGTAAGCCAATCAAATTCTTAGGGGTTGGTGAGAAAACTGATGCCCTTGAACCATTCCATCCAGAGCGTGTAGCTTCACGTATTTTAGGTATGGGTGATGTGTTATCTCTGATTGAAGAGATCGAACACAAAGTTGACCGCGATGAAGCTGAAAAATTAGCTAAGAAGTTAAAAACAGGGGATACCTTTGATCTCAATGACTTCTTAAATCAGCTAAAACAGATGCGTAATATGGGCGGAATGACCAGCATGCTGAGTAAGATGCCAGGGATGTCCCAGTTACCTGATGCCGTTAAATCCCAAATGGATGATAAAATTACTATCCGTATGGAAGCTATGATCCAATCGATGACGCGTAAAGAGCGGGAAAAACCAGAGATCATCAAAGGGTCACGTAAACGTCGTATTGCTGCGGGTTCAGGCACTACCGTACAAGAAGTGAATAAGCTTTTAAAACAGTTTGATGATATGCAGCGCATGATGAAAAAGATGAAAAAAGGCGGTCTCGCCAAGATGATGCGCGGTATGAAAGGTATGATGCCTCCGGGATTTCCGGGGCGTTAAGCAATAAAGCCTGAAACAAAAGTACACTTTTGATTGATTTTTGCGTCAAAGTAAGTAAACTTTTCGGGCTTTTTATATGACAGCCGGACTCTATCCCTCGATGGAGTCTGGTTGTTTTGTTAACTAATGAGGATGTTATGGTAACAATTCGTTTATCTCGTGGCGGCGCTAAAAAACGTCCGTTCTACCAAATCGTTGTAACCGATAGCCGCAATGCGCGTGACGGTCGTTTCATTGAGCGTATCGGTTTCTTCAACCCGATCGCTGCTGGTCAAGCAGAAGAACTGCGTTTAGACCTGGACCGTATCGAGCATTGGGTTGGCTTAGGCGCAACTATTTCTGACCGTGTTGCACAACTGGTCAAACAAGCTAAAAAAGTAGCTTAATCTGTCACGGTGGTAACAATGAGCAAGCAAACTAAACTAGTGCCTCCTTCAAACCCAATCGTATTGGGAAAATTAGGCGCGGCATACGGTATTCGTGGTTGGCTCAAAGTTTTTTCCTCCACCGAACATGCTGAAAGTATTTTTGATTATCAACCTTGGTTTATCCAACGCTCTGGTCAATGGCAACACATTGAAATAGAAGATTGGAAACATCATAACAAAGATATCATCGTCAAGCTCAAAGGGGTCGAAGACCGCGATGCAGCTGCCCTGTTAACTAATTTTGAAATTGCGGTTGATTCAACCCAACTTCCTGATTTGGATAACGACGAATATTACTGGAAAGACCTAATGGGTTGCCACGTAGTGACGTCAGAGGGTTATGACCTTGGTACCGTTATTGATATGATGGAAACTGGATCGAATGACGTTCTAGTGATTAAGGCAAATTTAAAAGATGCATTTGGCATCAAGGAGCGGTTGGTTCCGTTTCTTGATGGGCAGGTTATCAAGAAAGTCGATCTCTCCACTAAAATTATTGAAGTGGAGTGGGATCCTGGTTTTTAAATCTCCGGTTTACCGGTTTTAATGAGTGGGATAAATCATGTGGATTGGGGTAATTAGCCTGTTTCCCGACATGTTCCGCGCAATAACCGAGTACGGGGTAACTGGTCGGGCAGTGAAGAATAGCCTGCTAACCGTTGAGTGTTGGAATCCGCGAGATTTTACTCACGATAGACACAAAACTGTTGATGATCGCCCCTACGGTGGTGGTCCAGGCATGCTGATGATGGTGCAACCGTTAAAAGATGCAATCCACGCAGCTAAAGCTGAGGCCGGTGATGGTGCGAAAGTGATTTATCTTTCGCCTCAAGGTCGCAAACTTGGTCAAGACGGAGTTTGTGAACTGGCAACAAATGAGAAGTTAATTCTTGTTTGTGGTCGTTATGAAGGTATTGATGAGCGAATCATTCAAACCGAAATTGACGAAGAATGGTCAATCGGTGATTACGTTCTCAGTGGTGGGGAACTCCCCGCTATGGTGTTGATAGACTCAGTCTCTCGGTTTATCCCTGGAGTACTCGGTCATCAAGCTTCGGCTCAAGAAGATTCTTTTGCAGATGGCTTGTTAGATTGTCCTCACTATACCCGACCAGAGGTGTTAGATGGTATGCAAGTTCCTGATATCTTACTTTCAGGAAACCATGCCAAGATCGATAGCTGGCGCATGAAGCAGTCACTCGGTCGTACCTGGCTTAGAAGACCTGAGCTTCTAGAAAGCCTAGCTCTGACTGACGAGCAGAGGATGTTGTTAGCTGAATTCCAACGGGAATATCAAGCTGAGCAACCAGTGAATCCAGACAATTAATTGTCTAAACATATCAGTTTACCTAGGGTAAGAGAGTTATTATGAGCAACATTATTAAACAACTTGAACAAGAGCAGATGAAGCAGGATGTACCTTCATTCCGTCCGGGTGACTCCGTGGAAGTTAAGGTATGGGTCGTAGAAGGCTCTAAAAAACGTCTGCAGGCATTTGAGGGCGTGGTTATCGCTATTCGTAACCGCGGTCTGCACTCTGCATTCACTGTTCGTAAAATTTCTAACGGCGAAGGTGTTGAGCGTGTATTCCAAACTCACTCTCCAGTCGTAGATAGCATTGCTGTTAAACGTCGTGGTGCTGTTCGCAGAGCTAAACTGTACTACCTGCGTGAGCGTTCTGGTAAGGCAGCTCGTATCAAAGAGCGTCTGAACGCCAAGTAATACGCTTTCGCTACATCCGAAAGTTATAATTGAGGCCCGCATATTTGCGGGCCTTTTTTATATTCGTCATATTTCAAGCTCTCGCGGTGTTGGCTACGTTCATTCGCACTAATCACATACCCTGTATGCTCTTAGCGACTCATTCTCTTGCCGGCTAGCGACAACTCGAACTATTTAGTATATATCGTTCAATTAATTCCATTATGTAAACTTATGTTTACTTATTTTATTCATGCTTTGCTTTTGAATATGATATTTTTCTCCGAATTTTAAATAATATTATTTAAATTCAATGAAATGTATTGGTGTAACTTTTTGTGTACGTATAATTGAATTATTTTACGGTTTTGGATTGAATTCTTTACGATGCATGATATGTTATCTCTCACGCACCAAACACAAGATCGATAAATAACACCATCTATAAATAATAAGCTAAGTAGGTAATTAAATGATCATGCAAAAAGATGTACTCAATAATGTGAATATTCAAGACGAACAGGTTCTAATTACTCCTGAGAGTCTGAAACAAAAATACCCGTTGAGTCACAGCAATCTGCATGCCATTGCGACATCGCGTAAAGTGATTGCTGATATTATTCATCAGCGTGACCCGCGTTTACTCGTGGTATGTGGTCCTTGCTCAATCCATGATGTGGATGCTGCCATTGAATATGGTGAGCGTTTACAGAAACTTGCTGCTGAATTAAGTGATAGCTTATATATTGTGATGCGTGTGTATTTTGAAAAACCTCGTACAACGGTAGGTTGGAAAGGCTTAATTAGCGATCCATTCATGGATGGTAGTTTTGAAATGGAAAAAGGTCTGCATATTGCACGTGACCTGCTAACGAGCTTAGTTAACATGGGGCTACCACTGGCGACAGAAGCTTTAGATCCCAATAATCCACAATACTTAGGTGATTTATTCAGCTGGTCTGCTATCGGGGCAAGAACAACAGAATCTCAAACTCACCGTGAAATGGCGTCAGGTTTATCAATGCCAGTTGGTTTTAAAAATGGGACTGACGGAAGTTTATCCACTGCAATCAATGCGTTAAAAGCAGCTGCGATGCCACATCGTTTTATGGGAATTAACCAGTCAGGTCAAGTTTGTTTACTTCATACCAGCGGAAATAAAAATGGTCATGTGATCTTGCGTGGCGGAAAGGCACCAAATTACGATGAACAAAGCATTGCAGCATGTGAAGCCGAAATGAAAAAAGCAGGGCTTGAGCCATCATTAATGGTGGATTGTAGCCATGGTAACTCGAATAAAGATTTCCGCCGCCAGCCACTGGTTGTTGATTCAATTATCGAGCAAATTATTAATGGTAATGAATCAATTACAGGTATTATGCTTGAAAGCCATATTAATGAGGGTAACCAGTCATCAGAACAGCCACGTGAAAACATGAAATACGGTGTTTCAGTGACGGATGCTTGCATTAACTGGGAAGAAACTGAGTCTGTGTTGCGTAAATTACATCAAGCATTAACACCAATGCTAGAGCAGCGCGGGCAAAAATTAAGCAAAGTGAGCTGAGCAAGGTATTGGTATGTCTGCTGAATTATCCCACTTACGGGAACAGATTGATGAAGTTGATAAGTCATTATTAGATTTGTTAGCGAAACGACTTCAGCTCGTCGCTGAAGTTGGTGAAGTCAAAAGTCAACATGGGTTACCTATCTATGTCCCTGAGCGTGAATCCAGTATGTTGGCAGCTCGTCGCGCTGAAGCGGAGCGAATGGGGATTCCGCCTGATTTGATCGAAGACGTTCTTCGACGGATTATGCGTGAATCTTATGCGCGGGAAAATGATAAAGGTTTTAAAACGTTAAACCCTGCGGCTGGTCCGATTGTTATTGTGGGCGGGGAGGGGAAAATGGGGCGGCTATTTCATCGTCTCCTTTCCCTATCAGGATATCAGGTCAAATTATTAGGTGAGCAGGACTGGGATAATGCGACCGACATTGTTTCTGGTGCGAGTGTGGTGATGGTCAGTGTGCCCATTCACCTTACAGTCGATGTGATCAGACGGTTGCCAAAGCTGGATTCCGATACAATTTTAGTGGATATCGCTTCGGTGAAGCAAAAGCCCTTAGAAGCAATGTTAGCCGTGCATCAAGGACCTGTCCTTGGGCTGCACCCGATGTTTGGTCCTGATATTGGTAGCGTTGCTAAGCAAGTTTTTGCTTACTGTGATGGGCGAGATGCTAAATCGTATCAATGGTTACTGGAGCAGCTGCAAGTTTGGGGGGCACGCTTAAAAGCGATTAAGCCCGAAGAGCATGATCGTAATATGAGCTTCATTCAAGCGCTGCGACACTTTACAACATTTACGTATGGACAAAATTTAGCTAAGGAGCAGGTTGATTTACAGCAACTATTAGATTTATCTTCTCCAATTTACCGCCTTGAATTAGCGATGGTTGGACGCTTATTTGCACAAGATCCACAGTTGTATGCTGATATCATTATGTCTTCGGATGAAAATGTAGAGTTGATCCGCCGTTACTATCAACTGTTGGGGCAATCTATTGAAATGTTAGAGCGTAAAGATAAAGCCGAATTTATTCGACAGTTCGAACAAGTCAGCCAATGGTTTGGTGAAGATGCGCATCATTTTATGAAAGAAAGCCAATCTCTATTACAACGGGCGAACGATAACCGTAAGTAATCTTTACCGCTATTACCCTGTAGCTTATGGGGTGTAGCGGTTCTTATGCGAAAAGTGCGAATGACATTTTTATGACTTATTTTTATTTAAAATAAGTAATTGTACTTACTCCCGTGTGTTATCCCAAATTTTGAGAAATCTATCGGTAAGATATGGTGGGATCTTTTGCTTAAATGACAATTAATCAATTTATAATATCGATATTTATAAATTAAACGATTTATCTAATAAAGATCCCCCATCATCGACCGATAACACTAATCATTAAATGATGATAAGTGTGGTAAACCGATGTCTTTTAAAAACCTCAAAATTAGTCTTAAGTTAACAATTGCGTTTGGCGTTTTCATTGCGTTAATCGTTTTAAGCTCTCTATTTTCATTAGTGAATATGAATCGTGCAAATGACCGTATTCAGAATGTTATCTTCAAAAGTTATCCTATTACAGCTAATGCCAATGCCGTGATGGATAACTTTTATACTTATATTGCTATGCAAGAATTGATTTTATTGGATGATCGAGGGAGTGATAAGCGTAAGGATGAGTTAGTTAAAATCAGCCAAAATATTTCTGACTTATTGGATGAATTGGATAGAAATATCACGGATAGCCGCTCTCGTGAAGTGCTTGATAATATTCATGAGGTAAGGGGAAAATTCATCAATTCTCAACAAGAGATGATGAACTTGATGAATCAAAATAATCGACAAGCTGCGATTGAAGTCATGATGACAAAAACGTCGGCTATTCAGAGAGAGTATCGTGAACAAGTTCAAAACCTCATTGCTATCCAAAATATGCTAATGCAAGAAACGGGTTATCAAGTTGAAGATGACTACAAAGCAAACCGTGTTTTATTGGCATTTCTATCGATTATTAGCATCATTGTTGGCTGCATTATGGGGTGGTATATCACGCGTATTATTACTCGACCTTTAGAGCAAGCCGTTGATTTCTCTAAATCAATTGCGAGTGGAGATTTGACTAAAATTATTCAAGCAGAATCTAAAGATGAAACAGGAATCTTATTGGAGTCGCTTGATGAAATGAAGGGGCACCTGCTTGACATAGTTCAAGAGGTTCAAAATAGCTCTGAAAGTATTTCTGCAGCAGCAGGGCAAATTGTCGCAGGTAACCAGAATTTAGCTGCTCGAACAGAAGAGCAAGCAGCCTCTGTTGAACAAACAGCAAGTTCGATGGAGCAGATAACTTCAACGGTGCAAAACACGACTGAGCATACACATGAAGCAACCATGTTGGCTGATAACACGGCTGTGACAGTCAAAAACAATGGACAGATGATGATTCAACTGACGGATAAAATGCGCGCAATTAATGGCTCATCTCAGAAAATGACCGACATCATCAATCTTATTGATTCCATTGCATTCCAGACTAATATCTTAGCGTTAAATGCTTCAGTTGAGGCAGCAAGGGCTGGGGAACATGGTCGAGGCTTTGCAGTGGTTGCAGGGGAAGTCAGACTACTCGCACAGAAAAGCGCAGCATCAGCCAGTGATATTCGTTCGTTAATCGAGAACTCGTTTTCACAAACCCAAGAGGGAATGGAATTAGTTGAGCAAGCTAGCCAGCAGATCCATGGTATGGTCGCGAGTGTGGATGAAATGAATGCGTTACTTCGTGAGATTGGGCAAGCTAGCCGTGAACAAAGTGATGGAATTTCACAAATTAACAGCGCAGTAGGACAGTTAGATTTAACTACCCAACAAAATGCAGGATTAGTGGAGGAGTCGGTGGTAGCGGCAGACTCACTAAACGAGCAAGCCTACCATCTACAAGAATTAGTTAATTACTTTAAAATTAGTGCAGTGACACAAAAATCATAATTAATAGCGAACATAATTAAAAAATAACACAGGTTAGTTGCCTGTGTTATTTCTATAGCAAATATTATGATGTCACTTTTTCGGGTTCTACTGGAACGATATTTTCTGACGGATAACAGCCAAGAATTTTAATAGAACGGGTGATTTCAGCCAGTTCTTTTAATGCTTGTTGCATATTATCTGAACGTAAGTTGGCGTGCACATCCACATAAAACATCTCTTCCCAAGGTTTACCATTAATTGGGCGTGATTCTAATTTACTCATCACTATTTTATTATTTTTCAAAATAATTAAAGCATCGACTAATGCGCCTGCTTGCTGCCCCGTTGTAATTAACAGCGTGGTTTTTGCTGGAACTTGCTCCGTGACTTCAATTGCTCGGGGGGCTACAACAATAAAGCGCGTCATATTAATCTGCTGATTCGCTAAATTATGTTCTAACACATTTAAGCCATATAATGCGCCGCCCGCTTCACTTCCTAGTGCGGCAACATTTGGAGAGTTATGTTCCGCGACTTTTTGCATTGCAGTGGATGTGCTATCGCAATATTCAATTTTCCAATGAGGGAACTGAGATAAATATTGGCTACATTGCTGGAATGGTTGAGGGTGACTGTATACCGTTTCAATCTGACTTAGATCGCTACCCGTTATGGTTAGTAGGCAATGGTTAATAGGTAAACGGATTTCACCGACAATTGAGAGTGATGTATTTTGCAGTAAATCATAAACATCATTGATTGCACCAGAGCTCGTATTTTCGATCGGTAAAATACCGTAATCTGCTTGACCGCTTTCAACCAGTGAAAAAATATCTTGGAATTTATGACAGCTACATTCAACGAGCTGATCAAAATGGCGTGCAGAATATTGGCGAGCGGCAACATGAGAATAAGAGCCTTTAGGACCTAAAAATGCAAATCGAGCAGTATCACTTGGTGTCAGATTTAAATGTTTCTGAAGAATAGCTTGCTGGGTAAGAACTGAATCTTCAATGATCATCTGAAATAAACGGGTGATATAAAACCCATCAAGACCAAGCGGTTTACCTTTATTAATTAATACATCGAGTAATTGGCGTTCGCGTTCTTTATCACGAATTGGGCGGTTATCATCAATTTTGGTTTCCGCGACTTCAATTGCATAGCCTCGACGTTTCGCAAGAAGCCCAAGGAGTTCACTGTCTAACTGGCTAATTTTCTCACGTACTTTCAGTAAATTAGTGCTATTTTCCATTCTGCGACCCTATCAAACATCAGTGAATAAAAAAGCCCCCTAGGTAGGAGGCTTTAAAATATTGTCTTCTTTTTTTTCTCGAACGACAAAAGCCCCTTAATGTGAGTGGCTAAAGAAGAAAAAGAAAACAGCATTTAGTTTCATGGTAAATCCTTACAATTGAAGTTATTCAAATAGACATGATAGTGAGCGAGAAGTCAACAAAAAACAGTGCATAACGTAAAAACGCGCCCATGATGAGCGCGTTTGGAAGGTTTCAAGATAAGTGGATTGATAATATAAAAATATAACGTAACTACTTAAACGTAACTGATTACAACGTCTCTAGATTCGCTTCTTTTACACTATTTGTTGCCCTTCTTGATTCTCCTTTATGTTGCACTTTATTTAACTGTCTTTCGAGTTTGTTGATAAGTTCATTTATTGCAACGTACATGTCTTCATGTTTAGAGCTTGCTACCAACTGTCCGGTAGCGGTTTTTATGTTGGCATCAACCATAAAACCTTGAGGTTCTTTTGACAGCACCACGTGAGGACTAATCAAGGTAACTTGCCATTTATCGAGTTTTGCTAGACGGCTTTCAATGTGTTCACGAATTGCGGGTGTGATGTCCATTTGTTTGCTAGTAATGTTAACAATCATATAGTTACCTCTCATTGTTTCCGTCTTTGATGAATTCAGAATACCGATATCTAAGAATAAAAAAATGATTTAGATCACACTTAAATTATGGAAGGTGAGGCACCCACGTGAAGTGTGATTTTGGCTAAAAAAGGGGGGTAAAAGGATTGCCAAAGTAACGATATTGAGGGAAACTGGAAAAGTTGGCTATCGACACGGTAAATAGCCGGTACTTTTTTTGGGTAAAATTTTAGGTTATGAATGTTAAAAGAAAATATTGAAAAGTATCCGCTTAATGTCCTTTAAAATCTCGTCTGAGATATCCAAAAAAACAGCAGCCGAAGCTGCCGTTTTTATCTTAAAACATCACGTTAGAAAATAATTTATTGGTTGGCAGCAATGATGCTACCGACTTTGTTGGCTTCTTTATCTAAGCCCATCTCTTTATACGCGATTTCCATATATGTTAATGCTTGACGCGTAGCCTCTGTGTCTGGATAGTCTCTCAACATTTGTTGGACACGATTAACAACCGCGACATAAGCACCACGTTTGTTGTAATATTCAACGACAGAGAGATCAAATTTTGCCAGACGATCTTTTAAGTAGACTAAACGCTTACTCGCATCGTTGGAATATGGGCTATTCGGATAATAACGAACTAGCTGGCTTAAATCTTTGAATGCAACTAATGCATGCTGTGGATCACGGTCAGAGCGATCGATACCAAAGAAACCTTGTAACATGCTGTCATCTAACGCCATTGCCGTTAAGCCACGCATGTAAAGAACGTAGTCAATATTGGGATGAGTTGGATTTAAACGCATGAAACGGTCAATTGAAGCTATCGCCATTGGTAGCTCAGCTGATTTATAATAAGCATAAATCAGGTCTAACTGTACTTGCTGCGCATATGGACCAAACGGGTAGCGGTTATCCAACGCTTCAAACTGTTTAATTGCCGCGTTATAGTTACCGTCCTGTAATTTTTGCTGACCCGTACTATAAATCTCAGCTGGGGAACTATCGGGGCTGACTTCGTTATTGCTGGAGCATCCGGCGAGAGCCAGGCTCAACGTGGCAGCTGCCACCAGATATTTCATACGTCTCATCACGTGTTGGTTATCCTCTGACTGTATCGAGGGAGTCTATCCGTAAGGCTCCCGGCAAAATTCGAGTTACAATAGCATACATTTTAAATGAAACGGCAGCGCCGTCAAAACACAAACACCAAAAAGTAGATTAATTTATGGCTCAACAAGTACAATTAAGTGCAACTATCGCTGAATCACAGCTTGGTCAACGTTTAGATCAAGCTTTGGCTGAATTGTTCCCTGATTATTCACGTTCTCGAATAAAAGAATGGATTTTAGACGATAGAGTGCAGGTTAACGGCAAAGTTATCAATAAGGCAAAAGAAAAAGTTTTAGGTGGTGAACAAATTTCCATCGATGCCCTGATTGAAGAAGATACCCGTTGGGAACCTCAAGATATTCCACTTGATGTTGTTTATGAAGATGAAGATATCCTAATTATTAATAAACCGCGTGATTTAGTTGTTCATCCTGGTGCTGGCAATCCAGATGGGACGATCTTAAACGCATTATTATATCGCTATCCTGAAATTGCGGATGTCCCACGAGCGGGGATTGTTCACCGTTTAGATAAAGACACCACTGGCTTAATGGTTGTCGCAAAAACAGTGCCAGCACAAACTCACTTAGTGGAAGCTCTACAACGTCGTGAAATTACGCGTGAATACGAAGCTGTAGCGGTAGGACGTATGACTGCAGGCGGTATGGTTGAAGAGCCTATTTCTCGCCATCCAACCAAAAGAACGCATATGGCAGTGCATCCAATGGGAAAACCTGCTGTCACACATTACCGTGTCATGGAACATTTCCGTGCGCATACACGTTTACGCCTACGTTTAGAAACGGGACGAACTCACCAAATCCGTGTTCATATGGCACATATTAATCATCCATTAATTGGTGATCAATTGTATGGCGGACGTCCTCGCCCATTAAAAGGGGCAACGGAGGAGTTCCTTGAAGTTATGCGTAAGTTTGATAGACAAGCGCTGCACGCAACGATGTTACGTTTATATCACCCAATCACAGGCATTCAAATGGAATGGCATGCGCCATTGCCGGATGATATGGTGGAGTTAATCGAGGCGCTGAAAGCTGACACTGAACTTCACAAAGACGATATGGACTGGTAATGAATACTTTGATTTTCCCTGAATGGCCGCAACCTAAAAATGTTTCAACATGCAGTACAACGCGTATTGGTGGAGTGAGCCATCCACCTTTTGATAGCTTAAATTTAGGTGATCATGTTGAGGATTTGCCTGAGGCAGTCAGGGAAAATCGCCATCGTCTCGAAGAGCTTGCTCAATTGCCACAACAACCTGTGTGGCTTGAGCAAGTACATGGTACCCATGTTCTACATTTAACTGGGAATCAGATTAAAAATCGTCAGGCTGATGCTGTATATACCAACCAAGTAGGTCAAGTGTGCGCGATTATGACCGCAGACTGCTTACCCGTATTGTTTTGTAGTCGTGATGGGCAGGAAGTTGCGGCTGCCCATGCGGGGTGGCGAGGTCTGTGCAATGGCGTACTGGAAAACACACTTGCACAATTTAATGCGCAACCTAGTGATATTATCGCATGGATGGGACCCGCGATTGGTCCTGATAAATTTGAAGTTGGTGCTGAGGTTAAACAGGCATTTGTTAGCCAATCAGCGGATTTAGCTGAAGCATTTGTATCTCTGAATGATAAATTTCTCGCAAATATCTATTTACTCGCCCGTAAAAAACTATTGAAAGCGGGGGTTTCTGCGGTTTATGGCGGAGAATTTTGTACAGTAAGTGATGAAAACAGATTTTTTTCCTATCGACGAGAGGGTAAAACAGGAAGAATGGCATCCCTTATATGGATAAATAACTAGTTATCGGAATAATATTCCAAATTAAAAGATATTGAAGAAATAATCCCACCTAAAACTTGAATATAAAAAAATAGACCGCATCTTATCTCCAGTAGCAAGTTTAATCTTATTCTATTGGAGGTGTTATGCGTCTGGACCGTTTAACGAATAAATTCCAGCAAGCTCTCGCTGACGCCCAGTCATTAGCCCTTGGGCGCGAAAATCAGTTTATTGAACCAATTCATTTACTCAGTGCTTTGTTTAATCAAGAAAGTGGTACAGTGCGTCCGTTATTGACGACGCTCGGCGTGAACGCAATTGCGTTCCAAAACAAAATTGAAGATGCATTGGCTCGACTCCCTCAAGTGCAAGGTGTCGCTGGGGATGTACAACCATCAAGTGACTTAATGCGTCATTTGAACTTATGTGACCAATTGGCACAAAAGCACGGAGATGACTTTATCTCCTCAGAATTATTTCTGCTCGCAGCTTTAGAAGCCAATACAACGCTCGCTGATATGTTAAAAGCGGCGGGTGTCAATAAAGACAATTTGAAAAAGGCAATAGAACAGATGCGTGGTGGCGAAAAAGTGAATGACCAAAGCGCTGAAGACCAGCGCCAAGCTTTGAAAAAATATACCGTTGATTTAACTGAACGTGCAGAACAAGGTAAGTTAGACCCTGTAATTGGTCGTGATGAAGAAATTCGTCGTACTATTCAAGTGTTGCAACGCCGTACTAAAAATAACCCAGTCTTAATCGGTGAACCAGGTGTGGGTAAAACGGCGATTGTTGAAGGTTTAGCACAACGTATTGTCAATGGTGAAGTTCCTGAAGGACTGAAAAACAAACGTGTTTTATCACTGGATATGGGCGCTCTAATTGCAGGGGCGAAATATCGTGGTGAATTTGAAGAGCGTTTGAAAGGTGTATTGAATGACCTTGCGAAACAAGAAGGTAATGTCATTCTGTTTATTGATGAATTGCATACCATGGTTGGCGCAGGTAAAGCTGACGGAGCAATGGATGCAGGTAACATGTTAAAACCTGCTTTGGCTCGTGGTGAGCTGCACTGTGTAGGGGCAACAACGCTTGACGAATATCGTCAATATATAGAGAAAGACCCTGCGTTAGAACGTCGTTTCCAAAAAGTGTATGTTGCAGAGCCATCAGTAGAAGACACCATTGCTATTTTACGTGGCTTAAAAGAGCGTTATGAATTGCACCATCATGTGCAAATTACAGACCCTGCGATTGTTGCTGCGGCGACATTATCGCACCGTTATATTACTGACCGTATGCTGCCAGATAAAGCCATCGACTTAATTGATGAAGCTGGTGCAAGCTTACGTATGCAGATGGATTCAAAACCAGAATCTTTAGATAGATTAGAAAGACGTATTATCCAATTAAAACTGGAACAACAGGCATTGAAAAAAGAGTCTGACGATGCCAGTAAGAAACGCCTAGAAATGCTAGAAGAAGAGCTGGCGGAAAAAGAACGTGAATATTCTGCGTTAGAAGAAGAGTGGAAAGCTGAAAAAGCCTCGCTAACGGGAACTCAGCACATTAAAGCTGAATTAGAAAATACGCGTATTGAGATGGAAAAAGCGCGTCGTAATGGTGATTTAGCGAAAATGTCTGAGTTGCAGTATGGGCGTATTCCTGAATTGGAAAAACAGCTTGAAGCCGCGACGAAAGCAGAAGGTAAAAGCATGAAGCTTTTACGTAACAAAGTCACAGATGTGGAAATCGCAGAAATCTTAGCGCGTTGGACTGGTATTCCAGTTTCAAGAATGCTTGAAAGTGAAAGAGAAAAATTGTTACGGATGGAGCAACAGTTACATCAACGTGTTATTGGACAAGATGAAGCCGTTGTTGCTGTGTCGAATGCGATTCGTCGTAGCCGTGCTGGGTTATCGGATCCAAACCGTCCAATTGGCTCATTTATGTTCTTAGGTCCAACTGGGGTGGGTAAAACCGAATTATGTAAAGCATTGGCAAACTTTATGTTTGATAGTGACGACGCCATGGTTCGTATCGATATGTCCGAGTTTATGGAGAAACACTCTGTATCTCGTTTAGTCGGTGCTCCTCCAGGATATGTGGGATATGAAGAAGGTGGTTATTTAACTGAAGCCGTAAGACGCCGCCCATATTCAGTGATCCTGCTGGATGAAGTTGAAAAAGCGCACCCTGATGTATTTAACATTTTGCTGCAAGTGTTAGACGATGGTCGTCTGACCGATGGTCAAGGTAGAACGGTAGATTTCCGTAATACGGTGATCATCATGACTTCAAACTTAGGTTCCGACCTTATCCAAGAACGTTTTGGTATGATCGGTTACTCAGAAATGAAAGATATGGTGATGGAAGTTGTTGCCCATAACTTTAGACCTGAGTTTATTAACCGTATTGATGAAGTTGTTGTATTCCATCCATTAGGTAAAGAGCAAATTACGAATATTGCGAATATTCAATTAGCTCGTTTATATAAACGTTTGGAAGAACACGGTTATGAAGTAACAGCAACGGCAGCTGCACTAGAAAAAATTGGTGAAGCTGGTTTCGATCCAATCTTTGGTGCTCGTCCGTTAAAACGTGCGATTCAGCAAGAGATTGAAAACCCACTGGCACAAGAAATACTGTCAGGCAAATTAATTCCGGGTAAACCAATTACTTTGGATGTTGAAAATGATGAAATCGTAGCAAAACAATAAGTCAGCTAAAGGAAATCATTTAAAGGTAAGGAAAAAGGCGACCGAATGGTCGCCTTTTTTATGCGAATATAGTGAGAAAAGGTGTTTTTGGGTGAAAAAACGCCCGTGAAGTATAAAAGATAATCAGTTGGAAATTATTTTTCAAAAAACACTTGCCAGATTTTTCTGACTCCCTATAATGCGCCTCCACTGACCGAGAACAAGCCAACGCAAAGCGCGATGGACACTGAACCGGCAGCGAGAGATTA
>NZ_ABXW01000078.1 GCF_000173415.1 Providencia alcalifaciens DSM 30120 | reverse complement strand
GGGGTATCGCCAAGCGGTAAGGCACCAGGTTTTGATCCTGGCATCCCCAGGTTCGAATCCTGGTACCCCAGCCATTCTCTTCTCAATTCCCTATCTAAAACATGACGTAAATACATTTATTACGGTATTTATTTAATGCTTTTAAAAATTACTTTTTGCCTTTAAATTTCCTTTTAACTTTTTCAAAAAACATTTGATACATCCCATTTACCTTTACGCAACTTTTATATCGGAATTGTGATATGAGTCATTTTCACGTAACCAAGTAAAGTGGTAATCTTGCGGCGAATTGCAGTTAGATTAGATTAGTAATACGTAAGCCCCCTTTCGTCTGAAATAATTAGTCCAACTTTCCAATCCATCTCAACTCAGTTGTAAAAAAACCAATAATTATAATTGCTATAACACAATATTTTTACAGAGAAAACTTATGCGAAACATAATAAAACAACCACTATATAAAATTTTATATGTGCAGGTCATTGTCGCCATCACTCTTGGTATTGCCCTTGGGCATTTTTTCCCAGACATCGGAGAGTCGTTAAAACCGTTGGGTGATGCGTTTATCAAAATCGTGAAAATGATCATTGCCCCAGTCATCTTCTTAACCGTTGTGACGGGTATTTCTGGCATGACAAACATGAGAGCGGTCGGAAGCGTGGCAGGTAAAGCTATGCTGTATTTCATCACGTTCTCAACCGTTGCTCTGATCATTGGTTTGATCGTCGCAAATATCATCCAGCCAGGCGCTGGACTGAATATCGACCCAGCAACATTGGATAATGCTAAGGTTGCAGGTTATGTAGAAAAAGCTCACGAATCTTCCATCGTTGGGTTCTTCATGAATATCATCCCTGACACAGTCATCAGCCCCCTCGTTAACGGGAATATTCTGCAAGTTCTATTTATTTCTGTAATTTTTGGTTTAGCGCTGGCAGCAACGGGTAAACACGGTGAGCCAATTGTTAAACTGCTACAGAATTTCTCTGAGCCAGTTTTCAAGATGGTTGCTATGTTGATGAAACTGGCACCTATCGGGGCATTCGGTGCGATGGCATTTACCATTGGTAAATACGGAATTTCGTCTATCGGTAACTTAATGATGCTGATTATGACGTTCTACATCACCTCGCTGCTGTTTGTTCTAGTCGTACTGGGTGCAGTGGCTAAATATAACGGCTTCTCGATTATCGAGCTTATCAAATACATCAAAGATGAATTATGGTTAGTTCTGGGTACCTCTTCCTCTGAAGCGGCATTACCAAGCTTAATGAGAAAAATGGAGCACGCTGGTTGCGAAAAATCCGTCGTTGGATTAGTGATCCCTACCGGTTATTCATTTAACCTCGACGGCACCAACATCTATATGACGATGGCGGCGCTGTTTATTGCTCAAGCAACCAATATTGAACTCACGCTCTGGCAGCAAATTTCCCTGCTGTTAGTTGCAATGATCAGCTCTAAAGGCGCAGCGGGTGTAACGGGGGCTGGTTTCATTACCTTAGCAGCAACGCTGATGGTAGTACCAAGTATTCCAGTTGCGGGTATGGCACTGATTCTAGGTATTGACCGCTTTATGTCTGAATGTCGTGCTCTGACCAACTTAGTGGGCAACGCTTGTGCCTGTATCGTGGTTGCTCGTTGGGAAAAAGAGTTAGACACTGAAAAACTGGCTCATGCATTCGCAACCAAAAACGAATCATTAGATTCAATGATCACTGAAGATGAAGCGGCTCAAGCTACAACTTCTGTTGATATTGCTAATAATAAATAATTTACTTATACCCTACGAAAATAAGCCGCAAATGCGGCTTATTTTTTATGGCGTGAATTAAAGTTCAGTCACAATCTCATCCAATGGAAGCCTAGCCTTAGGTAATGACGAATTAAAATCGTCATCTGTTTTATACCCAAGAGCTACAACCGTCACCGCATTCAGTCCTTTCTCATCTAAACCAAACTCATCATTCAGTATTGAGAAGTCAATGCCTTCCATCGGTAATGCATCAACTCCCAATACCGCGGCACCCAATAATAAAGCCCCCATATTTAAATAGACTTGTTTTTCTATCCAATGAGGTAAATCCTGAAACTCATTCTTATGCAAATTCACGAAAAATGTTCGAGCCATATGGTTCTGCTCTTTAAATTCACTTTTCAGATACCGCCCCTCTTGCTCTTCAATATCTAAAAGATGAAGTAAGTAATCTTCAGGCAGCTCTCTTTTTCCACACATCACAATCACATGAGACGCATTGCGGATTTTTTCTTCATTAAAAGAATATCCCCCAGCCGTAGCATTAATAATTTTTTGTTTCGCTTCGGGGCTACTCGCTAACAAAAAATGCCAAGGTTGTACGTTAACACTAGAAGGGCTTAACTGGAGCAGCTCTTTTATTTGAACCAATATTTCATCGGGGATAATTTTATTAGGATCAAAGCTTTTTGTCGCATAACGAGAGTTCAAAATATTTGTTAAGTTCATGGTGTCCTCTAAGTAAAAACAAACTTTATTGAATTTTGGTCATCCTAATGTTAAAAGTACAAACTAACAAGTACGCACAATAATGGCACATACTATACAAATGGATACTGTCAAAAAAAGACGATATAGCAACTACACCTACGATGGATGCCCTGTTGAAGCCTCATTAGAGCTAATGGGAGGAAAAGGCAAAGGTGTGATTCTGTATCATTTACAGGGAAAAACGCTTCGATTTAATGAGTTAAAAAGAAAATTAATTTCTATCACACCGCGTATGCTGACAAAACAGTTACGGGAACTCGAAAGTGATGGGTTAATTATTCGACATGTCTACCCTGAAGTTCCCCCTAAAGTCGAGTATTCAATGACCCCAGAAGGGGAATCATTGAGTGACGTGCTTCATGCCCTACAAGCGTGGGGGGCAAAATATGGGATCCCGCTATTAGATAAAAGAGAACAAGATCTAAGTACTAGAGAACAATAACGGGAAAGTTACCCAGAACAATAATCTGGGTAACTGATTGCAATAGGCGAGTTCAACACTGTGACTAGCAAGTGAAACTACAATCCCAACGCATATTTTAGCGCTAATTTTTTCGCCTCACCCGCACGTTGTGCAGCCATCAAACCAAAATTTCTCAGCATTTTTAAACCAGGCAAGTTTTCACTAAATGCCATATAGAAAACATCCATTCCCGCTTGCATCATGAGATTATCAGGTAAACGACGACGCTGGTAACGCTTAAGCACATCCAAAGACTCCCATGCTTCGACACACTCACGCGCTTGATAAATTACCTTCAATAACACGTCCACATCACGATAGCCAAGGTTTACCCCTTGTCCCGCTAATGGGTTAATCGTATGAGCTGCATCACCGATCAGAACCAAACCATCCAGAACATAACGGCTAGCATGATGGCGTGTCAGAGGGAATGCGCCTGACGCTATCGCTTTTACTTCGCCAAGTCGCTCAGGGAACGCTTCAGTAATCGCACCGGTGAGTTGCTCCATAGACATACTTTGCAAACGGCGGATTTTCGCAGGGCTGTCATACCAAACAAGTGACGCCCAATTGTCATATAGAGGTAAAAAGGCTCTTGGACCCGAAGGGAAAAACTGCTGCCATGTCCGGTCTTGTTGTGGTTGATTCGTTTGAATCGTGATCAACATACAAGATTGGCGATATTGCCAGCCTCGGCTACCAATACCTGCCATTTTACGCACTTGAGAATTTGCCCCATCAGCGCCTACCACGAGTTTAGTTTCCAGAACGAGACCATCTTCAAGCTCAACCATCCAATGCTTTTGCCCATGCGGTTGGTATAAATTGACCAACGTGGCTGGGCACACCAATTCTAGATTGCTGTACTGTTCACATTCACGCCATAATGCCAGCTGTAACACGCGATTTTCTACCATAAAGCCAAGTTCAGGCAACCCCAAACTTTTAGCATCAAAAATGACATTACTTCCCGGCTCTTCCCATGTTTCTAACTCACGATAAGGCACACTGCGCATTGCTTCCACGTGCTTCCATGTACCTAATTGTTTTAGCAATTCAATGGAAGCGCTGCTAATTGCAGAAATGCGGACATCCGGCCTACTGTTTGCGTCAAACTCCACAGGCTTGGCTTTCTCAAGTAAAGCCACTTTCATCCCTTCTTGGGCAAAGCCGAGCGCTGCCGCTGCGCCAGTCATTCCTGCGCCAACAACGACAACATCATAAAATTCAGTTAGTTTATTCATCATGATAGCTACTATTAACTGTTTGATTTCGTTAGTATACCGAAAAATTCTTACCCCCGCAGGCAATATCTGCGCTTGGGCTCTGGTCACTGATGCCTCAAATGAATACAATACTCGTTAATCTTTAAAACAATAGGCAAATAGCCTGCCCTTAAGCATTTGGTGATGATATTATTTTAGCATGTTATTACTGGGTAATTTTTGCATTTAATCCAATCAAGAACGCTGTTCTTAATCAAAATGCGGTGAATTCCCTCATCATCAAAGGGTAGGACTTTGGATTTACAACGCGTTTCGAAGTCCACATTTTAGGATTCGAAAACACCGGATATACGACATGTCGACAAATAAAAAGTTATATATGAAAACTTGGGGCTGCCAGATGAACGAATACGATTCATCTAAAATGGTCTCTTTATTAGAAAGCACCCACGGCTATCAACTGACTGACATTGCTGAAGAAGCAGATCTGTTGTTATTAAACACTTGTTCTATCCGTGAAAAAGCCCAAGAGAAGGTCTTCCACCAGCTTGGTCGTTGGAAATTCTTCAAAGATAAAAAACCTGACATCATTATTGGTGTGGGTGGCTGTGTAGCCTCTCAAGAAGGTGACTTTATTCGCCAACGTGCACCTTGTGTTGATATTGTTTTCGGACCGCAAACACTGCATCGTTTACCGGAAATGATTAACCAAATTCAGGGTAACCGTAGCCCGATTATTGATATCAGCTTCCCTGAAATTGAGAAATTTGACCGCCTACCAGAGCCACGCGCTGAAGGTCCGACCGCGTTTGTCTCTATTATGGAAGGCTGTAACAAATACTGCACATTCTGTGTAGTTCCATACACTCGTGGGGAAGAAGTTAGCCGTCCATGTGACGATATTCTGTTTGAAATCGCTCAGTTAGCCGCTCAAGGTGTACGTGAAGTTAACTTATTAGGTCAGAACGTTAACGCATATCGCGGCGAAACCTTTGACGGCGAAATCTGTTCATTCGCAGAATTATTACGCTTAGTCGCGTCTATCGATGGTATTGACCGTGTACGCTTCACCACCAGTCATCCAATTGAATTTACCGATGACATTATCGAGGTTTATCGCGATACACCAGAGCTAGTCAGCTTCTTACATTTGCCTGTGCAAAGTGGTTCCGACCGCATACTGACCATGATGAAACGCGCACATACTGCATTAGAATACAAAGCGATTATCCGTAAATTACGTGAAGCACGCCCAGGTATTCTGATCAGTTCCGACTTTATCGTTGGCTTCCCAGGGGAGACTACCGATGATTTCGAAAAAACCATGAAGCTGATCGCGGATGTGAATTTCGATATGAGCTATAGCTTTGTCTATTCAGCTCGCCCGGGTACACCAGCGGCAGATTTACCGGATGATGTCAGCGAAGATGAGAAAAAAGAGCGCCTGTACTTACTGCAACAGCGCATTAATCAGCAAGCAATGAGCTTCAGCCGTGCCATGCTGGGAACAGTGCAACGTATTTTAGTGGAAGGCACTTCACGCAAAAATGTGATGGAGCTTTCAGGTCGTACCGAAAATAACCGCGTAGTGAACTTTGAAGGCACACCGGACATGATCGGTAAATTTGTGGATGTCGAAATCGTCGATGTTTATACCAACTCTTTACGCGGCAAAGTGATTCGTACCGAAGATCAAATGGATCTGCGTGTTCACGAAACACCAGCATCCGTGATTGCACGTACTCGTAAAGAAGATGAACTTGGCGTTGGCAACTTCCAACCCTAAAGATAGGATACTCAGTGACCGATAACAAACCTTTGCAAATCGCAACACAAGAGATTTTTTTAGAGCCCGCAGATAATCAGCGTTTAATGAGCCTTTGCGGGCCATTTGACGACAATATTAAGCAATTAGAGCGTCGTCTTGGCATTGAAATCAATCGCCGAGACAACCGTTTTAAGCTTTCGGGTAAAGCGCTTAATATCCAAGCTGCCAGTAAAATTTTACGCCAGCTATACGTTGATACCGCGCCAATCCGCGGTGTGATCCCCGACATTGATCCTGAAAATATTCACCTTGCGATTGTTGATAGCCGAGTGCTTGAGCAATCCGCAGAAAGCGTACCAGACTACGGCAAAGCGGTGAATATCAAGACCAAGCGCGGAGTGATCAAACCACGTACCCCAAATCAGGCACAGTACATTGCCAATATCTTAGACCATGATATTACGTTTGGGATCGGTCCTGCGGGAACCGGTAAAACTTATCTTGCTGTTGCCGCTGCTGTCGATGCATTAGAGCGCCAAGAAGTGCGCCGCATTTTACTCACCCGCCCTGCGGTTGAAGCGGGAGAAAAATTGGGGTTCTTACCGGGTGATTTAAGCCAAAAAGTTGACCCGTACTTACGCCCACTGTACGACGCACTATTTGAAATGCTAGGTTTTGAAAAGGTTGAAAAACTGATTGAGCGTAACGTCATTGAAGTCGCACCACTGGCTTACATGCGCGGTCGCACACTCAACGATGCGTTTATTATTTTAGATGAAAGCCAAAACACCACCATCGAACAAATGAAAATGTTTTTAACCCGTATTGGCTTTAACTCTAAGGCGGTCGTGACTGGAGATATCACTCAAGTCGACTTGCCAAGAGGGAGTAAATCCGGCTTGAGACATGCCATCGAAGTGTTATCGAATGTGGATGATTTAAGCTTTAACTTCTTCCATAGCGAAGACGTGGTACGTCACCCTGTCGTGGCTAAAGTCGTCATGGCATATGAAGCGTGGGAAGAGCAAGACAGTAAGCGTCGCCAGCAATTGAAAGCAGAAAAAGAGCAGCAACGTGAGCTTGAAAAGCAGGAAAATAACTAAATGAGCGATGTTATTCTCGATTTACAGATAGCAAGCGAAAATACCGCGGGCTTACCCACTGAAGCTATGTTCCAGCGCTGGGTTAATGCGGTATTACCTAAGTTCCAAGCAGAAAGTGAAGTCACTATTCGTGTCGTTGATGAAGCCGAAAGCCATGAATTGAATCTCACTTATCGCGGGAAAGATAAACCAACCAACGTATTGTCATTCCCCTTTGAAGCACCGCCTGAAGTCGAGTTACCGCTGTTAGGTGATTTAATTATTTGCCGCCAAGTTGTGGAACAAGAAGCAGCTGAGCAGCAAAAAAGTGAAGAAGAACATTGGGCACACATGGTGGTTCACGGTTGCCTACATTTACTGGGTTATGATCATATCGAAGATGATGAAGCCGAGGAAATGGAAGGATTAGAAACTGAGATCCTCGCAGAAATGGGTTATGCCGATCCGTATCTTGCGGAAAAAGAGTGAGCTCTCTATAATTTTCATTCGAATGCAATTTTTCGATATTCGACACAAATTTGTACCGCTAACCCATAAATTGTCTAGCCAATAAAAATGTTTTAAGCTAAACAATTCATTACCCAATCATATGGGTTAGCCATTTTTATTAATTAACTGAGGAATAATAAATTTAACGCCATGAGCGACGATAACTCTTCGAGTAGTGATAACCCTGGACCTAAGAAAGGTTTTTTTGCGCTATTAAATCAACTTTTCCATGGTGAACCAAAGAACCGTGATGATTTGGTCGAATTAATTCGTGATTCTGAACAAAACGATTTAATTGACCCAGATACCCGTGAAATGCTGGAAGGCGTGATGGATATCGCCGATCAGCGGGTACGTGACATCATGATCCCTCGCTCTCAAATTGTTACCTTAAAACGTAACCAAAGCCTTGATGAGTGCCTCGATGTCATCATCGATTCTGCCCACTCTCGCTTCCCTGTTATCAGCGAAGATAAAGATCATATTGAAGGGCTGCTAATGGCTAAAGATTTACTGCCATTTATGCGAACTGATGCAGAACCTTTCAGTATCGATAAAGTGTTACGTCAGGCTGTTGTTGTTCCTGAAAGTAAACGAGTAGACCGCTTACTCAAAGAATTCCGTTCTCAGCGCTACCATATGGCCATCGTTATCGATGAATTTGGCGGTGTCTCTGGTCTCGTGACCATCGAAGATATTTTAGAGCTGATTGTCGGTGAAATTGAAGATGAGTATGACGACCAAGATGATGTGGATATCCGTCAACTGAGCCGCCATTCATACTCAGTTCGTGCTTTGACCCAAATTGAAGACTTTAATGATGCCTTTGGCACGCATTTTAGTGATGAAGAGGTAGATACCGTTGGAGGCTTAGTGATGCAAGCCTTTGGTCACTTACCATCCCGTGGTGAAACCATTACCATTGATAACTACCAGTTTAAGGTTTCTATGGCTGATAGCCGTCGAATTTTACTGCTTCAAGTTAAAATTCCTGACGACGCGCCAGTGCCTACTTTGGATGAAGAACAGAGTTAATGAACTTATCCTCTCGTTATCAAAGCCAGTGGCTGCGTCTGCTGCTGGCCTTACTATTCGGAGCCAGTGGTACACTGGCTTTTTCGCCTTTTGACTTCTGGCCAGCCGCACTTCTTTCTGTTTTATTTCTCCAATTATTAACTCTACAAAGAACCGCTAAGCAAGCTTTTGCAATTGCATTCGCTTGGGGATTTGGTTTATTTGGTAGCGGTGTCAATTGGGTATACGTCAGTATCGCGGATTTTGGCGGTATGCCGGAGGCCGTTAACGTCTTTATCGTTATCTTGCTGGCGGCATACTTATCACTCTACCCAGCCCTGTTCGGAGCACTACTCACCAAATTGACCCCTAATGCCAACGTATGGCGTTTGGTCTTTATGGCTCCCGCGTTATGGCAAGTGACCGAGTTCCTTCGAGGCTGGGTACTAACAGGCTTCCCATGGCTACAGTTTGGGTATACCCAAATTGACGGACCAATGAAATCATTAGCACCGATTTTTGGTGTTGAGATGATCACCCTACTGCTATTTAGCATTAGTGGTTTGATTGCCCTTGCAATCATTCGCCGTAACCTGATCCCTCTTGCGTGTGCTGCCGTTTTATTACTGGCACCGTTGCTCGCTAAAAATCTTCAGTGGTTTACGCCATTGAACGATAAAACAATGGAAGTCGCGCTAGTACAAGGAAATATTCCTCAATCCATGAAATGGGAAGCGGGCTTTTTACAGCAAACCAAAGATCGCTATATCAAACTTTCTAGCCCTTATATTGGCAAGGCCGACATGATTATTTGGCCCGAATCCGCCATTCCTGTCGTTGAGCTGGAAAACCAAGCTTGGTTAAAAGCACTAGATACTCTGCTGAATGAAACTAAAACACGGTTAATCACAGGGACCGTGGATGCCAAACCTGTCAATGGTGACTCTGTATTCTATAATTCCATTATTGTATTGGGAGACAGAAAGCCGTATCTCTATCCCACTCAAAACCGGTATAACAAACACCATTTAGTGCCGTTTGGTGAATTTGTGCCTTTAGAAGATTTACTGCGCCCACTGGCTCCATTCTTTAACTTACCAATGTCAGGCTTTAGTCGTGGAGATTATCAACAAGCCCAATTGGCTATTGGTAATATTCATCTGACAGCAACCATCTGCTATGAAATCATTCTAGGTTCCCAAGTCAGAGACAATTTCAAACCAGATAGCGATTATTTGTTAACGATTTCAAATGATGCATGGTTTGGCGAATCTATTGGTCCATGGCAACATTTCCAAATGGCAAGAATGCGCTCACTTGAGCTGGGTCGCCCACTGTTACGTGCAACAAATAACGGTGTGACTGCGGTGATCAACGCGGATGGCTCTATTCAAGATATGCTACCACAATTCCAAGCTGCGGTTCTGGCTACTGAAGTGACACCAACGACAGGATTAACCCCTTATGCTCGCTGGAGTAATTGGCCGATGTGGGGTCTGGTCGCTATATTTGGCATTGTCGGATTTACGCTTAACCGCCGTCAAAAACGTCACTAATTGACGCTTTAAACCAATTAAAAATCCCCGACATCTCGATTGATAATTCGGGGATTTTTTTAACCTAACCAATTAATAACCCCTGAGTTTCTGCTATCCCAATAGATGCAATGCAACCTGCATTAAAATTCAAATAATCCTCCTCGAGACCATCTGAAAAAATCACCCCGTTTTCAGGCATTAAAGATTCTAGCTGTAATGGCGTATTTGGCTCGATAGTGCCAAAAACTAATGTCGTTCCCGTCGTTTTACTACGAAAAGGTTCTCGTACACTAAACTGCAACCGCTTTTCTCCCCAACCAAATCCTTCAGATAAAGGATGTGACTGAGTTCCAGCGATGGCTTGTGCCCCAGCAAGAATAGACTGAAACCATCCAGTAGAGCCCAACCCTGTCGACACAATAATACCTGATGAGGATTGAAACTCTTGCTGTCCTTGCCACGCTAACCGATAGCGGGCAGAAGTATGACTTTTAGGTCCAATGAACAAATCATTGACGGCGAGTAACGTTTGCCCATCATTGGTTGTTGCCTGTGCAAACGTCACGGATTTTTGTTCCACTTTTCCACTGAGTGTACGAGTGACCACATCAGATAGCTGTCCGATTTCAAAGGGAAGTAACTGCCCATCCCAACGTGCTGGTTCAGGATTGATGGCTATCACAGGCTGTCCATTAAGATATTTGAGTGTATTCGCCACTAAGCCATCTTGCCCTATCACCACAACAATATCCCGCGCCGAAAACTGATAGCTAGGCAACAGCTTCCTTTCCAGTAATTGAAAGCGCCCTATCGCTTTTAAAATCGATTCTGCCTGAATCAACTGCCGCTGATAAATATCATGTTCGAGTAAATAATCACTTACTTCAACATCGTTATGCTCTAGATAAAACTTCGCTTGCGACCATGTATTAAAACGTTCAATTAATTCCTGCATACGTGTTTTACGCATCACTAACACGAAGCGAACATCATCAAAATGGCTCATTATTTCGCGCCTTTTTTCATCAATTGACCAAATAAATCAGGCGAGAAATTAATTTCACCAATTTTGCCAGCATTTTGTGCCAATGATTCGAATGCCATCGCCATCAACTGCTCTGGGTTCATTTTTGCTAATGCCATCGCTTTCAAGTTTTCAACTGGCAGCTGGCTATACGCTTTCATTTTCGCTTCAATAGCATAAGCGTCAGCCTCCGATTGAGTGCGCTGATTTTCGACACTTAGTGCCACCAGCTCATTACGCTTAGCTTCTAGATTAACCTGTGCAATTAATTCTTCTTGCTCAATTTCAGCACGGTCTCGCAATAATGTCCGTTCATTTTCGAGTCTCGCTTCTTCAATTTGCTGCTGCTTGGCTTGTACCGATAAATCCGTTTCTAATTCGGCTTCTTTTATCGTTCTTTCCTGTTCAACGGAGAATTTACGTCTCGCGTAAATCGCATCATCCGCTTCTTTTAAAATTGACTCTCTCGCTTGTGCTTCAAGTGCTTTGAGTGTCTCTGGAGAAGGCGTAATGGCTGAAATCGCCACATCCAAAATTTCGATCCCCAAGGATTCAAGAGCAGGATGCTCAGACAGTTGTTGAGAAACCAACATCACCAATGGTTGCCCCATGAGTAATGCATCTCGCAAATTGGTACTTTGCGTTTTTGCTTGGATGACAGTTTGCGCACTACGAACCACCCTATCACTCAGCTTTAAAGGGTCTTCTGACGCATAAGATTTACCATCTTGAGCAAGGTTAAAATTCAAGACATCCGCTGTTTTTTCTGGGTATTTCACCTGAAATGAAATTTGTCCTTGAATACGTAAGCTTTGGAAATCCGCCGTCTGTAAATTAAAAATAAATGGCGCTTCTTGGGCGTTCAAAGGTAATGCCGCAATGGACGTTTTATCTGCGTTATACCAAAAACTTAATCCTTTACCTTGCTTATGTACTGCCCCATTGATGGATTGAATAATGAATGTCGATGAATCTGATTTGAAGTATTTAAAATTTAACATGTCCTACCCCGCTTAGTGTCTTTGTGAAATTAATTAGTGTCTTTATGACCTTAATTAATTATTGTCCTATAGACACAAATAAGTCAACACATAAATGTCTTAATGACACTAAATATGTTTTCACGTATGATTTAACGCAAGACTAAAAACAGGGGAAAGGATCTTAATCACATGACAGAAAAAGAATTTTTATCTAATTATGATCGGCGAGATTATTTAACTCCTTTGCTCACGGTGGATACCGTATTATTCACTTATCATGAAAACACCTTAAAAGTGCTGCTCGTGGAACGCGCTAATTACCCGCAAAAAGGCCAATGGGGGTTACCGGGTGGGTTCGTTGATGAAAATTGTGATACCACGTTAGACGATACGGTATATCGCAAACTAAAAGAGAAAACGGGGGTTGTTCCTCCTTATATCGAGCAGTTATGTACCGTAGGAAATTCAGAGCGAGATCCTCGCGGCTGGTCCGTAACAGTCTGCTATACCGCACTTATTGCTCACCAAGCCTGCGAAGCGCACATTGAAAGCGTTCATTCCGTTAAATGGGTCTCCATCGAAGAAATTGAAGGCATGGCACTGGCTTTCGATCACTACCAGCTTTATTTACAAGCCCGCGAACGTTTACGCCAGAAATCCCTTTATTCCATTGTGCCGGGATTTGCGCTACCAGAAGTATTCACCTTAGCCGAGCTGCAACATGTTCATGAGGTTTTAATCGGCAAAGCCATACAGAATAAATCCTTCCGCCGCCGTTTAGAGCAAGCTGATTTACTGATTGATACAGGAGAAAAACGCCAAGAACGCGGGCGCCCAGCCAATCTTTATCGCTTAAAATCACAATCGGCTGACTATCGGTTTATTCGTAATCTCGAATTTTGATGAGAGAGTTTGAGAAAAGAGTTTAATCAACAAAATGCCCTTGATAATCATACCAAGGGCATTTATTTAGAACGATGCAAGCCATAGGCGGCTTTTTAAGCCTAAGTAGCTCGTCCAACCAGACGTAAAGCTGACCATCTCGCCTTTATCGATAATCATAAAGGTTGGCGTTGCGGTCACACCAACTTGTGCAGCAAGCTGCCCATGGGTGTCATTGACGACAGGAAACGCCAATTCCTTTTTCTGCATCCCCGCTAACAGCCGAGAACTATCCCCAGAGCGGAGTGCCACGGTCACCACAGGAACCCCTGACTTCGCTAAATCCGAAACGATTGGAGATGTGATACTACAAACACCACACCATGTTGCCCAAAAATAGACGAGAACAGGCTGCTTCTGGCTAAGTTCAGCAATAGAAACCTCATCTCCTGTTGCAAGGGTCAGAGGTTCTAATAACATAGGGGCAAGGCTTTGCGGTTTACGCCAAAAATCCATCACCGTAAAAGCAATGACAAGAATAATCGCTAAAACGAGAAGCTCTTTTGACCACTTCTTGAGTCTCCCCATCATGTCATTATTTCGCTTTGCTGAGCTGTTCTTTCACGATGCGTTCAAATTCTTGTGCATCTACAGCGCCTGGGATCATTTCATCACCCACTAACGTTGCCGGTGTGCCGTTCACACCCAGCATATTAGCTAGCTCAAGGTTTTTACGGATTGCCGCACGGCTCTTATCACTCGCTTTTAACTTACCATTACCGGTTGCTTGTAGCGCTTCTTTGATATTCGAATCCGACAGCATGCCCTGTTTCGCCATCAGTTTTTGGTGCAATGCTAAGAACGCTTTTGGATTTTCTTGCCATAACGTCATCGCTAATTGCGAAGATTCCAACGAAGTTTCCCCTTTGAATGGCAGGTACTTGATGACTACTGCAACATCAGGGTTTTTCTTCACCATCTCTTCTAACAGTGGGTCAAAACGTTTGCAGTATGGACAGTTAAAATCCGTAAAGTTAACTAACACTAATTTCGCGTCTTTCGAGCCAATGCGTGGGCTGGTCGGATCATTGAACAGCGCATCATGCTGATCTTTTAATACCTGCTTCATTTGTGCTTGTTGCTTCTCACCTTGTTTGGCTTGTAAAGCGACAATTGCTTCCTCAAGAATTTCAGGGTTTTCAACTAAGGTGTCACGTACCAATTTGCGCACCTGAGCTTCTTGATCCGCAGTCAGTGGTGCCGCATGTGCTGTTGCCCCTAATACTAACGAAGAAAATAAAACCGCTAACATTGTCTTTTTCATTTTTTTGGCTCCTTTGGCCTCAGTCATAATTGATACTACAGATTCACGATCAAGTATTGTTGACAGTATTTTCCCCTCTGTCAGATTAGGGCCATAAATCTGGTTGAATGGTACAGCAACTTGCCCTCGGCGCTGTAAAAATGCCGAAATCTCTGGAGAAGGTTTGGTCCAATCCCCTCGCAATGCCACCACATCCGGTTCACTCAATAAATTCTGAATCTCTTCGTTGAGTAACACATTGTATTTATTTGCTTTGCAGGTCACACACCAATCTGCCGTCACATCAATAAACACGCGCTTATTCTCCGCTAGTGCCCGTGTGATAGCGTCTTCCGATAGTGTTTCCCACTGCACTTTATCCGCAGCTAACGTTTGATGCCCTTGATGTTGATCTAACGCCATCCAAATAAACCCTGCACCGAGTGCCGAGAATAATAGGAAAGGGAAGATAGCCGCGCGTACACCGCGATTTTTCAGAATAAACAACACAAGAATCAGTAAAAACAGTACCGCGATGATGATTGCCGTCATTGCACCAAAATGGGGCATCAGTAAGCTGATTAACCATAAGCAAGAGACCAACATCATTAAGCCTAGTACAGCACGCAATTTCAGCATCCATGTCCCCGGCTTCGGTAGTGCTTTTGCAATCACAGGGAAAGCCGCAATCAGAAGCCAAGGAAGACTCATTCCAACACCAAGTGCGGTAAAAATCAGCCACAGTTGTGACATCGGTGCCGCCAACGCAAATGCCACTGCCGTGCCCAAAAATGGTGCAGAGCATGGTGTTGCAAGTAATGTTGCGAAAACACCTTGCCAGAAATGTCCACTATTGCCCTGCCCACCTGCAGTCGCCAAGCGCGTGTTGGCCTTGCTGCCTAAATGAATCTCAAACAGCCCAAATAAATTCGCTGTAAATAATGCTGTGATAAGGACCATCAAGCCGATAAACCATGGGCTTTGGAACTGAATTCCCCACCCAACAACTTGCTGTCCCCATCGTAAGAGAGTCATTAGCAATGCCAATAACCAAAATGAGACTAAAATCCCTGATGAAGAGAGTAAAAATTGCCGGCGAATGGTATTTTGTTCCCCTTGAGGAACCAATAAGACAGAACCGAGTTTCATTGCCAATACAGGTAATACGCATGGCATTAAGTTAAGGATCAGACCGCCAAGCAGGGCAAATAAAACGACCTGCCATAAGCCAATCGACTGTCCACTATCATCACTCGATATGACACTCACATAGGGTTCAACCGTGCCATGAATTTGCTGGGATAACTCTCCATCAACAACAACAAATGAAACCGTTTTACCGACAAGGTTAGGTGCTTCCCCACCCCAATCATCGCTGACATCAATAGTTGCCGTTAATTTATCACCTGAATATTTTAAGGTAGGAACCCCCAAACTCGCACCATCAACCACATCAGTGTACAGATGTGGATCAATCCACGTATTGTCAGCGGCTTTTTGTAATTCTACCGTCAGCTTATTTCCAGCAAATCCATACTTAGCCTGCTCGACAAGACCACTCACTGCTGGAACATGACCTTTTGCTTGGTTAAATGCCCAACTGAAATCCGCAGGCGCGGGCTCAGTCAGATCTAACTCAAAAGGATAGTCCGTTAAAATACACACATTGCTACAAGTCGATAGCGTCAATGTGCCTGATAACTTATCGAGCTTTTCGCTCGTACTCACCGTGATAGGGAAAATCACATCCCCCATGTAACCTTGAGTGGAAACCCCTGCAACATCAAAACGACCCGGTGTTGGCCACAGCCATTCCACCGTTTTTACCGGTGATGACCACGTTATCTCCGGCGCAACTCCTCCTTCACCTGGTGAGCGCCAATACGTTTTCCAGCCATCATCAAGTTTTACATCCAATAAAATATCGACTTTGCCCTCTTTTTGGGCAGAGCTAAGCAAGCGAACCTGAACATGGCTCGGAGTATTTGCGGTCATGAACCCCGTATTCGCAGGTTGTAACCAGCCTGTATCCGCAGCGTATAAGCTGCTAGAAAATACAGTAAATAACACAATTAACGCATTAATAAAAAAACGCATGATCCCTCCAGAATAAATAACAGCGACGAATGACAACCCGCTGCTTTCTAATCCCGAAGATTACAGAATTGTAGATGACGCCTAACGCTAGGTGGGGAATGGCTCTCTTCACGGTTTGCTCTATATATAATAAATAGCCTAGTGCAAAAGATAGCGAATGACGCTAAAGAAAGAAATACAAAAAAGAGAGGCTCAATCACGACAGGGACAAGAGTGAGGAGTGATTTTGAACTTAATTCGCAGGTTGAAAGCTTTACAGGCTCACTACCTTCTTTATTTGCATCAGAAAAATAAGTATCTGAATGAAGCTGAAGGTGTTCAGCAGAAAGAGGAGAAAACATGGACGTCGAGGTAAACATAGAGGCGAATACGCGCTCTCCGACAGCTCTTTGGTTCATACAAAGCAGCACCATCAGACAGGCAAGCAATACTAATCCTTTACCTAACTTCATCGACCTATTCATGTCTGTCTCAGTTTATCTTCCTGAATTCTCAATAATTAGATAATTAAGTTAATAGAAGGTTACATATTACACAGCCAAATAAGCAACACAAGCAGCATCATTTAACTTTACAAATAACGCCCCTTAAAAAACTCACTATTTTTTTGCATTTTTTCTTAAAAGTGGCACGGAACTTGCAATCTATTTAGTGAATAGAAAAAAGAAATTATTTTGCACACTTTCGGTGCACGATAATCAAGTTTAGGTAGTTTGTCGTTTTATTAGTGCCGCAGCTCACAACTGCCTAAATAATATGCGAGACAGCTCCCGAATTTAAAACAATTCATTTTCAAAACTCATATTTTTTAATTACTTTTTAACAATAATAAAACATACAGCCGATGATCGTGCCATGATTAAAACCTCACGAAACATCTGCAAACACAACACCACAAAACCAAAATAATTCGAGCAATATGTTGTTAGAACACAGAACTCGAAATATGGCGGATTGACACCGATGTTCTAAAGGAGCTGTAATTATGCGTATTAGCAAGCTTGTTTTAACAATGATGCTTTTGGGTGCGACCTGCGCAGTTCAAGCAGAAGAATTAAACGGTACTCTGAAGAAAATCAAAGATAATGGCGTGATTGTGGTGGGTCACCGCGAGTCATCTGTGCCATTCTCTTACTATGATAATAATCAGAAAGTTGTTGGCTACTCACAAGATTATTCCAATCTCATTGTTGATGCAGTGAAAAAGAAACTCAATATGCCTGATTTACAGGTGAAGTTGATTCCTATCACGTCACAAAACCGTATCCCATTACTGCAAAACGGCACATTTGACTTCGAATGTGGCTCGACAACAAATAACCTAGAGAGACAAAAGCAAGCCGCATTCTCCAATACTATTTTCGTTGTTGGTACTCGACTGCTGGCGAAAAAAGACTCTGGCATCAAAGACTTTGCTGATTTAGCTGGCAAAAACGTCGTTGTGACCTCAGGTACAACGTCGGAAGTGATTCTGAATAAGCTAAATGACGAGAAAAATATGAAGATGCGCATTATCAGTGCTAAAGACCACGGTGACTCATTCCGTACTTTAGAATCTGGTCGTGCTGTTGCCTTTATGATGGACGATGCCCTATTAGCCGGTGAACGCGCAAAAGCGAAACAACCGGATATCTGGGAAATTGTAGCAAAACCGCAAACTGAAGAAGCTTACGGCTGTATGCTGCGTAAAGATGATCCACAATTCAAAGCATTAGTCGATGATACTATCTCAACTGCACAAAAATCTGGTGCAGCAGAGAAATCATTCGATCGCTGGTTCAATCAACCAATCCCACCGAAGAACCTGAATCTGAAGTTTACGTTATCTGATGAAATGAAAGCGCTGTTCAAATCACCAAACGATAAAGCATTAAACTAATAAAAAAGACAAACAGGGTGTTACTGAAGTAGGAGTCGCAAGGCGGTCGTTCCCGCCTTGCTTTCTCTTATTGCGGTATTCGGGACAATCAAATTGCCCACAGGAAGTCATATTATGTCAATTAGTTGGAATTGGGGGATATTCCTTGAGAATGCCCCATTTGGGAATACCACCTATTTAGGGTGGCTAATATCTGGCTTAGAAGTCACCGTCACGCTATCCATCTGCGCATGGATCATTGCATTTCTCGTTGGCTCGTTCTTTGGTATTTTACGTACCGTCCCCAACCGGTTCTTAGCTTTCTTAGGAACGGCTTACGTTGAATTATTCCGTAACGTGCCGCTTATCGTTCAGTTCTTCACTTGGTATTTAGTGATCCCTGAACTGCTGCCTCAATCCATCGGCGACTGGTTTAAAATGGAGTTAGATCCTAACTACCAGTTTTTTCCTCTCCTCTATGCTATGCCTTGGTTTATTCACCGCTGCGCGAATGACTGAGCAAGTTCGTGCTGCTATTCAGTCCTTACCTAGAGGACAACGCAATGCAGCACTCGCGATGGGGCTGACACTACCGCAAACATACCGTTATGTACTGTTACCGAATGCTTATCGCGTTATTTTACCGCCGATGACTTCGGAAATGCTGAACTTGGTGAAAAACTCCGCTATCGCATCCACTATCGGGTTAGTGGATATGGCGGCACAAGCAGGAAAATTACTCGATTACTCCGCCCATGCTTGGGAATCTTTCACAGCAATCACGCTCGCATATGTCGGTATCAACTTGATTATTATGCTGCTAATGAGCTTGCTTGAGCGCAAAGTGCGCTTACCCGGCACACTAGGAGGACGCTAAGATGGCTTATCAATTTGATTGGAGTTCCATTGAGCCAAGCATCCCATTCTTAGTGGATGGCTTTATTATCACAGCCAAAATTACGGCAGCTGCCATTGTGGTTGGGATTTTATGGGGAACCGTACTGGCAGTCATGCGATTATCCAGCATTAAACCTCTGCGTTGGCTGGCGGCGTTTTACGTCAACACCTTCCGGTCAGTTCCATTAGTTATGGTACTGTTTTGGTTCTATTTAGTTGTGCCTAACATATTACAAAATGTTCTAGGCTTATCACCAAAAAATGATATTCGTTTAATATCCGCAGTGGTAGCCTTCTGTCTTTTTGAAGCGGCTTACTACTCTGAAATTATCCGTGCAGGTATTCAAAGTATCTCGAAAGGTCAGGCAAGCGCCTCCCTCGCTTTAGGTATGACCCAAATGCAAACCATGCGTTTAGTCGTCTTACCGCAAGCGTTCAGAGCGATGGTGCCATTATTGCTGACCCAAGGTATTGTATTATTCCAAGATACCTCTTTAGTGTATGTTCTTGGGTTGACCGACTTTTTCAGAACCGCGACCAATATTGGTGAGCGTGACGGTACGCAAGTCGAGATGATACTCTTTGCAGGTCTCATCTATTTTATTTTCAGTTTCGGCGCTTCAATGCTGGTGAATTATCTTAAGAAAAGGACTGTTTCATGATTACCCTGAAAAATGTATCTAAATGGTATGGCCAATTTCAGGTGCTCACAGATTGCACAACTGAGGTCAAAAAAGGCGAAGTTGTCGTTGTATGCGGGCCGTCTGGTTCTGGTAAATCCACATTAATAAAAACAGTAAATGGGTTGGAGCCAATTCAACAGGGTGAAATTTTCGTTAACGATATCCAAGTTAATAATAAAAAAACTGACCTTGCGAAGCTGCGCTCAAAAGTGGGGATGGTATTCCAGCACTTTGAGCTATTCCCACACCTTTCCATTATTGAAAACCTAACCTTAGCGCAAGTTAAAGTGCTAAACCGTGACAAAAAAGCGGCAGAAGCTAAAGGATTAAAACTACTGGAGCGTGTTGGTTTAGCAAGCCATGCCAACAAATTTCCAGCGCAATTATCCGGTGGTCAGCAGCAACGTGTCGCCATCGCCCGTGCATTGTGTATGGACCCCATTGCTATGCTGTTTGATGAACCAACCTCCGCCCTTGACCCAGAAATGATTAACGAAGTGCTGGATGTTATGGTTGAGCTGGCTAACGAAGGCATGACCATGATGGTCGTCACCCATGAAATGGGCTTTGCAAAGAAAGTTGCCAATCGCGTTATTTTTATGGATGAAGGGAAAATCATCGAAGACAGTAAAAAAGAAGATTTCTTCGCGAATCCTAAATCTGATCGTGCGAAAGATTTCTTAGCAAAAATCTTACATTAATCGCCCTTTGAGTTGCAGAAAGTCCGACAGGGCTTTTTGCAACTTTTCTCTCAGCTTTTCTTACCGACACAAAATTCACCTCGTTTTCTTAATTGGCACTTTTCCGCGCTTGAAATCTCTTAAAAAAATTCTCTAACGTGTTCTAAGTTCAAATAAAATTGCGAACAAAGCAAATTCACCCTGAAATAGTTCAAGTTTTAGGTAGAAAATTGAATTATGATAGGCGATACGCTTATTATTTTGTGCGCGATCTTAGTTTCATCAACGTATGGCAATATCAACGTATCGCCAACCACTATGTAGCACAAAATATAACAAACAGCTGAAACAGCAAGACCAAGTCCCTGTAAATTCATCTAATCGACGATTCATCGTTTTTTACAGACACAATGGCTTTCGGCATTGTTGTTTTCATGTGTGATCCGCTATGCTATGCGGATCCATTTTATAGACAAGACATTCACCTGCTACAGACTAAACTGTAGCGATTATTCACCATAGGATTATCGGTGCCATGCAAGAACAATATCGTCCAGAAGATATAGAGCCTAAAGTACAGCGTCACTGGGATGAACACCAAACGTTCAAAGTGACAGAAGACAACAGCAAAGAGAAATACTACTGCCTGTCCATGCTACCTTACCCTTCTGGTCGACTACACATGGGCCACGTTCGTAACTACACCATTGGTGACGTGATCTCCCGCTACCAGCGTATGCTGGGTAAAAACGTTCTGCAACCAATTGGTTGGGATGCGTTTGGTCTGCCAGCTGAAGGTGCTGCTGTTAAAAATAACACCGCGCCTGCACCATGGACTTATGCCAATATCGATTACATGAAAGGTCAGCTGAAAATGCTGGGCTTCGGTTACGATTGGAACCGCGAAGTGACCACCTGTACGCCAGAATACTACCGTTGGGAACAGTGGTTCTTCACTAAGCTGTATGAAAAAGGCTTAGTGTATAAGAAAACCTCTGCAGTGAACTGGTGTCCACACGACTTAACCGTTCTCGCAAACGAACAAGTTATCGACGGCTGCTGCTGGCGCTGCGATAGCCAAGTTGAGCGTAAAGAGATCCCTCAGTGGTTTATCAAAATCACCGACTACGCTGAAGAGCTGCTCAATGACTTGGACAAACTGGAAGATTGGCCAGAACAAGTTAAAACCATGCAGCGCAACTGGATTGGTCGCTCAGAAGGTGTGGAAATCACTTTTGATGTTGCCGACCGTGCAGAGAAATTAACTGTCTACACCACCCGCCCAGATACCTTTATGGGAGCGACCTATGTAGCGGTTGCAGCAGGTCACCCATTAGCGCAAGAAGCTGCCAAAGCGAATAGCGAATTAGCCGACTTTATCGATGAGTGCCGTAATACCAAAACTGCGGAAGCGGATATGGCAACCATGGAGAAAAAAGGTCTGGCAACAGGTCTGTATGTCGTTCATCCATTAACCCAAGAAAAATTACCAATTTGGGTCGCGAACTTTGTTCTGATGGAATACGGTACAGGCGCAGTGATGGCGGTTCCAGCTCACGACCAACGAGACTGGGAATTTGCTCATAAATACAATCTGCCAATAAAAGCAGTGATTGCAGATGCTGAAGGCAACACGCCTGACTTATCTCAAGAAGCGATGACTGAGAAAAATGCCCTGATCAACTCAGGTGAGTTTACTGGTTTAAGCAACGAAGCTGGCTTCAATGCTATCGCAGATAAACTAGTTTCGCTTGGTGCGGGTCAACGCAAAGTCAATTATCGTTTACGTGACTGGGGTGTTTCCCGTCAACGTTATTGGGGGGCGCCAATTCCAATGGCGACCTTAGAAGACGGTACCGTTGTTCCAGTTCCTGAAGACCAATTACCGGTTATTTTACCGGAAGATGTCACCATGAACGGCATCACTAGCCCAATTAAAGCGGATCCTGAGTGGGCAAAAACGACGATTAATGGTCAACCAGCGCTGCGTGAAACCGATACGTTCGATACCTTTATGGAATCATCTTGGTACTACGCTCGTTATACTTGCCCACAATACGATGATGGCATGTTGAACCCAGAAGCAGCAAACTACTGGCTGCCAGTGGATCAATACATCGGCGGTATTGAACACGCCATCATGCACTTAATGTATTTCCGCTTCTTCCACAAATTAATGCGTGATGCAGGTCTGGTGAACTCTGATGAGCCAGCAAAACGTTTACTGTGCCAAGGTATGGTGCTGGCAGATGCCTTCTACTACACCGGTAGCGATGGTCAGCGCGTGTGGGTTTCTCCTGCGGATGCAATTGTTGAACGTGATGACAAAAACCGTATTACTAAAGCGGTAGACAGCGAAGGCCATGAACTGGTTTATACTGGTATGAGCAAGATGTCTAAATCTAAGAACAACGGTATCGACCCGCAATTAATGGTCGAAAAATACGGTGCTGATACCGTCCGTCTGTTCATGATGTTTGCAGCGCCACCAGAATTAACCCTTGAATGGCAAGAATCTAGCGTTGAAGGAGCTAACCGTTTCGTTCGTCGTGTATGGCGTTTAGTTCATGAACACGCACAAAAAGGTGCAACTCAGCCATTAGACATCAGTGCATTAACGGCAGAACAAAAAGATTTACGTCGTGATCTCCACAAGACTATCGCGAAAGTGACTGACGATGTGGGTCGCCGTTATGCTTTCAACACGGCTATCGCGGCTATTATGGAGTTTATGAACAAATTAGTTCGTGCTCCACAAGATACAGAGCAAGATCGCGCTTTAGTTCAAGAGTCTTTAGATGCGATTACCCTGATGTTATCACCAATCATTCCACACGCTTGTTTCGAAATGTGGAAAGCATTAGGTCACAACGAAGATATCGACTTTGCAAACTGGCCTGTAGCAGATGAAAAAGCCATGATTGACGATACAAAACTGGTCGTTGTTCAAGTTAACGGTAAAGTGCGTGGTCGTATTACGGTTCCTGCGGATGCTAACCAAGAATTCGTTCAGGAAATGGCATCACAAGAAGCAAGCGTCACTAAATACCTTGAAGGCGTGAGCATCCGTAAAGTCATTTATGTACCAGGTAAATTACTGAACTTAGTTGTTGGCTGATAAGGAGCCCAAGTGCGCTATCTGATAACTCTATTTCTCAGCCTGTCGGTGCTTGTCACCGCAGGTTGCGGTTTTCGTCTTCAAGGGACAACTCAACTTCCTGAAGAATTGAAAACGTTACAATTAAGTTCTGGCGACCCATACAGTTACCAAACGCGTGTGGTCAGAGAACAGCTTCGACTCAATAACGTAACCTTGTTAGATTCCGGTCGTGCTGATGTGCCTATTTTAAAACTGGTAGGCTCAACAGAAAGCACGGATACCGTTTCGATTTACCAAGATGGTAAAGCGGCGGAAAAACAACTGACATTGGTCATGAAGGCACAAGTATTAATGCCTGATGGCGCTATTTATCCGCTGGAAACTAAAGTTGTGCGGACTTTCTTTGATAACCCGTTAGAAGCGCTCGCTAAAGATGCTGAGAACGAGATTGTAAAGCAAGAGATGCAACAACAAGCAGCACGTAACATTGTGCGCAAATTGCTTCTGGTTCACAGCGCTGAGTTAGAAAAAGCGAAAGCAAAAGCGGCTGAGAAACCTGTTGCCGAATAATGATACGCATTTATCCTGAACAGCTGGCCTCTTCGTTACAAGAGTCTCTAAGAGGCCGCTATCTCATTTGGGGCTCCGAGCCCCTCCTTATTCAAGAAAGCCAAGATGCTATTCGCCTAGCTGCTCGCCAGCAAGGATTTGAAGAGCATTTTACTTTCGCGTTAGAGCAAAATACCGATTGGGACGAGATTTTTAGTCTCTGTCAGGCGCTAAGCCTTTTCGCTAGCCGGCAAATGCTCACCTTATTTTTACCTGAAAATGGTCCCAATGCCGCAATGGCGGATAAACTCGCTCAGCTGGCAAGTTTGCTTCACCCAGATCTACTGTTAGTCCTGCGAGGACATAAACTGACTAAAGCACAAGAAAACAGTGCTTGGTTCAAAGCGATTAGCCAAGATAGTGTCTATGTCAGTTGCTTAACACCTGAGTACCAACGCTTACCTCAGTGGGTATCTAAGCGTGCTAGTCAGATGAGACTCGCATTAGAAACAGAGGCAAATCAGCTACTGTGTTACTGTTATGAAGGGAACTTACTGGGGCTTGCTCAAGCGTTAGAACGCTTATCACTGCTCTACCCTGACGGTAAACTGACCTACCCTCGCGTCGAAAGCGCAGTTAATGATTCTGCGCATTTTACGCCCTATCATTGGGTTGATGCGATTTTAGCGGGAAAACCTCGCCGTTCATGGCATATCCTTGAGCAGCTCAAGCAAGAAGATGTTGAACCCGTGATTTTGCTGCGCGCTATTCAACGCGAACTCATGTTATTGATTACGTTAAAACGTCAGTCTACGAGCACGCCATTGAAAACCTTATTCGACCAGCATAAAGTCTGGCAAAACCGCCGAGGTTTGTTAGGTGAAGCACTCCAACGTTTGAGCCTACATCAATTACAATCTGCCTTGATGTTACTCACTCAAGCGGAAATTCATACTAAACAAGATTTCTCTCACTCTTCATGGCCAGACTTACAGTCTCTCTCCATGGTGTTGTGTGGTAAAACGGATGCGGAACATTTTATTCAGCATCCATAATGCACGATGTATAGATAAGTCACCTGATATCAATAGGTAACGAACAATGAACGCGAAACCACAAGGTCTACAAGCACTCTTTGGCGGAACATTTGACCCCATTCATTATGGACACCTGCGCCCTGTTGAAGCACTCGCAAAACAAGTCGGATTGCAAAAAGTAATTTTGCTTCCCAATCACGTTCCTCCGCATCGACCTCAACCTGAAGCAAGCCCTGCCCAGCGTTTAGAAATGGTAAAACTCGCAATTCAAGATAACCCATTGTTCTCTGTTGATACCCGTGAACTACGACGTGATACGCCTTCTTTTACGCTTGAAACACTGAGTGAATTACGCCAAGAGTTAGGAGAGCAGCAACCTCTTGCGTTCATTATTGGGCAAGATTCTCTTCTATCCATCAACACGTGGCATGGTTGGACTCAGCTATTAGATAAATGCCATTTACTCGTTTGTGCAAGACCCGGTTATGCAACGCATTTCGATGCCCCCGATATGCAGCAATGGCTGCAACAGCATCAAGTCACAGAACCGCAAATATTGAGCGAGACACCGAGTGGTTCAATTTTCATTGGTGACACTCCACTGGTGAATATTTCTGCCACTGAAATCCGGGAACAACTGGGTTTAGGACAGGCTTGTGATGATTTATTGCCGCGCGCTGTTTACCACTATATTCAGCAGCAGAATTTGTATCAAAAATAAGCAGTTTTATTTCGACTATTCGAATGGAAATATCAATAAATAATTGATTCTCTTTTATTCGCTTATTTTCAATTTAATTAATTGCACAACCCCATGCATATTCTAGAATATGGGTACGCGAGAGGTAGCGATATTTTGTTTGTAAAGTTACGATAATTATCTTGCCGAATGGATAAGATATCCCTATAAATTGCCCTCTTACATCAATAAAAAATAATTTAGCCGATTTTTCCGAAAATCTGGGGTAAAATAGCGGCGCTTTATTGGGGGATATCTCCCCTGAAAGTACAGCGATAAATCGTGTTTAACAAGAGATTCTCTCAATTTGAATAAAGGTGAACCTTTTGCAAGGAACTGAACTCCAAAAATTTATTATCGATCAACTTGAAGATGCGAAAGCAGAAGATATTACATCGATCGATGTCCATGGGAAATCAAGTGTTACCGACCAAATGATTATCTGCACAGGGACTTCAAGCCGTCATCTCATGTCCGTTGCTGATCGTTTAATCGATGCATGCCGTAAACAGGGTTTGATGCCTTTAGGTGTAGAAGGCCAAGGTATTTCAGACTGGATTGTTGTCGACCTTGGTGATGCCATTGTGCATATCATGCAAGATGAAAGTCGCCGCATGTACGAACTAGAAAAACTCTGGAGCTGAGTTTGAAATTACAGCTCATCGCCGTCGGTACAAAAATGCCGGACTGGGTACAGACCGGCTTTATGGATTATCTTCACCGTTTTCCTAAAGATATGCCTTTCGAGTTAACCGAAATTCCCGCAGGAAAACGAGGAAAAAATGCAGACATCAAGCGTATTCTCGAAAAAGAAGGCGAATTGATGCTTGCTGCTGTTGGTAAAGGCAATCGCATCGTGACATTGGATATTCCAGGGGATCGTTGGGACACACCTAAACTTGCCGTTCAGCTGGATAAATGGAAACAAGATGGTCGTAATGTCAGTTTATTAATCGGTGGACCGGAAGGACTTGCACCTGCGTGTAAAGATGCTGCAGAGCAAAGCTGGTCGCTATCACCGTTAACACTACCCCATCCGCTCGTTCGCGTCCTTGTTGCCGAAAGTCTTTATCGGGCATGGAGTATTACGACTAATCATCCGTATCATCGGGAATAGTTAGGAATTAATTTGTACACAATGGCAATGGGATGAAACAACAACGCACCCCTTTTCGCGACCATACCGCAGAATCAGTTTTGTTTATTCGCCGAGCATTAATTGCTTTCGGCGTCATTGTCATACTTACCTCAATCCTCGTGACCAATTTGTATCATTTACAAATTGTCCGTCATGAAGATTACCAAACTCGCTCCAATGATAACCGCATTAAATTGGTGCCAATTGCCCCTAGCCGCGGCATTATTTATGATCGTAAAGGTACTCAGTTAGCCCTTAACAGCACTTTTTATCAGTTAGAAATCGTGCCTGAGAAAGTGGAAAACTTGCAGGAAACCCTTGACAAATTACGCGATGTGGTCGACCTCACAGACGAAGACATCACAAACTTCGAAAAAGAGCGTAAACGCTCCCGCCGCTTTACCTCAATTGCACTGAAAACTCAGCTGAACGAAGTTCAGGTAGCGCGTTTTGCGGTCAATCAGTACCGCTTTCCGGGATTAGAAGTCAAAAGCTATCAACGCCGTTCATATCCATACGGTTCAGCATTAACCCATGTCATTGGCTATGTTGCAAAAATTAACGATAAAGACGTTGAGCGCCTCGATAAAGATGGCTTGCTACCAAACTATGCCGCCAGTCATGATATCGGAAAATTAGGTATTGAGCGTTATTACGAAGATGTGTTGCACGGCAAAACAGGCTACGAAGAAGTTGAGGTGAATAGCCGAGGTAGAGTTATTCGTCAACTTCACGAACAACCACCTCAAGCAGGTCGCGATGTCTATTTAACTATCGACCTTGAATTACAGACCTACATCGAAAAAATTCTGACCACCAGCCGTGCTGCGGTCGTGGTTACCGACCCTCGTAATGGCGAAATCCTCGCTTTGGTATCAACACCTAGTTACGATTCAAACTTGTTTGTGAACGGAATTTCCAGCAAAGATTATCAAGAGCTACTAAATAACCCTAATAGACCGCTGATCAACCGAGCAACTCAGGGCTTATATCCACCCGCATCCACGGTGAAACCATTCATTTCAGTGGCAGCCTTGAGTGAAAAAGTGATTACACCGAATACCACTATCTATGATCCAGGTTGGTGGCAGCTCCCCGGCTCTGAAAAACGTTATCGTGACTGGAAACGTTGGGGACACGGCAAACTGAATGTGGTCAAATCCATCATTGAATCTGCCGATACCTTCTTCTATCAAGTGGCTTATGACATGGGGATTGATCGCCTGTCTGATTGGATGACTCGTTTTGGTTATGGCGAATACACTGGTATCGACCTTTCCGAAGAGCGTCAAGGTATTATGCCAACTCGTGAGTGGAAGCAAAAACGCTATAAAAAACCTTGGTATCAAGGGGATACTATCCCTGTTGGGATCGGTCAAGGCTATTGGACATCAACGCCAATTCAAATGTCTAAGGCGCTGATGACATTAATCAATGATGGTAAAGTGAAAACGCCACATTTGCTGTATGGAACTAAACTCGGCAATGCCATGGTGCCTTATGAAGATAAAGAAACCCGCCAGATTGGTGATATCCACTCAGGTTATTGGGAGCTAGCTAAGACGGGTATGTATGGTGTCGCCAATGCGCCGAATGGTACGGGTAAACGCAGCTTTGTTGGCACACCATATAAAGTGGCAGCGAAATCAGGAACAGCCCAAGTATTTAGCTACGAAACCTATAACGCAAGCAAATTAGCGGAACACCTGCGCGACCATAAACTCATGATTGCGTATGCCCCTTACGATAACCCCACAATTGCCGTTGCGATTATTTTAGAGAACGGTGGTGCAGGTCCTGCGGTCGGTGATATTGTTCGCCAAATCTTTGACCATGTCCTGTTAGGTGATAACAAGACCCAAGTTGAAACCTCGGGTGCCAGTGCAGAGGAAGATCGTTAATCATGACAGACGATAAACGAAAACTATCACTATCAACACGTCTGCACATTGATGTGCCAATGTTATTGATTATCATAGCATTGCTCGCGTATAGCGCATTTATTATGTGGAGTGCTAGCGGGCTAGACCCAGATATGATGGAAAGAAAATTGGGGCAAATTTTTTCTGGCTTCGTAGTCATGATCGTGATGGCGCAAATCCCCCCACGAATGTATGAAAGCCTTGCGCCACATCTGTTTATTTTCTGTGTCATATTATTGGTTTTTGTCGATGTATTTGGGCAAATCAGTAAAGGGGCTCAACGTTGGCTCGACCTAGGTTTTGTGCGTTTCCAACCATCGGAAATTGCTAAAATTGCCGTCCCCTTAATGGTGGCTCGCTTTATGAACCGAGATACATGCCCGCCTTCATTTAAAAACACCTGTATTGCACTTGTCTTTATCTTCGTTCCAACGTTGCTCGTCGCAGCACAACCGGATCTCGGTACTTCGATTCTCGTTGCCGCATCAGGTCTATTTGTTCTATTCCTAGCAGGAATGAGCTGGCGATTGATTGCCGTTGCTGCCGTTGCGCTCGCCGCCTTTATCCCAATGCTTTGGTTCTTCTTAATGCATGATTACCAACGTGCACGAGTCATGATGTTACTTGACCCAGAAAGCGACCCACTCGGTAAGGGATACCATATTATCCAGTCTAAAATTGCCATTGGCTCCGGTGGGTTAATGGGAAAAGGCTGGCTGGAAGGCACTCAATCCCAGCTAGAATTCTTACCTGAACGACACACTGATTTTATCTTCGCTGTATTAGCCGAAGAACTCGGACTCATTGGTGTATTAGTCTTACTGGCGCTCTACATTTTGCTCATCATTCGTGGGCTCTATATCGCCGCGAGTGCGCAAAACACCTTCGGGCGAGTCATGGTCGGTGGATTAATCCTAATCCTATTTGTGTATGTGTTTGTTAATATTGGCATGGTCAGCGGTATCTTGCCTGTCGTTGGTGTTCCCCTTCCCTTAGTCAGTTATGGTGGCTCCGCCTTAATTGTTTTAATGGCTGGATTCGGTATTATCATGTCTATCCATACCCACAGAAAATTTCTATCTAAGAGTTTATAACATGAGGCTTAGTATGCGTTTACAATGGATTATGCTCGCCATGGCAACCACATTGCTCAGTGGTTGTATTAACGAAGACGTTAAGCAGCAGCCAACAGTACCAACCAATATCCCAACACAAGATGTCTTGGGTGCTGAGCCACATTATGAACCTTATCACCCAACGGCGAATAATGATTACCAACGTAATGGTAAACAGTATCAAATCGTGCGTGATCCGGCGCAGTACTCTCAAGTTGGTTACGCATCAATTTATGGACAAGAAGCCTCTGGTCAACTGACAGCCATTGGTGAACGAGCGAACCCAGTAGAGTTAACAGCTGCTCACCCAACCCTGCCAATTCCAAGTTATGCACGTATTACCAATATGATGAATGGTCGCATGATGGTGGTGCGTATTAATGACCGAGGTCCATATACACCGGGTAAAAGCATTGCCGTATCTCGTGCGGTTGCAGATCGCTTAAATCTGATGACAACGACAAAGATTAAAATTGATGCTATCCAAGTTGCACCCGATGGCAGCTTATCGGGTCCCGGTACAGTAGGTTCAAACTTTGTTAAGCAAAGTTATGCGCTCCCCGACCGCCCACAGTTAGGGTCTGGTCCATTAGGCACGCCAGTGATGCAAGAATCCCCAGCACCAACAAATTCACTGCCCGTCCAACAACCTGTTGAACCCATGCAACCGGCTATGCCTGATATGAACATCAAGCCACAGGAACCGCAAGCTGCGCCACAAGCAACCGCAACAGAATCGGTCCCTGAGCGTGGATTTTTAGTCCAAGCTGGTGCTATCAGTAGTAAAGCGAATGCACAAAGCATGTTAGACAATTTAAAAAACCAGTTTAAGGTTCCAGGACGCCTGCAACCCTACAATGGCATCTACCGTGTTCAATTAGGACCTTTTGCAACCAGACAACAAGCCGTAGAGATTCAATCTCGCTTACAGTCCGAGCGTAATCAACAATCTATGGTTGTCGCGCCTTAGTCTCCCAATAGCCGAATAATTTACGTTGTAAGGGGAAATAAATCCTTATTTCCCCTGCAACTTGAAGTAGAACGGGTATAAACTAGCGTAAATTTACCTGCACAGCGCAAGAGCTTCTTTTATCTGCCTTTGAACTTTTGCTAAACTGCGCTTTCTTGTGTTAACCGAATGCCGGATATAATGATACAACCATGAAAAATGTCTTCCCATCACGCTATGTCTTTCTGTCACGCATTGCGCGCCAGACTGCCTTGGCTTCTGCACTGATCGTTTCTACTGCTAATTTTGCAAATGCAGATGAAGCATTTCCAAATACATCAATTCCCGCAGTGCCAGACATTGATGCGGCTGCCTATATCTTAATTGATTACAATTCAGGTAAAGTCCTTGCCGAAAGCAATGCAGACCAACGCCGCGATCCTGCCAGTTTGACCAAAATGATGACCAGCTACGTTATCGGTCAAGCCATTAAATCAGGCAAAATCGGTGCGAATGATATGGTTACGGTTGGCGATGATGCATGGGCGACAGGTAATCCAATCTTCAAAGGCTCATCATTAATGTTCTTAAAACCAGGGGATCGCGTGAGTGTTTCTCAGCTGACCCGTGGTATTAACTTACAGTCAGGTAACGATGCTTGTGTAGCAATGGCGGATTATGTTGCTGGTGATCAAGCTAACTTCGTTAACTTGATGAACACCTACGTAACTAAACTGGGTCTGCAAAATACCCACTTCCAAACGGTTCATGGTTTGGATGCCGCGGGTCAATACAGTTCTGCTCGCGATATGGCGTTGATTGGTCAAGCACTGATCCGTGATGTACCGGAAGAGTACGAAATTTACAAAGAAAAAGAGTTTACGTTTAATAATATCCGCCAAACTAACCGTAATGGTCTACTATGGGATAAAAGCCTCGCCGTTGATGGGATTAAAACCGGTCATACTGATGCAGCGGGTTATAACTTAGTGGCATCAGCGAAAGATGGCGATATGCGCCTGATCTCTGTTGTTATGGGTGGAAAAAGCAGTAAAGGTCGTGATGCAGAAAGCAAAAAACTGCTCACTTATGGCTTCCGCTTCTATGAAACAGTTAAGCCACTGCAAGCCGATGTTGAGTTCGCAACTGCTCCCGTTTGGTTTGGTGATGACAGCGAAGTTAAATTAGGCGTCGTTGAAGACCTTTACCTCACCATTCCTCGTGGTCGTTTAAAAGACTTGAAAGCAAGCTACGAATTAACCACAACTGAAATTGAAGCACCGCTGAAAAAAGGCCAGCAAGTCGGAACGATTAGCTTCCAATTAGACGGCAAAACAATTGAACAACGTCCTTTAACGGTATTAAAAGATGTTGAAGAAGGTGGCTTCTTCAGCCGCTTGATCGACTACATCAAACTATTATTCCATCGTTGGTTTAGTTAATACTTGAAATCGAAATAAGTTAACCCCATATAGTTTGTATCTGAAAGCCTGTAGTGAAATACAAACCCCTAGTGGGGTCATGAATTGGCTGGCGAAATCTATTTTCTTCCAGCCAATTTTTATACAGGCGCTAATTAATCTTTTAGGAGTGCCCATGAAAACGAAATTAGGTGAACTGCTTGAGTTCCCATGTCCATTGACCTACAAAGTGATGGGCCTAGCGCAGCCAGAATTAGTTGACCAAGTCATTGAAGTTGTTCAACGCCATGCTCCGGGTGACTATGCACCGGATGTGAAACCGAGCAGCAAAGGTAACTACCACTCAGTTTCTATTACGATTAACGCGACTCACATTGAGCAAGTTGAAACGCTCTACACTGAGTTAGGCGCATTAGAATTAGTCAAAGTTGTCCTGTAATGAACAGCGCAAAAAGCCGAGCCATGTGCTCGGTTTTTTATTGCTCGTAATGTTGAAATATACTGCAAAATAACACATTTATAACAAGCTAAACTGGTGGTAAAGCTTTCACAGCGTTATACTGCCATTCATCTTTACAGCCTGTGGACACCGAATTTTGTCGAAGAATAGCATCATCATCCGCGACTTAGGTCTGGCTCCCTACGAGAGCACATCTGAGGCAATGCATCAATTTACTGAATCCCGTACTTCTGATACCTGCGACGAAATTTGGCTGGTACAGCACCCTTCTGTATTTACTCAAGGGCAAGCAGGTAAAGCTGAGCATGTTCTCGCGCCAGGAAACATTCCTGTCATCCAAAGCGATCGAGGTGGACAAGTGACGTATCATGGTCCCGGTCAGCAAGTGATGTATGTTATGGTGGATTTAAAGCGTAGCCATATTGGTGTCCGTGAACTGGTTAGTGCTCTAGAAACCTGCGTGGTGAATACCCTCGCTCATTTTAATATCAGTGCGTACCCACGCCCTGATGCCCCCGGAGTGTATGTCAATGGAGACAAAATCTGCTCCCTTGGTTTACGCATCCGCAAAGGCTGTTCGTTCCATGGATTGGCACTGAATGTTGATATGGATTTAGAGCCTTTTAATCGCATTAACCCCTGTGGTTATAGTGAGTTGAAAATGACACAAGTGCGAGCACTGTCGCCAAATATTACATTAAGCGATGTTCAACCAGTGCTTATTAGTCAGTTCTGTGACACACTTGGATTTCATATTGTTCAATAATAATGCTATAATTTTTTAACATTTTTCAAAAAAATTTTAATGGCAAACAGATAACTGGAACCGGCACATTATGAGTAAACCAATTCAGATCGAGCGTGGAATTAAATATCGTGACGCCGATAAAATGGCACTGATCCCTGTTAAAAACGTGGTGACGGAACGTGAAGAAATTCTACGTAAACCTGACTGGATGAAAATCAGATTGCCAGCTGACTCTACGCGAATTCAAGGCATCAAAGCCGCAATGCGTAAAAATGGCTTGCACTCCGTCTGCGAAGAAGCGTCATGCCCTAACCTCTCTGAATGTTTTAACCACGGAACTGCCACCTTTATGATTTTAGGTGCAATCTGTACTCGCCGTTGCCCATTCTGTGATGTTGCCCACGGTCGCCCAAATGCCCCTGATGCCAATGAGCCTGAAAAATTAGCCCAAACTATCAAAGATATGGCTCTACGCTATGTGGTTATTACTTCCGTAGACCGTGATGATTTACGTGATGGCGGCGCACAGCATTTCGCTGACTGCATCAGTGCAATCAGAGAAAAAAGCCCATCGATTAAAATTGAAACGCTTGTACCTGATTTCCGCGGCCGTATGGATCGCGCATTAGAGATCCTTACCGCTACGCCACCGGATGTGTTTAACCATAACCTTGAAAACGTTCCACGCATTTACCGCCAAGTTCGCCCTGGCGCTAACTATGAATGGTCCTTGAAATTACTGGAAAAATTCAAAGAAGCACATCCAGAAATCCCAACAAAATCAGGTTTAATGGTTGGCTTAGGCGAAACCAATGAAGAAATTATCGAAGTTATGCGTGACTTACGTCGTCATGGCGTGACGATGTTAACATTGGGACAATACTTGCAGCCAAGCCGCCACCATTTACCCGTTAAGCGTTACGTCAGCCCTGCTGAGTTCGATGAAATGAAAGAAGCGGCTATGGATATGGGCTTCACACATGCAGCATGTGGTCCATTTGTGCGCTCTTCTTACCATGCTGACCTACAAGCAAAAGGTGAAGAAGTTAAATAATATTTACCATTTTACCCAACGATGCTTGCAGAAAAACCCTGATGATGCATATTGCACATTGGGGTTTTTTATTAATTATCTAATTTATCACTAATACAAATTATTATTCGGTGAATTTGATCAATAAAAAAACTCGCGCTAGCAATGCTAGTGCGAGTTTAGTGCTGTTCGTTTCTAAGTATTTAATTACAAAGAGACAACGTTAGCAGCTGATGGACCTTTCGCGCCTTCAGTGATTTCGAATTCGACTTTTTGGCCTTCTGCTAAGGTTTTGAAACCGTCGCCAGAAATCGCAGAGAAGTGAACAAAAACATCTTTGCTACCATCTTCTGGAGTGATGAAACCAAAACCTTTAGATTCATTGAACCACTTAACGTTACCTTTAACTTTAGACATCAAATTATTACCTTTAAAATAAAATAGACACACCATCTGTATCAAGCTCAGTACATCAGATATGTAACTTACTTGTCTACAACCTAGATCACGAAAATTGATTTAAATGATAAAAAAATATTATTTATCCACACGTTTCCCCAAAAAAACGGAAATAATTCTTATCAATAGTAATTAACGCAAAGATAAGTATTACTAATAGTTAATTTTTCAGCGTTTACTTCTCGTGAATAAGTAGCCAATCTTTAATATCCAGACCCCCTGTGTAACCCACCAATTTTCCATCATGCCCCAACACACGATGACAAGGCACAATCAATGAAATAGGATTACGGGAATTTGCCATTCCTACAGCTCGGCAATAGTTAACAGAACCTAATTTTAAGGCGAGATCTTTATAACTCCAGCGCTCACCATAAGGAATTTCGCACAAATGCTTCCAGACTTTTTTCTGAAACTCAGTACCTTGCGGATTCAGTGCGACAGAAAACACTTTCCGCTTATGATTGAAATATTCTTTTAACTCTTTAGCACACTGCTTTGAGAATTCGTTCTTCGACTCTTTCTCCGTTTTTTCATCAACAAAATAGATACTCGTCACACCTTCATCATCAGCCGTAATATGGATCCACGGTTTCGGAAAGTTTTCTGGGGCTACTAAATATTGATGGTACATAACATCTCCTCAAAAGGATTCACTTACCTGATTGTATATACAGTTATAAGGTAAATTATTTCTACTTTGCAATGATATTTTTTCTCAGTGTAGCTAACTGAATCATCTCCCCCTGAATTTTTTTATTTCCAATGTTAATAACAGCATAGCTAATAATTTGAATGATTATCATTCAAATTAAGAAATCACTATATATTGTGTGGTTGAAATATTTTTTATCAATATATAGGATCAAACCATCTTGGATACACCACTATCACGTAACTACCACGTTCTGAAAATATTAAGGTGAAAAAAATGACTGAGATTACCATTTATAGTAAGCCTAACTGCGTCCAGTGTAATGCCACCTACCAAGCTTTTGAACGCAAGCAACTTCAATATAAAGTCATCGACCTATCTGAAGATAATCAAGCCATTGAATTTATAAAAAACTAGGTTACCAACAACTTCCCGTTGTTATCGTGGGAGAGCAACATTGGTCAGGATTTCGCCCTGACAAAATCAATGCTTTGATTGAGTAAGTGAGGCTGATATGACCACACAGCCACTGATTTATTTTTCGAGCCATTCGGGCAGCTGCCATCGGTTTATCGAAAAATTACAATTGCCAGCAACCCGCATCCCCATCGGTCATTTACCTGAAAATGCCATTTTAGCAACTCAGCCTTATGTACTGCTGCTACCGACCTATGGTGGAGGCTCTTCCCATGGTGCAGTACCTAAAGAAGTTGTGCATTTTCTCAATATCCCAACTAATCGTGCGTTGATTCGCGGTGTTATTGCGGCAGGTAATACTAATTTTGGGGAAGCTTACGCGCTCGCCGGCAGCATTATTGCTCAAAAATGTGCTATTCCCTTCCTCTATCGCTTCGAATTATTAGGTACTGAGCGAGATGTACAGTCCGTAAAACAAGGATTGAAAACATTCTGGGAAAGCGCTCATACAAAGGAACCAATCAATGGATAACCCACAAAACAGCCGCAATGCGGATTATCATGCGCTAAATGCGATGTTGAACCTCTATGATAATGAAGGTCGTTTACAGTTAGATAAAGACAAGCAAGCAGCATATCTCTACTTCCGCCAGCATGTGAATCAAAACACCGTCTTTTTTCATGATTTAAAAGAGAAACTTGATTTTTTAGTGAATGAAAAATACTACGAAGAAGAGGTCCTCGCACAGTACGATTTTCCGTTCATTAAACAACTTTTCAAGCAAGCCTATGCTCATAAGTTTCGTTTTCAAACGTTCTTAGGCGCTTTTAAGTATTACACCAGCTACACACTTAAAACCTTCGATGGAAAACGCTATCTTGAACGTTACGAAGACCGCGTTTGCATGGTGGCACTCACCCTTGCACAGGGTTCTAAATCTCTCGCCTCCCTCTTCGTAGATGAAATCATCACTGGGCGCTTCCAACCTGCAACGCCAACGTTTCTCAATTGTGGGAAGAAACAGCGCGGGGAGCTAATATCCTGCTTTTTACTGCGAATTGAAGACAACATGGAGTCTATCGGGCGCTCAGTGAATTCAGCACTACAACTGTCTAAGCGCGGGGGTGGTGTTGCTTTCTTGATGAGTAATTTACGCGAACAAGGCGCCCCGATTAAACAGATCAAGAACCAATCCTCTGGCGTCGTACCTGTCATGAAAATGCTGGAAGATGCATTTTCCTATGCAAATCAATTAGGGGCGAGACAAGGTGCAGGTGCCGTTTATCTTCATGCTCACCATCCTGATATCCTGCGCTTTTTAGATACTAAACGGGAAAATGCGGATGAAAAAATTCGCATTAAAACACTCTCTCTTGGAGTCGTGATCCCTGACATTACATTCCAGCTCGCGAAAAATAATGAAGACATGTACCTATTTTCCCCTTATGACATTCAAAAAATCTACGGGGTACCCATGTCAGAAATCAGTGTTACAGAAAAATACCACGAAATGGTGAACAACAAAGCCATCAAAAAATTCAAAATTAATGCGCGGGAATTTTTCCAAACTATCGCTGAAATCCAATTTGAATCAGGCTATCCGTATATTTTATTTGAAGATACCGCGAATCGTGCCAACCCCATTGCTGGGCGCATCAACATGAGTAATTTATGCTCTGAAATTCTACAAGTAAACCAAGCCAGCCAATATGAAGATGATTTAAGTTACCAAGAAATTGGTAAAGATATTAGTTGCAACTTAGGCTCTATGAATATCGCAAATACCATGGATTCACCAGACTTTGCATTGTCGATAGAAACCGCTATCCGCGCTCTAACTGCGGTTTCAGATATGAGCAATATTGGCTCAGTTCCTTCTATTGCTAAAGGTAACCGACAATCCCATGCCATTGGTCTTGGTCAAATGAACTTGCATGGTTTTTTAGCCCGAGAACATATCCACTATGGATCTGAAGAAGGATTAGATTTTACTAATATTTATTTCTATACCGTGGCTTACCATGCCTTAAAAACATCAAACCAATTAGCCATTGAACGCCAACAAACCTTTGATGGCTTTGAATCATCCTCCTACGCTAGCGGCGAGTATTTTGATAAATATATCAACAACACATGGTTACCAAAGACTCAAACCGTTCAGGAATTATTCCGACGCTCGGGCATCGAAATACCCACACAAGCAAACTGGCAAGCCTTAAAGCAGTCAGTGATGACCAATGGAATGTATAACCAAAACTTGCAAGCGATCCCACCAACAGGATCTATTTCCTATATCAACAATTCGACCTCCAGCATTCACCCTGTAGTTGCTCCTATCGAAATTCGTAAAGAAGGCAAAATTGGGCGTGTTTACTATCCCGCACCATTTATGACCAATGAAAATCTTCAGTTCTACCAAGATGCCTATCAAATTGGTCCAGAAAAAATCATCGATACCTATGCAGAAGCGACCCAGCACGTTGACCAAGGTTTGTCGCTAACACTGTTTTTTGATGGTAATGCAACCACCCGCGATATCAATAAAGCGCAAATCTATGCCTGGCGAAAAGGAATAAAAACCTTGTATTACATTCGATTACGCCAAACTGCTCTCGAAGGTACCGAAGTAGAAGGCTGTGTTTCCTGCTCACTGTAAAAGGATAAAGAATATGACCACCAGCACGCCTAATCGCCCAATTCAAGCAATAAACTGGAACCGTATTCAGGATGATAAAGACCTCGAAGTATGGAATCGGCTAACCAGTAACTTTTGGTTGCCAGAAAAAATTCCACTGTCAAACGATACTGTTTCATGGAATACACTAAAAACAGACGAGCAACAGCTCACCATTCGTGTATTTACGGGATTAACACTTCTGGACACCATCCAAAATACTGTTGGTGCGCCTTGCTTAATGGAAGATGCACAAACGCCCCATGAAGAAGCCGTTCTCTCCAATATCAGCTTTATGGAAGCGGTACACGCACGTTCCTATAGCTCGATTTTTTCTACATTATGCTCCACCGTAGATGTTGATGAAGCTTATCGCTGGAGTGAAGAAAACACTGCATTACAAAATAAAGCTAAAATTATTCTTTCTTACTATTGCGATTCCCATCCACTCAAGAAGAAAGTCGCCAGCGTTTTTTTGGAGTCCTTTCTATTTTACTCTGGCTTTTATTTGCCAATGTACTGGTCAAGCCGTGGGAAACTGACCAATACCGCAGATTTAATTCGGCTGATCATTCGCGATGAAGCCATTCATGGCTACTACATCGGTTATAAATTCCAAAAAGCGCTAGCTCATTACTCAGAACAAGAACGTAATGAAATTAAAGATTTCACTTTCTCATTGCTACTTGATTTATATGAAAATGAAATCAAATATACTCAAGAGTTGTATGATGGTGTTGGCTGGAGCGAAGACGTCAAAAGTTTCCTACACTATAACGCCAATAAAGCGTTGATGAACTTGGGCTATGAAGCACTATTCCCAGACTCAATTACACAAGTGAGCCCTGAAATTTTGTCCGCACTTTCACCTGACGCCAATGAAAACCATGACTTTTTCTCTGGCTCTGGCTCATCCTATGTCATTGGCAAAGCGGTGAGTACTGAAGATGATGATTGGCTTTTTTGAATAACATCAACAAAAATATCACGCATCAATGTTCTGAAAAAAATAATAAAATAACCTCATGCATTAACTCATTGAACAATAATGGTGGGTTAGGCTTAAAGCCTGCCCACTGAATAATAAATTAACACTTATATTCGAAGCATAATGAGCATAAAAACACCACAAGCGGAACTGACTACGGGCTTAACGCTCTTAATGGCAATTGCCACCGGACTCGTCGTTGCCAGTAACTATTACGCGCAACCTCTACTCGATACCATCGCACTCCAATTTAACCTCACCACTAACATGGCTGGGTTTATTGTGACGGCAGCTCAATTAGGCTATGCCGTTGGGTTACTATTTTTAGTTCCTCTCGGTGATCTTTTCGAACGAAAAAAGTTGGTCATCATCATGACGACATTGTCAGCGAGTGGTTTATTAATCACGGCGCTTTCTGACAATATTTGGCAAATTTTGCTCGGTACGGCTTTAACCGGATTATTCTCCGTTGTCGCGCAAGTCCTTGTTCCTATGGCTGCCTCTATTGCGAAACCGCATCAAAGAGGGAAAGCTGTCGGAACAATTATGAGTGGGCTACTTTTAGGTATTTTACTTGCCAGAACTATCTCTGGCGGGGTTGCCATGATCGGGGGATGGAGAGCCATTTACTGGGTCGCCTTTGGATTGATGATGATCCTCGTCCTTGTTTTAGCGCTCAAACTACCCCGCTATCACCAAAAAACTGATCTTAACTATTTTCAGCTCATCTGCTCCATTGGACGCCTGTTTTTTACAACCCCCGTATTAGGAACTCGAGCTTTACTTGGAGCCTTAACTTTTGCAAATTTTGCTCTGTTATGGACTGCCATGGCATTCTTGCTTGCTAGCCCCCCATTCAATTATTCGGAAGGGACTATCGGACTATTTGGTCTTGTTGGTGCGGCAGGAGCATTAATGGCAACTCAAGCGGGTCGCTTAGTTGATAAAGGCAAAGGTAAATTAATCACGACCCTTGGCTTAGTGTTACTACTGTTATCTTGGATCCCCATTGGCATAGCGAAGTATTCGTTAATTGCCTTTATTATCGGTGTATTAGTCCTTGATTTGGCGGTTCAAGCCGTGCATGTCACAAACCAAAGTACCCTTTATCGTATTATGCCTGAAGCACGTAACCGCTTAACCGCAGGTTATATGACCAGTTATTTTATTGGTGGTGCATTAGGTTCATTACTTTCAGGATATGCATATGAACATGCGGGCTGGCTAGGCGTTGCAATTTCAGGGGCGGTCTTGACCGGAATAAGCTTAATCATTTGGGCTATTGGTGCTCGATTTGATCCAAAAATTACTTCAGAGCAATAAATACATTTAATTCTCTCAATGCATAGCCGCTAAATAGATTGCGGTTATGCATATCCAGCTCACTTAATATCAATCACATTCTTTCCTGGTCCATTATTTAACCTATTATTATGTGGCTATGATAATAATCATCTTATCAAATAGCTAACAATGATAAATAATTAGTGCAAGGTATAATTTACTTAGAAAAAGTTAATTAGTGACACAGTTAAGCAAAAAGTATACCTTCATCAAATGGTATACTTCTTGCCCATAAAATATTAACCCAGTATCACTCAGTACCCTAGGCTCCTTCTCTTGGTATTTACCCCCAAAAAGAGAGATCCTTCTATCTTGTAATTATTGAGTAATAAAAAAAATGGTATTGAGTTAATGCGATGTGATTATATATTGTTTTATATGATTTTATTTGTCGTATAAAACGCAATTATACTTTGATCTATTTATCTGCACGATAGTAAGAAAGCAGTGATTGTTAATTGAACTATACTAAATGCGTTAAAACACATTCATAAAATTTATGAATGATGTATCATTGTCAAAATAAAATGGATGAAATTAATTAAGTATAATTGCTAATTCTATCTTTTAATATACCATTCACATGGTTGATTGCAGTTGAAACATTACCAACTGAAACTAATAAGGTATCCAAATAATGGAAAGTTCATTTACACCGACAGAAGAATTACTTAACGCCCGTGTCGCGCAACAAGTTTCACTGGAAAATACCATTCCTTACCAAGAAATTTTATTAACGCGCCTGTGCATGCACGTGCATGGAAAACTGTTGGAATCACGTAACAATATGCTAAGAGCTCAAGGAGTCAACGAAACGCTGTTCATGGCGTTAATGATCCTTGATACCAAAGATTCTCATAGCATTCAGCCATCTGAACTTAGTGCAGCATTGGGATCTTCACGCACTAACGCTACGCGTATCGCAGATGAATTAGAAAAGAATGGCTGGATTGAACGTAAAGAAAGTCATAATGACCGTCGTTGCTTACACCTGCATTTAACTGAAAAAGGCTCTGAGTTTTTAAGCGGATTATTGCCACCACAACATAAAGCCTTAATCGATATTTGGTCGGCATTAGACACTGATGAAAAGCAGCAGCTTGATAAATTAATGCGCAAGTTACTCATCAAGCTTGATAGTATCAAAGAGTGATTATATTAACCACAATAAATTAATGGTTAATGTTTTTGAGGCATTCTGTGGTTTAAACTGAAAAAAAACCTTTTCACTCACTTATATTTCATTATCCTTTCAGTGATATATTGCTACATCCCATCGAGCAACGAAATCATTTGTCGTCTTAGTTTCCAGTAGTTAATACTAACTGCTGGAAACAGCCGTTATTTTTATCCATTGAATATGGGGAACCATCAGTATGAGCGCCCGCGAGGATCTACCGGAAACGCAAACACCGCCATTAAACAAAAAAAGACAGCGCAGAAATGCTCTCATGTTCTTAACCTTTATTTTTGTCACTATTGGCATCGGGTGGACGGCATACTGGTATATTGTCCTACGCCATTACGAGTCCACAGATAATGCTTATGTAGCCGGAAATCAGGTTCAAATCCAAGCTCAAATATCAGGCAGCGTCATGACGGTCAACGTCGACAATACCGATTTTGTTAAAAGCGGAACGGTATTAGTGGAACTCGACCCTCGAGATGCTGAATTAGCTCTCGAAAAAGCAAAAACTGAACTTGCTAACAGTGTTAGACAATCCCAGCAGCACATAATCAATAGTCGACAATTTCAAGCTAATATTGATGTTAAACGCTCTGAACTATCCCGTTTGCAAAATGATTTAAAACGTCGTGAAGTTCTAGGAAATAGTAATCTGATTGGAAAAGAAGAACTACAACACGCGAGAGAAGCGGTCGTCAGCGCTAAAAGTGCTTTGGATGTGGCAATTGAGCAATATAATGCCAACCAAGCCATCGTGCTCAATACCGCCCTAGAAAAACAACCTCTCGTTGAACAAGCGGCAACACAAGTGAGAAATGCGTGGCTTGCTCTACAACGAACCAAAATTGTCAGCCCTGTGGATGGCTACGTGTCACGCCGCAGCGTACAAGTCGGCTCGCAAATCACGCCAAATACCCCATTAATGGCAATCGTGCCATCTAGCGGTATGTGGATTGATGCCAACTTTAAAGAAACACAACTTTCCAGCATGCGGATTGGTCAGCCCGCAAAAGTCACGACCGATTTCTATGGTAAAAATGTGGTATTCAACGGTACGGTCGTTGGATTAGATATGGGTACAGGTAGCGCATTTTCATTATTACCTGCGCAAAACGCCAGCGGTAACTGGATTAAAGTAGTACAACGCCTCCCGGTACGTATTGCTCTTGACGAGGCTCAGTTAGATGAATACCCATTACGTATTGGGCTTTCTACGGAAGTTGAAGTGGATACCGCCAACAAAGACGGGAAAGTGTTATCAAAAGGTCTACGTGATGCACCGGCTTACCACACGACGGCTTTAGCTGTGGATATGTCTCCTGCTGACAAGATTGTTGCTGAGATTATTCAGAATAATGCCGGCAATAAGTAAACGGAGACTCTGACGTGACAAATGCACCGTTAACTGGCTCAAAATTGGCTTGGATGACGATTGCCTTATCTTTGGCAACTTTCATGCAGGTATTGGATTCGACCATTGCTAACGTCGCTATCCCCACTATTGCGGGTAATCTGGGTGCATCTAACTCACAAGGCACATGGGTGATTACGTCGTTTGGCGTAGCGAATGCTATCTCTATCCCTGTCACTGGTTGGCTAGCTCGCCGTATTGGTGAAGTTCGACTCTTTTTATGGTCTACAGGGCTTTTCGCACTCACCTCATGGTTATGTGGGATCTCTAACAGCTTAGAAATGCTCATCTTATTCCGCGTATTACAAGGTTTAGTTGCAGGTCCTCTGATTCCGCTTTCCCAAAGTTTATTGCTAAACAACTATCCTCCAGCCAAACGCAGTATGGCGCTTGCATTATGGTCAATGACCATTGTTGTCGCCCCTATCTGTGGACCTATTCTTGGTGGATATATCAGTGATAACTATCACTGGGGATGGATTTTCTTTATTAACGTGCCATTTAGTATCGCCATTATTTTTGCCATCATGCGAACCTTAAAAGGACGTGAAACAAAAATATCCATCAAACCAATTGATACAGTTGGACTTGTCTTACTGGTCGTCGGTATTGGCGCACTCCAAATTATGCTCGACCAAGGGAAAGAGCTTGATTGGTTTAATTCAACAGAGATTATTGTTCTGACAGTGATTGCAGTTGTCGCAATTGCCTTCTTGATTGTTTGGGAGTTAACAGATGAACATCCTGTAATCGACCTTTCACTCTTCAAAGAACGCAATTTTACCATTGGCTGCTTAGCGCTCAGTTTGGCATATATGCTCTATTTCGGCACTATCGTTCTATTGCCGCAATTACTCCAAGAGGTATACGGCTATACGGCAACTTGGGCAGGCTTAGCATCGGCACCGGTCGGTCTATTGCCTCTTTTAATCACGCCTATTATTGGTCGCTTCGGTAACCGTATCGATATGCGTTACTTAGTTACCTTCAGCTTTATTATGTATGCAGTGTGTTATTACTGGCGAGCTTATACCTTCGAACCAGGAATGGGATTCGCGGCGGCTGCATGGCCTCAGTTTGTTCAAGGCTTAGCGATTGCCTGCTTCTTTATGCCACTAACAACCATTACGTTATCAGGCTTACCACCTGAAAGAATGGCGTCAGCATCTAGCTTATCTAACTTTACGCGAACATTAGCTGGGGCAATTGGTACCTCTATCACAACCACTCTGTGGACACAACGTGAAGCGATGCACCATGAAAACTTAACGGAATTTGTTAATCCATATAATCCTAATGCTCAACATATGTACAGTGAGCTCGCGCAAATAGGCATGAATGAGCAGCAAAGCGCCGCTTATATTGCACGCTCAATCACAGAGCAAGGGCTAATTATTTCGGCGAATGAGATTTTTTGGATGTCCGCGGGGGTCTTTATTCTACTCATGGTCATAGTTTGGTTTGCGAAACCACCATTCGGCGCAGGATCGAAAGAGGGTGGAGGCGGCGCTCACTAACCCCTATTCTCGCTATCATGTTGAAACGAAAAAAAACCATACACAATTTTGTGTATGGTTTTTTCTTTAAGCTCATGCTAATGCACGATTACTTAACTTTGTTTTGTGACCACCACTGAGATAGCATGATACCGGTTGCCACAGAAACGTTCAGGCTTTCAACTTTACCTGTTCCGCCAATGTACAAACTCATATCGCCCTGATCCCAAGTGCTATCACTTAATCCATCACTCTCTTGACCTAACACCAGCACCATTTTCTTCGGTAATTGAACTTTAGCAATATCCTGACTACCTTTATGGCTTGATGTGGTGACAATGGTATAGCCCGCTTGACGGAACTTATCCAATGTTGTCGTGAAGCCATCCGCGTCAATCGCTTTAATATGCTCAGCACCACCTTCAGCAGTACGAATTGCCGCACCAGACTCTAACATTCCGGCATCTTGTAAAATTACGCCTTTCACGCCAAAGTGAGCACAACTACGCATGATCCCGCCAAGGTTATGTGGATTACCCACATCTTCCAATGCTAAAACACAATCGGTATCTACCGCATTTTCTAAGTAAACCTCAGCCGCCATACCACCACGTTTTTTAATGATGAAGCACACACCACCATGGTGTTCAGTACCAGATGCTTTCGCAAGCTCTTCTTCATCAACAACATGGTATGCTTTACGGTTTGCCGCCATCCATTTTAATGCATCACGAAAACGGGGAGTCACTGACTGTAAGAACCACGCACGAACAATGCCGTCTGGACGGTTTTTAAACATCGCTTGGCAAGCATTTTCACCATAAATGCGCGTCTCTTCTTGACGCTGTTTACGCAGTTGTTCAGGGTCAATTTGGCTTTTCCCTGAAATACCACCATGGTCATTTTCTAATTCATCACTACCTGGTTTTGATACAGTACGCCATGGTGACTGCTCGCGAGGTGCGCTATCACGTGGGTTGGAACGTCTATCGCTGTCAGAACGTCTTTCTGAACGACCACCTTCTGGGCGGTTTGAACGACCTGAACGATCGTTGCGATCGTTACGCCCACCAGAACGTTTGTCACCGCGTCTATCATCGCGCTTATCATCACGACCGCTGCGGCGCTTATCATTACCTTTATTATTGTCCTGCTCTTCGCTACGGACATACATCACTTTTACTTTGCCGTTTTTACCACTAAAATCATTCGTGTCGTTCATCGCTATCCCCTACTAAGCTATGGCGCGAAGATTACATGAAGTTGCAAAGCTACGCTACCGATCCTCACTATTATCTCACCGAAAAGTTGTTGAATATACTTCTATCGTATGCAAATCGTTTTGCGTACAATATGCCCCTTATTTTGTTGCAATGAAAAGTACCCTATCAACCATGAGTCAGAACGCTGTCTATCTCCTGCGCCAACAACGCTTAGCTCTTTCAACAAAACCTTTTAAAGCAAGAGGTTGTCGAGTAAAACGTTGCCATTTTTGCCTACTACCTGTTCCACAATGTTTATGTGAAGAGACTGTTTCTGCGCAAGCAAAAAGCCAATTTTGTCTCATTATGTTTGATGGTGAGGTTTTTAAACCTAGCAATACAGGAAAACTGATTGCGGATGTACTTCCTGATACGCAAGCTTACCAATGGTCCAGAACAGATCCTGATAGCCAGTTATTAGCGATACTGCAAGATCAGACTAGACAACCTTATCTGATTTTCCCAGAAAGCTACGCACAAAATGATCGTATTGTTGTTAACCAACCGACGCTTTCCCACAAACCTGCATTGTTCATCTTATTAGACGGAACTTGGCCGGAAGCCCGTAAAATGTTTCGAAAAAGTCCTTACTTGGACCAAATTCCCATGCTATCCATTAACACCAAAGCGAGAACAGATTACCTCCTACGTATCCCATCAAGGGAAGAGCAACACTGTACGGCTGAAGTCGCCGCCACTGTATTGGAACAAGCTGGGGATATCGATGCATCTCAAAAGTTATTTGCTCATTTTAATCTGTTTCGCCACAAATACTTGGAAGGAAAACCCCACCACCCGACCGCTCAAATGCTCCTATCTCAGCCCTTAAAATAACGCTTATTAGGTATTCTTTACGTTATTTATACATCGCGCTTTCCAGCAATTTATATTTTGAAAATCACCTTCACAACAAAACGTGAGGGTGCTTGTATTATTCAATAAAATTCCCTCTATAAACTGGCGCTTCTCCCAATATACGGCATAGTATTGCTTACGAACTCAAGATCAATTGGGCGGTATTTACGCTCACCACATAAAAGGTTTGCCAGCATGGGGTTAGTGAGTCAACTAGAGTCATTATTTAGGCCAAAATCCATCGTTGTCGTAGGCGCTTCAGAAGATCCTAGCCGAGCAGGTTCCGTCATGATGAAGAACTTACTGAGCAGTGGCTTTAAAGGTCCTATCCTGCCCGTTAATCCGAATAGAAACTCTATTCTTGGCGTCCTCGCTTACCCGTCAATTGATAAACTGCCATTAAAACCTGATCTTGCCGTCATCTGTACCCACTATTCTCGTAACACCGAATGCTTACGGCAACTTGGAGAAGCTGGCTGTAATGTTGTGATCATACTGTCATCCCCTTCTATTCAGTTTAACGAACTGAAAAAAGTGGCGCAGCAATACCAAATTCGCTTGCTAGGTCCCAATAGTTTAGGCTTCTTTGCCCCATGGCAAGGACTCAATGCCAGCTTTTCCCCTATTCCTATTTTAAAAGGCAAATTAGCGTTTATTTCACAATCTGCCGCAGTTTCAAACACCGTATTGGATTGGGCGCGTCACCGAGATATCGGTTTTTCGTATTTTATTGCTCTAGGAGATAGCATCGATATTGATATCGATGATCTGCTGGACTACCTAGCCCGAGATAGCAAAACCAGCGCAATTTTGCTGTATTTAGAAAATATCAGTGATGCAAGGCGCTTTTTATCTTCATCTCGTAGTGCATCACGTAATAAACCAATTTTGGTTATCAAAAGCGGTCGCACTCGAAAAGCACAAGAATTACTTGGTGAAAAACCAAGTTTAGATGCCGCCTATGATGCGGCTATCCAACGCGCAGGTTTACTGCGAGTACAAGATACCCATGAAATGTTTTCGGCAGTCGAAACTCTAAGCTATATGACCCCACTGCGAGGGGAACGTTTATCAATAATGAGTAATGGCTCCGCACCTGCTGCGATGGCACTTGATGAGTTACTACTGAGAAATGGAAAACTCGCGAAACTTGGCGTAGAAACAGAAAATGAATTAAGCTCCTTGCTCCCTCTCGATTTATCAACGCAAAATCCAATTGATCTCGGCGATGATTCCACGGTAGATAGATACCTTAACGTATTGAACAAAATGCTCGATAGCCACGATCATGATGCATTGCTTTTGATCCACACACCCAGTGCCATAACCCAAAGCAAATCTATGGCAGAAAAAGTGATTAAAGCAATTAAACAGCATCCACGAGGAAAATGGCTAACGATATTAACAAATTGGTGTGGGGAATATACATCCCAAGAGGCAAGAAGGCTCTTTAGCGAAGCAGGTATTCCAACTTATCGAACACCTGAAGGTGCTATTACTGCCTATATGCATATGGTGGAATATCGTCGTAACCAAAAACAATTAAAAGAAACCCCTGCCCTTCCTATCGGGATTACTGCGAATACTCAGCAAGCCCATACATGCATTATGCAGGCAATTGAAAATAACAAATTACATTTGGATACCCATGAAGTTCAGCCTATTTTAAAAGCTTATGGATTAAATAGCCTACCAACATGGATAGCGCATTCTAGTGAACAAGCTGTTGAAATTGCTGAAAAGATTGGTTATCCCGTTGCATTGAAATTACGGTCCCCTGATATTGTGCACAAATCAGAAGTTCAAGGGGTTATGCTCTATTTAAGGAATGCCAAAGAAGTTGCAGAGGCAGCTGATGCGATCATAGAACGCGTTTCTACCAACTTCCCTCAAGCACGGATTGAAGGCTTATTAGTACAAAGTATGGCGAATAGAGCCGGTGCTCAAGAGCTCCGTATTGCGGTAGAATTGGATCCCGTATTTGGTCTACTAATCATGCTTGGTGAAGGTGGTATTGAATGGCAGCAAGAGAGCCAAGCAGCCGTCGCGCTTCCTCCACTGAATTTAGCTCTGGCGCGTTATTTGGTCATCAATGCCATTAAAGGACATAAAATTAAAGCCCGTAGTGCTTTAGAACCATTAGATATTCCAGGGCTAGCTAGCTTACTGGTTCGGGTCTCTAATTTAATTATTGATTGCCCTAATATCAGCCGATTGGATATACACCCGCTGCTAGCCGCAGGCGATGAATTCACATTGCTTGATGTTTCAATGACATTAAGCTCTACAACTGATAGCCCAAATACTCGACTTGCCATTCGCCCATATCCAAATGAATTAGAAGAGACAATCCACCTAAAAGATGATCTGACTTGCTTGCTAAGACCGATTCTTCCGGAAGATGAGCCTTTACTGAAATCCTTTATTGAACAAGTCACCAAAGAAGATCTGTATTACCGCTATTTTAGTGAAATTAGTGAGTTTACTCATGATGATCTCGCCAATATGACTCAAATAGACTATGACCGAGAAATGGCATTTGTCGCCGTTAAAAATAGCAAGACACAACCTGAAATTATTGGCGTTACCCGTGCGATGGCGGATCCTGACAATCAAGAAGCAGAATTTGCAGTGTTAGTTCGTTCAGATATGAAAGGGCAAACTCTAGGCTATCAATTGATGCAAAAGCTTCTGAATTACACCCGCGCACATGGTATTAAAAAATTGACCGCAATCACCATGCCAGAAAATCGCAATATGATCAGCTTGGCAAAAAAACTAGGGTTTCAAATTGATGTTCAATTTGAGGATGGTGTCGTGAATCTGACCCTGCATCTATAATAAAATTTAGGAATACACTGTAATCTGCATGGTAAGCAAACCAATTACCAATTTATTCCTAATGAACGATGTAAATATGATATCATCGACAGATCATTCGCTTAAATATTTGTATAAAGCGATTTGCTATTAGACTAACAAGAGAAAATTCACACTGTGATGTTGTCAAAATTAAAACAAGCAAAACATCAACAACACTTGGCAAATATGCCTAAATTGTCTCAGTCAGTTGATGATGTTAAAACGCTCTATAAGACGGAAGATTTTCGTGGTGCTCTGCTTGAACAAATCTCGCAAGCTAAAAATACAGTCTACATTACGGCGCTGTATTTAGAAAAAGACGATGCGGGTAAAGACATTCTTCATGCTTTGTATGCTGCTAAGCAAGCAAATCCTAATCTAGATATTAAAATTTTAGTTGATTGGCACCGAGCTCAACGAGGGCGTATTGGTGCAGCAGCTAATCTCACTAATGCCGATTGGTATTATGAAGTCTCTCAACAATACCCTCATATTGAGATTCCTGTTTTTGGAATTCCTGTTAATACACGGGAGGCATTGGGCGTACTACATTTAAAAGGCTTCTTATTTGATGATACATTGCTATATAGCGGTGCAAGTATCAACGATGTGTATTTACATCGTCATGAAAAATATCGCTATGATAGATATCACCTGATCAAAAATAGCCATCTCACCGCGACGATGAAGAAATTCATTGATGACTCTCTTCTATCATCAGATGCTATTCATCTACTCAATACGCCTAATCGACCAAAAACTGCGGAATTCAAAGGGTTAATCAAACAATTTCGTTTATCATTACGTGGGGTAAACTACCAATTCGTAGGAAATGCTAGTAATGATGAGCTCGCTGTTATCCCCTTTGTTGGTCTAGGTAAAAAGAATGAGTTAAACCGTACGATCACACATTTAATGAGCTCAACCTCTGAAAAGCTGACCATCTGTACACCATACTTTAATTTACCTGCCGTTTTGGTCAGGATTATCAGTAAATTACTGCGTGATGGAAAAAAAGTTGAAATTATTATTGGTGATAAAACGGCTAACGATTTTTATATCCCGCCAGAAGAACCATTTAAGATTATTGGTGCATTACCTTATCTCTATGAAATAAACTTGCGCCGTTTTGTCAGCCGCTTACAACGCTTCATTGACAGTGGGCAACTGACTGTTCGTTTATGGAAAGATGGTGATAATACCTACCATCTCAAAGGAATGTGGGTTGATAATCAGTGGCAATTGATTACAGGTAATAACTTGAATCCACGAGCTTGGGGATTAGATCTGGAAAATGCTGTTTTGATCCACGATCCGAAACAGCAACTCCAAGAACAACGCCAACATGAGTTAGATTGTATTCGCACTCATACTAAAGTTGTTCATCACTACCGTGAATTGGACAGCATTCAAACTTACCCGGTTAAAGTGAAAAAGCTGATCCGCCGATTACGACGGATCCGCGTCGACCGCCTAATTAGTCGAATACTTTAATTATTATCTCTTTAAAGCGCCGATCATGTGGCGCTTTTTATTATCTATTGAACTCTAACTCACGAGTTGTTGTAGAGGCTCAAGATATGTCATCTATCACATATAAACCATTAGCTTTAATTTTTTCATTAATAATCATCACTGGCTGCTCAGGGTTTCATTGGTCAAATGATAACTGGAAAGGTAAGGATAAAGCACAACATTTCGCCTTTTCAGCTGCGATGGCAGCTGCAGGAAACGCTTATGCCGATAGACAAAACATGCAACATAGACAAGCAGCCCAATTCGGCATGGTATTCTCTATTTCTCTAGGGGCAGCAAAAGAATTCTATGATAGCCGCCCATCGGGTACTGGCTGGAGTTTGCATGATTTTGCTTATGATATCGCTGGGGCTGTTGCAGGTTATACGCTCTACCAAAACTTTAAATAGTATTCATAAGATTTAAAATCTGACGCAGCAGGTAAGAAATAGGTACAGGTACAGGAAGTGATCTTTGAAATAGCATGTTACTGAAAAACAAAAACCCCGTGATTTTCATCACGGGGCTTGCTAT
>NZ_ABXW01000079.1 GCF_000173415.1 Providencia alcalifaciens DSM 30120 | reverse complement strand
CGCTTTGCCAGTTATCACAAAATCTGCAACACTATTACTCATACCTTGGAAAAACGACTGACTGATTTGAGCTACGTTGCCGTAAACATTCGTCGCTTGGTCTTGGAACTCGGCAAAGCCCTTTTTAACACCAGCTTCCCAATTAGCGCGTAAAGAATCCTCTTTGCTGTAATAATCCTCTAGTGCTTTTCTCTCTGCTGGTGACTTAGCCTGCTCAAGTGCAATGTCACGCTGGTACATGCGGTCAGACTTACCTGCTCCCATATCCAACGCACGACTTCTAGCATTGATTTCTTCTACTCGTTTGAGCTGCCTATCTAACTCTCGGTTATGTTGCTTCTGAAGCTCTACAGCATCCCCAGCAACAGCTAATGCCTTTTGCGATTCAAGAACACTTTCTTTCTTCGCTAATAGTGCCTGCTCGTCTTTGGTGAGTTTGCGCGTTGACCTTGCTTCTTCTATTACTGATATTTTAGCTTCCATATCCCAAAGCTTTTTACGCTCAGCGCTAATCACATCAGCAACAGTTTTATGCTCCTTCAATACTTTCAGTTGAGACTGGAGAGAAACTAGCGCTTCATTAGCTGATTCATCAGCCCGAGTGCCGTAGTCTGGACGGTATTCTTTACCTTTCTTAGTTGCTTCTGGCTTATATTTTTTGTTGATATTTTTTACAGCTGCTTCTCTATCTTCTCTTGACCATAAATCAGGAGCATCAGCTACTTTCCTCCATAGATCCGCTAATTCTAAAGATCTCTTCTTCTCATTTGTTACCCATTCATTAACTGATTTTTTCCTATACTCAAGCGATGCTATTCTTTTCTCTTCCCTTTTTTGAGCCTTATCTGCTTGAGCTGCAGCCGAATCCTCAGTTTCAACTTGTTTTTGTAAATCTGACACATCTTTTCTGAGATTCTGTACAAGCGTCCGTCTTGCTTCTAGGTTCCTAGTTGCATTTTGGTTCATGAAAGATTCTGATTGCCGCCCATACCCATATCCTGACGTATCTGGAACAATTGATTTTTCGGCTTGTTCTAACTCCTTTACTGCAATTTCCAATTGCTTAGTTTTCTGATTTAATCTTTCATGCAGCGGAACTTCCCTGCCAACACTCAGCATTTGATCCCAAGCATCTTTTGCAGCATCGCTTACTGCTTTCCACGCACTCTCTAATGTACCTAAGTTGGCCTTTACTTTATTCGCCATATCTAATGAAGCCTTAGATAGCAAGGCCATGCTTTCAGCTGCGGCTTGATCCTTATGCCCCATCTCTTCTAACCGCATGATTCTTTCTAGTTCAGAAGACTTCAAGAAATGCATTGTTTTATTGAGTTCTAAAATGGCTGAAACAGGTTCATTCTTTAATCTACTAAATTGTTTAATTGTTTCATCTATCGATTGTCCAGTAGCTTCCTCCATCTTCGCTGCCGTATTTGCTATCATCTCAACTGCATTTCCAGTGAACAACCCTGAACCAACTACTTTAGATAATGCATCAGCCATTCTATACTGAGTTATGCCATTGCCAGACAACTGCCGTGACAACATATCTAATTGCGATGCCGTCTTGCCAGCGTAACCGCCTGTTAGAATGAGTTGGCGGTTATACTCGCCAAATTCCATAGACCCTTTATAAGCAGCAATAGCTACAGCAGAGGCAGCACCAGCAAGACCTACCATTGCAATTTTTGTAGGGGTAATTAGTGATGCCATCGCTTTTAGCGAGTTTCCAATCCCACCAAATGAGTCTTTAATCTGACCACCTTGTTGGATCATTACAAGCCATACTGGCATTCCAGATGCTAGTGAAGTCACTACATCTGTCATCTGCATTGGTAGTTGTCGCATGGCTTGCTTGTATTGACCGATTGTTATTGAGCCATTCAAGAACGCTTTTTCTTGATCTTTCAGCTTGGCAATCATAGGTGCAGCTTGTTGTGTAACCCCCATTTGTGCAGCTTTTAGTTCAAGAATTTCAGTTCTTGTCTTTCCAAGAGTGTCAGTCTGGCTTTTTAGTGAATTAAGGAACTCATCAGCTGCCTGTTTAGCTCTATTTGTCGCAGCTTCTTGCGCCAGTAGTGCCTGTCCTTCAACAGTTAAGGACATGTGCATTTTCTGTAATTTGTCTCTCGTCTGTTCCAGAATATTGTTGTAATCATGGAACTGGTCTGTTGGCAACATTCCTTTCTTGCTTGCCACTGATAACTTTGTCTGCCAATCGTCTAGCTTTTCAAACGCCTTATTAGTTGGGTTGAGTTGATTCAATAACTCATGAAGCTCTTTGCGCTGTTTCTCTGCTGCTTGAGTGGCTTTTTTCTGTGTATCAACTCCTCGCTTAAATTGCTCATTCAGATCTTCTGTCGAACTATTAACTTTTTCGGCAGCACTACCAAATTCTTTTAGCTTTTGCGTACCTCTCTCTAAATCTGAGGTATCAGCCTTGAGCGAAATCGTTGCAATATCTGTCATTTACTTTTCTCCAGACGAAAAAAACCACCCGTGGGTGGTCATGTAGAATATTCTAATTTACTTACTCGTTAGTTCTTCAACTCTCTCTCTTGCTCTTTCGCAGTTTTCTTTTTCTTCGTCACTGAGCGTATCTTCATAGATTATTGAAATATCACAAGCACCTTTCACGACTCCTGCCTTCGCTGCTTCACTAAGCATCGAAGACAACGATTTTACACACTGGTCTTTTGCAGGACTTCCTTTGCATATCAATTCTTTTTCTATCTCTAACTGACTGGCCACAACCCCAAACCCAACAGAACAAAGCAGTAAGCTTAATAATATTCTTTTCATCATCAATACCTTTTCATTATCAATGATTGAATATTAGCGTGCATGTGGTGCAATTCCTAGCAAACATTAGGTGTAAAAAAACCTGCCGAGGCAGGTTTTTTTTAAGTCAATCAAAATACTCCCCAAACAGGGTGCTATCTTTATTATCATCAAATAACTTCAATACCGTGCCATCAATTATCTGCTGACGCTCTTCGTCTGTAAGAATGTCATCAGAAAAAGGTAAGACAAGGTCATCATAGATATTTTTATTTATATTTACAAAATACTGTAAGCCAGAGTTGTTACACTTATCCAATATTATTTTAAACATGGTTCTTGTCTGTCTTTGGTCTATCCCGCTAAACAAGTAACTATCATGGGCCATGAATCCTAATAAGTTAGGGTTTAAAATAAAAAGCAACATATCATAACAGAATATCTTAACCTCATTTATTCCCTGCGAACCATCTTTAGGGATATGTACATTTATATCATATAGATACTTTGCTTTACCTTCATTTTTCGTAATTTTAAGTGAACCACCTAAATTTTTATAGATCGTCTTAACTATTGACCTGAATTTTTTTTCTATTTCTTCTATGCGGCCTTTTTCTTTCTCAATATACTCTATGGCCTTAAAGTCAATATCAGCTTTCTTTTTTTCCAAACGCGCTTGATCTTTAGTTAGTTTAGTTAAGGCAGATTGATTGCTAGAAAGCTCAGCAATTTGCGACTCCAGTCCTCTAATATGCTCAACTATTGAATTATACTCCTCAAGAGCTCCTTTTGAGTCTAACTCTTTTAGCAGCAAGTCTCTGTGAGACTCTATTTCCCCAAGCTTTTCAGTTAGTTCTAAATTCTCTTTTTCTAGAGAATTAACATCAATTTCTAGTCTTTTTTTTCTTGCATCGTAAATTCTTAAGTGAAAGTTTTCAGCTTCTTCTAGTCGCCTCTGCACCATCTCAGAAAAATGAAACTTAGCCTCGTCAAAAATAACCTCTATTTTGCTGAGGTCAATGTTAGAAGGCAGAATTGAGTTATCTAGTATTTTCTTTTTTCTTCTAGCCGACCTACTATTTGAAAAAATAGAGTTTCTTAGTTCATTTATTTCATCAGTAAGAACATCTGCTTCATTTTTAAGCTCATCATAATTTTTTGCTATTATAAAATTTTCTTTATCAAACAATAAATTGCTCAATTTATCCTTTAAGTCCAGCAAGTCAGATTCATCACTTACAGTATTTACTTCAAGTAACGATTTTTTTGCCTTATCAATATTTTCAATTTTTATTAATGTTTCTCTGTATGAGTTTGGCAATGTTAAATCTAATCCAAGAAGCGATAAATTAACTATTCTCTGATGAAAGTTATCTATAGGTTGAGCTTGCTGCATTAGTGCATCCACATAATAGCTTCTACCTGTCAGGTACCTACGAGTAAAACAATTAAAAACTTGTCTGAATGAAATCCACTTATTATCCTTTGGTAGAATAAGTTTCGTTAAATATTTGCAAAAAGTTCTATCTTTGCCTATTTTTTCATCATTAAGGTAATAGTCACCATTACTGAAATTTACTCTAATTGTGTATTCAGACGAACCACAGGAAAAATCCAAGAAAAAGTCGCCATAACCAGATAAAAATGCTTTGAATTTTTTATCACTTTCTATTTTTGTTTTGAAACTACTACCAAGCATAAGGTGGACTAATTGCAAGCTACTACTCTTGCCAATACCATTATATGTATGTTCATTTTCCTTGCTTTTTTGCAATCCAGCGACAATGTTAAGGCCATCATTGAATTTGATGGTCTTAAATTTAGGATTACTCGAGTATAATTTTAAGAGTTTCATTTTCAAAATCCAGTTTTCCGATAATAAATAAAAAGTCTAGACAAAACTGTAATTTCTCAATACTTATCGGAATGGGGTAAGCTGCATTCAGACTATCGAGCAAATCATCAAATGCCATATTTTTCTTATTTATTAGTATTTCAACTACATATGCAGATATGCAATATAATGAATCTATTGGGCTAATTAATTTTGTAGGAAGAATCATATTTTATCCCCACGAAACACTCTTCAAAAAAGTAAGCGATAATCACCCAAGAGACTGATGTTTCTTGAAAAGATGCATTGTAAGTCTTTTTCTTTATCCTCTCACTTAAGTCACCTAAAACCTTGGAGAAGTTTATGTCATATACAAGTGATGCCATATCATGTAGCTCACTAATGTTTTTATTTATTATATTTTTCATTGGCACATCAGAATGACGTAAATTATCTACTAAAACTTCATAATAAAATTCATTGACTATCAACATGCTAAGCTGTGTAAGATCATCAGAATTAATGATGTTGTATATTGGCAATGAATATTCACTGCCTAACATCAATAATGACGACACCTTGCCATTTAACTGGTTTATTTTTATTTTCTCAGATAACTCAGTGTTTCTAAAATCCACACTGTAATCGTGCGTTTTTTCCTCACATCCTTTAATAAGAAGGTCAAAAACTGTTTGTAAGGTGATCTCGTCTGTATATCTCTCATTTGCATCTCTAAAGTAAGACTGATAGATTTTTAATAATCTTTCACCGCTAAGGTTTTTTATATCGTTCAATAAATCATCAAAATCCTTTAAGTGTTCTGTTATATTCTCTATGCCATATAGTTCACTATATGATTTTAAAGTGTCCTTTTGAAGGTGTTTTGGCTTATCTAATATATAAAAAATCTCAACCCGATACCCTTTATACCTTTCATCGTTTAGGATTTTAAGGCTATTATCAATTTTTGATTTTAATTTTGTTGTTGTAACTTGAATAACTAACTTTGCGTTATGATCAACTAAATCAATAAATTTCTCATTCAATGATGCTGAGTTTGCATTTTTTAGATCTAGCTTGTCATTTAAAAAATTAAATACATCACAAAAAAAATCTTCTGCATGTATGTTAAGACTGTGAATATTAATTGACTGCATGGCGCCTATATCACACTTAATCAGCGAGAATGTGCGCACTATTTTTTTTATTATATCCTCCCTCTCATCAAGCCTCATGATTTACCCTCATACATCTTCTTGACGGTTTCCATGAATAGCTCTTTGAACTTATCTGATTCTAAGTTGGCTAGCTCATCTATGTTCTTCGGTTTTCTTTCTTCGTCCACTGCCGCCTGTAAAATCATGACCATTTCGGAATTAAGTGACCTGCCGTTTTTCTTGGCTCTTTCTGCCAGCTTTTCTTTTAGGCTATCAGGCATCCGTAAGCTGTATGGGATGATATCTCTTATTCGTGACATTTTACTTTTCTCATAACACCACATTGATATCACAATATATCCAAATAAACTTTGACAATATAGCATTACGTTGATACCTTTGTGATATCACTTTAACTCACAACGAAGGATATACTATGAACTGCCATAAGAAAACAAGCAAACTTCAGCTTAGACTAACCGAAACGCTAAAAAGTAAGGTAGTAGAGTATTCAGAAAAAGATGGAATCTCACAGAATTCAATACTTAATCAAGCAGTAGCTTGGTATGTGAAAGAAAGAGAGAAAAGTGCTAACTAGAACAGCGAAGCCCCAACTACTTGCGATAGTCAGGGCTTCTATTTTGTCAGAGTCTTAGGAGAAACCGACATGAATAATGTATCAAATATTAATGAGACCAGCAATTCAGTAAAATCTATGCCGTTGATTGCTCACTCAGGCGCTCCCGTGATCACCACTGATATGCTAGCCGACGTATACGGAACAGAGGTGATTAATATTCAAGTTAACCACTATAGAAATAAAAATAGATTCATTGAAGGAAAACATTTTTATAAGCTAACAGGCTCTATTTTAAATGAATTCAAGAACTGGCTTACTAAATGTAAGTTAGTTTACAAAGGTTCAGAAATCATTAGTAAGCATGCAAAAAGCATTATACTTTGGACAGAACGCGGAGCTGCTCGTCATGCTAAAATGTTAGACACCGATAACGCATGGGATGTATTCGAGGCGCTAGAAGATTTCTATTTTGCTAAGAAAGAAGATGCTCAACAAAAAATAAGCATTCGTCAATCAACAGCAAAAGAACTCACTCCGCTACGCCAGACAGCCGAGCGTTTAATTGCTACTGGTGTCGGTAATATTTACCCTGATATCTGGAAGTATGTTCACAAAGAGTTCGGCGTTGAGCATATCAACGAGTTACTACCCGAGCAGATACCGCAAGCAATTTCTTATCTTGATGCGCTTGAGGGTGAATACATTCCCAAGCAAGAGTCGCTACCTGCTCCAAAGTTCAATAAGCATAAAACCATTCATACGCTAGAAGGTTCAGTAATCCATATTCGAGCCATGAAAGAATACTGGAATAATGGGTTAAAAGATTCACTCAAGCAGCTTGGATATCAACACACAGGCTCAATGACTGAGCACATGATAGATATTATATTTCATCTTGATTGGGTAATTCATGAAATAAAAGGCGATAGTTTAGAAAGACTGCCAGCCTAAATTACAGGACAAGGATGTCCTAAAATAAATAACCTCGATTTCAAGGTTATTATCAAGAAGTGTTAATTTGAAAGTTATTTAGGATTGCTCAATGCCACCAAGAGGTAAAATATTTACTGCCATGCCTGCTGTTACTGATGATGCTACAGATAAATATGACGCTACTACTTTCGTTGATGAGTTTCTTTTCATTCCATTGTCTCCTGAGTTATTACAAATTACTTCACTATCATTTACTGCTTTTTCTGCACATTTAAAAATAAAACTAAGAGATAGGAGACATGCAAATACAGCTAAACTTACCACTGGAATCGAACCAGTCATCAAGCCAAGCCTAAATAACCTTACATTACTTATATCAGATATGTAAGTTTTTGTCAACCATCACCACACCAAGGATGGCGTACTGACCTACAGGCATAAATATTCTTTTCATTACTCATATGCCGCTCCTAATAACACCCTGTAACCATTTGCGCACTTAAAAGTGACTGAACCATCAAACGCCCACACTTTTATGATGTATGTATCTTCGCTGTCCTCTATAACCTTTGCAACACGCTCTTTATTGTATACTTTCTCTGCGGCTGGCTTGCATTTTGAAAATGGTGATTGCTTGGAGCTAATGACATCCGCAGGCTTCTCTTTTGGTGGGTTTCCAGGCTCTACAAGCTCTCTTATTTCTTCTTGTGTATAAGTTGTGCCAGCATAAGAGCTAAACACCGCACAAGATAAAATAATTGCAATTATTGATTTTCTCACCATCCCATACTCGCCTCAGTTTTTTCAGTCTAGTTTCTTAGCGTCGCAATTGGGAGCAAATTAAAATAGTCATTTAGCAATGGCAATTCCTACACATAGGGCAACAATTATTGTAGGCATGAGCCATTTTGTTTGCGTTGATATTGCCTTCTGAACTTCAGTTTTGATTATTTCAATATCTTGCTGAGTGGCATAATTAGACTTAATGACCTCAATGTCAGATTTTAAGGTGCTTATATCACTTTTGCTAGCTTCCATATCTGATTTAATACTAGCGAGAGTTGATTTCATATGACTTACATTATCATCTAACTCTATTATTTGTGATTTTTTATTAAAGTCATCGCCGCTAAATATTTGCGAATCAGTTTTATTTGGTTCTGTTCCCGCAATGTTATCCCTATTAGTTTCCTTAGTTTTACTATCCAGTGCATAGTACCAAGATAATAACAAGATAAATATTATTAATGATATTAAAATATTATAAACGATATTGTTTCCAGTGTACTCTGGTAGTTTAAACATTGTAGACAAGCCCATCAGTGTTAACATCTCACTACCGATCACCATAAACAACCATCCATCACCTTTCTTTTTGGCCTGTATTATCGAAACCTTTGAGAGAAAATAAAATAAAACAGTTGCACCAAATAATATAACCTTACCAAGGCCGCTCTCAAAATCTATTAAGGTATAATTAGGAAGTACGCCAATGATAATGGATAAAATGGCTAATAAAGTATAATTTAAAATATTTTTTTTCACTTTAGTCAAAATCCACGAAAAATTATTTTTCACTTTGTACTCCTCTAATGTTCCATCTGTACACATTTAGAATAACAGCATGTGATGCTCATCAAACGAAAATATGCAGGTATATTTTTATTAGTTATATTTCAGGCAATAAAAAACCCACCGGAGTGGGTTGGTGGATTATCTTTTATTCTATTTCTACATAGGTTGATGCAAACCATTCAAGACTTTTTTCGGTATCAATCCCAGTTTTGTCAAAATTTTTATCCGCTACCGATCTAAATGTTATGTAATAAAGCCCGGGGGAATCAATCCCAACTACGTAACTTAATGTTTTTTCAGCACCAATCAACACATGGACTTTCGGTAGTATTTTTGTCTCATTACTCTTGAAAGATTTATCAATAGTTGTATATACCCTTGGTTCAAACTTCGCCGTTTGTTTTATGTTCTCTCCATCTATCTCAACCTTATAAACTGACACTGTGGTCTTAGAAGTATCAAAAGAGACTGGACTTTTGCCATTATTTTTTACTGTTACATTTATGATTATCCCCATATTTGATTTCAATGGGGTTGTTTCTATAGATATACTACTTGAGTTGTTATCTTTTATTTGCTGCTGTATTTGCTTCAGTTCTTCTTTTGTTTTCTCAAGTTGAGCCTCTGCGTTTGATGCACTATGAAGAGCGCTGAAGGAATATAAAACCCATACCCCGCCTACTAATATAGCTATTGATAAAAATAAATAATGCAAGCCAGTGAAAACATTATTAATTTGACCATGATTATCCCAGAGTCGCCTAAAAAAATTTTTACCATTTTGACAACTCATAATCACCTCTTAAATTCCTTCAAAATCATCTAACTGATAGCCACTAAGTTTGTCTTGAGGGTTTTCATTTAAAGGTGAGTTATCTTGCATCTTCTGACTTGGGACTCGTAAATCTAGCCCTTTTTGAACATCAGAAAAGCTCTCTTCCTTTTTTATCTCATCTAGCATGACTAACATTTTGTCTCTATGTTCACTGACGAAATCAGAATCATCTTTATTCGAATATGTCGGGGTTATATCAAAAAGCATCAGGAACATAGCAACAACCAGTAAACTTTTATTCCTTCCACCAGAGGTTTTAGCCCATAAATCACCCGGTGATAAAAAGACTTGCTGAGTTGTTACAGTGAATGACCTTCGCTTCCTCAACTCTTTGTATTTTGCTTCCAGTAAACCAATTAACTCATCTTCTGTATTGACATCAACAGAATCACTAGCAAGAAGATCTGCAGCTGCCTCTATTTTGTTAATGATAGTAGAATACTGCGTTACATCTAAATTACTTATTCCATCCCTCTGCTCTATTCGTGATGAAATATACGCATCTCCATCAGAAATGAATGCAACTGACATCCAATGATTTAACTCTTTCCAGTGATCGCTTGCTGAAAACACAGACTGATTAGCTCTAAAGCTATTATTTATTGCAAGTGGCAATTTATCTCTATATTGTGTTTTCCCCCAAGACACATTTCTTCGTAGGGTAAACTCCAATACCGTTGAACTTATTGAATCATCATTATTATCTCGAATAGTAACTTTGTTAATGTTTTTATATGGATCTGACGTTATCACTCCAACTGCTATACGTTTTGAGTCCATAGTCATTACATAATCACCAATCGAAATATCTTTTATAAACCTTAATACTTGACCAGTTCTATTTGTAACAGATGCTAAAGGCTCTTTTTTCATTAACAATGATTGTTTATATCTAATCACTAACTCATCTACAAGTTTTTCATCTTTTAGTGCTATTTCACCATAATCTAACTCATCAATATGTCCGATTGCCACAATTGAATTTTGTAGAAAGTGGTCATAATAAATTCCGCCATCACCAGAGCGTACCACCCAAAATTTTTTATCTCTAGGAACATCCTGTATAAACATAATTAATTTCTCAAATGAAAACATTTGTAAAGAAATTAACAAGTAAAAAATTTTTATTCAATAACAAATTAATATTTCATCTACGTAACCTGTCCTACATCTCATTTATTCTATAAAAATATATAACTTTAGATTGTTATATCTCTCTAAGTGCCTATTCTAAAAAATACACCATCAAGATTTAACCTCAAGCAACTCACCAAGTCACTGTATACATATACAATAACGCCTACCTGGCTCGCATTGATTCTAGAGCATCCCTGCCCTATCTTTTATTCATCAGCTCCAGCGCTTTTGATTCCATAACCCGTAGATCATCAAATACGGTCGCTTTATCTTCAATGTTGAGCAATTTCATAACTTCATTTAGCGATTGATAATCCAGCCCAGTAGCTCCATTCATGCTCACTCGCCACTGAGTTCCCATTGCCGAAAATACCTGAAAGGAATCCCAAACATCAGGGAAGACTTCAATATCATCAATATCAGGAGGAAATCCAAAAGCTCGCTCAAAACTTGCAGCCTCTTGCTTTGTCATTCCTCCATACATTGCCTCTGCGACCGCAATTAGTTTTTTTCGCGATTACCTAGCAATTCGCTGTAATACGTTGAGGTAATTGCCCCAGCTGATGACGGGTAGTTATCAAACAACAATTTCAGATTTTCTTCGCTATAAGGTTCTTCAATTGCCCAATCCGCAATAATCACCTTGAGAAAATCATCAATCGAGTTATCACGTAACTCTTCCAGCTTACTCATAGACATATGATTAAACGTGAATGTCACCACTTCAGGCTTTTCCTTGCCGGCAATAGGAATTTTCACATCAGCTTTAAACTTCGGATTTGGTTGTAGCGTAAACTTTGCCATTCATTGACCTTATTATTTAATCCAGTAGAGGGTTGTATTTATGCAGTGGTGTAAATCTGCATATCAGATTTCAGTGAGAAACGAGCTGAAACATTTTCAACCTCGTTAATAGCGGTATTCGGTACGCGCTGAAATGACACACTTGCTGAGTAATAACGATCTTCGCTTGCGCGTTTATTATGAAAACGGATAGCTGTTAATTGCTTATTGTCATCCAATTTCATTAGTAGTGGTCGGATGGGTAGTGTTGCATCGTGAGCGAACGTATAAACCTGCACGATACCGGATTTATAAGTATCAACGGTTTCAGCTTGTTCATCTTCTAAAAATTGAATCTCTTGCGTTTGCTGTTCACCGCCTTCTGTGGATAAAGTCATGACTTGAGGCATAACCTCCCATTCTTGGATGGTTTTCAATGTGCCTTTACCACCACCAATAGGAAAACGATCAATATCTGATGTATCAACACTATCCAGTGTAACGCTGGTATCATCAGCCGTTTTTACTTTGAATACGCCAGACATGCGCTTCCACCCAGAAACCACCTGAATAACATCACCCGCCTTAATGCTGCTTGACGCATCTACTGTTAATACAGCTTCGGTGGCATTACTAGCTGCAGAGAATTCAATTTCATTGCCGTATTTACTCGCAACATATACGCGCGAGCCATTAGGAATGTTATAAGCCATATGGACCTCTTTATTTATGCATAAAAAAACCGCCATTTAGGCGGTCGATTATCGAACAGAATCACATCGATAAGATGTGCGTATAGGGATGATGTAGTTAGCATCGTTCGTGATAGGGGGGAATTGGCTTGGCTCTCCGTTGAAGTAAAGTGTGTTCGTCAGAGACAATCCGTTTTCTAGCTGATCTTTAATGTTGTCAGCAATAAGCGTCAATTGCTCATCACCGGTACCCACCTTACCGACGATATTGATTTGAATAACACCCTTTAAGATAGGCATATCCAAACTAAGACCTATATTTTCGGTTTGCGCAGGCATAATGTGCATCTGTAAATAGGGCGAATTAATATCATCAAACGTAATATTAGACCACGCAACCTTTAGCCCTTCTTGCTTAGCAATTTTAGCCACCAACGCACGAATAGACTGATTGATTTCAGATTGCTTCATGATTTTACCTCAGCGATAGCGTCTCTAAAGAACTGGCTAACATTTTCAGCGGTAATCGCTACCATGCCATTTGGTGCTTGCTTAGAGTGCCCCATTTCCAATGGGTAGGCATAAGGAACGTTATTCGTAAAATAAATAGCATTCATCCCCACCTTAAACTGCTCAAGCACATAGTTACCAACCGCTTTTGTCATGTTACCTGATTTATCGACTCGCCCTGTTTCGCCATCTGCTGGCACATCAAAAGTGACTTGCCAATTACCACGGAATCGCCCTCCTGTATAACCGGGGGGTGCTTTGATATCCATAGAATCATTAACACGAGCACGTTTCTTTAATTGGCGCTTCTTCGGCGTGAGATTATTAGGGTCTTTCCTGAGTTCCTCATTGTGTTCAAATACCGCCTGGTTATAGCCCACTGCGGTCTGGTTAATCTCCCATAATTCTGGATTACCCACCGGCGACATTTGAACGAGTTGAGCCAAAATCTTAAACCCTGTTTTTTTTACCACCGCCTCCATATCAGCTTGAGCGTGTTCAACAAAAAGGTTAACCGACTTCATGAAAGCCTGTGACATGTCACGCCCTCAGTTGTGATTGATAGCAAATAACAAGTTCGGCAGGTTTAATGGGATTGGGTTCATGCACACGCAACCAAACGTCATCAACCAAGACATGATCGCCTTTCTGAATGGTGACATCTGGCGAAAAAACCATTTTAATATCCGTAGAAAGGATGAGCGTCCCGTCGATATCTCTGGGTTTATACTGCACCTTAACGCCGGTAGCTGTAAAACGGGTTTCCGGTTCATGGTGCTCTTTGCCAGTTTCATCATCAACCCAATGTTTTCCCTCGCGTTTCACTTGATATGAAGCGCCATACTTTTTCAGCATTCGTAACGCTGTTTGGTAACCGCGCTGATAAATATTCATGGCTACCTCATTGCAAATGTATTAATGGCAAACCCATCAGAGATATCAATCAAGCCGGATAGCAGACCTTTCAACCATGCAAAATTAGGAGCCCCTGTATTAGTACCTTCTGCATACTTCAAGTCAATTGCCCCCTCAATACGCTCTGCAATGATTTCCCCGCCTAGAGTGGGTTGTAGGTCGTTTTCTTGGGATTCAATTGCTAAGCGACATTGAGCTTGAATTACTTGCTGAGGGATAACCTCACTTGAAACAGCAATACCATCACGAATTAATCCCGTACGTGGAAAAGATAGCAACTGATGAGTATCGGCTCGCTTACCTAACCACTTTTGGGATTCGAGATAGTCCATGGCTACAATGAGCAATCCTTCTAATCCCTCATAAGGGAGCGTTAACTGCCTAGCTAAGGCATACGCCTTTAAATCAACCACACTGGCATAGCTGTTAAAGGTGGGTGAGGTTTTGTCTGAATCAATCATAAGCCCCTCAAAATAAGAAAGGGGCAAATGCCCCCTTAGATCTTGGATTATTCACCACTTTCAGGTGGTTTAGCCGTAAAGGTAATTTCATCCGTTGACTGAATTAATCCATCGACTGTTGCCGTGACAACAAATTGCCCTGCAGTATCAGAGGTTAATTTCACTGTAGCGCCACCAGCCTTGCCCGTTTTAGAAGATGTCACACTCAAATTACCACCAGTTGTTGACCAGTTAACGGTAGCTCCCTCAACGGGAGAACTACCTTGGGTATAATTGAGTGATACCGTGACTGCATCTGTACTGTCAGCGATAACGGACGTTTTATCCGCTGACAGAGTTACTTTCCCGCTTCAGCAGTCAACTTAATCATTACACCAGCGGTCATCTTGTCGCTCTTGAAGTGTTTCTTCCAGTTACCCTCGGTACCAAGCTTAGTTAAGTCAGGATTCTTGCCTTTCGCTTCATCCCAGCTATATCCCAACACGCCAACGTTAACCACGCCCTCACCACGATAGCCAATTTCCAAGTTCTCTTTGTCATTGATATCGAAAGAGCGAAAGGTTGGTTCTTGCGATTCAGTAATCGTCACTGCACCAGGAACAAGACCAAAGATAGCATCTACTGGTGCAGTATCGGTTACCAGCACTGGTTTACCTAACGTACCTGGCTGACCGCCATAGATAACTACGCCAGCTTCTTCATACACCTTGTTATCAATTGCCTGATCAACGATATCGAAGTAGGTGGTCGAGTGCATGACAAATAGATTTACACGGTTAAATTTATCACCGTATTTGCGCAATCCCTTGGTGAGTGTTTTCTTGCCATCAGTTGCGATGTCAGCAGTAACAACCATTTCTTTGTTATTGCCAATCGCAGCACCTAAAGCTGCTAAGGAGTATTTAATGTAACCCTCTAACGAAGCATCTGCTGCATCCGTCCCCACAAGTTCAGAGAACTCAGATACATCACGACCTCGGCGTTTAAATGCCTCCTCAGTTGTTGCGTATGGACCGTATTTCCACGGTGCTTTTACATCAACTGATTCACCAGCTCCGATTTTTTTGCTTTCAACCGTGTCAGCTGAGTCAACATCACGGTGTTCAATAGAACCGCCAATTTGATAAAAGGCTCGTTTGCGGAAGTCACCTTCAATAAACAGGTTATCCAGCACAATGGCACCATTCGATGCCTGGTTGAATACCGCTAAATTATCTTGGCGACGCTCTAAGAACGCGGTTTGCGCCAAGTCGTTGTAAATTACTAAATCGCTATTAGTCGTAGTTGACATTGATTATATTTCCTTACTCTTTTGGAAGTTTTAAATATGCGTCACGCCCGTAACGTCGCTGATAGTCAGCTTTTTGCTGTGCGGACATTTGTGAGCGTTTTAGATGTGCGCCACCTTGTTTATGCATTCCAGCATCGGTACCTGAAGCAGCAGGGAACAAATGAGGCGCGCTTTCTTTAAGTGATTCAATCCATTCAACAGGTGACAATGGCGTTCGACCATCTTTGCCCATGACTGGATTGCCATCTTCATCAACAGCGACAGCCTGACCCTCGTCGTTGATTTGAAAAATGCCCTTGGCACGTAAAATTAAGTCTTCTTGCGCACTGCTTAATGCGCCCGCTTTCCCTGCAGCAGAGCGAATTTCATCACCCAGCACTCTCGCACGGAATTTATTTGCAAACGCCTCAGACTTTTCGACTTTGGCATTAGCTTCTTTCAATTGCTTATCAACATCACCACGCAAACGCTCCGTACGTTTATTAATGACTTCATCAATCTTCCCATCTGCAATGAGCTTGGCTTCTTCATCATTTTCAAAGCGTTTAAGCATCCCTTTCACCGTGTCAGGATCAATGCCTTCAAAACGTTTTAAGTTATCGCCTTGCTCTTTGAGTTTGCCGAGTAACTCATCGCGTTTAGCTTTTAATCCTGATACTTGCTCATTGACTGTTTTATCAATAATGGCTTGAATTTCCGGTGTGATTACAGGTGCAGTTCCACCGCTTCCACCACCAGCTCCATCATCAGCCTGTGAGTAATATTTGCGTTCGATATTCATAAATAACATGTTGTTCCCCTTGGGATTCATTGCGCCTAGCGCGTTAAAGTAAACCAGCCCTTGGCTGAATTTAGACAATAAAAAAGGTCACCGAAGTGACCTTGGTTAAATCGTTAATTGATTAGCTATAACCTGCATCTTTAAATGCTTTTTCGTCTAGCTTTTTGAGTTGTTCTAACGAAATAAATTCTCCCTTATCTGTATAAAATTCAGAAGGATGCATACCGCCCTCTTTCATTAATCTAAATCGTGTTTCACCGAATACTTGCCGTTGTCGCCAGTCTGGTTGTCGCTGCACCCAATCAAGAAAATTGGTCTCTGCTGGAACTTGCCCATCCATTGATGCTCTCGTTCCTGCGTCCATCTCATTCGCATCAATACCTAATTCACGCCATGACTTAGTGACGAAAGTTTCCGTTGAGCGG